>NZ_CP112972.1:0-1200000 GCF_026410925.1 Halovenus salina | reverse complement strand
GAATCACTCGACTTTGTCACGGTTGCGTACGTCCCGAGTTATCCAAACATGCAACACTACGTGATGACGCAGAAGAACTACTACGAGTGCGTCGCGGCAGATGTTACAGTCGAGCGGTTCAGCTCCGGGTCCAGCGTCGTCAAGGCATTCGCGAGTGGAGACATCGACGTTGCACTCTTCGGTATCACTCCTGCAATGAACTTCGTCGATAAAGCTACCGACGCTAGTATCCTTGCAGCGAATTCGAGAAGCGGCTCCAAGATTATGAGAAACGAACTCGGTGACCTCGACAAACAGAGGCTCCGAGCCCGGTGGCTCGGCATGCAGGGTCGCCTCGATATGTGACCCAGTTGACCCACGACGACTCCGTCTCGGCGACCGTCCACTCAAGTGGGTGTCGCGTGAGTATCGTTACCCACCCCTGCTCCACGAGTGTGCAGGCAAGCGGTAGTGATCTCGCCACCGACAACAATCGTCTCGCCGCCGACGATAACACACTGCTGGTTTGTGACTTGCTCGTTTGTGCTTCTCCGGTCAGTCGTGCTTTTTGAACCCGATATCACGGGCTTTCTCTCGGAAGGACTGCCGGCACAGCCAGATGTCGTACTTGCCGACCAGCCCCTGCTCGCGGCCAGTATCGAGACATACTCGTCGCTCTCGCTCGTCTTGTCCGTCGGTGTTTTCTTCGTCGCTCATACTGCCTCCTCGGCTCGCCGACGCAACGATTTCGGGACAGACGGGTCGTCTGCGAGCGATTTCAACTGTTCGGTACCGCCACAGTTGATGAGTCCTTTGAGTGCCTGGCGACGAAACTCGCCAGCAAGCCCGCCTGCTTGGACGAGCACCGACAGATTCGCGCGCTCGTCCTTTGCGGCGAGTCTGTCGACCGCGCTCGATCGGTTTTCTCGTGCTACACTCTTTTTTATGGCAGTCTGAAACTCGACTGACATTGTTAGTCTGCAATTCCGAGTTCTTCAGCCCCATCTTCTTGCTCGGGGGCGCTCTCTTCATTGTTGAACTCAAAGGTTGGGAACTGATCCTCGTAGCTGTCCCACGCCTCCTCCATTTCCTCGGCGGTGAGCAGACAGGCTTCGAGCTGTTCACGAACGGCGTCGTGGTTCATTTCACGACCGATGATGACCAACTGTGTGCCGCGGTCTCCCCACTGTTCGTCCCACAGTTCCTCGAGAACGGGGTTTGCTTCGAACTGTTTTTGTTGTTCCGCCTCGGGAAGTGTTGCAATCCACCGACCGCCGGGACCGACGCGAACGGACTGGCCGGCGACGTTGAGTGACAACGCAATCTCCTCACGCCCGGCGAGCCAGAAGTGACCCTTCGACCGGACGATCGTCTCTGGCAATGCATCGAGTAGATCTGCAAATCGTTCAGGGTGAAAGGGCCGTCGTGAGTGAAAGACGAGTGAGCTCACACCGTGTTCCTCTTCGGCGGACGCGTGTGGCTCTTTGAGTTCTTGAATCCAGCCTGCGGACTGGCTCGCCTCCTCAAAATCGAACCGTCCAGTGTTGACGATTTTCTCGGGAGCGACAGCGCCGTATTCGGTTCTCATAATCTCTGCGCGTGGCTGGAGGCGTTCGAGGGTCTCCTCTATTTCTTTGAGTTCCTCGTTCGGGACAAGGTCACACTTGTTAAGGACGAGAACATCACAGAACTCGACCTGTTCGACGAGTAAATCGCCAAGATGCTTGTCTGTTCCATCGTCGTTCAGCATTTCGTCGGCGTTCATCGCCTCCTCAAACTGGTGGGCGTCCACGACCGTCACTGTCGTATCGAGGTGGCAGTTCGCCAGTGGCTCGATGCTCGTCTCCTCGTAGAACTCGGTCGGATCGAGATCGGACTGGTTAAAGCCCATGGTCAGCGTCTGAGCGACCGGGAGTGGCTCGGCAACGCCAGTCGACTCTACCACGAGTGCGTCGAACTCACGTTCACTCGTGAGCCTCCCGATCGCGTCCAACAGGTCACCCCGCAACTCACAACAGATACAGCCGTTCGATAGTTCGATTAGTTCCTCCTCCTCTTCAGAGATATCCGAGGACTCGGCAACGAGCTCCGCATCGACGTTGACCTCACCCATATCGTTGACGAGTACCGCGATATCACGGTCTCCGCTTTCCGCCAGAATGTGATTGAGCACTGTCGTCTTCCCCGCACCGAGTGTTCCGGACAACACTGTCACTGGGATTGTCATCGTATTCATCAGTAGCAAATATACAACACTATCTAATAAGAGTTATTATTATTAGATGTAAATTTATTATACTCCTGGCTGGTATGCTGAGACATGAGCGCTCCGGACTCGAGAGTCGAGTGGCTGATCGTCGGCGGCGGGATCCACGGGACGTATCTCGCCCGTGAACTGAAAGAATCCGGCATCACCCCGGATGACCTCATGGTCGTGGACAGCGAGGGTGAACTGCTCGCATCGTTTCGTCAGAAAGCACGAGCCTGCGGTATGGAGACGTTGCGATCGAACTACGTCCAGCACATTGGTCCCTCACCATTCGGACTCGAACGGTTTGCCGAGGCGAACGACCGCGGGGACGAACTGGTTCCGACACAGAACAGCCAGCCCCGCCCGACGCTGGATCTCTTCATAGATTACGCAGAGTACATCGTCAAGCGGTTCGATCTCCGAAAGTTAGTGGATAAAGCGACAGTCACCGGAATCTCTGGCGATGGACCGCTTCGCGTCGAGACGACCGGTGGTTCGATCCGGGCCGCAAACGTCGTGCTCGCCGTCGGTCCAAACGAACGGTTCCACTGTCCCACTTGGGCAGAGGAGACAGATCGCGTCAGCCATGTCTGGGACAAATCGACAGCCCCACCGCAGCGCATCAGAGACGGTGAACGTGTCTGGGTCATCGGTGGCGGAACAACCGCAACGCAGTTTGCAACCTCAGTGGCAGGCCAGGCTACATCGGTCGTGCTCTGCTCGCGGTCGCCCCTGCAAAGTGCGCTACGCGAGGCAGAGCCGCGGTGGCTCAACTGGCAATATATCACCAAGCAACTCCATTCACTGCCGCCTGGATCACAGGCACGATACGACCGACTCCGGAAGGCGCGTAACGAAGGCACAATACCGCCGTACCTACGGCGTGAACTCGACAGGGTCGACAATCTCGAGCACCATCACGAAGAGCTTACTGCAGCGGTCGAGACACAAGACGGGGTACTTCTCACTGGGGAGCAAGGGGTCGGATACCAAGCAGACCGCGTGGTGCTGGCGACGGGATTTGAGTCAGTGTACGGCCGGCCGTTAGTAGACCAGATCGCCTCGGAACTCGCGTTGGAACGAGGGTACCGAGGGATGCCGGTACTCGAGGACTCGACGCTCGCTTGGAGAAAACGGGATGGCGAGTGTTCCCGCGTCTTCGTCACTGGACGACTCGCAGAAGGAAGCCTTGGGGCGTTTGCAGGTAATATCCCGGGTGCACGCCGAGCAGCCGAACGGATACTCAACTCTCAGCCAGAGAGAACTCCCAACCAAACGGCGAGTCTCTCTCCGTGAAGATGAGGGTCAGTCAGCCCGGGTCGGTCCGACAGAGATGTGGATCGCCACGCTTCCGAAGGCCCAACAAGAGCGCTACTTCGCTGCTCGTCCCAGCATCAAAGAGTACTGGCACAATCAGTGGGGCGACCGCTGGACCGAACTCTTCCCGGCCGAACGGATCAGAGACGCGGTGATGGCCGGGGACGTGACGCAACTGCATCGCGGCGACAAGCACGCTTCTGAGGGCGACCGCTTCGCTATCTTCGGCAAGGGCGATTCCGCACTACTGTTCCGGGAGCCACGTTGGAGATGAGGCTTTTCGTCGTCTGTGACTCCGAGAAACGGTGGGACTGGGATTTGAACCCAGGAGGGGCAAAACCCCACCTGCTCTCAAGGCAGGCGCATTAGGCCACTTTGCTATCCCACCAGCGGCAGTACGCTGTTCTACCTGCCCCCTCTAAGAGTTGTCGGAATGCGTCGAAACGACGTCTCCGTCTTCGACCGTCAGTCCCAGCTTCTCGATGCAGGCCGTCGTCCGTGGGGGGACAATCTTGTCTGCTCCAGCGCGTGCCCTAACGAGCGAGACAGTCGTTGTGAGTCCTGCAGGCGTATCGATGCGGGGCAAGACAGGCAGGTACGCGACCGATAGCCCCGCATCGACTGCCTGCTGAGTCATCGTCTCGACAGCCGGCGGGGCGTAGCTGTCGGTGAAATCAACCGGCTCGGTGAACCCGGCAAAATAGAGTCCGCCGTCGGTCGTCGGACCAAGGACCACGTCGTCACGCCGGAGCTTCATCGCAATCGTGCCGATGTGCTCTCGTCGCAGCAGTGGTGCCGTCGGCTCGACGACGCCGACTGTCTGCTCGTTCTCGGCATCGAGGAGATGGGTGAGTGTGTTGCCGACGCGACCCGCGTAGCTCTCCCCGACCTGAACCTCGTACCGGACTGAGCCTGGGTCCGCTAGCTCGGCATCGAGCAACGACTGCAACTCCGTCTTGCTGTTGCGGTCAGAGTCGGGGTAGTTCACGAGCAGGTCGGCCTCGCCGTGCTGGACGGTGTCACAGATGTCGAGAAGTGACGCGCGGTACAGCGCCGTGGCATCCGTCGGAGAGAGGCTCTCGTGGTCCAGCGCTACGTCGTCGGGCAGCTCGGCCAACACGGCAACGGTGGTCATACCCTCCTTTCGGAGGCGTGGACCCTTGGCATTTTATATCGGGGATGCATACCGTGACGTATGCGATGGCGAACACTCGTCGGGACGGTCGCTGTGACAGCCGTCTCACTGGCCGTTCTCGGCATCGGAAGCAACTTTTTCCTCGGTAACAAGCTGTTTCGCTCCTCGGAGATGCAGACGCCAGCATTGCTCTCGTTCGGCTTTCTCCTGACCGCGGTCATCGTTTTCGGCGCTATCGGACGCCCGTGGCGAACCTGGGACCGGACGGCGTACTGGTAGACGCGGTCTGTAACCCGGCCAGAACTGTTTTCCGGGGCGGCTTCCAACTATGTGGTATGGTGTTGGAGCTTGCGTTGACGAATCTGCCACTGCTTCTGATACTGGTAGGTGCAGGTCTTATTATTGCAGAGGCGTTCGCTCCCGGCGCACATTTTTTCGTCGTCGGTGTCGCGCTGTTTGCGGCCGGGCTGGTGGGCTATCTGGGAACGTTCATCCTCCCCGGGACGGTCAATCTGGTCCTCATGAGTCTCATCGTCATCGTCGCCTCGCTGGCGACGCTCTGGGCGTACCGCGAACTTGACGTGATGGGTGGCTCGGGCAAGGCACGCACCTCAGACTCGGACTCGCTTCGCGGATTGACCGGGCGTGTGACCGAACAGGTAACACCGACCGAGGGCGAAATCAAACTTGACGACGGCGGCTTCAACCCATACTACAAGGCCCGCAGCATGGACGGGCACATTCCAGAAGGCGAGGAGGTTATCGTGGTTGACCCCGGCGGCGGCAACGTCGTCACCGTCGAATCTGTCTCGAAAATCAGAGACGACATCGACCGGGAACTGGAGGCCGACCGTGAAGCCACGGCCGAACGAGAGACGAGCTAGGACGGCTCGTCGTCGCCGTCATCTGGTGCATCGTCTGTTCCGCTGTTGTTTTGATTGTCGTCGGCTTCGTCGAGGTCGTCTTTGAGTGACTCGAGTTCTGACTCGATGTCGATACCGATGGCAGCCGCGTCGTCTGTGCTGGGGCTTTCCGCAGGCGTGGCTCCGTCTTGGGCCAACTCGTCTTGAACCTCTTCGCGGAGATCGCGGGCACGGTCGAGGAGCTCTGTTGCTTGCTCGCTCTCGCTTCGACCTTCGAGGGCGGACTGGAGGTCTGTGAGGACGTCGTCGAGCTGTGAGAGTGAGGCGCGGCCGACGTCTTCCGCTCGGTTTCGAGCTTCGGAGACGGTACCCTCGGGCGACGGCTCTCGGCCGTCAGCGAGACGGAGCGTCCGCTGGAGCAACTGGAGTGCGCGGATGTTCGTCCGGAGCAGGAGAACGAGCCCCGGAATCGCCACCTCGCTTGTGAACCGCGCCAGCTCGTTCGCCGTGGGAAGGCGCGGCCCGCGCGGTCGTCCGCGCTCTACTTCATCCTCTAACTCTTGAAGCGTCGTCGTCAACTCGGAGAGGAGTTCTCGAATCTCCGGATCGGAATCCGCGTCGCTCATACGTCGACTACGGTACCACGATACAAAAGCGTACCACGCTAGCCTAATCAGTCGTCGGCCGCACAGGGGCCCGGACTATCGACACAGGCCTCGGTGGCCGGCGCACAGTCGACTCGGTTTGCTGTCGCCTGGCTGTCTGACTGCAGCTTGTCGATACCCCAGAGCATACCTGTCGTCACAACGGTCCCGCCAATCGGCAACGCAACCGCCATCGGCGTCGCAATAACTGCGAGGACGACGAGACCAACGCCAATCGCCGTCAGAGAGAGTCGGCCCGACAGACGAGGCAGTGAAGGTGAATGTCCAAATCTCATCACTAGAAACTAGTGGTCTCACCCGTATAAATATAATCTGAATTATATTTCTGTAGGATTGTCTACTGAAATAGATTTCACAGAATGCGGTATCATATCACATGGTCCCCCGATGGCAGCTCATGTGAACTGATAGTTGTTTAGGCCAACCAAAACGCTTATATTTTTAGGAGTGCCTAATCCAGGGTAATGGACGCCTTCAACGAATCGGAAGCAGACAGAGAGCAGCCACCGGAGGACGAATGCAAGGTGACGATGCACCGCAGTTCGCCTGACCGCACGGTCTTCACCGAGGAAGACAACACAGAGGGCTGGATTGCAACGGACCTGACAGTCCCGCTGGAGCGGTAACCGGTTATCTGGTCGCGTCTTCGAGCACCAGTGTGTCGTCTTCGAGATAGTGCTCGATATGGTGGGCGTCCTCTTCCACCTCGATGAGAATCTCTCGGAGAATCTGCGCTGTTGCGTGGTCTCCGAGGTTCGTCGCTAGCTCGACGTGGTCGCGCAGGTTCTCGATAATGTCGCCGTAGACGTTGAGGTCGTTGCCCAGCGAGGTCCGAATGTCGTAGACGTCTTCATCTTCTGAGTCGACAGGTGCATGCGAGGCGATTGCGGCGGGGCCAGCAACGGGGGTCCCGCCGAGGGCCTGTGCACGCTCTGCGAGTTCGTCTGCGGCCTCCTCTGCGTTCTCGGCGGCCTCTCCGAGGAACTCGTGGATATCCCGGAACTCGGCTCCCTCGACGTTCCAGTGGTGTTTCTTGAGCTGGTGGTAGAGGACGTACGTGGCCGCAAGGTCTGCGTTCAACGCGTCGATGACCTGCGTTGCCTTCTCTGTCTCCAGCCGTAGCTCGTTTTCTCCGACACTACCGAACTCGCGTCGCGGTGACTTCTGGGTACTCATACAGTACTATATTGGCGCCACATCCATATAAATCTGGCCTTATGAAAAACAATATTTTCTATTACTAAATTTTACTTCTGATATCCCTCACAGCACGCGGAGACGGTAACTGAAAGGGCGAGGCGCTCTCGACGAACCCCGACGACGCAAGCACCACAGCGACCGGAGGGAGCGAGGAGCGCAGCGAGTGTTCCGCGAATAGCATGAGCGGAACGTGGGAGTCGAAAGCGTCGAGGGCTTTCTCCATCTTACTCTTCCCCGAAATCCCTTATCTGAACACTACCTGTCTGGTGTGCTTTTGCGTGTGGCGACAGTACTGCCTGTATGACAGTCACTGCGTTTCTCGCTGTCTCACCGACAGTCGAAGGGAGCATGGCACCGGAGATAGCCAAGGCAGTCGAAGCACTGGAGTCGTTCGACGTGGCGTACGAGACGACGCCGATGGGGACGATACTCGAAGCCGAAGCAGTCTCGGAGATTTTTGCGGCCGCTCAGGCAGCTCACGAAGCCGTCGACAGTGATAGGGTCGGCACATTCCTAAAAATCGACGACAAGCGGACGACTGACGACCCGGCAGCGGCGAAAGTCGACGCAGTCGAAGACCATCTCGGCCGAGAGGCGACCAGCCGGTAACGGCAGTCCACGAGTTGATAAGGGAGGCGACACGAACGGAGGAGTATGGAGAGTCTCAACCGGATGGCCATGGAACTGGTCGACGAGGCCATCGACTTCGCGGAGGAGCTCACTATCGACGTACACACCCTCGACAACGAGGCGATGGTGCTGGATTTCGGTGTCGAACTGCCTGGGGCAACCGAGGCGGGGCTGTTGCTCGCCGAGATTGGGACCGCTGGGCTGGCGACTGTCCAGAGCAGTGTCGACGAGGTTGCCGGAGCACCGCTCACACACGTCGAGATGACGACCGACCACCCGGCACTTGCGCTTTTGTGCTCGGGTAAGGCTGGCTGGGAGCTCCAGACCGAGAACTTCCAGGGGCTCGGAAGCGGACCGGCCCGCGCGCTCGTCGCTGAGGAGGACATCTACGAACGCATCGCCTTCCAGGACGCCTTCGAGTTTGCGGTCCTCGCCGTCGAGGCAGACCAGCTGCCCGACGAGGAGGTCGCCGCTGCCGTTGCTTCTCGCGCTGACGTCCCCGAGAGCAGTGTCTTCCTGCCGACGTTCTCGACAGCGAGTGTAACCGGTAGCGTTCTCGCGGCCTCGCGAGCGGCCGAACTGGCTGTTTTCCGTCTCTCGGAACTGGGCTACGATCCCCTCGACGTGCTCTCTGTCAGCGGGTCGGCCCCGGTTGCGCCGGTCGCCCACGACGAGCCGACCGCGATGGCCCGGACGAACGACGCCCTCGCCTACGGCGGCCAGGTACATCTCGTCGTCGACCAGCCGTTCGACCGGTTCGACGAGGTCGTCTCGACGGCCGGGGACGAACACGGTGACCCATTCGTCGATATCTTCGAGTCCGTCGACTGGGCCTACGACCAGCTTCCGGTTGAGCTGTTCGCCCCGGCCCAGGTCACAATCGATGTTAGAGGCGGCGACACCCACGTCTACGGCGAGCGCGACGAAGCTACCCTGGCTGAGAGCTTCGGACTCTGATGCGATACCGACAGCTACCGCCTGCGGGCGACATCTCGGACATCGAGCGTGTCTGGCAGGCCGTGCCTGCTGACCCTGCCGAGACGAGTGACTGCTGTGCCCGACTCTGTGACCGGGTTGGCGTCGAGCGCCGCGAGTACGCAAGCGAGTGGCTCGTCTTCCTCTCGGCGCTTGGCTGTGTCACAGACGACGGTGACGGCTACTTCCGGAGTGTCGACGCGCTGGCCGTCGATTCACTCGGTGATTGCTTCGAAACACAGGTCTTCGGCGTCTCGGAGGTGCTGGCGGTTCTCGACGCGGCAGCCGAACCGCTCACGAAAACAGAGATTCACACGCGACTCGACGACGACCACCGCCGGCACATCGGTCGGGCCCGCGAGGGGTATCTCGACCGTCTTCTCGCCTGGGGGCTCGTCTTCGACCAGTTCGACGCCGCTGAGACGGGCTACACAGTCAGAGCTATCTGAGATCAGGATTCGGCGGCGTCTCCTCGGGCCTGTAGTGTCGTCCGCAGGTCGGTTACGGTCCGCCAGCCAAGCGCGAGGCCGCTGATGAGCAACGTCACGCCGAACACCTGCGAGACGACTGGAAGTGCGTCCTCACGTCGGTCGACAGCCAGCACTTCGATACTCCCCGAACGCACGCGGTCGCCCGTCGCGACGGTGTAGTTGTACTCCCCGGCCGGCGCGTTGTCGGGGTCGAGCGTGAGCGTGACCGGTACCGTCTCGTTGGGGCGAATCGTCTGCTCTGTCGAATCGACGACCTCTCCGTCGAACGCCAGCGCAACAGGGGTGGTTGCGGTCACGTTGCCCGTGTTTCGCAGCGATGCGATGACCTCCGCGTTGCTGTCCGCCCACACTGTCTCGGGGCTGTTCAGCGCCGTCACCTCGTGCGTTGGTCGGGCGCGGACGGCTGTCGTATACTCGAAGCGTTCGTCGCCGACAGTGACGGCTATCGAGCGAGAACCGGTCGTCTCGGGCGCAGCAAACGAGGCGACGACTTCGCTGCCTTCGCCGGGACCCAGGCCGATTGTCACCGGACGTGGTCCGTCGGCGGTCTCCCAGTCGGGAGTGACGGTGACTGTCGTATTTGCTCGCTCGCTACCGGTGTTCACGAGCGTCACCTGGACCTCGGCTTGCTCTCTGGCGGCGACAGTCTGGGTGACGTTCGTGTCGACCACCGAAATGGACCCCGCGCCGCCCTCAGTGGTCTGTTTCTGGCTGGTGAGCCAATCGTGGTGGCCCTCGACGCCGAGACGCACTCGGGAGTCGACACTGTCGCCACGAACGGGGTCGGCCACGACTGTTACCGCACCCGTCACGTCGCCCGAGAAGGCCGCCACACGCCAGCGCTCGGTGCCGTTCTCGGTCCCGAGTGCCAGCACCTCACCCGCGGCGGTACCGACATACAGCTCCCCATCGTGTGTCGTGGGTGCCAACAGGGGCTGGTTCGGCTCTGTCACATGCCAGCGTGCATCCCCCGTCTTCGCGTCGAGCGCTGTCACTGTCGCGGAAGCGGTACTGACCGGCGACTGGCCCACCAGATACACCGACGCCGATTCGTTGTCACCGGCCCTGTCGACCACTGGGGGGTAAAACTGTGCGACTTCGTCGCGGTACCTGAACTGTTCTTGGCCGGACTCGGCATCCAACCCGTACAGGAACGAACGTGCGCCTGCGGCGTAGACCATCGAATCCTCGGTCGCGTTGCCGAGAGTCCCGTTCCCGGCGAGGACGACCGGGGGAGACATGCCGCCCGAGACGACGCTGTCGAACTGCGAGCGTTGCTTGCCGGTCGCCGTGTCGAACTCGTACAGCGCCGAATCGCCAGCGACGAAGATGGTCTCGTTCGTTCGCCCACTCGGAATACCACTCGAATAGAACGTCTCGCCGTTGTAGCTTCTCTGCCAGACTCGCTCGCCATCTGTGGTGTCGTGTGCCGCGACGGTGCCGTTGAGTCCACCAATGTAGATGGTCCCGTCGAGTACTGTCGGTGCCCCTGCGATGACTGTCTCGGACTCGACGCGCCAGTGCTCATCGCCCGTTGCCGCGTCCAGTGCCACCAGCTGCTCGCCGTCACCAAAATAGACCGACCCGTTCACGACGGTGAGGCGAGTGCTCGTGCTGTAGAGAATCTCGTAGTGAGAGGAGTTCTCCGTCGTATTGGTGTAGGCCCACTGTTGTTCTCCAGTCAGTGCATCGACCGCGTACACGCCCGATATCGAACGGACGTAGACGGTCCCGTTCACCACCAGCGGGGTACGAAGCCGGTCACCCAGATTTGTCGTCCATAGCGGCTTGCCGGTCTCTCCGTCGAGCGCGCCAAGGGAGCCGTCTCTTGTCCCGGCATACACCGTTGTCTCCCATGGTATTCTTGTTGGCTGTCGACTCTCCCACTCGGCCGGTCCGACCGCTATCTCGCGGTCTAGGCTGCCGTCGAGCGCCCCGACGCGCGATTCAGACGGGCTCTCCGCCTCCAGAAACGGTAGGCCCAACACCAGCACGGCCACGGCACCGGCGACCAACACGAGCGATACGGCCCCCAGTGCCGCGTGTGCCCACAGCCACCTGTCGCCCGATTCCTCCCAGGATGGACCGCGCAACGGGACGTCAGTGTATCTATCCCAGAGTTGCTCCGCGGCGGCGGGCTCACAGCCGTACACGAGCCGGTGGCGCATATCCTCTGCATCGACAAGCGTGAGTTCGCTATCCCCGACTGTTGTTGTCTCTCCATCCGTGACACGCGGTGAGACGACATGGTCAACCTGGTCTGCCGGTGGCGGCTCGTATCGGACACGAGCCAGCCGGCCGGCCGGCAGCACCAGCAGCCGTCGTTCCCTGCCGTTTCGGGTACAGACGACGACATCGCCGTCTACGGTTGTCTCCCACCCGGCGAGCGACCAGAGTGCCGCGACGAACGACCGGTGTTCCTCGTGGTCGAGCGCCTGCAGCTGGTCTGCGAACGCCGATGTGGGAATCGTTGTCATCGGCGCTGGCTCAGGTCTCAACAGAAAAAGGCGTATCGTTCGACCGCCGGCCTAGAGCCCGTGGATGTCTTCCTCTGCTTCGAGCAGTTCGTGATAGCGGTTTCGGATGGTGACCTCGGAGATGTTCGCCACCTCGCTGACCTCGCTCTGGGTAACCTTCTCGTTGGTCAACAGCGAAGCTGCGTAGACCGCCGCCGCCGCCAGACCCACCGGCGACTTACCGGAGTGAACGCCCTGTTCCTTTGCCGTGCCGAGCAACTGACGCGCGCGACGTTCGACCTCTTCAGAGAGCGTCAGATCGGAGACGAAGCGGGGCACGTAGCTTTCGGGGTCGGCCGGCTCGATTTCGAGTTGGAGTTCCCGGACGACATAGCGGTAGGTACGTGCGATTTCGTCTTTCTCGACGCGTGACACCTGTGTGAGTTCGTCGAGCGAGCGTGGGGTACCGGCTTTGCGGGCGGCCGCATACAGTGATGCGGTCGCGACACCTTCGATGGAGCGGCCGGGCAGCAGGTCGTCTTCGAGCGCGCGGCGGTAGATGACACTCGCGGTCTCCCGGACGTTTTCGGGGAGACCGAGCGCCGAGGCCATCCGGTCGATTTCGCCCAGCGCCTGCTTCAGGTTGCGCTCTCTGGAGTCGCGAGTGCGGAACCGTTCGTTCCAGGTGCGCAGCCGTTGCATCTTCTCGCGCTGGCGACTCGACAGGGCATTGCCGTAGGCATCTTTATCCTGCCAGCCGATGTTCGTCGACAGCCCCTTGTCGTGCATCATCTGTGTCGTCGGCGCACCGACACGGGACTTCTCGTCTTTTTCACGGGCGTCGAACGCCCGCCACTCTGGACCGGGGTCAATCTCGTCTTCTTCGACGACGAGCCCGCAGTCTTCACAGACGGTCTCGCCGTGTTCCGCGTCTGACGTGAGCGTTCCGCTACACTCCGGACAGGTGAGTGTCTCGTCGTCAGTACGCTCTGACTCATCTTCGCTTTCGTTCTCGCTTTCGCGCGCGTATCGTCTCGTGGTGGTATCTGTCATGTTGGACTGGGAGTCGGGGCTTATGCCCGGGAAAACGTCTTCCTGTATCCAATATGTTGACTCTCTCAGGACTTAAATCTTTTCCAGAATTGCATATTTCGTTCACGGACGATGAAAAATATTCTTGCTAATCTGTAGTTAACTGCGTGATTTCGATAACAGTAGTGCCAAAATGGCGAGTCCCTTGGCCCGGTAACTGTGATCAGTCGTCGGCTGTTTCGCCGAACGTACCAACGTTCGACAGGTCGAGCGTCCCGCCGATGGTGCGGTTCGGATAGGGGATGTTGATACCCTCTTCGTCGAATCGCTCTTTGACCGCCTGGACGTACTCGCCGCGCGTTGCGACGAAATCCGACCGACTCGGGTTTGCAATCCAAACTCGCGCCTGAAGAGCAACGTCCGAGTCGCCGAGTTCCACGAGTCTGACCGACGGTGCTGGCTCGTCTAGAATGTCATCGTGGTTCTCAGCTTCTTCGACGATAATCTCGGTTGCCGTGTCGATGTCGTCGTCGTAGCCGATTCCGAAGTCGAACTTGAGACGGAGCTGTTCGTTCGCGACGGGGTTTTTGATGACGTTGTCTGTGAGCTGTGAGTTTGGCACGGTCAACAGCTCGTTGTCGAATGTCCGTACCCGCGTCACACGAAGGCTGATATCCTCAACGACGCCGGCGTTGTCGTCCCATTCGATCCAGTCGCCGATACGGAACGGGCGGTCGGCAAAGATGAATATCCCAGAGACGAAGTTCTGTATGACGTTCTGCAGTGCAAACCCGATTGCAAGTGTCGCTGCGGCGGCAATCGTCGCAAGCGACCTGAGGAAGCTTCCGAACCCGGCCATCCCGAAGGCCACCGAAAGTGCGACGAACAGAATGACGAAGTTTATGAGCTTTTTCAGCGGCTTCTTGGCGTGGCTATCGAGCCCTCGGGCGTTCATCATCCGGCCTGCCACCGGCGTGATGAGTGTTCGGCCGAGGTAAAACAGGACCACCAGCACGCCGAAAAAAACGACAGCCTGTGCAATCGTCGCCGCCCACGGGACATTCGCATCGTCGAGGAGGTCAGCAACGGGGGTCGTAGCTGCAATCCCGTCGGCGAGGACAGCCAGCCCACTCATCGCTCTATCACTGCCGTGTGGCCACGGGTCTCGACGGCTGTCGCGTTGACGCGGTCGGCCAGATCGGCCGCGAGTGCGTCTGTGTCAGTCCCTCCGCGTGCCGAGCGGTGGAACTTCACTTTCACGTATCGTCTGTCCTCCAGCTGTGTCTCCAACTCGTCGACGACGGACTCGACGCCGTTCTTGCCAACCCAGACTGTCACGTCGAGTGTATGCATCTTCTCTCGGCGTTTGTCGGAACTCATTGATGAACGTATTCCGGGCTATTGCCCTTTATACTTGGGCAAACTCCCTGGCAGAATCCACCTACTCGTACGGATACCGGTCGTGTTCGCCACAGTCACAGGTGATGACAACGTGTCCGTCCTGTAGCCTGACTTGGACATTCGCTCCCGGCACCAGCGCCAGGTCACAGCGGTCACAGGTAAACCGGAGGAACTGACGAGGGAGGCGTAGCCGGTTTCGCTCGGCGAGGCGTCGCGCTCGACGGACATAGCGGCGAGCACGGTCGTCGTGTCCCTCGCGGACGGCATCCCGTGCCAGTTTGTGTAACCGCTCGATTCGCTCCGCTGCGATGCTCACTGGGTATCCGTTGCCCTGTTTCTCACCTATAGCTTCCGTTCTCCCTGTTGACCCTGCAAGCAGCCGCGCCACGGGCCGTCACTTCCGGCTCAACACTGGACCTCGCCATCGAGCAGTACGGTGCTGCAACCTATGTTAGAAAATAATCATAACGATAACAATCAGTAGCCAGGACCATCATTACCAGGCGGCTGCTCATCGAGTGCTGGTATTGCTTTCCGAATCTGATTTTAAAATACAAAATACAACCTCGTATTTATATAACAACACAGGACAACAAGCCGTACCGATGCGACCGCAACGACGCATCAACACGGTAGTGGTAGGGGGAAGCGTCGCTCTCGTAGTCCTCTTTGCTATGGGGGTGGGCGCTGGAACAACTGCTGGCGGGTTCGGGCCATTGGCTGATGCCGGCCTCGACCAGACCGTCACCGAGGGGGAGACGGTGTATCTCGACGCAGGGGGTTCGACTGCGCCAGAGGGAACAATCGACTCCTACGAGTGGCAGATAGAGACACCGGGCGGGTCGACAGTCGAACCCGCGTGTTCCACCTGTATGCAGACATCATTCGATGCCAACGAAGTTGGGGAGTATGCGGTCTCAGTCACCGTCACTGACGACCAGGGACGGACTGATACGGACACGCTGTATGTGACAGTCGAGCCGTACGACCCACCAGAGGTCACCGTCGACGGGCCATCAACCGTCACTGCGGGCACCCAGCGGACGGTTTCTGTCTCAGCCAATGCGACTGAGGAGCCGCTTGCCTCGGTCCTCTGGCACCACGAGGGATCCCCTCACACGAGCGAACGGCTCTCGGCGGACTGGTCGGCGACCAATCAGACGACAGTCACGTTCGCCGAGCCTGGCGTTCACGAAATCAACGCGACTGTCGTCGACGAGAAGGGGTATCAGTCAAGCGACGGTATCACCGTCCGTGTCGTCCCGCCGGAGCCGTATCTAGCTGTGAGCATCACCGATATCAATACCTCCGTTGAGGCAGGGGAGACAGTCGTCGCTACGACACGAGTCGAGAACGTCGGCGAGGCGACGGCAACACAGTTGGTTTCGCTTACCCGAAACGGGACGACCGTCGACAGCGGGCGCGTCTCGGCCCCTCCTGGCTCGAAGCAGACACTCCGACTCGCCTGGAACACCGCCGGGGACGACGACGGTACGTATTCTTTTGTCGCACACACAGCCAACGAAACTGACACCCGATACGTGACTGTCAAAGACAGCGAGAACGACGGCGGCGCTTCGTCGGGTGGCGGTAGTAGTGACGGCGGAAGTGATGGAGGCAGCAGTAACGGGGGCAGTGGCAGCAACGGTGACAACGGAGCGCCTGGTAACGGTGGCGGTGGTGGTAGTATCGGTGACGGCGGTATCGGCGGTTCCGGCGGTGATGGTGGGGCGGACGCGATGGAGGGCGACCTCGACGCAGAAATCGTCGAAACCGAGGGCGGTGACAGAGAAGCTGTTCTGAAGGTTGTGCCACCGGAGGATGTCGACCACGATCCAGTCGAGATAGAACCCGCGAACCACGACGTGACGTTCGTGGCAGAGGATGGCACTGAGTATAATATCGACGGGAGCGACGATATTCCAGATGCAGTCCTCGGTGCAGAGGGGGGCACAATCAAGGCAGACCTCAACGAGGACGTAGAACTCGGCAACGGAAACTTCGGCGTTGACGAAACCCGAGACGTGAGCGACGACGTGACAGTCCCAGAAGACGAGCAACATTTAGACCCGGACGGTGGTTCTGATGCTGGTGGCGGGACGGATAATTCGGCTGATTCTGGTGGGTCTGATTCAGTCGATACGAACCCTGGCGTGGTTGGTCCGGGAAGCGGTCTCGACGATATTGGCTCTGACACTGATTTCGGGTCCGAACCTGCGCCAGAGCCAGACCCGCAGCCGGACCCGGACCCACAGCCGGACACCGGAGTTGACACAGACCCGACGAGCAATACCGGCTTGGTTGGTCCCTCCGGTGACCCCGTGTTTGGACCTGGCCCAGATTCCGAACCAGATAGAGGCGACGATGATAGTGGTGGTACCGACACGGGCGGTTCGGGTATCGGAGTGGACCCCGGCGGAATCGGCCCAATCGGTCCTGGTCCAATTGGTGTCATTCGTGTTTAGTTAAGAGCATAACTGCAATACAGCAACGGCATTAGACAGCAGAAATTGGCCTTCTATTCACCACTCACAGCGGTGATATCAATCCCTTCAGCTTCCGATCTCCAATAACGCTCTAAGAAGTCAAAATATTGTTATGAACTGTGATCTGCGCTACTTGCGTAATGAAGAAATTGTATCGCTGTCCTGCGAACTCTTAATAAAGACGAATGCAATCGGTGTCTTCTAACGGCGGTTAGGTCTGTTTCTATCTATCCGTCCAGCAGTAAGCGAGGCGTCTCTTCTCGTGGCGGTCGAAGAGCAGACTGTCGAGCCGAGCAGTTAGTCTTTCTCGTCTTCGTATGGGGGATAGTCGTCTGGATCAACCTCTATGTCCTCGTCACCGTGGTTGTAAAAGTCGATGACGTGGATGCTCGGATTATTTCCTGCGTATGCGTCAAACGAGCCGATGTTGACTCCAAGCCGCTCGCGTGCCTGATAACGGAGGATGTGTCCCGTGTCCTTATCAACGTAGATGCGGGCTTGGCTCTTGTTCCGAATGTAGTAAGTTCCACCAGCCCGTTCGGAGTGGCCCCAGTGTTCAATGTTGAACACGAGGACTTCTTCGCCTTTGATTTCCTCGGGTGTCGACCAGTTTTTAAGACGGAGGTGTTTCGGGACGGACGACTCGTTCAACGTCTGGGTGTTGACGTATTCCAGCGTGAGGTTGTCCATCTGGAAGATGCCGTCAATGACAGGCCTGAACGAGGGGCGGTGGTTTGGGTGTACCGGGAAGCCTCGCTCATCAACAGGCTTAGTCCAATTTCCATTGAGCTTCCGATAATTTAGGTCGCCACTAATATTAGTTGCTGTCTCAGGAACAAGGTCGTCATCCCAAAAGACCCAGTTCAGGTTCCAGATGTACTCCCAGTCACCCTCATCGTATGTACCGTTCCCGGCGAGCTGGTATTTGTCTTCGCGCAGGTCGTCGAGTTCGCTGTCTTTGAGTTCGAGCGTAGTGTCGTTTATGAACGAGTAGGGAATGTATCGCCACTGCCACTGGAACTTGTCGGTACTGTTGAACTCGGGGACGGTCGTGATGTTGAGGCTATCGACTTGGCCGGGGTCGAAGTGGGCGGTGACGGTCGGCATCTCGTAGTAGCCGACTTCGGGGATGACGACCGTGTAGTTCGTGCCGGGGTCGAGGTCAGTCATCGTATGCTTTGCGTCGCCGTCGAAGCGGAACTCCCGAACGAGGTCGTCACTCTCGTCGTAGACCTCGGCTTTTCCTTCAATCATGTACATGCTTTCGTTCCAGGCGAGCGTGGTGAGAGCGACCGACTGGGGGTACTCGGTCGACGCCGCAACGTCTTCGGTGTCGTACTCTGGCGTTGGCGTCGCCGTGGGTGTCGGTGTCTCTGTGGGTGTCGGCGTGGGCGTTGCAGTCGGGGTCGCTGCCGGTGTCGGCGTTGCTGTTGGTGTCGCCGGTGTGACTTCTGTCGATGTGCTCTCTGGTGTGCCGGTTTCGCTTCCGGACAGCCCGGCACAGCCTGCAAGTACAACCAATGCAATCAGGACAATCACTCGGCCTCCTCGCAGCATACACCCGCGGAATACCCGGACCTCAGTATAAAAATATTCGCTTGTACTGCGAAAGAATGAACACCTCGAACAGCCATTGTCGGGTGCCGGAACCGGACTACTCTACCAGTCCTTGCAGTCCTGGCAGACGAATTCACCGTCGTCGCGCCACAGGCGTTCTGTTGGCTTTCCACACTGCTGACAGTCAGTCTTGGATGGAGTCAGCTCGGAAGTCGGTGCTGCGGGCTCGATATCATCGGCTGATGGACTCTCGTCTGCTGTGGGTTCGCTACTGTGCTCGCTGTCGTTTCCGCCTGCTGATTCCTCACCGTAGCCGTCGACGAACTCATCCAGTGAGGTGTCGTCCATATTGATGTTCGTCGCTACGCGCCCTTAGCGATGCTGGTCGACGTCTGGCTCTTGTTCGGGTATCAGAACGAACAAATACCGCCCGTCCGAATATGTATGTATGAGTGCAATCTCTAAGCTTATCGATAGCATCATCGACATGCCCGGAGAGTTCGCTGACGTCGCGGCCCAAGGCCCCGCCGAAGGGCTCCTGCTCGCGTTTGGCGCGCTTTTCGTCGTCGTTCCGTCGCTCGCACTCGGATACCTCGCACTCGGTGCCGGAATCGACCTCCTCACCCCGAGCAAGATAGAGATTCAACATCCATAACGGAGAGCGCCTCGCCGATATCTGGACCGACCGGTGACCCGATAACGACGCTGTCTGCAGTTTCCAACAGTTCATCAAGTCGACTCGCTACGGTTTCGGGGCCGCCAGCGATACAGAACGCATTGAGCATCTGGTCGCTGACGGTTTCGAAGGCTGTGGTGAACTCGCCCGACGAGATTGCCTCCTGAATCTTGCCCGCTCGTTCCTTGTCGATGTTGTGTCGTGCAAGCACAGGCGGCGGCGCGCCGGCTGCGATAAACGCAGTAGGAGGGCGGGCTGCCTCCCGGGCAGCCCCCGCGTCGGCGGCGACACTAACACTCGCGTACGCGGCGAAATCGAACTCCGAGACGCGGTCGGGTCCCCCTGCCGTCTCCTCGGTGCGCTTTGAGCGTCCCTCTTCGATACGGTCGGCCGCCCATTCGATGTCACGTGGATGCGAGCCGTTGAACAGAACGCCGTCAGCGTATTTCGCCGCCATCCGCGTCATGTGTGGGCCCTGTGCGCCGACGTAGACAGGAATTTCACTCGGTGTGTAGTTCAGCCCTGCATCGGCAGCGGTGAATGTGCCGTCGTGGTTGACACGGTCGCCGTCCCAGAGCTGTCGAGACACTCGGAGGGTTTCGAGCACGCGTCGAAGCGCGTTGTCGTGATCAAATCCGAGGTTTTTCAGCGTCGAGCGGTCGCCGGCGCCTACCCCGAAGATGCCGCGGCCGTCGGCCAGTTCGTCGAGTGTCGCCATCCGAGACGCCAGTGACGCCGGATGCGTCTCGTATGGGTTTGTGATGCCCGGACCGAGGCGCAGTTCATCGGTCGCGTTGGCGATAGCACCCAGTGCGGTAAATTCGTCGCGATTGTTGTAATGATGACTGCAGAATACGGTATCGAACCCGCTGTCCGCGGCGGTCGTCGCGTACTCGACCAGGTCTGGGACAGGCTCCTCCGGTGTTAGCTCAATTCCCAGCATACGACCACTCCTTGAGTGCCGCTCTGATAATGTCGTCATCTTCCTCGCGGAACAGATTATCGCTCCCGTCGAAGTCACCGAACTCCCAGTCGCTGATTACTGCGACGGGCGTGCCACCGGCACCCTCGCCGGTGACGAGGTTTGCGGACGCGGATAGTTCGTCGACAACAGCCTGGACGGTAACTCCCATCTCTCGACCGTCGCGGTCGAGCCGCCCCCGCCAGTCTCTGGCTGCCGGCATCCCAGCCCAGCCGAGCGCGACACCCCGCTGGCCGTACCGGAACGGCCGGCCAGACGTATCGGTCACGATAACCGGAACCCCGAGCGCATCGTGCAGGCGCTTGGCGCTTGCCGTCGGATCTTCCGGTAACAACAGCAAATCCGAGTCCGGCACGTTCGACCGGTCAATGCCCGCGTTGACGGTAATGTGTCCGAACCGCGTCACAGCAAGCAGGAACGGTGCTTCCAGCAGTAACTCCTCGCTCTCTTCGAGGACTGCCTGTGCAAACCGGGGGTCCTTTGTTTCTCCGGCAATGCCGCCGATTGTCTCTGCAATCGCCTCGGCGCGGTCGCCAGCCGGGAAGTCGGCCAAGTCGGCCTGCCTGCCCTCGGCCTTCGAGACAATGGTACTCGCAACACAGACGATATCGTCGGGACCGAGTTCGATTTCTCGTTCGAGGAGCGTGGCAATGTCGTCGCCGGGCTCGATCTCCGGCAACCCCTCCACGGCGAAGACGTTCATGACTCTCTTTGGGGGAGCGACTCTCAAAAGGTGATTGGTCGGGTCGGAATCCGCCGCTGCCGACAGTCAGTCGTCGTCGTCAGTTTCGGCCTCGACGCGGGCCTGGCGGCGCTGGGCGCGCTCGATAAACTCTTGGGGTAACTCGTCGATTTCGCCCGCCTGAACGCCCCAGAGGTGGGCGTACAGTCCGTCGTTTTCGAGTAGTTCGCTGTGGTTCCCGCGCTCGACCACTTCTCCGCCTTCGAGGACGAGAATCTGGTCTGCGTCCTTGATGGTCGAGAGGCGGTGGGCAATCGAAAACGTCGTCCGGTCTGCAGTCAGCTTGTCCAGCGAACGCTGGATGAGCATCTCTGTCTCGGTGTCGACATCGCTCGTGGCCTCGTCGAGGATGAGGATATCCGGGTCCTTCAGGATGGCTCGTGCGATAGAAATCCGCTGGCGTTGGCCGCCAGAGAGCTTGACGCCGCGCTCGCCGACCTCGGTGTCGTAACCGTCGGGGAGATTTTTGATGAACTCGTGTGCCTCGGCCATCTTTGCTGCCTCGATGACTTCCTCGCGTGTAGCGTCGAACGAGCCGTAGGTGAGGTTCTCCTCGATTGTCCCGTAGAATAGGAACGTATCCTGACTGACGTACCCCATCGACTGGCGGAGACTCTGAATCGTTACGCCGCGCACGTCGGTCCCGTCGATTCGGACTGCCCCCTCGTCGACATCGTAGAGGCGAAGGAGCAGCTTGAGAACCGTCGATTTGCCTGCACCGGTCGGACCGACGAGTGCGAGCGTCTCGCCCGGTTCGACCTCGAAGTCGATGTCCTCAACGATGGTCTCTTCGTCGTCGTAGCCGAAGGTCACCTCGTCGTACTCGACGCGACCTTCGTCGACCTCCAGGTCTGGCGCGTCCTCCATCTCGGAGACGCGATAGGGCTCGTCCATCAGACCGAAGATTCGCGCTGAGGAGGCGCGTGCGCGCTGGTACATGTTGATAATCTGCCCGAACTGGGCCATCGGCCAGATGAACCGCTGGGTGAGCAGGATGAACGTGACGAACTCACCGGCTGAGAGCGTCCCCGAGAAAAACAGCGGGGCACCGCCCTCGACGACCCAGAGCCCGCCGACGAGGAACGTGACGACGAACCCAAGTCCCGCCAGTATTCGGAGCCCAGGGAAGAACTTGATCCGCGTCTCGATTGCGTCCCAGTTGGCATCGAAGTAGTTCTGACTCACGTCGTCGACGCGGTCGGACTCGTACTCCTCTGTGTTCGAGGACTTAATGACCTTGATGCCGCCGAGGTTGTTTTCTAGGCGGGAGTTCACCTTGCCGACAGTCGAGCGGACCTCGGCGTATTTGGGCTGGATGATCTTGATGAACATGTAGGTGAACCCGGCGATAAGTGGCACTGGAAGCAGAGCGATAAGTGCCAGCTGGAAGTTGTAGTAAAACAGGATTGCGGCGATGCCGACCACCATCACGCTCAGCCGGAACATCGAGTTCATCCCATCGTTGAGGAACCGTTCGAGACGGTTCACGTCGTTCGAGAGGATGGACATCATCTCGCCGGTCTGCTTGTCGGCGAAAAAGTCCATGTTCAGCCGCTGCATCTTGTCGTAGGTGTTGGTCCGGATGTCGTGTTGGATGTTCTGTGCGAAGGAGTTGAACCCCCAGTTTCGGACCCAGTGAAACGAAGCACCGAGGAAAAAGGCACCACCAATTAGCCCGACCGTCAGCAGTAACTGTCCCTCCTGTGTCCCCGGGATGACACTGTCTGGAACAAACCAGATCGATGTGAATTCCTTGTCCTTTCGGATGATTGCATCGAGTGCAAAGCCGAGGAGAATCGGCGGAACCAGATCGAGCAATCGGGCGAAGATGCTCGCGAATATTCCAACCGAAACCGGAAACCTGTAATCGCTTCCATATTCGCGGAACAACCGCTTCATCGGGTTCTCGACGCTCTCACGTTGTTCCTCGAATGGGTCGTCTTCATCCCAGTCTACGCTACTCATTATCACGTGTGAGTTGCTTCACGGTTAAAAGGCTTTCCGAGCAACGGCACTCGTTATCAAATGCATAGACAGTACAGAAAATCTATACTTTGCCGGTGGGAGTTGCGACGACGTGGGTTCCAAAAGAAAAAATAAATCCGAATTTTAGACTTAGGGTCCGACTGATGGCTTTACTCTGTGTCTAGGCTATTTGCTTCTCGTCCGTTTGCATATTAATAACAAGAGTAACATAAATTAATTTCTGTAGAAGTAGTTATTTTTATTATTTTTACACTTCCCGGAGAACGTGTCGGCAGCTAGGCTACTGGTCGCGTCCCATCTCGTAGAACTCCTCGTTCGGCCGCCAGTCGGCGAAGTGGGCCATCCGGTTCGAGAGATTAAAGAGCGATGTCAGGCTGGCGATGTCCCAGATCTCCTCCATCGAGAACCCGTACTCACGGAGGCGTTCGATGTCGTCGTCGCCGACCTCGGTGGGTGTCTTGGTGAGTTTGATTGCAACGTCACACACCGCCTTGTGCTGGTCGCTGATGTTTGCCGTTCGGTGGTTCGTCGCCAGCTGTTCGGCAAGGTGTGGGTCCTCGGCGTAGATGCGGGCCAGCGCGCCGTGTGCGACCACACAGTACAGGCAGTCGTTGGCTCCGCTGACGGCGACGATTATCATCTCTATCTCCTCCCGGGAGAGTGATGAGTCGTCGACGATAGCGTCGTAGTAATCGAAGAATGCCTTAGCCTGTTTCGGCTTGTATCCGTAGGCGACGAACACGTTCGGAACGAACCCGGCTCGCTCGCGTTCGTGGTCGATTCGCTCCTGTAGGTCCTCGGGGAGTTCTTCGACATCTGGTACCGGGAACCGCGTCATGGCTGGTTCTGACATGGCTACAACACCGGCCGCCGACACAATAATCGTTCCTGTCGAGCTATTTGTCGGTGCCTGTCTCTCCATCGAGGGTCAGCCGCGTCGCCGTGACGAATGTTCCAGTGACAAACAGGAGCAATTCCCAGGTGGCTCCGATGACAGGGAAGACGCGTTCGGGGTCCTCCTCGGACTCGGTCGGCTCACCGGGGTCGACGCCTGTGGTGATGTCGACGTCGTCGGTGCTGCCGACTGCCTCGGGAGTCGGGGGGCCGCCGTCGCCGCCGAATTCGATGAACGTCTGGACGAGGCCACGCTGGTCCGAGAGCTCAATTTTCCCGTCGAGCGTGTAGAACTGGTCGTGGAGTGGCCAGAGGAGGTTGACCACGCCATCGGTCATATCGAGCAGGACACCAGTGACGGCATAACAAAAGAGCGTGACCCAGGCCACCCGGAGTCCCCACGCACCCCAGCGGTCGAGGATGTACGACTCGTCGCGGAGGAAGACATCGACGGCGACAGCTCCCGTCCCGAGCAGTGGCACCAGCAGATTGTGAAGAATTGCTCGGTGGCCGAACCCGGTTACCAGTGGGATGAATGAGTCGAAGTCGATGAGAGCAACAGCCACGAGAACGACCAGAAGCGAGCGCTTGTCAAAGTATCCGCCGAGGAGTCCGGTCGCCACCAGGCCAGCAAACGCCATGTGGACGATAGTCGACGGCACAGCCACACATTGCCGGGATTCAAAATGAATCTTCCGGCCCTGTGTTTCTCTTGGCGAAACGCCGTGTCCGGCTTTTTACTTACAGATAGACTATGACGGGTCATGGTCCGCCCACAGCGCCCGCAGATTCTCGGTATCTTGCTCGCAGTTCTCTGTGTTGCCGGTGCCCTCTCGCTCGCTGGAGTTGGCTCGGCCGGTGCAACAGAGAGTCCAGAAGACAATATCAACGTCACCGTTACCACCAGCGAAGACTCTGTGTGGGTCAACGAGACGGTCGACGTGACGGTGACAATCGAAAGCACCGGCGACCAGCGATACGATGTAAACGAAATCACACTCGTCGACGAGGACGGCGAGACAGTCGCCGAAAAGGAGTCATTCGGTGTGACGGTAAACGGCGGCGAGGAGGAGACATTCCGTCTCAGAGATGTCAAAATCGACGAGCCAGGAGCGATAGACCTCCGCGCGGTTGCTTCGGTAGAATACCGGCTCAAACAGTCTGACATCACCGTCGTCGAATCGGTCACAGTCACCGCCACGGACCCGGAACCGGTAGTTGACCTGACCGCAGAGCGAGCAGTCGGTGGCTCCGAACGGACACTGTCACTTGGTGTTGGGAACCCACATAACGGCTCTCTCAACCGAGTGAGTGCGTCACTCCGGGCACCTGACGGAACGGATGTGAGACTCGTCGATTCAACCGGCACGGAAGCGTCTATTGCGCCTTCAGAGACGCGTGACATTGAGTTCGTGGCTCGTGGCGGGTCGACAGGAACCCAGGAGTTCGTGCTCTCGATGGCTTTCGAGACGCCCGACGGAGAGTACTGGGAGGTAACGCGGTCAGTTACCGCAGAGTTCCTAGAACCGGCCGGCTTGAGGGCACCCGTTGTCGACCTGGCTGAAAAACGCGTCGTCGGTGGCTCCGAGCGGACACTTTCGCTATCTGTCGGGAATCCGAACAACGTCTCTCTTAGCCGTGTCGATGCGTCGCTTTCGACACCTGGTGAGGCTGATTTCACCCTTGCTGACGCGGGTGACACAGTAACGGAAATCGACCCTTCGGAAACGCGCACGATTGAGTTCACCGCTCAGGGGGGCTCAGCAGGAACGAAAGAACTCACCCTCTCGCTCGGGTTCGAACTCTCAGATGGAAACTACCGTGAAATAACGCGTCAGCTCACGGTGGAGTTCCGCGAGCCAAGCGAGACTGCAGAAGTCGACATCGCTGAGGCGAGTGTATCTGCCACCCCGAACGGCGTCAGAATCAACGGGTCGCTGTTCACCGCGGGGGACCTCAGCGTCCGAGATGTCAGAATAACGGCGGCCGACGCCGAGGGAGTTGAACCCGCACGACCGGAGCCACAGTCGTATATCAGTTCACTCAGCGGAGATGGAACCGGCTCGTTCGAACTTACGACTGCCTTAGCCGACGACAGGGAGCGGATTCCGCTGTCGGTACAGTACCGAACAGATGGCGTTGAGCGAACGACGACCGTCGAGGTTCCATACTCCGGCCCTCGGAGCGTTCCTCCCGTCCAGTTGAGCAGCGTCGATGTCTCCGGTAGTGGGACGGTGAGCATCACCGGCGAGGTAGCGAACACCCGGGGCAACCCTGTCGCCGGTGTCACGGTCAGCGTCGTCGACGCCGAGGGCGTCTCGCCTGGAACGTCTGGTGAGTTCTTTGCAGGGTCGATAGAGGGCGGGCAGTTTACGCCGCTCGAGCGAATTACCGCCGAGGTTACCGGAAACAGAAACACCATTCCGATAGAGTTGAGCTACAGCTTCCGTGGAACACAGTACAGCACAGTCGTCGAGGTCGACTACGACAACCCAAACGCCTCGACCGGCGGCGGTAGCGACGACGGGTCCGCGGGGTCTGGCGGGCAAGCCAGTGACGCCTCACTCCCCGAGTTCGACCCCGGTTCCGGCGGTGACAGTGGCGGTGGGTCCGCTCTCGGTGGGCTCCCGATGCTCGTCGGTGGTGTGTTGGTCGTGGTAAGCCTGCTCATCGGTGCTGTGGTCTACAGACGCCGCTAGCGATGCTCGTCACAGCAGAGAACGTCACGAAGCAGTTCACAGGTGGGGCCGATACTGTCCAGGCACTCGAGACAGTCGACCTCGCTATCGAGGCCGGTGAGTTTGTCGCAGTCGTCGGTCCAAGTGGGAGCGGTAAGTCGACGCTGTTGAACCTGCTCGGACTGCTCGATACGCCGACATCAGGAACGGTCACGCTCAACGGAACCGACGTCGAGAGCTACAGCGACCGTGAACGAACGAGCGTCCGTCAAGATACAATTGGGTTTGTCTTCCAGAGCTACGGACTCATTCCGACACTCACGGCGCTTGAGAACGTTGCAGTTCCCCGGATGCTCGAACCGAACCCGTCGGCGACTGAAGAGCGTGCGGCAGAACTACTGGAAGCCGTTGGTCTCGGTGACCGCCTCGACCACTATCCGGACGAACTCTCGGGCGGGCAGAAACAGCGCGTCGCAATCGGCCGGGCGCTGGTCAACGAGCCCGACCTGATTCTGGCCGACGAGCCGACTGGAAACCTCGACCGGGGGACCGGTGAGCGCGTGCTCTCGACGCTGTTAGAGAGCACCGACGAAGATGTCACAGTCGTTGCGGTTACTCACGACGAGTACGTCGCCGGGTTCAGCGACCGGGTGCTCAACTTGGTCGACGGGACACTCCAGCCTGCGGATGAAGAAGCGATGGCCCCTGGCCCGGACGCGTCCGGGACCGCCGTGGCACAGGCCGGTGACAGCGGTCCCCGAGACAAAGCGGGCGACGACGTGGGAGGTGAGGGGCAGTGAGCCTGCTCCGACGATATTTCCCACGGACGTATCTCGCTCGTCGGAACCTTCTCAGGGCCCGGACACGGACGATTCTCGCAATTCTGACCGTCGCAATCGGTGTCGTCGCCGTCGGCGGACTCGGTATCTTCGGACTCGCTTTCGAGGCAGACCAGCAGGCGACACTCGGCGACATTGGAAACGAGGTCCGGGTCGAGGCGCCACAACAGTTCTTCTCTGAAGATGACCCACCAGAACTCGATGAACGCCGCCTGGAGCGAGTTCGAGAGATTGCCGGCGATGCGGAGATGACTGTCATCCGCGAGTCCGAGCGGAACTTCGGTGGTGGTGGCGAAATCACCCTCCCTACATTCGCGTTGGGGGTAACAAATCCAAAGCCTACGTACAACGTCGTCCAGGGAGAGATACCGGACGACTGGAACAGCGGCGCGGCTATCGACCAACGGACCGCAGAGTTCGAGGAACTCTCGATTGGGGACCCCGTCACAGTCAACGGTCGTCTCCAGCGTGTCACGGCCATCATCGAGCAGCCACAGGGATTCTCGGCAATCGAAAGCACCAACGGTGCCGCCCTCTTGCCGATGGATTTGGTCGAGCCAGGTGAGCAGCCGTATCGTGGTGTGATTATCTACGCCGACAACGCCGTTGAGGCCGACGACATCGCCAGCGACCTCGAAGCAGAACTGAACGGACCGCTTCGCGAGGACCAGGACCAGTTCACAGTAGAGAGTACCGAAGAGGAGGCAGAGACCGTCGAACAGCAGTTCACGTCGACCAACCGGTTCCTCCTCGCCGTGGGGAGTGTCTCGCTGCTCATCGCGGCTATCAGCATCACCAACGTCCAGTTGATGAGCGCCCGCGAGCGACGGACCGAAATCGGCGTGCTCCGTGCAGTCGGCTACGGCCGGCTCGATATTCTTGCGATTATGCTTCTTGAGGCGCTGTTTATGGGTCTCGTTGCCGCTGTCGTTGGTGTTGGTCTCACACTCGGTGCCGGAGCAGTCATCAACGATGTCTTGCTCGGTGACCCGACCGCGTTCCAGCCGGACACGGTACAGTATCTGGTCGGTTCGTTTGCCTTCGGAGTCGGCATCTGTGTCCTCGCCGGCATTGTTCCGGCCTGGATAGCGTCCCGCGAGCGTCCGGCAGAGGCACTCAGTGGTTGACAGCACAACGCCACCGGCACTCTCTCAACGCCAGAAACACTGCGAAACGGCTATTGATTTTTATATAATATACTCTTGTATGAATCGCCGCCAATTCATCACCGGATGTGGTCTTGCAGTGACGACGGCGACAGCCGGCTGTCTCGACTCGGTCCCCGTTGTCGGCAGTGATGGTCCCAGTGCCGACACCCCACAGGGAGTCGTCGAGATGTACCTCAACCTCCAGGAAACGCTGTACGACGACCCCGAGAGCGCGCAAGAACAGCTGTCCGAAATCAGACACAGCCAGGCTCCACAGCAACAACAGGGAAACGGCGGCGGGAGTTTCGGACAGAACGGCGACCTGACCGTCACGATCAACGGTATCAACACTCGTACCAGAGACCTCTCGGCCCAGCAGATGCAGGCGCTAGCGACGACAGAGTTCGCTGACCGGCCGCTTCTCGACTCCAGTGCAATCGAAACGCTGGCGTCCCAGGAGACGGCTCTTGTTGACGCCTCCTACGATACCGATGCAGAGCTCGAAATCGAGGGAGAAACCCGTGAGTTCCAGAACACGAACAAACAACGATTCCTTGTGGCTACCGAAGAAGACGAGTGGGGAATCGTCATCCAGACACTGACTGGCACGCAGTAGTGCCCTGGTTCTGACGAGCACAAGAATTTAGACACCGCCCTACGAGAGAAGACGTATGGAAAACGACTCGGTGCCACAAGAGATTACGACACTCGTCGGCCGGGAAGTGTACACGAACAGCGGTGTCTTCCTCGGCGAGATTGAGGATCTCCGTCTCGAATTGAACGAACAGCAGGTGACTGGGCTCGCGCTCCACGAGCTAAACGAGGAGCTGTTCGCACAGGAGGCTGCAAGCGCCCGCGGCGTCATCGTTCCCTACCGATGGGTTCAGGCTGTCGGTGATATCGTCATCGTGAACGACCTCGCCGAACGCGTCCAGCAGGCCAAAGTCGAGGACGAAGACGAGGAAGAAGTCAGAGCCTAGCTCCCGTTCCCATTGCTGCTCTCGACACCCATCGCCTCGAACAGTTTCTTTTTCACCGCCTCCTCAGTCAACTCCAGCAACGTCTCGCGGTTGTCGTCGCTGACCTCGATACCCGTGAAAATACCGAGCGGTATCTCTGCGCTGGCGTCCGTCGAGTGGCCGGCCACGTCGGCGATATCTTCGAAGGCGTCTTCGAGCACTTTCCCGATGTCCATCCGGATGTCCTTCGAGCGGGCCGCCAGATAGATCACATCGTCCGCGATGGCGAACACCGCTGTCGTGGTGATTCCTTCGAGGTTGAGCAGGTGTTGTGCGGCCTGAGAAAGGGCATCCCGGTCGCGGATGAACCCCGCGTTCGAGACGAGATGGGACCCCTCCACCTCGCGGCTGCGGATTGCCTCGGCGAGCACGTCGAGTGTCTCTGCCGACATGGAGGGCGATTCGACCTGTTCGAGCGTGTCGTGGTCAGCGAAGGGGTAAAGATACGCCGCCGCGGTGAGGTCTGCCGGCGTTGTGTCCCGCTTGAAATCGAGTGTCTCCGCACGGATGCCGTACAGCAACGCGGTCGCGACAGCCTGGTCGAGTGTCAGGTCGAGCTCCTGGATGTACTTCGTGAGGACTGTCGACGTTGAGGAGACGTTCGGACGGATGTCGGTAAAGGTCGACTCGTGGTCGTGGTCGTGTTCGTAGTGGTCGATGATGATGTCGGCGCCGGCTTCCTCCTCTGGCTCGCCGGCTTTGGCGTGGTCGACCAGTGCAATCGTGTCGTAGTCGTCCTCGTCCGTGTCCTCGACGGCGACGAGTTCGATACCCAACAGGTTGACGAACGCGCGGTTCTCTTGGTGGCCGATCTCGCCGTCGTAGATGATATCGGCCTCGATGTCACGACTCTCGGCGATGGTCTTCAGCGCGGCAGCACTGGCAATCGAGTCCGGGTCCGGACTCCGGTGGATGCGTATTGCCATCTTGTTCTCCGTATCGTCGATGACTTCGGTGAGCTGGCGAGCTCTGTACTCCAGCTCGCCGCTTTCGAGCGCCCGCAGCGCAGAGTCGGCGATGACCGTCGAGGGATTGATGACGACATCTGCGCCCGCCTCCGTCAGCTCGTCGCCAGAGACAGGGTCCGAAGCTCGGGCGATAATGAACTTCTCGTCGCCCCGCTCACGGATGTTCTCGATTGCTTCGACGTTTGCCTCGACATCCGAAGACAGGATGAGAACGACATCACGGTCGGCGATCTCCGCCGCCACCTCCTCGCTCTGGATTTCCCCTTGGCGCGCGTCAAGATCCTGGTCGCGCAATGCCTCGACTCGCCCTTCGTCGTGGTCGATGATGAGGAGGTCTTTCCCCTCGGCGACAAGTTCGTCCGCGACGACATGCCCGACGCTCCCACATCCCAAAATTGCGTAGGTCGACATCGAGGCCATCGTGAGGCCGGTTCCTGTGCTCATTGTTCTATATCTCGCTCAGCAGACTGATGTAAGTTACGAGGCAGGTTCTACAGCGCATAGCCGCTATTCAGAGACCGTGTTCATGTCGTTCGAGTGGTCAGACACACTGGTCGGTCAGTCCATGTTCTCCTCGTAGTAGTCTTTGGCTGCCAGTCCACCGGCCACACCGAGTGCCACTGCGATGGCGAACGTGAGACCGACACCGATTGTCGACGTGATTCCCTCGGTGATAAGGTACACAATCTCCAGTTCGAAACCGAACATCTCCAGGCCGATAATCAATACAATGGCATACAGAACGCCACGCACTAGGCTGGTAATCCAAACGCCGTACTCGCTTTGTTCGGCCAACTCCGAGCCGGCCGTCCGACGCGCCGCGTAATCAGCGAACACCAAGCCGATAATGAGAACGGCTGCTCCGGCGAGAAAGCTCGGCGCATAGTCGACCAACCCTTCGATCCACTGACTGAGTTCCGGGATTCCGAGCCGGTCGGCGGCCAGAAATGCCGCGAACAGGATGATATAGTACTTGACTGCGGCCCCGGTTGCGTTTGCAATCGGACCGTACCGTGGTCCAGGAGCGCGCCCTGCCGTCCCCTGACCTTGCGGTGCTCCGCTCGGATTTGTGCCGCCGTCACTCCGTGGCTTTTGAATGGTTTCCCCGACCCACGTTCCTTGGAGTCTCTCGTCGACACCGAACCGGCCCACTAACCCCGTAACGAACGGACCGAGTCGTGTCGCAATCGTGTACCCGACTGCCAGAAACGCTAGGGCCACGACAACCTCTGGGAGATAGTTGACTAGCTCTTTCAGCGATTCGTCGATAGTGTCACTGAGCGTATCGCCAACGCTCTTGTCGCCCGATTGTGTTGCCACAGCTTCTGTACCTACCGTTGAAAGGATCTCTTTCACTCCCCCAAACATGTCAGTTTCAAACATGCATCAACTGAGGCGGAGCCGGCCATGATAAATATTGTGAATAAATATCAAAATATACATATTTTCTGTCCCGGGAAAGAAACGTATATTAGTCACGTACAATAAACCACTATTGTCTGGGCCGGTAGCTCAGTTTGGCAGAGCGACGGACTCTTAATCCGTCGGTCGCGTGTTCAAATCGCGCCCGGCCCGTGCAACGAACCGCCGAGTGGCAACGAGGGGGTGAGTGAACTGGCAGGCACGATTTGAATCGCAGGGAGGTCGCGCGCAACGAAGTGAGCACGTCCGACCGTGTGTTCAAATCGCGCCCGGCCCGTTTTGCGAGGAACAGACGTGACGAGCTAACGGTCTACGCGGGATTTAAACGCAGGGAACACGCAGCGCGAGCGGTGCGAGGTCGGAGCGAAGCGAAGATCTCGAATGCGAGCGGTGAAACCGCGAGCAGCGAGCGACCGTGTGAGTGAGTGTTCAAATCGCGCCCGGCCCGTGCAACGAACCGCCGAGCATTGCGTGGCGCGAACGGAGTAAGCGCCACGAGCAACGGATATCTCTGGTTTTGACTGCGGAGTCGGACACTTTTGTAGGTTCACTTCATAGCCCCGCGTGAGGGCTCGGCTATCTCGGCACCACTGAGGACAGCAGGACGACGGGTCAGGGAGACAGTCGTTCCAGTGCTGACTGCGAGTATTCGCGTTATCGTCCACTCGAACGTTCTCATCTCGCTGTCGGCGACGAGCCTCGCGGTGTCGACAGTGCTGTTGGCAGACCTCTCGATAGAGCCAGTCCCGCTGTTTATCGTTTTCTCAGTGACGATGTTCGTCTACTCGTACAACCGCATCGCCGATTTCGCGGAAGACAGCAAGAACATCCCCGAACGCGCCTCGTTCGTCAGCCGGTACGGTAGATCACTGCTGGGGGTTGGTATCGTCCTCTATGGCCTGGCGACGGCACTCGCCGTCTTGCGCGGGATTCCTGCTGCGCCGGCGATGGGCATCCCGCTTGCTGTTGCTGTGCTGTACTCTGGTGTCGGGCTGAAGAGAGTCCTCCTCGTGAAGAACCTACTGGTCGGACTCTCATGGGGGCTTATCCCGGTGGGTATTGGCATCTACTACGGCGAGCTGTGGACGACGGACGTGCTGTTCGTGGCGGCGTTCAGCACAGTGATGCTCACGATTGCGGCCGCGGTCTTCGACATCAAAGACATTGAGGGCGACAGCGCAGCCGGTATCGACACGCTCCCCGTGCTGTACGGGCCCGGGGTGACACGCCGTCTCGCCGTCGGCGCAACCGCCGTCGTCGCGCTGCTGGTCCTTGTGCTCGTCTGGGCCGGCGTTCTCGAACCGGTGTACCTGCTCTTTGAGGCGTTTCTCGCGTATGTCGCCGGCTACAGCTTGTTCGCCACGGCCGACCGTGGGCCGCTGTTCTATGGCTTTGTAATCGACGGCGAGCATATCTTTCTCGCCGTGTTGTTGCTACTCGCCACGGGAGTCAGTCGAGGCGTTTTCGCATTTTGACATGCGAGATGCCAGCCTCGTCGAAAACGTCACTCGTGCGCTCGTAGCCACGCTTCTCGTAGAACGTCTCGACAGCGGTCTGTGCGTGTAACAGAATCTGCGAACAGCTACGATCGCGGGCGTCTGCTTCGAGTGCGTCCATCAACAGCCGGCCGATGCCGTGCTCGCGGTAGGGCTTCCTGACGGCCACGCGCTCGATTTTGGCCACGCCGTTGTCGGGTGTCCGGAGCCGTGCGGTGCCGACCGGGTAGTCATCCTCGTATGCAACAACGTGTGCCGATTGCTCGTCTCTTCCGTCCCACTCCTCGTCTGCCGAGACGTTCTGCTCGTCGACGAACACGTCCCGCCGAACGTCGAAGGCGTCTGAGAGGTCGCTGTCACCAGCGAGCCGGTGAATATCGTACTCGCTCATCGGCAGTGGCTTCTGGCTCGGTGATGCTGTGTGTTTCGGCCGCCGTCGGTCAGGCGGGTTCCTCCTCGACACGGTCGAGGATGAGATTCCGGAAGTCGTCGGGCTCTTTGAGGTCCTCAATCTCGCCGCGCTCGACGATAGCCGTTCCCTCGACAGCTTCGCGGCGCGCGCTCTCGACGACGTACACCGATTGCGTGCGGGTGACTCGGCCCACCGAGGACATGATGCGGGCGCGTTTCTCGGCTGTTTTCGTGAACTCGGAGTGGCCCGTGAGCACCTGCTGTTGTTCGCCCTCGTCTTCGCTGACGGTCTTGAACGGCGCGCGGTCGGTCGGATGCACCTCGTAGCCGACGCGGGTGAGTACCGTCACGATACCCTCGTCGTCGGGGTCGACCCCGGGACCCTCTGGCGGCTCGTCTTGGTCCTTGACCGACTCTTCCTCGTCGAGGACTGACACCGGGGCGGTGAGTGGTTCGTCGAACAGGTCTTCGAGTTCTGCGGCCACTTCGACGCTCGCGTCCATGCCGCCCTCGTATTTCGAGACGGTCCGACGGGAGACGCCGAGCTCTTTGGCCAGTCGCCCGAGCGACCAGTCCCGGTCTTCCCTGGCGTCTCGCAAGACATCGCTGTCGATGTTGACGTAGAGGCCACCCGGCGCGGCATAGACCAGCGGCGGCACACCCTCGACAAACAGATCCATCGCGGTGTCGGGCGAGAGCACCGGGACGCCGTGTCTGAAATACACCACGCCGGACTCCAGCTCCTCGTCGCGGGTCCGGAGTCCGAAGACAATTGGCGTCGCGTTCAGGTACGTCCCGAGGCGACGCATCTCTGCTCCTGTTGCAGCGTCGAAGGCGTCGATGTTGCCCAGAATCTTCACCAGCAGTACGTCCTCGCCCCGACGAGCAGCCACGTCGAAGCTCTTGGGCCGGATTGCACAGCGGTCGCTGACGAGAAAGCCAGCGTCCTCGAGCATCGCTGTGATGTTTCCGACCAGTGCAGATCTGGACATAGCGTTTCTGTGGCAACTAGATAGTCGGGCCATATATAAATTGTGCCGCCCGCGGGTTCGCTGTCGCCCGATTTTTCGGCGCTGTGGGTGTTAATCCCTCTCGATGTGGTCTGTGTCTGTAGTGGCAGTGTAGCGTTGCCAGCGTGATTCAAACCGCCCTTTGACTCTATGGCGGTGACTTATACTAAGCCAACCTACCGACGAGTATGCGACGCAGACGATTCATTGGTGCCGCCGGAAGTGCGATGCTGGCGGCTGTGGCAGGGTGTATCTCCGGTAACGACGACGACCCATCGACCGGCTCCGAGGACGACGAGACACCGACCGACGAGACGCCCGATAACAGCGACCCGTTCGCAGAGGCGTCCTGTCCGAGCTTCAGCGACAGCGCCGACCGGACGGTCTGTGCACACGAAGATCACGAGGCCGACGTGTATCCGACGCTCTCCGAGCAGGTGTTCGCGCCGACGACCGGCGACGACAGCGTCGAAACGCTCCAGATACAGCTCCACAACGAGAGCGACAGTAACCTCGGGCTCAACCCCCACGAGTGGGCACTCAAACGACAGACAGACGACGGCTGGGAACACGTCGCCCCCGAGGAGTACATCGAACCGTGGTACACCGTCGAATCCGGCGAGGTCTACACCTGGCTGTTGAGCGTGGAAACACATCCCTCTCCGAGCGACGACCGGACCCTCTCGGTCGTCGAAGACCTCGACGCTGGGACCTACGCATTCCAGATTACTGGTGTTCTGGACACCGAATCCGACGACGGAACCAGAATCGAGTGTATTGGGCTGTTCGAGATCGAGCGAGAGTGATGTCTCGAAAGCGGTTAGTTCGACTCGCCGTTAGTGGCGGGCGTGACGGTCATTGGCCTCGACGACACCGACTCCCGAACGCTCGGGATGTGTACGACTTACGTCGCCGCCAGGCTCGCCGATCGCCTCGCAGAGGAGGGTCACGTCGAGCGGACGCTGCTGGTCAGGCTGAACCCAGCGGTCGAACACAAGACGCGAGGAAACGCCGCACTCGGGATTCACTGCGACGTGACACCCGAGCGCGCGCTCGAACTCGGTAAAGCGGCACTCCAGCGGGCTGCCATCGAAGACGAGCAGACCAATCCCGGCCTGGTCGTCGCTGACTGCCCGCCCGAAGCAGTGCCGGAATCAGTTGGCCAGTTCGCCGCCGACGCGGTCCAGCAGAAACACGAGCGGGACACCGCCAGAAAGCTGGCCGACGACGCGGGATTCGCGGTTGCAGTCGAGGGGAACGGCCGCGGCGTCATCGGGGCGTTGGCGGCTGTCGGCGCGTGGACGGCTTTCGAGGAGTGGACCTACGAGTGTATCTCCTACAGGGAGCCACCGCGGTGGGGAACCGAACGCGAGGTCGACGCCGAGTCGCTGTTTGCCGCCGCAGACACGGGCTATCCGACCGTCTGGGACACCGTCGACCGCGAGGAAGACGAGTTAGTTTGTGTCCCGCGGACGCCCTGCCCGATTCTCCACGGGATTCGCGGCGACGACCCCGACGCAGTCAGGGATGTGGCCGACACCATCGAGAGCGAACTCGTCGACCGGCAACAGGTGTTTCTCACGAACCAGGGGACCGACGCACATCTCCAGGACGGAACGGTGGCGACCGTCTCGGACGGTGGAGCCTACCGGCTGACTGCCGAGGTTGTCGCCGCACCCGAGACACGACAGGGAGGACACGTCTTCCTCACCGTTGGCGACCCGGACGTCGCTCGTCTCGACGTTGCGGCATTCGAGCCGACCAAACGGTTTCGCGACCACGTCCGTAATCTCCGAGTTGGCGACCGAATCACGGTCTGTGGCGAGGTGAGCAACGGCACCCTCAAACTCGAGAAGTTTGCAGTCCGTGAACTCGTCGAGACGGAACTGGTCACGCCGGACTGTCCAGACTGTGGCAATTCGATGAAGTCTGCCGGCCGGAACGCCGGCTACCGCTGTCGTGCGTGTTCGACGAGTGCAGACGGGAAAGTGTCGCGCCCGCTCGACCGCGACCTCGACGTTGGCTGGTACGAGGTCCCCCCGTGTGCGCGCCGACACATCGCAAAGCCACTCGTCCGCGGTGGCTTCGACGCGCCGACACATCCCGAGTGGTAGCCTGCCAGCGTTTCCGGAGATTCAAGTCTCCCCCGGCCATCGAGCCGACACATGCGTGTCAGCCACTACTTCGAGTGGGAGTCTCATATCACGGGTGGGCATGCACAGTCCGTGGAAAACCAGCGGACGATTCTCGACCGGAAGGGAATCAAGTACACGACTGAGCCCACCCTCGACGCCGACGTTCTCCATCTCAACAATATGGGGCCACGCTCGCTGTACTACGCGAAACGGGCCCAACGTGCTGCCGTGCCCGTCGTGGTCCACGGCCACCAGACCGCCGAGGACCTCAAGGAGAGCTTCCGGTTTTTCACTGCACTCTCGAAGCCGGCACGCCCGTATCTCTCGTATGCGTACTCGCTTGCCGACCACATCGTCTGTCCGACCGACCACAACCGACGCGTCCTCGAAACGTACACCGACGTACCCAAAACCGTCATCAGCAACGGCTTCGACCCCGAGAAAATCGACGGCCACGACGACGACGCGCTCCGACAGGAGTATCTCGACCGGTACGACCTCGACCCGCCGGTCGTCTTCATGGTCGGCCACGTCATCGAGCGGAAGGGACTGCGCTCGTTTGTCGAGACGGCCCGCCGGATGCCCGACATCGATTTCGTGTGGTTTGGCTATCTCAACCCCGGCGGCGGCACCGTCGACAGATTGCTCCGCAGCCGGATGACGACGAAACTCGTCGAGTCTGCCCCCGAGAACTGCACGTTCACCGGCTACGTCGAGGACATCACGGGAGCGTTCGCCGCTGGCGACATCCTCTTCTGGCCGTCGAAAAACGAGAACGAGGGAATGGCACTGTTGGAGGCGATGGCCGCCGGCAAGCCGCCTGTCATCCGCGACATCGAGACCTACGAGTGGCTCGACGACGGGGCCCACTGTCTCAAGGCCGACGAGACCTTCGTCGAACCGCTCCGGCGGCTGATCGACAGCCCCTACGAGCGGGACCGACTCGGCGACGCCGCCGGCGAGAAATCCGAGGAGTTCACCATCGACGCCATCGCCGACGATATCGAGACGCTGTACCAGCGTGTCACTGAGTGAGGCGCTGGTTGTCGTCGCTGTTGGGGAAATGGTTTTTTAATCGCACCCGAAAAGACGGACATGCTCACACAGTTCCGATACGACGCGACGGTTCTCGGTCCGACACTGCGCAGCGATTTCGACGCGCAGTTACGAGCGACTCGGACCAACGTCGGCCGCGACCACGTCCAGCGAACCAATTTCGCTGTCAGGACCGAAGACGCCGCGCGGTTCGAGGACACGCTCGACTGGGACACCACCGTATCGGCCTGGCGTAAGGTCCACAAGGGGCCAGAGCGGTTGACTTACCACGTCCAATACGAACGCGAGATTCTGGAGACACTAGGCTATCTTGCCGCACTCGACCGCGGCGGCGAATTTCTCCATGCGCGCACGGAGTCCGACAACTGGGTTGTCCGGATGCTGTTTCCGGACCGACAGCAGTTCGGCGAGTTTGTCGACGACTGTCGTGACTACGGGCTCGCACTCGACATCGAACGTATGAGTGCTGGGGAGTTCACGCCGAACACGCCCGAGCACAGTCTCACCGACAAACAACGGGAGGCGCTTTTGACCGCCCACTCGATGGGATACTTTGCGGTCCCACAGGAGACATCAGTCCAGGAAATCAGCGACGAACTGGGGCTCTCTGCAGCAGCCGTGTCTGGCCGTCTCCATCGCGGTCTAGCCAGGCTGGTCGACACACTGTCAGACGACGCCCCGTAACCGGCTGGTACTGCCGTGTCTTGAACATGTGAAATACTTCGGGCCAAGAGCCAATCGTCGCCCACCCGTTCAGACGGGTATGTCGGATACCAAGGTACACGTAGAACACGTTGAAGCATTTCTCGAATCGTTCGGCAAGGTCTCGCCGGTGTTTCAGCGGAAGGCGTCGTCTCATTTCGAAGACAACGGCATCGACCCGTACGGCGACAAAGAGTGGGTTAGTCAGGACGCAGTCAGGAGTGCGGTCGCCGCACTGGCAGAGGATGCCGGGTCGGCGACGATGTTGGAAGCTGGCAAGTCGGTCGGCGAAGGCATCCCGGCCGAGGCAAGCGAGCCGACTGCCGTTCTCCAGACGCTCAACGAGACACACAAAGCAGCCTTCCGGGACTCTCAGGAGGACTTGCCGGCCGGCGAGTTCCGGTGGTCCGAAGACGGCGGCTCACTCCGTGTCAGCGCGACCACAAACTGGCCGTACGGCGACTCGTTCCCGCACGGAAGCGAGTTCACGAGCGGGATACTGAGTGCTGTGTTGAGCACTGCGAGACCCTCTCCGGAGATAACCGAAGTCAGCGCGGACAGCGGTGAAGCAATCGCTTTCGAGGCCGACCTGTAGGCCTTTTCACCGGGCCGTTGGTCGCTGACAACCCAAAAGAGGTAACTGTTCCGGTGTCCCCACACCTGGTAATGGAACTGGGGTTGGTCGTCCTCTGGATGGCTGTCTTCCTGTTGCTCGGGTTCGCAGCCCTCCCGCTTTCGGCGTGGCTGTTGCCGGAGACGGAGTACATCGGCTTCGCCATTCCGCTCGCGCTCGCGGTTGTTGGTGTCGTCGCCCATCTCGTCGGCCAGGTCGCATTCGGCTGGCCTGCGCTGCTCGCGGGACTGGCTGTTTTGCTCGCCCTCTCTGTGACAGCCGCCGGCCGGACTGAAGTCGACCTCGACCCCGACCGGTTGACAGAGTACGGACTGGTGTTCGTTGCGGCCTTCTCACTCGTCGTCGTCATCCGAGGAATCGACCCCTCTGTGGCACCGCTGCCCGTTGCAGTCGGCGAGAAGTTCCTTGATTTCGGCCTCCTGAACACGCTCGAACGGTCGGGGTCGCTCCCGCCTGAGTCGATGTGGTTCGCCGGCGAGTCTGTCAAATACTACTACGGCGGCCACCTGCTCGTTTCACTGCTGTCGACGCTCACCGGAACGAGCACCGCTTACGCCTACAACCTCGGACTCGCTGGCGTCTACGCGACGTTGCTCGTGACAGCGTACGCCCTGGCTGCCTCCATCGTCCGGCCGTACGACGTGTCTCGGTGGGCTGCCGGCGCGTTCGGTGCGTTTTTCGTCGGCGTCGCAAGCAACCTCGAAACCGCCCTCCGGCTGGCGGCGTGGCTGCTTCCCGATGGAGCCGCGGAGCCGCTTGCCTCCTGGGCCGGCATGGACGCCGGTGTCGCGGCCTGGTCGCCAGCCGACTTCTCGTACTGGGACGCGAGCCGCGTCATCCCTGTCGAGCCAGGAAACCCCGACAGCGGCTTCACCGCGGCCACGGAGTTCCCGCTGTTCGCGTGGCTCAACGGCGATTTACACGCTCACATGCTGAGCCAGCCCTTCATGCTGCTCGTCGCTGGACTGTTGCTCGCGTTCTGGCGCTCGCCGGCCCGACACCGCCGACTCCTGCTGTTTGGCTTTCTCCCGCCGCTTGTCGGCTTTCTTGGCTTCGTCAATCTGTGGTCGCTGCCGACTGCGCTTGGTCTGACGGCACTCACGGTGTTTTTCGTCCCCGAGAATCCACTCGAACTGCTCCCCAGTGCGGTCAGGTCGCGGTTGCTCCCGCTCGCTGACCGGGGCCGCGTCCACGACGAGGTGTCACGGCTCATCTTCGCGGCGCTTTCTGTCGCCGTGGTTGCTCTGGGTGCGGTTGTCTGGACACTCCCGTTCTGGGCCGCTGTCGTTCTCGGAACGCCCGACCAGTCTGTCGGCTACTGGGACCAGTGGACGCCGCTCGGTCCGCTCGTCGTCGTTCTCGGGGGCTTCCTGGTCGCTATCGGCTTCTACCTCGCCCGTGCGCTCAGAGAGCAGGACGCCCGTGCCCGCCTAGGTCTGGTGCTTGGGGCTTGTTTTCTCGTGGTTGGAGTCGCGACCGTACTCGGCGTCGCGGCGGTCGGGGTCGCGCTCCCGTTGATTCTCGGCGGCTGGTGGCTGCTGGACCGGGAGGCTGTCGGCTTCGAGACGGTGCTGGTCGTCGCCGGTGCTGGGCTGGTTCTGCTCGTCGAACTGATCACAATCGAAGGCGAGCGGTTCAACGTCATTTTCAAACCGTACGTCCACGTCTGGCTGTTCTGGGCGATTGGCGCGGCAGTCGCGCTCCCCCGCCTCGCCTCGGGGTGGCCCCACACCGACGGCATAGACACCGACCGTCTCCAGCGTGTCGGAACGGTCCTCGCGGCCGTGCTTGTCGTCCTGACAGTCCCATACGCAGGCTTTGCACTTCAGAATCACGTCGATACGGGAACACGGACGACAGACGAGGTCGGCACGACACTTGACGGGACGGCGTATCTGGAGGTCCATTTCCCGGCAGAGGCTCCGGCGATTCGCTGGCTGGACACGAAGCAGGGACAGCCGACGATTCTCACGACTGCTCCGGCGGGCTATCGGTGGAATCCCGCTGAGGGAGACGGTTCGGCCGCGCCCGCGAGCCTGACAGGTCTTCCGACGGTCGCCGGCTGGTCACACGAGGCACAGTACCGCGGCGATGCGGTCTACAACGAACGTGTCGGGGATGTCCACACGATGTACGGCGGCGAGGCCGAGACACAGCGACGCCTACTCGCCGAGTACGGCGTCGAATACGTCTACGTCGGCCCAGCAGAGCGTAATTCGCCGTACTTCGAGGTAACTGTCGGCGAACTCGACGCCGTAACCGTCGCTCAGTCCTGGGAAGATGTGAGAATATACAAAGTCGACCAGGCAGCCCTCGGAAACTGAGTTCTTGGTCAAGCGCGGGCCTGGTGGACGTCGATTTCGTCGGCGTCGACGGCCTCAACGTCGAGATGCATCGGGATGTAGTTTCGGCGCTCGTAATCCTCGCGCTCGTCCTCAGAGCCGACAGTACACCACAGCTGGGGGTCTGCCGGCCCGTGGAAGTCGCCCTGACGGTTGATACCGAAGCAGACGAACTCCTCGCCGTCGTACTCGATGAGTGCACCCTTCCGGATGCCGGGGTCCCCTCGAATGATGAGTTTCTGCATACCAGGTCGTTCGGCTGAACGCGTCTTAATCACTTCGGAGCGGTCTCACCGACCAGGACTTCGGGGTCTATTAGTAGCTCCTCTGTCGAAGAGCACACAATGAGCTACCGGACACTGGACGACCTCGGCGACGGCAAGCGAGTGCTCTCCCGCCTCGACCTGAACTCGCCGGTCTCGGTCGGCGTCGTTGAGGACAACCGCCGGTTCGCCCGGCACGCACGAACCGTCAGGGAACTCGTCGACGCCGGCCACCGCGTCGCCCTGCTCGCTCACCAGGGACGGCCGGGACGTGACACCTTCGTCACGCTCGAACAGCACGCCGATATCCTCGCGGAGCACATCGACCACCCCGTCGAGTACGTTCCGGACACGTACGGGCAGACGGCACTCGATGCAATCGAGTATCTCGACGACGGCGAGGTCGTTCTGCTCGAAAACGTCCGGATGACCGACGACGAACTCCCGGAACGGGATCCCGAAGAACACGCCCAGAGCGCTCTCGTCCGGACACTCGCCCCTGAGTTCGACGCCTACGTGGGTGACGCCTACTCGGCAGCCCACCGCAAGCACGCCTCTGTCGTCGGCTTCCCGCTCGAAATGGACGCCTACGCTGGTCGGGTCATGGCCGACGAGTACGAGGCCAACTCGGCGATTGCAACCAGGGAGTTTGACGGCGAGGTGACGATGGTCGCCGGCGGCACGAAAGCGACCGACGTCATCGAGGTCATGACGACACTTCGAGACAAGGTCGACAACTTCCTGCTTGGTGGCGTCGTCGGCGAACTCTTCTTGCGGGCGGTCGGCTACGACGTGGGACGAGACATCGACGAGAACGACCTCTACGAGAGTCAGTGGCTGGCCAACCGCGAGCAGATCGCAGACCTCATCGAGAACCACCCCAGCGACCTCGTCTATCCGACAGACCTCGCCTACGCCGACGGAGCCGACGAGCGCGCCGAGGTGACCGTCGCCGAGGTCAAAAACAAGGACCACGACTACCTCGATGTCGGCTCGGACACCGCAGAGCAGTACGCTGACATCGCCGCCAACTCCGAGGCGGTCTTCGTCAAAGGTGCGCTCGGCATGTTTGAGGACGAACGGTTCAGCGACGGGACGGTCCGAGTCTTGGATGCAATCGCACAGGGCGACTGCTTCTCGGTTGTCGGCGGCGGCGACACCTCCCGGGCCATCGAGATGTACGGGATGGACGAAGCGGACTTTTCACACGTCTCGATTGCTGGCGGCGCGTACATCAACGCCCTCACCGGAAAACCACTTCCTGGTGTCGAGGTACTCAAAGACGACGGCGAGTGGTAATCGGACGGTTGTTCGCGATTACGTACTGCTATAGTCGGCCAATATTGGCTTTCAGCGTGTGGAAGTATCGTCTGATGACCTGACTCTGAAAAGAGTCACGAACAACCGTCTCAGTTGTTCGTGAGGCTCTCGTCGGCGAAGATATCTGCCTTGATATCGGTATCGACATCGAGCCGTTTAACCAGGTCGACGAGGTCGTGAATCTGTGGGAAGGTGTAGACAGTGAGGTCGACGTCGGTGGTTGGCGCGAGAATCTCCGAATCGAGGACGAACACGAGGTCCTCGTCGGGCCATCCTCCCATCTTCTCGATAATCTTGCTTGTGGGGCCGTAGGTGAACGTCGGCGTCCCCATGCCGATTGTCGTGTCGAGAACGTTGGCCCAGCCGTCGATATATCCAGAGGTCATGATGTTGCCGATCTCTTGGATAGCTGACCGCTCCATGTCGCTGAAGCCACTGGAGTCATCGCCCCCTCCTTCGCCGGGAATCATCGACTGTGCGAGTTGTTTGCTGTCCTCCGGGTCGAGGACAAACAGGACGTACCCATTCGGTGAGTCCGTCAACTCGACGAAGATGCCGACCTGTTTGTCGTCGCCGAGATGTGTCTTCACGTCCTCCATGTGGAGAAAGTTGATCTTGGCGACCTCGATTTCTGCGTCCAGTCCGGCCATCTGGTTGAGGCTGTCGGCGACCTGCCGAGACCCCTCCTTGGAGATTTTGTTGAAGACCCCCAACTTCCGGACATCGACCTTCATCTCACTCATGTGTCTCGTCTATGCGGCCCGCCCCTCCTAAAGACTCGGGTCTCCGGGTGGCACGGGCCGGGTCAGGAGTCGATACCTTCTCTGGTCTTGACAGCCATCCCGGTCTCGAAGGCGAGCATCCCCTCACCAGAAAGCTCTGCCCGACCAACGCCGAGGAGTCTCCCGTCCTCGTGGACGACAAGCACTTCATCACGCGGTCGGATTGTCTCGTCTGCGCGCACGACGAACTTGGCGAAGACGTTGCGACCCTCTCGGACGAACGGTTCGCTCTCGTCGTCGACGACGACCCGGTAGGCGTCTGCCGGCAGGCTGCTGTCGAGGCGTTCTCCCCCCGCGATTCCCAGCCTGAATCGCCCGTCGCGTTCGTACGTTGCGATACGGCCGTCGTCGGTGTGAATCTGGCGCGGACGGCCCGAACTCGTTCGTGTCACGTCGAGTGATTCCGCCTGTGGAAACAGGGCGTCGCCGGCGTCGGGACCGAACTGATACCGGGCGACCGTCCTGAGGTCATCGATAGCTGCTGTCATCTATACCTGGTGTCTCGGCTCCTCGCTTTCGGCGTTTTCGATTGCCAGCCCCAACACGTACGGGGTTACGACCGCGTCGACGGCCGCAATTCCGACCATGAGAGCAGTGAGTAGCGCGTCGTCGACGAACAGGACCGCGACGACCACGATTGTGAGCGAACTCATCAGTCCGAGCAGTATCCGGACGTTCGAGTTTGCAAACGGGTGTTCTTCAGGGCTCATAGGCCGCAGTGGTGAGCGGATAGACTAAAATCTGGCTGCCGTTCTCTCACAGAGAAAAGCCCGTCGTCGTCGTCGTCTCCGTCGTCATTGGAGCCGAAATCGCGCCACCAGTCAGTCTCTGTCAGATCGAGCGTGGCTCCGGCGGCCTCAAGCTCGCCCTGTGCAATCGACAGCGGTGTGGTTCCACACTCCTCGAACTGCATATCAGTCGTCTGGTTGTCGACGAAGATAGCGGTCGTCAGGTCGAACGAACAGGACAGACCGTCTTCCTGCTGTGGAATCGTGAGGCGGTTCCCGCTGAGTTCGAAGGCGAGCTGGCCGGCGACCTCGACGTCGCTACGTTCGCCGCGGTCGACGTGGGTGGCAAACCACTCGGGGACATTCCCGTTGTCCATCTCGATTCGGAAGGTCCGCTGCTCGGTCGTGTCCGGCTGAATCGTCCCCTCCTCGGTCACGTCGAGCACCTCGACCTCGCTCGCGTTCCAGTCGGCGACCCGTATCTCGTTCATCGCGAGGTAGCCGGTAAAGGCGGGCGTTGGAATGGGGTATGCGTTCGGGTTGTGAATCGAGGCGTTCACGAGAATCTCCGTCTGGTTCTCCGTCACCTCGCCCCACTCGGTGGTGACCGACTCCACGTCGACGGTCGGTTCGAGCGCCGTCCCGTCTGGCCCACGCAGGTCGGTACCAGTCGCGCTGTAGCTCCCTTCGAACGTCGAGAATCCGCGGTCGAGCGCCCCTTCGATGTCGGTGTCGACACTGTCCTCGTAGCTGCCCGACGGCGACCCCGAAACCGGACCGGCCGAGACGTTCGCCGTCGCGTTCACGCGAACCGCACTCACCTCGTCGTTCGTCAGGTGTGCGTGCCACCACGCGGGAAGGCGGTCGTAGAAGAGGTCTGTCCGGAACTGGTGGGTGCTCTCTCCCGAGGGGAGACTCAGCCCGTCTCCCTCGCCCTCGGCGAGATCGACGCCCTGTAACGCGACAGCGTACTCGACATCGGCGTCACCGCCGCCGATTGGGTTTGGATTCTCCAGCCAGACCGTCGTGACGACGCCGATTCGCTCGTCGTCGACCTCACCCCAGTCGTTGTCCTCCAGTCCTCCGTCGGGCACGCCGATGATGCCGGCGACAAAGAGGATGCCGACAAGCGCAACAACACCCAGTACGACGACGAGACCGACCACTCCAACGCGCTTGACTCGCTTTCTGTTCATCGACGATACATTTTGCTGGGGACGGTAAACCGTTTGTGGGGCGGGAGGAAGAATCCAAAGAGAGTTTTAACGGCAGTCCTAACCTCCGCTATGTCCGTCGCTCATACGCTCAAATCGAGTGCGCGCGACCGTCCGGTGGCGGTAACTGTCGCGGTGACGGTGCTGGGATACGGGCTCGTCATCGGGACCTTCCTGGGTATCGTCGACTTCTACCCGGACCTCTCGAAAGGGACCGTCGACCTGTTGACTCACCTCATCGCGGTCATCAACACTGGTGCGCTGGCCGCCTTGCTTGCCGGCGTTTATTTCATTTCACAGCGGGAGATTAGCAAACACGCGACCTCGATGCTAATAGCGTTCTCGCTGATTCTGCTCTTTCTCGTCGTCTACGTCTTCCGTGTCGGTGGCGGCGAGACGAAGGCAATCGTCGCGCCGGACCTGGTGACGACCGTGTATCGGGCAATGCTGGCGATACACATTCTGCTCTCTATCGTCTCCGTGCCCGTTGTCGTGTACGCCGTCGTCCTGGGGCTGACGCGAACGCGGGCAGAACTGGCTGAGTCACTCAAATCGACCGTTGGCCGGGTCGCTGCGAGCGCGTGGATTCTCAGCCTCGCACTCGGCATCATTACCTACTTCATGCTGAATCACGTCTACGAGTCAGAGCCGCTCAACTCCGTCTTGCTCGTTGGCCTCGTCGGACTCCGACCGGTTGTCGGTGACCGACTCACGGTCCTGTTCAACGAGTAACGTGTCGGTGGGTCAGTCCCGCCACTTCACAAGTCCGTAGAGGTAGCCAATCCCGACGAGCCCAGTTAGCACGAACAACATCACGAACTGGAGCAGTTTCGCAACCGTGGGGCCGCGGGCGAGGGACCCGAGACGCGACGGAGCAGCGTCGAACAGCAACTCACCGAGGAATTCGGTCTCCTTGTCGGTCGAGTCTTCCGTGACGATTGTCTCCATCGCCCGCTTGGAGTATCCCTGCCAGAACGCCCGTTCGAGCAGCCAGCGTAGTTCCGTCCGGTATTCAAAGACCTTGTGCCCGACCGTTGCGTCGGCGTTGTAGACGACGCCGCGGCCGTACTCCTCGCGCATCCGAGCACAGAACTCGGTCTCGTGGGCCTGCAGATTCGCCTCGCCCTGGCGGCCGACCTGTGTCTCGAAGCCGCCGAGTTCTTTGAGGACCCACGTTCGAAAGGAGATATTCGAGCCGAAGGTGTTCCGGACCTCCTCGCCATCCTCAGCGAACCCCGGTCGGTTGACGCCAACGAGCCAGTAAAACTCCGGGGGGAGAAAGCCCGGCTTGCCTGCGACCCAGCGAGGCGTCATCCGGCCGCCGGCGGCGATTGCGTCGGTCGACTCGTAGACCGAGACGAGCGCCTCGACCCACCGCTCGTCTGCGATTGCGTCGTCGTCGATGAGCGCGACCACGTCGCCGGTAACGTACTCGAGGGCGTTGTTCCGGCTTCCGGAGAGGCCAACGTTCTTTTCGTTACAGTGTGTCTTCACGTTCGAGAGGTGGCCGTAATCCTCGACCACGCGGTCGTAGAGTTGTTCGTTCCCGTCGACGACGAGAATCAGCTCGATGTCGTCGTAGGTCTGGGTCCGGATGCTCTCGACGGCTTCACAGAAGTGGTCGTACACGTCAGCCGAGTAGGTACAGATGACGACCGAGACCTTCATCATCCGCTCTTTTCGACGTTTCCCGATAAGTATTGTGAACGCCAGCGCACTACCTGTCGACGAACTCGACGCCCGTCACCTCGAAGCGGGCACCGCCGTCCTCGCTCTCAGTGACGGCAATCTCCCAGCCGTGTGCGACGACAATCTGCTTGACGATGCCGAGCCCGAACCCGGTCCCTTCCGCCGATGTCGAGTAGCCGGTTTCGAAAACCCTCTTGCGGCCGGATTCGTCGATACCAGGGCCGTCGTCGGCGATGTAGAACCCGTCGTCGAGCGTCCCGACGGTGATGGTCACGTCGTCGCCGCCGTGTTCGACCGCGTTTCGGATGAGGTTCTCGAGCAACTGTTGCAGCCGATTCCTGTCGGCACGCATCTGGACCGGTGCGTCGGTCTCGATGCACGCGGTTGCGGTGTCGACAGTACGCCAGCAGGCCTCGACGAGCGAACCGAGCGCAATCGTCTCCAGCTCGCCGACGTGCTCGCCCTGTCGGGCCATCGTGAGGAGGTCCTTGATGAGGACATTCATCCGCTCGTGTGCCTGCTCGACGGCGTCGAGGTGCTCGCTGTCGCACTCGTCTTGTGCCAGCTCGAGCTGGAGGCTGGCCACGTTCAGCGGATTCCGGAGGTCGTGGCTGATGACGCTGGCGAACTCGTCGAGCTGGTCGTTCTGTCGCTCTAGTTCGTCCCGACGGTCCTGGAGATTGCTCCGCCGTCGCAGGTCCTGGAGTGCTGTTTCGGCCGCAGTCGCGAGGATACGTCCGAGGAACTCGTCAGTCTCGTCGAAGACACCAACGACCGTGTCGCCGACGGCGAGCGTCCCAAACTCACCGACCGGCAGAATCATCAAACTGTGGACTCCTGTGTCTTGGTCGACAGCGTACTCGACCTCTTCGATGTCATCGTAGACGTGAACCTCGCCGGCGTCGAACGCCTCCCAGTTACGGCTCTCACCGTCGGGCGAGAATACCGTCCGCTCAGGCAGCAGGTCGGGAAGGTTTGCGCTCACCGCTACCGGGACGAGTCCACCGGCCTGCTCGTCGTAGAGTCGCACAGAGACGATCGAGAAATCAAGTACGTCCTGTGCGGCGTCGACGACGCGCTTGGCAATCACCTGTTCTGACTCCGCACGAACGAGATCGCGAGTCGCCTCATGGAGCATCTCGAGGCGTCGTTGGCGCGTTCGCAACGTCTGTTCACGCTCGACCCGATCCAACGCAACCTCGAGATAGTTCGCCAGGATCTCGACGAGCTGGCTGTCTGTCTCGTTGAATGCCGCTTGCTCTGGAGCGGAGACAATGAATACTCCGCGGTTGCCGAGCGGGTGAAGAATCACACTTTCGGCAGGACTTGGGTCAGTCACACAGTCCGAAGACGAGAGCGAATCGATGCGGACGGGGTCGCCTGCTCTGAAGACCTCCCAGGCGAGCGCATCGGTCGACCCCGGGGGTGTGTCTCGATTGAAGACCGGGGCGTCGCCGAACACCTCTGGAACCGACTCCGCCGCCGCGACTGGCTTCAGGCACGTCTCAGCGTCGTTTACGATGTTGACACCGCTCAGTGGCGCACCGATGATGTTGTTGGCCGCCTCGACTGCATACTCGGCGGTCTCCGTGATTGTCTCGGTGTACATCAGTTCTCGCGTCCGCTCACGAAGCTGGTCCAGCTTGCGCTGGGCGTTGTACCGGTCGACCGCGTTTGTGATACGATTGGCGAGTACAGCGTACTGCTCGGTGCCACTCTCTTTCTGGAGGTAGTCGGTCACACCCGCAGAAATCGCCTTACTGGCGACTTCTTCGCTGCCTTTCCCGGTGAACAAGATAAACGGCTTGTCTGGATACTCTGTTCTGACTCCCCGCAGGAACTCGATTCCGTCTTTGCCGGGCATCTCGTAGTCCGAAACCACACAGTCGTACTCCTGTCGGCGCAGACGCTCCATGCCGTCTGCTGTACTGGCCTCGGTGTCTACGACGAACCGTTCGTCTGCTTCTTCGAGCAGCGAGACGGTCAGCTCTCTGAAGCTGGGGTTGTCGTCGACATGAAGCACAGAGATTGTGATTCCGGCGGACTGTGTCATTCCGTCGTATGTTTGCGTACCAATCATAAAAACCTGTACGCCACCAAACAGTCTGTCCATTCAACAGAACACAGGCCAGTACCGAGAGTCCGAGGACCGGGAATTCGCTGCAGAAAATTAACACAATCGATAGATTGCTTGTGTTGGAGCAGAGATTTCCTTTCGAGTTCGACAATATTAATACTCCATCAACACAATTTAGTGGTGATGAGCAAGACCAATCAAGATTGGTGGCCAAATCGGTTGAGTCTGGAGATTCTCGACCAGAACGCCGAGCAGAGCGACCCGATTGGGGAGGAGTTCGATTACGGAGAGGCGTTCGAGAGCCTCGACCTCGACGAGGTGAAAGCCGACATCGAGGAGGTACTTACGACGTCCAAGGACTGGTGGCCGGCGGACTACGGCCACTACGGGCCGTTCATGATTCGGATGGCCTGGCACAGCGCGGGCACGTACCGTGCAAGTGATGGTCGTGGCGGGGCGGCTGGCGGTCGCCAACGGTTCGCACCAATTGGCAGCTGGCCGGACAACGCGAACCTCGACAAGGCGCGGAGGCTGCTCTGGCCGGTCAAACAGAAATACGGCAAGAACCTTTCCTGGGCAGATCTGATGATTCTTGCGGGCAACGTCGCAATCGAGTCGATGGGATTCAAGACTTTCGGCTTCGCTGGCGGCCGAGAAGACGCCTTCAAACACGACAAGGCCGTCGACTGGGGGCCTGAAGACGAGTTCGAAACCCAGGAGCGCTTCGAGGAGCCCGGTGAGATTCAGGAGGGACTCGGCGCCTCCGTGATGGGACTCATCTACGTGAACCCAGAAGGCCCGGACGGCAACCCCGACCCGATGGCCTCGGCAAAGAATATCCGACAGACGTTCTCCCGGATGGCGATGAACGACAAGCAGACCGCAGCACTCATTGCCGGCGGTCACACCTTCGGCAAGGTCCACGGTGCCGACGACCCCGAACAAAATCACGGCCCTGAGCCAGAAGCCGCTCCAATCGAGAACATGGGCCTTGGCTGGCAGACCGAAGACGATGTCAAGGGCGGCGAGATGATTACCAGCGGCATCGAGGGTCCCTGGACGCAGTCCCCGACCGAGTGGGACATGGGCTATGTCAACAACCTCCTCGAATACGAGTGGGAGCCCGAGAAAGGACCCGGCGGTGCCTGGCAGTGGAAACCGAAAAGCGAGGAACTCGAAGACTCTGTGCCGGGCGCACAGGACCCCGACGACCGCGCGACGCCGATGATGCTGACGACGGACATCGCGCTCAAGCGCGACCCCGAGTACCGGGAGATTATGGAGACCTTCCAGGAGAACCCGATGGAGTTCGGTATCGCCTTCGCGAAGGCCTGGTACAAGCTGACCCACCGGGACATGGGGCCACCCGAGCGATTCCTCGGTCCCGAAGTACCCGACGAAACGATGGTCTGGCAGGACCCGATTCCCGATGTCGACCACGACCTCGTCGGCGACGAGGAGATTGCGACGCTCAAAGCCGAGATTCGCGACACGGAGTTGTCGGTCTCACACCTCGCAAAGACCGCATGGGCGTCGGCCTCGACCTACCGCGACAGCGACAAACGCGGCGGTGCAAACGGTGCTCGAATCCGCCTCGACCCACAGAAGAACTGGGAGGTGAACGAGCCCGACCAGCTGGCAACGGTTCTCGACACGCTCAGTGCGATTCAAGACGAGTTCAACGACGGCCGCGACGACGACGTGCGGGTCTCGCTTGCAGACCTCATCGTCCTCGGCGGCAACGTCGCGGTCGAAGAGGCTGCTGCAGCGGCCGGCTACGATGTCGAGGTTCCCTTCGAACCCGGTCGTGCCGACGCCAGAGCCGACCAGACCGACGCCGATTCCTTCGAAGCGCTCAACCCGAAGGTCGACGGCTTCCGCAACTACATCCGTGACGATGTCGACAAGCCCGCCGAGAAGGTGCTGGTCGACAACGCGGAACTACTGAATCTGACGCCAAAGGAGATGACCGTTCTCGTCGGCGGTATGCGCGCGCTGGGAGCGACCTACCAGGACACCCATCTTGGCGTCTTCACCGACGAGCCTGGTGTGCTGACAAACGATTTCTTCCAGAACCTCCTCACCATGGAGACCGAGTGGGAGCAGTCTGAATCCTCCGAGCACATCTACGAGGGCTACGACCGCGAGACAGGCGAGCTCAAGTGGGAGGGAACCCGCATCGACCTCGTCTTCGGGTCGAACGCCCGACTCCGCGCCCTCTCCGAGGTCTACGCCGCCGAAGACGGCGAAGAGAAGTTCGTCGAAGACTTCGTTGACGCCTGGCACAAAGTGATGACGCTCGACCGGTTCGACCTGGAGTAACGAGTCGGTGGCCTAACTGGCTTATCGGCGCTTTTCTGTTCGGAAAGACTAACAGAACCTGCAACGTAGCGGAGCTATGCAGATACTCGTGCTGGGGGCGACCGGCTTTGTCGGCGGGTCGCTCGTGCCGGCGCTTCTTGAGGCTGGTCACGAGGTGCGTGCCCTTTCTCGGAACCGTGACCGCGCAACTGCGACACTCGACGACCGTGTCGAGGTTGTCGAAGGCGACGTTCTCGACCCGGAGACGCTGGACGGCGTGTTCGAGGGAATCGAGTTGGTCTACTATCTCGTTCACTCGATGGACGCCGGCGGGCAGTACGAACAACGCGACAGACAGGCCGCCGACAACGTGGCCACGGCCGCGAGCGAGGCCGGCGTCGACCGCCTCATCTATCTCGGTGGCCTCGGCGAGACCGGAAATGACCTCTCGACGCATCTCGCCTCCCGCCGTGAGGTCGAAGGCCGCCTCGCGGACGGAGAGTACGATCTGACGACGTTTCGGGCGGCAATTGTCGTCGGTGCCGGCAGCGAGAGCTTCGAGATGGTCCGCCAGATGGTCAAACGGATTCCGGTCATGATTACACCTACGTGGGTCCGGACGCCCGCACAGCCCATCGCAATCAGTGACGTGGTCGCGTACCTATCCAAGGCTGCAACAACGCCCGAGACGGCCGGGAAAACGCTCGAAATTGGCGGCCCGGAGGTCCTCTCCTACGAGGAGATGATGCGGCGGACCGCTGCGGTGATGGGCCGTCGGCTCTATGTCTTTCCGGTCCCGTTTCTCACGCCGAAGATATCGGTCTACTGGATCGACCTCGTCACGGACACCCCGCCGAGTATCTCTCATCCGCTGATAGAGGGGCTCAAGAATCCGGTCGTCGTGACAGACGAGCGGGCACAGGAACTCCTCGACGTGGAGTTAACTCCCTTCGACGAGGCGGTCGAAACCGCAGTAACGAGCGCGCGGTCGACATGAGCGAGGACCGCGCACTCGGCGAATCCGAGTGGGTCTACGAGAGCATCGTCCGCAGTGTTCCGGGAATCAAGACCTCCCGGAGCGTGGCGCTTGCAGCGCAGTTGCTGGGTTTCGAGGCCGCGATTCTTGTCCTCGCACTCTGGTACGACCTTCCCGGGGCGGCGGTCGCTGGGAGCGTCGCTGTCTTTGTTTCGGTTGCGGGTAGTGCGTTCATGCTCGGACTGTCACGGGTCATCCGCCGAGAGGACTCGCCGCCCGCCTACCGGAGCCTGCTCTTTGGGTCACACATCGAAATCGTACTGGGGCTAATGGCGTTTTTCGCGCTGGTCGTCTACGTCTTCGTCTACGACCCACGGCAAGGGGGCAACTCGCTGCTGACCACTGTTCTCGGAGACCGCCCGCCTGTCGTATTCGTGTTCCTCCTTCTCGTTGTCAGCTGGGACGTGATGTACCGTATCGGTGTGGGGTGGTGGGCGAGCCTGGTCGGGCTCTGGCGAACATATCGCTACGGAGATGGGTTGTCTCCCGAGTCGCGTACCAGACTTCGCCGGCTCGACGCCGCGACAATCGGCTTTGCTGCCTTCCAGCTACTCTTCCTGCCATTACTCGTCGGCCACCCGATTCTCCAGTTTGCGGTTGTCGGTCACGCGGCCGCGGTGACTGTCGTCTCAGGACTGTCGATTCTGTTTCTCCGGGAATAGGCGATTAGGTGACAATCACCGCCTTCGGCCTGGCTGGTGCCGTCCATGCCCGTAACCAAGTTGCCCAGCTCTGTCGCTCAGGGCGGATAGACACGCTTTTTAGCCGCGATGGCATTCAACAGGGTATGCCTGCGCTCGACGGCAGCACGGAGGTGTATCGATGACGACCGACCTCACCGAAATTACGGTTATCGGAGGGGACAAGACTGGGCTGATTGCCCGTGTCACCACACTGCTGTTCGAGCGCGGAATCAACATTGAGGACCTCGACCAGGCGGTCCGTGACGGGCTGTTCCGGATGTCGATGCGGGTCGACACCGAGGAGATGACCTGCGAAGCGGACGAACTCCGGAGCGCCCTGCTCGAGTTGGGCCGGGAGCTCGGTGTCGACATTCAGGTCCGGTTTCCGAGCGACCGCGAAACCCAGCGGATTGCGGTCTGTGTCACCAAGGAGTCTCACTGCCTGGAGGCGCTCATGGAGGCCGCCGACGACGGTGACCTAGATGTCGAGATCGCCGCGGTCATCAGCAACCGCGGTACGCTCCGGCATCTGGTCGAGCCGACTGACATCCCCTTCTACGATATCGGCGACGGCAAGGGCTCGCCCGACGAGGACCGTATGCTCGACATCCTGGCCGAGCACGAAATCGACCTAATCGCGCTGGCGCGGTACATGCGCATCCTCGGCCCGAAGATCGTCTTCCGGTACGAGGACCGTATCATCAACATCCACCCGAGCCTGCTCCCCGCGTTCCCGGGGGCCGCGGCCTACCGCCAGGCGAAAGAAGAGGGCGTCCGTATCGGCGGCGTCACCGCCCACTACGTGACGACCGACCTCGACCAGGGGCCGATCATCACGCAGCGAGCTTTCGATATTCCTGACGACGCAACAATCGACGACATCAAGGCCCGCGGACAGCCCCTGGAGGCCGAGGCGTTGCTGGAGGCTATCGAACTCCACACCGATGACACGGTCGCCGTCCACCGCGGCCGGACGAGCCTTCGAGACGGAGCCGACGCCGAGGAGTACCAGCTCGGACTGCCCGAGACGGCACAGGCTGCGAATCCAAAACGGCCGGTCGACACTGCGCTCGACGCTGACGTGCCAAACGCCGCCGACGATTAGGTGCTCGCGACGGAACAGGAGTCTGTCCGTGATGAACTCACTGAAACTCGATACCGACCGACGGTTCGCACTGCTGATGGTCTGTGTCTCTGTCGCCATCTTCCTCGCTATCTGGCGGGCAGAACGAAACAACCACCGGTAACCAGGCAGAACGGCGTCGACAGACTAACAGCCCGAACACAAGCCGTCAGCTCGCTGTGTTCCGTAGCCACGATTCGACACGTCTCACATGACGGGGGACTCTCCTATCACTGCGAGCGGCTTCGTGTGTTCTTCCAAGCGGGATAGATTTCGAGTAACGTGATAACGCTGAGGACCATCCCAGCGACAATCATTCCTCTCTCTGCATCTCTTTCGCTCATATTATTAATCATGTGCTGCGCTATCAAATAACTTGATACTGACTCAGGTTCGAGGGCCGAGACAACGGCGACTCTCATCTGCCCTGGTCCGTGTCGTGTGCCCGGACTGCAAGCGTGTGGGCACGTTCGTTTTCACCGCGACTGACCGTCCGGTATGTGACCCGTGGGATTGGCGCGAGTGCGTTTCGAATCGCTGTGACACGCCGTCGCCGAATCTCGTCGCCAGGCGTTGTGGACCGTGCCGGGTCAACGCTAGTAATCACCGCTGCGGCATCGCCCCGAACGTGAACATCGCTGAGTCGCCGATATGTTCCCAGTGCGGCCACAGCCTGTGCCCCGCCGACGAGAGCTCGAAACTCGGCGTGCGTACTGGAAACGAACGCGTCGAGTCGGCGTGACCCCTCAGCCAGCGGCTTGCCAGCTGTCACGGTGTTACGATTCGTGCCCGACCGCGCCGGTCACACCCTGTCGTCTTCGAGCACAGTCGGTACTTCACGAACGAGTCGACACAGCGTGATCTGAACGCCACAAACGAATCACTTTCTGTATGATTTTGGGGGAGATTCTCGCAACCACTGTGAAAGAACGGACGGCAGAAACGAGCTACCACACCAAACGGACGAGAACAGGCAATTTTACGCCGGTGCTGCAGAGAGCTGTCGCTGACGGATCCTCGGACAGGCCGTGGGCTGACCGCGGTCAGCCCGCGGCTGCCACCGAGCCGTACGTCTCAGGAACACCCACACCGTTCGCCTCGACGTACCAGCGTCGCTCTAACTCGTCTTCGAGTTCGTTCCGAATCCAGTCACAGAACGTCTTGAACGTGAACTCCTCCGGGAGGTCGCGCCCGCCCCGCCGCGGGCGGGCGACGACCGCCCATCGGAGCACGAGCCACAGATTCTCCAGCAGTGCCGCGACGAGCATTATCGCAAATCGCACGACGGGATCACGCGTTGTCGTGATCCCTCGTGCTTGCCGAAGCAACCGGTAACTCGTCTCGATGCCTGAGCGTTTCCTGTAGAGGCGTTCGACTTTCTTCGGTGACTTTTCAGCAACGCCACAGGCGACGTAGCCCCGAACAACCTCTCCGTGTTTGCCACGGTCGCCATTCTGGTAGGAGACTGCGACCGCGAGCGGGATCTGAAGCTCCCGCTCGCTGTCCTTGTACATGCGATAGGTCGTCATGTACGACTTGTGTACGTCGAGTTTGTCCTTCATGCGCTCACCTTTCTTGGGAACGTGAACGACCGTTGCAGCGATCTCACGGGAACGGCGGATGACGCGTTCGTTGTAGAACCCGCTGTCGGCAAGCAGGAGGTCGATTTCGAAGGGATAGTTCTCGACGCGGGCGAGCACGCGCTCGACCGCGTCGGCCTCGTCTTCGTCGTTGCGGACGTACGTCATCGCCAGCGTCACTGGCTTTTCGTTGGAAACGATGTACGCCGTACAGTATCGGTGACACGTTGTGGTCCCATCTTTGGGGGACATTGAACAGAGTTCGCCTTCATCGGCGTAGTGATCGCCGTGGTAGGGGTTATCGATAAAGTCGATGGAGACGATTCTCGACCGGTCAGCGTCGAGAATCGTCATAGCTAGGCGAGCGAGTAGGAGGTTAGCGACGAATTCGAGCCACTGCCGATTGAGTGTATGTAGCCACGTCAAGACGGTGTCGTCGCATGGTGTTCCGTCGGTGTCCTTGCAGGTTTCCCAAATCGAGGTCTGATTGGTGCAGGCCAAAATGACGACGAGCCAGATATCGCCGGGGTCGAGGGGGCTCCCCTCGACACCCGGCAACGGGAGTGGAGTGATGACCTCTTCCGCTACGTCTTTTACCTCCGACGCCGAAAGATAACCGTCTGGATTGGGGAGCTTGAACACATCCTAATCCAGACACTTTCTCGTGGTCAAATCAACGATTCAATCTAACCGATTACGCTGTTCGTGAAGTACCGACAGTGCTGATTCGTGGCGATTCGAGGGGAAAATGGGGGTTCCAGTGACCGGAAGAATCTAAGAACCCGGGGCTCGTGTTACGATATGGCCTCGTTCCGGATGCGGATAGACGGAAGCAAAGAGTACCGAGCGCACGTGCTTGATGACGCGAAAGACCTGTTTGGTGAATCCACGCGCACCGGCGCTGTGATGGCGGCCGTCGAGCACAGTCGTCAAGACCGGAAGGCGAAAGCTGAGGCGATGGACTACCTCGCTGGCGAGCTTCCGCCGGAGCAGTTAGCCGAGGTTGCTGATATTCTCTCGACCGGAGAAATCGAGGTTGCGGTGGACGTGGAAACCTCGATAGAGTGACCACCTACCGGTTACCGGTTGGTGTAGGAGTGTTGGCTGTCTGAGAAGTCCGGCAGACAGTCGGGACTCGGGAACTGCCGTACCGCGCGGGGGTGCGCGCTGTCGTCTGTCTGCACGCGAGCATATATATTATATTATCCACAGAGTGGAGAATTTACGATTCGAATTAATTCAACTTTTCTCAGGGCTGTACGATGAGAACTATCATCATCTTCAATCAGAGTTTTTATTATATCATCTAGCAAATCAATTACGTCTGTACTTCCTGAAAGTAGATTATCTACCTCATAGTTGTCATCATACCTAACTACATCACCAGTATATGCCTTAATTCTCTCCTCTGCGGACGAATCGCATAGACTGGCATATTCTTCAGCAGAAGATAACGCAGATTCTGCTATTTGTGTCTCAGAAATCTCTCGCAATTTTTCCTCTTTTCCTAATGCCAATAAGTTCCTTTCAAGAGCAGCAATTGATCGGCCATCTAAAATCTCAAGCTTATCTGAAAGCAAATCATCGATATCACCGTCATATCGAATCAACCATTCTGAGCCTTGAACGATATTAGTTATGCTACTTTCAAAGAGAAACTCGATTTGAATATTAGTCAATTCTAAGTCCTTTCGTTGATTGTAAAATGGATAAATTGCTTCTCTATCTTCTATCAGTACTCGATAATCCTCCCAAGATTCAACAGCATCATCGAGGAGATCCTGCAAATCAGATACATCATCATTACGGATTATTTTACCAATAGGGACTCCAGCCTCAGAAATACTAGACGGAGATCTTTCTGCCGAAGGAGTATCTTCCCCCACAGGTGCAATACCAAGAATATCAAGCAGTTCTTCTTTATCATCAGCAACAGACTCCAAGGTATCTACAGCAATCTCCCGGCGTGGCGCTTCTTCTTGGATAATATCATACGTATTGTTCAACAGTTTTCTGAGTAGTTTTATATTTACTCCCTTGACTTCCCCTCCTTTAGTGAACGATTCAAACACCCAATCAAAATCATCAGCTATAATGTGATTTACAACCATTTGCTCACCGTCACCAACATCAATCAGAGTTTCCTTATTGAAATCACCTTTCTCCGGAACATCCTCTTTATATTTCAGCAAAAATATATTTGCTTGTCTATCTGTGTTAGACAAGACTGAATTGACATCCGACAAAATCCGTTTCACATTTGGGTCATTAGGTCGGTATCCGGCGATAAGGACGGGATGTTCGGTGAAGAATGTCAGTAACTTTGCCGACAGATATGCTTTTTCTGAATCAAATTCCTCATAATCTGACGATGTAAGAACAAGATTTGAGGGATCACTAGTACAGCCATGGATTTTAAATATCTCTCCAATATTTGCAAATGGTTCTCTAATTAATGTTTGCCCAATCACCTTTTCGTAATCTGTATAAACAAAATCTTCTAGAAACGTGTCATAGTTCGTGGTAATAACAGCATGGGGTTGAATTTCTTCAAGTAGCTTAATTTCATTCATATCCCTCTCAGATAATTCCGAAACTGAATCCGGAATAAGTGATTTGAGATACTCCGCAATGGAGTATTTCAGGAAGATATCGGTCTCGTTTTCGGGATCGTATAACCAAGATGGAAACTCATCTCTTTCATCGCTTGAATCTTCTGGCCACGCCCACTCTTTGTATAACTCAGCAAATTCCTCACCAATCTCCTCTTCACTATCTAGTGTCTGTTGATAGTATTCAAAATCCCTCACAACCGCGTCTGACTCCGCCATTTCCCTAAGTAGTCCTTCCCAACTGGGTGCCCCAAAATACCGGATTGATAAACCAGTTCCGATAAAAAGGACGGGCTGAGTATTCAGTTCTGAAATGGTCTGCTCAATTCGATTTTGTATTTCAGTCTTATAATTTTCGTACTTGCGTTGCATTGAATGTACTGTCTCACGGAGGGTTTAACAATCTATTCCGAATCAGTTCATTGTAAATCGGTTGCAGTGTGTTTTAGTGATGTGGCCTTAGCCACACCTCTAACGGAGAATCAAACCCCTGGGGTTGGATTCGTCCGGTCGTGCTCGACGCCAGCCGCCCGGATCGAGCCGACGGCCGGAGCAACAAGGGCAACTCAGATTTCACTACACAGCTCTGATTCGGTCGTTTGGAACAACTAAGTTTGTATTAGAGTACAAGAAAAGTAGTGTAGCCACTACCCACCTGCCGGGACACTCCCGGCAGGCGGGAAGTCGATTCTACCGTAACCAGTGCCAGGCGTCTCCGAGCGAGCCGTCGGCAAACTGAACCTGTGCCATGCGGTAGCGTTCTTCGGGCATCCCTGCCTCCGTCCACACGCGGAAGCCTTCACGAATCGCCCGCTTGGCGTCGGCCACGTCGTCAAATCGCAGGCGCATACGCGCGTCCTGGGCGTCGTTCACGTCGACGCCGTGACGAGCCGCCCACGCGATGAAGCTACTCATCGTTTCGTCCATCCCGCGCTCGGCGGCTTCGAGCGCCTTCCCGACGGTCTCCGTAGCTCGCTGTGTCGCCTCTCTCGCTTCGCTCACGGCGTCGTGAACCAATTCCGCGATGTACTCCGAGCGAAGGGACACTTCGGCATACTCCCGATGCACAAGGTCTTCCATCTCCCTGAGCGCACGTCTCACGCTCTCCGTGTGGCGGCCGTGCTCGTCGGCTATCTTCTCCGGGGACACGTCGCCACCGTCGGTGACGAGCGTCTCCAGGGCTTCCCACTGCGTCGGGGCGAGCCCGTCGGCCACCTGTCGGATGACGACACTCTCCTGGCTTTGACGAACGCGCGTCAAATCCAGCGAGACCGGGTCCGGGCCGGAATGGTCTATCTCCGGCGTGAAGTACGGTTCTTCGACAAAGGGACCGTTCCCACCCGACGGGGCAACGTCGAGCCCGGCGTCGGCAAGGACAGACAGCACCGTCTGGTCCAACTCCCGACGGAGACGGTCTAACTCACGCCAGTATACTGTCTCGTCGTCATCGAGCAGCGACACTTGAAGACTCGCCCCAATCTTCGGGTGGGCGAGTGGGTGGTCATCCGGAAGGTTCTTCGCTTCGTTCGAGTAGTAGTGTTTGACCTCTTTCGGCAGCCGGTGGTCCGGGAAGGCTTCGCGGATTCGTCGTTCGTCGAGCGTCACCGTGTGGTAGTAACCCGGTAGATTCTGACCGTGAATGTCGTCGTCATTCTGCACGACTTTCCGATACCCCTGGCGGTCGTGCTCTAGGAGGTGACCCATCGAGGCGATAGGTCCATCCCTCGCGTGGACCGGACCGCTCGCATCTTCCCGAACTCGCGCGTACCGCTCGGCGTCCTGAATGTTGCTGAACTCGTGGGGTTCCTCGAAGTATCGGCCGTTGATACCCAGGCAGGTACAGGCGAGCCGGAGCAGGTCGACGTACCGGGAGAACTCGATATTCGAGCCCTTCACTCGGACGTTGACGCCTTCCCCAAAGCCGTCAGGCACAGGAATCTCGACGGTCGAGCCGTCGCTTCGCTCGCCTTTCATCCCTTCCCACCGAGGGGCGATGTGGGCCGTGAAATCTTGCTGTCCGTCCGGGTCTTCGGCCGGGTCTCGGTAGATTCGGATACGGTACTCGCGCATCTGTTGAATCCGCCACTCCGTTCCCTGTGGCGTCCGACTGCCGGGGTGCTGGATGTTCGAAGACTGGTACGAGAGGCGCGCACGCCACTGTTCGCCGTCGTGCGTGAACGTGGTAGCCTTCGAGCCTTCGGCGTCTTTTACCTCAGAGTCACACGCGAAAAACGGAGCTAACCCGTCGGAATTATAAAGTAAGTTCGCGTGGAACTCGTGAGATGCGAGCGTCACGGTCTGCATGGTGACCCCTCCGTTCCAACGCGGGTGGTCGGCCAGTCGACCTCGACGCGCTCGCTCGCTTCAACGTCGTAGAGGGTCGAGGCAGGTACGAACCCCTGGAAGGATTTACGCACCTGCCTCACCTCCGACTTTCTGGCGTGCTCGTGCCAGCAGATTCCCGACAGTGCCCGGTTTTCGTCCGGTCTTCCGGGCGTACTCGCGGACGCCGAAGCCGTCCTGCTCGACGGCCTGGAACACTTCGCGCTCGGCGTCGGTGAGGGCGGACAGATCGGCTTCGTAGTGAAAGAGCGATGATTGAAACGTCATCGCCACTCCCTCCCGAAGCACTCCGGATTTTCGCACAGGTCGTAGTGACCGAGGTAGGCTTTGGCGGGTGCTTCCGTGTACTCTTTTTCAGAATCCCGAACGGGACAGGCAGGGTACGGCTCGTCACTGTCTGGGTCGGGGCGGTGAAGGACGTTCGTGTACCGGGAACGACTTCGCACAATCGTCTCCGGCACGTCGGCCTCGACCTCGGGCGTCTGGCTCACAGCCACTCACCCCCGAAGCAAGGCGAATAGCGACAGTACAGCCGGTCCGGGGCGTCTTCGGGTGGTGCTTCCTCGTACTCGGCTTCCGTGGCTTCACCGGCTCGGCACGCTGGCTGTGGCTCGTCGCTGTCCGGGTCGGGTCGGTGTACTCGGCCGCTCCGACACTTCCGGATACTGTACACGACCGTCTCCGGTATCTCCGGCTGAGATACCGAGTCGATCACGGCCGACACCCCCAGGTAGCCGCTCGTTTATTCCGATAGAAATGTCTAAGAAAGTATAAGATAGGGTTAAGATTCGGATGGGCTCGGAGGGATTTGAACCCCCGATCGGCTGATATCTCCGGTGTCGTGTGCCTCGGTACTCCAGAGGGTCATCAGCGCGGGCGGTGATCAGCCGGCCGCTCAGTATATCAGCTGGAGTATCGTCACCGGGCACGATAGCCTCTGGAGTCAGCCGCCTTCCCGGACTAGGCCACGAGCCCTCACACATCTGTTGGATGATTCTGCGTAAAGGGATTTCGATTGCTGGTCACGAGATGACCGACAGAATTAGTCATCGTGATTGGTGCGGCTATTTTCGTGACCACGTCACGAATCTCGGTGTTTCACGGCGTGAGACCCGCACCTCGTTTCCCGACGGCGGTAACGACTCGCAACAATCACTATCAGTCGTCTTCCTCTCGCTCGCTCCAGTCGCAGTCCTGGCACTTCCAGCCGGTGACAAACGACAGCGCTGAGGGCATATAGCCGACTTTCAACACGTCTCCTTCACACTCTGGGCAGTCTTTGTCGGCGTCTGCAATCGGTTCGGCCTCGATGACCTCGGAGTCTTCGATGAGTTCGGCCAGGCGTTTTGGCGTGACCATTCGGCCCTGGACGACGCGATTCGTTCCCATACTGACGTGCTGGAACTCCTGGGCCCTAAGACTTCGTGTTCTGGGGTCGGCTCACAGACTGTCGTATAAATACGTTACCCTGCCTTTCACGAGCCATCGGGGTATCTCTGGAGTATAAACGACAGGTGACTGTAGAAGAGGCAAGCGATGGTAGATGACAATCTAGAGACGACACGGCGGAATCTACTCAGGGGCGGGACAGCACTCACCACCGGGGCAGTCTCCGGGGCAACTGCTGGCTGTCTGAGTCTCCTCCCGCCGGTGGGTTCGGAGATTCGGTACGGCCGTGTCGACACGCCGACACAGGTTGGTACAGACCCGGCGTACAGACGGTGGATGCCTGCCGACGACGCTCTCTCGGAACTGGAGTCGATGGTGACGGTAGGCGATATGCACTGGGTCTCCGTGACGCCGGGGACGCTCGGCATGGCCGAACTCGACGCGGCGTTCAGAATCGGTGCGGCGGTGGTCCTGAGCGCCCTCGACTATGTGGGGTACGACTTCGAACACTACGACCACGTCCACGGACTGGGCAGGCTCGGGACCGTCGCCGAGGGTGACCTCGATACAAGTGTCCTCACCGAAACACTGCGGAACAGCGGCTACAACCACGACGGAACCTACTACGGCTGGGAACTGTTCGACAGGGCAGACATCCCGCGAGCGGTCGCCGTCTCGGAAGATGCGGTCATCCAGAGCACCGGCGAGCACAGGCGAGCGTTCGTCGAACTACTGGTCGATGCAGGCGAGGGCCGCATCGACCGGCATCACGAACACGACGAGCGGTTCGCGGCGTTCTCGGAGTGGGTCGGGCTGTATCCGACACTCCTCGAAGGCTTTGGCGGTGGATTCAGCAACCTCGAGCCCGAGGACTCCACGCTGGCGTACACCTTCGATGAGGATGCAGCGTACTTCATCTACCTCCAGCAGTATCCTGACGGGGAGACGCCGACACGAGGAGAAATACAGGCGGAACTCGACAACTCCATCAAGCGCGCGATGCAGGCGTGGGCCGTCGACATCGAAATCGACGGTTCCTACGTTGCAGTCGAGATGCGCGTCGACAAATCAGAGTTTCAGAGTGACTTCGTAGCCGACCGAACCCCCTACCTGACGTGGGGTGTCGACGACGGCGGAAAAGCAGTCACCGTCCGTCACGAGGCAGGGGAATCGGTACCGCTCGACCAGGTCGACATCGAGCCCGCAGACGCGCTGTTGGACCGGCCACCGGAGGGGGCAGTTCTTGAACCCGGTGACGAACTGACGTTCACCACTGCCGAGTTCCCCGAGGGAGACGAGCAGATCTCGCTGTTATACAACTACACGGGAACCGAACACGACACCGCTGCGTTATTTCATTATACGCCCAATGTGTTCGATACTGATAGGTGACTGGGAGAATGGTTGCCAGGAACAGGACGCCACACGACAGACGAGGGACCGAACCGTGAGCAATGAGGACTTACCGACAGTCCTCAGTCTGCTGGATGACGAGCACGCACGACAGATACTGCGGGCGACCAGCGTCGACAGGGTGTCGAAGACGGAACTCGCCGAGGAGTGTGATGTCTCCCTCCCGACAATCTCCCGGCGCGTTGACCGTCTCGAGAAAGCGGGGTTGGTCCGCGAAGAAACCCGTCTCCGGTCGGACGGTCATCACGATGCCGTCTACGTGGCACAGCTCGACCGCTTCGAGGTCCGACTCGCCGACGGCGAGTTCAAGTGGGACCTCAAGCAGATGGACCGAGACATGAGCGACGAACTCGAACGACTCTGGGGTAAGTTTTGACCATGATACACCGACCAGCCGCTACGATAGCACAGTTTCTTCCTGCTCGCACAATCGAGGTCGTCACACTCGCATTTGCCGTCGGTTCGGCAGTTGTTGGGCTGTTCATTGCCTTCCTTGCAATCCGGGCGCTCCGGCGCCACAGGAGCCGACAGATGCTCCTTTTGTCTGTCGGGATGGTCTTGCTCTTTGGTGCGGCGTACCTAGTCGCGACAGTCGGCACTATCCTCCTTCAGGTCCGCGTTCTCACGCTCCCACAACAGAACTACGTCCGACTCGTCGTCCGTATTCTCCAGTTTGTCGGTCTTCTCGCTATCGCTTCCTCGCTCGTCTTGCGCGAGTGAGCAGGGGCAACGTGTCGTCGCCAGGAATCGACACAATCATACTGTACGTTTAGACCGACAGCAGAATCACTGTTTCGTGACGATTACAACCAGGGCGGCCGGTCCTGTCCCGGACGGAGCCCAGTCGTCGACTCGGTCGACTCGGCGTTGCTGTCAGGCGACCCGCCACCGTCTGAGAGTGGCGTCGGCTCGGTACCGGCCACGTCTGCCATCTCTTCCTCGGATGGGGAGATGTCAAAGGCCGGCTCGGCCTGTTCGCTGGCGTCTCTAGCGGGGTCGAACGCAAGCAGTGCGGTCATCCCCAACACGAGCAGCGCGACCGGCGCGTCCGAGGGTAGCATGCCGGCGATAGAGACCGCGAGCACGCCCAGCGCGACCGCACTCCCGAAGCGGAACCGGTCGAGTTCGACGACCTCCTGCAGCCAGGGCCGCGTTGCCGCCAGCGCAACACCGAATCCGACGCCGACGCTTGCCGCGGCCATTGCACGGGCGACCAGCGTCGGGTCGGCCTGAATCGTCAGCGTCGCCTCGCTCGGGGAAACCGTCGCGAGAAAGCCCAGCCCGATGATAAGGGCCGGGCTCGGGAGGTACTCGGCAATCTTGGCGCTCGCGGTCGCCGCTGCCACGGCGAGGATGACCAGCGCGGCGAAGCGCTCGAAGACGGCCATGTCGATTGCGCTCTCGATGGTCGGGGCCAGTGCGGCCTGCAGACCTGCAACAGGGATGACGACAGCTCCAATAGCGAGGATAGTTCCCACCGACCTACGGGGCGAACCGTCCATCTCGGCGAGGACCACAGCGACCATCGCACTTCCCCCGAAGACAAGCAATCCGACTTCGAGGATACCGACGAGACTGTCGAGCGCGCCGCCGAGGACGAGCGCGACGAAGACGCCGTCGACCAGGGGGAGACACAATACGACTGCGAGCAGGCGGGTGGAGTCGCTTACCCACCGCTCAACGGAGAGAGCACGCGGATGTTGTGAGTTGCTCATGCGGTGTTAGTGCTGTGGCCGCTCACCCGTCGGCCGTGGGTAGTCGCGCTCGGGACGATGCCGGCGGAATCCGTCTGAGAACAGATTGTGGTTTATCCGCCGTGGCCCGGATTTTGCGCCGTCAGACCGGGCAGCCCACGACCATTGATTACAGCGTGTCCGCATAGCACAGAGTCCCATCGCTCGTACGATATTCACGTCACCGAAACCGATGACCGTCTTACGAGCGCTACGTCCGACCGCAGGGACTCCGTACGCCATATACATAGATTCGGCGGCCGAAGTAATAGCCTTGCGTGAGGTGCGTGGACACACCGCTATTTCGCCGGCGCTCGGCCTGTGTGGGCCGTTCACGGGGCAAGGTGGATCTCGCAATCCTTTTTAGCCGGTACGCTAGACGGTTTACATGGCGAACGATATCGACCCCTTCTCAGAGAAACTACGAGTACCGGAAGCGCTGACGTTCGACGACGTACTGCTCAAGCCAAAGCGAAGTACCATCGAGCCTGACGAAGCAGACACAGCATCACAGGTCTCGACGAACGTCTCGCTGACAGTTCCGATTCTCTCGGCGGCGATGGACACCGTCACCGAGAGCGGCATGGCAATCGCAATGGCTCGACACGGTGGACTCGGGGTGCTCCACCGGAACATGAACCTCGACCAGATGGTTGAGGAAATCGAGCGGGTCAAAAGCGCAGACGAACTCATCATTCCGCTAGAAGATGTTGTCACAGTCGACCCCGAGACGAGTGTGCGGGAGGCAGACAACCTGATGGCACGTGAAGGTGTCGGCGGCGCACCGGTTATCAACACTAATGGCGAAGTACAGGGAATCATCTCTTCGACGGACGTGCGCCCCCACCTCGAGGTCGACGAGAACGACCCCGTTGAGAAGGCGATGACCGACGAGGTCATCACCGCTCCCCAGGATATTGACGCCCGCGACGCCTTCGATCTGATGTACGAGCACAAAATCGAGCGCGTCCCGGTCGTCGACGACGAGAATCTGCTCGTCGGCCTGGTGACGATGCAGGGTATCCTCCAGCGCCGCGAGTACGACCAGGCGGTCCGCGACGAGGACGGCCAGCTCCGGGCGGGCGTCGCAGTCGGGCCCTTCGAACTCGAACGCGCCGAAGCAGCCGACGAGGCCGGTGCAGACATCCTGTTCATCGACTGTGCACACGCGCACAACGGCAACGTCATCGACAGCGCGCGCGAAATCAAATCGACTGTCGAGGCAGACGTGGTCGTCGGTAATATTGGCACACGCGAGGCCGCAAAGGATGTTGTCGACTTCGCCGACGGCGTGAAAGTCGGCATCGGGCCGGGCTCTATCTGTACCACTCGCGTCGTGACCGGGTCCGGAATGCCACAGATTACCGCCATCGCACAGGTCGCCGACGTGGCGAGCAAACACGACGTGCCTGTCATCGCCGACGGCGGCATCCGCTACTCCGGTGACGCAATCAAGGCTATCGCCGCCGGTGCTGACGCTGTGATGCTCGGCTCGTATTTCGCGGGCACCGACGAAGCGCCCGGCCGCGTCATCACGATGAACGGCAAGAAGTACAAGCAGTACCGCGGGATGGGGAGCGTCGGCGCGATGCAGTCGGGTGGCGGCGACCGCTATCTCAAAGACACCGACGAGGACGACGACTACGTTCCCGAGGGCGTCGAGGCCGCGACCCCCTACAAGGGAACGCTCCAGTCCGAACTCCAGCAACTCGTCGGCGGCATGCAGTCGGGAATGGGGTATGTCGGTGCCGAGTCAGTCCCCGAGTTCAAAGAACGCGCCGAGTTCGTCCGCGTCTCCGCGGCCGGCCAACAGGAGAGTCACCCACACGACGTCGTCATCACTGACGAAGCGCCGAACTACAAGCCAGACAACTAACGCTCCTTCCCCGCTCTCTCACAGACTGGCGAGCAGTACCCCGACTCTGCGGCGTTTGCGCCGGCCATGGCTTTGAACGCTGTACCACACTCGTTGCAGGTGTAGGTGTCGAACGCTGGCATACGCGTGGGTGTTCGTGCCAGTTCCTCAAGAAGTTTTGTGCGAACGGCTCGCTGCTGTATGACTCTTAGTCGATAAAGTCGACGCCGCTGATTTCGAACCGACTCCCTCCGGTGGTACTGTCTGTTACGTCGACAGTCCAGCCGTGGGCGTCTGTTATCTGTTCGACGATACGTAGCCCCAGGCCGGTCCCTGCCGTCGATGTCGAGTACCCGGCGTCGAACACCGCCTCGCGGTCAGCTTCGGGAATCCCGGGGCCGTTGTCGGCAACGTAGAACCCATCGGCCATCTCACCTATCGTTACCGTCACGTCGTCGCCGGCGTGTTCGACCGCGTTCCGAATCAGGTTTTCGACGAGTTGGCGGAGGCGGCTCCTGTCGGCCCGGATAGAGCAGTCAAGCTCAGTCTCCAACTGTGCAGCGCCGGTCGCAACGTTTTTCCAACACAGCGAACTCAGCGTCGCGAGGTCGACCGGCTCCGTCTCGCTCACCCGTTTGCCCTCACGTGCCAGGGTCAGCAGGTCCTCGATGAGCGTATCTATCCGCGACAACGCTCTGTCTACCGCGTCGACGTGTTCGCTGTCATGCTCCTGTCTGATCAGTTCCAGACGCAACTGTGCGACATTCAACGGATTCCGGAGGTCGTGTGAGACGAAGCTGGCGAACTCGTCGAGGCGTGCCCGCTCGCTTTCGAGTGCGCGCTCGTACTCCTTTCGCTCTGTGATATCGGTGTAGATCGCGTAGTGGTACTCTTTGTCACCGCTAGCCGCTCGGAGGAGGAAATCACGCGGCCCGTCTACGGTCTGTCGGGTCACCTCTTTGGGACCGATATTGCCGTTGCGAACCTCTCTGTCGACGGCCTCGGCCTCGGCGCGTTTGCCGTCGGGGGCGACGAAGTCGTTGAGGTTTTGTCCGCGAATCTCCGACTCGGTGTATCCGAACACCTCCTCGAAGGCATCGTTGACGCGGGTGACGATTGGGTCGCCGTCCTCGATATAACCCTCGACGATACAATCTGCCGTCTGCTTGAAAAGAAACTCGTTTGGACCGGGGTGGGACTCAGAGCTCCCGTCCGACACCTGGTCAGTCATGCATATATATTCGCTCAATAACTCAAAAGACTTTGCACGGTAAAAGCGGGCACACGGGCAGTGGTTATCGCACTGAACGTGGGGGAATCCGCTTTCATCTTCTTGCCGCTACAAAAGGGTGGCATTCAGCGTTATACCGTGCCACGACCGTCCCAACACCCAAAATCAGTATCAGGCGTAGGTTTCTTCGAGGTACTCGACAATATCGTCACTCTCGGGCATCCCTTCGATGCCGTTCGTGTTGTCGACGAGCACCGGAACGCCAGTCTGGCCGCTCACCGCTTCGACTTCAGTCCGTTCACTGTGGCTTCGTGGCACCATGTGTGACTCGTAATCGAGCCCGAGCTGGTCGAGTTTGTCGATTACTTTCTCGCAGTACGGGCAACCCTCAAGCTCGTAGAGTTCGAGATTTGACATCGACAGCGCGTAGGGATTGGACAAATAAGAAAGGGGCGGTACTGTGCAACTGTTGTGCACCGGCGCGACCGGTTATGTGTCGGGCTGTTCGTCGAGGAGGTCCGAGGCAGTCAGCAGCGACTCGAGTTCGACGCCGGCCTCTGCGAGGTTCTCGGTTGCCCCCTCCTCGCGGTCGACGACCACCAGCACGCGCTCGACGACAGCACCGGCCTCCTGGAGTGCCTCGACGGCGTCGACGGCGCTCTGTCCGGTGGTCGCGATGTCTTCGAGCACGACGACCTCCTCGCCTTCTTCGAACGTCCCCTCGATTTGGTTCCCGGTGCCGTACTCCTTAGCCTGCTTGCGGACGATGACGTACGGGCTGCCAGCAGCGACGCTGGTCGCCGCCGCCAGCGGCACTGCCCCGAGTGCAACGCCAGCGAGCGTCTCGTCGTCGACACGGTCTGCAAATGCCGCCGCGATTGCGTCCAGGCAGTCCGGATCCGTCTCGAAGAGATACTTGTCGACGTAGTAGTCGCTGGTCCCGCCGTGTGACAGTTCGAACTCGCCGTACTTGACTGCCTCGACAGCCCGGAGCAGGTCGATGAGCGCTTCCGTCATACCTCGGCACAGACGACCGGCGGTAATGGCTTTGGCGGTCTCCGGTGTCGCCGGGGAAGTCACAATCACTATGACGACGCGGGACAGACGAGTAGGCGAATGAACGTATTCGGGTCGAGCGGCGTTCGGGGCGTCGCACTCGACGAGCTAACACCCGCAGATACGGTCGATATCGCGCAGGCCGCAGGGGCGGTGTTCCGGGACCGAAACAGGCGTGTCGCTGTCGGCCGCGACAGCCGGCTGACCGGCGACGTATTCGTCCACGCCGTCGCCAGCGGCCTGGCGAGCGTTGGCTGTGATGTCGACTGTCTGGGTATCGTCCCGACGCCGTCACTCCAGGCATACTGCGAACAGCAGGGGGTCCCGGGCGTGATGGTTACCGCCTCACACAACCCGCCGAGGTTCAACGGTATCAAGCTCATCGGCGACGACGGCGTCGAGCTGACCCGGGACACGCTCGAACGCGTCGAGAGCCAGCTTGCCGGCGAATCGACGACTGCCAGCTGGGACGACGCCGGGGGTATCACCGACAGAGAGGGGGTAAACCGCGCGTATCGCGAGCAGCTAACCGAGGCCGTCGACCGAGACCGCATCGCCGAAGCGGGGCTGACGGTCGCGCTCGACCCCGGTCACGGAGCCGGGTCGCTCACCAGCCCACAGCTGTTTCGCGAGCTTGGCTGTACGGTCAAGACGATCAACGCCAACCCCGACGGGCGGTTCCCGGGGCGAGACCCCGAACCAGTCCAGGAGAATCTCGCCGAACTCGGCCGACTCGTCGAGGCGACAGACGCCGATATCGGCATCGCTCACGACGGCGACGCCGACAGAGCAATCTTCTTCGACGAGACTGGGGCGTTCGTCGACGGTGACGCCGCTCTCGCCGCGCTGACGGCCGCGGAACTTGACGCCGATGATACGGTCGTTTCGGCGGTCAACACCTCACAGCGCCTCGTCGACGTGACCAGGGACGCTGGCGCATCGCTCAGACTAACTCCAATCGGGAGCACACACCTCATCACTGCGATTCGTGAGCTCCAGGCCGACGGGGAGCGGGTACCGATTGCGGGCGAGGGGAACGGCGGCATCATCTACCCCCACTACCGCATCGCCAGAGACGGTGCGTACACCGCGGCCAGGATGTGTGAACTCCTCGCCGAGACACCGCTCAGCGAACTGATCGAGCCCTACGACGGGTATGCTAACGTTCGCCGGAACATCTCCTACGAGACCGACGACGAGCGCGCGGCGATGGTGACGGCTATCGAGGAGGTCGCGGCCGACGCCGACGCCGAGGTCGGTACGACGGACGGCTACCGCCTCGATTACGGCGATGCCTGGGTCCTGGCCCGTCCCAGCGGGACGGAGCCGGTTGTCCGCGTCTACGCCGAAGCCAGGTCCCGAGAGCGCGCCGAGACACTCGCTGATCGGATGGTGGCAGCCATCACTTAGTCGGCAAGATACTCGTCCTGGATTGCGATTACGTCACTCGAATCGTCGCAGTCGGCGTACCGACTCAGCGGCTCCTCGTTGAGGTCGAGAAACGTCTGCCCCCACGAGAAATGCGAGAGAACGCTCTCCGCGCGCTCGCGCTCGCCGAGGATACAGAGAGCTCCGGCGAAGGCTTCGACGGTGTTCAGCTGGAACGGGGTCCCGTAGTTGATTGGATTGCTGGCGACGAGGAAGGGGAGCGAACGCTGGGGGCCGTCGAGGTCGAACGCCTCTGCCTCTGCGGTTTCCCAGGAGCAGTCGAGTGCCACCAGACGAAGCTCGCCCACGTCGGCCGGCGAAAGCGCCCGTTCTGCGAAGGGGTTGAGCACGATTCCCGGCGGCGTCGACCGTGTCGAGCGATGTAACTCGGCCTCGTCGAATCTGGCGAGTCGCCGAGCCGTGCACTTCTCGGGGTCGTCGTTGCCCTCGTATCTGACGTGGAGCTCCACATCCTCCCTACGGAACAGTGTTACAAAAGCCGTGTTGTCGACGGTCGGGCCAGCTACCAGTGGTTGGGCAGATTTTTGTGGGTTGATACCGCTATGAGATGTAATGAGAACAGTTCCTCCGAACCGAGGAGCTACCCCAATTATCGCCAACATTCTTTTAGTCGGTATCGCGCTGGTCATCGCTGTTGTTCTCGTCACCGTCTCGTTTGGATTCCTCGAAGAGACGGGTGCCCCGACGGCCGAGGCAACGTTCGAATACGAGCAGACGCCGGTTGGGTTGCGGATGATACCAGAAGTGATTGGGACAGATGTTATCGTCAAACTCAACAACGACGAGATTGCGACCATCGAGGCCGATAGCGCCGGCGAATCGATACTCGTCCCGACTGCGCCCGGTGACACCATCACCGTCATCTCTCGTGATAGGGGCCGGTCTGTTCTGGTCAATAAAGAAATTGACAGCCGCAGTGAAATCGGCGACTTCATCGCCTACTATCGGTTCGACTCGGGTGGAGGTAACGTCACCGATCGGTCGGGCAACGATAACGACGGAATCCGAAACGGTGGGACGGACTGGGTGACCGACGACAGTGGCGACGCACTCGATTTCGACGGGGCGTCCGGAACGCACGTCGATGTGGGAGACCTCACCCTCGATGGCCCCGACCAGGTCGACGAAATTACGGTCGCTATCAAATACACCCACCGTGGCGGCTCGGATATCCAGAACCTCATCGAACACCAGAACTCAAACTTCGCCTGGTTCATCGAGACCGACGACAAACACGGTGACCCCCACCAGATGGAGTGGAATGTCGGCTATCAAACTACACCGAACGGAAGTACAAGTACTGGCGACATTTCAGCAGGCGAGACCGAAATTCTAGTCGGCACGTACGACGGCAACGAAATGGTGTTGTATCAGGACGGAACCAAGGTTGGCTCGCAGACGTTCGACCGTGATGTGGCACTCGGGTAGGTCATTGTCGGTGCTGATTCGGACCCGAACTCTGTCGGACAGAACCTTGACGGCCGCATCTACGAACTCCGACTCTACTACGCTGCCTTCGATAGTACCGATGTCGAGGCTATCACCAACGCGATGTCCTGATGTCCAGAGAGGCAGTGTCGTCAGTTGAACCAACGGAGCCGGTGCCTGCAAAGTTAAGTAGCCAAACCGACAACGTCAGGTAATGGTCGAAAACGGGGAGACGGCACCGGGGTTCGAGCTTCCTGCCGTCCATTCGGGGGGGTTCCAGCGCCATTCACTCAGCGAGCACATCGGTGACAACGTCATCGTCCTCGCGTTCTATCCCGGCGATTTCGGCCCGCTCTGTGACGACACCTCGTCCGGGCTGGACGCTCTCGATCTCTTTTCGATGCAGAAGGATACGACGATTCTCGCAGTTTCCGGCGACAGTGTCTTCAGCCATCGGGCGTTCGCCGAGGAGTACGACCTGGACATGCCGTTGCTCGCTGATGTCCACGGCGAGGTTGCGGCCGACTACGGCGTCGCCGCCGACGACGACAGATACGCCTGCCGCCGGGCCGTGTTCGTTGTCGACAACCGCGAGCAAATCGAGTACAGATGGGTTGCTGACGACGCCGAAACCCGACCGCCGACCGACGAGATACGCGCAGCCATCGAGGACATCGGTGACGACCGGACGGCCCTTGCACGGTACCGCGTCGGCCACGCACACCACATCGAGGGTCGGCGTGCCTTCACCAGTGCGATGGACGCCTACGAGCAACGGGAGTGGATGCTCGCGACCCAGGATTTCGCACAGGCAACAGAGGAGTTCGACGAGGCTCGCGAGGAGTTCAACACCGCAGTCCGCTTTTCAGACGACGAGGAGGCAGCCAGATACTTCGAGCGGGCCGAACGTAAGGCAGAGGCGCTCTGGCGGGCTGCGGGCTGGCTGAACGACTCCGCGGGTGCCTTCGCGAGCGGTGAGGGCAGACGGGGAAACGAACTCAGAGACGACGCCGAGGGACCACTCGAAACGGCCCGCGATATCCACAAACCCCCCGCCCCCGACGACTTTCCCCCGGCTCAGGACCCCCAACTGGAACAGCGATCGCGAAACTCCTCTGGTGACGAGGAAGCAGTTGCTATAGAGACAACAGACGAGCTCGTATCGACCACAGCGTCCAATGACACGGAGGTGACGGAGCCATCGACCGACAGCGAGACGGCTGCGGACGATGGTGCAGCTGAGGCCGACTCAGCGGGCACTGAGGGCGACACCGACGACTCGGCGGCCGATATCGACGACGCAGAGCTCGAAGCCATCACGGCCGAGCTCGAAGAGCAAAACGAATCCGGGGGAGACGCGGCGTCGCCGAGGGCCGACGAGGCAGACGAACCGGCCGACGACGACTCTGACGAGGCGGATATCGACCTCGAGTTGACCGACCCGACAGAGGAGGATGAAGACGAGGAGGATCCACTGGAGGACCTCGGAGGCGACCACGGCGTCCCCGACTCGCTGTGAGTTACTCTTTCCGTCCGGCACCGACCGCCGACTCACCGACGGGGTCGTGGCCGTCGATACGCTCCTGTCCGCCCATGTACGGCTGGAGCACCTCCGGAACGGTGATGGTGCCGTCGTCGTTCTGGTAGTACTCCATAATTGCCACCACGACCCGCGGAAGCGCTGTTCCCGAGCCGTTGAGGGTGTGGAGATACTCGGCGGACTCGTGGCGTTCGGGCCGGTATCGGAGCCCGGCACGGCGGGCCTGGAACTCCTCGAAGTTCGAGACGCTTGAGACTTCCAGCCAGCGGCCGCCTCGCTCTGGGCCGTACTCCATGTCGTCGGCTGGGGCCCAGACCTCGATGTCGTATGTCTTTGCCGACGCGAAGGTCATGTCTCCGCCACACAGAAGCGTCACGCGGTAGGGCAGTCCGAGTCGGTCGAGCACCTCTTCGGCCTCTGCGACGAGCCCGTCGAGGCGTTCGTTGCTGTGTTCGGGTTCGACAAAGTTGACCAGCTCGACCTTGTTGAACTGGTGTGAGCGGACGATACCTCTGGTCTCGGTACCGTGTTCGCCGGCTTCGCGCCGGAAGTTCGGACTGTATGCCTGGTGTTTCAGCGGCAGGTCATCGGACAGCAGAATCTCGTCGCGGTACATGTTCGTGACCGACACCTCCGCGGTCGGACACAGCCAGAGGTCGTCGTCGTCGTACGCTTCGTCGTTGCTTTCGCCGACTCGGTAGGCGTCCTCCGTGAACTTGGGGAGCTGTCCGGTCCCGGTCATTGACTCGCTGTTGACCGGAATCGGCGGGAACACCTCCCTGTAATCCTGTTCGCGGTGGACCTCACGCATGAACTGGATGAGGGCGTGTTCGAGCCGCGCGGCGTCGCCTTTCAGGAAGTAGAAGCCACCACCGGCGACTTTCGCCCCACGCTCGAAGTCGAGCAGCTCCAGCTCCTCGCCGATATCGTAGTGTGGCCGCACGCCCTCCGGGACTGTCCGCATGTCCTCGAAGCCACAGCGCCGGACCTCCTCGTTGTCGAGTTCGTCTTCACCCGGCGGAACATCTCCCTGTGGGACGTTCGGCACTTCGAGCAGCCGTTTTTCGAGTTCCGCGTCGAGTTCGTCTGCGCGCTCTTCTATCTCTTCGAGTTCGTCTTTGATCTCCTGGGAGCGCTCGATTGCCTCCTGGGCTTCTTCCTCTTTGCCCTCGCGTTTGAGCTCGCCGACTTTGCTTGATACCTCATTTCGCTCCTGGCGAAGGTCGTCGCCGTCCGACTTTAGCTCGCGCCACTGCTCGTCGAGGTCGAGAATCTCGTCGACGTCGATACCATCCGTGCCGCGAAGTGCCAGCCCTTCCCGGACCACGTCGGGGTTCTCGCGGACGAACTGCCGTGATAACATGGCTAGGCGTTCTCGGTCATCTCGCAAAACCATGTCGTTTGTCGTCCGCTGTCGGAACCACTATACACGCCCGCCGACAGCAGAGCGTATGGGACTGCTGGGACGGCTCGGAGACCGGCCGCCACGGGTCGGCCTGTTCGTCGACGGTCCGAACGTCTTCCGCGACGAGTTCGATGTCGACCTCGACGACCTGCGTGAACTGGCCGATGATGAGGGACGACGGACGATGACGCGTCTCTACCTTGACGAGCACGCGACACCGAAACTGGTTCAGGCCGCAGAGGCGAGAGGGTTCGCGGTCGTGACGACCAGCGGCGACGTTGACGTGCGACTGGCCGTCGATGCGACAGCCGCCGCCGTCGAGGACGATATCGACGTGCTGGTGGTCGTCTCGCGAGACACCGACTTCAAGCCAGCACTCGAACGGGCGGCGGCCGCTGGCGTCGAGACCGTTGCTGTCGCTCCGGGATCGTACGGTCGGTCGGATGCGCTCAAAAACAGCGCACAGCGGTCAATGACGCTCTGATTGTTATGACTGCCCGACGTTGAATCCTTTGTCGCGGAGGAAATCCTCGACGCGGCCAGTGTGATTCCCTTGGAGCTCGATCTGTCCGTCGTCGACAGTTCCTCCACAGGCGAACTTGGATTTCAAGTCCGAGGATAGGCTGTCCATATCGACGTCGCTGGGGTCGAATCCTTCGATAATCGTTACCTCTTTTCCGTAGCGGCGCTCGTCGATGCGGACGGTGATTTCCTGGGAGTCTTTGGCGACGTCTTCACAGACACAAAGCTCCTCGGGCAGCCCACACGTCGAGCAGACTTCCGACATTACAGGCTCGACGTACGAAAGGGATACACTAAACACTGTCGGGACGGCCGGCACACCCGGTGAATTGCTGTCTGTCGCGTGTACCTACTTCGTTGCGCGGATTTCTTCGACAAGCTCGATTGCCTCGTCTGCGTCGTCTCGGGTCACGCCGTCAGCGTAGCGGGCCTGTTCGTACAGTTCGAGGACGCGGCGGGCCTCGTCGCTGGCGTAGATATCGTCGACGTACTGCCGTGCCGTCTCGCCGGTTCGACGCGGCCGGTGGCGGTCTTCGAGGACGAGCAACAGCCGCTCGTAGGCCCGCTCGATGTCCGTTTCGGGGTCAGCGCGGCGCTGGAACCGAACCGAGAGCCGTCGAAGGACGCTTCCGGCGAGGCCTGCCTGGCGAGTCCAGGCGACGAGGCCGGCAACTGCCACCAGCGAGACTGTCACCTGACCGCGGGACGGGGTCGGAACACTGAACCCGCCGCCCGCTTGGCCTCCTTCGTCCCCGGCTCCATCGCTCGGGGAGAGTCCTGTCCCGCGCTGTATCTGCTCGTCGACTGCCGCGCCGGGAAGGTCGTCTGGGGTCGCGTTCGGCTCCTGTTCGGCTACCTCCTCGATGCCTGCCTGTCGGCCGTCTGTATCGACTCCCTCACTGTCACTCCCGTCACCGTCGGACCCGCCGGTGCTACCGATTGCGCCCTGTTCTGTCTCCTGTCGCGGGTCTGGTGGCGTCGGGTCGAACTCGACCCAGCCGACCCCCGGGAAATACACCTCGACCCACGTGTGTGAGTTCAGGCCCCGAACGAGATACTCGTTCTCGCCGACAGCTTCGCCGGGGGTGTAGCCGACTGCCATTCGAGCCGGGATGCCCTGTGAACGGAGCATCGTGGCCATCGTGGTCGCGTAGTAGGTGCAGTATCCGCTGCTCATCTCGAACAGGAACGCGTCTGCGATGTCACCCTCCGGACGGTCGACGTCCAGCGAGTACTCACGGTTCGATTCGAGCCACTGCTCGATAGCGACGGCTGCCTCGTACGCCGAGTCCGTGCCCTGTATTATCTGTTCGGTTCGCTCGCCGACCCGGTCAGGTGTACTGCTGGGAAGTTGTGTGTACCGCTCCCGAATCGACTCGGGGTAGTTCGTTCCTGCGTCGACAAGTGCTTCCCTGCTGGCGTTTGGTACCGCGCTCTGGACCTCGATTGTCTCGCCCTCGCTGAACGTCCGACCGAGGCCGAAGCCGCCGTCGTCGTTCACAACTGTCTCGGCGGCGACTGAGTCCTCGACTGCGATGGGCTGCCACGCCGTCGGGAAGATCTCCAGGTCCTGTCTGGCCCGAATCTCGTGTGTCACCTCTCGGGTTGGACCGCGTGGTCCGTCCACATCGGTCGAAGCAAGCGACGAGGACCCCCCAGTTCGTATCCAGCCGCCGCCGGTGTACCGGTCGTAGCTTCCGGTCCGCCAGAGCCGAGGCTCCTCACTCGTGACGACAAACCGGGGCTCGGCTGTCTGCTCAACCTCGCCGACAATGTCCAGCGAGGAGTCGTCGCTGATGACCGCGCCCTCCATCGTCCCGGTGTCGTCGCCGAGAAACGATACTGGGCTGGCGGCTCCGCCGGGCACGATGGTGACGGCGAGTGGGACGAGTACCATCACCGCGAGCACGACAACAGCTTGGTCGGCTGCACCGGGCCAGCCGCCAACCTCTATCTCGCCGAAGGCGACGACGACTGCCCCAGAGACGACGCCGAGCAGCGTCACCGTCGTCCCGGCGTCGCCGGTCAACACGACGTAGGTGAGCATCCCGCCGCCCGCGACGACAGCGCCGAGATAGTGCTCCCGGAGAGCGAGATACCACGTGACGAACACCGGCGTCGGGACGACCGTCAGCGCCCACACGTCGGCCTGTCGAATTCGGAGCACGCTCTCGCCGGTGAGCAACTCGACATTGTTGCTCACTAGGGTGAGCATGTCGACATTGACATCCAGCGTCAGGATGTGCCACCCTGTCCCCGTGACAAACAGCAGTGCCGTCACCACGAGGGCACCGGTGAGGTCGAGCACGCGCGAGAGCAGCGTCGCCGAGAGCAGTGTCGCCAGCACGACCGGGTAGAACAGGGTCGGGTCGCCGACCGTGCCGACGACATCGTAGAGCACGAACAAAAACGAGGCGAGCAGCCCTACTGTTCCCCCGAGTGCGAACACGCGAGCAAGCGGCACTGCACCGAGTGAGTTGTCGAGCCAGGCCACGGGCGTTCGCTGTTCTGTCATGGTGTCACCTCGGGGGCAGTCGACGACTCGACCGCTGTCTCGACAGCGCCGCCGAGGCGGTCGAGGAACTCGGAAATGCTGTACTCTGCGGTCCCGACACGGACGACGAGCTCGCGCCGAACGTACGTAATCTCTACGTCGGCCGCCTCGGAGCCGACTGGAGCGTTCGTCCCGTGGCTCGTCCGGGCGAGCAAGCCGAGCACGCTCTCACGGTGTGTCTCACCCTTCCCTGGCTGAACGTGGCCCGTTGGTGTCGCCACCTCAACGCTGTGGTCGGCCGCGAAAGCGAGGTCGGCTATCGTCGCCGCGATGCGGGCCATCTCGTCGATCTCGCCGGGTGGGACAGTTCCGACAATCGTCACGGTCTCGTCGCGCTCGGTCGGTGCGAACTCCGCGACGAGGAACTCGTCGTGTTTCGCGCTCGACTTCCAGTGGATGCGTCGCAGCGGGTCACCCGGCTGGTACTCCCGGAGCCGGTCGAACTCCTGGCGTTCGGCCTCCAGTTCGTCTGCGAACAGCTCGGCGAGCACCGCGCTGTCGGCAACCGTGTACCGCTGTGGGTAGACGGTTACGTCGGTCGTCCCCTCGACCTCGACACGCCGTTCGAGCAACCCGAGTGGCCCGCGAAGTACAAGCGCGGAGAGTCCGACACTGTGGATGCCCCGACCCGCCAGCTCGAGTTCGTAGTCGACGGTCTGGGGCAGCGTTATCCGCTGGCCGTCGGTTGCTTTCTCGATTTCTTCGGGCATGTCGAGTGAGACAGTCGCCAGCCCGGTACCCGAGAATGATACTGTCATTGTCCGCGACTCGCCGGGAAAGCCAGCGTCGACCGAGGATAGCGTCACCGTCGGCTCTTCGTTGCGGGCGAGCACCACCGCGCCTGCCACGAGCGCGCCGAGGGTTGGCGCGGCGACGGCGTTGAGCGACCGCGCACCGAACAGCCAGCCGGCCACCACTGACAGAACCACTACCCCGACCGCGGCCCGGCCACGACGTGTTAGCTGCATATCACTCAGGGTCGACCGATTCGAGCGCCTCTCTGAGGAGTGCTGTGCTGTCCTCGTCACGGCCGGTCCGGATTCGGTGTCTGAGGACTGGGATGGCTTCGGTCTGTACGTCGTCAGGAACGACGTAATCGCGCCCGGACAACAGTGCACGGCCCTGTGAGGCACGGAGCAGCGAGATTGTGCCCCGCGGACTCGCGCCCAGACTCGCGTGTTCACGCGTGTAGTTCGCCAGTTCCGTGGCGTACTCGCGGATGTCCCTGGAGACGGTCACCTCTGCTGCCCGGTCTCTGGCCTGGCGGAACTCGGCGAGGGTGACTGCCGGGGTCAGCTCCTCAATGGGATGGTTGCCGACGACCCGGTCGAGCATCTCGACTTCCTCGTAGGGGTCGGGGTAGCCGAGCGTCACGGTCTTGGTGAACCGGTCGAGCTCGGCCATCGGGAGCTCGTAGGCCTGGTCGCCTTCGACGGTGTTCTGGGTCGCGATGACGCTGAAGGGGTCGTCGAGGCTGTGGGTCTCACCATCGACGGTGACCTGTTTCTCCTCCATCGCCTCTAGCAGCGCCGACTGAGTCTTCGGCGGTGCACGGTTAATTTCGTCGCCCAGAACCACGTTCGCGAAAACTGGGCCTGGACGGAACTCGAACTCTTGGGTCTGTTGGTTATAGACGTTGACGCCGGTCACGTCCGAGGGGAGTAGGTCCGGCGTGAACTGCACACGTTTGAACGTGCCGTCGAACGACCGGGCGATAGATCGTGCGAGCATCGTCTTGCCCACGCCTGGAACGTCCTCTAACAGCACGTGTCCACGCCCCAACAGCGCGGTCATGACGTGCTCGATCTGGTCGCGGCCGCCGACGACCACTTCTTCGACGTTCTCGATAACTGTCGTCGCCACCTCGCTTGCCGTTTCGACACCCACCCCATCCGGGGGTGTGCCCTGTTCCGCCTCCTGAAGGTCTGTCTCGGGATTCGTCATAGATTCATCTTGATAGCAGCCGACGTGAACCGCAGGTTCGCTAGGTACCCTCTTGCATCCCGAGGTTAGTAAACGTGCTGTCTTGTCACTATCTCACACGATGTAGTTGTGCCGTCTGTCGTCTGTCTGACGAGGCATTATGGGGGGCGACGGCCACGTATTCGATAACTGCGTATGGCCGAGACAACACACATCACTGTCGCCGAAACCAGTGACGGGCCCTGTGGGAGCGACCAGCCCGGCACGGATGTCTCCCTTCCAGTCGTCGAGTTGCTGACTGGTCGCGGGTTCGTCACCGGCAAGAGCGGCTCCGGCAAGTCGAACTCCGCCAGCGTCATCGCCGAGAAGCTGCTCGACAACGAGTTCGGGCTGTTGATCGTCGACATCGACGGCGAGTACTACGGCCTCAAAGAGGAGTACGAGATCCTCCACGTCGGCGGTGACGAGGAGTGTGATATCCAGGTGACGACCGAACACGCCGAGAAAATCGCCTCGCTCGCCCTCGAACAGAACGTCCCTATCATCCTTGACGTATCGAGCTATCTCGACGAGAGCGAGGCCGAGGAGTTACTGACAGCGGTTGCACGGAGCCTCTTTGCGAAGGCGAAAAAGCAAAAACAGCCGTTTCTGTTGCTCGTCGAGGAAGTCCACGAGTACATCCCCGAACGCGGCTCGGTTGGGGAGTGTGGCAAGATGCTCATCAAGATCGGGAAACGCGGCCGCAAGCACGGCCTGGGCATCTGTGGTATCAGCCAGCGCCCTGCCGACGTGAAGAAAGATTTCATCACGCAGTGTGACTGGCTGCTCTGGCACCGACTGACCTGGAACAACGACACGAAGGTCGTCCAGCGTATCATCGACGGCGAACACGCCGACGCCGTTGAGAATCTGGACGACGGCGAAGGCTTCCTGATGACCGACTGGGCAGAGCAGGTTCGCCGCGTCCAGTTCCACCGTAAGAAGACCTTCGACGCTGGCGCGACCCCCGGACTGGACGACTTCGAGCGGCCCGAACTGAAAAGCGTCAGCGACGACCTCGTCTCCGAACTCACAGAGATCAGCGAAGAGGAGGCCGAACGCGAGAACCGCATCGCGGAGCTTCGCGAGGAACTCGACGAGAAAAATTCCCGGATCGCCGAACTCGAACGCGAACTCCAGGATGCTCGCGACCTCCAGCAGATGGCAGACCAGTTTGTCGAGGCCCTGGTCGGCCACGTCGAGGGAGCTGCGCCCGGCCGGACAGAACGAGAACGGATGCGCTCTGGCCCACGCGCCCCATCGATACCGGGCGAGCAGGTGACACTCGACGAGACGAGCGAGCACGACGGACAGACCGAAGAGTCCGCACAGGAGTTCCCCTCGTCGATTTTTGACACGAGTGCAGAGACAGAGGCCTCTCCCGGGCCGGATGCTGGTGGCCGCGAGTCCGAGCAGACAGCCGAGGCCGGCGATGGCTCGCTGCTTGAGGCGGCCGGCCCAGAATCGAACGATCAGGAGGCGACAGTCACCGCAGGGGACGAGCCTGCGTTCACTGCCTGGGAGGATAACAGCACAACGGCCAGCGGCGTCGATGCCGACCAGCTGCTGGGCGAACTCCGCTCGCCGCCTGAGAGCGTCGACGAGGACTGGCCGAGTGACCGGTCACAGACGCCCCGCGAACAGATCGAGTCCACCCTCCGAAACGACGCAGAGATTGTCGACGAGAGCGACACCGAGCCACTCGTCGTCAGAGAGTGTAAGGCGGACATCGGGGCACTGCCCACGAAGACGCGCAAGATGCTCGCCTTCTACCGCGAGTTCGGGCCGGCGACACCGCTGGATGCCTTCTTTGCGGCTGACGGCGAGGAAGACCGGACCGCGGCCTACTCCCACAATCGGGAGCTACGGACGGCTGGTCTGGTCGAACACGTCGGCCGCGGCCACTACGACTACTGCCTGCGCAACCGCCTGGTCTCAGAGCTTGAGGACTACGTCGAGGAGGAGACAGTCGACGGCTACATCAGAGACATCGAGGAGACGACAGACCTCTAGAGTCAGTCACGACCCAGTTGATCGTGTCACGAAACCGTTTTTTCAGAGGCAGCGAAACATCGGACTGATGGACACTGGAGACACCGAGAACGACGGCGAAATGCTTGCGCTTGGAGTCAGCCTCGGCGGTGCCGTCGGCGTGTCACTCGGGATGGTACTCGGGAATCTCGCGCTCGGTATCGCTATTGGATTTGGCGGCGGCACTGCCATCGGCGCGGCTCTCGAAAGCCGATAAGCCGAGGCGTTTCGAGCCGATGGCTCAGTAGCTCTCAACCGTGCCGTTGTGAGTTCACACTCGACTAATTTGAGGTCGCTGTGATTGGTCAATCCATGGGTAGTACTGAGCGATTAGATTGCCGGGAGGAGTGCAAATCGAACGACCCAGAGGGTCACCATCCCCGTTCCGATTGTCAAGAAGACATTTTCTGTCCGCCAGGCGACGCCGACAGCGATGAGACCAGCGACGAGCGTATCGATAGCGATGCCGCCAGCTCCAGGTTCGAGGGTAACGAACGATGGAAAGACAAGTGCGGCTAACACAGCCGCGGGAACGAATCGGAGTGCACGCTCAATCCGTGCCGGGATTTCGTCGAAATATCCAAACAGAGCAATGAACGACAGCCGAATCAGGAATGTCAGTATCCCGATTACACAAATGAGTGCCCAGATGATGGGTTCAGAGTAGCTAGTTGCCATTCAGTGACCCCTCCGTGGCGACCTCTGTGAGAAGACCGGCGACGATACCCGCTGTGGCACCAATAAGCAAGCCCAGATTGAGCGGCAATCCAGCGGTCCCAACAGCAACAATGCCACCGAGTATACCGGCGACGATTGTTGGGCCATCTTCCATCGCTGGAACCAGCAGGGCCAGAAAGACCAGTGGCACAGCAAACTCGAGCCCAAGTGAGTCGGGAACGCTCGTTCCGAGCACGACGCCAGCAATCGTCGTCACTTGCCAGACTATCCACAGCGTCATTGCAGCACCGAGATAATACGCGACAGAACGAGTCGAATCCTCCTCTCGGTAGCGGGCAATAGCGAGTGCATACGCCTGGTCTGTCAGGAGGTACGCAGCGAGAGCCTTCATCCGCTTCGACAGCTTCTGGAAATGGGGAGCGATAGACGCCGAGTACATGAACATCCGGAGGTTGATGACGACGGCGGTGACGACGATAATCGCAAGTGGTGCATCCCGGCCAATGAGATCCAGTGCAGCGAGTTGGGCGGCTCCGGCAAACACGATACTAGACAACCCGACTGCCTCTGGGAGGCCAAGGCCCGCGTTCACAGCGGCGATGCCAGCGATGAAACCAAATGGGATAATCCCCAGGAGAAGTGGGCTGACATCTTTGACACCCTGCCCAAACTCCACCCGATCCATACCCTGTCTTTGTCAGCCGCCTGTTTAGGTGTAGCCATCTGAGCAACACAAGATTGTACACCCAAAGCACACGTGGACAGGGGAGATGGACGCATACATTACCAGACAACTAGTGGACTAGTACAGGTCACATACGTACCGCGACGAGCGGGAATCTCTCTGAAATCCATCAGACAGCCGGTGAAACATGCAGAGGATGGATACAGCACAGCCATCTATTTTTTCAGACACTCTCCGCTGACTCAGCGGCGTAGTTTGCCTGCGTATTTGTAATTCTGCCTGTTATTGCCAGTCGAAAGATTTGGAAAAATATATAAAAATACTATATAAAATAATTAATACTATATACAAACTCTCCGAAATTTAGTTGAATAGCTTTCCAAAACACGACACGAGCCAAGTAGCATAATAAATAACAAGACAGAGAATGGATAGACCAGAAGATCTCTTGTGATGGGTCGAAGAGAGCGACGGCGTTAAGCGTCGCAACAGCGTGTCATCGGCTGATAGACCGGGTGAGCGTGAAGACAAACAATGCGATGATGAACCCACCGAGGAACCCCTCCACCGCAACGAAGAAGCCGAGGACGGGATTGGTGACATCGGGCAAACCGAGTACGAGCGAGACGAACCCCTCAATGCTGAACGTCAAGTACCCAAGAAAACCCGGGTAGACAACGGGTGCGCCCAGAAGCGCGTACAGGCTGGCGAACGCAACGATGAGGCCCATCGAGAATACAACCGGTCGGAACGGTCGCTCTCCGTAGCCACACGAAAACTGAAGCGCCGTGTTTGACACCCACTTAGATGCAGCCCGCAGTCGCTCCCGAATACTGGAACCGGTCAGCGCCAGGTGGTAGTGGTTCCTACGTCGGTAGACCATCTCGTAAATGAAGAACTCCGCTGCTGCTCGTGTCTCCCCAATTTCGTTCGCGCCATTTTTTGCACGGAGATAAAGATTCTCCAGCCTCGTCGGCGAGTAGTCCGTACTCGCGTCGTGGAGTCGCCAGTCCCGGACAGCAAGTTCCTGTTTGTACGCGCCAAAGTCGAAGCCGCTGAATGTCGTCTCGTCAAAACGGAACATGTCAAACGAAGCGTCATCTGCGATATCGATTTCCCCAACCGTTGCGTCGGTAAAGTCATAGGTCACGCGATCGTTACTGCCCCCAATTTTACCAGTGACCACTGTAGTCCCGGAACAATTCACGACAATGTGGTCGGTCGTCGAGAGGTCACCGCACTTCAGATCCCGACCGAGATCGCTGCTGGTGAATACCACGTCGCCACCTAACGTCGCGCCAGCGAGTCGGAGGTCCCGATCGCAGGTGACACCATCCATCGAGAGCGCAATGTCTTCATAATACTCGCGTTCGGACCGCGGGTTGTCCATTGCCGAGTCAAGTTTGACCGCAGGAGAGTCGATTTCTGCCTCAAAGAACTGTGCGTTTCCACCGGCGAATGTACTGCTATCGAAGATGGCTCCGCTGTGGAACGACGCCCGATAGAAATTGCACACATCCTCAAACCGTGTGTTGAGGAAATCCGCGGCGGCATGGAAAGTGACACCAACACCGTAGATCCCACGCTGGAAGACAGCGAGTCGCATATATGCAGGTTCGTGGAAGTCAGCGTCACGCAGATCCAGCGCCGACTCGAAATTCACGAGCCTGAACGAAACCCGGCCACCGAAAACCGTATCGCCGAAATCTACACGACGGGAAAATACTGCGTCCTCAAGATTAACGATGCCTTCCAGTCGCGCTCCATCAAGTCGCAGTGGTCGCTTGACCGTGACATATCGTGCTGACAGGCCCCCTCCAATCACACTCTCCCTAAGATCGATAGGATGATTCGACGGTCCATCCAAGATGGCATAGTCGACCGAAAGCGAGCTAAGTCTGGTACCAATCAACCGGACGGCTCCCTTCTCGGTCGCAACGACATTCAAGAACGATTCCCGAACTGTCTCGTCGCTCACGGTGTCCGGGTCGGCGTGGAACACACAACGGTCTCCTCCAGTCGCTGGCTGAGAACACTTCCACTGATCTCCGGGCATGTCCTCGAAGCGCTCGCTCGATACGTCGTGTGTGTATCCACACTCCGTCGCCATGCCCGTCCGTTCGATTACGGGGAATAAAAATATATGCTCATCTGTAGAAGTCGATCCGCAAGATTTTCTCGAGCTAGTCCTGAGCGTTATGAAAAATCAAATAACTCTGTATGGCGGTACTATTAGTGTTTGAAAACCTCAAATACCATACAAGACACAGTCACTGCTACAGACGAACATTGAAAAAACACCGTGCAAGACTCACACCTTCCATCTTGGATACCTGTATACATATTATTTCTATCGGGTAGTTTCCTCGGCGGTCAGTTCACAGTTCTACGGAGTGGTTGGTTTTATCCGAACTAGTGCAAACTCAACGATAGCCGATTGCTGACACCACTCATTCGACGAGTGATTCGAGCGCAGCCTGCGGGTCGTCGGCTTTCGCGACGCCGCTGGCGAGTAAGACGCCGTCAGCCCCGAGCTCCGCGGCCGCGGCCACGTCGTCGCCCGTCGAGATGCCGGCTCCACAGTAGACATCCACTTCAGGGTCAACCTCGTTGGCGGCCGCGACCGCGTCCCGGACGATATCAGGGTCGGCCTGGCTGACGGGTGTCCCGGTACCGATAAGCTCTGGCGGCTCGACCGCGACGGCGTCAGGGCCAAGGGCCGCTACCGCCGCAATCTGGTCGGGATTGTTGGCACAGACGACTGTCGACAGCCCCGTCCGCTCGGCCGCGTCGAGGCTCGCGTCGATATCGGCGAGTTTGAGGCGCTTCTCGGAGTGATTCAGGAGTGTCCCAGCCGCGCCGGCGTCGGCGGTGGCCTCTGCGAGCGTGGAGCCGGTGTGGCTCCCGTGTCCGACTGGGCTGACGTGTTGGGCCCACGTCTCAACGCCCGTCTCGGCGACGGCCCCGATGTGGGCGGTCTGTGGGGCGATTGCCACGTCGTGCTCTGTCGTGACACGGTCGGCTGCCTGTGCGACGGCGACCGGGTCACAGGGATAGGCTTTCAGATTGACGAGTACGAACATATCCGAGGCAGGGGCCGGGTCGGGCAAATAGGTTGTGAGTTGCTGACGGCAGAGCGTCGGGTCTCCCTGGTTCGGAGATATCTCGGCCGTGACCTCTGTCACCCGTGTCTGTTCCCGTGGTCCCGCCGGTCGCGGACAACAGCCACAACCGACTAGCGGCCCTTGCTGGTCGGGATGTGGTGGCGATAGCCAAATCAGTTTGGTGTGTTAGATATACGCGTACAGAGCGTACTGATAGTAATGGCTACAACGGAGCAGCAGGGGCTGCAGTCTGATACGAGGGGGTTGACTGTGCTTCGCTGGGTCGGTATCGCTGCAGCGCTCGCCAGTGCGGCTGTTCACCTCCTACTGGGCGCTCGGATGGTCCCGAGTGGATTAGGAATCAGTTTCATCGTTGCTGGCATCGGCTTCGTCGGTGGTGTTCTCTTGGTTCTGGCCGACGTTCGTCGCCGTGCGGTGTACGCGCTCGGCATCCCATTCACTCTCGGACAAATTGTGCTGTGGTACCTGTTCAATTTCGCTGGCGGGGACAAATCGTTCCCCGGTGATATTGGAACGCTCGGAGCCGTCGATAAGGTCGCACAGGTCATCCTCATTGTTGCGTTAGCTGTGTTAGTGTGGGACAACTCGTGACGACGACTGCTGGGGCTCCCTACTGTCGGCACGTAACCCCAGACAGCCGATTTGCCGGAATAGGCGACCGACGGGGTGATTCGCGATGGGCACACGCGTAGGACGAACACCGGCCCAATCCGTGGTTCATGTCTGGCTGTCGCTCACTGTTGCGATTGCGCTTACGGCTATCCTGTTCCCGGTGCTTCCCGAGGGACACGTCCCGAGCGCTATTATCCACCCTGCAGTCGTCACCGGCATCTGCCTGGCCGGACAGCTCCTCTACGTGAGCTATAGCCTCAACAGGCCCGTGGCGGTGCAGATGCCCTACAGCGAGGTGTTCGGGCTGGCAAACATCGCCACACTCCTTCGCGGGGCGTTGTATGCTATCGTCGCTGGGTTTGTCGTCGTCCCGGCGGAGACGGCACTCGCCTGGGTGCCTGCCGCGTGTTACGGCGTGGGAGTTATCTTGGACCAACTTGACGGAACGCTTGCGCGCACCATCAGCGGGGAGACGGCGCTTGGAACGCGTCTCGACAAGGCCTTCGACACCTTCGGGTTCGTTGTCGCCCCACTGGTCGCGGTCCTCTGGGGGATGCTCCCGGCGTACTACCTCACTATCTCGGCCGCCCGGTACGTCTTTGTCGGCGCAGTGCGACTCCACCGCTGGCGTGGCGGGACGGTCCACTCGTTGCCAGACAGCAATCTCGGAAGGTATCTCGCCGGCCTCCAGATGGCGTTTATCACTGTTGCGCTCGTCCCGGCAGTCTCGACGGCACACGTCTTCAGCGTCGCACCACTGGTGCTTGCGCCCTCTATTGCCGTCTTCGTGCGAGACTACTACCACGCCACTGGCCGTCTGGGCGGTGCATACTGATTTGTCTGTCGACCACGAACCTCCGGTGTGCTGTTCCCGACACACCTCGCGGCTGCGGGGCTACTCTCCCGGCTCATCGGACGCTCGCCGCTGTGGCTCGTTGTGGGTGCTGCTGTACCCGACGTCGTTGACAAGCCACTCGGCACGGTGGGCGTGACTGCGCTGTTTCACTCGGTTGGTCACTCTGCTCTGCTGGCGGTCGTAATGGTTCCAATCGCGCTGTCGGGGCGGCGTGGGCTGGCTGTAGCGATAGGGTGGGCGTCACATCTCGCTCTTGACGCGGGACACGTCGTCGTCAACGGCCGACCGGCCGACGCGCTGTTTCTGTGTTGGCCGGTGGTCGAACCACCGGACCCCCTGGCGATTCCGCCCGGTTCGTTCTTCTGGTACTATCTCGGCACACCGTCGTTCTACCTCGAACTGTTCATCTGGGGGACACTGATTGTACTCGTCGTTCGGGGCTGGCAGAACGACCGGCTGTCGGCGAAATAGCCGACGAGAATAAACCCACGCGGCCGATACGCTGTGGACATGTACGGCGCTCTCGCCGACGTTCTCGACTTTATTACGTGGCTCGACCACCAAGTTGTCGACCTGGTCCTCTCGTTGCGACATCCGCTAGTGACGAAGGTGATGGCGTCGGTGACCGGACTCGGGTCTGCGACCGCTGCCCTCGTCTTTCTTGGCGTCTGTTATCTCGCCGAGTGGGACGAGGAACTGTACACGAGTGCGCTCGCGCTCGCAATCACGGGCCTCTGTGTCGCGACGATGTGGGCGACCATCCAGCGGCCGCTCCCACCTGGCCCGGTCTGTATGACCGGCGACGCGAACAGCGTTGCTGCGTCGCTTCCCTCTGGCCACGCCGGGGCAGTGACTGTCTACACCATGACGGCCCGCGAGTCGTCGGTGCTCCCATTCGGTGTCGTCACCGTGCTGGCTGGAATGGTCGCCGTCTCGCGAGTTTATCTCGGTACGCACTACGCCTCTGATACGGTCGTCGGGGTGTTGATTGGCGTCGCCGCGTTCTACGGGGCGACCCGACTGCGCCGACACCCGCGAATCGTCCAGCTAACGGAGAGACTGTAATGTCGGTCGTAGCCAGAACCGCCTCTGAATCCCTCCCTGTCACTGACGCAGTTAGAGCAGCGAAGAGCAGTCCTGACACAGGAGCGCTATCGCCAACCCGGGACAGATATTTATTCATAGAGTCCTGGACATATATAATGTCAGATATAATTGACAAAGCGACAAGCGAATCGACACGACGAACGTTCCTGCTCGCGACCGGCGCGATAAGTACGGCGGCACTCGCCGGCTGCACAGGGAGTGATGACGACAACGGCGACAGCTTGGTCACACACACGCGGGTTGGGGACGGAGACGTCGAGTTCGACCACTGGACGAGCGCGTTCTACTCCCCCGACGAAGACGAGAGCCTCCAGGCCGAAACCGCGTCTGCGATGCAAGCCCGGTTCGAGGAGTGGGCAGAAGAGAACCCCGAATACCAGGCGAACCTGGTCTATCAGTCAGACCTGGACCAGTGGGAATCGCAGTTGGTCACGCGTGCGAGCAACGGCGAGGCGCCGCCATCGTCGACGCTTGACTCTGTCTGGGTTCCGGACAACCGGGAGTACCTCCAACCACTCAACGACTACGTCGACGACGTCGACGATTTCTTCCCGTTCGTACAAAACACTGCGATGGAAGATGATGACCTCCTCGCGGCGTGGTTCTACACCGGGCTTCGGTGCCTGTACTACCGGACAGACCTCGTCGAAGAGTACGGGAGCGGAGAGTCACCGCGGACGTGGGACGACGTGCTGGAGGTCGGTGGTGCAATCGCCGAGGGTGAGGGAATAGACGGCTTTACCGTACAGATGAGTGCGCTGGATACGCTGCCGTTTTTCTGGGGCCAGGGCGGCCAACTGGTCGACGACGATGGCGCGCCAGTTCTCGGCAACGAGGACAACTACGACGCGTTGCTTTCGACGTTCGAGTTCTTCGACGACCTCGTCTCACAGGGCGTGACGCCCCAGCGAGTTGGCACCCTCGACGACCCGGCACAGCTCGGCGAGGAGGCGGCAAACGGCCAGTCGGCGATGTTCATCGGGAGCAACTCCCGGTACCAGATTAGCATCGAGCCGAATGACGACAACCCCGACCGCTGGGATGTGGCAGAGATACCGATGCGGGAGGCCGACCAGTTTGCAACCGGCGTCGGCGGCTGGACCGAAGGCGTCTACGCACAGGAGGGTGAGGAAGCGGAAGCAGCCAAGTCGTTCGCGGCGAAGGCGGTCGAGCCGGAGACGATGGGTCGGTACTGCGAGGCGGGGTCACAGCTCCCAACTCGGGCCTCTGTCTTCGACGATGACGACCTGTTCAGCAGCGATACGTTCCGGTTCCAGGACCAGTTTCGGGACTTCCTCGAAAACGGTGTTGCGAGGCCGAGCGCACCGATATACTCCCAGGCCATCGAAGAGGAGTGGGTAACAGCCAAAGAACGCGTTTTCACCCGGCAGTCCTCGCCCGAGGAGGCTGTCGGGACGATGCTCGACAACATCGCTGCAGCCTACGACGGTGACGTTGAGTATGTCAACTGAGACGGCGACAGAGGAATCCTCTGCCGGGGCACGCACCCGACAGACGCTTCGCAGTTACGTCGACAGAGTCGTCTCGCGGCCGCTTTTCTGGCTCCTGCCGGCACTGTTGTTTATCACTGTCTTCCAGCTCTACCCGGTGTTCGAGGTGTTCCGTATGAGCCTCACCGACATGAGTCTCATCAGCTCCGAGGAGTCGTACGTCTGGCTGGAGAACTACCGCCGGCTGCTCGGCAGCGAGGAGTTCTATTCGACGCTTCGTGTCACCGGCATCTACGCGGTTACAAGCGTTCTTCTCCAGATTGGCCTTGGGCTCGGGCTGGCGCTCGCAATCGACTACGGCGTCAGACGCGGACTGCGCGGACCGCTGGTCACCCGCGTCGTCGTCCTCAGCGCCTGGATTGTCCCGGGAATTATCATCGGCCTGGTCTGGAAGATTATGCTCTTAGAGACCAACGTCGGGGTCGTCAACAATATGTTCGGGCGGCTTGGCTTTGGCATCATCCCCTTCCTCTCTGATGCACAGATTGCCGTGGTTTCGGTCATCACCGCCGGGGCCTGGCGTGGCACTGCCTTCTCGATGATAATGTTTTACGCTGGTCTCAAGCGGGTTCCAGACGAGCTGTACCGGGCGGCGAAAGTCGACGGGGCGGGGCCGCTCCAGCGGTTCCGGTACGTCACGCTCCCGCAACTGAAATCGGTCGTCTTCGTCGTGACGATTCTCGTGACGATTTACTCGCTGAATTCCTTCGACCTCATCTTTGCGCTGACAAACGGCGGCCCCGGCCGGGCGACCGAGGTTATTGCACTCTCGATGTACAAATCGGCGTTCAACAGCTACCAGATGGGCATGGCCGCGGCAACGGCAGTCGTCTTGCTGATGATAACACTGGTTGTCACCGCGGTCTACTTCCGCGTGTTCGACATCAGTGAGGAGATATAGATGGCGGGACGCACTGATACCACCCTCGGCGACTTCGACGTGACCCTCTCGTGGCCGCGCATCCGCCGGTACTGCTACGACGGGCTCACGTACCTGGTCTACGGCCTGGCAATACTGTTTTTCGTGTTTCCGGTCCTCTGGATTGTCTCACTGAGCCTCCGAACAGAGAGCGCGGTATACACGTCCCTGGAGCTGATTCCGAGCGAGCTGTCGGTAGACTCCTATCGGGCGGTACTCGCCAGCGGCCTCCTCGGGTGGATGCGGAACACGCTGTTTGTCGCCGTCCTCTCGGTTGTCGGCATCCTTCTCGTGACGACGCCAGCGGCGTACGGGTTCTCGCGGTTCAGCTTCCGTGGCCGCCGGTCGCTACTGCTGGCCGTGCTGGGATTCCAGATGATTTCGCCGATTGTCATCGTGCTCCCGCTGTACGACATCATGCGAACGCTCGGACTGACCGAGAGCCACGCCGGGTTGGTCTTGCTGTACATCGGGCTGCAGATTCCGTTTTCGCTGTGGCTACTCAAGGGGTATTTCGACACCATCCCAACCGAACTGGACAAAGCCGCCCGAATCGATGGCTGTAATCGCCTTCAGACGCTGCGGTACGTGTTGTTGCGGCCGGTGATGCCCGGTATTGCTGTCGTCGCCATCTTCAACTTCGTTCTGACCTGGTCCGAGTTCGTGATGGCGTACACGATGCTCAGTCCCGGCGGCGAGGACCTCTATACGCTCTCGATGGGCATCTACGTCTTCGACAATCAGCTGGCGACGCAGTGGACCAACATTGCGGCCGCTGCAGTTATCGGTATCGTGCCGATAGTCATCTTCTTCGTCGCGCTACAGCGCTATTTCGTTCGCGGGCTCACCGACGGAGCTGTCAAAGGATAATCCATGGCACAACTCGAAATCGAAACACTACGGAAGACGTTCGGACGTGGCGAAGATAGTGTCGAGGCCGTCTCCGACCTCTCACTGTCGGCTGCCGACGGGGAGTTTCTCGTGCTCGTCGGCCCATCCGGCTGTGGGAAGTCGACGACGCTGAACTGCATTGCCGGTCTGGAATCGGTCACCGACGGGACGATTCGAATCGAGGACGAGCCGGTCACCGAGCGACGGCCCGAGGAACGGGATATCGCGATGGTGTTCCAGAACTACGCGCTGTACCCCCACATGACCGCCGCCGAGAACATGGAATTCGGCCTCAAGATGACGACGGACCTCTCGGCCGCCGAGCGCCGCGAGCGCGTCGAATCGACCGCCGAGCTGCTCGACATCGGTGAGTTGCTCGAACAGAAGCCGAAGTCGCTGTCGGGCGGACAGAAGCAGCGCGTCGCGCTCGGGCGGGCTATCATCAGAGACCCCGCGGTGTTTCTGATGGACGAACCGCTCAGCAACCTCGATGCCTCGCTTCGGTCGACGATGCGCACTGAAATCCAACAGCTCCAAGAAGACCTCGAGGTGACGACGATGTACGTCACCCACGACCAGACAGAGGCAATGACGATGGCCGACCGAATCGCGGTCATGCAGGACGGCGAGCTACAGCAAGTCGGCGAGCCGCTGGAGTGTTACTACCGGCCACAGAACAGGTTCGTTGCGGAGTTCATCGGGGAGCCGGCGATGAACATGCTCGATGTTACCCGTCGGGGAGACCAACTCGTCGCCGACGGGTTCGAGTATCCCGTCCCGGAGCGGGCCGACGACCTCCGGTCTGGCGGGGCGTTCGTCCTCGGTATCAGACCGGGGGCAATCGAGGTGGTTGAGCCACAAACGGGGGCTGCGACCGGAACCGTGGAGGTTGTCGAACCGCTGGGCGAAACCTCTCACGCGTACGTCGAACTCGCAAACACGACCGTGACTGTCACGACCGACGGCCCAGGGGCGGTCAGTCGGGGCGAACGGGTGGGTATCGATTTCCCGCCACAGCGAGTCCATCTCTTTGACGCCGACAGCGGTGTCGCAGTCGCGCGCCGGGACAGCCTGCCGGGTGAGTCCGTCGAGAACGACCTCCGAACTCACACCGACTGAGCACAAGCCGACGGCACCACGGTGGTGTCCCTGTGCGTTTGACTTGGGATACTGAGAGGTGTGGTCGCAGCGTTCGGAGACTGGAGACGTCTGTCGCGAGAACGGCGGCGACGCCTGCCAGTACGAAATCGAGTGGTAACGGTCTGTTACCGACGACCCTTCTTTCAGCCGGCCGACGCGACGGCTTGGATTTAAGCCCCCGAGGCTCTACCCTCTCCGCATGCACACCGACGGCGAGACCACCGGCACTGTTGTCTCACACATCACCTGTCGTTCCTGTGGCGAGACATACGACCTCGATCTCACCGAGTTTCCCTGCCGGGAGTGTGGCGGGATTCTCGACCCGCAGTACGACTACGATGCTCTCGATATCACGCCCGAGGAGTGGGCCGCTCGCGGCGACTCGATGTGGGACTATCGGGAGTTGTTACCCGTCCGTGACCCCGACGCTATCGTCTCGATGGGCGAGGGAGCAACGCCACTGGTCAACGCACCCCGCCTGGCCGAAGACCTCGGCGTCGACGGCCTCTGGTTCAAAGATGAGGGTCAGAACCCGACGAACACGTTCAAAGACCGCGGCCAGGCCGCAGCGATCTCCTGTGCGAACGAGCAGGGCGTCACCGACGTTGCGCTCAACTCCGCTGGCAACGCCGGCCAGTCCGCGAGCGCCTACGCCGCCCGCGCGGGCATGAACTGTCACGTCTTCCTCAACCACCAGGCCGGCAAGGTGAAAAAGAGTCTCGTCCGAGCACACGGCGCGGACCTCCACCTCCAGGAAGGAAAAATCGGCGACGCCGGCGCGGCCTTCACCGAGGCGGCGGCCGAACACGGCTGGTACTCGGTGAAAACCTTTCAGACGCCGTACCGACACGAGGGCAAGAAGACGATGGGGTACGAGGTCTTCGAGGCCTTCGAGTGGTCTTCGCCGGATCACATCGTCTACCCAACCGGCGGCGGCGTCGGCCTCATTGGTATCTGGAAGGCCTACCAGGAGCTTCGGGAACTCGGCTGGCTGGACGCGGACCCACCGAAGCTCCACGTCGCACAGACAACCGGCGCGGCCCCAGTCGTCGAAGCAATCGAGGAGGGTCGAGAGGAACACGAGCCGTGGGAGAACCCCGACAGTATCGCTCGCGGGGTCGAGATTCCCGACCCCGGGGCGTCCCCATGGATGCTCGAAGCGGTCTTCGAATCTGGCGGCACCGGCGTCACCGTCAGCGACGAGGAGGCCTTCGACGCTTCCCTTGTTGCGGCCCGAGAGGCCGGCGTCGAGATGTGTGTCACCTCCGCCGTCGCGCTGGCCGGGACGATGGAACTTGCCGCCGAGGGTGTCTTCGGTCCCGACGAGGATGTCGTCGTCATCAACACCGGGGCCGGAGCGAAGACGGCGTCGAAAATCGGGAAACACGCCGCTAACTCGAAGAAGGGTGCGTGATGATGCGATTGAGAGCAATATCAGCGAAAGAGAGCACGAGACGTCACGTCCTTGCCGTGGCTGGCCTCGCAGTGACGACGGGACTTGCGGGCTGTCAGGATGAGGGTGATGGAGACGATTCGGGGGCTACTGAGCGAGAAGAGGGTGCCGACGGAAGCGACGGCTCCGGCGGGGGTGATGACGGAGAGACGGCCCCAGAGTCTCTCGCCCCTCCGGAGGGAACCTCTGAGAGCGGTATCGACGATACCGCGGCACTCGTCGATGCGACGCGTCAGGCCCTAACCGAGAATGGGTACGACCTCGAACAGGAACTTGTCAACACCGCCGGCGGAGAGGAGACGCTGAGTGTCACACAGCAACGGCGGAGCAGTCTGGCGTCGGAACGGCGGCTGTTCGTGTTCGACGCCTCGACCGAGACGAACCGCATATACATAGAGGGCAGAACCCAGTATGTCCGGGGCACGTCCAACGGTGAGACGATAGTCGAGAGCCGCGAGCTTGAGCGCGACTTCGCCGGGACGCACCCGCCCGAAATGCTCAACGACGGGGAGAGCCTGGGTGGCATTCTCAGAATCGGGACGTACGTTCCCACCGAGACTGTCCAGCGCAACGGCCGCCGACTCCTCCGGTTCGAGCTTGATTCGGCCGATGAGTCCGGTATTTCTGGGAGGGTCACCGAGGCGACCGGGAGCGTCTTCGTTGACACCGAGAGCGTCGTCCACGAGGCGAACATGTCCCTCGAAATCGAAGACAACGACGGTCAGATAGTCACGGTAGCCCAGTCGTTCGTCGTCCACCAACTCGGAGAGATTTCTGTCGAGCGGCCGGACTGGGTGGACGAGACCGATTGGTCGGAAGGGTGACTGCACTGCCCGCGACGCGAGCGGTACGCCTTATTAGCTCCAGCCTAACCACCTGTCATGGAACTAAACATGCCAGCGCTCGGCCTTGGCACCTCCGGCAACAGCGACCCCGACACCTGCCGGAAGACCGTCGCCGACGCGCTCGATATGGGTTACCGACACGTCGACACCGCACAGATGTACGACAACGAGTGCGCCGTCGGCGCGGGCATCCGCGAAAGCAGCGTCGACCGCGAGGAGGTCGTCGTCGCGACGAAAATCCTCCCCGCGAACCTCGCTTACGAGGACGCCCTCTCGACGGCAGAGGAGAGTCTCGACCGCCTCGGTCTCGATTACGTCGACCTGTTGTACGTTCACTGGCCGATTGAGGCCTACGACCCCGAGGAGACACTCCAGGCGATGGACGAACTCCGCGAGTCGGGGCTGACCAACCACGTCGGCGTCTCGAATTTCACCCCCTCTCTGCTTGAGGAGGCCCGCGAGATTCTCGACGCCCCCATTGTAGCCCATCAGGTGGAATGTCACCCGCTGCTCCAGCAGGAGGAACTCCGCGAGTACGCCCGGACCCACGACCACCGCCTCGTCGCGTACTGTCCGCTGGGACAGGCCTCTGTCACGCACCCCATCCTGGAGGAGATTGCCGACAAACACGGGGTATCGGTCCCGCTGGTCTGTCTCGCCTGGGGGCTCGCACAGGATTCGGTCGTCCCGATACCGAAGGCGACCGGTGACCACGTCCGCGAGAACTGGGAGGCGCGTTCGATTCAACTGGACGACGCAGACCTCGACCGCATCGCGGCTATCGAGGAGCGCGAGCGGCTTCTCGACCCCGACGGCGCGGCCTGGAACTGGTGAGAGAGCGGAAGATTTGTACGAGCCTGTTCACAAGCCGATGGTAATGGAGACGCCCCTGTGGACGGAGGAACACGCCCCCGACCTCGACGAGTTGCCACAGCAGGAGGTCCGCGAGAACTTCGAGCGCGCGCTCGAGGAGCCGATGAATCTCGTCGTCCACGGGCCGGCGGGCGCAGGCAAGACCGCCGCCGTCCGTGCGCTAACCCGAGAAGTCCACGACGACCCCGACGCCGACCGCATCGAAATCAACGTCGCCGACTTCTTCGACTCGACGAAAAAAGAGATCAGCCAGGACCCGAGATTCTCGCAGTTCATCGACTCGAAACAGCGCCGTACCTCCTCGAAAGCCGACCTCATCAACCACGTGCTCAAGGAGTCGGCAGCCAACGCGCCGATGACCGGCGACTACAAGACCGTGTTGCTCGACAACGCCGAGGGGATGCGCGAGGACTTCCAGCAGGCGCTCCGTCGCGTCATGGAGCAGTACTACGAGGCGACGCAGTTCGTCATCGCGACCCGCCGGCCGTCGGCGCTTATCTCGCCGATTCGTTCCCGGTGTTACCCGATTCCGGTTCGGTCGCCGACACAGGACGAAATCATCGACGTGCTCGGGACAATTGCCGACCGCGAGGAGGCCGCCTACGATGAGGAGGGTCTCGAATACGTCGCCGGAGCGGCCGGCGGCGACCTCCGAGAGGCGATTATGTCGGCACAGACGACCACAGAGCAGGCGGGCGAAATCACGATGGAGACCGCCTACGAGGTGCTCTCGTCGGTCGATACCGACGAGCGCATCCAGGAAATGATTGCCGACGCCGAAGCCGGCGACTTCACCGACGCCCGCTCGACACTCGACGAGTTACTCATCGACGAGGGGTACAGCGGGGAAGAGGTGCTCGAATCGGTCCTCGACGTGGCGCGGTCCCGGTACACTGGGGCAGAACTGGCCGCGATACACAGGCGGGCGGGTGAGATAGATATGGACCTCGCCGAGGGGACCAGCGACCGGATTCACCTCTCGCATCTGCTCGCGACGTTCGATTCCTCGGTCAGCTACACCGAGGGCTGACTCAGCTTGCGGTGACGAGCGGTTCGGCGGCAGGCCGTCTGCCGTCAGTAGGCCGGGCCGTCACCGCCGTCTGAACCGTCACCGTCTGAGCCGTCCTCGGCGGGGCGTTTCGGACTCCCGTCCGGGCTGACGACCCACCAGGCGTCGTTGACTCCGTGTCCGTTGGTGTCTCCTTCTGTCTCGTCGTTGGCCCAGTAGTACAGCGGCCGGCCGTCGGCGGCGACTTGTGTCGAGCCATCCTCACGCTCGAAGGTCCTCAGCTCTGTGTCGACACCCGAGGCAGCTACCACCTCGCTGTCGATCGTGAGGGGTGGCCAGTTATCCGTACAGCTGCCGGTACAGGCGCTCGACTCGGCTCCCTGGTCGTCGTTGTCGAACACGTACAGTGTCAGTCCCTCTGGGCCTGCGAGCACCTCGCCCTGGCTCTCGGTGTCGACGACCTGCACCTCCGTCTCGTCTCCGCCGTCCGTTTCGCCCTCGTCGGTCCCGCTCTCGTCGCCGGTCGGCTGTTCTGTGTCCTCTCCGTCGTCCCCGGAGTCGCCGCCGACACAACCGGCCAGAGCCAGCGAGCTAGCGACGATACCGAGGAACTGCCGCCGTGTATGTTCCATGGTAACAAGTTTATTCTCCGAATACAAGATAGTTCTCTGTCATGCAGTACGTATAAACACACCGGTGCCGTGGATCGAAATATGTCGGTCCAGGAAACTGCTGCCCACGCAGATGCGGTCCTCGAAGAAATACTGTCGGTTGTCGTCGGAGACAGAGCTGTTCTCGAAGAGGTACTCGCCGGAATGGTCGCCCGTGGACACGTCTTGCTCGAAGACGTGCCCGGCACCGGCAAGACGTTGACTGCCCAGGCGTTTGCGACCGCACTCGGCCTCGAATTCTCACGAATCCAGTTCACGCCCGATCTGATGCCCTCCGACGTGACTGGCTCGTACGTCTTCGAGGAGGGGACCGGGGAGTTCCACTTCACGCCCGGCCCCATCTTCGCCAACATCGTCCTCGCTGACGAAATCAACCGTGCGCCGCCGAAGACCCAGTCGGCGCTGCTGGAAGCAATGGCAGAAGGCCAGGTCACCGTTGACGGCGAGACACACGACCTGCCCGAACCGTTTGTCGTCGTCGCCACACAGAACCCTGTCGAACAGGAGGGGACCTTCGAGCTTCCCGAGGCACAACGTGATCGCTTCATCGTCAAAACGTCGCTGGGGTATCCAGACCAGTCGGGAACGCGCGAACTCATCGACCGCCGGGCCGAGCGAGACAAGCCCGACCCGACCGTCGAACAGGTCATCGACCTTGAGACAGTCCGGGAGATACAGGCGACGCCCGAGACTGTTACCGTCGAGGACCCGCTCCGTGATTACATCGGTGCGATCTGCCGGGCGACACGGACCGACGGCAGGGTCGAGGTCGGTGTCTCGCCCCGCGGCGTCCAGCGGCTGTTCGAACTCTCCCGGGCACATGCCGCGCTCGAAGGTCGCTCCTATGTCGTCCCTGACGACGTGAAGCGAGTGGCTCCCTCGGCGCTTTCTCACCGACTTGTTCTCGATGCCGAAGCCAGCGTCCGTGGTGTCAGCGAGCGCGATATCATCACGGCGGTGCTTGATTCCGTCGAGGTCCCTGCGATGGACCCTAGCGAAGCAGCGTCCTGAGAACGAGCCCGGTCGCCACGAGTGCGCTGACGAGTGCGAGCGTCGATGGAACCGACAGCGTGGGCGCGACGGCCATCGCGAGCCAGATACCACCGACGGTGACGGTGGCGCTGACGGCGACGACACTCACCGCGTAGGCGATGCGAACCAGCTGTGGCTCTCGTGTTGCGCCCTCGCTTCCAACGTGTGCGTGCAGTGTCGCGCCGTTGGTCCCGACCACGTAGATGAACAGTCCGGAACCCAGTGTCGAGACGACGCCGACCAGCGAGAGACCAGGCGTCGCCGTCTTCCCGATATCGGCGCCGACGGCTGCTACACCGGCCAGACATAGCGCCGTGAGAGCGACTGGGGTAGTTCCGGACAGTCGGCCGCCGCCAGCCAGCCCCAGCAGGCGCGAGAACGCTACGAGCGCAACGCCTGCGACTCCCAGCAACAGCGGGATGGCGAAAAGCGACGAGGGCGGAACCCCCGCGAGATAGCCCCCACCGACAATGACCGTGAGGCTGAGTACTGTCCCCAACAGAAGAGGTGCCACAGAGCCGTTTTTGTCGCCCCGGTTCCAGGCGAAGCCGACGAGCAGTCCCGTGGCAGCGACGAGAAGACACAACACGGCGAGACCGACCAACAGCCCCCTGAACACCAGCGTGTCGAATATCCGAGAGACAAGCCACCGACCGCCGACGACCCGTGCGGCCGCGACTACTGCGAGAAGCCCGCCTGCAAGCGCAACAATCGCGACGATGGCCTGTCTCCTGTAGCGAGGGAGGAACTCCTTACGACGGGGGGTTGTCACCGCTGCATCCGGCACGGCAACGACAGCTCCGGCTCCGGCGACTGCTGTCACAGCGATAGTCGCGGCGATGCCGTCGAAACCTCCACCTGTGGCATACACCACTGACTCGACCGGCGGCTGCCCGTGTGTTTCAAGTATCGACGCGAGGGTCGCAAGCACCGTTCCAGTGACTGCGCCGGCGAGTGCTCCCCGGCTGGCATCCCTGAGAGCTGCCGGGGAGTTGCCGCCGAGAACAGGCCCAACCACTCCCATCAGCAGTACCGAGAGTGCAGCGAGGGTACTGTAGACTGTCTCGTCTACGGTCGGCTCAGCCGCGACGGTACCGACAGTCGCGACTGCGGCCACAAGTCCAAGCGGCATGAGGCCGGCGGCCACTATCACCGTCGACGGACTCCCGCTGAGGCCGCGAACACCGAGGCCGACGGCGAGACCAGCCAGTGCGGCCACCACGAGCAGTGACTCGTGCAGTGCCAGTCCGGCGACGCCGACGACGGCCGCGGCCACAACCGCGCGTCGCGTGGTCTGTGGGAGTTGGCTCATCTGCTCGACACCTCCGTGACGACACGCTTCAGCACGGTCCCAATCGAATCACCGGCGTCCCAGTCGACCACGCGAGCGCCTGCCTGCCTGGCTGTCGCGAGACGCGTCCGACGCGTGACTGCTGCAAGGCGTCCGGCGGTGTCTTCCCGGTCGGAGGCGACATCCGGTGAGACAACACAGACAGGGTAGCCGTGGACGCAGAGCCGCTTGACGAGCGCCAGGGGGATATCGTCGACGAACGACGAGAAGAGAACAATCTGTGCCTCCCCAGGCAACAGCGTTGGCACCGTGGCAGTTGGCTCTCCCCAGTGGCTCTGTGCGTGCTTGCTTGTCTCGTGGCTCCGAAGCGCAGCCAGCAGCTCAGTTCCACGTTGCCTTGTCATCTCATCCTCACCGGGTTCGACGACAAGCTGTGCCCGGTTCTTGATACCAACGACGCCGATTGGATAGTCTGCATCGACGACAGCGTCGAACGTTTGTTCGGCAGCGGCAACCGAGAGGTCCAGTGCTGGCAGGTGGTCTGTCGACTGCGCGCGTCTCTGGCTCTGACGGCTGTCGACAAGACAGACCACACGCGTCGCCCGCTCGGCGCGGAACTCGACTGTTGCCAGCTCTCTGCTGTTCGCGTAGCGCCGCCAGTCAATCGACCGGATGGGGTCGCCCGGCTCGTAGTCTCGAACGGAGTAGAACTCCACGCCGCTGCCGCCCTCGTCGGTCGGTATCTGGCCCGCGTAATCGTTCGCGCCGTCTCCGAGCGGGACCTCCTCGACAAAGGGGATACACCGCAACGCTTGGGCACCGTCTGCCGTCGTCGTCTCGGTGCGGAGAACTGTCCCGCCGAATCCCTCGCTCTGTACTTCGACGGCATCGAAGGCGTACTCGCCGCGGCGAAGCTCTAGTTCGTACTCGATTGACTCCCGTTCGCCGGGGCCGAGCGTGACGGCCGCCCGGTGGGTTCCGGCAACGACCGGCAACTCCGATGGAACGCTGTCGACGAGCCGGAGGTCGACGAGCGGGTCTGTCCCGGTGTTGTGGACAGTCAGCTGAACTGTGACGCGTTCGCCCGGGTTACCCTGCAGCCCTCCCTCGGTTGTTGTCGGGCCGCCTTCTGGGTCGAAGACCCGTTCCAGAGTAACCGACGGCTCCAGTGCGGTGTCGAACCCCGCGGCGGCGACGAATCCGAGTGGCATCGCCGCGAGCCCGACCAATACCGGTGAGCCGGTGAGGATACCGGTCCCGAGCAAGAGAACCGAGACGCCGACTGCCCACTCGCCGTCGGTCACACGTTCTGTGGAACTCATCTCGCCGCCACCTCCGTCGGCTGTTCGTCGGTTCCGTCCAGTTCGTCGGGCTGGCGCGAGACAGTTTGGCCTTCGAGTACTTCGATAGCTGTAATTGTTCGGTCGACGCGTCGACGGAATGCCTGCCCTGGGTCGAGTGCTCCCTTGAGACGCTCACCGAGGGGCTGCCTACACTGCGCAGAGAGAAAGGCCGCAGCAACCGGGTCGTCGGTCCAGGTTCCTGCCGCCAGCGTCTCCTGTGCTGTCTCCTCGTCGACACCGGTGGTGGTCGTGACCGCCCTAGCTGCGCTCTCTTCGAGTTGCTCTCTGATGTTGGTGGTCGTGTACCCTGCCTCGCAGCGATACCAGTCCGCCGTTGCTTCCGACAGTCGCTGTTGGAGGGTGTACCCCACCACCTGCTTGTTGTCCCGCTGATCTGTGGGCCCGGCAGCAATGCCCCGACTTCTGGCCCGTACCACTCTCCAGATGACAGCACTGCTCACCACGAGACCGACGACCGGCAGAACAGAGGCGAGAAACAAGAGTAGGCTGCGAACGGCCGGCGACTGGAGGGCGTTCCCGACGAGGCCGGCCGCAACCAGGGTGCTGATGGCGACGACCAGACAGCAGGCTGTGACGGCCAACGTGACTCGACGGCCTGGGAGCTTCATTGTGGCTCCTCCTCCTCAGGATGGTAGTCGGTGAGCGTATCGACCGTCGCTTGAGCGTCGGCGACATCGTCCGTGGATGGGTCGCTATCGCCATATTCGACAGCTCTGAACAGCGAGAGCAGCCGACGGACCTGCTCGGCCGGATAGCCCGCGGCGAGTGCGACGCGTGCGGCCTCGCCGGGGGTTGCCGTCTCTATGTCCCGGATTTGGAGCTGGGCGAGGAAGGTGTGCCAGGCGTCTCTGACCGCCGCCTGTGGCCCCGCAACAGCGGACTCACTTGCTCTCTCATCGGCTGTCTCCTCGCCGGTGGTCGACTCCTCACCATCTGTCACAGCACCAGCGACCGTGTTATCGCCCGACCTGTGTGACATACTAAGATTGTCAACCAGTTTGCTCAGCGACGGCAGCCCGAGCGAGAACAGTTCACCCAGTGATGGAAGGCTCATCCTTGGAAACGAGGCGCTGGGGAGACTCGGAAGACGGAGCGACCGGATACCCTGCAGACTCAGCGACCCGTACTGGAACACCGCGGCGCTGAGTCCACCCAGCAACGCCGCTATCCCGAGTACAGCTGCTCCGAACCCCTCTCGGCGCCGGGCTGCAATGTAGCGAACGTACGTCCAGACAGCACCGATAATCAGACCTGGCCCGACCAACACGACGAGTGTCGTCCGCAGGTAGAGATTCGAAACCGTCGTCGTCGCCTGTTCCTCTCCGACTGTGGCGGTGACGGTCACCTCGTCAGCGAGAGGAACGCTGACCCAGGCCGACCCGCCGCTGTTGGTTGTCGTCTCGTCGTCTCCTACGACCACGGTCGCGTTGTCGACACCTCCACCGTCTGCTGTCACCGACAGGTGTGTCGGCAGGCCAGGGAAGATAACCGGCGACGAGAAGCCCACCTCTGGCTCGGCGACGGTCGCGGTTAGTGACCCCGCCAGCGCCCCCCGCGTGAGTCGTATTTCAGTTTCTCCCGCGCTCTCCGGAAGGGTGACGTCTGCTTTCCCGTCTTCGTCGGTCGTTGCAACGGGTTCGCCGTCGACGCTGACTGTCGCGTTATCAACGGTGTAGTTCCCAATGTCTCCTGTAATCTGTACCTCGCTGTTGGGCGCGAAGGTTCCCTCCGAGCTGACCGTGATGTTTGTCTCGACGGGGACGGTCACACTGTCACCGGTCTCTTCGACCGTGACCGTTATCTCGTCGGTGCCGGTCGGAACACGGAATTCCGTGTTTCTGTCCGGACCGACAGTACCGACCGTCTCGCCGTTGACGAGCATCGTGACGCTGTCGTGGCTGCTCACGAAGAAGTCGCCGTCGTCGACACCAGCCTGAGCCGTTGTTCCAGCCACCACGGACCCCTCGACGAACGGCCAAAACCCGCCGTCCTGTGGGTTCGCTGACTGTTCGTTGGAGCGCTGTTCTTCGTCGATGGTATCTCCATTGGATCGCTCTGAACTCCCGGTAACGTTGTCCCAGTCACCCCCGGAGACACCGCTTGCGGTTTCCGGTGGGTCGAGACGTGGGTCCGCGGCCGGAAACGTCGCGGCAACGACGACGACGCCAAGTACACAGACCAGCACCAACAGCAGACGCCGACCCGGATTCATCTGCCGTCCTCCTGAGCAGCAAGTGACTGGAGCCGCTCGACTCGCTTTTTGACCGGCGGATGGGTGCCTGAAACCGGGCTGGTTCCGGTTCGTCCGGGCAGCCACTCCGTGAGGGGCTCGCGGTCGGTGGCAGCCGGTTCGGGTGGGTCACTCGCGGTCGGGCCTGTCACCGGCGGCGTTGGAACAATACAGAGCGCCTGCGTTCGCGCGCGCCGCAGGTCTCGTTCCGGTGTCGGCGCGGCCTCGTCGAGTGCTACCAGTGCCGTCGCCAGCGCCAGCGGGGCACCTGTCGTTGCAGCGGCGGCCTCGTCGGCGGCGAACTCGCGGGCGTGTGAGAGCGTTTTCGTCGCCCACTCTGTCAGCTTCGGGAAAACCAGCAACAGCGGCGAGACGACCACGTAGACGACCACCGACAGCGGAAGAAACCAGCGGAGTGCGATTCGTTCTGTCCTGGTGAGCTGTTCGGTCTGCCCGAGTGCTCGCGGGACCAGCCGGACTGTGTGGTAGGTTCGCGTTGCGATTTCGAGCACGAGTGTCGTCACGGTCATCAGCGTCACATCTCGGTTGGCGACGTGTGCCAGCTCGTGGGCGAGGACCGCTTCCAGTTCGTTGCTGTCGAGTCTCTCGATTAGCCCCGTCGTCACGACAATCGTTGCGTCTGTGAAGCGACCAACGGTGTAGCAGCTGGGCTGCTCGCTGTCGATAATCCGCGTCGACGGTGTCGGGATATCGACGCGCATCGCGAGGCGACGGACGATTTCATCAACCTCGTGGCCTTGTGTCTCGTCTGTGACGGAGGGACGAGCGAACACTCGGCGGTAGCCGTAGTACACCTGCCCGGCGAGAAACGCCACGACGAGGGCTGCGTAGACGGGGACTGAGACCGGTAACCGGAACAGGTCTGACAGAAGCGCGGGCTCTCCGAGGACAGCAGCGGTCACGACCGTCGGCAACAGGACCCCGAACCCCCAGAGCACAGCGAAGACAAACAGGGCGTTGAGACCGACAAGTAGCGCTAGGACTGCAAGCATACGAACGCGGAGGGCCATCGTTGTTTATGCGTCGAAGCGCAAACAAAATAATAGTATCCCTCGTTAGCTGTCTGCTATCGCCGCCGGGCGAGGAGCGCGGTCAGCGTAACCGCGAGTACGCCAGCGAGAACACCGAAGCCAGCACCGTCGTCGTCGCTGTCTTCAGGGGTCTCGGTCGCTGTCGACGTGTCCTCTGACATCGGCGTTTCGGTTGCTGTCGATGTCTCAGTCGGTGTTGGCGTTTCGGTTGCCGTCGGCGTCGGTGTTTCGGTTGCCGTCGGAGTCGACTCCTGGCTCTCGACGAGCTGGATATCGTGGACCGCGGTCAGGTCTTCGACAGTCGGGGCAGTAACCACGGTCACCGTACTCCCGTCCGGAACAATAGTGAGCGCCATGTCCCAGGCGCTGTTCTCGCCGAAGCGATAGGTGTTCTCGTACTCTTCGACAGCCTCTCCGCCGCGGATGCTCGCGAGTTCGTTGTAGCTCTCGACGAACGGCTGTGCGTCCTCTGCGGAGGCCCACTCGACGCTCCAGACTGTTCCCGTCTCGTTACCATTCCGGTAGGTGTACAGTCTATCGCCGCGCCAGCCTTCCGTTTCGGGATGGGCGTAAATCAGCGGCTGCGTGCTCGACACCTCACCGCTCGCTGTGGTGTTGAGGAACGACTGCGGGTCGATAATCGGCTGCTGGGCGTCGTAGGTCGTGGCCATGAACATACCGGCGATGTTACTCGGTCCCAGGCTGTCGTAATCAACCTCGTCCTCGTAGGTGATGCGCTGCCACTGGTCGTTGCTCCGGTCGGAAACCTCGACATCTGCGAGTTCGACCTCGCCGTGCGTTTCCGGGAACATGCTGTACAGTGCGGACTCGGGCGGGTTGTCGTACATCGCGTCGATTGCGTCCCAGCCTTCTTCTTCATAGATGGACTGGATGAAAGGCGGCCCTTCGCTGTAGGGCTGGAAGCTCTGGAGGTACAGTCCCCAGTTTGCGGGACCACCGCCGCCGCCACCGCCACCATCGTTCGACTCGCTCACGCAGGGTTCGTTCCACAGCCCCTGGTCACAGGCCTGCTGGTAGCGCTGGTCGACGAGATTCATGTCTCCCTCGACGAGTCCCTCGTAGCCGAGGTCTTGGTCAGTCGTTTCGCCGACCAGACGCGTGAGGTTGAATTGCTGGTCCTGAATCGCGTGGCCGACCTCCTGGGCCAGGGTCTGTTCTGAGATGAGGAAGTTCTCAGGGTCGTCGGTGACGATGACGATGCGGTTCTCTGCGAAGCTGTAGAACCCACCCACCGTCGTGCCGCGGTTCTGCTCGCGCACGTCAATCGAGTCCTCCTCGGAGCTAATCATCAGCGTCGTCTCGAAACGGGCGTTATCGACGAGTCTGTTCTTCTGGCTAACGTTCGCGTAGGTGCCGGTCTGATTGTCTTGGAACTCCTCCCGTGTCTGAATCTGGACCGGTGGCGTTCCATCGACCGCAGCGAGACACCGAATCGCCTCAACGCGGGCGGTGGCCCGTGCGCTGAGGTCCGCCAGCTCGGTGTCGTTGAGGCCGTCCGACGTGTCGATATCTATCGGCTCGTTGTACCAGAAGCCGTCGACCCAGCCGATGACATCGTTCCCGCCGTCGGGGTCGGCAAAGTCTGCTGGCGGCTCGGCTGCACACTCTTCGATGTGGTTGTCTGCGGCCGCAATGTCGGTGAAGCCACCTGACTGTGCCGCTGGTGCTGTACTCCCGTCAAGACTCGCTGCCCCCGGTACGGCCACCGCTGCAAGGGCCATCAGGGCGACTGCAAGTGCGAAACCTGTTGTTCGCCGTCGCATCGTTATATCCCGGGTTGTCGACGGTAATAAGTCATGGCATCTCACGGACGAGACAACGTCACACAACCCGTTTCCAGTTCTGTCGGTTCCCTACTCGACCCTGCGAACCCACGAGGCCGGGTCGTCCAGCTCCTCGTCGGTCGGAAGCAGTTCGGGTGACTCCCAGACCCGACCGGCCGTCTCGACATCCCGCAGGTCGGCGACCTCCTCGAAGAAGGCCTTCCCGCGCTCGTACTGGCGACGCTTGACGCTCAGGCCAAGATACCGGCGAATCAGTGCCTCGACCGGCCCCTGTCCGTCGCGGCGCTGTTCGAGCTTCCGGCGCATGTCGTCGTACTCGTCGTCGAACGCTCGGTCCATGATGAGTTCTGCGTAGCCTTCGACGGCGGTCATCGTCGTGTCGAGTTCGCCGAGAGCCGCCCGGTCGATGTCGCCACCGGAGAGCTTGTCGACGGCCTCTCGCATGTTGGCTTCGAGGTGGTCAGAGAGCCACGGTGCCGCGCCAAACTCCGCGGCGTGTGTGACCTCGTGGAACGCAATCCAGCGACGGAACCGGCCGTAGGGCACATCGAGTACGTCGGCAACGTGTTTGATGTTGGGTCGGACGAAATAGAGCGCGTGCGGCTCGCCGTCGGCGAGTAACAGCGGGTCGTACTGGCCGAGAACGTGTTTCGAGAGAAAGCGCAGCGCAAACGCCATCGAGCCGGTATTCGCAACCGTTGTGAGCCCTGGTGCGGTCTGGACCTGCTGTTCGAGCGGGCGCATGACACGTTTGAACGTGGCGACGTTGGCGTCGAGCCAGTGGTGTCGGTTCTGGATTTCGACGCGGTCGGGGAGATCGAACTCGATATCAGTTACCCCCCGGACGCGGTCACGCGCATCCTTCGAATCCGACGCGTAGGCTTCCTCTTCGGCACGGGAGACATCGAGGTCACCGGGGTCGACAGACGATTTCGCAGCCTCGGCGACGGCCTCCCAGTCGATTGGGCCCTCACCGCTCGCGCCGGTGACAGTCCGAACGCTGTGATAAATTCCCATACGGGAGGATTGTGACTGACGAATAAAGACCTTCTCCCTAGTCGTCCGCGTGGATGAATCCTGGCACGCCCTGCTTGCCTGCCGTTCCAGGCCCGTCGGCAGCCAGCTCGACCTCGAATCCGTCGGGGCCGAGCGAGACGCCGATATCCGAGACAGCCAGGCTGTACTGCTCGCAGTGGTGGCCGTCGGGGTCGACGTGAAGCGTCGATTCGACGATATCTGCTTCCTGCAGGCCATCGAGCCGTCGATAAGCCGTCGCCTTCGATACGTCGGCGCGCTCGATGAGTTCGCTACCCGTCATCGGGCCGTCACCGAGGGCTTTCACGACTCGCTGAGTGTACTCGTCACCGAGTAATTCGAGCAGCGACTCTGCCTCACAGCCACGGAGCGTCTCAGTTTCGTCAAGCGCTTCCACCGGACGTGCGGAGCGTCGGGAACTTGCCATATCTATACTCTCCTTCCGTATCCACCTGGAACGAGGGGCTAGCTATCCTCCCCCTGTGCTCAGACACAATCTAGCTATACAGAGACACAGCCACAATCGGGTGTGTCGTTTCTGAGCCAGAAACAGCGGTGGTGGATTAAATACGGACAAACGCCAAGTACCGATGGCGGCAAACATATGCCGCCTGAATCCGTCCCCCCTGACGGAAAGCCAGCAACAAGTGAACGGTTGCGGTGCGGGAAATCCTGCCCCGGTTTTTCCGCCCCGCCTCCGTTCGTTCTTCTCTACTTTGGCAGCCAGTGTCGACTTCTCTTTCCGTTTGTGCGCGCTTAGCAATGATCAGTGCGGTACGTTTGAAACACGGTTCATCGAATCAGTTCTCTTAGGGTCCGGTACACCACACCGTGGTGGCAACGACCTGCAATACTCAGTATGAGTGGTCACTGGTGGTCCGTCTGTAAATCCGATGTGTGAACGGTATGCTGGGAGGAATTCACTCTCGAAGTCGCGTGATTTTTGACCTGAGTGTACCGATTTGCCCCTCCGAGTTGGGCAATCTCTGTATAGCTAGTGTTCATCACTAAGGGGTGGGAACACTCATCTACTGATAGCAGACATGGGCCCGGCGAGAAACCAGCCGTCGGGAACAGCTACGAGTAACAGAATGATGGAGAACGGAACCAGTCTCGAGGCGCTGTCGGCAGACCACCTCCCGGTGCCAGTCTGTCGGTTCGTGTTCGACGACGACGAGGTGGTCGTACGCGAGACGAACAGCCCATTCGACGAGCAATTCGGCGCTGTCGAACGGAACGAGTCGTTGACCGAGGTCTTCGAACAGCTCGACAGTGACTGTCTCCACGCGCTCCGAGACGGCCAGCAGTTCACCATCGACGGCGGTACCAGCCAGTACCAGGTCGACGTGACACTGCCAGCAGAGTCGACTGATGGCTATCTGGTGTTCAGTAAGCGCACAGACGACAGCTCGGTAGCTGCAACCGACGCCTTCCAAGATGGTATCGCGGTCGATCACGTCGCGAGTGTCGTCAGCCACGACCTCCGGAACCCGCTTGATGTCGCTCGCGCCCGACTCCAGGCTGCTCGCGAGTTCGAGGAACCCGAGCACTTCGACCACGTTGAACAGGCACACGAGCGGATGGAGCGAATCATCCAAGACGTGTTGACGCTGGCCCGGGGCGAGGATGTCGTCGACCCAGACGAGACCGTCGACCTCGGGGTGGTCGCCGAACAGGCCTGGGAGACAGTCGAGACCAACGGCGCGACGTTGACCGTCGAAGACGAGCTCCCGACGGCACTCGCCGACTCCGACCGGGTCAGTCGGCTCTTCGAGAACCTGTTTCGCAACAGCGTCGAGCACGGCGAGTCCGACACCGGTACAGTCGACGTAACTGTCGGGAAGCTCAACGACGGATTTTATGTCGCTGACGACGGGCCGGGGATCCCCACAGACCGCCGTCAGCGCGTCCTCGAACCGGGCTACTCCTCTGACGAACACGGGACCGGCCTGGGACTTGCAATCGTCGCTAGAATCGCCGACCTGCACGGCTGGCAGATTACTGTCACAGATGCCGACTCCGGCGGGGCACGGTTCGAACTCCACGGAGTAGCGGGACAGTGAACCGACTCCCCTGCTCGCCGGGCCAACCGAGAGCCAGCTATTTGTCGTTGCCCCTGGAGGACTGAGGTATGGACGAGGTATCGGACCACGCGCCTGTCGGTATCCTGACGGTGACGGCCGACGGGACGGTCCTGGACTGCAACGAAGCCGCCTGTGAGGTTCTTTGCTGCTCTCCCGAGGAGACCGAGGGTGCCGATGTCGCGGCTGTCTTCCCCGATTCGATCGAGGCCACTGTTCCCCGGGCGTTCGGTTCGTCGCTGGAGGAACGACGGTCCATCGAGGAGTACTATCCGCCGCTGGACCGGTGGCTTGAGGTGACTCTCGTTCCAGTCGACGAGCAGGTGGTGGTGTACGTCGACGACGTGACCGACAGACACCACGAGCGCCGCCGAACCGAAGGGCTCCGAGACGATCTCGACCGGCTGACGGTGCTCAACGAGCTAATCTCGGATATCCTCGCCGACCTCGTCGATGCGGCCAGCCGCGAAGAGATTGCCGACACGATCTGTCGCCGGCTCGGCGAGACCGACATCTACGACTTCGCCTGGGTCGCCGAGCGTGAACTCGGCGGCGACGACCTCGTGCTCCGCGCGGCGGCGGGCCAGACCGGTCGCACGCTCGACGAAATCGAGTCCTGCCTCGACGACGCCACTGTCCCCGAACAGCGGGCCATCGACTCCGGCGAGTCGGTCATCGTCCAGCCCATCGGCGATGACGAGGGGATTCCTGAGTCGATTCGCCGGGCCGCCTTCGCCGACGGCCTCCAGTCGCTGCTGGCGATTCCGCTCACCTACGGCTCCAGCGTCTACGGTGTCGTCGGCGTTTACACGGGCGAACAGGACGCCTTCTCCGAGCGCGAGCGCGCGAGTTTCGAGACGGTCGGCGAGATGGCCGGCTTCGCCATCAACGCGACACGCCACCGGAACCTTCTGCTGTCGGATACGGTGGTCGAACTCGACCTGCAGGTGACCGACTCGGCGGCACCGCTTGTCGGGGCCGCAACCGAGACCGACACGCCGCTTTCCCTCGACGGGCTGGTCCCACAGGGCGAGGAACTGCTCTGTTATCTCGTCGCCGACGACTCGGCCGTGTCGGCGGTGGTCGACTCGCTCGCCGACCGCTCGGGCGTCCGGGACACCAGGCTCATCGGCGAGTACGACGAAGGCGGTGTCTTCGAGGCACGACTCGGACCGCGGACGCCCCTGGGACTGCTCGCCGCCAGCGGCGTTACCGTCCGATCGGCCGAGTTTGGCGACGCAGTCGGCGATATCGACATCGAGTGCTCTCCCGAGGAGGACGTCCGGCGACTCGTCGATGCGGTCTCGCGAGAGTTCGAGGTGGACGTACTCGCAAAGCGTGAGCGAGAACGCGACGTGACGACCGCACGCGAGTTCCGGGACGAGCTCCGTGACAAGCTGACCGAGCGCCAGGAAAACGCGCTCCGGACGGCATTTTTCGCGGAGTACTTCCAGTCCCCCCGAGGAAGCAACGCCCAGGAGGTCGCGGAGGCGCTCGACATCACCGGGCCGACGTTGTTACACCACCTGCGGGCCGGCCAGCGGAAGCTCCTCGAGGAGTTTTTCGACGTTGCTGATGACTCCTGAACGGGAGACTACTCGTCGGCTGGCTCGTCCAGACAGTCGGGCTGTTTGCCGAGAAAGCCGTGGAACGGACAGACGAACTCGTCGCGGATGAGCTGTTCGTCGACCACAGTTAGGCCGAGGTCGGTCAGTTCTCGCCCGATACGGCTGAGTTCGTCGTGGTCCTCGCCGATAGCGTTGACGTAGATGTTTCGCTCACCGGTCATTATCTCACGGACGGCGGTCACACCCCGGACCTCCATGGCGCTCTCTGCAAGCTCCTCGCGGTTGTCGATAGGTGCAGTACAGATAATCTTCGTATAGAGAGGGTATCCCGCCCGCTCGTAGTCGATATCGACGTGGTAGCCACGGATGATTCCCTTCTCCTCGAGCTTCGAAATCCGGTTGCGGACCGTGCTCGCCGACAGCCCAATCTGGTCGGCAATGTCGTTCGAGGAGGTGTCGCGGGCGTTTTTCTGTAACTCGAACAGAATCATCTTGTCGACCTCATCGAGTCTCCCGTTCATCGCTACGGTCTTTCGATGCGAGTCGAATCAATCTTTCCTCTCATAGAATTGGTCTATAATAATCAATACGAAAATATAGCAGTCTAATATTGTCGAATAAGCAGGTAATTTAAATACAACAAGGACAGAACTAGGTTCAGTGTGCTCGTGGTGAGTGATTCGACAGCCAGCAGTCGGTCTGTCAAACAGACTGGGCGTACTGCACTCCAAGAGAGTCACGCGGCCCGACAGGAGGGGTGGTGACAGGTGGTCGAGACAGGTGACTCTGAGCTGAGTCGCGACCTCGGGACTTTCGCCGTGTTCACCGTGACTGCCGGGACGATGATCGGGGCCGGTATCTTCGTCCTTCCGGGGCCAGCAGCAGAGGGCGCGGGGCCAGCGGCCGCGCTCTCGTTCGCGCTCGCGGGAGTAATTGCGCTTGTCGCCACGATGTGTGCCGTCGAGCTGTCGACGGCGATGCCACAGTCGGGGGGTTCGTACTACTTCACGAGCCGTGCGATGGGGCCGCTGGTCGGCGCTGTCGTCGGCTTCGGTGCCTGGATATCCCTCATTTTTAAGGGCTCGTTCGCGCTCGTCGGGCTCGGCTGGTATGTCACCGAGTTCCTCGAGGTTCCGGTCCTCGGCGTCGCCCTCGCGGGCGGACTGGCGCTGACGCTGGTCAACTGGGTCGGCGCAGAGGAGAGCGGCCAGCTCCAGAACGCCGTCGTCGTCGGCCTGGTGGCGATTCTTGCGGTCTTCTCGGGCGGTGGGTTCTTCGCCGCCGACCCGGCCCGGTGGTCGACCTTCGCGGTCTCGGGTGTAGAGGGGATTATTTCGACGACTGGGCTCGTCTTCATCTCCTATCTCGGTATCGTGAAGGCCACTGCTGTCGCCGAGGAGGTCGAAGACCCCGGGCGGACGCTTCCGCGAGCGATGTTCAGCGCGGTCATCTTTGTCACGCTCCTGTACATTCTGGTGATGCTCATCGTCACCGGGGTGATGGATATAGACGAGATTGCCGCGAGCTCCGCCCCGGTCGCCGAGGCCGGTGAGCTTGTTCTCGGGAGTCTCGGTGGCTCGATTCTCGCGCTCGCGGGCGTGCTCGCGACCGTCTCGACGGCAAACGCGGCAGTACTCACCTCCTCGCGGTTCCCGTTTGCGATGTCGCGTGACAACCTCCTCCCGTCTGTCTTCGAGCGGTCGTCGCCGCGTTTTGGGACGCCTTCGCTGTCTATCTGGATAACCGGTGGCGTGATGGTCGCGCTCGTGGTGGCTCTCGACGTCGAGAAGCTGGCGAAACTCGGAGGGACCTTCGGCATCCTCGTGTTCGTCTTGCTCAACGTGACTGTCGTCTTGCTCCGGAACTCCCAGCCCGAGTGGTACGACCCAGACTACCGGACGCCGCTCTCGCCGGTGTTGCCGCTTGCGGGTGCTCTGGCCGCGCTGGCGTTGATTCCGTTCATGGGGCTGCTCTCACAGGTAACTGCGCTTGGATTTATTGTCTTCGGCGCGGGCTGGTATCTTTTCCAGACCCGCGTCGGTGACCCAGTGGAGCCAGACCACGACATCAGAGACCAGTTCCTCGGCGCACAGTACCGCCGGTCTATCGAGGAGAAGACAGGCGAGGTCGGCAGCGACGTGACCCTCGGGCCACACGTCCTCGTCGAGACCGTCGAGGGCGAGACGAACCCACACCTGCTGGTGGTGATGCGAGCGTTTGCCGACCGGCTGGATGCCGACCTCGACGTGCTCACGATAACCGAGGTTCCGCCACAGCTCCCGCTTTCGGAGGCCGACCACGAGGTCGACGACGATTGGCAGGAGACCATCGAGCACGAACTCGCCTTACGAGACCGCGCTGTCGTCTTCGACCACGTCCGAGCCCACGACCGAACGGACGCCCTGCTGGGGAGCGTCGGCGACCAGACCGAACTGGTCGTCGTCGACTGGGAAGACCCCATCCGCAAACGCCACCTCCGAGAGAGTCACGTCGATGAGATTCTGCGCTCTGACTTTCCCGTCCGGCTGGCCGTTCTCAAGGACCGCGGAACCGGTGACATCGGCGATATCGTTGTTGCGACAGCGACCGGCCCCTACGACCGTGCCGAAATCGAGGTTGCAGACGCTATTGCGGCGGCGACCGGAGCGTCGCTGACGCTGGTGAAAGCGATTCCCGAAGACGCTTCTGAGGCGGCAACCGCCTCCGCAGGGAACTATCTTGCCGACTTGGCGGACCTCCTCTCGACACCGGCCGAGACGGAACTAATTCGAACGACAGACGTCGAGACGGCGCTGGTCAGCCGGGCGAACCGTGCGGACCTGCTGGTCATGGGTGGGCCAGCACATCCAGAGCGGTACCGAGAATTTTTCGGCCAGACGACCGACTACGTCGCCGGCGAGACCGATACGTCGGTGCTTGTGGTGAACGAACCGGGAGAACAGGTGCCGTTGCGCAGGCGACTCTGGCGGCGCGCCCGTCGCCTCTTCGGCTAGCTGTCGACCTCGTCGAGGAGGCTGTCCAGCTCCACTTCCAGGTGTTCTTGGCTCGCCTCGTAGACCTTGTGGTGGTGGCCCTGCTCGGTGTCGATGCGGCGATGAACCGTTACCAGTCCGACCTCTGACAGTCGGTTGAGCCGTCTGAACGCGGTCGGCTTCGACATCGATGTCCTCTCGGCGACCTCCGTGCCACTCCGTGGCTCGTCGGCGACGACTCTGAGGGCCGCTCGCGTGTACTCGTCGCCTAAGAGCTCCAGCAAGCCGCTCGTCGACAGCTCCTCGGTCCCGTCACTGTCCTCGTCGGTCGCAGCCGGCGCGGTCCGGTCGCGGGGACGGTTCTGCAACATACATCTATGGTTATCCGGACTCTCCCTATTCCCCTGTGCTAATTACGAAGAATACCCTTCCAACCACCATCTAGCTATAAAGAAACAACCAGAACGACTGGCAGCAACACCGTGACAGCCCTCGAAATGCCAGCCATTATGTGTACTGCAGTCAAACCAGTTGCGTAAGAAACGCTTATGAACGAGACGACTGCGGACCGTCCAATCGCGCTCATCGTCGACGACGAGAAGGAGGTGGCAGACGCATACGCGCTCAGACTGCGTGGTCTGTGCGAGGTCGAGACCGCCTACGACGGGGAGACGGCGATCTCGATGGTCGAAGAGGAGACCATCGATATCGTCTTGCTGGACCGACATATGCCGGGAATGTCGGGAGACGATGTCCTCGACGAACTCGACGAGCGCGGGTTCGACGGCAAGATCATCATGGTGACAGCTATCGACCCTGGGTTTGATGTCCTCGATATGCCGTTCGACGATTATCTCTGCAAGCCAATTGACCGAGAGGATGTCCGGGCTGCGGTCCGCCAGCAGTGCGAGATTCTGGGGTACGAACTCCTCGGCGAGTACTTCGGTGTCGAATCCAAACGACGAGTGATTGCCGCAGAGATTCCCCGTGAGGACCGCGAGGGTCACGACAGATACCAGGATATCGCAGCCAGGTGTGCCGACCTGGAGCAGCGAGTGCGGCGGCTACTCGATGATGTTGCGAGTTCGCTCGATGAGTTCGCAGAAATCGGTCGCGAAGGTCGCTAGCTACGCGTCGGTGTGTTCGACATTCTCGTCGATGGGGTCGGGCGAACTCTTCCACCGGCTGAGGCTATATGCGAGGACGACTGCGGTTGCGATACCTGCGGTGAGTGTCTTCTTTGATACCATATCAGCCTGTTCTCGTCCCTCTACAATAAATAGGGGCCGCTCGTTTCTTGGTCAGAAACGGCTTCCCGCAGTTCGATTCGGTCGGCACTCTCGACGGCTTCGATAGCCAGTGTCTCTATCGCCGTTGGCTCGACCTCTCTGAGTGTGGACAGCGGCGGCCGGGTCGCCGGATTCTCGGGCGCGAGTCGATGACAGCCGGCGTCGATTGTCGCCTCCTCGTAGGTGCCAACCGAACGCGCTCGCTCGCTTATCTCGCTTTTGTCGAGCGACACCAGCGGGCGATGGACTGGGTAGTCGACAGCCGCGTCGGTGACCCGTAACGCGGCACTTGTCTGGCTGGATTTCTGGCCGATGGACTCTCCCGTAACGATGCCGACCGCCTCGGTCCGCTCGGCCACCCTTGCGGCAATCCGGAGCATGAACCGCCGGGCAAGAAGCATCCGGTAGCGCTCCGGGACTTCCGTGAGTCGCTCCAGCCCGTCACCGCCGGGAACAACCCACAGCTCCAACCCGTCGGGGGTGTAGGACGCGAGTCGCCCGACCGTCCGCTCTGCGCGCGCCCGGTGGTCGACGCCGCCGAATCGCCCGAGGTCGACATAGACTGGGACCACCGGACAGCCGCGCTTCATCACCTCCCAGGCGGCCACCGGTGAGTCGATGCCACCGCTGACTAGCGCGACGACGGGCTCTTGGGTCCCGAGCGGGAGTCCGCCGGGACCCGACTGTCGCTCGAGATAGACGAACGCGCGCTCGGGCCGACACTCGACGCCGAACGTAACCTCTGGGTCGTCGAGGTCGACCTCCGGTTCGATGCCGACCGCCTCGGCCGCCGCTGTGACCGCCGCCCCTCCTTCCCGTTCGATTTCGGGACTCGAAAACGGGTGGTCGTCTGTCTGTCCAGCCCGATTCGCCCGCACTGCGAAGGCCGCGCCGTCGTACCGCTCTCGGGCTGACTCTCGTAGCGCCGCACAAATCGCGTCCATCGTCGGGGGGACCTGCTTGACCGGACTCACAGAGGAGACACCGAACACCGACGCAGCCACCGCAGTGGCTTTTTCTATCTGCTCGGGGTCGGTTCTGACGTACAGCCGCGTGAACTCGGCCTCGACGCTCGCATCGAGGCCTCGCTGGTCGAGCATCTGCCTGAGGTGTTCCCGGAGCCGTCGCTCCATCCGCTGTTGAACGGACTGGCTTTTAATGCCGATCTCGCCGCTGAATCGAACGAGGACGGTATCGGCTCCGGGTGGATACATGTCTGGGAGAAATATACCGAGGCTTAAACGGATATTGACTCCACTCCGTTCAGAACGTCGAAATGTCGCCGTCGATGACACGCTGGGTCAGATTGGTCACGCCGGCCAGTTCTTCGTCGATTGTCGCCTCGATGTCTGCGTGAATGTCTTCGAGGGTCACATCCTCGCTCGTGACGACCTTGGCGTCGGCGACGTGGGGTTGGTCGATTGGCCGCCCGATCTGGGAGAGCAGTCGAATCTGGACCTGCTCGATGCCCGCCACGTCGGCGGCGACTGCCTCGGCGATGTCGGTGCTCAGGAGGTTGTATATCTTTCCGATGTGATTGATCGGATTCTTGCCGCTCGTCGCCTCCATGCTCATCGGCCGATTTGGCGTGATGAGGCCGTTGGCACGGTTGCCCCGGCCGACAGAGCCGTCGTCGCCCTGCTCGGCGCTCAGGCCCGTCGTCGTCAGGTAGATTGAGCCCTCTTCGTAGTCGTCGGCGGTGTTGACGTGGACGGTCACATCGCGGTCGGTGTACTCCGTCGCCAGCCCCTCAATGTACTCTTTGACATCCGCGACCGCTGTCTGGTACTCCTCGAGACCCGCGACGTGTTCGTCGACCATCGCTACGGCGACCGTCACGTCGATGTGGTTGCCCTCCCGTTTGCCCATCACTTTGATGTCCTGTCCAACGACGGGGTTCTCGGCCGCGTACTCGGTGTTCAGCCTGTGTTCGGTGTTGTAGACGATTCGCTCGGTCTCGGTCAGCGGGGCGTGGCCGACGCCGTAGCTGGTGTCGTTGGCCATTGGGACGGCCTCGCCGTCCTCGCCGAAGACATCCTGGAGGTCACCGCTTCCCTCGCCGAGTTTCACGTCGATGATGATATCCGAGCCGACATCGAGATACGGGAAGGTCTCTTCGAGGTACTCGCGGGCCGTCCGGAGCGCAATCGTCTCGGCTGGAATCCGCTCGCCCTGGTATTCTTTCGTGGCGCGGCCGACGATGAGCAGGTAGATGGGTTCCAGCATCTCGCCGCCGCCAAAGGCCGGCGCGGCTGTCCCGGCGACGAGCTGTGTCTCGTCGGTGTTGAAATGGAGCGGTTTGCCGAATCGCTCCTTGTAGGTCTGTGCGAGCGCCCGGGAGACCTCCTCTGCAACGCCGTCACAGATGGAGTCGGGATGTCCGACCCCCTTTCGCTCGACAATTTCGACGTGTTCGTCCTCGACTGCGATACCCTCTGTCTCCTCGACACGGATGTTCCGATTGCTCATTGCTCTCCGATTTGACACCGGCGGGTCTATAACTTACGAAAACGTCGAACGTCGCCCTGATGCACTATAGTAATAGGGTTGGCCTGGAAGCCGCTTTACCGCGGGGCGGTGTCGTGGTCCGACTGCTCTATGAGCAAATCCAGATAGGAGGTCCGAATCTGATCGTCGGGGTCGAGGCCGAGCGAGTCCAGCACAGCGGCGGTCTCCTCTCTTGTGGCAGCGATATCGGCCTCCTCGGGAATGTCGCGTTCGACCTCGACGAAGTCGCCGAGCCCCTCGACCGAATCGAGCGTCACCACACAGCCATCGAGTTCGTACCGCTCGCGGTCTTTGGTGACCCGGGCCGCCGGCTCGTAGCCGAGTCCAGAAAGAACTGCCTGCATCGACTCGCCGTCCTCGACGACGGTTTCAGCCTCGGTCCGCGTCTTCGAGTGCTCGTCGACCAGCGGTCCCTTGTAGGTCACGACTGTTCGACAGTCCCCGTCGTCGGTTGTTTCCCGCCGAATCCTGAGCGCTTCGTCGGTCGTCGCAAAGTCCCGGTCCGGAGCGTCGTAGTACGTATCTTCTTGTCTGACCGTCCCGAGGTGGGCCGCGTCGGTCTCTGTGAGGGCGTCGGTGACGCGGTCGTGGTCCCCGGGAACCTTCATTTCGACTTCGTACATGTCAGTAGGTCGGGGTAGTGGCCTCAAAAGCGGCCTGATATCGGTGTCACCTGCTCCCACGAGCGGGGCGAAACGGTGTCCTTAAGAGTACAACGACTGACCAAAACGGTATGAGCAACGAATCCGAGGCCGACAACGAGCAGACCCAGGCCGACGACGAGCCCGAAATCGAGGAGGAAGCAGTCGAAGACGAACAGACATCCGGACTCCAGGACGACGATTTCGTCCGTCTCGACTACACCGCACGAACCATCGAGGACGGCCAGCTCGTCGATACGACTTCTCAGGAAGTCGCCGAGGAGGAGGGCATCGACGACGACGACCGAGAGTTTGGACCGCGAACTATTGTTCTCGGTCAGGGCCACATCTTCGCCAGCGTCGAAGACGACATCCGCGGTGAGGAGGTCGACGCAGAAGGAACCGTGACCGTTCCCGCCGGCGAGGCCTTCGGCGAGTTCGAGGAAGACCAGGTCCGCACCATCAGCAAGGACAAGATTCCGGAAGACGACCGCTACCCCGGCGCACAGGTCACCATCGACGGCGACGAGGGCTTCGTCGAGACCATCGTCGGCGGCCGCGCACGCGTCGACTTCAATCACCCACTCGCGGGTGACGACATCGAGTACGACTACGAAATCGTCGACACCGTCGACGACCGCATGGAGATGGCCGAAGGGCTGGTCGACATGTACCTCGGCCTCGACCTCGAGATGTGGTTCGAGACCGAAACCGTCGAGGAAGAACAGCTCGTCGAGGACGAAGACGACGAGGAAGACGACGATGAGGAGAGCGAGCCCGAGTACGAGACCGTCGAGGTCGAGAAAGAGTCGCTGTACATCGAGGCTACGCCGCAGCTGACGATGAACCAGCAGTGGATGATGCAGAAACAGCAGATTGGCCAGGAGCTCATCGACCTGCTGGGCATCGACCGCATCGTCGTGCAAGAGACCATCGAGGACAGCCCGATGGGCATGCCCGGCATGATGGGCGGTATGGGTGGCGCTGGCGGCGCAGACCTCGAAGAAGCGCTCGAAGACGCCGATATCGACGCCGACGACCTCGCCGAAGAGCTGGAGTAACGGCTCCCTGAACCACGAACGCTTTTGTTTTACAGGCCGCTCGGTTCTGTATGCTCCGACTGGCGGTCGCAACCGCGGCCGAGACCTACGAGCGAATGCAGGGGCCCCTCAGCGCGCGCGACATCGAGGCGGCCCACGTTGAAACCACGAAACGGACCATCTCACTCGCGGACGATGACGCGCTCGGCGCGGCGGAGTTCGATGTCGGCTTCGTCTACCCCTCGCGGCTGGCTGAGGGGGGTGTCGCCGACGCGCTGTTGGGGGTGCCGTGGGTGAACGGACGAGACGAGATTCTACGCTCGCGTCACAAGGGTGAGGCGCTCGCCCGACTCTCGACTGCAGGCGTATCGACGCCCGAGACTGTCGTCGTCTCGAACCCCGCAGACGAAGATGCGTTGACGGCGGCATTCGAGCGATTCGAGGGGCCGGTCGTCGTCAAACCCAACTCTACCACACGAGGAACGGGCGTGACACGCGCCGGGGACCTCGACTCGTTTCTCGGTATCTGTGACTATCTCGATTTGGTCCACGACTACCGCGCCACGGGCGACCAGTCGTTTCTCGTCCAGGAGTACCTCCCCGACGCGCGGGATTTCCGTGTCATGGTCGTCGACGGCGAGGCCGTCGGCGCGGTCGAACGTCGACTCCCCGAGGAAGCACTCGCGGCTGGGGGGTGGAAACACAACGTCCACCGCGGGGCCGAGGCGACCGCGGTCGACCTCAACGACGACCTGCGGGCGCTGGCCGAGGAGGCCGCCCGCGCGATGGAGATTCCGTGGCTCGGGGTCGATCTGCTGGTCACCGACGACCGCGCCGTCGTCAACGAGACAAACGCTCGCCCGACCATCGACTCGGCGACGAAATACGAGGAGGGCTTCTGGGACGACGTCGCCGCGCTCGTCCGGGCACAGCAGTAACTCACGTTCGGCGTGTGGTCCCCTCTGTCACGGTAGTTTTTTGTTAGTAGACCTGGGAGTTGGTAGTAACATGGAGCTCTCCTCCTTCTAACGGGGTCCTCGACGCCCTGGCCGTTCGTGAGGCTGCCGGACACCGGCGCGTCGATGATACCCGTTTTGTTCGACTGACCCCCAGCGACAGCGTTGTTCGCCGGGGAGGGACAGTTACAGAGCATCGCAGCCGTCCACACACATGTTACAGACGGCAATCATCGCACAACGGACGACAGACGAGACACCAGACACAGACGAGATTCGCGGACTGACCGAGGCCGCCGGCGCACGCGTGGTGGCCGAGGTCACACAGCAACGACCCCCGGACCCAGGGACCGAACTCGGGCCCGGAAAAGTCACAGAAATCGCAGAGTTGGTCGAGGAGACCGGGGCAGAGACGGTCGTCGTCGACGCCGAGCTGACGCCACAGCAGACAGTGACACTCGAAGACACCGTCGGCGCACACGTCGTCGACCGCCACCGGGTCGTCCTCGAAATCTTCGCCGACCAGGCCAGGAGCCGCCGGGCACAGCTCCAGGTCGAACTCGCCCGGCTCCAGTACCGCCTGCCTCGCGTCCGGGAACGCTCGGACGAGGGTGCGCTCAACCGCTTCACCGAGAGCGGAACCCGGTACTACGACCTGCTGGACCGTATCGACGAACTCGAAAACAAACTTGACGACCTCCCCTCGGTCGCCGAACAGCACCGAGCACAGCGCCGCGAAGAGGGGTTCGACCTGGTAGCGCTGGCGGGCTATACGAACGCGGGCAAGTCGACGCTGTTGCGCCGGCTGGCCGACGAGATGGAACTCGGCGAGACGGCACACGACGACCTCGACGAGACTGCAGCCGTCGAGGACAGGCTGTTCAAGACGCTGGAGACGGCGACGCGGCGGGCGACACTATCGGGTCGCTCGACGCTCGTCACTGACACCGTCGGCTTCCTGGACGACCTGCCTCACTGGCTGGTCGAGTCGTTCCGGAACACCCTGAGCGCTGTCGAAGACGCCGACGCCGTCGTCGTCGTGGCCGACCTCGCACAGCCTGTCGAAGAACTCCGGCGCAAACTGGAGACGGTCCACGACGCGCTTGGCGAGGCGCATCCGCCGGTGGTGACCGCGCTCAACAAGGCCGACCTCGTCTCCGAACAGGTCCGCCGGGAGAAACGCGACGCTGTCGATGAGCTTGCCCCGAACGCGGTCGTCGTGAGCGCCGGTCGGGGTGACAACCTCGATGCGCTCACGTCGGCAATCTGTGAGAAACTCCCGTCACTCGAACACGAGGCGCTGACGCTCCCGCTGTCCGAGGACGCGATGTCGCTGCTCTCCTGGCTCCATGACGAAGCCGTCGATGTCGAAGCCACGTACGACAGCGACAGCGTCCATGTCGACGTGGCTGCACGGCCGGCCACGCTCGAACAGGCCCGTACCCGACTCGAAGGCCTCGCTCCCTGAGGGCCTCATAGTGATTATTGCGGTTATTTTCGTGACCACGTCACGAATATCAGTGTTTCACGGCGTGAGACCCACGTCTCGTTTCCCGACGGCGGTAACGACTCGCAACAATCACTATCAGTGAGCCGCTCGTTTCAGCGTCTTAGGGAAGAAACAACGTCAGTGTCAGCGCTAGGCTGAAGGTCAACAGCAGCCAGAGGGCAATCGCCCACGTCACCTGTTCCTGGAGGTCGTCACTTCTGAGTGGAATTGACTCTGTCGCTCCCATAGACGATGGAAGGAACTGGGCGGTGGTAGTGGTCGGTCCACGATATTGGGGGCCGTTTATACGGAGAAGACGAGCTAGATGTCGATACTCGTCGAGTCGTCGTCGTGGGCGAAGACGACTTCGAGCACGCCGTTGTTGTAGGTCGCTTGGGCAGAGGTCTCCTCGACGGGCGTGGGGAGTGAAATCTGTTCGCGGTACTGCCGGGTGTTGCCGGTCGCGTCGAGATGGAGCGTTCGACCGTCGCATTTCAGGTCGATATCGTCTTTCTCGACACCGGGAATGTCCGCGACGACACGAACGTCGTCGTCACTCTCGTGAACATCGAGGTGAACGTTACCGGAGGTCTCCTGGCTGCCGGCTCTGTTGTGCTCGAAGTGGACGTCGCCGTTCTCGGCCATCATCTCGTTCATCATGCGTTCAATCTCGCTGAAGAACTCGTCAAACGGGTCGTCGCGGTCGTCTCTCATACACAATTATTAGGCTATCACACTCAAAAGCCTTCGGCACAGCCTTCTGTTTGAGTGACCAGTCGCCATCTTTTTGCCCGGAACCGCGCTAGCGAGAACACACATGTTGAGCGCGAAGATGGAGGACTATCTGAAGGCGGTCTACGAGCTCAAGGAGATAGAGGGCGCTCCTGTTTCAACCTCCAGCATCGCGGAGTATATGGACGTGACGCCGCCGACGGTCACGAGCATGATGGAGAAACTCGAAGACCGCGAGCTCGTCGACCGCGAGAAATACAGCGGCGTCGAGCTCACGCCGGAAGGGGAGACGGTCGCGCTCGAAGTTCTCCGTCATCATCGCCTCATCGAGACCTACCTCGCCGAGCAACTGGACTACGACTGGGCCGAGGTCCACGACGAGGCCGACCGGCTCGAACACCACATCAGCGAGGAGTTCGAGCGTCGGGTCGCGGACGCGCTCGATGACCCGGCGGTCGACCCTCACGGTGACCCGATTCCGACCGACAGCCTCGACCCGCTCGAAGAGACCGACGGCGGACGACTCGATGAGTACGACGAAGGCGAGTCGGTCGTCGTCGAACGAGTTCGGGACCGTGACGCCGAGGAACTCGACTATCTCAAGGATGTCGGCCTCACACCTGGGACCGAACTCACCGTCGACGAGATTACGCCAATCGGGATGATAACCGTCCGTCTGGAAGATGGGCCGACAGTCTCGATTCCGAACGCTATCGCTGGCTCTATCCACGTCACGCCGGCGACGCCCGACGATGTCGCCGAGACCGTCTAGTCGGTGGTGTTTATTTAAGAACTCTTAGTGAGAGCGGGCAGAACAGCAAGAAAGCCCCGAGTCGTTCGACGGCTGCGACTCGCTGCGGTCCTCACTCCGTTGCGGTCCTTGGGTCGTCTCGCTCGTCGAACGACTCGCCCCTTTCAGTCCCGCCCGGCCTCGAACGCGGATTTGGGCGAGACTGCCTTGCTGTTTCACATTCCATAACCAACACGTTAACCGAAACACCGCCTCCAGTCACGCCGAACGCTTTTCTTCCGACGCGCGAACGATACCGTATGCGCGGACTCGACGACACCGACAGAGAGATTCTTCGGATTCTTCTGGACGACGGGCGACGCTCCTACAGCGATATCGCCGAGACGGTTGGACTCTCGGCACCTGCCGTCTCCGACCGCATTGACCGCCTCCGAGAGATCGGCCTCATCCGGCGGTTCACCGTCGACCTCGACCGGGGGCTGTTGCGCGAGGGGACACCCGTGCTCGTGACCGTCCAGGCTGACCCGGGGACCGGCAAACGACTTGAGTCTCACCTCCAGGAACAGCCCGCGGTCGAACACGTCTTCCGGACCGCAGGCGAGACACTCGTCTGTACCGCTGCGGTCACTGACGGCGACGTGGAGACTCTCTTCGAAGAGGTGGTCGATTCCGTCCGTTCGTACGACGTACAGCTCCTCGCCGAGACGTCGTGGACGCCACAGCTCGACCAGGCAGAGTTTGCTCCCGACTGTGTCGAATGCGGGAACACGGTCGACACAGAGGGCGAGCGTGAGAGCTTCGACGGCACCGTCTATCACTTCTGTTGTTCCTCGTGTCTGGAGAGCTTCCAGGAGCAGTACGACCGCCTCAGCGACGGCGCGTAGGGCTCAGAGCCTGACCGCGAGACCGGGCGGGAGCGGATCGGGCACGCGAAGGGTCGTCGTCGTCTCCGCTCCGGTCCCTGTCGTGATTGTCAGCGTCACCGCCTCGCCGAGCGTGAGGCGGTCGCCAACGTGTTGTGCACCCTCGATATCGTCGGTGCCGCAATCGAACTGGAAGACGAGTCGCTCGCCGGGCTGGAGTTCGGTCCCGCCATCGAGCGGGTCGACACCGAAGGAGGCGTCGCCAGCGCCGACCTGTGGGGGCGTGAGTAGATATTGGTCCGCTCCGTCCCAGGTCACGGTCACGTCGCTGACGCTGACGCTTTCGGCTGCGGGCGTGACGAGTACCTCGACGACGCCGACGCTGGTCCGGTCGTCGTTGATTGCGGTTCCGTACGACGAGAGGACGACCAACGCCCCGTCGTCGTGTTCGTCTTCGGTCGTCGCTTGGTCGCCGCTGAGCGACCCGTCTCGGATGTCGACACCGGCAAAACCGAGCGCTGTGGGGAGAACTGCAAGCAACACCGTGACGCCGACGATGAACGCGAGAAGCTGTTGTGTCTCCGATTGGGCCCGTCCCATTCCTGTTCACCCCTCGTCGGCTCGGGTGTTAAGTCTGCTGACCCGACGCTACGGCGGTGTTCAGATAAGCACCGATTAACGAGTCATTTTCTGCTCGCGACTCAGCTGAACCCTGGTGGACTGAAAGGGCGAGACGCCCTCGAGGAACCCCGACGACGTAAGCCGCGAGGCGGCCAGCCGTGGGAGGATGTTACGCCATCAACGACAATTCGGCTGTTCTACGTGCGCGTTGGGTTTCTGCTGGAGCAGTTGTGGGTTGTGTTGCAGTGGGCAGTGCTCGCCCGGCCACGGCGTGGCGGGCGAGCACTTCCGACCGATTTCACGTTCAACGACGCGTTTCTCCATAGGATCGAGGAGGTGCTGGACGATGAGTTCGGCTGGAAGGATGAACACCAGACGAACGGCCAGGGACTACCAGCAGGGCACGAACACGGACTCGGCTAAGCCGCCTCGCTTCGGGAAGCGAGGCTGGCGGGGAGCAACAGCTATGTTCTGAGAGTCGGTTGAGCGACGGTCACAGCGAAAAGCAACCAGATTTGTGACTGTTCTCCGAGTCTCCGCAGTGGCAAAAGTGTACTTCGCCTCGTATCGGCGTTCTCAGCGATTCAGACTCCTCTCTTGCTGCTGCTATCAAGAGAGTGGACAACTAGCGAATAGACATTCGCTTGGCGACGCTGGCGGCGATGAAGTACCCGTGGGTAGTGTCCACGGCTTCCTCGCCGACAGTGAGTGGACTGATGAGATACGTGCTTAAGAAGAGCGGTCGACCGCCAGTCTGTCGGCCCCTGGTGCAACGAGGCGACGCTGGTCGCGCTCGGGGCGACGCTCGAAGCCGAGAACGCACACTGACAGCGAACAGGTCACAGCATGTTGCTGGCGGCAACTAGACGCCAGCAACAGCATAGGGCGGCCCGGACGCTTACACGGTCAGGAGGTCTGCTGCCTTCTCCGCGATAGCGATTGTGGGTGCGTTCGTGTTCCCGCCGACGATGCGTGGCATGACCGATGCGTCCACGACACGCAGCCCGTTGACGCCCCTGACGCGGAGGGTGTCGTCGACGACAGCCATCTCGTCGTCACCCATCTTGCAGGTCCCGACCGGGTGGTACACCGTCGAGGCGTGTTTGCGGACGAACTCGCGGATCTCCTCGTCCGAGGTGACATCGGATCCCGGATGAACCTCTGAGCCGCAGTACGGCGCCAGCGCTTCGGTATCGGCAATTTCCCGGGCGAGTTTGACCCCCTCGACCAGTGGTTCGATATCACTGTCAGCGCTCAGGTATTCGGGGTCGATAACCGGAGAGTCGTGCGGGTCGCCTGAAGCCAGCCGGACCGTCCCGCTGCTCTCTGGCCGAATCTGTGTCGGCATCATGGTGAAGAACGTGCGATCGTCGTCGGGTGCGCCGAGGCCGTGCTCAAGTAGGTACACCGGCGCGTTGTGGAACTGGAGGTCCGGCGCGGGCAGGTCGTCGTCAGTCCGGACGAAACAGCCAGTCTCGACAACGTTCGAGGTGGGTGCCGGGGCCGGTTGCCCGTCGGTCTGTTCGTATACCACTCCGAGTTTCAGGTGGTCCTGCAAGTTCCGACCGACACCGGGGCGGTCGGCCCGGACCTCGATACCGTGGTCCTGAAGATGATCTGCGGGGCCGATGCCTGACAGCATGAGCAGCTGCGGAGAGTTTATTGCGCCCGCCGAGAGAATGACTTCCTCGCGGGCCTCGGCGGTTCTGGTCGTGCCGTCGTGTTCGTACTCGACGCCGACCGCGCGGTCTCCGTCAAACCTGACGCTCGTCACCTTCGCCTCAGTCTCGACGGTCAGGTTCGACCGGTCGAGGACAGGTGTAATGTACGCGGCCGCACTGCTACACCGTTCGCCGTCTTTCTGTGTCAGGTGGTAGAACCCGCCCCCCGCTTGCCCGTCGGCGTTGAAATCGGGGTTGTGATCGATGCCGACTTCTGCCATCGCCTCGACGAGCGCTTCCGAAACCGGGTGTGGCTCGACCTGCTCGGCGACGTTCAGCGGACCACCCTCACCGTGGTACTCGCCATCACCCGGCTCGAAGTGTTCCGCCCGCTTGAAGTATGGGACAATGTCGTCGTACCCCCACCCATCGTTGCCCAGTTTTGCCCATCCATCGTAGTCACTGGGATGACCTCGGATGTATATCATCCCGTTGAGCGAACTTGACCCGCCGAGGGTCTTTCCCCGAGGGTGGTACAGCTGTCGGTCGTTCAGCTCCGACTGCGGAACTGTGTGGTAGTCCCAGTCAACTGCCGAACTGTACAGCTCGGGAAACCGTGGTGGCGCGTGAATCTCTTCTCTGTTGTCCGGTTCACCGGCTTCAAGTAGGAGTACATCCCTGTCCTCGCTCCCGGAGAGGCGGTGTGCGAGCGCACAGCCAGCGGACCCGGCACCGACAATAACGAAGTCGTGAGTCGTGTTGTCGTGAGTCATAAAAACTCTGCCGTCTTATACAGAGCAAGCTATTATAAAATTTCTCCCGCCCTTTCCGGCGGTGTTCAGATAAGCACCGATCTCCAAGCCGGTTTCTGCCCGTGACTCAGCCAAATCCTGGCGGCCTGCGAAAATCGGAGACTTTCGTGATGACGAAAGAGCAGCTCTTTCGAACCACGCACAGCGAGTGTTCCGCGAATAGCATGAGCGGAACGACGAAAGACGAGCGGGGCGAGTCTTTCGGAACGCGGGAGTCGAGAGCTTTCCCCGTCTCAATCACTACTGTAAATCCTTATCTGAACACTACCGACGCTACAGCGGAGCCACGTCGAAGTCGAAGCGGTCAGTTGCCAGGAGGGCGACCCCGAACCCAGCGGCGATTGCGACCGGCACCCAGGCCTGATAGAACGCGTTGACAGCACCCCACAACAGGACAAAACTCACCATGTCATCGAGCATGTACGGGCAGACCTCGACGCGCTCGCGCAGTTGCTCCCTGTCGAAGGCGGCGTCGATGAGCACCGTCGCGACGACGGCACTCAACACCCAACCCGCGTAGTTCATTGCCGGAACGCCGTAGAAGCCACCCTCGGCGAACTCCCAGAACCCGAGCGCGACCGCCGCAGGGTCGAGCACCAGGTCGACGGCGACGACGGTTGCGGCGACGACCGGCAGACGCACCAGCGGCGAGGCCGCCCGCCCACGGAGCAACAGCAGACAGAGCAGGTAGCTGTTGACGACAAGCGGGACGAAAAACAGCGGCAGCGCCACGGGGATGGTCCCTGCAAGCATCGGTCCAAGCGAGATGTTGTAGCTAAACTCGCCGTAGGGGATGCCACGCGTCGCGCCGAGAAACTCGATTGCGTACGTGTACGCGAACAGAAGCGACAGCGCCACGGCCCCGCGTCGGTCGACGAGTGGGAGCAGTCCAGAGACCAGCGGGAGTCGCATCACGAACACGCCGAACAACACCAGCGCGGGGTTAAACGAAAGCAGCGAAGGGAGCAACCCCTGGGCGCTGGCGAGCAGCGTCACGGCTCCGATAAGCGGGAAGACGACCGCAATCGTGAACCGGTTGGTATCGACGAGGGTATCCAGTGCCGCCTCGAACCCTGCCCTGTCCGAGAACGCCCGCGATACCCCCTCTCTGTCGAGGGTGACCTGTTCTGTCCCGTCAGCCATCGGTCTCCCCCCACTCACGCATACAGCATCACCCAGAGACGGCCCATCGTCAGCGCCATGCCGGCGAACGTGTTCAACACCGGGAACCACCAGTACGCGCGAGCTATGTCGACCCCGAGCCGGCCGATGACGCCGGCGAACAGCGGGTAGACAAGAAAGACGAGGCCGAGACGGGGGTCGACCAGCGCCATCGTGCCCGCGGCCACCAGCCAGCAGGCCCCACAGTAGACGAGGGTCGCTCGCTCACCGAGCATCGTCGCCGTCGTGTCGATACCGGCCTCGCGGTCGGGGTCGATGTCGGGTATCGCCGAGAAGGTGTGCATCCCCATCGCCCAGACCCACCCGCTGGCGACCGCGAGTAGCGGCGGTGCTGTGCCGGCAACAGCGCCGTAGGCGACGAGTGCCGGCGTGACATAGAGCCCGTTCGAGACCGAGTCGAGGACAGGGGTTGTCTTGAAACGTAACGGCGGGACGCTGTAGGCGGCACCGAGGGCCAGAAACGCGCCCATTGCGACGGTGCTTTCGATTGGGAGTACTGGAACGAACGCCACGCCGAGCGCACCACAGACGAGCACGATTCCAGTCACTCGGTTACCACCGGAGTACCGTACCTCGCGGCCGCCCTCGGATTTCTTGGGGTTGTGCTCGTCGATATCGGCGTCGAATCGGTCGTTGATACCGTACAGGAAGACGTTCGCCGGAAGCAGGAAGTACAGAAACAGCGCGACTGAGAGCGGAGTGAAGAGATCACTCGTCGTCGAGGCGCCGTAGGTCACGCCGACGACAACAGGCCCCGCGAGATAGAGCCAGAACCGCGGGCGTGAGAGCCAGAACAGATAGCCCGCGAACGTCCGCTCGGACGGGGCCAGCCATTCGAGTCGCTCTGTCACGTCGCTCACATCTGTCGATGTGGTCGCCAAACTACTAAAGACGACGGTACCAGGTGTCCCGACACAGCCCACGCCAAGCGTGTCGACCCACCCACGGGCGACCTGTCGGCCAAGACAGAGAGGACAGACTACTTGCCGCTGTCGGGGCTCTCCATCGCTTCCGCGAATGCCATCATCTCCTCTGGACTGAGTTCAGAGAGCAGATTGACGAACTGCTCTATCTGGCCGTAGTACTCCTGGAGCTGTGACACCCTGGCGAGGTCATGTTCCGCGTCGGGGCTGTCGCTAGCTTCGAGCCGTTGTTGTGCCGTATCGAGTGCTCGGTTCATCGTCACGATCTCGCGTTGTCCTTCGGTTTCGAGCAACCGCTTCATCACGTCCCACCACTCGCGTTCGGCCTCGAAGAAGGCACGTTTTCCCTCTCCTGGAAGTGACCGCCGTTTCACCAGGTAGTACCGCTCCAAGGTCGACATCGCCGAACTGACTGTCGATTTGGCGTAATCGCTGCGCTCGGCGAGGTCGTCCAGCGAGAGCGGCCCGTCTGCAAAGTACAGGATGCCGTAGAGTCGGCCGAGGCTCCGCTTTGTCCCGTACATCTCGGCCGTGGTCGCCATCGCCTCGATGACCTCCTCGCGTGCTCGCTCGACCTCTGTCTCCTGGCTGTCGCCGTTCTCATCCATCACCGTCACGTTTGACCGTAAGGGATAAATGAGTTTATACCGAATATTCGGTAAATGCCGAATTTAGAGAACAAAGCGATACCGGACGACGAGCAGTCAGACGACACGTGGCTGCTTCGTGGCACAGACATCGAGAAGACCTACGACTCCTGGCTCCCGTTCGGGCGGACCGTCGACGTGTTGACGGGTGCGACACTGACGGTCAACGAGTCCGAACTCGTCGGCATCGTGGGCGGCAACGGCTCGGGAAAATCGACCCTGATGAAGATTCTGGTCGGGGTTCTGGACCGGGACGGTGGCGAGGTAAAGCGCCAGGGAACTATCGGCTGGTGTCCACAGGAGACACTTCTGTACGACCGGCTGACGGTCCGAGAGACGATGCAGTTGTTTGGCAGCGGCTACGGCATGGACAGCGAGACGATTCGCGAGCGACTGGCCTGGCTCGCCGACCGATTCGAGTACGAGGAGTATCTCGACACCCGAATCGACCACCTGAGCGGCGGCAACCAACAGAAGGTAAATCTCTCGGTCGCACTGCTTCACCAGCCCGACGTGCTGTTGCTCGACGAGCCGTACACCGGATTCGACTGGGAAACCTACCAGACGTTCTGGGAGTTCACCGACGAACTGGCCGCCCAGGGAACTGCAATCGTCATTATCAGTCACTTCGTTGAGGAACACGACCGGTTCGACCGCATCTACGAACTTCAGGATGGCACCCTCGAACGCCAGCAATCCGGCGAGGAGGTGGCGTAGATGTCGATAGCGCCACGGCAGCGGGCAGCCGTCGGCGCGGGCCTTCGTACGTTCCTCCGGAAGCCGATGAACGTCGTCCTGCTGGTGGTTCTTCCGCCTGCGGTGCTTTTCATGTACGAACTCGCAGTCGACCCCATCTCGGCGGCACCGGGAATCGACCTCACCCCGGGGGCCGCCGACCTCGGCGGCGCGCTCTTTGCGACGGCGTTTCTCGCCGGACTACTCGGCGTCTTCCAGGTTGTCGGCACGGCCCAGTCCGACCGGCGACTGGTCGTCTGTGGCTATCGCCCGGCCGAGGTCCTTCTCGCCCGCCTGCTGACGGTGCTGATTGCCGGCGGCCTCGTTGCCGCCATCACGTTCGTGACGTTCTGGCTACGGACCGATGTCACCCCCGAGCGCCCGCTCGTCGCGTTCGGTGCGCTTCTCGGTGCCGCACTCGTCTACGCACTCGTGGGGGTCTGTCTCGGCGCACTCCTCGGCCGCGAACTTGAGGGGTCGCTTGTCCTCGTATTTCTGGCCGATATCGATTCGTTCGGCTCTATCGGTGTTGTCCCGACAGAGAGTGCTGTCATCGAGTACTTCCCGCTTGCGACGCCACACGACATGCTCCATGCGGCCGTCTACGACGGGACGGTCTCGGGCGGGGAGGTGCTGACCGTCCTTGGCTACGCCGCTGCCCTCGGCGTGCTCGCAGTCGCACTCGTCATCTACGGGGGTGACCTGACATGAGCCACGTCTCTCGCCGCCAGCGGGTCCAGGCCGCCGCGGTCGTTGCGGGCAAGGAGGTGTTACGCGACCCGGTGTTACTCGGCCTTCTGGCGTTTCTCCCGGTGTATTTCATCGGGCTGTGGGGGTGGCTGGTGCCGGACGACCCCGTCCGGGTCGCGGTTGCGACAGCCGAGGGAACGGTCACCGTCGAGACGGACCTTGTGAGCCTGATGCTCTCGCTCATGGGGCCGGTCACTGCGGCCCTGCTCGTAGGTATCACGGGGCTGTTTCTCGTCCAGCGCTCACGGGACATCGACGAGCGCCTGCGGGTCGTCGGCTTCCGTGGTGCGGAACTGCTTGTCGCCCGCCTCTGTCTGCTGGCGGCCGTGGCGATTCTCGTCGTGTGTGTCTCGCTGGCTGTCACGATGATCTACAGCGTCCCTGAACATCTCGGGTGGTTCCTGTTCGCGCTGGTGGTGGCTGGGGCGACCTACGGCGGTATCGGAGTCCTTGCGGGCCTGTTTATCGACCGGATGGCCGGAGTCTATCTCCTCCTTTTCATCCCGATGTTCGACATCCTCCTGCTCGGGCTGCCCCTGGGTGGGTCTCCGGGGTGGGCCGACTGGCTTCCCGGACACCACGCGGCCGAGCTCGCTATCAGTGCCGCTCTTGCAGAGCGTGTCGCGCTCTCGCATGCGGGCTGGGGTCTCTTCGTGGTCGCTGTTATCTCGACTGTCGCGGTGGCCGTTGCCGCCAGTCAGTAGCGTCGGTTCCGGGCAGAAGTGGCCGAAACCGTCCAATTATATGTGTTGAAGGCATATCTGTATTCGATATAATGAGCGAACACGACACCGTCCCGGAACACGAAGACGAGTGGCAAGAAATCCTGACTGAGGAGGAGTATAAAATCCTCCGAGAGGGAGACACAGAGCCGCGATTCAGCGGCGAGTTGCTCGACATCGACGAGGCGGGCGTCTTCTCGTGTAAGGCCTGTGGCGCGGAGCTGTTCCACTCCGAACAGAAATACGACTCTGGCAGCGGCTGGCCGAGTTTCTTCGACGTGCTCGAGGAGGGCAACGTCGGCACCGCTGTTGACACCAGCCACGGCATGCGTCGGACCGAGGCAATCTGTGCCCGCTGTGAGAGCCACCTCGGACATATCTTCGACGACGGTCCCGATCCGACGGGCCAGCGGTACTGCATCAACTCGGCGTCCCTAGAGTTCGAGCCCGACGAGTAAGACGTTCCCCGAAGATTTTTACTTGCCGTCGTTGGGCACATATATGTGAAAGACAAAATCGAGTTCGGTGGTCTCGACGAGCGGTACTACGGGGTACCGTTGTTCGGCGGACTCCTCGGTGGGTTGGTCTCGTTTGTCGTTGGCTACCTGTCGTTTCTCGGCATCGCAGCCGGAACCGGTGACGGCATCGACTTCGAGGCCCAGTCGCTCCGGCAGGTTGGCCACTTCTTCTATAACTCGTTTCTCGTGCCAACTCACCAGCAGACGAAAGAGGTCGCCGAAAATAGCGTCGATAACACCACCGTTTTGCAAGAGACGATCCGTGAGGCTCAATACAACCCATTCTACCAGAGTGATAGCATAGACGTGTCAGTCCAGACGTACCTCAACGGGTCACTCTACAACGAACGGGCCCGAACTATCCCTACGGAGAGCACTCAGGGATACGCTCTCCCCGACCTGACCTTCCCCGATTTCGTGTATCTCGCTATTCCCGCGGTCGTTCTCTTTGCCGTCGGATTTGTGCTGGCTTACCGGTACGTCTCGATGGACGAGACACAGATGTGGTGGGATGTCCTGATTCGTGGTCTCGTCGGCGGCGGGACAGTCACGCTCGGGTTCGTGTTGCTCGCTTTCGCCGGAATGTATCTATTCGTTATCGACGGGATTGCGATTTTCACCCAGAAGGCTGGCGAGGACGCATTCACACGTCCAGACAGAATCGATACGCTCGTCTTTGGCTTCGCGTATCCGGCCGTCGTGGCGACGGCAGGCGTTCTCGTCGGGCAGTTGGCCCGCCGGCCGACGATACAGACGACCGGAGCTGCTTCGGACGCTGGAACCGACGACGAGCCTGACGCCGTATCAGACGACGACACCTCTTCAGAGAACGACTCGGAGTCTGCACCAGAGTCGTAATCTTGTGCCAGTCGTGCTCTTGTAGCCGAGTACCAGAACTGGGCTGCCGGGTCATCGGGACAATCGGAATCGTATTATCTATAACTGTCCGGCTGCTACCGCCGGGCGCAGGCCGCCAAACCTGTGACAGCGCGCGAGGGTAGCCAAGCCTGGCCAACGGCGGCGGACTCAAGATCCGCTCCCGTAGGGGTCCATGCGTTCGAATCGCATCCCTCGCACTGCGAGATGCGAACTCAGTGAGCATCTCGAGATGTGGCCCACGCGGGCCCTCGCACCAGTGCGGAAGACCAACGGAGCGGTCTTCCCTCGCACCATCTCCGACAGATTCCTTCCAGAAGTGTCATCTACGTAGCCGGCTCGTGAGGCTGGTCAGAACTACGTGCGGTCCGTGCTAGATACCGAGAAAAGCTCCGCGATTACTGGAAGCCGATGCGTCCGCCGCGGTGGCGTTCGGGGTCGGGACCGCCGCCACGGAACTCCTCTTCCATCTGCTCGTAGTAGTCGCGGATGTCGTCGGTGATTGTCGGCCGGACGTTCTCCATCGCCTGCCGGAAGTGTCGCATCGTCACCTCGTCGGCGTTTTCGTTCTGGCGCAACGCCTCGATTGCGGCCTCCTGGGCAATTGTTTCGAGGTCGGAGCCGACGTATCCGCCACTGACCTCCGCGAGCTCGCGCAGACTCACGTCCGGTCCCAGCGGCATATCGCCGGTGTGTATCTTGAGTATCTGCTCGCGACCCTCGATGTCGGGCTCGCCAACCATGACCAGACGGTCGAACCGACCCGAGCGGATGAGCGCCGGGTCAATCATATCTGGGCGGTTGGTTGCACCGATGACCATCACGTCGCCCATCTCTTCGAGACCGTCGAGTTCGGTCAGGAGCTGATTGACCACGCGCTCTGAGACGTTCGAGCCGACGTCGCCGCCGCCCCGTCCTGGCGCGAGCGAGTCGAGCTCGTCGAAGAAGATGACCGTCGGTGCGACCTGGCGCGCCTTGCGGAACGTCTGGCGGATGGCCTTCTCGCTTTCACCGACCCACTTCGAAAGCAGCTGTGGGCCGCGCACGCTGATGAAGTTGGCGTCGGTCTCGTTGGCGACGGCCTTTGCCATCAGGGTCTTCCCTGTTCCGGGTGGTCCGTAAAGGAGGACACCCGACGGCGGTGAGACGCCCATCCGTTCGAACTTCTCGGGCTTGTTCATCGGCCACTCGACGCTCTCGCTGACCTCTTTCTGGGCCTCTTCGAGGCCGCCGACGTGGTCCCAGTTTATCTTCGGAAGTTCGACCAGCACCTCTCGCATTGCGCTCGGTGACACCTCGTTGAGCGCGCCGCTGAAGTCGTCACGTTTGATTATCATCCGGTCGATGAGACTCGGCGGAATATCCTCTTCGTCGAGGTCGATTTCTGGCAGGTACCGCCGGAGAGCCTTCATCGCTGCCTCCTTGGTGAGACTCTCGATGTCTGCGCCGACGAAGCCGTGGGTCTCCTCGGCCAGCCGACCCAGGTTCACGTCGTCGGACAGCGGCATCCCACGGGTGTGTATCTGGAGAATCTCCTCACGTCCAGTCTCGTCGGGGACGCCAATCTCGATCTCACGGTCGAACCGACCCGGACGGCGAAGCGCCGGGTCGACGCTGTCGACGCGGTTGGTCGCGCCGATGACGATGACTCGACCCCGGGATTCGAGCCCGTCCATCATCGTCAACAGCTGTGCGACGACGCGGCGCTCGACTTCGCCGGTCACGTCCTCGCGTTTGGGTGCGATTGAGTCGAGTTCGTCGATGAAGATGATAGAGGGCGCTTCTTCGCTCGCGTCCTCGAATATCTCGCGTAACTGCTGTTCGGACTCGCCGTAGTACTTCGAGATGATCTCCGGGCCGGCGATAGAGAAGAAACTCGCAGAGGTTTCGTTGGCGACTGCCTTGGCGAGCAGGGTCTTTCCGGTGCCCGGTGGCCCGTGGAGCAACACCCCCTGTGGCGGCTCGATGCCGAGTTTCTTGAATATCTGGGGGTGTTTCATCGGCAGCTCGACCATCTCGCGGACCCGCTGGATTTCCTTCTGGAGGCCGCCGATATCTTCGTAGGTGATGCCGCCGCCGGTCTTTTCGAAGCCCGAGATAGGCTCTTCGCGGAGTTCGACATCGGTATCCTCGGTGATGAGGACGACCCCTTCGGGCTCGGTTTCGACGGCGATGAGCGGAATCGCCTGCCCCGGCGAGCGCATGAACGGATGGTTCGTGCTCGACATCACGGGCACAATGTCGCGCTCGACGACAGGCCGCTTGAGAATCTGGCGTTTGACCATCCCGGCGGCGTCGCTGCCGAACTGCACGCTCGCCTCCTCTGGCGGCGCGAGCACGAGCGAGTCCGCCTTCTCGGCCTCTGCTTTTCGAATCTCGACCCGCTCGCCGATACCGACATCGGCGTTTTGCCGCGTGAATCCGTCGATACGGACAGTGTCAGTGTTCCAGTCCTGACGGTCCGCACGCCAGACTTTCGCCGCGGTCGTGTCCGCACCCTCTATCTCGATGATGTCTCCCGGCGAGAGCTTGAGATGCAAGAGCGTGTCGGGGTCGAGGCGGGCGATACCACGTCCCGAGTCGTTGGGGTAGGCCTTGGCCACCTCCAGTTGCACTTCATTCATAGTAGGCTGTGATGTATTGACACTCAGGTACCACGGGAGAAATGCTTTTTGCTAGCGGCGGTCGGTCGGGGGTTCCGCTGTTTTCCTCGCTGTGAGACAGCTATCGGCCCAACTCCTCGAAGACAGTCTTTTCCTCCTTCCGGTCAGGTCCGGGGTCGCGCTCGGGGTCGACCGGCCCCTCGATTGCGTTTTTGAAGGCGCTCCGGGGGTCGAGTGGCTCCCAGCCGAGTGCCGAGAGCTTCTCCGTCGAGAGGATGTGTGGGTCGAGGTTGTACAGTGGGAACTCGGACGGGTCGATGTCGCCCTGTGCTAGTTCGCGGGCGCTGGCTGTGACGAGCTCGACATCCTCGTCGAGCAGGTCGGCAATCGTCTCGATTGTCTCCCCAAGCGTGAGTACGCGTCGGTCGCCGACGTTGTACGCCTCTCCAGGCTCGCCCGCTTCGGCGACTGTCCTGAGCGCTCGGACGACGTTTTCGACAGCGACGATGTGGTGGATGTTCGTCCCGTCGCCGGGGACCAGAATCCGGTCGTGTTCGCTGACGCGGTCGACCCAGTACTCGAAGCGACCGGTGTAGTCGTGGCTCCCGTAGACGATTGTGGGGCGGACGCTCATCGCCGGGAAGCCGTGTTCGGCTGCCGCGAAGACCTGTCGGTCGCCCTCTGCCTTGCGCGGGCCGTAGGTGTCGGGGCTGTCGTCGACGGCCTGTTCGTCGCTACAGGGTTCCAGGGGAGTCTCGCCCTCGCGTTTGGGAATCTCGTCGACGCCGTAGGCGTCGCCACTGGAGATGTAGACGTAGCTCTCGATTTCGTGGCCGTCGATGTTGCTGAGGGCGCGGGTCGTCTGTTCGACCTCGCCGGGGTAGTACGCGACGGTATCGAAGACCGCCTGGGCCGCTGCCTCCTTTGCCGCCTCGGCGATGGCGACCCAGCTCGTCCGGTCGCCGTTTACGCGGTCGACGCCGTCGCGGTCCGCGAAGGGATTGGGGTGTCTCCCGCGGTTGAACAGCGTGACCTCGTAGTCGTGTGCCAGCAGTTCTTCAACTAGATGGCGGCCGATAAATCGTGTGCCGCCGATGACCAGTGCGCGGTCCATACCGGTGGATCGACCGGACCGTTTGAAAAGCAGTCGATACCGGCGAACTGTCTCTCCCACCCAACGGCGGAGATACGACGCGGGCAATGGGTCGTTTACTTATCAGACTTCTCGCCGAGTGGTACTGAGAACAGCGGTACGTCGTATTCGGGGTATCGCCGCGTGAGTGCGAGTGACAAACAGCCGAGGCCGACGGCCCCAACCCACCAGGTCGGGTCTCCAGAGAGGGCATTCCACGAGAAAAGCGCGAGCGCAAGCGCACCGACTCCCGCGAGAACTACCCATGTGTCGATGACAAACCCGTCTTGTGTTCCAGTCATTTGTACGATACTGTCGACAGTCGGGGAATAAAAAAAATTCCGTCTTTTTCAGTGTTTGAAACCCACCATCGACCGCCGATACGCTCTGGTCCGGTCCGGAATCGACGGCTGTGATGACAACAGCTTCGACGTGTTATCCCTCGTTTGTGCTACCTCTCTCGTGTCCCCCACTGCCGCAACATCAAAAGTTATCCCCTCCCGGGACGCCTGTACTGGTATGACGGACTTCTCACGGCGAGTCGAACAGGTCTCTATCAGCGGCATCCGCGAGGTCTTCGAAGCGGCCGGCGAGGACGCCATCAACCTCGGTATCGGCCAGCCGGATTTCCCGACCCCAGAGCACGCGCGCCAGGCGGCGGTCGACGCCATCGAAGCGGGTGACGGTGATGCCTACACCTCGAACAAGGGTATCATCGAACTCCGAGAGGCTATCGCCGAGAAACACGCCCGTGACAATGACCTCGATATCGACCCCGAGAACATCATCGCCACCGCGGGCGGAAGCGAGGCACTCCACCTCGCCATGGAAGCCCACGTCGACGCCGGCGAGGAAGTCATCTTTCCCGACCCTGGTTTCGTCGCCTACGACGCCCTGACTCACGTCGCCGGTGGAACCCCTCGCCCTGTTCCGCTTCGCGATGACTTGACGCTCGACCCTGCTGCCGTCGAGGAGGCTATCACCGACGACACGGCCGCCTTCATCATCAACAGCCCCGGGAACCCCACCGGGGCCGTCCAGTCGACAGAAGATATCAAAGAGTTTGCACGTATCGCCGACGAGCACGACGTGCTCTGTATCTCCGACGAGGTGTACGAACACATCGTCTTCGAGGGAGAACACCGCACGCCGATGGAGTTCGCAGAGTCGGACAACGTCATCATCGTCAACGCCTGCTCGAAGAGCTACTCGATGACTGGCTGGCGGCTGGGCTGGGTAACCGGCCCACACGAGCGCATCGAGCGGATGCTCCGGGTCCACCAGTACGTTCAGGCCTGTGCCAGCGCACCCGCACAGTACGCCGCCGAGGGCGCGCTCTCTGGACCACAGGATTCTGTTGATAAGATGGTCGATGCCTTCGAACAGCGCCGGGATGTGGTTCTCGACGGCCTCACCGACATGGGGCTGTCGGTGCCGACACCCGAGGGCGCGTTCTACGCGATGCCCGAGGTGCCCGAGGGGTGGGCCGACGAGGTGCTGGAGCGGGGTGTGGTCGTCGTCCCTGGCGAGGCCTTCGGCGACCACGGCGAGGGGTACGCTCGCCTCTCGTATGCGACCGACATGGAGTCGCTCAAGGAAGCTATCGAGATTATGCGCGAGGCGACGGCTGCGGTGCAGTAACTACAGCTCACTCTGGACATCGATCGCGTTCAACTCGTCGACATCCTGACTAATCTCTTCGATTTTGTCGGTCTGTTGTTCGTTGGCGGCGGCAATGGACTCGGCCCGCTCGGCTACTCGTTCGAAGTCCGCTGCCGTCTCGTCGACCATGCCGGCTATCTCCTCGGTGCTCGCCGCCTGGTCGTCTGTCGCGTCGGCAACCTCGGTGACGCCGTCGGAGACGTTCTCGACTACGTCGGCGATGCTCTGGAACGTCTCTCCCGACTGCTGGACCTTCTCGGCACCGCTCTGGAGAATGTCGTTTGTCTCGTCGAGACTGTCGACCGCCTCTTTGGTGTTCCCACGGACGTCAGCGACGATGTCCTCAATTTCGGAGGCGCGTTGCTGTGATTCCTCGGCGAGGCTTTTGACCTCGTCGGCAACAACGGCGAACCCGTCGCCGGCCTCACCTGCACGCGCGGCCTCTATCGATGCGTTGAGTGCGAGCAGGTTCGTCTGGTCGGCGATATCGTTGATAACGTCGACCAGCTCGTCAATCTGCTGGATGCTCTCGTCGAGTTCACGCACGTCTTCGGTGACGCTCCCAGCAGCCGCCTCCAGTTCGTCCATTATCTCGATTGTTTCAGCCGCCTGCTCGCCACCCGTCTCTGCCTCTTGGCGCGCGTCCTGGCTGATTGATTTGACCTCGTCGGCCGTGGCGGCAATCTCTTCGACGGTAGCGCTGAGCGAGGAGACCTCCTGTGCAACCTCGGTCACGGAGTCGAGCTGTGTGGCCGCCTGTTCGCTGATATTTTGTGAGTTCTCGGCAACTTCCTGGGCCGACTGCTTCAGCTCGTCGACTGCAGATTTGATGTCTTTGCTTGCCGTCTTTTGAGACGAGATATCCCGAAAGGTCTCGCTGATTGCGACCACCTCTCCCTTTTGATCGTGAATCGGTCTCACCACGAGCTCTGTTGGGATAACTCGGCCATCGTAGCTCTCTTTCTCGACTTCGACACGTATCTCGTCTTTGCCCTCGTCGACAATCTGCTTGAGCGTACAGTTCCCTGTTCCACACACCTCGGGGTTGCAAAACTGGTCGTAGCAGCTGAGTGACTCGCTCCCCTCTGCGTTGACGCCGCCCATCTCTTTCATCTTCTCGTTTTCGACGACGACGTTGAAATCGAGGTCGAGAATACGCATTGCCGCACCTGTCGACTCCATCACCTGCCGAAGATTGCCCGTGAGAACGTCCCACAGCTCGTCTTCGGGGAGGGTCTTTCCGCCGACAATCTCTTGAGAGTAGTCTTCACCCGCAGTTGTGCCGCTCTCTGTCTGTGCCATATCTTTGTGTTTGCAACGGTAGTATTTAGTATCAGGTACAATATCCCACAATCTAAGAACACCGATACACACTTTATTTTCCGGGCCAAGCGAGTATATGGAACGTCTCTATCCACAACACGTCCCAGTCTACGGAACCGACGCCGAACGCGAGCGACTCTGGGACCAATGTCTCAACCGCGACGAGCCCGTCGTCGCCGTCCGAGACGCCCGACGCGGCTTCGTCGTCAAATACGACCTCGGCCACCTCGACAGCCGACTCACCAACAGGGCCCTCCAGGGGCTCCGCGAGCAGACTGCATCCTCACGGCGCTACCCGACCGGCAAGTCCGATAGCTTTCCACGAGGGACCGACCCAATCTCGGGGGCCGAACGGCTCGGCGGTGAGGCCGGTCCGGTCTCGGGTGACCTGCACGCACCCACAGAGGAGGCTGCTCGGGATCTGGCCTCGCGGCTGTCGGCAGTCGTCTTCGACGGCACGAACCGCACGCCGCGGTGACTGTAGGGGACGAAACGAGGCACTTAAATGGAAACGCCGGCTGGTTACAACCAGTTCTTAGGTGAGACGGGATGTCAGAACACGACCACCAGGCGGAGTCGGACGCGCTTCGAACCCCGATCGTCGCCGTGCTGGGACACGTCGACCACGGGAAGACGAGCTTGCTCGACAAGATTCGCGGCTCCGCCGTCCACGAGGGCGAAGCAGGGGCAATCACACAACATATCGGGTCAACCGCCGTCCCGCTCGATGTCATCTCTGACATCGCGGGCGAACTCGTCAACCCTGACGACTTCGACCTTCCGGGACTGCTGTTCATCGACACGCCCGGCCACCACTCGTTTTCGACGCTTCGCTCGCGGGGTGGCGCACTCGCCGATATCGCAATTCTCGTCGTCGATGTCAACGACGGCTTCCAGCCACAGACCCACGAGGCAATGGACATTCTCGCTCGCACCTCGACGCCGTTTATTGTCGCCGCCAACAAAATCGATACCGTCCCAGGGTGGAATCCAGAACAGAATCGACCCTCCAAGGTGGCAATCGAGTCACAGAGCGACCGCGTCCAGTCTGACCTCAACGAGAATCTCTACGAAATTATCGGCCAGCTTTCGAGCAAAGACATCTCCGCGGACATGTACTGGCGCGTCCAGGACTTCCAGAAGAATGTCGGCGTCGTCCCCCTCTCCGCCGAGACCGGTGAGGGTGTGCCCGACCTGCTGACGGTGTTGATGGGGCTCTCCCAGCGGTACATGAAAGACGAGATGGAAATCGACACTGCGGGCCCGGCCGCCGGGACCGTCCTCGAAGTCAAAGACACCCAGGGCTTCGGGACGACCATCGACACGGTCGTCTACGACGGCACCATCCGCGAGGACGACACCATCGTCGTCGGCTCGAAGCCAGAGCCAATTGTCACCGACGTGCGGGCACTACTGCAACCGAAGCCGTTGTCCGAGATTCGCTCCGACGAGGAGTTCGAGCAGGTGTCGTCGGTCGTCGCCGCCGAGGGCGTCAAAGTGGCCGCGCCGGACCTCGATGACGCGATGGCCGGGGCACCGGTCCGGGTTGTCGGCGACCGCGACCTCGACGACGTGTTGGATATCGTCCGCAGAGAACTCGCCGACATCGAAGTCTCAACCGAGGAGGAGGGTGTGACAGTCAAAGCGGACACACTCGGTAGTCTCGAAGCCCTCGTAAGCACGCTTGAAGAGGACGAGATTCCGGTCATGGACGCCGGCGTGGGTGACGTTGCTCCCCGTGACGTTCGCATGGCCGAAACTGCAGAGACTGCCCACGAAAAGAGCATCCTCGCGTTCAACGTCGACGTGCTCGATGACGCTCAGCAACTCGCCGACCAGGAGGATGTGCGCCTGTTCGAGCACGACGTCATCTACCGGCTCATCGAATCTTACCAGGAGTACGTCGAGGAGATACAGGAGGCCCAACAGGAGCAGATTCTGGAGAACATCACCCGGCCCTCCCGCTTCGAGATTCTCCCCGACCACACGTTCCGACAGTCTGACCCAGCAGTCGTCGGCGTCGAGGTTCGGGGCGGGCTGCTCCGCCGGAACTGTAACGTCGTCTCCTTCGAGGGGAACGAGCCCGATCGCGTCGGGACGCTCAAGACCATCCAGGACGAGGGCGAGGATGTCGACGAGGCCCGGACCGGTGAACGGGTCGCCGTCTCAATCGACGGACCGACCGTTGGCCGCCAAATAAAGGAAGGCGACGAGCTATGGGTTGAGATTCCGGAGAAACACGCCAAAATTCTCGAACAGGAACTGACAGAAGACATCTCCGCGGACGAGCGGGAGGTCCTCTCGATGTATCTGGAACGTCACCGCAACCGTGACCCCTTCTGGGGGAAGTAACTCAGGCTTTGAGGCGAACGTCCTCTACGCGGTGGATGTCCTCGCCGATTCCGTCTCCCTCACAGTCTGGCTCTGGGCATCGGTAATGCCAGCCGTCCTCTGTTGCTGCTCGCTCTGCGAATCGTGTCCCACAGCTGTCACAGAACAACTCTCCCGACTTGCAGTTGTCTTGGTGAAGTTCGAGTTCAAGCTCCGAGCTAAACGTCCGTTTACAATCCCGGCAGGTGTGAGTCATATCGTAAACATTTGCTATACTCTCATAAAACTCCACCGGAACGTTCACGTCTGTCGATTTCATTTGTTGAATCGCCAGAGGGCGGCCTGAATTTCTTCGATGAGTCGTTCACCCAAACAGATGGTTTCTCCCGTCCTGTCGTGCGCTTAGCCCTCGAAAATACCAGTTTCCAGACATGTATTTGGCGATGGGTTCCGAAAGCGGTAGGCGCGCGGGCGACGCTCGACGGTAAACAGGTTCAGCCGAACGACGAGCCGACGCCCATCGTCGAGCGTTGCCCGACAGAGCGGCCCCCTGCTCGTCACGATAAAGTACGGCGGAGCGGGAACCGGCGTTCCGGCGGTGGACGCGCCGACCGCACCGACGGTTGTCGCCAGCACGTCGAGTAACGCGGTATCGAGACCTCGCTCGGCGAGAAGTGCAGTCAGTGGCATCGTCACTTGCTTCGGGTCGGTAACGGTCTCGTCGGGCCAGGCCGTCGCGACCGCATCCCCGGCCTCACACACGTCAACAACGGTCTCGCGGTGTTCGACGAGTACCTGCTTTTCGAGTGAGTCGGGGGTACCGTCGGCCATCGTCCCGGCGTAGGCAGGCCCAGGGGAAAACCTTCGGGAACGATGGTCCAGCCGGTTTAATGACAGCACAAGTAATTCTCGTCAGCCGACGCTCATAGTGATTATTGCGGTAATTGTCAGGCCTGTTTCAGTGAATCGCTCGTTTCACGGTCTGCTATGTGCGATAAGCGAAACTATGGCGGTAACAACTCGCAAGAATTACTATCAGAGGCTCAGATTCGGAAGCAGGATGTGGACCGTCGACTCTCCGCTTGTCCCGAACCGAATCCGGCCGTTGAGGCGGGTAACACACCACTTCGTGATCCACAGGCCGATACCGCTGCCGTGGAGTAACTGCGTTTCCTGATCTTTGCGGAGCGGTTCGAGTTCGTTCTCCGGGATTCCAGGGCCGTTGTCTACTATTTCGAGCTCGACAGCGTACTGTCCCGAAGCCGGTCGGGCTGTCACCGTTACCTCCGGTATTTCCCTGTCTGTGTACAAAATAGCGTTTTGAATCGTCTCTTCGAGGATATTCTGAATCAGGCTCTTGTCGCTTCTGAGTTCGAGGGCGTCGTCGGGGCAGTTACACCGACAGGAAACACTGTGGTGGCGCTCGTACTGGTCGAGTACCTCTGTAACCGCATCTGCGACGCGAAACTGCGAAGGACTGAGCGGGGTATCGATCGCCATCTGCTCGATTTTCTGTGCCTTTTCGACGGTGTTGAGCAGGCCCGCTGTCTTCTCTTTGATAGTAGCGGCGGCCGCCGCCGGGTCATTTTCGAAGGTCTCGGTGCTGGCGAGGATGACGTTGAGCTTGTTCCGGAGGTTGTGACGCAGCACGCGGTTCAGTATCTCGTAATACTGGTCCCGGAGCTTCTCGGTCGTCGGGTCCGTAGAGAGCAGACCGAGCGCCTCGAGTGTCGCCGTTGGGTCGTGTGTAATCTCGATTTCAGTAATCGCGCCGTCCTCGACGGTGACAATTGAGGTAGTGGGCTCGGTGAACCGTTCGTGACCCGGCTCGACGCCGTAGGCTGTTCCCTTGTGCTCTATCAGTAACTCCTGTGTGAACGCGGCACGGTTTCCCGCTGTGATGGCTGTTCGTATCGTGGCATCTATCATCTCGAACTGTTCGTCGCTCGTCTCGAGGCGCTCGATATACGCCGCCCGAGAGTGGGTGTCTCCGTTTATCCTGACCTGCACGTCGTCCGCCAGAAACCGCTCGGCTGCTTCGACCCTGGATGTAGATACCATCGCCTCCAGAAACGCCGTGGCGACATCAAGCGCCGAACGGTCGGCCATACAACAGAGTGAGAACTCCAGCAACAAATGCCTATGCCATCAGATATCACACCTTTATCGGGGTGGCGTATCCGAACCGTACGGGTTTTAACCGCGCGTGTTGAATACCCCGCAAAGGTCGATATCTATGGAAATGCCACGACGGATGAACACCTACTGTCCGCACTGTAACGAACACCACGAACACGAAGTCGAGAAGGTCCGAACGGGGCGCTCCTCCGGGATGACCAAAGTCGACGGTCGTCAGCGCGACCGCCAGGCCGGCATCGGGAACGACGGTAAGTTCTCGAAGGTGCCGGGTGGTGACAAACCAACCAAGAAAACACAGCTCACCTACCGCTGTGGCGAGTGCGGCAAGGCACACCAGCGCGAGGGCTGGCGCGCCGGCCGACTCACCTTCCAGGAGTGATACAGATGGCTAGTAACTTTACCCTCGTCGCGTGTCCGGACTGTGAGAACGAACAAGTCGTCTTCGAGAAGGCCGCGACATCGGTCGCCTGCGCGGTCTGTGGGCACACGCTCGCCCACCCGAGCGGCGGCAAGGCCGACCTCGAAGGCGAGGTCGTCGAAACGGTCGAAGCACGATGAAATACAGCGGCTGGCCAGAACCCGGTGAGCTCGTCGTCGGTCGAGTCGACGACATCGAAGACTTCGGTGTCTTCGTCGACCTGCTGGAGTACGAAGACAAGCGCGGCCTCTCGCACATCAGTGAGGTCGCCTCCGGCTGGATCAAGAACGTTCGCGACCACGTCAGCGAGGACCAGCGTGTCGTCGCCAAGGTCCTCGATGTCGACGAAGACTCCCAGCAGATTGACCTCTCGCTGAAAGACGTCAACGACCACCAGCGAAAAGACAAAATCCAGGAGTGGAAAAACGAACAGAAGGCCGACAACTGGATGGAAATCGCCTTCGGTGAGGACCTCGACGGCGACCGCTACGCCGAGATTGCGAACACGTTCCTCACGGAGTTCGGGACCCTCTACGACGGCTTCGAACAGGCCGCCATCCACGGCGAGGAGGCACTCGCCGACACCGACCTCTCCGACGAGGACATCACCGCAATCGTCGAGACGGCCCGCAAGAACGTCTCGGTTCCGTACGTGACGGTTACGGGCTACGTCGATCTTGAGTGTCCCGCGAGCGGCGGCGTCGACGTCGTCCGCGAGGCGATGCAGGCTGCTGAGGGTAACGGCGATATTCCCGAAGAAGTCGACCTCGAGGTTACTTATGTTGGGTCGCCCGAATACCGCATCGAGGTCAAGGCACCCGACTACAAGACCGCCGAATCCCACCTCGAGGAGAGCGCCGACCGCGCGGCTGCGGTCGTCTCCGATCACGGTGGAACCGCGGGGTACCACCGCGAGCGACACGAAGACAACGACTGATTGTGAAATCCGACATTCGCGTTTGTGGAGACTGGGAGCAGGCCCACGAGCGACCGGTGTACACGCTCGGTGAGAGCTGTCCCCAGTGTGGCGCAGACGCGGTCAACAGCGCGCCTGCTCCGTTCTCTCCGAGTGACCCTCACGGCGAGTATCGACGCGCACTTAAACGCTCCAGACCCCAGTAACGGTATGGACGATTTCGAAATCGAGCGCGTCGCCGAGGCCGACCTGCAGGATCCAGTGCTTATCGAGGGACTCCCAGGCGTCGGCCACGTCGGCAAACTCGCCGCCGAGCATCTGGTCGAGGAACTCGACAGCGAGCTGGTCCGTCGTGTCTACTCCACGCACTTCCCGCCACAAGTCAGCGTCGAAGAGGGGCTCACGGAGCTTGCGTGTGCCGAGATACACGCCGTCTCGGCCCCCGAGGCCGACCTGCTGGTGCTGACCGGCGACCACCAGGCACAGGACACAGTTGGCCACTACGGACTGACCGACACGCTGCTTGATATTGTCGAGGAGTTCGACGCGACACCCGTGTACGCACTCGGTGGGGTTCCAACCGGCGAACTCATCGAGGAGTACGATGTCATCGGCGCGACGACGACCGAAACCCAGCGCGAGGAACTAGAGGAGTTCGGCGTCGACTTCCGCGGGAACGAGCCAGAAGGTGGTATCGTCGGCATCAGCGGCCTCCTGCTCGGTCTCGGCGACCGGCGTGACGTGCCCGCTTCGTGCATCATGGGACAGACCAGCGGCTACCTCGTCGACCCGAAGAGCGCAAAGGCCGTGCTCGAAGTGCTCGAAGACGCTATCGGGTTCGAGGTCGACTTCGAATCGCTGGAGGACCGGGCCGACGAGATGGAGGATGTCGTCCGGAAGATTCAGGAGATGGAACAGGGCTCTGCTGCCGGGGCCGACGAGGACCTCCGGTACATCGGCTAGCTCTCGCTCGACACGGTTCGAAACACATGAAGCGCCGGGGTCAAGCCCCGAGGCTTCCCGTAGTGCTCGTCTCCGGCTACCGGCGGTCTGATTGATCGAATTCACTGGACTGTTCACCACCCGCCTGCTGGAGTCGGACGATGACTTTGCTCCCGCTACCGTCACGTTTCCGGTAGTCGAGTTCACCACCACAGTCGTCAACGATAGAGCGCACAATCCAGAGTCCGAACCCGGTCCCGTGTGTGAGCTGTGTCTGTTCTTGATCGGTCATGATACCGGCCAGTTCGTCGTCTGGGATGCCAGGCCCGTCGTCGGCGACGTGGATTTCGACGTGATCGTCTGTCTTAGAGACAGTCACGTCGACCTGGGGTTTGTCACTGCCGTGGACAATTGCATTTTCGACGAGTTCTTCGACGACAGCCCCCAGTCGATTGTCCGCACTCGCGAGCGCGTCTGCCCGGCAATCCACGGAGATCGCTGCCTCCGGGTACTGGTCTCCGAGTTGCTGAAGGCTCTCTTTCACCACATCTCCGGGCGCGACTGGCCGACGTTCAGGGCTCTGTTCGACGGTTAGCTGCAAGAGTTCGTGTGCCGTCTCGGTCAACTCGGTCAGTTCGGTGGCATTTTCAGTAATTTGTTCCAGACACGACTGGTATTCGGAATCATCGATCTGGCTCGCCAGATAGTCTCCCTGCCCCTGGATGATTGTCATCTGATTTCTGACGTTGTGTCTGAGAAACCGATTCATAACTTTCAGATGTTGTTCTCGCTCTTTCAGCTCCGTTATTGTCCGTCCTTCGGGAATCAGAAGCTTCACGTTCCCCTGTTCGTCAACGATTGGCCGGACAGAAAAGTCGATGACTTCGCTCCGCTCTTTACCTTGAACCTCGACTTCCCCCCGGTAGAGCGACCCGTTCTGGGCGGTTTCGACAGCTTTACGAACGACTTCCTGTCCTTGTCTGTTGTCCTGGAACCAGTAGACGTCCCAGAGACGCTCCCCGACCACATCCTCCCGGTCGAGCCCTCCGAACTGGAGGGCTGTGTTGTTTATCTCGATCAGCGTCCCATCCGGGTCCATCAGCCCGGTGAACTGGTAGGTGTTGTTGAAGACTGCCTCGAACCGGCGCTGGCGCTCCTTGCGGTCGGAGATATCTCTCCCGACGCCGACGATTCCCATCGTTTCGCCGGACTCGTCGGTTATCTTCGCGCCGGTGTACTCGTGTGGGATGGGGTCGCCATCCTCAGTCGATCACATCGAGTTAGAGGAAGCGTCTGCTTGAGGAAGATGTGCAACAACCACAAGCAGACAACAAGATAGAGGAAGAGCACCTGCTTAATTTTGTCGTCAACAGTCTTGAGAAGGAACTTGCGGTAGATCTCGGAGAAGACGTTAAGGTTTCTACGGAGACATTGTATGAGGTCCTCGCCGGCGCCAGCGCCGGCGGGACCTCGATCAATCACGTCTGCGAAACGACAGACGACTCGCCGCATGCCAATACCGTCCGAGGATATCTCACCGATCAGTTCGACCTAGATACTGTCGAGGCAGTTGGAGACATGCTCTTACAACGAGATGCGCTTGAGACATTGCCGGATCGGCCGGTGGAGGTCGTCGTCGACCTCCACCTCGATCCCTACTACGGTGACGAAGACGAGACAGAGGCTCTGTACTTCTCACAGGCGAAACGAGGAACCACCGCGTTTCACGCCTATGCCACGCTCTACGCGCGGGTGCGCAACAAGCGCTACACACTGGCAGTTCGTCAGCTGGTTGACGGTGAGACGACTAGCGATGTCCTCGCAGAGTTTCTCGAACTTCTCGACGGCCTTGACCTGGCCGTCAAGGCCGTCTACCTTGACCGCGGATTTTACAACAGCACCTGTCTCAGCTTGCTGTACGCGCACAACTACGCCTACGTCATGCCGATTGTCAAGTGGGGCGAGGCGATCCAGGAGGAACTCAACAGAGGCTGGAGCCGCGAGATCGAACACGATCTCGCCGGCAAGGTAACGTTCCCTGTGTTCATCGACTGTGTCTACCAACAAGGACGGTACGACGAACACGGGGTGGCGCGCCACGGCTACGCCGCTGACGCGCCGTTCATCGACACGCCACGAGATGCACGAGAGCACTACAGCAAACGTTTCGGCATCGAATCGAGCTATCGATTAGCCAAACAGAGTCTCGCGTTCACTAGTTCGCAGGACGCTGGTCTGCGACTGGTGATGTTTATCGTGAGCTTGCTGCTCCAGAACAGCTGGCGGTATCTCCACTGGCAATACGTGGCGGCGCCCCGCCGCGGGGGGCGCCGCCTCTGGAAATGGCCGTTCAGAGAGTTCTGTGAGATGGTACTCCGGGCAGCCTGGACAGCACTTGGCGTCCGCAGAGCTGTCCCAGCGAACCAACCGCTTGACGACCGGTTCTTCCGGTAGCTGCCCCAAATGAGGACAGCGGTCGTGAGTGGCAACGCTGTCGCGTCGGCGGCGATCCGCCGCCGACAGCGACTGGTAAGCATCAAACTCCGGCCGCCAAGAACAGAACTTACCGGTTCACTCCGTTCGAACTCTATCCAAGTATCGAAGACAACTATTCAGCGGCTACTGGACAGGGTAGTGAGCTCTTTGATGTGATCGACTGATCCTTGTTCTGGGCCTTCGCCTCGAAGGAAACTGTCGTGTCGTGTTCGATAATCTCGCTCATTTTCTGGTAGACAGTCGGTCTGTCTTCTTCGACGACGAACTCCGCGGGATGCATCGACGCGATTTCTTCGTCACTGAACCCACTAATTTCGTTTGCGCGGTCGTTCCAGCGCATGAATTGTCCCTGTTCGTCGAACGCGAAAAAGACGACCGGGAGTGTATTAATCAACGTCTCCGTCAGTGCCTGCTCTTCGCGGAGTTGCCGCTCGCGGTCTTTCTGTTCGGTAATATCGGCGTAGACAGCGAACGCCTCGTCGCCGTCGCTGTAGACGGCAGGCCGGAACAGAAACTCTCGGGTCCCGTCGGCAGTCTGGCGGGTTATCTCCCTGGAATGGAACTGCTTTCCCTCTCTGACGCGTTGGTTTAGCGTTGTGGCCTCCTCCGTGCGGCCGGCTGGGACGATGTACTCATCGAATGACTCGCCGACAATCTCGCCAGCCTCATAGCCGAACGTCTCCTCGAAAGCGGGGTTTGCGTCTTTGACAACTGGAGCCCCATCGTCGAACTTGAACTCAAGTGTGGGTTCTGGGAGACGCTCGAACAGCACCCGGAACCGCTCTCGCTCGGCCTGGAGTTTCTGTTCTCGCTCTTTGTGCTCGGTAATGTCCCGGATGATGCCGGCAGTCCCCTGGAAGTCGCTGTCACCCGGCAACAGTGCCATCCGGTCCTCGCAGTGAATCTCCGTGCCGTCTGCGGTGGTTGCGGTCCGCTCGAACCTGACGCTTTGCTCGTCTGTGGTTTGCAGTTGGTCGATGTATTCGCGCGCTTTCTGTCGGCTCGCTTCGTCCATCAGCACCGAAATGTGCTCGCCGAGCAACTCGTCGCGGCTGTACCCCGTCATCGACTCCTGTGCCTTGTTGACAAACTGGAAGCGACCGTTCTCATCCAGGATGTAGACGAGTTCGTCGACGGCTTCGAGCACAGTCTCGTACCCCTCCAGAAGCTGTCGCTGCTCGACGCGGTCGGTGATGTCGGCGTAGATGCCGAATCCACGGGAGTCGTCTTCGTAGCGGGCGGTCTGTAACAGGAACTCTCGGGTTCCGTCGGCAGTTTCGCGTGTCACCTGCTGAGTCCCCGCAGGGTTGTCCCCTTCTAGCAGGTGCTCGCTCTCGTACAGCTCGGAGTCAGTATCTGCACCGAGGAAATCGCCGAGTGGCTCGCCGACAATCTCGTCCGCGTCGAATCCGAACATCTCTTCAAAAGCGGCGTTTACCGTGACGACAGTCGGCTCATCGTCGCCCTCGGCCTCGACGACGGGCTGTTCGAGTTGCTCGAAGAGAACTTCGAACCGCTCGCGCTCTTTTCGGAGGTGTTGCTCGCGCTCGACTCGTTCGGTAATCTCCCGGGAGTTGATCACCACACCCGCGACGATCGGATCGCCGAAGCGGTTTGTCCACGTCGAGTGTACCCACCGCCAGTTTCCTGTCGAATCACGGATTCTGTACTCCATGCTCTCCTTGCGGCCAGGCTCCGAACAGACAGCCTCGAAGGTGTCACGAACGTGCTCCCGATCGTCTGGGTGGACGTACTCGAAGACGTTCGTTCCCTCCAGCTCGGCAGCCGTGTGCCCCATCAACTGCTTGACTGCCGGAGCAATGTACTGGTAGGTCCCATCCTCAGCGAGAACGCTCAGCCGATCCGGGGAGTTTTCAAGCAACCGTTCGAGGCGCTTCTCGCCCGGCTCCGAGGTTCTCGTCGCGTCCACGAGGGTGTGTACTCTCCTCGTCAATAACGCCGGCTTGTCACCGTTGCACTTACAGAGGATATCGGTCGCTCCCGCATCGAGAAGATCACCCGCACACTCACAGGCGACACCGGACACGATGACCGGACAGTCTGCGGTCCGTGACTCGATTCGTTCGAGCATCCGCTCGGGTTCGATCCCGCCGCCGGCTCCGAGAACCGCACAATCCACCGACTCTCTGCCATCGATGTTTGGTAGCTCCTGTGGCGTTGCGGTTCGGACTCGTATCCTGTCGTCGGGTTCGAGACAGCTCGCGACCGTCTGGTCCCCGCTTTCGATTACGAGGACATCTCTCTCTCTTCCGGTCATACCTGACTATCGTCGCTGTGTGCGGCGGAAAACCCTTTTTGCCGTCCGGTCACCAGTTCGAAAATAGTACAGTGCCCAACGACAAGCCTTCTCCCGAGTCGGTTACGACCATCCCCTCTCGAAAGCAGAAATAATCCCCAACCCGAACAGCGAGCTATCATACCACATATGAATATATTCGATATAATAAAACCTGTCCCAACTTTTTATGTGGTAAGACTACCCTATCCACGCAGATCGCGGCCGGGGAGCTGACATTCCGTGGATAGTGGATCTCCTCTGGTTACGAGAAAGAGTCGCTGAACACGCCGACGAGTTTCTGCTCCGCGCGTCGGAGGTGATCTTCGACGGTACGACGATTGAGATCAAAGGTCGCTGCGAGTTCTTCGGTTGTCACTTCTCGCGGAATCTCGTAGTACCCCTCCTGCCAAGCAGTTGACAGCACCTCGCGCTGACGCGGCGACAGATCAGGCGAAAAGCTGCCCAGTCCGGGTAGCGGCGATCCCGAGACGGGGACGGTCACCGTCTGTGTCGAGGCAACGTCGACGGGCAAGTCGTCGTTGATGTCGTTGAAGAAGTCGGTGAGACGCTGGCTGTCCAGCGCGAGCACACGAACGTGTTTTGCGCCGTCCTCGTACCGCAGCGGCGGCAACAGGAGACAGTCGTGACGTGTGACGTACGTCTCGATGTAGCCTTCTTCATGTTGTTTCAGACAGTCATCGGTGACAATCACGCGCTCGTTGCCCTCTCGAATGTCGTCTCGCACGCCGACCTGGTCTCTGACGTACTCGACGACGCCGTCGGCAGCGCCGACGACGTACAGTAAATCGCAGTGTTCGTTACACCAGAGTTCGATGACAGCGTCACTATCCTGTGTCGCAGACACGTACGCACTGTCGTCCTTGATTTGAATCGTTACCTGTTCCATGACGCGACTCTGTCTCCAGATACGGGCCGAGACACGTAAAAAGCCATCTCCATACGGTACCTGTATCGTTACACCGAACCACCCGCAATATGAGTGTATATGGCGAGACAACAGAACGCAAACGAGGACGACAGTGACGAGGAGCCGTCGGACGTGTGGCGTGAGTACCAGGGTGCGTCAACAGGCACCGACATCGAGTGCGAAGGGTGGCGACAGGAGGCGGCGCTCCGAATGTTGAACAACAACCTCGACCCCGAGGTAGCGGAAAAACCCGAGGAACTCGTCGTCTACGGTGGCACGGGCCAAGCCGCGCGCACGTGGGCCGACTACGAAACAATCGTCGAGGAACTTCGGGAACTCGACGACGACGAGACGCTGCTCGTCCAGAGTGGCCGCCCAGTCGGCCGGTTCCCAACACACGAGCGCGCACCACGGGTGTTGATTGCGAACTCGAATCTGGTCGGCAGCTGGGACAACTGGGAGCACTTCCACGAGCTGGAAGCCGAAGGCAAGATCATGTACGGCCAGATGACTGCCGGCTCCTGGGCCTACATTGGGACCCAGGGCATCCTGCAGGGAACCTACGAGACGCTCGCCGAACTCGGCCGCCAGGAGTTCGACGACACACTCGCGGGGAAAATCGTTGTCACGGCTGGCCTCGGCGGGATGGGTGGCGCACAGCCCCTGGCCGTGACGATGAACGAAGGGGTCTGTATCGCGGCCGAGGTCGACGAGAAACGCATCGAACGCCGCATCGAGACGGGCTACTGCATGGAGAAAGCCGATGACCTCGACGATGCACTCGACCGCGCACGGGAGGCCGCCGAAGCCGACGAACCTTACAGCGTTGGTGTTCACATGAACGCTGCCGACCTCCTCGAAGGCCTGCTCGAGCGGGGCGTCGTCCCCGATATCGTGACTGACCAGACCAGCGCCCACGATGCACTGGAAGGCTACTACCCGAGCGGGTACACCGTCGCGGAAGCAGACGACCTCCGAGAAGACGATCCCGAGACGTACCGCCGGGAGAGTCTGGCGACGATGGAACGCCACGTCGACGCCGTTCTCGACCTCCAGGAGGAGGGAGCGATTGCCTTCGAGTACGGGAACAACATCCGCGGACAGGTCAAGGAGGCGTTCGACCGCGACGACGCCTTCGACTTCCCTGGCTTTGTGCCGGCGTACATCCGCCCGATGTTCTGTCGAGGGAAAGGCCCATTCCGGTGGGCGGCACTCTCTGGAGACCCCGAGGACATCCGCCGGACTGACGAGGCAATCCGCGAGCTGTTCCCCGAGAAGGAGGGACTCCTCCGGTGGATCGACCTCGCACAGGAGCAAGTCGAGTTCCAGGGGCTGCCGAGTCGCGTTTGTTGGCTCGGCTATGACACAGACGACGAGGGACTCACTGAACGCGCCCGATTCGCACTGCGCATCAACGAACTCGTTGCAGAGGGCGAAATCGAGGCTCCCGTCGTGGTGACTCGGGACCATCTCGACGCTGGGTCGGTGGCGAGTCCAAACCGCGAGACCGAGGCGATGAAAGACGGGACCGACGCCGTCGCCGACTGGCCGATTCTGAACGCCCTGGTCAACTGTGCTGCCGGTGCAGACATCGTCAGTGTCCACGATGGCGGCGGGGTCGGCATCGGCAACTCTCTACACACCAACAACCACGTCGTCCTCGACGGCAGCGAACAGGCCGCCGAGACGGCCAGACGCGTGTTCACCACCGACCCAGGAATGGGTGTCATCCGACACGCCGACGCGGGGTACGAGGAGGCACTTGACGCTGCTGAGGAGTCCGACGTGGCGATTCCCACGCGTGATCGACAGTGAGCAATCCACCGCTTCGGTTCCCTGAGGAGTGGACGGGGACGACGAGCGACCCGAACGACGAACAGTTCGGGCACCTCGTCGAACCAACGGCCATTGAGGGCGCGAGCGACTACCGTGCGGTCCTCGTCGGTGAACCCTACGACGGCGCGGTCATCGGCACGCCGGGTGCACGTGAAGCGCCGGCGGCTATCTGCGACTCGCTCGCGGGCGTGAAGACACACCACTTCGACGCCGGGCCGGTCGACTCTGTCGGCGACCTCGGAACCATCGACTTTCCGGTGGGTGCCAGTGTCACGGAAACACAGGATACTGTCCGGAACGCAGCTGGTCGGGTCCACGACCAGGAGACGACGCCGATATTCCTCGGCGGCGACAACTCACTGACGTACCCGAACGTCGCCCCATTACTCGACCGTGAGGGAACCGTCGGTGTCGTCAGCCTCGACGCCCACCTCGACTGCCGGACCGTTCAGGGCGAACCTTCCAGCGGCTCGCCGTACCGACAGCTCTGGGAGGCCGGCCTCGACGAGATGGCTGTCCTCGGAGCGCGCCACTTCGAGACCTCGACGGCGTATGCCGAGTATCTCCAGGACCAGGGCGGCGAGGTCGTCACCGCTGAAGAGGTCGGCGATGACCCTGTCGAGGCGGCAGACCGCGCGCTCGCGGCTGTCGAAGCCGATCACCTCTACCTCAGTGTCGATATGGACGTTCTCGACGCGACCGCGGCCCCAGGCGTCTCAGCGCCGACCCCTGGCGGTATCACGACTCGTGAACTGTTCCGTCTCGTTAGATTGCTTGCGAGCGACGACCGACTCGCCGGCTTCGAAGTCGTCGAGACAGCACCGCCGCTGTGTCCCGACGGTCGGACCGCAGACGCCGCCGCACGAACGGTTGCTCACGCCCTGTCTGTTCTTGGGGGTGAGTCGGCGTGACCGACCTACTGGTCCACGACATTGCCGAGCTTGCCGTCGGTCCCGGTGTGGACGGGCTGGAGACAGTCGAACATGGCGCACTCGCCGTCGACGACGGAACTGTGGTCGCGCTCGGAGACAGCGAGGAGGTCCGTTCCGAACACGAGGATGCGAGACGGACAATCGACGCCAGCGGGCAGACGGTCCTGCCGGGATTCGTCGACCCCCACACCCACGCGCTCTTCACCGGCGACCGCTCTGACGAGTTCGTCGCCCGCATCGAGGGCAAGAGTTACACCGAGATTGCCGACGCCGGTGGCGGCATCCCGGTCACCGTCGAGAGCGTCAGAGAGGCCACCGACGAGGAGTTACTCGAGGCCCTTCTCACACAGCTCGACGTGATGCTCGAACACGGGACGACGACCGCCGAAGTCAAATCGGGCTACGGACTCGACACGGAGACAGAGCTGCGGATGCTCAAGGTCATCGCAGAGGCCGACGAGCGCCATCCCGTCGACCTGGTGCCGACGTTCATGGGGGCCCACGCAGTCCCCGAGGGTTCGACGACCGACGACTACGTCGACTCGGTCATCGAGGAGCAGCTGCCTGCGGTTGCCGAGCAAGGTATTGCGGTGTTCTGTGACGTGTTCTGTGAGGAGGGCGTCTTCGACGTGACCCAATCTCGCCGGATTCTGGCGGCCGGACGCGACCACGGGCTCGAACCGAAGATACACGCCGAGGAGTTCACCCGTATCGGTGGCGCACAGCTCGCCGCCGACCTCGGAGCCGTGAGCGCTGACCACCTGCTGTCTGCGAACGAGGACGATGCAAAGGCGCTCGCCGAGGCGGGCGTCGTTCCCACGCTGTTGCCGGCGACGGCCTTCTCGCTGGGCGAACCGTACGCAGACCCAGAGCCGTTTCTCGACGCTGGCGCGCCGGTTGCGCTCGGAACGGACCTTAATCCGAGCTGCTTCGTCCACAACATGGGGACTGTCGTTTCGCTCGCCTGTCTCGAAATGGGGATGAGGCCGTCCCAGGCAGTGTTGGGGGCTACCGCACACGCGGCGAGCGCACTCGACCGCGAGGACGCGGGCACTCTCTCCGAGGGCACGCCGGCTGATTTTGCAATCTTCGACTTACCGTCGGTGACACACGTCCCGGCCAACGCGGGGACCAATCGTGTCGAGACCGTGGTGAAAGACGGTGAACCTGTCGTCACTGCGGGGGGTGACAAGCCATGACCGTCCAGGTCGGGGAAGAGCTGACCCCCGAAGATGTCGCGGCAGTCGCCAGAGACGACGCCACAGTCGCGATTTCCGAGCCAGTACGCGAGCAGGTCCGTGCCTCCCGCGAGCGAGTAGCGTCGGTCATCGAGGGAGACGACGCGGTCTACGGCATCAACACCGGCTTTGGCGAACTCGTCACCGAGCGGATTCCCCGCGAGGACTTAGAGGACCTCCAGCACAACCTCCTCAGGAGCCACGCCTCCGGCCAGGGCGAGGAACTCGGCCGCGAGGAGGTCCGTGCACTGCTCTTGACCCGTCTACACGCCCTCTCGCTTGGGTACTCTGGGGTTCGCGAAACCGTCGTCGAGACGCTCGCAGGCATGCTCAACCACGGCGTCCACCCAGTGGTCCGGACCTACGGGAGCCTCGGAGCGAGCGGCGACCTCGCGCCGCTGGCTCACCTCGCGCTGGTGCTCATTGGCGAGGGCGAGGCGACTATCGACGGCGAGCGGTTGTCGGGAGAAACGGCACTTGAGCAGGCTGGCCTCGAACCACTCTCGCTTGCGCCAAAGGAGGGACTGGCGCTCATCAACGGCACACAGCTCACCGCCGGGCTAGCCGCGCTGGCGGTCGTCGACGCCGAAGGCCTGCTCGACGCTGCGGACGCGGCCGGTGCGCTGACGACAGAGGTTGGGATGGGGACAACCGTCACGAGCAGTGAGGCAATCGCGGACGTACGCCCACACCCCGGACACCGCGTGAGTGCGACGAATGTCCGCAGGCTCACCGCCGACTCCGAAATCGTCGAATCACACCGCAACTGCGACCGTGTCCAGGACGCCTACTCGTTGCGGTGTCTTCCGCAGGTCCACGGCGCAGTTCGTGACGCAGTCGCCCACCTTCGGGAGGCTGTCGAAACCGAACTCAACAGCGCGACGGACAACCCACTCATCTTCGACGCCGACACTGTCGAACCACGGGCGAGCCAGACAGAGTCTGCGGCCGTCGTCTCGGGCGGGAACTTCCACGGTGCACCGCTTGCCCACCGCCTCGACTACGTCACAAACGCGGTCACGGACCTCGCGGCGATGAGTGAGCGCCGAGTCGACAGGCTCCTGAATCCCAACGTCCAGGAATCTCATCTCACGCCGTTTCTGGCGACCGAAAGCGGCGTCGAGTCTGGGCTGATGATCGCTCAGTACACCGCGGCATCGCTGGTCAGTGACTGTCGCGCCCACGGGTCGCCCGGCGTCGACAACGTCCCCGTCAGCGGCGGTCAAGAAGACCACGTCAGCATGAGTGCGACCAGCGTACTGGGGCTTGGTGAAGTCCTCGACCAGGCCCGGCGCGTGGTCGCAATCGAACTCCTCTGTGGAGCAGAGGCCGCCGAGTACGTCGACGACTCGCTTTCCCACGGCCTTGGGACCGCTGCTCTCTACGAGGCCATCCGCGACGCCGTCGACCCGCTTTCCGGTGACAGACAACTCGACGGCGACATCGACGCAATCGCTGCCCGTATCCAGTCGTGGTCACTTCGTGACCGCGTGGCGGCCGCACTCGAGGACGGCTTCGTCGAGTGAGGGTGTGACATACGTTTATTACGGAGCCGGGAGTATCAGCGAGACGCAATGGTGTTCAAGAAAATTGACCTTATCGGCACGAGCGAGGAGTCATTCGAGGACGCGGTCGACGACGCAATCGAGCGAGCAGAGACAACACTGGAGAACGTCCACTGGGTCGAAGTAGATGAACTTGGCGTCGAAGTCGGGTCCGTCGAGAACAGGGAGTATCAGGCAGAAGTCGAAATCGCGTTCGAACTCGGCGAGTAATCAGGTGCGGAAGCTCTCGCCACAGCCACATTCGCTGACGACGTTGGGATTCTCGACGTGGAACCCTTCGCCCTGGAGTCCGCCCTCGTAGTCGAGCACGGAGCCTTCGATGTAGTTCATACTCGCTGGGTCGACGAACACGCGGAGGCTGTGGTGTTCGAAGATGGTGTCGTCCTCCTCGGGCTCGTCGTCGAAACGCATTCCGTACGAGAGGCCAGCACAGCCACCCTGCTGGACGTAGAGCCGGAGGCCGGCGATGTCGGTGTCCATGTTCTCGCCCTCAAGAAGCGCTATCGCCTCCTCGGCTGCCTGCTCGGTCACGGAGATGCTGGTTCCCTGTGTCGGCTCCTCAGTTGTGCTCATATCCTCCCCTACATGCCCGACGTTGTTAACTCTTACACCCTCAGACGGAGGTCGTCTCCCCCTCGGCAGCCTCGTCGGCTTCTTCCTGGATGAGCCGGATACGCTCGGGAATCGGCGGATGCTGGTGGTTGAACGCGGCGTACCAGGGATGTGGGAAGGGGTTCGAGAGATTCTCGCCCGCGAGATTCGAGAGCGCACCGACCATCGGCTCGCCCTCACCCATCACGTCGACGGCAAAGCTGTCAGCCTCGCGTTCGTGTGCCAGCGAGAGCTTGTTCACTATCGGTGCGGTGAGTTCGAGAAGCGGCATCACGAACAATACAGCGACGAACAGGCCGGCGTAACTTACCTCCGGCAACTCAAAGAGCTCGTACAGCCACTCTGTCGAGAGGAGATATCCAACTGCCGCGAGGACGACTCCGAGCTGGAGTGCGGTCGCGCCAGTACGCTTCCAGACGTGGTTGCGCTTCCAGTGAGCGAGTTCGTGTGCGAGAACGCCCTCGACCTCTGGCCCGTCCAGCTTCTCGACTAGGGTGTCGAAGAGGACGACTCGCTTTGCGCGGCCAAAGCCGATGAAGTAGGCGTTGAGTCTGCTAGAGCGCCGACTCGCGTCCATCGTGTATATCTCTTCGGCCTCGAACCCCGCCCGGTCGAACACAGCCTCAACCCGGTCGCGGAGGTCCCCTTTCTCGATTGGTTCGAAGTCGTTGAAAAGCGGCGCAATCACCCGTGGGTACAGCACTTGCATGAACAGCATGAACCCGACGATGAGAACCCAGCCGCTGACAACCCACAGCGCCGTCTCGAATGTCTCTATCAACACGAGCAATGCGCCCGCCACCACACCGAGGATGACACCGCTGACGAGCACACCAACGACGAGGTCCCGCAGCCATAGCCGGGGCGATGTCTCGTTGAACTCGAACTGCTCGTCGATTACGAACGTACTGTAGAGGTCGAACGGAACGCTGAGCGTTCGCTGGGCGACAAACAGCCCGAAAAAGAAGATGACACCCTGTGCAACTGTTGGGAGCCCAGTGCCATCGAGGAACTCGACAGCGTCGGTTACGACTCCGGTGTAGAGTGCACCGAGCAGCAACGCGAGACCGACCCAGGACTGAATCAGCCCGAGGCCGGTCGCGGCGCGCTGGTAGTCGATAATCTCGCTCGGGCCATCGATGTCGAGGAACTCGTCGAGCCAGTCGGCGTTGCGACGCATCTCTCTGGCCCCGTGTCTAACGTTTGCCACTGAGAGAACCGTCGACAGAAGGGTTGTCCCTCCCAGCAGGACGAGCAGAACAATGTGATATTCGAACATAGCGTGGACTCAGGATCCTCAGACAAAACATGTTTGGGTATCTTGACTGGCACCCAGAAAGACAGTCGGATTTCTCTGGCGAACACTTCGGTTTATGATACCAAACACCAGACGTAACACGGATAGGAACGTTCAAATAACTCATTTCGCTAGATTCGATGATGAGCCTCAAAGAACAGCAGGCAGGTGAACCGAGCGAGAACAACAGCTCTCGGGACTTTACCTCGGAACTGGCGACCATCAGCGTGCTCTGGGTGCTCGCAGCACTCCTTGCCGGTGGCACTCTTATTGCGCTCAACGACGTTCTTACTGGCCTGTTCTAGATACTCCCGCCGTGCGCGAGGTTTTTACTCGCCGACGACTGATACATAATTGAATGTACGTCGGCGTCGATTGGAGCAGTGGGTCGTGGCTTGCGGTCGTCTTCGACCAGCAGGGCTACAACCGGACAGCTGTCTTCGACGAGATTGGTGACCTCTGGTACAGATACGAAGATACCGCCGAGCGCATCCTCATCGACGTGCCAATCGGCCTCATCGAGAAGGGAGGCGATGGCCGCCAGTGTGACTCACTCGCCAGGGATGTCATCGGCTCCCGCGCCCCATCTGTGTTCACACCGCCCGTACGAGAGGCGACACGGAAACGCCGGTATCCGGCCGCGAAACGGGTCCACGAGCGCAAGACTGGCTCGGGCCTGTCGAAGCAAGCCTTCGCACTAAGTGACTCGATTGCGTCTGTCGACGACCTCGTCCAGAACGTCCCGGAGGCACGGATGGCGATACGCGAGTCCCATCCTGAGGTTTGCTTTCGGGCGTTTGCCGGCGAACCGCTCTCGCACTCGAAAAAGAGTGCCGCGGGCTACGCCGAGCGGATGCGTGCTCTCGCTGGATTCGATACCGACGCGCCGCCGGTCGTCCAGGGAGTTGCCGAGGAGACTGGGGGCGAAGATGTCGCGGTCGACGACGTGCTCGATGCGGTCGTGTTGGCGTACACTGCCCAGCCGGGACCGGGTTCGCTCTGGTCGCTCCCGCCAGAGCCACCCACCGACTCGAAGGGCCTGCCGATGGAAATTGTCTACAGGGCAGAGACGCCGCTTGTCGGCTAGCTACTGTTCGTCTGGAGCCTGGCCGACCAGAGGCTCCCAGCGCTCGTGGTCGAACGACCCGAGTATCGTCCCATCGATAGTTCTGAAATACGAGGTGAGAACGCCGTGTTCCTCGCCGTACTCCGGAAGGTTGGCACCTCGAACCGGGTCGTACGAGCCGGCGACGAAGATAGTCCGCTCGCGCTCCGGGTCGATGAACTCCGTAACGAGGAACATGAACGTCTCGACGGGCTGGCCGTAGACGAGAAATTCAGTGAACTCGGACTCGTCGTAAACCTCGTTGAGGACGTCGGTATGGTTGTCCGGGATGACGTGGCTGAGTCCACAGTGATTGTATTCGCCCTGTTCTGCTGTTACGGCGTCTGTGTGTGCGGCAATGACCGTATGGGCCTCCCAGCCGTCCTCTCTACGACCATCCGCGAGTGCTTGCATATCTTCTATCGTTCGCTCCCACGCCTCACTGTGGGTGTCCCCCCGGCTCTCGATGCGCGCTTTCTGGAGGTCGTCGCTGTCGGCGCCTGTCTCGCCCACGTGTGGGTCCTCGGTATCGACGGGAGACGACGCCTCGCCCCCGCCGTTACCGTCCTCGGGATTGTCAGCTGGCATATGGCATACTCGGGAGACGGAGCCGCATAACTCTTGAGATTACTCCCTATACGACCCCGAAGTACCGCTCCATCACATACGAGAGCCCGAAGACGAACAGACTCGCCAAAAATAGTTTGCTGCCGTCGGTTAGTCGATTTTCGGGCCGGGGGTCACGGACCCACCTGTTCGGCGGCACAGCGCTGGCGATTCGCTCGACACGACTCTTTTTCTCGGCCGAGAGTGGGCGTAGGTCCTCGCCACTCGCCTCGGCGTCCTGCATGCTCTCACGGAGCTGTTTGGTGTTTCCCTCGCGGTCGTTCGAGTTCTTATCGTCGTTGTCGGATCCGATTGAGATGCCGAGTACGTTCCGTGAGGGGAGATCGGACGACCGTGGGGAGGACGGCCACAGCTTTAGCGTTCCAGCCGTCATCAACAACCATCCGATGACGAACAACAGAATCTTCCCGCGGACGAATCCTCCGCCGGTTCCAATCCCCGCGATAACTGCGACCAGCCCGGAGAGGACAGTCATAACCAGTGCGTAGCCAACCGCGTCGACCCACGCTCGTGCGAGCTCGACTGCCCGATTCCGGACGTTGTCCATGTTAGTAGCGCTCTTCGAGCACCTGTGCCGGGCGGCGGTGGTCGTCGCCGTGGCGGTGACAGAAGCTCTCTCGCCCGGTTTCGCTGACTGTGTGATACTCTGGCTGTTCGGACTCACAGACGCCGCCGAACTCGTCGGTGAGTACGTCTAGTGCCGCCTCCTCGTCGTTGTTCGAGGCGTGTTCAACTATCTGATTGATGCTTGACTCGGCTTCGGGGGGTATCTGAAGATGGCCGAATAGCTCTTCGTACGTCTCTTCGACGGTTGCGAACCGCGTCTGTCGACCCAGACGCTCGCGGATGCGCTCTCGTATCGACCGATCGGCCCGTTTTCGTTCCAACAACACATCCCGGAGTGTATTGATACCCTTCCAAATCTCGTCGTCGAGATGCTCGAACTCCGGAGGACGAATCCGTGCCGGACAACGCGTGCTGAACGGACAGCCCGACGGCGGATACCGCGGGTTTGGGGGCGTGCCGTACAACGTAATTCGCTCGGTCGTATCCGTGGGGTCCGGCTCTGGAATCGCTGACAGGAGTGAATGTGTGTACGGGTTGGCCGGGTCGGTGAACAGCTCTTCTGTCGGCCCGATTTCCATGATATTCCCCAGGTACATGACGGCGACGCGGTCACAGATGTGACGCACCACCGAGAGGTCGTGAGCAATAATCAGATACGTCAGGCCGAACTCCTCCTGAAGGTCTTCAAGGAGATTGATTACCTCTGCCTGGACCGACACGTCGAGTGCGCTGACAGGCTCGTCGAGTACCATGAAATCCGGCTCCAACGCAAGCGTCCGGGCAATGCCGATACGCTGACGCTGGCCGCCCGAGAACTGGTGTGGATACCGGAAGTAGTGTTCCGGCCGGAGGCCAACCGTCTCCAGTAGCTCTCTGACGCGGTCCCGGCGGTCGGCCGGCGTCTCCCACTCGTAGACGTCGAGGGGCTCGCGGACGATTTCGCCGACTGTCATCCGATCGTTGAGGCTTGAATCGGGGTCCTGGAACACCATTTGTGCGTTTCGACGCCACTCGTAGAGCTGGTCCGAATTCAGCTCGGTAATATCTGTCCCCTCGTAGCGGACTTCGCCCCCGGTCGCGTCTTCGAGCTGGAGCAGCGTGCGCCCGAGCGTCGTCTTCCCACAGCCTGACTCACCGACCAGGCCGAGTGTCTCGCCACGGAAGACGTTGAACGAGACACCGTCGACTGCCTTGACCGGTGGCCCACCGAACATCCCCGAATCGCCGTAATACGTCTTCAGCTCTCTGACCTCGACCAGCTTCTCCTGTCGTTCTCTCGTCGCACTATCGCTGGATGCAAGTTGTTGGCTCATTTGCTATCACCTCGTCCGTCACCGCCTCTATGTATCTCGACCCGTCGCGTCTCCGGTATCTCCTCTGGGTACAACAGACACGCAGCCGTATGCTCGTTGCTCTTCTCGCCCACCCCGACGTGAGACGGGTGGACCACCTCGCAAGCGTCGAACGCTTTCGGACACCGCGGCGCGAATCGACAATCCGAGGCCGCCTCGGTCGGTGTCGGAACGTTCCCTTCGATGGTCTCAAGTCGCTCTCCCGACTGTGTCCCTGGAATCGACCGGAGGAGCCCCCTTGTGTAGGGGTGTTTGGGGCTCTCGAACAGCGAGTAGACGTCGGCCTGTTCGATAACTTCGCCCGCGTACATCACGTTCACCTTGTCCGAGACTTCGGCGATGACACCCATGTCGTGGGTGATAAACATGATGCCGATGTCACGCTCCTCCTGAATCTCTGCGAGGAGCTCCAGAATCTGGGCTTGGATTGTCACATCGAGTGCAGTCGTCGGCTCGTCACAGATGAGCAACTCCGGCTCACAGGCAAGCGCCATCGCAATAACCGCACGCTGGCGCATCCCGCCAGAGAACTGGTGGGGATACTCGTTGACACGCCGGCCAGCGTCCGGAATGCCGACGGCTTCGAGCAACTCGACTGCTTCGCGGGTCGCCTCCTCACCGCTGAGACCACGGTGCAGGTTTAGGGCTTCTTTTATTTGGTTGCCGACGGTGAACACCGGATTCAGGCTCGTTAGGGGGTCCTGGAACACCATGGCAATTCGACCACCGCGCATCTGTCGCTGCCGCTCGCCATCGAGGCGCGTAACCTCGATGAACCCTGCAGTGATATCTTCTGGCGAGTCTCCCGCCCGTTCTGTGATGAACACACAGTCGTTCTTGTTCGTGATATCTAACTCGTCGCCGTAGCCGGCGGCGAGAATATCCGTGAGTGTCACATCGCCTCGCTGCTCGCGCCCGAACGTCTCCGCGGTCACCTCTGACGGTATCTTGTCGAGCAACTCCCCGGGATTGTGTTCGCTTCGAAGCTCGGTCACGTCGACGGTGTGTTTCGAGAACGTCTCAGCGTAATCTTTGACTGCTTCTAACTGGTGGAACCGAACACTGCTCCCTCTGAGTACCCGTCCAGGCTGTTCGACGAGTCCCATTATCGACCGTGCGGTGACACTCTTTCCGGAACCACTCTCGCCGACAATACCGACGGTTTCTCCGGAGTCGATATCCATCGAGATTCCGTCGACCGCCCGAATTGTCTCTTTGTCTGTGAAGAACGCGGTCTGGAGGTTCCGAACATCTATCAGTGGTGTCTCGTCCGCGTTCTGATTCCGTGTGGTGCCTTCGACTGACATCAGGCACCACCTCCGGCGTTGCCGCTGTTCGCCTCAGCCTGTGGGTCGATTGCGTCTCGGATGCCGTCACCAAGGGCGTTGAAGCCGGTGACGACAATAGCTATCATCACACCAGAGACGGTTGACACGTGCCACGATTCTGTCGCCACCGCCTGGCGGCCGTTAGAGATGAGTCGACCCCATTCGGGAGTCGGCGCTGTGACGCCGTATCCGAGGAATGCGAGCGCTGAGGTGATGATGATGATTCCGCCAATCAGGAGTGAACTGTAGATGATGAGGTAGCTCAGGACGTACGGTGCCATGTGCTTGCGCATGATAGCAAGCGGCGTCTGCCCGTAGCTCTTTGCGGCGTCGACCCACTCCTCCTCTGCGACCTGCAGTGAGGGGCCACGAATCGACCGCCACATGCTGGGCATGTACGCGAACGCGTATATGAGCGCGAGCAGGAATCCACCGTCCATCGGTTCCGCAATCCAGACGTCCCCCTGGCTGAACACGACAGACATCATTAACACCAGGACGAATATCGGAATGGATATTATCGAGTCAGTCGCGATAATCGTCACTAAGTCGACTATCCCGCCGTAGTACGCGCTGGCAAGCGATAGCAACAGCGCCATGAACACTGCGAGGAGTATCGCGACCAGTCCAATCGTCAGCGAGGTCTGTGCCCCGTACGCGATATATGTCATCATATCTTTCCCCTTCGTTGTCGTCCCAAGTGGCGCATACCGGTCGTAATCGTCGTACTCGTTGATACTGACGGTACCGGACCCTTCTCCTTGTGACCTACTGTCGAGGTTTGCGTCACCGTGGAGTGCGGTCTGGACTTCTCCGGCTTCTTCATCGAAATACTTGAACTCGGAATCGCCCGAGTACGGCTCGTATATGTTCTCCTGAATCGGATACGTTGCTATTGTCGGTGCAAACAACGCGAGCACGATGAATCCGAGGACGATAGCAAGACCGAAGATTCCCCAATTGTGGTTGCGGAGGTTGTCGACAACGTCGTCGCGCGGCGTCCAGTCCATCGACCGGTAGTGTTCTCTGAATACGTTGTAGCCCCGCCAGAGCCACGCGATAAAGATTGCCGCATAGACCCACACGACGAGGAACCGGGTGAGCCATGCATACCGGGGTGAGAGCCCGAGGAACGTCCCCTCCCAGCTCCCGTCTGCTGTCTGATAGCCGTGGTTCGGAATCGTCTCCCTACTGATGAGTGTCTGGATCTCCGAAAGGGAATCGAGGGTTCCGACGTAGAAGCCGGCCTCGTTTCGCAACGCCGCTCCGAGCGGCGTAAATACGAGGACAGCTGTGACGGCTGCAAATACCGCGGTCAGGAAGCTCCGTTCGAACCAGATACGACGGCTCCGACTCAACTCCAGGCCGAGCTTGGAATCTGGGTGCAATGGAAGATACCCTCGAAGAAGCGTCGCGAGGACGAACAACAGTAGCAACGCAGTAACGTCCGAGGCGACCGACCCGACGAGGAATCCAAGGGACTCTTCGAAATTTGACCCAACCCAGGCAGGCGCCGCAATGAAGCCATCGAGGACGAACTTGACACCGCCACCGAGGGTGAGCGCCCAGTCGATAAACCGCGAGAACTCCGGCAGTATGAGCAACAGCAACACCGCCGTCCAGAGTGCTGCTGGGCGGGGGTTGCTCCGGAGTCGTTGCCGGAACGATTCTTCCGTCTCAGTACCTCCGTCCGTTCGTATCGCAGTGTCGCTCATGGAACTGTTGGGTTGTGTCTCGGTCATTGGTCGTACCCTACCCGCGGGTCGATTATTGTGTACAGAATGTCCTGAACGATATTCAGTGATATTATTATCACGGTGAACAGGAACACGATAGCACCGGCGAGTGGCACATCGGCCGTCTGTATCGAACGGAAGTACATCCGCCCGAGTCCGTTGATGTTGAAGATCTGCTCCATAATCACGGACCCACCGATGAGGATGAAGGCCTCACTCGTTATAATCGGGACAAGTGGAATCAACGCGTTGCGGAAGACGTGTTTCCAGACGATTTTCCGGCCCTTCAACCCTTTTGCTTTTGCCGTCTCGACGTAGTTCGAATTGATATTTTCCAGAACGGCCGTCCGTCCGAGGCGCAACTCCGCGGCCATCGACGAGGACCCGAGAATCAGCGCCGCCGGCAAAATCAGCTTCGCGTCGACGAAGAATGCCGACCAGTCCACTCCGGTAAGCATTGGGACGCCAAAGACATCGCCGATTGTGGCGAAATTGAGATCCGGCGTTCCAACGGCACTTTGGGTCTGTGGGCCCGTCGTATACCAATTGAACCCGAAAGGCCCGCCCCCGCCGTTTGTCGACCGAAGGAAGCCAAGTGCCAGCACGGCGAGCCAGAAGTTCGGCATCGACCGCCAAATAATCCCTGAGACGTTTGCGATGATATCACTGGGCGTGTTGGGGTTCAGGCCGGCATAGAAGCCAAGCGGCAGCCCGATGAACAGTGGGAGGACAATAGCCCAGACACCCAGCCAGATTGTCGGTCCCGCGACTTCCAGAAGCATGCCTCGGACATCAGCGCCGTTTCGAACGACCCAGGACTCTCCGGAAAATGTGATTGTTTCGACTAGGTAGTCCTGGAACTGCACCCACAGTGGCTCGTCGAGGCCGAGTTCTTCGCGCAATCGTTGGACGTTTGCCCCCTGTGCCTGTTGTCCGAGCCGTGCAGCGACTGGGTCCAGCGGCCCCAGCCGAAGGACGAGAAAGAGGAACGTGATGACCGAGAACACGACCGGGACCGACATCGCCAGTCGCTTTATGACATACTGCCACCGACTCATCGTCTATCACCGACGAACGTGTCATCTCGGAAGTACCGCTGATTTTGTGGCTCTCGGATCATATGTCCAGAGTTGAACGCTTCTATAATATATATCCTTTTTTCCCCGCTCAGGAGCGGACGCGCGACATCCGACACAGATGTTTGTCCGCCGTGACATCGGTCGGTGGCTCTACTGGGCTGTACGTGGCACTGTTGTCGTTGCTGGTTCATTGTCTGAGGGATCAAAACACGCACGGCGGCTAGATACTGGTTCGATAACGGTGTGGCTGTGCTAGCTGGGCGTCGTTACTGGTTCTCCGAGAGGTTGGTGTGCCAGTCGAGGTAGTAGCCGTTGTTGTCCTCGGGCATGCCGGAGGTATCGGTGTTTTTCGGCTCGAAGCCGAAGTGACCGTATGCGACGCTCTCCCAACTCCAGGCCCATCCGAGAGAGTACATCTGAAGGTCACCGTCGTACCCGCGCTGGATGAGGTCGGAGAACGCGGCTTCCTCGAGCGAGAAGTTAAGATTCGTTCCCGCGAGCTTGTCGCGGATGAGCGTTGCCGCGTTCTGGTAGGTCGGGCTCTGGTAGGTGGTGACCGTGAGTTCGGTCTCCTCGATACCGTTTTCGTCGAGCAGGTCCCGTGCCGCCTGGACGTTACTCGCACCTGGCTCGTCTTCGGTTCCGTACTGCCACTCACTGACCCACTGGTCGTAGCCATCCTGTCCGGTCGGCCAGATTGCCGGCGGAGTGAAGCTGAACGCTGGCGTCTGTCGACCCTCGAAGACTTCTTCGACCAGTTCGTTCTGACCCAGGACGTACGCGACCGCCTGGCGAACCGGCCGCTCGGTATTCGCGACGTTGAACCCGAAGTACCTGGTGACCAGGTCGGTTAGACGCTGGTAGCCCAGCTCGGTGCCTTCGAGCGTGTACGTACCAACACCGCGGCCGCGGTCATCGGTCTCCTCAACGGTATAGTTGTCACGGTTGTAGTAGGAGGTCGGCACGCTGAAGATGTCGAGGTTACCCTCGATCTGCAGCGTGTACCGTGCTTCGCTGTCCTCGACGATACGGTAGATAATCTCCTCCTGCTCGGCGGGCGTGCCGTGATAGTCGTCGAAGCGGCTCAGCAGCATCTCCTCGTTCTGTGACCAGGATTCGAGCTGCCACGGACCTGTTCCGAAGCTCTCCTGGGTTCGGAGAGTCTCGACGTCGATTTCGCCGTCGTAGCCCTCGATGTCACCGACGAGGCCCTCGGGCAGGATACCGAACGCCTGGTAGGTCAGGACATCGAGCACTGCGGGGTTGGGGTTCTCGGTCGTCAGCTCGAGCGTATAGTCGTCGACGACTTCGAGGCCCAGCGAGTCAGGGACGACGTTCCCTTCGTCGTCGGTCTCGTGGACCATTCCGATGCCGTTCGGTGCCTCGAAGACGAACTCTGCGCGAACGCTCTGTTCTGCCTCTGCGAGGCGGCGAATCGAGTAGTAGACATCGTTCGCGGTGAGCTCCTCACCGTTGTGGAACTGGACACCCTCTTTCAGGTTGAACGTGTACGTCAGGCCGTCATCGGAGAGCTCGAACGAGTCGAGAACCTGGTTCTCGATTTCCGGAACACCCCGAGGATAGTGGACCAACTTGTCGTAGCACTTGTGGATGACAGTCGCCGAGGCCGTGTCGTCGGACTCGACCGGATCGAGAGAACTGTTGGTTGCGTTGCGCAGCTGCAGCCTGTCGGAGCCCTCCACGCTCGTCGTTTTGTGCTGGTGGTAGGAGTTACCGAGCGCGCCTCTGCGCTCCCAGTCGACCTCCTGGCGCCAGAAGGTTTCGCCGACATCGTGTCCGAAGTTGATCATCACCATGTCGTCACGGACCGCTTCCTCGATCTCGACGTAGGCCTCGTTTCGGAGGTCCTGGTCTTCGGGAGCGGGGTTGGTGGAGATGGTCTCCCAGGCAGCCTGTGCCTTATCGGCGTTGGTCATCTCGCTCTCGCCGTCTTCGCCGTCCTCACCGTCTTCGCCGTCCTCACCGTCTTCGCCATCGCCGCCGTCTTCACCGTCACTGCCGTCTTCACCGTCACTGCCGTCTTCACCGTCACTGCCGTCACTGCCGTCTTCACCATCTTCGCCATCTTCTCCGTCGTCACCGTCGTCTCCGCCAAAGATAGCGGAACAGCCAGCCAGCCCAACGCTGGCGCTTCCACCCAGGGCGGCAAGAAGGCGCCGACGTCGTGTGCTATTCAAGTTATCTCCGTCAGAGTTTCTGGACATACTAATGGGATAAACTAAACCAATAGGTAAAAAATTATCGTCATAGGTCTCTCACTCAGAAACAAATGGTATGTGAGACCAAGTTACAATCTGGACGAGTGGCTTGTTTATATATGCAGCGGACTGGTAGTTCAGGGATATCTTTCGTATGGGCCCCCGAGTGTCCTCAAACGAGTGGGGCGTCGACGAGTTCGATATCGTACACGGTGCCTTGTTCGCGGCCGTATACCACATGATACGCGCCGAGAGCGAGCGCGAAGACGTGACAAATATTCTTGGTGAGCTAATCGTGAACGACGTCATTCGAGAATACGCCGAGGATCACGGAGTATATGCACCGCTCCATGGGGGATACAATTCAATTTCCTGTCGCTTGAAGATTGTGTGCCGCTCGATTCGCTCAGGGCAAAGCTTGAGGAGGGAGAGAAGTTACGAAAAAAGCCCACATGGCCCTCGACTACGGCAGTATGCATCCGAATACCGAGGAGGATTTGTAACCACGGCGGCTGAGAGTATTAACCAACAGTCGCGGTGTCACACCTGCCGGTGTTGGTTAACGTTCGGGACGGCGTCACGCTTCAGCTTGTCGGGCGGGCGTGTCACCCTCTCCGTCGATTGGTCCGGGTTCGTTAGTTGCCGTGGCTCAACCCTCGGTGTTCGATACGTCTGCCTCGTCAACGAGCCACCATACCGTGTTACGTCCGCCTATTCGCTTACTCTCCAGCTCGCTGTACTCTTCAAGCGCCTGGAGCCGGTTAAGCGTCCCTCGGCGCTTGATAGGGACGGCGTCGGCGACTTCCGCCGTCGAGAGGACGGGATCAGACGTCGTCCGAAACACGTCGAGTAGGTTCTCGTCGGTTACCCTGGGCTTTCGCCCGCCTTTGTTACTGGATTCAGGCATCAGTGTCTACTACGGCGTTAATTCCCTAAAATTTATGCCTTCTAAGGGATAAAAACCAAATACCGACCAATAGATACCCTCTTCGATAGTTTTAATTTTCATGCTGTCTAAGGTAACAACAAGAAAAGACGGTCCCCTCGGGGCGTGTTGAAACGTCCGAGTACTGGAGACACCCAAACCGGCCTTTCTTGGAGCGAAAGACCATGTCTGCCTACGAAATCACTACCCAAGAAAGAACCGACGCCGAACTAACCGACTTTGACGGTCGCCCCGGTGACTGCTCATGCACCGGGAGTCGGCTTGAGGCCGAAGCCGGCCTTCTGTGCTGGCCGTGCTACTGTGACGGGTTTGACGTCCTGAACCCGAACGCACCCATCGACGAGGAGCATGTGTGCGATTTTGTCTGACGTGATAAGTATACTCAGCAAACTATCTGTATCAAACTACAGGGCTCGAACAATTGTAATCATCACTTTGAATTAGTTCCTATCGAGCCGCTTGCCTCGCCATAGGGAAATTCGTTACAGTCGTATCGGGGAAGAGCCTGTGGGCGTGATCCGATATCTTCATCCGTTATATCTGCCGACTCGACTTTAAAGCACCATTCGCATTCGCATGAATTGAGTAATTCAACCGTTATTTCATTGTAGGTCGCATCGTTTCCGTAGGGATAACAAAATGTTCTAAGGGTCATGTCACCGAGGATATCATCCAGATGGGCGAAACTATCGTGAATTTGGAGTTCTTGTTCTCTCTTATCAAGTTTCGAGAGCACAGGATGGTTGACTGTATGTGCACCAATCGTCATCCCATTTTGATACATTTCGCGCAACTCCTCAGGCCGGACGTAGTAATCAGAGACATCCACCGGTTCGTGGCCAATACGTGCTGCGAGCCGGTCCAGAACCTCTGTCTGGAACTCATCAGATACGTAATAGTTCAGTATCCGTTTAACTTCTTTTGTCGCTTTGATGTCGTCGTGTGTCTTGTACGTCTTCGTTTTATATTCCTCGCGTCGGCGGTGTGGAATCATTTTTTCCTCAATAATCTCATGCGTTTCTGCAAGGAGTTCCGACCCTGAAACCTCCCCGAGAAGAATATGAGTCTTATGGACATCCAACAGGGTTTCGGTCTGATAGGGGCCCGTCGGCACATAGAATATACCCCAGAGATCCCGTTTCTGTAATTCGGCGAAAACAAACTCGTAATGATCCCGGAGCCCGTCGTCGAACGTGAGTATGACTCCTGATGGAGGAGTTGAACGCACCCCGCGAAGATACGCGAGAAACGACTCACGCTCAACGAATCCGAATTCCTGATCAAAGTAATCCAACTGTTTGCGGAAATCGGTGATATCAAGATAATAGTAGTTCGGCAGGCGATCTACCCCATCCCGGACGTAGTGATACATAACCGCCTTCATTATCACACATCGGAATGCGTCAGCGGTTTTTCCTCGTCGATGACTGGATGTTTCACGATTGGTACCTCGGCGACTCGCTCCTCCTCGCTCTGAAGGTACTCCTCGACCATCCCATCCGCGAAGTTCTCATACAGTTGCGCTGTTGCGTCTGGATTATAGTCGCTTGATTTATAATAGTGATCGTTGTTCGGTTCGTCGATCTGTGATACGTGGTGAAGATCGTCAAAGCGTCGGACGATTTCTGGATAAACCTGTCCTACATCCGCTATGAGTCGGTTTCCTATGTCATGGGGTCCATCATACGGATGGACACGGGCACGAAGCTGATGGATAATTTCACCGGTATCAACACCCTCATCAATATACATGAATGTCGCACCGACGTACTCGGGTTCACCGTTCACTAACGGCCAGAAATTTGTCCCTGTACCCCGGTAATACGGAGATAGACCGAGGTGAACATTGAGAATTCTACCATCGTACTCGCTTAGTAGGGGATCTCGGATGATAGAACTCCCGTAGACCACAAGCAGGTCAGGTTCGAGATCCGTTATTTCCTCGTAGTACTGCTGTTCATTAATATCACCGTATGGAATCTCGATTGGATTACTCCGATCGGGTGTGGTATTCACGAAGTGAGCAAAGTAATCGTGCTCGGAGCGAGCACGCCGTTCCAGATGGTCTATGCGTACTTGCTCTCCGTTTTTGCGTGCCTCTTCAAGAAGGGAGCCACTTTTCGACTCGCAGTAGGACTTGACCACTTCAATATTGTCCGCAAGGCCGAACGTCTGACGAAGGTAGCTGTGCCGAAGTGAGTTCGCAGTCAAAATAATGATATCGGTAGTCATGAAACAGGATAGAATGAACTGGGGTATAATTCCTATGATAGCGTGGCAATACAACGTGCTATAGTGTATCCACCTTTCGAGAGGTGTCACGACTTCGGGTGAACTGTGCGCTCTTGACTCGACCATCTCAACTTGGACGCCGGAACGGTGTACCTCCCGGACCGAATTCAGATAGGTTCGCTCCCGCCGGCGACACTCAAGATCGCAACCGAGGGCGACGTGTGGCCCCAGGTCGCCGGCGGCGGTGTCGGCGATTCCGACGACGTCACCCCTCACACTCTCCGGCACTCGGTCGCCTATCGGATTATCCAGGTTGACGGCGGCCGCCTCGAGGACGTCCAACTCCGGTTACGCAATGCGAACTGACAGACCACCGACCAAATATACAGCCACCTCATCCCGAGGCGTGTCGTGGTTGCACTCGTCGGGGAGGTCGCGGTCTAACTGTTGGTGGAACCACTCCAGCGCGTCGACGAGCGCCGAACCGTCGGTATCGGGAGCTTCGGACGTCGTCGAGGCCGGTTTGTCCGCCTCGAGGATGGGGTCTCCGTCCCCAAAATCCTTTTCGGGCGCACTGGTGTCAGGCGTTTCGAGCGCCAGGTGGGGCTCGTTGCTCGCGAGGGCGTCGCCCACGACGTCACCCCATACGGTGGGTTCGGTGTCGGTCGCGCCGAGCACCTCGGGTGTGGCCGCGTCCGCATTCAGCTGCAGGTACTCGGCAATCCGATCGGCGTCCGGGACCGTCACGCCAGACACCCCTGATTATCAAAACCGGCGGTGTGAGATATAGCGACCCCTCTCTTATACGTGGGACCTAAACGAAAATTGGTACGCCCGGAACGGGATTTGAACCCATGCAGAGACGGTCCGGGCTGTGGCCTCACTTCGTTCGGCCAGTCCGGGCGTGCGACTCCTTGTGTTCCAATCCCTCTCGATCGCACAGTGACTTCACGAGTGGGTCGCGGAGATGGAACTCCGCGACGTGTGAAATCGGAGAAACGCCCGGAGCGGGATTTGAACCCGGGCGACTTCGTTCGCTGACGCTCACTCGTCGCGTGGTTCAAATCCCTCTTAGTTACACAGCAAAATCGGGATGCGGCGCGATAAAACGCGCCGCTTGTCAGTTTGATTTTGAAGAAGCGCCCGGAGCGGGATTTGAACCCGCGTCACGACCGTGACAGGGTCGTATGATGGGCCACTACACCATCCGGGCACGCATTTTCTCGTATCCGGGTAATAGTATTAAGACTTTCCAATCGGAGCCGCCTCGCAAGGTATTTTATCCCACGCTACAAATTGCCATTTACCTGAGCACCATTGGTTCCGCAAGGGACCAATAGCCCCGCCGACTCGATTTAATAAGCGTTATATGCCTCGCAGAAATATCGTACTGTAGTATCTACGAACAGATTCTTCGCCCGTAAGCCACACTCATGGTAGATGTAAGCAACCACAAACTCGTACCGGATCACACCGTCCTTGACGAGGATGAACTCGAGGACGTGATGCAGGAGTACAACGTCGAAAAAACCGACCTCCCGAAAATCACGCGAACAGACCCTGCGCTGCCTGACGAGGCGGCCGTAGGCGATGTCGTCAAGATCACACGGGACTCACGAACCACGGACACAGCCGTGGTGTACCGACTGGTGGTGAAATAATGGATATCGAGGACAAACGCGAAATTTCACGAGAGTACTTTTCACGAGAACGGCTCGCCGAACACCACTTCCGGTCGTTTAACAACTTTCTCAGCCGGGGGATGCAGCAGGTTGTCGACGAGAAAGAGACCATCGACACCGACATCGGCGACAAGGAAGGCGAGGAGCCGGTCTACGTCGAACTGGGTGACGTCCGTGTAGTCACCCCGCGCGTACGCGAGGCGGACGGCAGCGAGGAACTCCTGTACCCACAGGAGGCACGTCTCCGGAACATCACCTACTCCGCCCCGGTGTTCATGGAGATGGCCGTCATCAAAGGCGGCGAAGAAGAGGAAGAGGTCGTCGTCGACCAGACCGAGACGAAAATCGGCCGGATGCCGATCATGGTCGGCTCAGACAAGTGTAACATCGCCGACTTCACGCGCGAGGAACTCATCGACATCGGTGAAGACCCCGCCGACCCAGGTGGCTACTTCATCGTCAACGGTTCCGAACGCGTCCTGATGACAAGCGAGGATCTGGCCCCGAACAAAATTCTTGCCGAGACCGACACGAAATACGGCGACCAGATCGAGGTCGCAAAGACGTTCTCCCAGCGCCGTGGGTACCGCGCCCTTGTGCTCTGTGAGCGCACGCGTGATGGACTACTCGAAGTCTCGTTCCCCTCGGTGTCGGGCAGCGTCAACTTCGTGACCCTCGTGCGCGCGCTCGGACTGGAATCCGACGAGGAAATCGTCCACCGGGTCAGCGACGACCCCGAGATCGTGAAGTTCATGCTGGAGAACCTGGAAGCCGCCGAGGTCCAGACGACCGAGGAGGCAATCGAGGCACTCGGTAAGCGAGTCGCCTCCGGCCAGGGCAAAAACTACCAGCTCAAGCGGGCAAACTACGTCATCGACCGCTACCTGCTTCCCCACCTCCACGAGGAAGGCGTCGAAGAAGAAGATGTCCGCATCAACAAGGCCTACTACCTCTGTCGGATGGCCGAGGCCTGCTTCGAGCTGGCGCTCGAGCGGCGCGAAGCCGACGACAAGGACCATTACGCGAACAAGCGCCTCAAGGTATCGGGCGACCTGATGCGTGACCTGTTCCGGACGGCCCTGAACAAGCTGGCCCGAGACGTGAAATACCAGCTCGAACGCGCGAACATGCGGAACCGTCAGCTCTCTGTGTCGACGGTGGTCCGCTCGGACGTGCTGACCGAACGGCTCGAACACCCGATTGCGACAGGGAACTGGGTCGGCGGTCGCTCGGGCGTCTCCCAGTTGGTCGACCGGACCGACTACATGGGTGTTCTCTCTCACCTGCGCCGGCTACGGTCGCCGCTCAGTCGCTCACAGCCACACTTCGAGGCCCGAGACCTCCACGCCACCCAGTGGGGGCGTATCTGTCCCTCCGAGACACCGGAAGGACCGAACTGTGGGCTGGTCAAGAACTTCGCACAGGCGATGGAACTCTCACAGAACGTCGAGGACGAACAGGAGCTGAAACAGGAACTCGCTGGGATGGGCGTCGAGGGCATCCCCGGCATCGAGGGCATCGACGCCCCCGCGGACGACTAAAATCATGAGTCAGGGACGAGAAGCCAAAGTATACGTTAACGGCAGTCTGGTCGGCACACACCCCGACCCGGAACAGCTCGCAGAACAGATTCGACAGGCTCGACGCCGGGGCGAAGTCAGCGATATGGTCAACGTCTCGGTCAAGGGACGAACCAGCGAGGTCATCGTCAACGCCGACGCCGGCCGTGCCCGGCGGCCGCTTCTGGTCGTCGAGAACGGTGAGCCGCTCATCTCCGAGACGGAGGTCGAGGCACTGAAAGCCGGTGATACCGACTTCCAGGAACTCGTCGAACGCGGCTACGTCGAGTTCATTGACGCCGAGGAGGAAGAGGACATCCTCGTCGGGGTCGACGAGGAGGAGCTTACCGACGACCACACGCACCTCGAAATCGACCCACAGCTGATGTTCGGTATCGGCGCAGGGATGATTCCATACCCCGAACACAACGCCTCACCGCGTATCACCATGGGGTCGGGGATGATCAAACAGTCGCTCGGTCTCCCGGCGGCGAACTACCGCATCCGCCCGGACACACGACAGCATCTCCTGCATTACCCGCAGCTGTCGATGGTCAAGACCCAGACGACAGAACAGATCGGATACGACGACCGGCCGGCGGCCCAGAACTTCGTCGTCGCCGTGATGAGCTACGAGGGGTTCAATATCGAGGACGCCCTTGTAATGAACAAGGGCTCTGTCGAGCGCGCGCTCGCCCGGTCGCATTTCTTCCGGACCTACGAGGGCGAGGAGCGGCGCTACCCCGGCGGTCAGGAAGACCGCTTCGAGATTCCCGACGACGAGGTCCGTGGTGCACGCGGCGAAGAGGCCTACACACACCTCGATGAGGACGGCCTCGTCAATCCCGAAACTGATGTCGGCGAGAACGCCGTCCTGCTAGGGAAAACGTCGCCGCCACGGTTCCTCGAAGAGCCCGACGACATGGGCGGACTCTCGCCGCAGAAGCGCCGAGAGACGAGCGTCACGATGCGCTCGGGTGAGTCTGGCGTCGTCGACACGGTGACGCTGATGGAAAACGAGGACGGCTCGAAGTTGTCGAAGGTCTCGGTTCGTGACGAGCGGATTCCCGAGCTCGGCGACAAGTTCGCCTCCCGGCACGGACAGAAGGGTGTGGTCGGCCACATCGCGCCACAGGAGGATATGCCGTTCACCCAGGACGGGGTCGTTCCGGACCTCATCCTGAACCCCCACGCACTCCCATCGCGGATGACCGTGGGCCACATTCTGGAGATGATCGGCGGCAAGGTCGGCTCGCTCGAAGGCCGCCGCGTCGACGGGACACCGTTCACCGGCGAGGACGAGGACGAACTCCGCGGTGCGCTCGAGGACCGCGGCTTCAAATCCAGCGGCAAGGAGATCATGTACTCCGGCATCACCGGAGAGAAAATTGAGGCCGAGATCTTCGTCGGCACCATCTTCTACCAGAAGCTGTATCACATGGTGTCGAACAAGATTCACGCCCGCTCACGCGGGCCGGTCCAGGTGCTCACGCGCCAGCCGACCGAGGGACGCGCCCGCGAGGGTGGTCTCCGTATCGGTGAGATGGAACGGGACGTGTTCATCGGGCACGGCGCAGCCATGACGCTCAAAGAGCGTCTGCTCGATGAGTCCGACCGCGAGTTCATCAACGTCTGTGGCAACTGCGGGATGACCGCAGTCGAGAACGTCGAGCAACGCCGGGTGTACTGCCCGAACTGCGACGAGGAGACCGAAATACACGAGGTCGAGATGTCGTACGCGTTCAAGCTGCTGCTCGACGAAATGAAAGCACTCGGCATCGCGCCGCGAGTCGAACTGGAGGACGCAGTCTAACATGAGTCAGCACGCACCAAAAGAAATCAGCCAGATAAACTTCGGCCTGATGGACCCCGAAGAGTACCGCGAGATGAGCGCAACGAAAGTCATCACGGCCGACACGTACGACGATGACGGCTTCCCAATCGACATGGGACTGATGGACCCGCGGCTGGGTGTCATCGACCCCGGCCTTGAGTGCAAGACCTGTGGGCAACACAGCGGCTCCTGTAACGGCCACTTCGGCCATATCGAGCTTGCCGCGCCCGTTATCCACGTCGGATTCTCGAAGCTCATCCGTCGTCTTCTGCGGGGCACCTGTCGGGAGTGTTCCCAACTGCTGCTCACCCAGGACGAGAGAGACGAGTTCCATGACCGCCTGGGCCGGGCACGCAACCTCGACGAGGATCTTAACGACGTGACCAAAGCCGCCGTCAGGCAGGCACGTAAAAAAGACCGGTGTCCCCACTGTAGCGAACCGCAGTTCGATATCCAACACGAGAAGCCGACGACCTACTACGAGGTCCAGCAGGTGCTCGCGTCGGATTATCCGGCTCGTATCGCCGCGGCGATGGAGCCCGACGAGGAAGAAGACGACGAACGCGTAAGTCCGACCGCGCTCGCAGAGGAGACCGACATCGACGCCGGCCGCGTTCAGGAAATCCTCTCCGGCGACTTCCGACCGCGCCAGGACGACCGGAAGGCAATCGAGTCTGCACTCGACGTGGACCTGACCGAGGAGGACATGAACAAGCTGATGCCCTCGGATATCCGGGACTGGTTCGAGGCTATTCCAGACGAGGACCTTGACGTGCTGGGCATCAACCCTGACCGGTCGCGCCCCGAGTGGATGATTCTGACCGTCCTGCCGGTGCCGCCGGTGACGGCTCGGCCGTCGATTACGCTCGACAACGGTCAGCGCTCTGAGGACGACCTCACCCACAAGCTGGTCGACATCATCCGCATCAACCAGCGGTTCATGGAGAACCGCGAAGCCGGCGCGCCACAGCTCATTATCGAGGACCTCTGGGAACTGCTACAGTACCACGTCACCACGTTCATGGACAACGAGATCTCGGGAACACCGCCGGCCCGACACCGCTCTGGCCGGCCCCTGAAGACTCTCTCCCAGCGGCTCAAGGGCAAGGAGGGGCGGTTCCGTGGCTCGCTGTCTGGGAAGCGTGTAAACTTCTCTGCTCGTACTGTTATCTCGCCGGACCCGACACTCAGTCTCAACGAGGTCGGCGTTCCAGACCGTATCGCAAGCGAGATGACCCAGACGATGAACGTCAACGAGCGCAACCTCGAAGACGCCCGCCGGTACGTCCGTAACGGCCCCGAGACACACCCGGGAGCAAACTACGTCCGTCGGGCTGACGGCCGTCGGCTGAAAGTGACCGAAAAGAACTGCGAGGAACTCGCAGAGAAGGTCCAGCCCAGCTGGGAAGTGTCCCGGCACCTCATCGACGGCGACATTGTTATCTTCAACCGACAGCCGTCACTGCACCGCATGTCCATCATGGCCCACGAGGTCGTGGTGATGCCGTACAAGACGTTCCGGCTGAACACGACGGTCTGTCCGCCGTACAACGCCGACTTTGACGGGGACGAGATGAACATGCACGCCCTCCAGAACGAGGAGGCTCGCGCCGAGGCTCGCGTGCTGATGCGTGTCCAAGAGCAACTGCTCAGCCCGCGCTTTGGCGAGAACATTCTGGGCGCAATCCAGGACCACGTCACCGCGACGTATCTCCTCACGAACCAGAATCCCCACTTCAATGAGACACAGGCGCTCGACCTGTTGCGTGCGACCCGAATCGACGAACTGCCCGCAGCCGACGGGACCGAAGACGGCGAGAAGTACTGGACCGGACGCTCGATTTTCTCGGAGCTGTTGCCCGACGACCTGAACCTCGAGTTCACGTCGAACGCCGGCGACGACGTGGTTATCGAGGACGGGCAGCACCTCCAGGGGACGATCGATGAGAACGCCGTCGGTGCGTTCGGTGGCGAGGTCGTCGACACAATCGCAAAGAGCTACTCCCGTACACGGGCGCGCATTTTCATCAACGAGGTTTCCTCGGTCGCGATCCGAACCATCATGCATTTCGGGTTCTCGATCAGTATCGACGACGAGTCGATTCCGCCCGAGGCCCAGTCGCAGGTCGACGAGGCCATCGAGGGAGCCAAAGAGCGCGTCGAGGAGCTCATCGAGATCTACCAGCAGGGCGAGCTCGAACCGCTTCCGGGCCGCTCGGTCGACGAGACCGTCGAGATGAAGATTATGCAGGCACTGGGTCAGGCACGTGACAGCGCCGGCGAAATCGCCGAGGAGCACTTCGGCGACGAGAATCCGGCGGTCGTCATGGCCGACTCTGGTGCGCGTGGGTCCATGCTGAACCTCACGCAGATGGCGGGCCTGGTCGGCCAGCAGGCGGTACGTGGCGAACGCATCAACCGCGGCTACGAGAACCGGACGCTCAGCCACTTCGAGGAGGGCGACCTCTCAGCAGAGGCTCACGGCTTCGTCGAACACTCCTACCGAGAGGGGCTGAACCCCAAGGAGTTCTTCTTCCACGCGATGGGTGGCCGCGAAGGACTGGTCGATACCGCAGTCCGTACCTCGAAGTCCGGGTACCTGCAGCGCCGGCTCATCAACGCACTCACCGAACTCGAAGCACAGTACGACGGCACCGTCCGAGACACCTCGGACACCGTGGTCCAGTTCGAGTTCGGCGAGGACGGCACCTCGCCCGTCGAGGTGTCGAGCGACGAAACCGATCCGGCCGTCGATGTCGAGCGCATCGCCGACCGGGTGATGGACAGCGAGTTCGAGGACCAGAGCGAGAAGCAGCGCTTCATGGGTGAGCGCGAGGAACCGACGAACCTCTCCGAGCACGCCGACGAATGGTGGCTCGCCCAGACCGACGACTGAGGTGATATCATGACAGAACACGACGTATCCGAGGACATCGAAGTGCTCGTCGAGGAGGCTGGACTGCCGGTTCGGCTCCGAAACGAGCTGTACAGCACACTCGAAGAACGCGATGTAACGACCGAGCAGGCCGACGAGATCGTCCAGGCGACGGCCGCCGAATACGAGAAATCCCGTGTCGACCCGCTCGACCCCGTCGGGACGGTCAGTGCCCAGAGTATCGGCGAGCCCGGAACCCAGATGAGCATCCCGCACGATGAACGTGTCATCGTTCGCCGAGGAGACGAGACACAGGTGACCGAAATCGGATCGCTTGTCGACGGGCTTCTCCACGTTCGGGAGACCCAGGATATCGACGGGCACGAGGTGACACGCGCACCGGATGACATCGAAGTGGTGTCACTCCGGAACGACGAACAAGTCGAGTGGAAACCAGTCGAGGAGGTGAGTCGACACGAGGCTCCCGACGAGTTGCTCGAATTCGAGTTGGAGTCCGGACGGACGATTCGAGCGACGAAATCGCACTCGTTCGTCACGCGGAGCGACAACGAGGTCGTTCCCGTCGCAGGCGAGGAGTTGAGCGAAGGTGACTGGTTGCCTGTCATCGGAGAGTTCGACGGCGGAGACCGGACGGCGGTCGATCTGCGTGAACATCTTCCCGCAAGCGAGTACTGGTATACCTCGTCGCTCACGGACGGCGGTGTCGACGTTCATCCCGGCGGCGACTCCCAAATCCACAACAAACGCCAGGCACTTGAGGCAGGAGAACTCGAGGAGCACGCGGTCTACCCGCGACAGGGAACTGTCGCGTTACCTGAACAGTTCCCGATCGACGAGGAGACCGGCTTCTTCATCGGTGCATTCCTTGCCGAGGGGAACCTGACGGACCACTACGTCTCTATCTCCAACGTTGAGGAGCCGTTCCAGAGCCGCGTTCGGGAGTTTGCCGACCGCTTTGACCTCTCGACAAACGAATACGAAAATACGAGCGGGTTCGCGCTCGGCCACGACATTCGCATCAACGGAACGGTTCTTGCCGACTTCCTTCGGGCGTGCTGTGTCGAGGACGGCGAGAAGATCGTTCCGGACTTTGCCTTCGGTGCATCTGACTCGTTTGCATCTGGTCTCCTCTCGGGGTATTTCAGCGGCGATGGCAACGTCGCGACACGGGCAATCCGGTCGAGTTCGACATCGGAGCGCCTGACCGAGGGAGTGGCGTTGTTACTCGCTCGGTTCGGCGTATACGCTACCAGAGGCGAGCAAGACGACTCTCACACGCTCCGGGTTCCGAGCAAACACGTCACCCGATTTGCTGAACAGATTGGGCTGGTCGGTGAGCGCCACGAGCAACTTCGAAACCTCGTCACCGAAATCGACCCGGACGGTCCGGATGCAACCGACCAGATTCCGAACTTCGGAGATAGCCTGAAACGTGCTGCATCGAAGGCAGGTCTCCCATCCAGACAGATCAACAGTGCACACAAGCGCCAGCGCATCGGTCGGAACAGGCTGTCACGTCTGGTCTCCGAGCTATCAGATGAGACAGCAGACGAGATTCCAGAACTCGACGCGTTGCGAACAGCAGTTGAGGGTGATGTCGTCTGGGACCGAATCGAGTCTATCGAGACGTTCACACCAGACCACGAGTACGTGTATGATTTCTCGGTAGCTGGGCTCGAGACGTTCACCACGGCAGAGGGCGTCGTCACGCACAACACGATGAACACGTTCCACTACGCGGGTGTCGCAGAAATCGACGTGACACAGGGTCTGCCTCGGCTCATCGAGCTGGTCGATGCTCGTAAAGAGCCCGACACGCCGATGATGAACGTCTACCTCGAAGACGAGTACGCCGAGAACCGCGACCGTGCCCACGAGGTCGTCTGGAAAATCGAGGCGACCAAGATTCTCCAGCTCGGGGATGTCTCGACGAACGTCGCCGACATGGTTGTCCAGGTATCGCTCAACGAGGAGACCCTCCGAGAGCGGTGGCCGACCGTCGAGGACCCTGTCCAGGTTGCCGAAGAGATTGCGAGCACCATCGAGTCGAAACTCGGCGTCAAGACCATCCAGCAGGGGCTTGGCATCCAGTTCGGTCCCGAAGAGCCATCCTACCGCGACCTCCTCCAGCTCGTCGAGGAGCTCCGTGAGATTACGTTCAAGGGTATCGAGGATATCTCCCGCGTGGTCATCCGGAAAGAAGAGACCGACGAGGGCGAGCAGTTCGTCCTCTACACCGAGGGGTCGGATTTCGGAGACGTGCTCGACATCGAGGGCGTCGACGCCAGCCGGACGACCTGTAACAACATCCACGAGATTCACAAGAACCTCGGCATCGAGGCCGCTCGTGAGGCGATCATCAACGAGACACAGAACACGCTCGAAGAGCAGGGGCTCGACGACGTGAACATCCGTCACCTGATGCTCGTCGCTGACATCATGACGAACAACGGTGAAATCGAGTCTATCGGCCGCCACGGCATCTCCGGCTCGAAGGACTCGGTGCTGGCCCGCGCGGCCTTCGAGGTGACGGTCAGTCACCTGCTCGATGCCGCCATCCACGGCGAGATTGACGAGCTCGACGGCGTGACTGAGAATGTCATTGTCGGCAAACCTATCAAGCTCGGGACCGGCGACGTGGATCTGCGGATGAGCGCAAACGAGTCCCAGGCCGACTGAGCTCATGGGATTTACGCTCTCGGACGACGCACGGCAGTTCGCGGCGCTGTTCGAGGACGAGACGGAGGCGACAGTGCGGGACTGCATCGTCGACGACGACCACGACCGAGTCATCCTACTCATCAAGCCCGGCGAGATGGGCAAGGCAATCGGCACCGACGGCGAACACGTTCGTCGCGCGGAAAACCAGTTCGGCCGCTCAATAAAGCTCGTCGAGGACGCTGACCACCCCGAAGATTTCGTCGCCAGCGCGCTCGCTCCGGCCGCGGTCTACAACGTCACGATTAGCGAGAACGACGACCGGGTGGCCTACGCCGAGGTAGCCCAGGAGGACCACGGTGCGGCCATCGGAACCGACGGCAAGAACATCGAGGCCGCACGGAAGCTGGCCCGCCGACACCACGATATCGACGACATCGAGTTGACCTGACCGCTCGTCTCTTTATCGCGGTCCCGTCGAACCCAGTACTCTATTATCCCGTCGGGTAGATACTCATAGCATATGGCAGTGACACACCTGAACTACATCGACGGCGAGTGGCAGGAATCAGAGAGTGGCGAGACGCTCACAGTCTACAACCCTGCGGATGTGACCGACACCATTGGCGAGTTCCAGTCCTCGACACAGACAGATGTCGACGCGGCTGTCGCGGCTGCGACAGAGGCACAAACAGCGTGGGCCGGCCGCCAGGCCCCCGAGCGCGGCGAGTTCCTCCGGCGGGCCGCCGAAGAGATTCGGTCCCGGAGCGACGAACTCGCCGAGACGCTCACGCACGAGGAAGGCAAGACCGTCCCCGAAGCGGCGGGCGAGGTGAGCCGCGCAGTCGACATTCTGTACTACTACGCGGAACGTATCCGCGACTTCGGCCACGAGAAGAAGGCATCTAGCACGCCCGCAAAGGACCTCTCGGTGGTCCGAGAACCAGTCGGCGTCGCCGGACTCATCACCGCCTGGAACTATCCGTTTATTATCCCCGTTTGGAAGATCGCGCCCGCGATTGCAACCGGAAACGCCGTGGTGTTCAAGCCGGCGAGTAACGCGCCCAACTGCACCCGGAAGCTGTTCGAGTGTTTTGAGGCTGCCGGACTACCAGACGGCGTCGTCAACTACGTCACCGGCTCGGGCAGCCAGGTCGGCGACGGAATCATCGAACACGAGGACGTGGACGCCGTCTCATTCACCGGCAGCAAATCCGTCGGCTTCTCGGTGTACGAGGGGGCGACCGAGGACATGAAACGCGTCCAGACAGAGATGGGTGGCAAAAATCCCCTGGTCGTCTCCGACACTGCCGACATGGAGCGCGCGCTCTCGATTGCCCGCTGGGGTGCATTCGGGGTGACAGGCCAAGCCTGTACCGCGACGTCCCGGGCCATCGTCTACGAGGATGTCTACGACGAGTTCGTCGAGGGCATCACAGAGCGGGCAGAGCGAATTGAGGTCGGTCACGGACTCGACGGTGCGGATATGGGTCCCCAGGCCTCAGAAGGCGAACTTGCGGGGACGCTCGATTACATCGATGTCGGACAGACCGAGGGTGCAACCCTCGCATACGGTGGCGAGGAGTTGACCGGCGGGGTCTACGAGGACGGCTACTTCGTCGAGCCCACCGTATTCACCGACGTCGACCACGAGATGCGAATTGCACAGGAGGAGATATTCGGGCCGGTGCTAGCGGTGTTGAAAGTCTCGGGCTACGAGGAGGCACTCGAGGTCGCAAACGATGTGGATTACGGCCTCTCGGCGAGTATGGCCACCGAAGACCTCGCCGAGGCCAAACGCTTTGCCGACGACATCGAGGCCGGCGTCGTCAAAATCAACGAACAGACCTCCGGCACGGAGCTACACGTCCCCTTCGGCGGCTTCAAAGACTCCTCCAGTGATACCTACCGCGAGTCCGGCGACGAGGGACTTCGATTTTTCACCAGCACGAAGACTGTCTACGAGAACTGGTAAGTCAATCCAGTTCAGCCAGCCAGCTCTCTTCAGACGGCTCGGCGACGAGATCAACACCAGTCACCTCGAAGCGGGCACCGCCGTCGCTTCCGTCGGTTGCCTCGATTGTCCACCCGTGTGCGGCCACCAGCTTCTGGACGATACTGAGTCCGATTCCTGTTCCGCCCTGCTGTGTCGTCACACCTGACTCGAATATCGCCGACTGGAGGTCTTCGGGAAGTCCTGTCCCGGTGTCTTCGACGTAGAACCCTCCCTCAACCGTTCCGACGCGAATAACCAGTGGCTTGCTGTCCGCAGGAATGCTGGTCTCAGAGCCGTGCTCTATCGCATTCCGAAAGAGGTTCTCAAAGATGTGTTCCAGCGCGCTTCGGTCCGCCATGACTGTCGTGCTGTCGACAACTTCCAGAGTTGCCGCTCCAGTTTCGACGTTCCCCCAGCAGTACTCTGCTACCTCCTCAATCGAGGTTGCGGCGAGGTCACCGATAGCGTCACCTTCCCGGGCCAGCGCCAACACGTCCTCGACGATTGTCTCCATTCGGGCGAGAGATTCTTCAACATCTTCGAGCGTTTGAGTCGTCTCTCCGCCGGCCGTCTCCTTCGCACGCTGGAGTTCTAGCGTGGCGACATTTAGCGGGTTGCGGAGGTCGTGTGAGACGATAGCAGCGAACTCGTCGAGTTCCTCCGTCTGTCGCTTGAACTTGTTTCGCTCCTGTCGGAGCGTCGTCTCGTAGCGACGGTTTCTGGCGTCGAGCCAGCCAAGTACCAGCCCGACGAATGCCCCGACAGTCATGCTGTTGACGGTCACGAACGGCGCGTGTGCGACCGACCCGCCACGGATGAACTCGTGGGTGATCGTCCATGTGATGAGCAAGCCGAAGACGGTCATCCCCAGAAAGACCGCGGTGCCGATACGGAGCATCTCTCGGCCACCGAACTGCGTCGTCCAGAGTAACGTCCCCGCAACGACGAGTGCGATGCTCACGATGACAGGAGTGAACACGTAGATCGCCTCGATGGCGCTGAACTGTGTTCGAGATGCGTGCAACAGTGCGACACACGAGGTCGAAAGGCCGGTTCCCACGACCAGGGCAAGACCAATATATCCCTGCTCTGTTGGTGTGCCGGGTACTCGGAGCTCTCTGTCTATCACGACGGTTGTCCTCGATTCTACGTCTGTAGTTAAATATACGAGGGTTGCCTACTTGGTATGGACCGACGAACTCAAGCCCCACAGCACCCTGTATCGAGCTATGACAACGCGCGTGGGTGTCATCGGCCTTGGTTACGTTGGTCTTCCGCTCTCACTGGCGATGCAGGAAGCGGGGTTTGAGGTAATCGGTGTCGATGTCGATGCCGAGACAGTCGACAGACTTACTCGTGGAGAATCAACTGTCAACGACATTGACGACGAGACCGTCAAACGGGCCCTCGACGATGGATTGCAGTTCTCCACGGAGTACGAGGCACTCTCGTCTGTCGACGCGGTTTCAATCTGTGTCCCCACGCCACTCCGGAAGACCGACTCGCCCGACCTCTCGTTTGTCGTCGACGCGGCTGAACGTCTCGCTCCGGCGCTTCCGACAGGCTGTACGGTCGTCCTCGAATCCACAGTGTACCCGGGTGCGACACGCGAGGTCGTCGGGGAGACACTGGCACAGAACGGCATCACCATCGGCAAGGACCTTTATCTGGCGTTCTCGCCGGAGCGAATCGACCCGGGTAACGAGGAGTACGGTCCCACGGAGATCCCCAAGGTACTCGGCGGCGTCACCGAGGACTGTGGGGACCACGCCCAGGCTATCTACGAGCAGGTGTTCGACGAGGTCGTCCGAGTGAATTCTGCGACCGAAGCGGAACTGGTCAAACTCCTCGAAAACACGTTCCGGGCTGTCAACATCGGTCTTATCAACGAACTCGCACAGGTCGCCCACGAACTCGACGTGGATATCTGGTCTGTCATCGACGCCGCGGCGACGAAACCATTCGGATTCATGTCGTTCTATCCCGGCCCGGGACTTGGCGGCCACTGTATTCCGGTCGACCCGTTTTACCTGTCCTGGAAGGCAAATCAGCAGGGTATCGATACGCGGTTTATCGACCTCGCTGATACGGTCAATCGTGAGATGCCGGCCCACGTCGTCCAGCGCGTCGTCGAACAGCTGAACGAGCGTGGTACCGCACTCTCGACGGCAGATGTGCTCGTGGTGGGTGTCGCCTACAAGCCGGATGTCTCCGATACGCGGGAGTCGCCGGCGCTCGATATCATCTCTCAGCTCGAAGACTGGCATGCAGAAATTAGCTATCACGACCCACACGTCCCCGAGTTCGACGTGCTCGGAGAGACATACGAGTCGGTCCCGTTAACAAGAGAACGGCTGGAGAATGCCGACTGTGTTGTCCTCGCGACCGACCACTCTGCCCTTGATCTCGATATGATCGTCGAGCAGGCGGATCTCGTCTTCGACACCCGTAATGCGACCAAAGAATTCGAGCGCGACAATATCGTCCGGCTATAATCCAACTGAAGCCGATACATTCAACGCCGGGGCGGTACCAGTCCTCCGTATGTCTACTGCGCTTATCACCGGAATGGCCGGATTCATCGGCTCCTCGCTTGCCGACGCATTGCTCGACCGCGGCTACGAGGTTCGTGGCATCGACAACTTTGAGACGGGTCGGCGGTCGAATCTTGAGATCTTCGAAGGACGCGACAACGTCTCGTTCACCGAGGGTGACATTCGTGACCCAGACCTGGTCTCGGAACTGCTCGACGGTGTCGACTACGTGTTTCACCAGGCTGCAGTGCCCTCCGTTCCGCGGAGCGTCGACGACCCCGTCACGTCGACTGACGCCAACTGTACCGGGACTGCAACCCTCCTCGATGCAGCCCGAGACACCGACGTCGATACCGTTGTCGTCGCCTCCTCGTCGTCCGTTTACGGGTCGACGACTGCTCTCCCAAAAGTCGAGACGATGGAAGCAAACCCCGAGTCACCGTACGCCCTCTCGAAGTACTACACCGAACAGCTCGCGATGCAGGCGAGTGAGCTGTACGATTATGATACAGTTGCCCTTCGGTATTTCAATATTTTCGGACCACGTCAGGACCCCTCCGGTGAGTACGCCGCAGTTATCCCCAAGTTCATCAACTTGATGCTCGACGGCGACCGGCCGGTTATTTACGGCGACGGCGAACAGTCCCGGGATTTCACCTATATCGACAACGTAATCCAGACAAACATCCGCGCGGCCGAGGGAGATGCGACCGGCGAAACGTTCAACGCCGCCTGTGGCGGCCGCGCAACGATCAACGAACTGGTCGAGACATTGAATGGCCTGCTGAGTACGGATATCGATCCAATTTACGACGACCCTCGTCCAGGGGACGTTCGACACTCGCATGCGGACATCTCGAAAGCACAGGAACTGCTCGGGTACGAGCCAGATGTCAGATTCGAGGAGGGACTGGAGAAGACCACTGAGTGGTTCGAACAATCGGACGAGCCGACATAACGCTACTCTTGGAGATATCCGAGTTGTTCCAGCCGGTCTTGTACCTCTCCTGAAAACTCCCCGGCTGTGAGTTCATCACTGTCGGCGGTTCCGAGTTCCGAATACTGTTCGAGCGTCGCCTCAATTTCCTCGACAACTTCCGGGTGTTGGTCGACGACATTTATCTGTTCTCCAGGGTCGTTTTGGATGTTATAGAGTTCAACCCGGCCTGGACCGACGATGTACTTCCAGGACCTGTCACGGTACGCTATCGTCTCCCCTTCGTCGATGAGTACGTAATCCTGGTCGGTCGACCCACCTTCCATTATTTTAACAAGGCTCTCGCCCCGGAACGTCGAGGGAGGTTCGATACCGGCACACTCGAGAAAGGTCGGTGGAAGGTCCATCAAACCGACCATATCCTCGTGGACGCCCTGTTGTTCGCCACACTGGATTAGCAACGGAACGTGTGCTAGTTCGTCGAACAGCGTGTCCCTATGTGCAAAATCGTCGTGGTCGTTCAGTTCGTCACCGTGGTCTGAGGTGAACGCAATAAGGGTGTCTGCCCCCCACTGTGACTGGACCGTCTCGACGAGCCGACGAACCTGATCGTCAACAAACCGAATCTCGCCGTCATAGAGGTCGACGATATCCGACAGCTCCGCGTCGGTTACTTCCTCTGGCTGGTCGACCATCTTTCGACGAAGCTTCACTGCCCGACGCTCCGAGATAGCTTCCTCTCGGAACGCTAGCTGATACTCTTCTGGGGGTGAGTACGGGTGGTGGACGTCCATGTAATGGACCCAGAGGAATCGTTGTGACTCCGTGGCGACGGACTGACACCAGTCTATTGCCAGGTCGGTAATCTCGTCAGCTAGGACAAACGGCGTGCCCGGATTGAAGCCGGCTTCCTCGGTTTTGCTGAAGACGGCTTCGAGTGTACTGTAGAGGAAGCTCTGTGAGGGAATCGTATCCTTAACCCACTGACGAAGACGTGCGAGTTTACTCGACTCAGTATCCGAGTCATAGAATCTATCAAATCCGCGATGGTAGCCAAACTGAGGAAGAAGATGTGGGTTCGAATGAAATCCACCAGTGGTGTACCCTGCCTCAGAGAGAGCCTCTGCGAGGGGTGTGTACTCCTCTGACAACCCACCGTGCGATTGACTGATGGATGGGTATTCAGCGGCCATCATTGCCGGAAACGCCTGGCGGGTGTAACACCCATGTGAAAAGGCGTTCGTGAACGTGTGCGCACTCTCGCTCAAACTGTCCAGAAATGGAGTCGTGTCTCGCTCGTATCCGTGCCACCCGACGTGGTCTGCTCGCAGTGAGTCTACGGTAATATAGACAATATCAGTCATTGATGTTTTGTTGTCAGCCAGTCACATTTACTGTTGTGGTTCCCCAAACAGCGAATCCCTGTTTATCAAAGAATAATTACGGTCGATACTCGTACTGGCAAACAGGATGAAGGTTCTCTGGCTCCGCCCGTCGACTGGCGAGCACGTGAGTCTCCGCCGGGAACGGATTGCAGCACACCTCTCGGAGATGGGTGTCGATGTCACGATACGTGACGCGAGCGGGGCGGATGCCCTCGGTGCAATCAAAGCAGGGCTTACCGGCGATTACGACGTTATTCTAGGTAACGTCAGAATCGGCCTCTATCTGGGTTACCCGCTGGCTCGGCTTCGTCGACTTCCGTTTATCGGGGACGTGAGCGACTCACTCGCAGACATTGAACAGTTACCGGGACCGTTGTTCGAGTTGTGCCGCCGGTACGAGTGGTGGGTTCTCGAACGTTCGGATGCCTGTTTCGTCGTCGAAAGCAGAACCTACGAGGAGACAACGCGCCGCGGAATCGACCCCACCTACGTCAGAAATGCTGTGGATTACTCTGCCTTTGCCTACCCAGACGGCGACATTATTTCTGAAACCCGGACCATCCTTGAAAACCGGGACGTAGATATGGATTCTCCAGTTGCGATGTATATTGGGAGCATGGTTCCGGAGTATTATCTCACCGAGATTGTCGAGGCGGCGTCGATGACACCGGAGTGGGAGTTCGTGTTCCTCGGGCAGGAACGCGGTGTTACCCTCTCAGAGCTCGCTGCCGACCACGAGAATGTCCACTATCTCGGTGCCTTCGAGTACGACTTGGTTCCGGGCTTTCTTTCACACGCCTCATGTGCCCTCTGTCTGGTAGACAAAGAACAGCCCCTGAAAGTGATGGAATACGGTGCGGCAGGCCTTCCAACGCTCGGATACGACGGCAAGCTCCGGGCGAACTTCACCGAGGACGAACTGCTGTTTCTGGACCCAGAGCCTGACGCTATCTCGCGGAAACTCAGCTGGATTTGTGAACAGCCAGACGAGGCGAGCGCATATGGCGAACATCTCCAGCGAAAAGCAAAAGACCACAGCTGGAACGCTGTCGCCCAGACGTACTACGACCAACTAGAGCGGCTGGCGTAGTATCGGAGCCATTGGGGGCCGCCCGAAATAGCGTGATTTAATGAGGGTGTAGATTCTTATCCAGCATGTCATGACCGACGTAGCCTTTTTTGGAAGCCATCCACTTGGTGAACGCTGCCTCCAGTTACTTGATGACACACCGGACATCGATATCTCCGTTGTCGTAACGTACCCCAAAAAGTACGACTCGTGGTGGGCGGGCTCAGTCCACGAACGGGCCCTGGAGTTCGGGTATCCAGTACTCGAACCTGACGACGAACGCGGTGTTCTAAATTACGAGGTAGATTACATCGTGAGTGTGTACTATCCGAACATCCTCGGTGAGGAGTTGCTCCAGCACCCTGATGATGGGGCGCTGAACCTCCATCAGGCTGAACTCCCCCGCTATCAGGGGTCGAACGTATTCTCACACTCGATTATGAACGCACGGGACGACGACTACTGGAAACACGGGACGACGATTCACTTTATGGCCGAAGAAGTCGACGCTGGCGACGTGGTCGACCGTCGGTTTGTCGACATCACGGAGGAAGATACAGCACGGTCGCTCTACGAGAAGACACGCGAGGCGTCAGCCGCCCTGTTCGAGGAGACGCTACCGCAAATTGTCTCCGGGGAGGTACACGAGATGCGGACCCCACAGTCGGAGTTCAATGGTCCGACGTACTTCTATTACAAGTCGAGCCTCGACGGCAAAAAGGAAATCCCGCTTGAGGAATTGGCGGATCCAGCGGATGAACGCGCACTGTATGACAAGATTCGGGCCCTTGACTTCCCCCCGTTCAAGCCCGCTCACACGACGGTGGGGGGAACCGATATTCACCTGACGAAGTCGTCCTACGAGGAGTTCGGCGAGATGTTCCGGGACCAGGAGAGTCTGTTTTAAGCCGGAGCTTACAGGGTGATAACGCGTCCTTGTGCCGCAGACTGCTTGCAGCGCTCAAGCAGTTCGACTGTTTCCGCACCCACCTGACCAGATGCCCGCAACGGATTCCCTGTCTTACAGGCATCCAGGAACTCCGAGACTTCGATTTTCAGCGGTTCGTTGTTCTCTGTCTCGTAGACCTGTTTACCCTCGCTTTGTGCTCGGAACTCGTCGCCGTCCTGTCTCACCCTGCTGTCGTAAAGCTCAACGACGGTGTCTTTGAGGTAGTCGATGTGCGCCGCCTTTTCGGAGCCGACTACCGTCAGGTCACGCTGTTTGCCGTACACCGGAACCTGCCAGGATTCATTGATGACACTCGTCGCCTCGCCGTAGTCGAGGACGACAGTTGCTGTTTCGTCGACATCATCGCGGATGACGCTATCGAGGTTGCAGTACAGCGACTGTGGTGTCGCTTCGAGCAGGTAGTTCGAGATGTCGATATCGTGAACAGCTAGCGAGTACAGTGCTCCCGCGGTTTCACGGGGCACCCGAAACGAGAACCGGGTCGTGTTCATATACTTGATCTCGCCGAGTTCCCCGCGTTCGACTCGCCGTTTCAGGTCGTTCAGTGCCGGGTGGTACCGAAAGATGTGCCCGACTCCAAGCACCTGTCCGTGTTCAGTTGCTGTCTCGACGATTTCCCAGGCGCCGTCGCTATCGAGCGCGAGGGGTTTCTCGACCAGACAGTCGATTTCCCGTTCGAGGAGATATGTCGCTATTTCGTGGTGTGTCGGGGACGGGGTCGCTACTGTCACGGCGTCGATTCCCATTTCCGGGAGATCGGTGTAGTCGGTCGTGTACTCGATGCCGTAGGTAGTTGCCAGGTCGGCGGCGCGACCCTCGTCTACGTCACAGAGCACCACATCATCGAGTGTGCCCTCATCAACGAGTTCGACCGCGACGCGGGCGTGATTCGACCCCCAGTAGCCGGTTCCGATGACGCCGTATTTCATGTGTAGTACTCCTCGATGTGGTCACAGACTGTGTGAACCTCTTCTTCGGATAGTCTCGGGTGCATCGGTAGCGAGATGATTCTTTCACAGAGGCCCTCGACGAACTCAATGCTCGTCTCGCCACAGCGCTCGACTACCGCAGGGTGCTCGTGTGCAGGTGTCGGGTAGTGGATTCCGGTTCCAATTCCGTTTTCGTCCAGATACTCACGTAGGTTGCTTCGGTCGGGAACTTGGACAACGTACAGGTGATAAACGTGTTTGTTATCTGTATTTTCTGCTGGCGCAACCACCTCGTCGATGTCGGCCAAGCGGTCGTCGTACACTGACGCTGCACGGCGTCGACCTGCGTTCCAGTCGTCGACGCGTTTCAATTGCTGCTTTCCGACCGCACCGAGTACTTCACTCATCCGATAGTTCAGACCAAGGTGTCGGTGAACCCCTGCTTCGTCCCGGCCGTGGTTTCGGAGCGCACGTGCGCGTCGGGCCAATTCGTCGTCGTCGGTCACGAGCATCCCACCGTCACCCGCGACAGTCATGTTCTTCGAGGGATAGAAACTGAAGGCTCCAATATCTGCAATGCTCCCAGCCTTCTGTCCGTTCTGTTCCGCGAAGTGTGCTTGACAGGAGTCTGAGACGACATGGAGGTTGTGTGTTTTGGCTATCTCGGTTACACGGTCCATCTCTGCCATCTGTCCGTAAATATGGACAGGGATCACTGCAGCAGGGTTGTCTGCCGTGGTTATCTTCTGTTCGAGGTCGTTTGGGTCGATAGTATACGTATCAGTACGTACGTCGACAAACACCGGGTTCGCATCTAGAAAGAGAACTGGGCTAACAGAAGCAAAGTAGGTGTGGGCAGGCACAAATACGTCATCTCCTTCGCCGATTTCCGCAGCCTGTAATCCGAGCAGGATAGCGGCAGTCCCGCTGTTGACGCCGACTGCGTACTCTGTGCCACAGTGGTCGGCAAACTCCTCTTCGAAGGCTTCGACGACCGGCCCCTTGACGTATCTTCCCCCCCGAAGAACATCACCCACTGCTTCAATTGTCTCGTCGTCCATATGAATATCTGTGAATGGCACACCATCAACCATGCTTCGTTGTTTGGCCTTCTGGCGTAATTAGATTGTGATGAAACCACGGAACAATTAAGATTGTAACATCCCTTCTAGAAAGTATGATTACGGACACCGGAGACAATCCTCCCAATATCCTGTTTGTCGTCTGGGATGCCTGCAGGTATGATTATGCCGTCGAGCACGCGTCTTTTCTGAACAAATTGCGGTCATCGAATATCTGGTTCGAACATGCGGTTGCTCCCAGCACCTGGTCTCCTCCATCACACGCATCTATCTTTTCGGGTAAACTACCCCACAAGCACGGGACCTATCGTTTTACTGACTCAATAGACACACCCTTGGTTTCCGAACTTTCCCGCGAAGGATACACTACATACGGCGTCTCCGCAAACGGATTCGCCAGTCAGCGAACCGGCTTCGATGAAGACTTTGATCATTTCCGATACACCGGTGGCCGAGACCTGTTCCTCAACGGGATGGACGTTTCCGGAAATGCACAGAGAATCCTCAACAACGAGGGTAGCTCACACAAGGAGGCGCTTCTTGACGTGTTAAGACGCGTGCCAACTAGTGACAATCCGCTCAAGAGTCTCGCTAATCTCTCTGCTGTTGCTGCCGGGGAGATCGCGGCGAAGTTGGAACCTCTCTCTCGGCTCCCCCACCCTGTTTTCGCTCCGACCAGCGATTATTCCTACTCTCCAGAGACAAACACGCGGGCTATCAAATCAATGCTCGCCTCTCACGACAACGATGAGCCGTTTTTTTTGTTCACCAACTACATGGATACACATCGGTGTTACAAACCGCCCGAGGCGTTGCAGCGCAAACACATAGGCCGATCATTATCGTATTCCGAACTTGTTCGGCTCAACGAGGAGGTGGCCGCCACTTGGCCGTTCGCCGAGCAGGTCGAACGAAGCGAACTCGACGAATCTGATGTAGAAGATGTTCGTGGGCTGTACGCCGGTGAGGTGGAGACTGTTGACGGTCACCTGCAGAGATTATATCACACGCTTGAAACCGAAGGACTCCTCGAAGATACTATCGTCGTAGTCACTGCCGATCATGGCGAAAACCTAGGCGAAACCGACGAAATGGGGCGCCGACGGATGGGTCACGAAGCGTCAGTTAGCGAGGCCGTCCTCAGAGTTCCGCTGGTCATCGCTCACCCCCAACTTGAGGCTCGGACGGTCTCTCAAACTGTCTCGCTCAAGAAACTCTACGAGTTGTTTTTGTCCCCCGAGCAATTGCTTGATTCCAACGGGCGCTGTGTCCTGGGACTGGTGGATTCCGGCTTGACTGCCAGCCAGTATCCTCCTAAAGGGGGTGTTGAGGATACGATTGAGAAATACCCGGATGCACCACAGTCTGATATCAGACACGCTCTGGCTGAACGCTCTGCAGTTGCGTACGACGACGGCTGGAAGGTTGTCGCTGAGTCAACGGGTGTTCGATGGGCCGGGACTGACGACACGAAACAACCGTATTCGGCTGCACCTGAACGGCTGACTGCGACGGTACAAGAACACCTTTCGCAACTCGAGGAGGCAGACCGAGGTCTCACTGATCAGGATATCCAACAACTGGAGGCGCTTGGATACATATGAACTACCCGATGTATCCCTGCCCTACTACGTCCCCAGAACGCGTAGCATTCTGATTTGCGACCGATACCTTGCTCTGGTAACACTACTTGTTCTTCGGCCTGCGTTGTCGTCCGAAAATCTTTGATCCGCGTTCTTCGGTAGACTGGCGGAACTAGCTGGATACGTTGATGGCGATACGATCGACGAGACTGTGGATCGGTGCCCCAGTAAGTTTCAGTGCCCGGAGGAAACCGTAGGTACGAGCGGCCTGCTCCAAGCCGGGCTTGGAGAGGCCGCGGAACTTCGCCAGCTACGGTTGGAGCAGCAACCAGAGACACTCTCCCTGATTCGTGTGGACGCCCTCGTTGGAAACGTATTTCTCGTCGTGGACAACGTACCGGTGGTCGTGCTCCATACCTCGGTAGTCGGGCAGTCCATTGGTCCAGACCTCTCCCAGCGGCTGGGAGAGATTGTCTGCTTCCTCAATCACTGGACCCAAATCCTCATCGTAGTCGCTTCCCTCTTGCGCTGACACCACGCGAAGCACGTCGCGGCAGGCCGCGACGAGCGTCAGTTCGTCTCCTTGATCCCCTGTCCAACGGGTGCGTCCGCCCTCGAGCGACCCACCGCGGTCAAGTCCCTCCCGTGGCGGATCTTGTCCTTTTAAACCGGAATACACCTGCTGGGTTTCATCGACCTGTGTCGGGCCGCCGACTGTCTGGGAGATGTGATCCCAGACAGTCGGAAATCCGCGACAAAAGGTTGTTTCGACCTCTCTGATGTTGTCGTGGAGAGTCTTGTAGCACGGCGAGAGCAGAAACGCGATCTGGTTAATACTCAACAGCGTATCAGCGTAGAGGATGACGGCGATGAGGAACTCGCCAGGAGCGAGTTCCAAATCGTAGAACGGCGTTCCCCGCGTGTACGTGGTTTTCCGGTTGCAGTGGCTACACCAGATACGATCAGATCCGTCGAGTGCCTGGGGTGTTTTCTGCTCGCAGTGTGGGCAGGATTGCGCCACCCAAATCTCCTTGAGACGCCGCGCGACAATGGCATCGAGCGGCTCGGGCCGAAAGTCTATTGCTCCCAGTTCCACAGGTTCCGATAGCCTCTGGCCAAGGGCAGGGCGTTCGTTGGACCTGTTCGTTTCTGTCCAGCCAGAGGCGCTAATACTCTTGGTTCCGCCAGTCTACCGAAGAGCATGAAGAATTTTCAGATATTTGTTGGAGTTTGGAAATCTTCGCCGACTGGTAGTGCTCAACTCACGTTAGGGCTGGTTGCTCGTGGTGCATTAGATGCTTGTTTTGCTACACAACCAGATCCAAACCCATGGGATACTATTGCTGGCGTCAAACTTGTTTGACAAGCTGGCGATGAAGTAACTGATCTCCACGGCGATCCGTGGTCTCTAGATAGTTGCGGCCTTATTGCGACAAATGGAAACGCTCAAGAAAAGATAACGAGGAAACTCAATTAATGGTTCTGATAAATAAGAAAACCAGGGATTCATTTGTCCTCTACCCTATCTCAATTACATGGATGTCGCCATAATTACTGCGAGGGCGGGCAGCACTTCTATTCCCAATAAGAACGTCATGGAAGTGGCCAACCGCTCGCTCGTGAGCTATCCTGTCAAGGCCGCTGAAGAAGCCGAAACGATTTCCAAGAGCTATACCTCAACGAATGGTGATAAAATCGCTGATGTCGCTCGTAAGTTGGGATCAGAAATCATCTGGCGTCCTGAGGAGCTGTGGGGGGACGGCGGTCATGGTGACGTAATTAAGCATGCCACAGAGACCGTCGACGAACAAGTAGAGGATCTAGAGAACGTCGTCGTTCTTCTTGGAAACACCACAATGGTCGATTCTGATCTTATCGATCAGGCGGTCGAACTCCTTCACGAACGTCCCGAGATTGACTCAACGATGACTGTTTGGGAGGCTGCCGACGACCATCCGATCCGCGCTATGAAAGTTAATGATGAGGGGTACCTCACCGCCTACGATGAGGTAAGTGAGGATGCCGAGACTGATCGGAAGACATATGACTCTGCATTCTACTATGACCAGGGAATCTGGGCGTTCCGAAAAGAAACTGTTCAAGAAAAATCTGGCCCTGGAACTTGGTGGTGGATGGGTGAAAAGTGCCAACCGATTGTCCGCACCTGGACCACCGGTCGGGACATTCATAACCACTTCAACGCCCAGCTACATGCCTTCTATGAACGGAATCGTGAGGATCTCCGCGAGTTCGAGGAGCGGGTTGTCTGGGACGAGTACGGGGGCGATGATTAACGATGGAACCGCTGCGAGAGCGTATTCAGGAGGAGCCAGCAATCGGCACCTGGCTCAATACCAATAGCCCCGTTGTCGCCGAACTGCTCGCATCCTTGGGGTTTGATTTCCTCACTGTGGACACCGAACACTCTGCTATTGGCATCACTGAAGCTCAAGCACTGTACCAAGCCATCGCAGCTGGCGATTCCGATTGCACGCCCCTCGTACGACTGCCAGAAACGAACTACGAGACCGTCAAGCGCCATCTTGACGCTGGCGCGAAAGGCGTCATCGCACCGTTGATCAACACTCCCGAGCAAGCCTGTGAAGTCGTTAAAGCCGCTAAGTATCCCCCTGAAGGCAAGCGTGGCGTTGGATTCGCCCGTTCCAACACCTACGGTGCCAATTTCGACGCCTCGGTCCCCTACGACAACGATGAAACGCTCGTCTGCGTCCAGATCGAACACCGGCGAGCGATCGAGAACATTGACGAAATCCTCGCAGTCGACGGAATTGACGCCGTCCTATTCGGTCCCTACGATCTCAGCGCTTCCCTCAATGTCACGGGCCAGTTCGATCATCCGAAGTTCGAGGAGGCAATCGATACCGCCGAAGCTGCCTGTAGAGAACACGATATAGTTCTCGGCACCCACGTAGTCCAACCTGACGTCGACGAGGCAACCCAGCGTATCGAAGAGGGATACCGGCTGCTGGCGTACAGTCTCGACATCACCGTGCTTTCGGAAGTGTTTGGAAACGACCTCGACGAGATTCGATCGGTTGCCAGCGATTACGACCGGTAGCAACTTCGGCAGCTGTTCTGTTACTTGATCTCGATGGCTGGGAGTTGTTGTCCCTCCTCGGCCGCCTGCCACGCCGTCTCGTACTCTTCGAGTGCGTAGGTCCCGTCAAGGATCGCCTGTACGTCGATGTCCGAAAGTAGGTCGAGTCCGCGGTCGAATTTGTCGAACACCGGCCCGCTGGGCTTCATTACCGTCGTATCCTCAAGGGCATCATCGACGAGGGTTAATCCTCCATATCCGCTTCCGAGGAGAAGCACGAACTTTCCCGGGCCAGTTTGTTGGATGTACTGCTCAACCGTAGACGCCTCACCGATCGTGTCGATGATGAGACCGTACGCCGAAGGATCACGTTCGTCTGTATCACCGGCAATCCCTCCACCCCCGGCCAGCCGGTGGACGTCACGACCCTCCCGTTCGAGAACTTGGGCGACTATTTGCGCGCGCAGTGAATCGCCGATCACCAGACAGCTATCTTTGTCTGAAATAAGCGCTGTGGCACGATCGATCTCGCAGGCGATCCGTGAAAGGGTGCGAACCAGTACTCCCTCTCGTGGATCGGTGTCGTCGGGAAGTCGACACACGTAGTCCGACGGAACCGTGATAAATCGAGAGTACGCTCCTACCTCTGTATCAACACCCAGCTCGACAGGATCCATACAGGGCCGGTCGTCTTCGTTACTACATGCGCTACACAGCCCGCACTCGAACGTCGTCCCCCCGACGACCACGTCGCCAACCGCAACCGTGTTGGCGTTTGCACCGATGTCCGCAACCGTGCCGACGTAGTTTCCGCGTGGAACGACCGAGGAGTTCTCTCCATCAACGCAATCAAAGTGAATACTGTCCGGAGCAACCCCTACGTAATCGGTGTGAACCAGTACCTCGTTGGGTCGAAGTTCGGGCAGCGGTGACCGTTCGAGAGAGGAACTTCCGTCAGCATCGATGACAACCTTCTCGTTGGCGCCGCTATAAAAGTATTCGAACCGGTCGGCTTCTAGATCGCGCTCGGACTGTAACCCCGAGGCAGTTCCCATGTGCTGGTTGTACCGGAACTTGACGATATTTGAGAACGTCTTTATATTGATGCTGCCCTCGCGTAAGGCAGCGATTGTGTCCCCAAGAATGTCTGTAGGAGTTGATAAGTACTCACGCCACCTGTCAGATGGGGATTTAATGCCAATCTCGACGTCTGCGATCGCTTCACGTTCAAAACGGTTAAACACCTGTTCCCACGTCTCATCATGAATGTGATAGACACAGGCGTCCGGTTCGTAGACAACTGTGTAACCCCAATCTATGAAGTGCTTTGCCCACTCGATGTCCTCGTGGCCGGTCAAGTACTCGTCGAACTGATGCTCTTCCCAAAGCTCTTTTTTAATGGCCGAACTAGCGTTGTTCGCCCAGTAGTCGGGGCCTGTTTGCCGTTTCCGTTCTTCGGGAAACAACTCATTAAACAGCCGTCGTTCGGAAAACTTCGTCTCCTCTGCGCCTACCTGATTACTGTAGGTCATTACGACGTCACCTTCGTATAGGTTTTCGATCATCGTTCCCAACCACTGATCGTCGGTCGGTATCGCGTGCGCTGATAGAAAAGATACAAATTCACCTGACGCAGCTTCGCAGCCGACGTTACATGAATATCCGAAGGTGAAATTTTGCGGTGCAATAAATTCAGTTTCATCGACGTATTCTTCTGAAATTTCTAGCGTTCCGTCTGTCGACCCTGAATCAACGAGAATAATTTCGAAATCACGATATTCCTGCTGCTCGACTGCTTCGAGGACATCGCCGATGTACTCTGCTTCGTTGAATGATCGAATAATGATACTCGTTTCAGGCATTCCTTATTCCTCTTTTTTTGTCGAACTATCTATTTGTACTGGATTTCGGTTGCGAGGGTTCGGAAAAAGGTTTAATTCCATAGAATAAAGAGAGTGCTAATCTCTCTACTGCCGAATTATAGGAGGTGAATTTCTCTCTCCCCTTCTTACGGTTCCCTCAGGTTGTGATCTCCAAGGTAAAGATCATCTTGTAGCACTGCCGCCCGTCCGCCATCAACCACGAGACACTGCCCCGTAATGAACCCAGCCAAGTCACTCACAAGGAAGAGAACAGCGTCTGCCACGTCTTCCGGTGTTCCAATTCTACCCAACGGGTGAATACGATCAAGGTACGCAAGTTGTTCGTCAGTTAACTCCTCCGCTATCCGCTCGACCATCGTCCACCCCGGATTGACGCTGTTAACCCGGATATCATCAACACCCCACGCAACAGCCATCGATCTAGTCATCCCGTCGACGCCCGCTTTGAGTGCGTTATACGGGAATTTCTTTGGTTGCGTAGCGATCGCGTGATTCGACCCAATATTGACGATCGATCCGTGGTCGCTTTTAACTAATGAAGGATATGCGTACTTCGCAGTCAGCCAGTATGCTCGGAAGTCTGTTTCGAGGATTGCATTCCAGGTATCAAGATCGACCTCGTCCGGGTTGGTGTCCGTCTCAAATGCGGCATTATTGACTAGAATATCGATTCCTCCAAACTCACTGATTGCCGTTTCAGTGAGTTGCTGTAGGTCGTCGGGATCACGAACATCTGTCTGTGTGAATACTGCATCCCCGCCAGCTTCGTTTATTCCGTCGACAACTTGCTCGCCCTCCTCAACAGTTCGTCCACTAATCACGACAGAGGATCCAACCGAAGCTAATTGCCTAGCGATTACTGCGCCAATTCCTCGAGTACTTCCTGTCACAATAGCTGTAGTTCCTTCGAAAAGATGATCAGTATTGTTCCAATCGTTCATTGAAAAGCAGTAGCTCACTCAACAGAATAAAACACAGGTATTCTTACTGTGCGGCTCTACCGCGTTCTGAGTTCATAAATCCCCGGTGAAATTGGCCTTACGGAGAACGACTGGATCGAGAAGTGCGAGATTCACAAGCCGAACCGTTGTCAGTGAACTCCGTGTTGAGCCAAGAGAACTGGCATGTCAGGGACAGAAAACAGGAAATATCGCGGTGAAAGCGACAGCCGTCGCTGGCGGCTGTCGCCGGCAAGTGAGGGCTGATCAGCCGAACGAATCCAGCGTCTCGCTCCAGAAAGTCCGCACTTTCTGGATTGCACGCGCCACGCCACCCCTGACCGGGTGGCGTTGGCGAAATCACACGACGAGCACGTATCCAACCAACCCACAAAACAGCTCAAACGTTCGAGTCCGCCGTCATCTGAGTCAATCTCGTAGACATCTTCGTCGTCTCCGACGAACTCGTCTGAGAAGACAACAGAACGTGTCAGTTCGAGGTTCGTTGCGTCGGAACGACGACACCTCGCGTCAGCCATTCCAGTCGTTTTCGCTGGACCGCTCGCTGATGATACAGCTGTGGCGTGTGCAGTAGCTCGAACAGGAGGCGAACGACCGCGCGGTAGTCGCGGTCGTTCGTGAGTTCGGAGAACCGTGACTTGGACATGTGTTCGAGGGACTCCTCAACAACGGTCTTGTCTTCGAGTTCGGCAAGAGAACTGGACGGATCGAGGCCTTCACGAACAGCGACCTTGAGGTGGTTCGTGAAGTCGTGTTTGTCCGAGTGGATTCCGATTCTGAACTCGTCGGCAATAGACTCGCTGTCGACTGCGTCGAGCAGCGAGTAGAGTACATCGGCGACAATTTCGTCAGCATTGATCTTGCTGGCGTCCGTACCTCTTGTTGATGGTCTGTGTTCTGAGTTGGAAGCTACAGACATTACAGGCCGTCACTACCGGCTCACGCCGGTTTTAAATACTCAGAACGCGACAGAATTGCAGTGTCAGTGGTTGGGATTATACTTTTCGACCCCACCGGCCTGCCGTAGTACGCCATCTGTCTACAGGTCCATTTGATTCTCCAGTACTATCCAATAGAGTTTTGAACACTCTTCCAGTGATATCTGGTATGAAAGTTGTGGTAACAGATCGACCATTTCCAGAGCCGAACCCATACGAAGGTCTCTTACAAGAAACAGGGGATCTGTATGGTAAATTCATAGACTCTTCAAAGAACGAAATCGTTTACGCGGAATGTACCTCTGAAGAGCAAACGATACAGAGTTGCTCAGATGCTGATGTTATTATCACCTTTGTGGCACCGATCACCGACCGTGTTATGGATGCAGCTGGGGATTTGAAGCTAATTATTCGTCAGGGTGCTGGATACGATAACATCGATGTAAAGGAAGCAACGAAGCGTAGCATTCCAGTTTCGAACGCACCTGATTATGGATCAGCAGATGTCGCAAGCCACGGGATTGCAATGGCCCTGGCAGCCGCACACGATATACCATCTGCCGATCGGAGACTTCGAAAGAGTACAGGATGGGGATCTTCGCGAGTAATACATCCTATTCAGGGAGGAGTCTATGGAATCGTTGGACTCGGTCGCATCGGTCGACGAGCTGTCCCGATGGCTCGTGGACTTGGTATGGACGTGATAGCCTTCGACCCTCTACTTGATGATGATATTTTCGAACAACTTGATGTTGAGCAGGTATCGTTTGACGAATTGCTTGAACGTTCTGACTGTATTACTCTTCATGCTCCGTTAAATGAGGAAACTCACCACCTATTTTCTACAGATGAATTCAATCGAATGAATGAGTCTGCAGTCTTTGTTAATGTTGCTCGAGGTCCACTTGTAGACGAAAAAGCACTTGTCGAAGCTGTTGAATCAAATCAGATTCGTGCTGCTGCGATTGATGTCTTCGAAAAAGAACCGCCTACGGACTCACCGGTGTTGGAATGTGACGATATAGTTCACTCACCACATCATGCTGGAAGTTCTCCAGAGGCTAAGGAAAGAAAAATAAAAATCGTTGGTGAGGAGATGGAACGTGTACTCAAGGACAAACCACTACAGAACGTTGTCAATCCTGAAGTATATCAGTATCTTGACCAAGAGGTCCGAAGTTGACTGGATATAAATAAATGAATTAGAAACGACGACGATAAATAGCGCAGAAATCGGTGCGTCTGTCGCAGCAAAGCTGTTTGAATCAGATCTTCAAATAAACACAAAGATCTCTAAATTAGATTTTGTTACCAACGCAGATTTGGAATCCCAGTTAGAAATCAAAAAATCATCACCTCCTATGAAAATCCCGCAGGCGAAATTATCTACGCTACCAGTAAGAATATTCACGTGAATGGCACATATCGATCAACTTCAGTTTGAGACCACAAGAGTGAAACCGACTATGTCTATATTACTCAACCGATAGGCGGGATAAGTCGTACTGCGGAGGGGTCGCTGTGCGGGTGCTGTGTGGTCCTGCAAACCTTTTGCAACGACTGCTTGTACTTAGGTACTCACCTCTGGCGGATCAAATGGTTCGTTTCGCTTCAGCATGTAGAATATTGATACCAGTATCTTCCGAGCTGTTGCAACTGCTGCGATTTGTTTGTTTTTCCGTTGTTCTAATCGCGTATAGAAATTCCCGAAGTACTCTAATCATCGCTTCGCTACGTGAGCTGACTGGACCAGTGCCCAGCGCTGGTCGCGCTCGCGGCCCTTCTTGCTGATGCTTCCGTGAATCTCTGTCTCGCCCGACTGGTGCACAACTGGATCAAGTCCGGCGTAGCTCACTGCAATCACGCCAATCAGACCGGCGAGTGCAGCAACGACTGCGACGACGAGGAAAGCACCGATGCCCGTGACAGGCTCACAAATGGATAGGTATTTATTTTTCGGTATCTTTCTGAGTGTAATATGGCCACGACGGACATTCAGTACAGTGATGTTAGCGAGTTTTTGTTCGAGATTGAGACGACGCTTGACCTCTGTGGGTGGGAGATTGATGGTCTCCGGGTCTGGGATTACGTTCGAGCACCGTTACAGCGAAAACTATTCGCGGAACTCAACGCGACTGGGGAATCAGATTCAAGTGTTGAAGAGGGGCTTTTGACTTATCTCCAGGGAGGATATCTCTGGGGGCGAAATATCCTCCTCGGAAACCCCTTCTTCGAGGACTGTGCGGTGCTTAGTTACGGGACTGGGCGTCGGAAGAAGTTAGAGGACGGAACATGGTGGGATATATATTTCGACCCGTTTTACACCCGGACCGAATTTGATTATCTTCATGTCGAACAGCACTTCCAGAACGGGCACAAAACGCCAGCGAGGACGGAAGATCTCGCATACAACGACTTCATCCACTATTCTGGAACGATTGCTCACAAGTTAGGTCTGTTTGATCTGAACTACTCACATGAGGACCGTGATACAATAGACAATATCAAACGTCACACAAAGGACCGCTTCGGGAGAGGGGTGGAAGTCGAACCGTTGATCGAACGAAAGATACGTGAAAGCAAAGCCAGGAAACCATTGTACGACAAACTCCTCGAACGGACTGACCCCGAAATAGCGATGATGACAACATCGTATGGAAGAGAATCGTTCATCAGAGCCTGTAAAGACCAGGGTGTCCCGGTAGCCGAACTACAACACGGTGCTATCGATCCGTACCATCCAGGATACTCCTTTCCTGATGATTCGACAAAATCAATATTTCCGGATTATCTATTGGTGTGGGGCGAGTTCTGGAAACAAAACATCGAATTTCCCATCCCGGATGAGAACATTATTATCACGGGCTATCCGTACCTTGAGAATCAGGTGAAACGGTACAGCTCGAATGAGGAACGAGAACAGATTATCGTCATCTCGCAGCCAAAAGCCGGGAAGAGTCTCTCGAAGTTTGCAATCGAGCTAGATGGGGACGATCGAATTAAGTCTCGGATTATCTATAAGCTCCATCCGAAAGAGTACGAAGACTGGGACGAGCGCTACCCCTGGCTACTTGAGAGTGACCTCAAGATTATCGAAAGTGATGTACCATCTCTGTACCAACTTCTCGCCCAATCGAAAACGCTAATCGGGGTCTCTTCGACCGTCATCTACGAGGGATTCAATTTCGGTCTTGAAACGTTCCTGCTTGACGTTCCTGGAATTGAGATGATGGAGTGGATCTTCGATCTCGATAACATTTATGTAGTCGGATCGACCGACGAACTTGTAGAACGTCGTGCGAAGGGCAACCGGCCGGTGAATACTACACGGTTTTTTGCCGACTCGCCGGTCGAGAATCTCAGAGAAACGATTATCGAGATTACTAACGGTTGTATTACCACATCTTATAGTTAATACCGGCTCGATCACCAGACCCATCTCAAAACAGTGTCTACAAGAGCGTAACTTTCATTCGTACGTCGTCATTTTGGCGAAATAGAATGATATCCACGATTATTCCGGAGCGTTACAATCTGGAAAACCTCTCGCGTGTCCTCCGGAATCCGTCGATTCTCCTCCGTGAGCCGAAAAACATCAAGCGCGATCTCGTGTATTATCCGAACCGGTCGGTCGGTCGGTGGAAGTTTCATCGGAAGTACGGAGAGGGTATCGACATCATGGAGCACGACTGGGACAATCTAATTATTCTCGATGCCTGCCGGTACGACTTCTTCGAGGCTGTTAATTGGCTTGAAGGCTCTCTCAACTCGGTCGTCTCGCGGGGGAGTCACAGCCGAGATTTTGTCGATTCGAACTTTCGTGGCCGCTCGCTGCACGATACCGTGTACGTCTCTGGAAACGTCAAAGCGGCAGACCTGAGCGACGACGTTTTTCACAAGCGCGTCCTGACCTACAGCAAGACATACTCGACCGACGAGTACAGCGCTTTCAAAGAACGGTACGAGCGGTATAGCCCTGAGGCAGTCTACGAACTCGCAGTCCAGAATTATCATAAACACGAGGACAAGCGGTTTATTGTTCATTTCATGCAACCGCATTGCCCCTACTTGGGAGAGAAAGCCGAACAGCTCAGAGAGCGACTCACAGAGGAACACGGACTGCGCTTCAAAGCCTGGGAAAGTCTGGAGAACTACGACGAGGACGCACTGTACACCAACCACCTCCTCAGTGCATTCGAGGAGGGGTACGGAACCCGTGAAGAACTCGAAGAGGTTTACGAGGAGAACCTGGAACTCGTTCTGGAGTTCGTCGCTAATCTACTTGAGGAACTGGAGGGAAAAACTGTCATAACCGCTGACCACGGCGAACTTCTAGGAGACCCGACAAACTTCTATTACTTCGGCAGGAAATACGCTCACATCAAAGATGTCTATATTCCCGAGCTACGTGTCGTCCCCTGGCTCAAAATCGAGGGCGAACGACGGCGAGAAATTACTGCCGAGGATCCGCTGGAAACCGACGAGATTGACCCGGATGTTCTCGACGAACAATTAGAAGCGCTTGGCTATATTTAGAAGCCACGTCCAGTTTCAGTCAGGCGTCGAAGTACGCCGCAAGTTTCTCGGCGATGAATATCTCAGTTTTCTCCATCGACTCGTGTGTCGCACCAGCGACGTGCGGCGTGATTATGAGATTCGGGTTGGTCGCAGCGTACTCGACGAGCGGATCTGACTCGGTCCAGTCTCTTTCATCCGTGTATTCTCCGCGCAACACATCCAGGGCAGCACCAGCGAGTTGTCCCTCTTCAAGCGATTCGAGCAGGGCGTCCTCTTCGATTATCTCCCCCCGTGACGTGTTGACGAGATAGCTACCGGGCTTCATCAGCTCAAACTCCGACGGCCCGATCAGCTCCTCCGTCGAATCGTTGTACGGGACGTGAATCGAAAGGTAATCTGACTCCCGAAGCAGTTCCTCGAAGTCGACGAATGTGGCGTATTCGCCCTCGGAAACGTTCGGATCGTGTGACAGCACGTCCATGCCGAACGCGGTTCCGTACCTGGCGATTTTTGACCCCAACCGTCCATATCCGAGGACGCCGAGGGTGGCGCCGTGCAGTTCGTGCCCCTTGAACTGGTCCCTGTCCCAGCCACCGCGTTCGACGTGGGTGGTCGCATCCGGCAGGCTCCGGATACACGCTAACAGCAGCGCCCACGTGTGCTCGGCTGTGGCGTAAATCGAATCGAGAAATTCGCGTTCCCCACGCAAGCAGATAATTTCTGCGCCGTGTTTGTCCGCTGCCTCCGTGTCGACGTGGTTCAGTCCCGTGGTGGCAGTTGCGACTGCGCCAAGATTGTTCGCATGCTCGAATACCTCCCTGTCGATGGTGTAGTCTAGACGGACGATGAGTGCGTCGTAGTCCCCGACAGCGTTGAGCATCGCCCGTCGGGACAGCCGCTGTTCGTCGACGGTTGCAAACGACTCCAAAACAGACCGTGCTTTCGGGGAGTACCCCTCCGGTTCGAGGTTGAGTATCTTAGTCATTGGTTTCGATGAGCAACTTGGCCAGCTTGAAATCGAAGGGTTCGTCGATGTTCACGGACCGTTCTTTGGGCATTATGTAGGCTGCCGGGTTGTCAGTATATACCCGGCCGCGGTCGAACAGCACCTCGCGCGTCGAGACGTAGACGGCACCGTTTCGGAGGTACACTGGTTTGAACTCCTGACGGCGGTCTGGCACCTCTGCTTGGTCTCTGAGCGCGACGACTCTCCTGTCCGTGTCGTCCTCGTACATATAATTTGGATGGGTGTCGACGGTTTCGTAACAGGTAATAAGTGAGTCCGCACTGGAGTCGAAAAACGTCTCAATTGCGCTGTCGATGTCTTCAGCTGTTCGCAACGGTGTCGTTGGTTGCAAGAGAACGGTAGCATCTACTCGGCTGTCGTTTTCCGCTTCGAACTCGGTGACTGCGTGTTTGACCGCGTCGATGGTCGGTGAGTCGTCCTGTGCCAGCTCTGCCGGTCGGAGGAAGGGAACCGATGCACCGGCATCCCTCGCGATTTCGGCGTACTCCTCGGAATCCGTCGAAACGAGAAACGAGGAGAGCCGCTCGCTTCCGATAGCCGCCTCGATAGTGTAATGAATCAGCGGCTTGCCACGGATTTCGCGGATGTTTTTTTCCGAAACTCCCTTTGATCCACTCCTGGCCGGGATAATACCTAGCAGTGTTGGTCCGTCCTCACTCATAGGTTAGTCGTTTCTGGATAGACACCTCTTCAGTCGCGAGCAACTCGGCGATACGTCCGCCCGCGTTTCCGTCCCCGTAAAGATCTACCGGCTCGTACTGGCCGTTCTCAAGCTGTGTCCGGATTGCTGCCTCAATCTCGGGCGCGTCGTAGCCGACATCGATGACGTTCTCCGCTTTCTCTCGCCCCTGCTGGCGGGTGCCGATGTTTACCGTCGGCGTTCCGAGAAACGAACCCTCGCGAATTCCCGAACTGGAATTGCCGACGATACAGACAGTATTTGCGACCAGCCGTCCGTAATCTTCCGGACTGAAGTTCGTGTAGAACCGGACCTGATCGTTCTCCGAACTCTCGCGGAAAATCCGCAACTCCTCGGCTATCTGCTCGGTCCCCGGGTCGATATTCGGCCACAGCCAGATTGCCTGCATGTCGATACGTCGGATCGCCGCCAGAGTTTCCGAAATCTGCTCTCGTGCGTCCGCATATTCCGTCGTGACGGGGTGCTGGGAGACAAGGAGGAACGGCTCGTCGGAATCGATCTCCGCGCCAACCCCGTTGTACCGTTCGAAGAGTTCTGATGGCAACGACAGATCGAGTGAATCGACAACGTCCATCGCTGGACAGCCGGTACAGTGGACTGTTTCCGGGTCTTCACCCATCCGGATTACGTTTTTTTTTGCCTTCTGGGTTGCGGGAAAATGTATGTGGGACAGTTTCGTTATTGCGTGCCGGACGCTCTCGTCGATAGTGCCGGTAATCTCCCCGCCTTGGGTGTGTGCCACGGGTATGTTCATGTAACTCGCCGTCATCGCTGTCGACATGGTCTCGAACCGGTCGGCGACGGTCAGGACGATGTCCGGCTCCATACCGTTGAGCAGAGTCGCCATGTTCACAATACCCATTCCCGTCGATTTCGCCATCGTCGTCGGTGTTCCTCCCTCAACCATGTAGTGGAGTGTCGCGTCCGGCTCGAACCCGTCTGCTCGGATCTGTTCGATGGCCTGCCCGTACCGCTCTAGCAACGCTGAAGCCCCAACAATCAGTTGAAGTTCGAGATTCGGGTGTTCTTTGACAGCCCGCATCACCGACTTGATCCGGGCGTAGTTCGCTCTGCTGTGCACTGCAATACATATCGTCCGTGTGTCTTCAGGCATCTATATCATCCCAGGTTAATAACCGCTCGGGTGATACGTTGTCTTCAAGTGTCGCCCCAATAATCTTGTCCCTTTCGTCGTACGGGATACCGCTTGCAGGTTTTTTCGGCGTAATCAGGTCCTCCGTGATGACTGTCCCTGCCGACAGCTCCTCCGCGGGGGCGATACTCTTGCTAAATAGTGCCCGCGTCTCCGAGAGTTCCTCGGCGATCTCGTTTTTATTCACCGGGTTGGTATCTATCTTGTGGACCGCGTCCCGGTGGTCGACGACGGTAGTCAACTCCTTGAAGGTGAGTGACGAATCGGCGTCCGGACCGAACATCCGCCGGTCGAAGGTCACGTGAACCTCGAGAAGGTCGACCCCTCTTGAGATAGCTGCCATGGCCGGATGAGGACTCCCAGTATGGTCCGAAAGGCCGACCGGACATCCGTACCGCTCTCTGAATTCTTCGAGAACGTTCAGTCCTACTTCCTCCAGTGTCGCTGGATACTTGCTCGTGCACTGGAAGAGCGCGTATGGGGTGTCGTTCGAGTCCAGCAGAGCCGTCATCTCGTCTATCTCCTCGTACGTGCTCATACCAGTACTGAACAGGACCGGAAGCTCCGTGTCCGCCATATACGACACCAGCTCGTCCGACTTGTACTCCCCGGAGCCGATCTTCCAGGCTGGAACGTCGACCGACTGCAACAGGTCGACGGCTGCTTTGGAGAACGGGGAGCTGAGAAAGATGAGTCCCTTCTCACGGGCGTGTTCGGCTAACCCTTTCCACTGCTCTTTCGTGAACTCCATGCGCTTCCAGTATTCGTAGCGCGTGTCGTCTTCCCAGCTGAAGTCGGTCCGGAACGGCTCGTCCAGCGTCGATTCGTGTTCCGCGAGATGGGTCTGAAACTTTATCGCGTCCGCTCCCGTTTCGGCTACGGCATCAATGAACGAGTGGGCGATGCCGAGTGAACCGTCGTGTGCCTGCCCGATCTCGGCAATGATACAGGGCTTTTCGTCGTTTCCAATCTTGTTGTCGACAATTGTGAGTGACATACGCGTGAAAGCACATATTTTATGATCCCATAACTATATAAATGGGCCGTATTAATTCGGCGGTGTTCAGATAAGGATTGAGAAGCGAGGCGGAGCGCTTTTGAGTTCCCATGTCAAAAACACCCGTCTCAACGGTAATATCGACCAGATCGACTTAGAGTTTGCTGAACGAGAAGCCACAAATACTCGCCGGGATCGGCCTTGAACCGGCCGATCTCCCGCATCACTCGACGCTAGTGAAGTGGTTTGATAGGATCAAGACAGCACTCTACAGTACCTCATAGAAGATTTTGAACAACCGGCCCCACGCAACAGCACCAACAACTACTCTGTGGCATGCTCGTGAGTTGAGTTCTTCAATAAGTTTTTAGGAGCACTAGCGAGTGCTGCTGCGTCTGTCGGCGCAGCTGCACGACCCATCCGGTCACGCTGCTATCGACGCGACGTTTTTTGACCGCGAAAACGCTAGCAAACACTACTGCCGTCGGACGAATTACCGGATTCAGACGCTCAAAACAACAGCTCTCGTCGATACAGAAAGCCAAGCGATTATTCGTCTTTAGTTAAGAGATCGAAAGACTGCGGTACGATTTAGTCAGTATGTAAGTAGAGCAGGAGATAAGAATTGACAATGGTTTAAGTATTGTTAGAATAAAGCGTTAAGCTTACTGTGCACTCGGTGCACGCATTTCTAAGACCGTCTTAGAATATGACTCGAACAAGAATTGGGCGTCTCCGTCCAGACTGAACTCGCTGATAAGATCGATCTCCTTGTTGAGGAGTGCGCAGATCTCGGAGCCAACCGCTCCGAGATCGTTGAAGCGATCATCGCAGCATATTTCCAAAGTGATGAAGAGAGAATTAAAAAGACGTGAGAGCTGGTTATCCGCAACAGAAAACGATTTAACTCGTAGAGAAGTCCGTGCACCGAGTGCACGGACTTCTTAGAGCGTTATTGGAAATCACAGGCTGAGAGGATTAGTATCACCGTTGTGGTTGGTGAATAGAAGGCTCATTTCTGCTGTCTAATCCCGTCGCTGTATTGCGGTTCAGACCTTAAATAAAGACGAATGGCCAAGCGATTTATAATTCATTGTACGACTGAGAAACGTCACGATACACAACTCGGCTGGCAGGTCGCCCTCTGCAACGTGGGCGACCTCGGCAGCCTCGCTGCTGACAAAGGCTACAATTGGATGGATTTACGCGAGAAACTCCGCGAAGAAGGCGTAAGACCGCTAATCAAACATTGAGTTCCGGCCTATCGATCTGCGCGTTGTGTGCGTGATCGATGGGCCTCGATATCATTAACGAGCAATGTGCGAAACCGTCTTCTCACGATCAAGCGTACGCTCGGCGACGCCGTGCGCGCGCGATCTTGGTACGGCGAATTCCGCGAACTCGTCCTAATGTGTGTGGTTCATAGCATCATGCAATCTCTGAAACGGTGAAATCAAGCTCTGTCTGGCGATTCACCACTGCCCATCAATTCATCAATCATTCTTATTTGAACACTGCTCTGTTACAGCTCGTATTGTTTGGATCGCAACAGAAGGCTGTCCAAGATTTGACCATTCACTTGGTTGTTCTCCTTGAGCCACGATGGCTTTTTTTACCATCAGATTCGAACGACAGTAATGATGGTCACTCAAGAGGACTTATACAACTACCCTCACTGGAGACAACGAATCAGATTCGAGGACAATAAAATCACTCCAGGAACGCACAGTCTCAGATGGGAGGCCCTTGGACTTCCTGAAGATTTGTCTGGTAAGTCATTTTTAGAAGTCGGTGCGTACGATGGAATGTACTCGTTTGAAGCAGAGCGGAGAGGTGCCGAGACGGTATTGGCTACAGACATATGGGATACAGATGAAATTGACGGATCAGAATATCCGAACACACCTGACAAAACAGGGTTCGATTTGGCCCACGAGTATCTTGATTCTTCGGTCAGTTCCGAACGTCGAGATATTCTAGAGCTCCACCCAGGCAACATCGGAACGTACGATATTACACTCTGTATGTCTGTCGTATCCTGGACAAACTATCCCTTGTGGAGTCTAAAACGGCTAGCCTCGGTCACCGATGATACGCTGGTGTTGACCCTCGCTCTAAGCGGTTCACACAATCAGTTCCCCGAAATCAAGATGTACGGAAACGAGAGTTCCGCGTATCAACAGCGGTGGCTGATGAACAAATCTACTGTGAGACATGTGCTCCGTAACACGCTCGGTTTCAGTGATGTCACAATACAGAAGCGGGAAAGTAACGTTCACGTTCATCCGTACGTACAGTTACAGTCTCCAGTGGTGGTTTATGAGGACTACCAACTCGCGGAAAAGAAAACAACCCTAGATGCTGGAGTAAAGCTAAAAACCCGCACTGAACAGGATGGTACGGTTTGTATTGCGGACTGGCGGCCTTCGGACGACGGGTTAACGAAGTTCGGCTGGGTCGCTGCTGACGAACTTTCCTTTACAGAAGAAGTAGAAACGATACCGAATCTTCGGACCATACAATCCTACTTATCATCAATTCGTAATGACAATGTGGGCTTTCGTGAAATAGTCAATGAGCTGGGGTCCGTTTCGCGAATACTATCGGATAACAAAAATCAACAGGCATACATTGTCCAAGCTATCAAATAATAGAATGCATATGACCCGTGATGTATCTATCTTGTTTCTGCTGAGGAATCATAATGAGATCGATCAAATGTCCCCTGTTCTGTACAAACTTGGTCGACGGGGGAGGGTCTCTGTTGACGTTTTGCTCAAAAACACTTCCACCGATGATTACCGAATCAACGCCGTATCAGAGTATGACAACATTTCGGTTTACGGGACAGGAGGGAGTTCAGGTGACCAAACGTCAATAGACCAGATAATGTGGAGTTACCTCAAGCAAGCCGGGCGGAAAGTTCCGACTAAAATATTCCAACTATTTTACAATAAATACAGGAAAAAAACTGGTCCAATTCCATCAGGGATAGATCTTCACAATTACTCTGTAGTATTGTTTGACTGGACAATGGGAAAAGGAAACCAAACAAATAGGTTGGCTGAACGGGAGGATCTCACAACTGTGGTCTTCCCGCATGGAGACAGTCCGTTCGTGAATCGACTGGAAACGTACAAAGTATTCAACGAGTTTGTTGGAGAGAATCGAAACTTCCAAGAGCGAAAAACGCCCGCCAAAATCGGGTATAGCAACTACGAGAACATGTTGAAACACGATTATGCTCTATTCCCAAATAAAGAGACTGCTAGTCGAATTGAGGGATACTGCACCAATAATCAGGTGAAAGTTCTTGGATCCCCAAGGTACAATCTGGAGTGGCTTGATGTGCTTGATGATATCACACCTTCCTCACAACTCGATGAAACCGAGGCTCTGAATATTGTGTTTTTTCTTCGACCCGGGGAATTCTTTGTTTCCACACGGGAAGTAGAAGCAACCCTTGATTTGGTAAATGCATTTCCAGGGGTGACAACTATCGTCAAAGAACACCCTCGAAAAAAACTGCTCGACTCCTCGGTAGCATCTGATCTTGACAGTGTTTCGATTGTAGATGATATCGAATCGGTATCGCTCATTGACTGGGGAGACATCTTCCTGAGCTTGGGGACTACAATCGCGTTCGAACCCGTTATGAAAGGAAAGCCTGTCCTGGCACTCGAATATACACACGCAAATCACACTATCCTGGCAGACTACTTTCCAAACGCGGATATGCGGAGTAAGGAGGAGGTCTATCGGGCAATCCACGATTTACTGGAGCAGGGAACGTCCGGGTTCTACAACGAGGCGGACCGCCGGCAGTTCGTCGAGGAAATGATCACCAATTCGACCGGGTCGGTACTTGACGCCTGGGCCGAGTTCATCGAAAGGGAAGCTACAGGCGAGCAATCGGCGTAGACATTCGAGCGTATTGGTCCGTACGTCGTGTGCGATCAATCTGAGGTCGGCTGGCGGGCGTTCCCGGGTGCTACGTCACCGTGAACTGAGAGTACAGGGAGTTGCTCTTGATTCCGTGGGGCCCTCCAGGCGGATTCGTACTCCTCCAGAGGGTACGTCCCGTCGAAGATTTGATCGGTATCCAGTTCGGGAAGCCGTTCTAAAACCCGTTTTATATCATCCGTTTCTTGGGTGTCAACCTCGATGTGCGTAGATGAGGGAGCTGAGGGCCGCCTACCCGGCGGCCCTCAGTGGCCGGTCGGGGCCAGCGTTAGCCACAGCTATCGCCAGACCGCGACCGCCACCGCCTGAAGATATCGGCCGCCTTCCGGTTGGGAGAACCGCAGAGTTCGGGACGGCACAACTATTTTGTCGAAAACGGTTGTTTGTCTAGGTAGCAGCGTTTCCATAGGTGAATAGCGGCCTCTGGACGCGGATAGCAGTTCCCGCCGATCTGCGACGACTGGTGGCAGACGCTCATAACCACACAGAGATGTTGCACTCTATGAGAATACCGCTATTCGACAGATCGATATTATCGGCCTATTGGATGTTGCGCTCCTATGTTCCATATTGAACCGCATACAACTTCGCGTACTCCCCGTCGTCGTTCAATAACTCTCCGTGCGATCCTTCCTCTATAATCTCACCATCGTCGAGCGTGTAGATCCGATCGGCATTTTCCACCGTCGACAGTCGGTGCGCAATTGTCACGATTGCGTAATCTCTATCCATTGCCTCGATAGCCGCCTGCACTTCCCGTTCTAGATTCGAGTCCAAGTCGCTAGTCGCTTCATCCAACACCAGAAAGTCGGCATCCTTCAACAGTGCCCGCGCCAACGCGACACGCTGGCGCTGCCCGCCGGACAACCGAACCCCGTCGTCGCCCAATTGTGAATCGTATCCATTCGGCAAATCGTCTAAGAACTCGTCGACCCTCGCGATTTCACACACCCGCTTTACTTCCTGACGCGTCGCACCCCGATCGCCAATCGTCACGTTTCTCTCCAGAGTGTCGTCGAAAATGAAGGGTTTCTGGCGGACGAACGCGATCCGAGAGCGCCACTCATTCAGATCAAATCTCTCGATTGGCACGCCGTTTGCCCGAATCTCGCCGCGATCGGGTCGGTACATCCGCGCCAGCAACGAGACGACCGTCGACTTTCCTGCGCCGGACCGACCGACGAAGCCGATGAATTCCCCTTTCTCGACTTCGAAGGAGAGCCTCCGGAGTACTTTCTCCTCCTCGTTATACGAGAATTGGATGTCTTCAAACTCCACATGCTCGATTTTATCAATCGACCGCGTGCCGTCTGATTCATTCTGGGCTGCCAGTTCGTCGACGAACTCCTGTGTGCGAACGAGATGCGAGAGATTCCCTTCTAGATCGTAGACCTTACCGTTTAGCCGACTCACCAACGGAGACAGCCGGAACATCGCAAACAGGAAGATCCCGAGCGCCCCGAGCGAAAGTGCCGAGAACGTGAATCCGACGTAGATCAACACGAACAGCGACAGCGCAGCGGCGAGGTCGTAGAAGTTCTGTAGCGCTGCCTCGTTCCGCTTGAGATCAATCTCTGATTCGGTGTACTCCCGGATCGATTCCCGAAACGTATCGAGCACCTCTCCAGCAAGAGTAAATAGTTTCACATCGCGAATACCCTGCGTCCCGGCCTGGACCGACTGGTGGACGCGTTCGTTAGCTTCGGCGACCCGCGTCCCCGCGGTGTACGCAGGTTCGATGACGTATCGCATGAAGAGGGTAATTCCACCTAGCAACCCGAGCGCAAATACCGTCATCATCGGCGCGATGTAGAACATGATAGAGAGATATACCAGCGTGAGCGCGAGGGTTTCCAGCGACACGACGGCACCCCGGATCACTCGACTCGAGTAACGCGTTTCGGTGATAATCGCGTTCAGGATGTCGTCCGAGCCGTGATTGTCGAAGTACCTGATCCGAGCATCCAGCGCCAGACTGAACGTCTTCGTCCGCAAGTCGCGCTCGTACTCTTTTCGCAAAATCGCCCGCAGCCAAGCCACGAGAAATGACGACGTAAACCGGACTGTCATCACACCCGCAATCCCGATGATCAGAAAGCCCAGTGTGAACGGAATCCCGAAAAAGTCGTACGCCGACAGGAACGCGGACATGATCGTATCCTGGGCCTCAACTTCACCACCCTGGGCGACCTCCATGATTGGGTAGATGAAACTCAGGCCGATTCCTTCGAGGAAGGCTACGACACCACCCAGGACGACAATCGCGGCGGTAAATTCTGGGCGGTACTTCGCGACGCGAAGTAGGGCCTGTCCCTTCTCGCGCCAAGATATATCGGGATTTTCGCCCATGAATCTACGGCAGATTTCAGTCGGAGGATTAAAAACGTAGTGTTTTGGCTTCCGACATTGTCAGTTTAACCTCCACCTGGGCAATGGAATGTCTACCCAAGGCCGACATCAGACAAGTATGGCGGCTTTCCGTACCAATCAGTAAACTATCTGCGATGGACACACAAGTGCATCAAGATTAGTTTCTTTTTATAAGCGGTCATAACAAACACTTCATCGCTAATATTCACAAATGAATGTCGTGCTTATGATCTTTGCTCCGTCGGAGGGTTCTTGAACGATTTTTTAAGACCGGTCGACGTCGTCAAGCATCAGCGTCCGGAGTACGTCACCGTAGGCCGGCCGAGTGATGAACACCCCGATGAGCACACCGATGATGGTGATGATAGCGAACCCTTGCAAGTCGCCGAGACTCAACACAGCAAGGGGGCTCATCGCGATGATGGTCGTCGCGGCGGCCATCCCGATGACCCAGAAGGCCTTCCGGAACCGGCTCTGGAACACCCGGCCGGTCTGGACCTTCTCCTTGCGTTGTAAGATCTCGTCTGCCATGATGATGAGGTCGTCCAGTCCCGTTCCGATGACGGCGATCAACCCTGCGATGTGCGAGAGGTCGAGTGCCATCCCGAAGGATGCGGCGAAGCCAAGCAATAGGAATACCTCACTGGAGGCCGTGAGGAACATCGGCACGGCGACACGGACATCGCGATACCAGACATAGACAACGAGCGCGACCGAAATCCAGGCGGCGATGCCCGTTATCAGCGCGAGCGGCTTGAACTTCTGTGCCAGACTCGGCGAGATGAAACTCGATGACTCGATAGTCAGGTTCGTCGGGAGCGCGCCGGCCCGGAGATTAACCTCCAGCTGTTGTGCCTCTTCGAAGGACTGTGTCTGTAGCAGGAACGACGGGTTCGTCCGGAAGTCACCGGAGTTGATAGTCTCGGCAAGGCGGTCTCCCATACTTGCGCCGTAGACGTACTCGCCATCGACGACGGTGTAGAGACACCACTGTCCCTCACGCGGGCCGTCGTGGGCAGTCGCGTTGAAGTCACAGACACCGATTCCTTCGCCGGTGAAGCCGGCCTCTTGCATCAGGTCGGCATACCGCTGCCCGGCGTCGTCGGTGAGTGACACCGGAACTCGTGGCAGCGGGTTCCGGTCGCCCGGACGCTCTGCTGGCGAGATGTTCGTGAAGTCTTCGCCGGTCAGAATCTCTTCGGTCTGTAGCTCGGTGCCGTTGTCAGTCCTGACAGGGTAGCCGGCGATGACCTGGACCCGTCCTGGGTCACCGATGAGCTCTTTGACTGTCTCGCGGTCTTCACCGGGTACTTCGACGACGATGAAGTTCTCACCTGTTGCAGAACTGACGGTCGTGACACTGGAGCCACCGAGCCCGGTTCTGTCGATACGCTCGGCAATCGTGTCGACAGCTTCGCTCCGGGTCTCCGAAGTGGTTCCCTCCTCGATATCACCAGTAGTGGCGTCGATACCAATTGCAGAGAGTGCACTGGCAAATTCGTCGGCAGTTACCGTGACGTCGAACACCTCAATATCAGCGCGGTCGGGACCACGCTGGCGGACCGTGACGTTGATACCGTCGGTTTCCAGCTCGTCGGCCATGTCCCGTTCGACGGTTGATGGGTTCTCACTCCCGATGTCTATATCCGTAGCGACCTGTCCCTCCAAGACGCCACGGATGCGAGTTCCGCCGGAGAGTTCGAGGCCGTACTGGAGGTTTGTCGGGTCAGTGACCTGCTGGTCGCTCTCGTTGATGCCCGTATCACCGGAGGCTGCGCCGAGGGGTCCAAACAGCGCGAGTGCGGCGAGCAGGCACAGGCCGAGTAACAACAGTACTCGCCAGTTGTCTCTGATATCTATCATCGTTTCACCCCTTCGTACTTGTACCAGCGAAGTAGACTTATGTTGAGCATGTAGGTGTTCAGCAGGTCGGTAGCCAGCCCGAAGGTCAGAATGAGCGCAACGTCATCGAGCAGTGGAATCCCGAGCAGTCGGGAGACGACAGCCATCGTGATCATCGCCGACAGCGACGTAAGCGTCATCGAGACACCCGTCCGCATTGCCCGGTAGGCACTCTCGTAGAACTCACCGTGGCGCTTCAGAATGTGGTTGTTCAACAGAATATCTGAGTCGACACTGTATCCGATAATCATCAACAGCGCGGCCACAGCACCCAGACTCAGCTCGATACCGAACACGCGCATCAACGCGAGCGGAACCACGATATCAGAGAAGGCCGAGGCGACCACAGCCAGGCTCGGCACCAGCGAACGGAAGATGACCGCAACGAGAACTGACATCCCGACGAACGCGATAGCGACACCGAGCAGCGCCTCGCGCTGGGTATCACTTCCGAACTGTGCCGAGCGCGTCTCGACAGACTGTATGGCGTCGTCGCCGTACTCCTGCTCGATGACCGACTCCATCTCGGCGGTCTGTTCAAGCTGGGTCTCGACCTCGTAGTCGCTCTCGAAGCCAATCGACCGAACAGACTCGGTCTCGAACCCGGAGAGCTGCCCACGGATGTCATCCGCCGAGGCGTCGTCGGCGGTGAACTGAATCGACGTTCCGCCTGTGAAATCAAAGCCCAATGCGACCGGCGTCCCTGTGAGTAGATATGCGAGGGCCAACACCCCAATAGCGACCGCGAGAATCGCCAGTGGCACGGCGATTAGCTGGCGGTTAGAGTAGTCCTCATAGGGGACTCTCTCGACATCGATACGTCCCATGGAAAGTGCTCTTACACCGTGGTGAATAAGCCTTTTTGTATGGCCCTCTCGCAGTGGGGGAATCTCCGGCGCTACTATTTTGACGAACTCTCTCGTAGGTGGGACGTACATGCACGTTGAGGTCATCCAGGGAGATATCGCACAGCAGTCCGCAGACGCACTGGTCAACGCAGCGGGAACGAGTCTCCAGATGGGGTCGGGCGTTGCCGGCGCACTCCGTCGTGCCGGCGGCGAACAACTCAACGAGGCGGCGATGTCGAAGGGCCCAGTCGAGTTGGGAGAGGTGGCCGTCACCGACCCCTACGGACTCGACGCCGAGTACGTGATCCACGCCGCCGCGATGCCACATTACGGCGACGGCCAGGCAACCGCCGACAGCATCGCGAACGCGACACAGAACACGCTGGAACGAGCCGACGAACTGGGTGCCGAGTCGCTCGTCGTGCCGGCGCTTGGCTGTGGGGTCGCCGGGTTCGACCTCCGAGATGGTGCACGCATCATCGCCGAGACAATCCACGACTACAATCCAGAGACGCTCACCGACGTTCGGTTCATCGCGTACGCAGAGGAGGAGTACGAGACAATCATCGCTGCCGTCGAGGCTGTCTCCAACGAGTGACCAGCAGGATCGCCTTTTTCCCAAACCGTTAACGCGCTCGCGGTCGGTGTGGATACCATGACCCAGGCTGCTGACCGCATTTTCACGAACGCGGCCGTCCACCCGCTCACAGCCGAAGACAGCGGCGAGCCGACCGCCGAGGCTGTCGCCGTCCGAGAGGGAACTATCGTCCGCGTCGACTCGGCCTACGAAGTCGAGTTCCTCAACGGCGTCGAGACGGAGGTCATCGACCTGGAGGGACAGACGCTTCTCCCGGGATTCATCGACGCGCACACGCACATGGACATCGTCGGAAGGTACGTCGCCGAGGCCGACCTTTCGGGAACGACAGAGCCGGAAGCCTGTCTCGACCTGCTGGCCGACCAGCGTGATGAAAGCGAGGGCTGGATTCTCGGCTTCGGCTACGACGAGAGCGCGTGGGGTGGCGACTATCTCACCCGCGACCAGCTAGACAGCGTCAGCACAGACCGGCCCGTCGTCGCCTACCGCGAGGACCTCCATCTCGCATCGGTCAACAGCGTCGTCCTCGACGAATATCTGGACCAGATGCCGGCAGACGACGTTCACACTGACGACGGCGAACCGACCGGGGTCGTCGTTGAGGACGCACTTGATGTCCTTCGCGAGGAGACCGCGCCCGGCCCGGAGGGGATGCGAGAGTACCTGCTCGCCGCGCAGGCGGAAGCGAACAGCCTCGGCATCACCGGCGTCCACGATATGGTCCGCAACTCGCCGGCGCCGCGCGTCTACCGCGAACTCGACCAAGATGGGGAGCTCTCCGTTCGCGTCCGCATCAACTACTGGAGCGACCACCTCGATGCGGTCATCGAGACCGGCCTCCGGACGAACCACGGGACCGACCGCGTTCGAGTTGGCGGTATCAAGACGTTCACCGACGGGAGCATCGGCGGCAGGACCGCGAAGCTCTCGACGCCGTACGCCGACGCGCCCGAGGAAGACGGCTCCTGGGTCGTCGACCCGGAGACGGTCCAGAACCTGGTCGAACGGGTCGACGACGCCGGCCTCCAGATGACAGTCCACGCCATCGGCGACAGCGCAATCGAGGCCACTCTCGACGTCTACGAGGGGACAGACGGCGAGCGCCACCGCATCGAACACGCAGAGGTGCTCAGAGACGACCTCATCGACCGACTTGCACGCGAGGATGTAGTCGTCTCGGCACAGCCAAACTTCCTCAAGTGGGCACGGTCCGGAGGGCTGTACACCGACCGCCTCGGCGACGAACGTCGGGAAGCCTCGAACCGCTTTGGGACGCTTCTTGAGGAGGGTGCAACCCTCGCATTCGGCAGTGACTGCATGCCGATGGACCCGTTGTTTGGCGTCGCACAGGTCGTCGACGGCCCGACGGCGGCACAGTCGCTATCGGTCACGGAGGCGTTGCGGGCGTACACGGCTGGGGGAGCGTACGCTGGCTTCGACGAGGACCGTTTGGGAACAATCGAGACCGGCAACTGTGCCGATTTCGCGGTGCTCGACGAGTCGCCCTGGGAGAGCAACGACATCGCCGACATCGATGTGGCGCTAACCGTCGTTGACGGCGAAACTGTCTACGACGACCGCGAGTAGGCAGACAGACCAGTAGACGATTAAAGACCGGGGTCGTTTGTAGTGGTATGAACGTGAATCCGGTGCGTGTCGATGCGCTCGTCGACCTCACCTACGGGGGGCTGATTTTCGGGGCGGTTGTCGTGATGCTGTTCGGTCCACAGGGAATCGGCATCGCCTTCGGCATCGGTGTGTTGCTCTCGTATGTCATCCACGTCGTCTGGAAGATGGCGCGGTTCGACCCCGAGTGGATGACCCAGACGGTCCAGGAGACCGTCGAGAAAAGCGTCGACGAAACCGTCGAACAGACCGTCGAAGACGCTGTCGGCGACCAGGTCGACGATGCTGTTCAGGAGTCGGTCGGCAAGGAGGTCGAACGCACGGTTGAGGAGACTGTCGGCGAAACCGTCGAGGAGACTGTTTCGGAGCAGATGCAACATACCGTCGAGGAATCAGTCGGAGCCACTGTTGAGCAGGCTGTCGAGGAGACAGTCGAGGATAGCGTCGAAGAGACCGTCGAAGACACCGTCGAACAGGCTGTCGAGGAGACAGTCGAGGATAGCGTCGAAGAGTCCGTCGAAGAGGCCGTGGAGGGGACAGTCGAAGATAGCGTTGAGGAGACGGTGGAGCATACGGTCGAACAGGCTGTCGAAGAGAGTGTCGAGGATAGCGTCGAAGAAACTGTTGAAGATACCGTTGAGCAGGCTGTTGAAGACACCGTCGAGCAGGCCGTCGAGGAGACCGTCACCGATGTCGTCGACGACACCGAGGACGAGTCGGACGACTCCAGCGGCAAGCGGATGTGACTTTCCCCGACGATTAAGCCCCTCGGTGTTCATAAGCTGGTATGGACGGACTTGTTACGTTTGGAGAGACGCCGGTTCGACTGTCTCCGCCGGAACACGGGCGTGTCGAGATGACGGAGACGCTTGAGGTGTATGCCGATGGAACCGAGAGCAACGCGGCCATCGCAGCCTCGTCACTCGGTACCGACACAGCCTGGGTCAGCAAGGTACCAGACACCGCTATCGGGCGCAATGTCACCCGCCAGATTGCAGCTACCGGTGTCGAGACAGCGGTCACCTGGACCGACGACAGCTACCGGCAGGGCCTCTCCTTTCGAGAAGCGGCTGCACCGCCCCGCGAGAGCAGATACTGGTACGACCGAGACGACACCGCGCTCGCGTCTGCACAGCCGGGCGAGTTCCCAATAGAGCGGATGCAAGACGCCTCACTCGTCTACACCGCGGTGAGTTCGGCGGTACTCTCTTCGGCGGCCGCCGACACTGCCGAGGCGATACTGCGTGCGAGCGCCGGCAGCGGAACCGTCACTGCGGTCGAACTCGACTACACGCCAGGACTTGCCTCTTCCGAGTCGTTCAAACGGGCATTCGAGGGGCTCGCTGACGAGGTCGATGTCCTCATCACGACCGAAGATGCCGTCGTCGAAGTGCTGGGGGAGACCGGCTCGCCGCGTGAGCTGACGAACACGCTCTCGGCGATATACGATCTCCAGATGGTAGTCATCAGACGTGCCGACGGCAGCGCAATCGCGCTGCACGACACCCCTGGGACCAACGTCGTCCACGAGCGGACCGCAATCGAGACCGAGACTGTCGACCCGATGGGGGAATCGAGTGCATTCACGGGTGGGTTGCTCCACGAACTTGTCCAGGGGTCAGACGCGGCGCGCGCCCTGAGTGTGGCTGTCGCCAGTAGTGTCTTCGCCAAGACGGTTCCTGGTCCGTTCCTCAGCGTCGACGGTGCGGAAATCGAATCACTAACGGAGCAGGTGGACGAACAGTCACGATAACGGGATGACGCTACTCACAGATGTTCACGACGACCACGGGGCGAGATTTGAAACGCGTGGCGGCCGCGAGGCCGTCGCCGACTACGGCCGGCCAGAGCGGTCACATCGAGCTGTTCGGAACGCGTCGGGAGTCATCGAGTATGCCGACGACATCTTGGCGGTGACCGGCGAGGACCGCCTCGATTTCGTCGACAACGCCGTCTCGAACACCGTTCCCGACGCCGACGGTCACGGTGTCTATGCGCTGTTGTTGACGCCACAGGGCCGGATTCGAACCGATATGTACATCTTCAACGCCGGCGAACGTCTCCTGATTTTCCTGCCGCCGGGCAACGGCGGGGCGGTGGCCGAGGACTGGAGCGAGAAGACGTTTATCCAAGACGTCGAGGTCGAGGATGTCACCGACGACTTCGGCTACTTCGGCGTCCACGGACCCAAGGCAACCGAGAAAATCGCGAGTGTCATTTCGGCAGAGACGCCCCGCGAGCCGCTGACGTTCGTCCGCGGGTCGATGGCCGACGTTGGCGTGACCGTCATCCGGATGGACGGCATTGCCGGCGAAGAAGGATATCACGTCGTCGCGGAGGCGGACGATGCGCTCTATGTCTTCGATACCCTGGTCAACCGCGGCCAGAACGCCGCACCGTTTGGCTACCGCACCTGGGAGTCGCTCACAATAGAGGCGGGCACGCCGCTGTTTGAGACGGAACTCGACGGCGGCGTCCCGAACAACCTTGGACTCGCCAACGCCGTCGACTACGACAAGGGCTGTTTCGTCGGCCAGGAGGTCGTTTCACGGGTCGAGAACCGCGGCGAGCCGACAAAGCGACTCATTGGGCTCCTTACGGAGGAACTCGCTGACACGGAGGCAGCGGTGTTTGACGGCGACGAAAACGTCGGCGAGATAACGCGCACGGTCGAGAGTCCGCTCCGCGATGTGCCGTTTGCACTCGCGCTGGTCGACAGAGCAGTCGGCGAGAAAATCGAGGAGGACGCGGCGCTGACCGTCCGAGTCGAGGACAAGGACGTCGCCGCGACTGCTATTGAATTACCGTTCGTCAAAGGCTCTGAACAGTCGGCACGACTCCCCGAGCCGTAAGCTACTCCTCGTAGGCCAGGTTCATGACCCACTGCGAGAACAGGTCGCTCTGTGGGTTGACTTCCTCGTCACCGACGAACGGCGAGAGCATGTCACCGGCCATCAGCAGCGAGAAATCCAGGTCCTTCGCGGTCGGCGAGAGGTAGTACGTGTTGTGCCCCTCGTAGACGGTCTCGTCGCGGTTGATGAGGTCTTTCTCAGAGAGTGTGTCGACGATGCGACTCCCCTTGCGCGAGGACACATCGAGTTCCTTCCAGAAGTTGCTCTGGTGGATCCCGCCAGTCTCCCGGATGAGTGCCAGTCCTCGACGCTCGTCTTCGTCGAGTTTCTCCTCCGCGGATGTGGTGCTCATATGTACGTTATGTCACTGCGCTAGTTCAATAGTAGCTTCGGTTCGCTGTTTCCCGCGACCGGTCACACTTCGTCGGCTACGCGTTCGAATTCGGTCTCACAGGGTGGACCGTCGGCGAACTCGTAACGACGTTCGTCGCCGAGCCACAGCAGTGAGGCGCTTTTGGTCCCGAATCCGTCGCTGTGAACACAGACGCCGTACTCGTGGTCACCGAGCACCGCCGCCGCTCGGTCGAGCCAGTTTCCCGGCTGCTCGCCCGGCTCTGGTCGAAGCGTCCTCCGGACTGCGTCGGCATTTTTCGCCTGCTGTTCGCCGGTGTCCTGTCTGTGCCCCGGGACCGCGTACGCGCCGTCGGCTCCGACGTTGACAACGACGTGAACGCCCGGTGAGAGCGCTCTCACGCGCCGCTTGTGTCCCGATTCGACGAGCACTGCGGCCGCTGGGTCTGCTGCGACCAGATTGAACCCATCGTAGGTACGCTCGTCGAGTTCGCGCTCGACGGTTCTGACGGCTGCCTCTGCGCTCTCGGCTCCGAGGGCGTCTCTGACGAGCAGGCCACGCGAGCGCTCGCCCTCAATGTCAGCGTCGAGCCAGCGGTTCGTGATGGCGACGACGACGCCGTGTTCGTTGTACCCCAGCCAGGTGCCGCCCGCGCGGGTGTCTTCCGGTGCGACGACGGGCACCTCCCAGTCGCGGCGCTGTGGCGGAGCCGAGGGCCTGTCGAGAACCTCGTCACGGTTTGCTGCCACGAGCAACGGCGCGTCCTCGAAGACCTGCCAGGCGAAAGTGAGTGTACACACGGAAAAGGGTACGACTGGGCCAGACTAAAACCGACTGGTCGACCAGGCCGAAAACTGCCGTCTGCGTTCACTGTGCCTGAATCCACCTCTCGGCCGCTTCGCGGTCGCTGAAGACTTTGCGTGTAATTTCGTCTTCGGTCATCTCGATTATCTTGTCGACGCTCATCTTCGCAAGGATGGACTCGGGCATCACGAGTGCCATCGTCTCGAGGCCGGCATCCTCGGCCCGTGGTGCCCAGTCCTGGACAGACCACACCTGGTCGTCTTCGGTGAGGGCCGCGTCAAAAGAACTCGTGTCTGCGATGACTTTTGTCGCCGACTGGTCGGCAATCGCCTCGATTATCGCATCCATATATTCGCGGAACGATTCCCCCTTGACAAACTCGCGTAGCTCCCCAATTACTGCCCCGGTCTGTTCGTCGTACTGCACGGTCGCAAAACTGGAGTCGAAATACTCCATACCGACGACGACGTATGCAGTCTATATGTTTGTTATTGTTTTACAGGGTCTGGTGCTGGTGATTATATTCTTGACGAGTCGATGCGCTTAGACTCCTGCTGTCCGAACCTCTCTACGATGTCACGGGACCTGGCACTCTGTGACGTTCGTCCCACTCAGCTGTATCTCTCCAGTGGGAAGCTCACAGACGTACTGGCGTGGTTCGACTTCGACGACCCGGCGTACGGACCATTGCCGGTTTTCGAACACGAGAGCGAGTGGTATCTTGCCGACGGCCACACGCGGGCATTTGCGGCCTACCTCGCCGGTGAAGACCACCTTCCAGTCGAGCGAGACCCAGACGTTCGAGAGAAATACGACTTCGAAGTGTATCGCGCCTGCATCTCGTGGTGTCGTGAGGAGGGCGTCGAGACGATCGCCGATCTCCAAGGGCGGGTCGTCGAACCAGAAACGTTCGAAGCGGCGTGGGTCGAACGCTGTCAGCAGGTCACAGATAATGAGGAGCTGGCGGATTAGCGGTCACTGACGCAGTAGGAGACGCGTAACGCGCTCGCAGAGCTGCCGGCGGTTAGTCGTCGCCGAGAATGACGCGGTCGGTCATCTTCGCGGGGTCGAGTACCTCGTCCGCCTCCTCTTCGGTCAGATAGCCCTTCTCGACTGCCACCTCGCGGACGGTCTTTCCTTCCTTGAGGGCGGTCTTTGCGACCTCGCTGGCCTTGTCGTAGCCGATGGCGGGGTTGAGCGCCGTTGCCAGCGCCATACTCTGTTCGACTTTATCCGCGCAGTGCTCGCGGTTGGCTTCGAGCTTGGCGACAAAGCGCTCGGCGAAGACCTCGCTGCTGTTTGCGATTATTTTGGCGGACTGGAGGAAGTTGTAGGCCAGCACTGGCTTGTAGAGGTTGAGGTCAATCTGCCCCTCAGCCGCGCCGGCGGCGACCGCGGCGTCGTTGCCCACTACCTGCTTGTGGACCTGATTGACCGATTCAGCGACGACGGGGTTGATTTTGCCGGGCATAATCGAGGAGCCTGGCTGGTTCTCTGGCTGTTCAACCTCGCCTAGACCGTTTCGTGGACCAGAGGCTAGCAGCCGGAGGTCGTTTGCAATCTTGTTGAGGCTGCCGGCAACGGTCCGGAGGGCACCGTGGGCCTCGTTCATGGCGTCGTGGGCGGCCTGTGCCTCGAAGTGGTTGTCGGCCTCCCGGAAGGAGATGTTCGTCTCCTCAGAGATATACTCGGCAGCGCGCCACGGGAACTCTGGGTGCGTGTTCAGCCCGGTTCCGGTGGCGGTACCGCCGAGTGCGAGCTCGGAGAGGTGGTTGCGACTGTCCTTGACCCGCGTGATGCCTTTCGCTATCTGGGTCCGGTAGCCGCCGAACTCTTGGCCCAGCGTGACGGGTGTCGCGTCCTGGAGATGGGTCCGGCCCGTCTTGACAACGTCCTCGAACGCATCTTCCTTGGCAGCCAACTCCTCGTGGAGTGTCTCCAGGGCAGGCAACACGTCGTTCTCGACGGCCTCCAGCGCGGCGACGTGCATCGCCGTCGGAATCACGTCGTTGCTCGACTGGCCGTAGTTGACGTGGTCGTTAGGGTGGATATCGCGGCTCCCGATTTCGCCGCCCGCGAGCTCGGTCGCGCGGTTGGCGATAACCTCATTTGCGTTCATGTTTGAGGAGGTGCCCGAGCCGGTCTGGAAGATGTCGACGGGGAACTGGTCGTCGTGCTCGCCGGCGATGACCTCGTTGGCGGCCTCGACGATATGTCCGGCCGTCTCCTCCTCGATGAGGCCGAGGTCGTTGTTTGCCTGTGCGGCGGCTTTCTTTACGATGCCGAGTGCGCGGATGAACCGCCGGCCGAAGGTCGCGTCGCTGACCGGGAAGTTCTCGACTGCACGCTGGGTCTGTGCTCCCCAGTAGGCGTCGGCAGGCACCTGCATCTCGCCGAGACTGTCTCGTTCCGTGCGAAAGTCGTCGTCAGTCATACAGTCGGACGTTCGTTGCCCCCCGCGTAAAGCGTTCTGATACTGGCTGCAGTCGATTATCAGTGTTGATTCCTTGGGTGGTGTTATTATATAGCATGACTGCAACTCTACTGTCATGCGTTCTATCAGGGGTACACTGCGACTGTCCGCACACCCATTTGGAGAGAAACATGATCGACAAACAGCAACTACTCGATAAGATTCCGGCCGCAACGCTCGACCTGAAAACGAAACTCGTCGGCGCTTTCCTCGTCGTCGCAGTCGTTGCGGCACTCGCCGGTCTGATTGGCGTGATTGCCGTGAGCTCGGTCGGAAGTCAGGCCGACCAAATCGGCGAGAGCGCGACTATCGTCGACGAGAGCCAGACCCTCCAACTTGACGTGAACCGCCAGGAGCGTGCGGCGAGGCTGTTGGCAGCTGGTGACGAGAGCGGGGCCCAGCGTATAGCTGAGGCACAGGCAGCTATCGAAGAACGTGTCGAAACGTTGGAGTCCTACGACCTGGACGCAGAACAACAGGAGGCACTAGAGGAGTTAGTCTGGCTGAACTCCAAGTTCAACAGGGGGCTCCGGATGCTGCAAGAAGCCGTCGAAAACGACAACCAAGAACAGATAGATACGGCGCTCGAGAGCATCAGCTCGGACGGCCAGGCCGTTCGCGAGCAGGCAGGGACACTGGTAGAGTTAGCCGTGGCTGACGAAGCGGCGAGTTCCCAACAGGCCGACCAGACCCAGCAGCGAGCCATGCTGTTCGTCGGCGCGACGACCGTCCTCTCGTTCGTTGTCGCCGTCCTCGTCGGCCTGTTCGTCACCAGACGCATCACACCGCCAATCTCGCAAGTTTCCGAGGCGTCGGTGGCGATGAGTGACGGAAATCTCGACTATCAGGTCGAGCGACACAGCGCTGACGACGAACTCGGCCGAATGACATCGGCATTCATCGAGATGCAGGAGAATCTCCGTGGCGTATTCACAGACCTCGACGCAGTCAGCCAGAACATCGAATCCGGCGACCTCGACCGGCGTGTCGATACGGACTACCCCGGTACGTACGGCGAGATTATGGCGTCTTTCGAGGGGGGAACCGCAGAGCTCCGGGAGAGTTTCGACGAGATTCAGACAGTCAGCGACGACATCCAGAAGGGACGGGTCGGGCGTGACATCGACAGCGACCGGCCCGGTGCCTACGGCGACGTGCTCGGGTCTCTCGATGCCGGGCTCGGCGAACTCGAAACTGGCTTCGCGGAGATATTCCGGGCGAGCGAGGACCTGCGGGATGGGCGACTGGATACCGATATCGACACCGATCTGCCGGGCGTCTACGGCGACGTCCTTGGTAATCTCCAAGCTGGCATCGACCGTCTGGGTGAGAGCATTCGCACGGTCCAGCAGGCCGCCGACAGGGTGGCCGAGGCAAGCGACGAGGTCACCACCGGGACGGCCGACGTCGAACGCGCGAGCCAGGAGACCGCAGCGGGCGTCCAGGAGATTGCAAGCGGCGCAGAGCGCCAGAACGAGCGCCTCTCGACGGCTGCCGCGGAGATGAACAATCTGTCTGCGACTATCGAAGAGATAGCGTCCTCTTCCGAGGAGGTCACCTCCACGGCCTCGACTGCAGTCGCCAAAGGGGAGACCGGCAAAGAGTACGCCGCCGAGGCGACCGATGAGATTGACGCAATCGAGACGCGCGTCGACCAGGCTACCGCACAGGTCGAGGAGTTACGAGAGAACGTCGACGAAATCGGCGAAATCGTCGACATGATAACCGAAATCGCTGAGCAGACGAATATGTTGGCGCTGAACGCCTCCATCGAGGCCGCTCGGGCCGGCGAGGCTGGCGAGGGGTTCGGAGTGGTCGCCGACGAAATCAAATCTCTGGCTGGGGAAGCCGCACAGGCGACCGCAGAGATCGAGGCCCGAATCGACGAGGTCCAGCACTCGACGGAGCTGACCGTCGAAGACATCGATGCCATGCAGGGCCGCGTCGAACGAGGGACCGAAACAATCGAGGACGCGATTACGACCTTCGACGAGATTGCCGACGCAGTCAAACAAGTCGAGAGCGGCATCAGCGAGATAAGCACCTCTACCGACGACCAGGCTGCCACGGTCGAAGAGGTCGTCTCGATGGTCGACGAGGTGTCGGCAGTTAGCGAACAGACGGCAACCGAAGCCAGCGAGGTATCGGCCGCGACCGAAGAGCAGACATCGGCGGTCACGGAAATCACAAACGAGATTCAGTCACTCTCCCAGATTGCCAGTGAACTCAACGACGAGGTCAGCGACTTCGATGTGGCGACAGAAGCTCGTGACACGCCGGCCGGTCCCGAGACGCCACGTTCCGACTAGCGCTCGCGCTCTATCTCTCTGGCTCGGGTGTTCTGGTCGCTCTCTAACCGACCGAGTTCGTCCTCGACATCGAATCCGAGGTCTTCGGTCTCGACGAGGTAATCGAGTCGGCGCTCGAACTCGGCCTGGTCGATTTCCCCGCGCGCGTATCGGTCTCGAAGCGTCTCGACTGGGTCCTGTCGTGGCGCTGGCTGTGGCTGCTCGTCGCTCGACTCGACAAGCGGGAAATCGTCGCCTAGCAGGGCAACGAGCGGCAAGAGCAAGAAGAACCCGGTGACGAAAATAGCCGGGACGAGCGGACCACCACCCAGCACAGCGGTCAGTGAGGTAAGGCCAAAGGTGAGTACTGCGATAATGCCCATCAACCGAGACCGGCTGTAGCCTGTGGTCGAGTCTCCCATCTATACGATGTGGTAGCTGTGTTGGCTATAAATTTCCGACGGAACTACTGTGCGGGCGTCAGTTCGGGCCCTGGCCGGGGTCTGTCGTCACCTGGGCGGTCCCTGCGGGCTGGTCTTCGAACGCCGAGCCGGCGTCGACGCTCTCGGTCCGTCCGGCGACCTTCCGGCGGTTCAGCTCGCTGACGCGGTCGGCCATCTCCTCGACGAGTTCGATTGTTGGTCCGTGGGGGGTGGTATCTTCGTCTTTGACGACCGGTGCCTCCGTCCCGTCGGCCCCGAAGTCCTCGTGAATCGGGAGCTTGCCGAGCAACTCCACGTCGTAGTCCTCGACGATTGCCTCTGCGCCCTCGGACCCGAACGGGTCGTGGGTGTCCTCACAGGTCGGACAGTGGAACGAGCTCATATTCTCGACGATGCCCATGATTGGGGCGTTGTGTTTCTCGAACAGACGCAGTCCCTTTCGGGCGTCGTCGAGTGACATCTGTTGGGGTGTCGTTACGATAGCGGCTCCCGCGACCGGGAGTGACTGGAGCAAGTCGAGCGAGGCGTCGCCCGTCCCTGGCGGTAGGTCGACGACGAGATAGTCCAGCGTCCCCCACTCGACGTTCTCAAGGAAGTGTGTCATCACGTTGTTGACCATCGGGCCGCGCATGACTGCGGGGTCGTCCTGGTTCTTGACGAGAAAGCCCATACTCATCACTTTCACGCCGTCGGACTCGGGGGGAATCAGGCGCTCCTCGTCCGGGGTCACTTTCGGCTCTTCGGGGACCGGCAGAATCCGGGGCACGTTCGGGCCGTGGATGTCCGCATCAAGCAAGCCGACCCGTGCGCCGAGTTTGTCGAGTCCTGCTGCGAGGTTTGCGGCGACGGTCGTCTTCCCGACGCCACCTTTCCCGGATGCGACGGCGACTACGTTCCGGATATTCGGGAAGACCTCTTCGTCGAATCCTTGCTCGGCGGTCACGTCCGCGTGGAGTTCGAGTTCGAGACCGAGGTCGGAGATAACCGAGCGAATCTCCTTGCCGAGTTCCATCTCCGAGGGCGCAAACGGTGTGTTGAACGCGACGGAGATCTCCGCAGTGTCGTCTTCGATGGCGATGCTATTGACGAGGTTGAGTGAGACGATATCGTCACCGATGCGTGGGTCCTCTATCTCTCGGAGCGCGTCTTCTACGTCTGCAGGTGAGACGTCCATACAACAGATACGGGCCCAAGAAGTGAGTCCCTTTCGGAATCTCGTGGGACCTAGAAGAACATGAGGCGAATCTGCATCGTCGTCACGAACAGCCCGCCCCAGAGCGCGCTGACGAACAGCAGGAACAGCGTCGACCCCAGTGCGAGTGTCTTCAGGTCACGCGGCTTGCCGACGAACCAGCCGAGGAAGGCGGTGTACACCGGCAGACCGATGACGCCGAAGATGACCCAGACGCCGGGCGGAATCGCCCACGGGTCGAAGTACGCTTTGAGTGGAACGTTCCAGACTGCGGTCATAAGTGCGGTCATGATGTTCATGCTGACACCTCCTCGTCGTGGTCATCGTGGTCCTCGACCGCGTGGAGTTCGATGACCGGGAACAGCTTCAGGATGACCATGAAGATAATCGCACACAGCGCGACTGTTCCAGCAAGCGAAGAGAGTTCGACCAGACTCGGGAAGTAGTGTCCCGGAACCTGGTCGTAGAGGCCGAACTCCGGATAGGCAATGCCCTCGTAGACGAACAGGATCTTCTCAGTGAGGGTCGCAATCAGCACGCCGAAGGCGGCAATGAGCGACCGGGTCTGTGAGAAGACGCTCGGCTTAATCGCCTGTGCGAAAATATACGCAAGCACGACAGCCATGATTCCGATGGCCATCTGGTAGGCTGGATTCGACAGCTTCGCCGTCATCACAACTTCCGCGCGGACCTGAGCGGCGAACAGGCCGTTGATGACCTGCTGGAGCTGTAGCCAGACGAATATCAGGCTGAATATGCCGAGCCAGTTTGTTAGGCCACTGACAACTCGGTCGGTGAAGATGTGGCCCCAGTCGTAGGCGATGCGGGTCACGTACGCGAGGATGATGACGCCGCTGAGTGCCGAGGTGAGTGCAATCGAGAGGAACTGCGGTCCCTGGATTGCGCCGCCCCAGCCGGGCATCGACGGTAACAGCGAGAACAACCACGGAATCACGCCGCCGTGGAGCAAGAGCGGGGCCATCACGATGATACCGAGTGCGAGCCACCAGACCATCCGCTCGATGACCTCGTCCTCTTTCTCGCTGTAGCCGATAAGCACGACACTGTACAGCGGGTTGAGGACGTCCGGGAGCCGGTCACGGAGCTGGTAGGTGTCGTACCGGAGCGTGAGACCGATGTAGGTCGCCGTCATCACGAAATACAGCGTGATGACCGTGATGTCCCACGCCAGCGGCGATGTCTGGACCGTCCAGGGATAGGCGTTGACCACGCTGGTCACGAGCCTGTCGGGCCGTCCTGTGTGGACGACAATATACAGGCCGGCCATCGCCAGCGCCGACAGCGTGAGTAGTTCGGCCATCCGTGCCACGGGCTGGTATTTGGTCATCCCGAACAGGCGGACTGCCGCAGACAGGATAATCCCGCCGTGAGCGATACCGACCCACCAGATGAACGCGCCGATGTACAGTCCCCAGGTGGCACCGCCACCGCTACCCCAGTCAGCAAGGTTTGTGACGATGAGTCCTTCCTGGAGCTGGAAACCGAAGGCGGTAAGCCAGACCAGCGCAACCGCCGCGGCAACACCGAATCCGATGTACCACCACTTCGAGGTGTTCAAAATCGGGCGGATGATGTCAGCCGGCTCTGGCTCTTTCTGTTCCTTCGTCGCCATCAGGCATCACCCTCTCCCTCGCTCACGCCGCCGTTCGCGCGAGCACCGTAGTCGAGGTGCTCCTTGCGCTCGGCGACAACCTCGACGCCCCAGTCGTTGCTCAGACTCTCGTAGGGAACGGGGCGCTCTTCGGGCGTCTCTGTTGCGTTTGCTCCCGGCTGGTTGCCGATGTATGTGATGTTCGGCGAGGTGTTCAGGTCCTCAAGCAGCCTGAACGTCGGCAGCTGTGATTCGGGATGTGGGGCCGGGGGCTGCTCGTAGTCCTCGGCGTCCTCGAACTTCTCGGATTTCTCCTTGGGACTCTCTTCGATTTCCTGGCGCCGTTCGAGGTAGGTGTTCGGACGGCTTTCGGGGTCGTCAAGGTCGCCGAAGTGAATCGCGCTCATGCCTGCCTCGTCGCAGGCGTCCTGGCACGCGACAGTGCCCTTGGGGTTGTCCGTGTGCTCGTCCTGTCGGGACGGACACATCGTACATTTGCCCATGACGCCCTGCGGCGGCCGGCTGTCGGTCCAGCGTCCGCGCTCGTCGTAGACGTGGTCGTTGGCCTCCGAGAGCATCTCTTGGCGCTCGTCCTCGTCGAGAGACCGGACCTCCTCCGGGCGCATGTCGAGGTGTTCGAGGTCCGACATCGGCACGTCGGGCTCGCCCCACTGGAAGTAGTTGACGCCGTAGGGACAGGCCACTTGACAGTACCGACAGCCGATGCAGGTTTCGTAGTCGGTCAACACCAGCCCGTCTTTCTCCCGAACGTGACGGGCACGAACCGGGCAGACCTTCGCACACGGTGCGTTCGAACAGTGCTGACACGGGCGCACCAGGAAGTTCTGCTGTTCGGTGTCCTCGTTGTCGTACGTGAAGACGTACATCCAGTTCGCACCGGTCGAGGTCCCGTTCTCGTTGATACAGCCGGTGACACAGGAGAGACAGCCGTCACACCGTTCGAGGTCGATGACCATCCCCCAGCGGTGTTCCCGGTCCTCCTTGTCAGCCGGCCGGATGCCGCTGACGTTGTCCGGAATCTGCTCGTCGTCCTGGTCGTACGTTGCGTACGCGCCGTATCCGAGGAAGGCCGCACCGGCACCCATCTTCTTCATCATCTCGCGCCGAGAGGTGTCCTCGTTCTCGAAGTCCACGTCGGTGAGGGCTTCGAGCATCGATTCGTCCTCTGCGGCGTCGAGGTCGACATCGTCGATGTCGTCGAAGACGGGTCGCTCGTCGACCTCGAACTCGTCTTCCATATCCTCGTGATACTCTGCGTAGAACTCTTCCTCTGACAGTTCACCCGCAACGAGACGCTGGGCGTCCCGGGCCATCTCCATCCCGAGGTCGGCGTCGAACTCGGTGTCTTCGAGCTCGTTGCGCATCCGGTCTTCCCACTCCGCGCCGAGCGGGTGGAATGAGTCCTCGGTCTCGTAGGGGTGCTTTGATTCGTCGTTCTTGTCGTCCGCGCTCATTTGTGATTTCCTCCGCGTTTGTTTCCGGGTTTCCTGCGTTGCTCCAGACGCTGACTACTAAGCTCTTTAAATCCCGGCCCGGCGGTCATTCCACGACCACCGCACCGAGCTGACCGACCGCCGCGTGGGGCCCACACTCGTAGAGAATTACACCCGATTCCTCAAGCGTTTCGGTGTGTGTGAACCCGCTGTTTTCGATACCAGATTCGAAGTCGGCACCGTCGGTAGCGACCACAGAGTGACCGTCGCTGACCCACTCCCAGGTAACTTCGGTCCCGGCATCGACGCGAACTGCAGCCGGGCCGAACGCGTAGTCGGGTTCGTTGGCTCCGTTCTCGATGGTAATCGAGTCCTCACCGGTCATATCCTCAACGGTCCCGTCGTAGCCGTTCGCATCGGAGAGGTAGTCGTCGACCTCGCTTGGCACGTCACCACCATCGCCGCCGTCTTCACCGTCGCCACCATCCTCACCGTCGTCGCCATCGTCGCCGTCGTCGCCGCCCATACAGCCTGCCGTTGCCAACATTAGTGTCGCTCCACCAGCCTTCAGTACCTTCCGCCGGTCGATATCAAGCTCAGTCATTGTATCCAACCTGGGGTTACGACTACGCCCGATTGAAAGCTTCGGTTTTGGGGTTCCAGCCCCCTGAGAATCGGACAAAAATATAAGTACACACTCGACAAAGGTCAATGGCTTGCGAGCGAAATATCCACTTGAGGCGGGTCAGATAATCCGGCGACGCAGGACGAAGAGCCCGTAGACCGCCAGTCCACCGAGGAAGAAAGCGAGCGCGACTGTGGGATCAATCCCCATAATATCCGAGTTACTCGCGTTGTCGACGGCAAGATAGACCGTATCGTTCTGTGCGGTGACATCTGCGAGGTCTGTCGCGTTATCGACGACGATTTCGACCGACTGGTCGTCGGCTTGCGTTTCGGTCATGCCATCCGGTGCCGATGTCTCGGTCACACCTCCGTCTGGTGCCGGCGTCCCGGTTGCCTGGGGTTCCGGTGTTCCTTCTGGCGTCGCTTCGGGCGTCTCTGTCCCCGAGACATCTTGTGTCCCGATACCGCCATCGTCACCACCGTCTGCTGCGTCGGCACCATCACCGCCGTCCGTTGTCTCGACAGTTATATCATCACCGTCCGCGGGCGGAGCATCCTCCTCTGCTGCCTCGCTCGTGAAGACATCTCCCTCTGTGCCCGTGTACTCGCCGCGAATCTGTTCCTCGGACCCGCCGCGATTAGCGAGCCATCCGGCAAGAATACTCGGCGGAACCAACAGCGCGAACAGTCCCGCAAACCTGTTGAGTAACCGCCTGAATGCGCCCTGTTTGTCCCGACCAGCGAACAAGACGAGCGACTCGTCTTCGGGTGCGTACACCTTCATCTCCGAGCCGCGCTCGGAGTACCAGGTGTCGACCACCTCGACGAGGTCGACCTCCTCCAGCTTTTCGAGGTGGTACTGCACGTTCTGAACGGATGTCTCTGTTACGTCTGCCAGATCTGACGCCGTCTGTGGCTGGTTGTGCAACTCTAAGAATATCTTCCGGGTGGTCGACGACGCCAGCGCTTCGAACACCTCGTCGGCAGTGTCCTCATCGAGGTCGACCAGCCGTGGCTCTGAGTCGCGGTCGAGTGATACCTTCTCTCGAATCGGAAAGATACTGCTCATCTCTCGTTATTTTGCCTTCTCTCCCGCACTATAAATAGTGTATCCAAGGCACAAATACCTATTTTAGCTAAATAGTCGCGCTGAGTGGTACTCTGCTCTCTGGAGAATGGCTCTTTAACAAAGACGCCCTCTGTCGGATTTCACCCGACACCGCCGAACTACAGCTTCGGTGGCGACGATACGCGGGGGAAACGTGTTAGTGTCTGCACGTCGATGTGTCACCAATGACCGACCTGGAGGATTTCACGGAGTTCGACGACGAAGAGACGACCGACCGAACAGCCGAGACGAGTGACGGTGACGGTGAGCCGACAGAGACGGCCGAGTTCGAATCGTACGATGTCACTCCCGTTGGGAGCGATAGCGGTCTCGGTGTGCTCTCGGCCGGTGGGGGGTTACAGATTGCCGAGGACGCCGACGAGACACATCTCCGGGCGTACATCACCGCTGAAAACCGCGCGGCGGTCCGGCTCGGCGCGTATCTCATTGCCCCCTATCCCGACGGGGAGCGTCTGTTCTGTCGGGTCACACAACTGGAGTACGAACAGACGTTCCGGGCCGACGACGCGACCGAGATACACGCACGCCGGGCGATGCGCTCGGACGATATCGACGAGGAAGATTTCAAGCTGATGGCGACGCTCGAACCGGTCGCCATTCTCTCCGAAGACAGCGGCTCGCTCACCCGACGCATGACCGACCGGGTCCCCAAACCCGAGACCGTCGTCCAACAGGCCGAAGAGAAACGCGACATCAAAACCGGGCTCAATATCCCTGCCGACGGCGTTTTCCTGGGTCATCTCTCGGTTGGCGGACAGAAGGTACAGACAGCGGCCCAACCGCCGACAATCGACTACCGGCTGAAAGACGCCTACGACGACGGAGACCCACTCGTCTTCCGACACTCGCTCATCGCCGGTGGGACGGGGTCCGGCAAGACACACGCCGCGAAGAATATCCTGCGGCAGTTCTTAGACGAGGAGCGCTCGTATCCCATCGAGACGAGCGGCGACCGCGAGGTCAGGCCTGCAATCGTCCAGTTCGACCCCCAGGACGAGTACGCACAGATGCACGACGACGGCGAGTACGACGACGGTTTCGCCGACGCGCTCGACAGCGAGGGTATCACCCACGGTGGACACGACGACACCGTCGCGTTCGTCCCGAAAGTCGGGTCGTCGAACTATGCTGCGAGCCATCACCGTGCCGAACAGGTCGAGTTCACGATTCCGTTCAGCATGGTCCACGACAACCCCTGGCTCGTCGCCGGGAGTGGCCTGAACGACAACCAGTACAGTGCGCTCGTGAACGTCTTACTCCAACGCTTCCGTGACCAGTATGGCCGAGACGGCACCTACGAACAGTTCTGCTCGTTCATGGACGACCCTGCGCTTCGTGAGGAACTCGACGAGACCGGGCGCGTTCACGAGGCGACCTTCGATGCAATAAGCCGGCGTGTGCGTGGTTTCGGTCCGGTCTTCGACCAGGATGCCCACCCCATAACAGACCGCGTCCACGAGTTCGTCCGACCGGGACGGCTCACCGTCGTCCCCACGTACCACATCGCCGACAGCCGCCACGCCGAGACAGTCGTCCTCGCACTCGCGTCACTACTTGTCGACCAGAAACTCTCGAACGACCCGACCTACGACCGCATCAAAGAAACGCCCCTGATTGTCGGAATGGACGAGGCACACAACTTCTTGACCGACGCGGACACAGTCCAGGCCCGAAAAGTCATCGGCAAGTTCACCGATGCGGCAAAACAGGGCCGAAAGGAACGGCTCGGGCTCTTTCTCATCACACAGGACCCACAGGATATCGCCGACCCGGTGTTCAAACAGATAAACACGACAATCGTCCTCAACCTTGGCGACGAGGACGCTATCTCTGCCGTCAATATCCCCAGGAACCTCGAGTCTAAGGTCCCATACATGGAGAAAGGCCAGATGGTCGTCTACTCTCCCGACAACTCCGAACCGGTCGAACTCGTTGGACTCCCCTACTGTGTGACCCGACACGGGCGAGACTGACGCCGTATTGGGACGAGTATGTTATCTAGACTCATTTGTTACCTATCAAAAAGTACTATAACGGTCCCCGGAGAACCAAGCGGGTGAGACAACCCGTCTCGGATGCAATACCCAACCATGAGCGCTATAGATACCATCATGCCGGATTTCGTTCAGAAGAGTGTATTAGTCAAACTGACTCTCGCCGTTGTCATTATAATGTTACTTACTGGCGGCGTTGGGTTCTACTTCTATCAGGGGCTTGACGGGGAGCTCAACGACCAAGTAGACCAGCAGGTAGAGGCCTCGACAGTCCTCCAGGAGAACGCGTACAATAACTGGTTCGCCGACCGTCTCGACGAGGTCGAGAGCATCGAGGGCATCATCACGGAAGAGGGCATTCAGTTCCAACAGGGGGGGCAAATCTCGGATTTCCTCTACAACCAACAGTTCGAGACGAGTGCTGAGATTTCAGATCTGCACTACGTGAGCGCCTCCTCCGGTGAGGTTCTCGCCAGCTCCGACAGCGACTTCGTGGGGACGAACTTCTACGACGGCGATGGGCCGAACTTCGACCAGGAGACGCTTGAACAGGACCAGTTTGTCCTCCCGGGGCAGTACGGGGACGGAATGATGGCAATCGGGTCGTATCTTCGATTTCCCCAGAACGATAACGCCGTGTTGCTCGGAGAAATAAACACCTCGCGAGACGTTGTCGGCCCACGAATCGAACAGAGTACGGAGGGTGCGGCGACCGGCGTCGTCTCTGCGAGCGACGACCTCGTCATCGGTAACGAGCCCGAAATTACCCGCCCAAGCGGCGATGCGAACTTGACCAGAGCCGAGACGGGCGACAACATCTACGCGTATCGGCAGGTCCAGTCACACGACAACCTCTATGTCGTCACGGAGACGCCAAAGAGCGCAGCCTTCGAAGTGCGAAACATTGTCGGCCAGAACTTCGGGCTGACGCTCGGATTCGCGTTCCTGTTCCTGCTCGTCGGTATCGGTGCCGGCGGCTGGGTCGCGATTCGAGACCTGAACACCCTTGCCTCCCGGGCCGAAGCGATGGGTGAGGGTGACCTGGACGTCGACCTTGAGACGAGCCGGAAAGACGAAATCGGCATCCTCTACGACGAGTTCGACGACATGCGGGGAGACCTCAAAGAACGCATCACAGAGGCCGAGGACGCCAGAGACGAGGCCGAAAGCGCCCGCAAGGAAGCAGAGGTCGCGCGCGCCGAGGCAGAGGAGATGGCGACCTATCTCCAGGAGAAAGCCGAGACGTACTCCGATATCATGCAGGAGGTCGGGATGGGCGATATGACCCAGCGGATGGAGTCGGACGGCGAGGAGGAGTCCATGGACCAGATTGCAGAGGAGTTCAACGACATGATAGAGGAGCTGGAGAAGACGACCGGCCAGCTCAAAAGCTACGTCGACGAGGTCGAAGAGGCCGGGGCCGAAGTCGAGCAAAGTGCCGAGACGGTGCGGGACGCCAGCGAGCAGGTCGCCGACTCGATTCAGAAGATTTCCGACGACGCCTACAACCAGAAAGAACGCCTCAAGAACATCTCCGAGACGATGGACGAGGTGACCGACGAACTCGAAGCCGCGGCCGCCCAGCAGGACGTCGATATCGGGGAGGCACTGACGAACATCAGGGCAGTCGCCACCGACATAAACGATATCGTCAAGCTGAGCGAGGAGACGATGGCCGAGGCTGAACACGTCGCCGGAGCTGCCGAAGAGCAGGCGGCAGAACTCAATGAGGTCTCAGAGCAGGCAAACGACCTTCAGCGGTACGCACAGCCGCTCCGTGACATCCTCGGTCGGTTCGAGACCGAGGCAGAACACGAGTTCGTCTTCTCGGTCGGTCCGACCGGAGGCGCACAGAGCCCGGGGCGACACACCGGCGACGACGAGTAGCTACGCCAGGTCGCCGTCTCGAATCCGGTGCTCTGCGTCTCGACGTGCCTCGTCGGGGTCGAAGTGCTCGATTTGTTCCGTGAGCGTCTCCGGCGTGGCGTCGGCCAGTTCTCGCGCGTGTCGGGTGATATTCGGAACCGCTCTGATGATGTTGTCCACGACGGGGACCGCTGCGACCTCCGTCGACCGGGACCGAGGATTGAGGTCGATGACTATCTCTGTTTTCCCCATCTCTGCCAGCGCCGCCGCCCGGTCACCGTCTTCGAGTGGGACCAACACTACGTCTGCGGCGCGGATGCCGTCGGCGTCGACCTTCGCACGCTCGTGGTCGAGTCCAGGGATTCGTGCGTCGGCGGCGAGCCCTTTCACCTCGTCTGCGCCGTGCTCTCTAAGGTGGGTCGCGATAGCTTCCATCCGCTGTTCGGTTCTGTTGAAGAGGTTCACCTCGATATCGGCGTCGACGGCCTCGGCCAGCTCGACAATCTCCTTAGGAACAAGCGCAGCGACATTCCCGTTGACCGAGAGAACTGGCTTCTCGGCCAGAAGTAACTGCGCCGCCGCGGCCCGCTCGGCCCGGTCTGCGCTTGGTATCGTCTCCTCACCGAGCAGGTAATCGAAGGCCTCACCCCGGCCCTGTGCGATGAGCCCCTGTCTGCTCGTGATGCCCTTTTCGACCCCTTCCTCGATGCGGTGGCGGGTCAGCAACGACTCGTAGCGCGGATGACTTTCGGGTACGTCGACATCGCTCATGTGCCAGTCGTTGCTGGCCAGCGATGAAAGCCCGTCGCTTGGTGGTGGCGTGGTACCGCGACTCTCGGAAGTCATATACCGCTCCCGGGTGTACATTTGTTTGCTATGACGCAAGGAACGGTTGATTTCTTCAACGACACAGGCGGTTACGGATTCATTTCGACTGAGGACGCGGACGACGACGTTTTCTTCCACATGGAAGACGTAGGCGGCCCGGACCTCGAAGAAGGACAGGACATCGAGTTCGACATCGAGCAGGCCCCCAAGGGCCCGCGAGCGAAAAACGTCGTTCGCCCGTAGATAACTGACACGCGTCACGACAGGTGACGTATCACTGTCTTTTCGAACACTTACGCTTTCAGCGACGGCCTCGCAGCACCACCCGGAACGACGAGGAAGCGACGGCGACTACGGTTCGAGCGTCGCGCCTGCGGGGTGGATTTGACACACATCGGGGTCGTACCCCGCATCGGTGAGTCCGGTGCCGAGTGCGATTACCGTCTCGCCGAGCATCGCCATCGTGGCAGTTCCGCCGGCCTCGTTCACGTCGAGTATCACATCCCGAACGCGTGCAGTGAGCAGTTCCGACTCGCGGGCGAACTCACGGGATGCGCGCATGAATCGGTCAAGTGTTGGCTCCCCGACGACATCCGAGAGCGCCTTCTTGCCGGCAGTCGTGAGCGCCGTTGTGTCGCCGTCGAGCACGCCGTCGGTCGCCAGGTCGTCGATGACGTGGTATTCGACGCGACCGCGGGCGGGAATCCGGTCGAGTGCGTTGTCCTGTGGGCCGCCTGGTTCGAGACGGACCGTGACCCCGCCGTTTGCCTGTGCTACCACGTCTCCCAGCCCGGTTCCTGCCTGGACCTCCGCGCCGTGGGCGACTGTGACGAGTTCGTTTCGAGAGAGTCGCCGGTCGAACGCCGCGTTTGTCGCCAGGGCCGTACCCAGGGCCATCGCTCCCGAGACGCCGAACCCAGCACCCAGCGGGAGGTCCGTGGTCGCGCTGACCGCGGCAGGGGCTTTGAGCGCATCGAGAACGCGCTCGACAGCTCCCATCGTGATTGGCTCCCCGTTCAGTTCGACCGAAACTTCGTCAGCGGGACGGACCGTTACGGTGACTCCCTCTGAGAGGGCAATACCACAGCCCCGCGAGCCAGCTTTCGTTGGGTCGGGGTCATGGTCGCTCGTAAAAAATCCAGTCACGTGCCCCGGCACAAACGCCTGCGCTACGTCTGTCATGGCTGGCACTCAGGCGGGCACTCCTTTAGTGGTCACGGCTCTCCAGTCGCCCAGCGGGGTCGACCGCTCAGAACAGTCCGATGTCGAGGGCGTACTCCCAGGAGAGCGTCCCGACCGAGGCAACGGCGACTGCCCCGCCGGCCATCACGAGGTTCTTCAGAAACGCCGTCATCTCGTCTTGCTGTTGGTCTTCGGGCACCGCCCAGAAGTTGTGCATCGTCACCGCGGCGACGACGAGAAATCCAGCGAGGGCGAGTGCAGCCGCGACGGGAAACACCCCCGCGATGAGCGCGAGACCCCCGGCGACGAGAACTGCTCCCGAGGCGAGTACCGACAGCGTCGGTGCAGGCAGCCACTTGAACTCCGCGTAGCCGGCCATCTCCTCGCGCTGCATGAAGTGATTGAATCCCATGAATGCGAGCGTGCCGCCGAAGACGATACGACCGACTAGCAGTCCGAGTGCGGCGGTTCCAGTCACTGACATCAGCGCGACACCTCCGCTCTGAGGGCGTGTTGTTTGTCTCTCTGTCCGCTTGCAGTGGCTTGTAGTTTCATTACGTTACTTGGTTCGTACCAGAACGTATATTTAGCTTTGGCGACATAAATGTAAGTAGGTAACATCGATGTCATCGACAGTCGAGGACACGGACGCAGTCGAATCGAAAAACGAAGAGGCCTGTTCGGTCGTTCGGGCCGTGGAACACATCGGCTCGGAGTGGCGACTTATCGTGCTGTACGACCTGTCCGACGGCGAAAAGCGATTCAATGAACTCAAGCGCTCGACTGGTGCCAGTTCGCGGACGCTCTCACGGGTGCTCGACGACCTGGGCGAGGCCGGACTTGTCGCCCGGCGCGTCGAGGACAAACCAATCGCCACCTACTACAGCCTCACGGAGCAAGGCGAGGCGCTGTGTCCGGTCTTCGGAGAACTAGAATCCTGGTCCGAGGAGTGGCTGGCCTCCGAAGAGGGAGAGTCGTAACTCTCTTTTTCGCATTTTAAATCACCCTCGGGATTCCACGGTATCGTCATACCGCCTCCGATTTATACTTTCACTGCGGTGTTAACTGGGGTTTATGTATGAGGCCGCACAACCGGCGGGTATGGCATCACAAGACCTCGAAGAGCTGCCGGGCGTCGGTCCGGCCACAGCCGAGAAGCTTCACGACAATGGATTCGACGATTATCAGGGAATCGCGGTCGCCAGTCCGGGCGAGCTGTCGAACACGGCAGATATCGGTGAATCGAGCGCCGCCGACATCATCCAAGCCGCACGCGAGGCGGCTGACATCGGCGGCTTCGAGAGCGGCGCAACGGTACTGGAGCGACGGGAGAAAATCGGCAAGCTCACCTGGGGGGTCGAGGAAGTCGACGAACTGCTCGGCGGCGGCGTCGAGACCCAGTCTATCACCGAAGTATACGGTGAGTTCGGTGCTGGTAAGTCGCAGGTGACTCACCAGCTCGCGGTCAACGTTCAGCTTCCCGCCGAACACGGCGGACTCGAAGGGAGCTCTATCTTCGTCGACTCGGAAGATACGTTCCGCCCCGAGCGTATCGACGATATGGTCCGCGGGCTCGACGACGAGGTCATCGAAGACACGATGGTCTTGCACGACGTGGCCGACGAGGACGGAGCCGATGCGGGTGACGAAGCGTTGCTCGATGACCTGCTCGAAGCGGTACTCGACAAGATTCACGTCGCCAAGGCATTCAACTCGAACCACCAGATTCTGCTGGCAGAGAAGGCCCAGGAGATTGCAAGCGAGAGCCAGGACGACGAGTTCCCGGTTCGCCTGCTCTGTGTCGACTCACTCACCGCACACTTCCGTGCAGAGTACGTCGGCCGTGGCGAACTCGCCGAGCGCCAGCAGAAGCTCAACAAACACCTCCACGACCTCATGCGCGTCGGTGACCTCAACAACACCGCCGTCATCGTCACCAATCAGGTGGCGGCAAACCCCGACTCCTTCTTCGGAGACCCGACCCAGCCCATTGGTGGTAACATTCTGGGTCACACCTCGACGTTCCGTATCTATCTGCGCAAGTCGAAAAACGACAAGCGCATCGTCCGGCTGGTCGACGCACCGAACCTCGCCGACGGCGAGTCGGTCATGCGTGTGACCGGTGACGGACTCGAACCCGAGTAACTGACACTGTCTGTCGGAAAGAATAGAGGAGTCTGAGGGCCCAGAGTGAAAGTACTCGTTTTTGATGGTATCTACGTGCCGGAAGCTGTTCTCCAGGCGAAACCTCTCGCGTCTCACTCGTCGGCCGTTCGGAGGAACAAACAGTAAAATTACATATCTCCGTTCATCGCGGTAAACAACCGCTCGCGGAGTTCTTCACGCGAGACGCCTTCGCCAGGGCCGAGACCCTCCATGTGTTCGAGCGAGCACTGGCCGCCGCCCATTCGGGCGTGCCCGCCGCCACCTGCCATCGGGATGTCCTCGAGCACCGATTCGAGGACTTTTCCCATGTGAACGCGGTCGTCGTTCGACCGGCCGGCAAATCGGATTGTGTCGTCTTTGTCGCCGAGGACGACGACAGCATTGACGCCTTCGAGCCTGCGGAGCTCGTCGGCAGCCTGTGGGATTGAATCGCTGTTCGAGACGGAGCCGACATCGCTGACCGCAAAGGCAGACCGAACATCCCGTCCAGTGATAGCCCGCGCTTTCACGTCGAGCGACTCGGGGTCGACCTCTGGGTTGGCGATGCGGTCGAGTTTCTCCTCGTCGATACCTGGATACAGAAACGACGCAGCGTCGAAGTCCGCCCCGGTACACCCTTTGGTGAGTTGACTGGTGTCTGCCTGTATTCCATAGAGCAGTGCAGTTGCCGTCGTGGGTGAGAGTCTGTTCGCGAGCGGGTCGTCTTCGTCGCTTTCGTCGAGGTCTTCGGGTGATATTGGGTCCCAGCCCAGCTCCTCGACGTATTCGGCAAAGATACTCGCACACGAACCGTAGTCGGTTCGGACGTCGGTGAGCCGACCCCCAGTTCCGCCGCCAGGGTGGTGGTCGACGACGGCGACCGGGTCGATATCGTCGGCCCCGTGAAAGTCACGGGCCTCGTTGTGGTCGATGAGGACGACGGCAGATTCCTCGATTTCCCCCGTGTTCTCTATCTGCTCGAACTCGGTTTTGAGGACGGTCTCGAACGCGCGGTTCTCGTGGTGGCGAATCTGGCCCGGATAATACAACGTCACAGCTGTCTCCCGGTCGGCGGCGATGTCGCCGGCCGCAAGCGCACAGGCCATCGCGTCCGGATCTGGGTCCGGATGCATCAGTACAGCGACAGCGTCGTACGAGCCGACCACCCGCGCAAATCGCTCGCCGGCTGTTCGGGTTGCCGACCTGTACAGAAGGCCGATAGCGGCGAGAATCGCGACACTGAGGACGAGGAGAGCGACCGCGAGCAACGGTTCGTCGGCGAGCGACGACGCCAGCGCGTCGAGTTCCTCGCTCACCGTGTCGACTATGCTCATACCTCAAGCGGTCCGCCCGGATACAAATGTGTACTGCTTTCCCCACACCTCTGCCGATTTGTCGATACGTCCGGCTGCTGTCGTGCTATTTATCCTGTTTGTCGGTGGCGGTGTACGCGTCGACTGCTGCCTGATACCCTTCCCGAAACGTCGGATACTGTAAGTCGTATCCGAGTGACCGGAGCTTTTCGTTTTGACAGCGCTTGTCTGCCTCGATTCGCTGTCTGGCCCCGGTCGAGAGAGACTCGTCTGCGAGACGTTCTGCTTTGGTCTGTTTCGGTGGCACTGACTCACCGCAGCTCTCGGCGAGCCAGTCGGCAAGCTCCCACTTCGAGACCGGTTCGTCGTCGACGGCCAGCAACACCTCGTTCCGGGCAACCTCTTCTCCGAGCACGAATGCGAGCGCTCCAGCGGCGTCTTCCCGGTGGGTCAGGTTCAGGATTCCCTCGGTGACCGGCCCATCGAGATAGCGTTCGAGGCGGTACCGGTCTGGGCCGTACAGTCCTGCGAACCGGACGACTGTGGTGGCAATATCATCCGCGCGCTCACGGGCAACTGCTTCGGCGTCGGCGAGTGTCTGTTGTCGCTCGGTCTCGGGGTCGATTGGCGTTGCCTCATCGACCCAGTCGCCACTGTGGTCCCCGTAGACGCCCGTGCTCGACGTGTAGATGTAGCGCTCCGGCGGCGTCTCTCTGTCACGCAGATGGTCCAGAACGCTCTTTTGGCCCTCGACATACAGCTCACGGGAGGTTGTCTCGCTGCTCCGGCCGACGCTCGCTGCGAATACAACTGCTTCGACATCCGGAAGCGCCGAGAGCGTCTTCTCGGTAGTTATATCGCCCTGTATCGGGTCGATTCCGGCAGCCTCCATCGCGTCGACGCCACTGTCTGAGCGTCGCACGCCGACGACGCGGTCGACGGTCTCCGCTGTCAGGAGTCTCTCTCCGAGTGCGAGGCCGACGTAGCCACAGCCGAGTATCGCGACGGTCGTCATTGTTTGTTGCGTTCGATGTAGTTGTGGACGAGCGCGTACTCGTCGAGCGTCATCGGAAATCGCCCTTCTGTTTTCTGCTGGATTTCTTTCGGTTCCATCTCATCATCGAGACCCGATGCGACCGCTTCCACGTCGAGGACGGCAATCGACATTCCCATGAGCAGGATGTCGCGGGCTTCGGCGGCGATGCTATCGGCGTCTGGTAGTTCGTCGTCGAGTGCGAGAATTTCGGCTGCTGTTTCGAGTGTCACCTCCGGAGACTCTCCTGCGACCAGCGCCGAGAGTACTGCTTCGTCGACCTCGACTTCCTCGGCGACTGTCCCTCTCCCGACCATCTTGATGACGGCCACGAGTCGGTCATCGTATGCGGCACGGAGTTCTTCGGGGGACAACTCATTCGCGTCCTCGAACCTCCCTCTGAGCATATACGCCCTTGGACGGCGGGATATAAGCACCTAGGCTTTCGGAGCCTCAGAGCATCCCTCTGACCACCAGAAACGAACAGAGGTATACGACCGTCGCGGTGCTGAGTCCTCGCCCGACGCGGTAGCCGACCAGCGCGCGGTCGACGCCGCGAACGAGTCCAACAGACAGGGCGGTCAGAACTGTTGCCAGCGCGAGGACGTACAGCCCGACGGGGCCGCCGAGCCAGCCGAAGGTCTGGCCGCCGCCACCGAACTCCGTGCTGCCACCGATGGCCCCAGCCAGGGCGACCGTTGCCCCCGCGACTAGTGGGCCGAACACGGTCGCAGTGTTGGTCAACGTCCGGCAGACCGAGTTGAGTGTGTGTCGTGCCTCCTGCTCGATTTGTTGGAGGTCGTCGATGTGTTCTGCCAGCGAAAGCAGTGCGGACCCTGCCGGTGCCCCTTCGTCCGCAGCCACCGAGAGTAGCGCGAGACTCCCTCGAACCCGTGGGCTCGGCACGCTGTCGAGGACGCCGTGTCGGCCGAGAAAGGCCTCGTGGACTCCAATGTGGAGCTGTCGCTGCTGTTGTGCGCCGTCGGCAAGTATCTCGCCTGTCGGCCCGTCGAGTTCCGTCGCGACCTGGTCGATTGCGGTTTCGACGGCCCGACCGTTGGCGACTCGCCGTCCGATCAACTCCAGCGCGTCGGAGAGTCCGTCCTCGACTGCTCGAATCTGCTCGTAGACGGCGACTACTGGCCGAGTGGCGACGATGAGTCCGGTCCCGGTACCGAGGCCGACCGCCGCGACCGGTGGCCCCCATACTGGGAAGAGTCGGGCACAGACAAGCCAGGCACCCAGTGCCACGCCGGTGCCGACCAGCGCCCCGTGAAGTCGCCTGTCGGCAACGTCGGGGTGTGCCCGTGTCACCGCTGGCGGTGGGAATGCGACCGGACGACGGGTGAGCAGCCAGACTGCCGTGACCGTGAGCGCGACCGGTAGTGCGACGTTGTAGACACCGACGACGACTGCGGGCGTCACGACGACACCAGCCACCCCAGCGGCCGGCAGCAGTGCCACCAGTGCTGTCGGTAACAACACCCCGAAGGCATACAGCGCGGTCACGGGGCCGCGGATGCTGGCAGCGAAGGTCTGGAGTGTCTCGCGAGTGCCGTCGAGGACGACTGTCAGTGCCCGGTCCAGTAACTGGTGGCGGTCCGTCTCGGGTGTCCGGCCTGCAACCACGATGAGTGAGCACGCCCGCCGGAGCGATGGGAATAAATCACTCCAGGCGTCTCCGAACGCGGTCAGTCCGGCATCCCCTGTATGGTGGCCCCGTCTGACGTGTGCTTCTAGTTCATCGCTGAGTACACCGTTGCTCGTCTCTGCGGCAAAGGCTGCGGCCCGCTCGGGCGTCGGCGTGAGCCGCATGCGCAGGACGGCGCGTGCGACGAGGTCAGGTGCGGCACCGAGTGCACTGGTTCGCTTGGCGGTCGCAGCCACTTTCGGTGCGGTATGAATCAGGTGAACGACGGCGAGTGCGAAGGTACAACCGACGAGCACGATAACAGGCCACAGCTCAGGGCTGAACACCGCAGCGACTCCGATGCCGCCACCGGTGGTCAGACCTGCGCCGTAGCCCGCTCTGACGACTGTCGCCCCATCGCAGTCGGTATCGAGAAAAGCCAGCGCGTCGCGCAACTCCTCGCTCACCTCGACGGGCCAGGGATACAGGCGCGCACACCCTGCAGCCACCCGCGAAAGCTTCGGGTTCATTGCTGGCGGTCGGCCTGTGACTCGGTCACTGCATCGCCAGATGTCGCCTCCTGCGTCGCGAGTGCGTCGAGGAGTTGCTCTCTGCTGGCGAGCAACTCCCGGAGGTCGGCGTAGGACTCACCAGGTCTGGTGAGCGCATCGACGGCGTGGCTGTTCCCGCGTTCGAGACGCCCTGTCGAACCCAGTCCGTCGCCACTCTGTTCGTACAGGGCTGCGAACGTACCCGGTTCACTCGGAACGACCTCCTCGATAGCGCGAACCCGTCGCCGGCCGGCTGCCGTCGTCTCCAGGCTGACGACGAGGTCGGTCACGCCGAACGAACTCGGCGAGACGCCGAGGTCGGTGACGACCCGGTCGTACACTGCCTCGGCCCCGTCGCCGTGTATCGTTCCCAGCACGGATTCACTGTTTGCACCGACACGCATCGCCTCGTACAGGACCTCTGCCTCCTCGCCTCTGACCTCGCCGACTGCGAGCGCCCCGTCGCCGAGTCTGAGTGCCGTTCTGAGCGCGTCGCTCGGAGACAACCGTTCTGTGTCGCCGCCGGCCAGCAGGGCCTGCACGTCCCGGTCCGCGTTCTGGAGCGCAGAGACCGGTAGCTCTGGTGTGTCCTCGATAACGACCGTCCTGACCTCTGGTGGGAGTTCCCAGAGGAGCGCGCCAAGCGTGGTCGTCTTTCCGGCCCCTCTCGGACCAGCGACCAGCAGCGCGCTCCCGCGTTCGACCGCAACAGAGAGCAACGCGGCCGCCTCCGCGGTGACGGTGTCGTTTCGGACGAGACCAGGGAGCGTCCAGACCTCCCGGCCCTGTGCGCGGAACGCGAACGCGGTCCCGTCGCTCGGTGGATCGGTGACACCGGCAATCCGGAGTCGCCGGCCAGCAACCGTCGCGGTCGCATCCAGCGTGGGTTCTGCCCGAGAGAACGAACGGCCGCTTTCGCGACGGAACCGCGAGGCAAGCGCGTCGACACCCTCGGCTGTTACCCACGTGTTTGTGACGTAGGTCTCGCCATCGACAGTCACCCGGAGTCGATTCTTGGGGGCTGGAGCGGTGACGAATGCGTCTGTCACCGAGGGGTCAGCGAAGATATCCTCTAACAGCCCATAGCCGCCTGCGTGTTTCCGGAGAACCTGGGTGACCTGCTCTACCCACTCCGCCTCCGCGTCGTCGGCAGCCGCCCGCACAGCTCTCGCCGGCGCGCGCTCGCCGCCGTCGAATCGACCCCCTGCAAGGCGCTGGTAGGCGTCTGCGAGTGTCGACAGCGCCGGGGCTGGAAGCTGCTGTTCGAGCGGGACGAGGTGGTACGCCGGTGGCCCGTTCGGGCGGTCGTACCGTCTGACCGTCGCGCCGGTGTCGAGGTCGATGACTTCCTGAAGCGCGGCGTTGGGCGGCGCTGGCTCGACCCGCCAGTGGCTGAGCGTCGGGCCGACCGCCGGCGAGAGGAGTTCCTCGTAGCTGGCAGCAGCCCCAGCGAGGACATCGAGACCCGTCTCTGCGGCGATTTCGGCCACCGCGCCAGCCCGCCCGGTCGCCTCCCGACAGGCACCAAGCGGGTCCCGCCGTGCTTGCTGTGCGAGTCGTTCGTCGTGAAACGAGACCGTCTCGACGAACCGGCCGGCCGCGACTAACAGTCCGGCTGCCTCGTCTTCGTAGGCGCGCTCGACACCGTTTGCTTCTGTCACCACGGCATCTACGTCCCGTTCGGTCAGTGCATCGATTGCTGTTTCCCGACACTCCGGCGCATCTTCGAGCACCCCGGCGTGGGGACAGTCTGTCGCGTCGAGAACCAGCCTCTCGCCGTCGAAGGCGGGCTGACACCGACATCCTCCGTCGCTCTCGCCGAAGAGCTCTCGGAGCTGGTCGATGGCTCCTGTGACGCTGTCGGACATACGACCACTGGTCCCGGAATCTGGTATAAATCTCCGGACGGACCGCCACCGCACGTCTCGGTCAGAGGAGCTGTTTGAAGCGTTCGAGTGGGCCTGTGTCGTCCTCGTCTCCCGCGAGCGGGTCGTCATCTGCCAGCCCCTCGTCGTCCCACTCTGAGCTGACCGCAGTTGTCTCGTCGTGCGGTTCTGTGCTGTGCGGATGGCCGCACGCTCGACAACACTTCCCGTTGTCTTCCTGATAGGAGTCCTTGTGACGTTCTTGAGGTTGCTGGAACGCCGGCTGGGGTGACTGTTGTTTCGCTCCCGTCTCGTGTCCTGGGGTGGCCGCCCCACTCCGGCTGCTCTCCTGTGGCCGGCTCGGGGTCCCCTCCTGTAGCTGTGCCTCCAGTGACTCTGCCTTCGAGAGTGCCTGTTCGGCTCGGGTTTCGACCTCTTCGTTTACCGCCCGGACGTTGCCGACGTACCCCCGCAGTGCCTGTGTCGCCGCTTCGAGTTCGGCGACGCGTGCTTCGAGTTGCTCACACTGATCTTCGAGGTCATCGAGGCGGTCGCGAGCCGCCGCTTCGGTTGCGAGCGCCGAGAGGTCGTGGTCGCCGTCTGTCACCGCCCGTTCGAGGGCGTCGACCCGTTCGACGAGTGCGTCGTCCATACCGGCGGTGGGCACGTCCCAGTATTTGAATCCTTGCCCGGGACGGTGATTCTCCTGGCGGCCCGTGATGTAATAACGCTCGCACTCCAACAAAGAAGAGTACATGAAACAGGAGACGACGACCCGAGACGTGTTCGCAGAGACGAGTCTCTCGCGACAGCGCCTGGCGAGACTGTCCGAGCTGGTCGACGCCACCGCTGATGACGAACTCACGGTCCGTGCTCCAGCCACTGACGAGCCAATCGGGACGGTTCCGGCATGTGACGAAAACGATGTCGAGCGTGCGGTCGAGCGCGCCCGGTCAGCACAGCGGGGCTGGGCCGACTTGTCTGCAGACCGGCGCGGAGAACTGCTCAACCGGTTCGCTGACCTCGTGTTGGACCACCAGGACGAACTCCTCGACATCGTCCAGTTGGAGACGGGCAAATCCCGCGCACACGCCGTCGAAGAGGTCGCAGATGTACCGCTGAACTGCTCGTACTACGCACGTCACGGGCCTGACTATCTCGCTGACGATTCACGTCAGGGAGCAATCCCGCTGGCGACGACCGCCGAGGTGACCTCCGAGCCGGTCGGTGTCGTGGGCGCTATCTCGCCGTGGAACTACCCGCTCACGCTCTCGATGGTCGATATTATTCCCGCACTTGTCGCTGGGAACGCTGTTGTCCTCAAGCCCGACGAGAAAACGCCGTTTATCGCGCTCGCACTCGTCGAACTGCTCGACCGTGCTGGCGTTCCCGGGGATGTCGTCCAAGTCGTCACCGGACGGGGCGCGGACGTGGGGCCGTCGCTCGTCGGCGGGGTCGACTACATCGCCTTCACCGGCAGCACGGAGACCGGGCGCATCATCGCCGAGCAGGCCGGCCGGAATCTCATCGGCTGTTCGTTGGAGCTGGGCGGCAACAACCCGCTGGTCGTCCTCGACGACGCGAACGTCGAGACGGCCGCCCGTGGCGCGGTCCAAGCCTGTTTCACCAACGCCGGCCAGCTCTGTCTGGCCGCCGAACGCATCTACGTTCACGAGTCGCTGTTCGAGGAGTTTCTCGACGCCTTCGTCGGAGCCACCCGACGGCTCTCGCTTGGCACCGAGTTCACCTACGGCCCGGACGTGGGCTCGCTCATCGACGAAGACCAGCTCGCCCGCGTCGAAGACCACGTTTCAAGTGCTGTCGAGGACGGCGCGACGGTCCTGACCGGCGGACGACACCGCCCCGATGTTGGCCCGTTCTGTTACGAACCCACGATTCTCACCGATGTCGCGGCCGACACGACCGTCGCCTGCGAGGAGACCTTCGGTCCCGTCGTGACCGTGGAATCCGTCCCGGACGCGGAGACGGCGGTCACGAAGGCGAATGACTCCGAATACGGGCTGAACGCGAGCGTCTGGACTGGCGACCGTGACCGAGGCCGCGCGCTCGCAAGAGAAATCGACTGCGGGACCGTCTGTGTCAACGACGGCTACGTCTCCGGGTGGGCCGCGATTGACGCGCCGATGGGTGGGTTCGGCGATTCGGGACTGGGGCGGCGACACGGTCGCGCCGGCATCGAGCGGTTTCTCGAATCACGAACCGTCGCGAGTTCACGTGTCGGGCCGCTGACGGAACCCCCCAGCGTCTCCTCTCAGTGGTACGCTCGGGGACTGCTCGCGCTCTCTCGGTTTCAGCGCCAGCTTTCCGGGGTTCCCGTGTTCGGACGGTGGTTCTCGTGAGCAGTCCGCGTGTTCTCCTCACCGGCTTTCCCGGCTTTCTTGGTTCGGCACTGCTCGAACGCTTACTCGACCGCGGCGACGGGCCGATAGCGTGTCTCGTCCAGCCACGCTACCGCGAACTCGCCGAGCGACGCGCTGCGGAGATTGCCGACGGGGACGGAGAAATTCACCTCTACGAGGGCGATATCACAGAGCCCGGCCTCGGCCTCGGCGACACCGAACTCGGGTCGGTGACAGAGCTGTATCACCTCGCTGCGGTGTACGACCTGGCTGTCGACGCCGACCTTGCGGAGGCCGTCAACGTCCGTGGGACCGAACATGTTCTCGATGTTGCCGAGGACCTTGACGTCGACCGGTTCCAGTACGTGAGCACCTGCTACGTCAGCGGCCGCTACGACGGCATCTTCACCGAAGCCCATCTCGATGAGGGCCAGCAGTTCAACAACCACTACGAACGGACGAAATTCGAGGCCGAACAACTGGTCCAACAGCGAATGGCCGAGGGGCTCCCGACCACAATCTACCGGCCGGCAATCGTCGTCGGCGACAGCGAAACGGGCGAAACCGCCAAGTACGACGGCCCGTACTACATTCTCCGTCTCGTGCTCGCCCAGCCCGCCGTCTGTTCGGTCCTGACGACGCTGCCCGGGTCGGCCGACTCCGAACTGAACGTCGTTCCCCGGGATTTCGTGGTCGATGCAATTGCGGCCCTGAGCCGACGGGAGGAGACCGTCGATGAGGTCTACCAGCTCTGTGACCCAACTCCGCTGTCGGTTCCAGCCTTCGTCGACGCGGTCGCCGACGCGATTGGACACCGCGTCCTCTCGCCACCTGTTCCGAAACCGCTGACGAAGCGGATGATGCGGACGCTCGCCGGCCGTGGCTGGCCTGCAGAGCCGGCCACGGTCGACTACTTCGACCACCCGACGCGGTACGCCTGCCCCAACACCAGGCGAGCACTCACCGACACTGACATCGAGTGTCCACCTGTCGAATCCTACATGGACACCCTCGTCGACTTTCTCCGAGAAAATCCAGACGTCCGCGCCGAGGCGATGCGCTGACCGGCCGCAACTTACAAACCCGGCGCAGTCCTCGTGATAGCCGACGTGAACACGGAGTTTGGCTTCGAGTTGCAGGTCTGTCAGTGGGCCGAAGCCCACTGGCCGCCGGACGGAGAGGGCGGTCCAGTCGTGGTCGCCCGACAGCTCGGGACGAAACGTCGCCGGTGGGATACAGTCGTCATCGAGTGTGACCCGGCGGCGCTCTCTGCGCGCGCTGCCTTCGGCACCCAGGCCCTTGATTCGGACCTGTTACACGTCGTGCAGAACGCGCCCGCCGAGTGGGCTTGGTACCGAGACGCCCTGCCCGACCCTGGCTATCCGTGGCGATACGTCCGCCAGGCAGTCCATCGCGCGGCCGACAGAGGAATCATCGAGCGTCGTCGCGACGGCGGCCGAATCCAGCTCCGCCGGAAATGGCCGTATCCTGACTGGGTCGAGCGAATCGTCGCGGTCGAGAACAAACCCGACCTCGACGCGAGCGCCGCCCGCGACCTCGCCCCACAGCTCGAACGCGACGTGGCGCTCGGGCTCGCTGACGAGGTATGGGTGGCAACCAGCGAAACCGACGAGCCCGTCGAACCGGTCCTGTTAGAGGATATTCCCGTCGAGGCCGGCGTGCTCACCGTCGAGCGCGGCCGCCGAGGGGAGAGTGCTGTCGAAGCGACCTGGCAGCCGCGGGCGCTCGACCCCACCGCGCCCGGAACGCGGATTCTCGACCGACCGGCAGGAGGCGAGTTCGACGACTCGGCCTGTCAGTTCGAGGTCGCAGACACGGCGTGGAAGGCAACGAAGCGGCTGGAAATCGCCGAACGCGCCTACGAACGAGGGTGGCGTTCCTACGTCGATTCGATGCGCCCGGACTGTCGACATTTCGCTTTCGAGGCCACACCAGCGGTCGCGCGGCCGTTCTGTGAGGCAAAAGACTGCAATCAGACACAGCGTGAGTGTGCGGGCTCCTGTCCGAAGTTCGAGCCCGAGCCACCAGCCTGGCGACAGCGCGGCTGGCCAATCGAGGGTGGCCCGGGAAAAGCAATCAAGCGACTGCTCGACCGCGGGCGACAGCGGCACCGGCCGAGCGAATAGGTCCCCTCTGTTATCGCCCGAGGTCTTCGTGTGCGCTTGCGAGATGGCGCGAACAGAACGCGGCGATGAGCGAAAGTTCGCCCGCGAGCGCGCCGACGGCAATCACCTCTGCGAGCGCGTCGGCGTTCGAGCCGGCCGGGTCGCCGCCGCCGGCGAGTCCCAGAAGCTCCAGTCCCGCCGACTGTGTCGCCAGCTTGGTCCCGCCGCCGACGGTGCCGACTTCGAGTGAGGCAAGCGAGATACTGGCGTACAGGCCGTCCTCGCGTGCGTCCATCGTCGTGATGGCGTTTGCGCCCTCGACGACCTGTGCCTCGTCCTGGCCCGTGGCGAGAAACATCGCCGCAACGGTGTTTGCGGCGTGGGCGTTGAATCCCAGGCTCCCGGCTTTCGCGCTCCCGACGAGGTTCTTTCTGGTGTTCCCCTCGACCATCGCTTCGGGCGTCGTGTTCAGTGTCTCCTCGACCAGTTCGCGGCTGAGTGTCACGTCTGCGGTGACGGTCCGCCCCCGACCCTCGACGGCGTTGATAGCGGCCGGCTTCTTGTCGTTACAGAGGTTGCCAGAGATGGCGACCAGCTCCGCCGGCGTCTCGGCCTCGACGAGGTCGGCGGCCTCGCGGGTCGCGATAGTGGCCATGTTCATCCCCATCGCGTCTTTGGTGTCGTAGGCGAAGCGCAGATAGACGTTGTCGCCGACGACGTAGGGCTCGACGGCGAGCAACTCCCCGTGGCTGGTGGTCGATTCGGCGGCCTCGCGCAACTGTTCGGCGTGGTCGTCGACCCACTCGACGACCGTTTCAGCCTCTGCGACGCCGGCGACGCGGAATACCGGCGCGCGGGTCATCCCCGAGTCGGTCACGCGTGCGGTTGCTCCGCCAGCGTCGTCGATGGCGGAGAGCCCGCGGTTGACGCTTGCGACCAGCGCGCCCTCGGTCGTCGCCATCGGCAGGAAGTACTCACCGTCTGCCGCGCCGCCGTCGATAGCCACGGGACCGGCAACGCCCATGGGTACCTGGGCACTCCCGACGAAGTTTTCGACGTTGGCGTCTGTGGCCTGCCCGGCGTCGAAGGTGAAATCGCCGATTGCGTCGAGGTCGGCACCCGTCTCGGCGGCGAGAAATTGCCGCCGTGCCTCGGCAGCAGTCTCGGCGTCTGCGTCGTCCAGTTCGTGGAGCCGTCGCTCGCCCGTTCGAAGCTGGTCGGCAAGGGTCGCTGGGTCGGTCATAGCTGGCACCTCGGGGGGACCGACTGTAAGCGCTCCGGATGGCCCGCGACGAGTGTCCGAGACTACGCTCGCCAGCTGTACCCATGCTGTGGCGGGCCGCATCCCGGGGTTTAAGTCTGAGCCAGCCGCCACTACGACCGTGGACCCGTCGCGTCTCTTCGATGAATTTCCGGCCCCGAGCTACCGCGGTGCACAACAACAGGCACTCGCGGACATCCAGGATTCGCTCGCGGCCGACAACGATATCGTCCTCGTCAGGGCACCGACCGGCAGCGGCAAATCACTGCTCGCGCGTGCCGTGGCAGGCTGTGCGGCGACGCCGGCAGAAGTGGGACCAGAGGAGCCGATTGGGGCCTACTACACGACCCCGCAGGTCTCACAGCTCGACGACGTGGCGGGTGACTCGTTGCTTGACGACCTGAACGTGATTCGGGGCAAGAACAACTACAGCTGTATCCTCCCGGGCGAGACCGATACGCCGGTCAACCGCGCCCCCTGTGTCCGGGAACGCGAGTTCGACTGCCAGGTCAAACACCGCTGTCCGTACTTCTCGGACCGTGCTATCGCCGCCAACCGCTCGATTGCCGCGATGACGCTCGCGTATTTCATGCAGACGGCGGGCTCTGACGTGTTCGGCCCCCGGGATGTCGTCGTGATCGACGAAGCACACGGGCTGGGCGACTGGGCGGAGATGTACGCGGCAATCGACCTCGGTCCCGAGACGGTGCCGCCCTGGAACGACGTGGAACCCGGCGCGATTACAGACCTCGAAGACGCTGCCGACTACGCGCAGTATCTGGTCACCATCTGCAACCGCGGCCTGGAGACGCTCCGGGGGAACGCGGAACTGACGCCCGACGAGGTGGCAAAACGTGACCGCCTGACAGAGCTTCGCTCGGAGCTGTCGTGGTTTATCGAGGAGTACGAGGACCCCGAGAGCGCGACGACGTGGGTCGTCGACCAGCCGGACGGCGAGGGCTCCCGGCTCACAATCAAGCCGATGAACCCCGAGCGCTATCTGAAACATACGGTCTGGGACCGGGGACAGACGTTCGTCTTGCTGTCGGCGACGATTCTCAGCAAGGACGCCTTCTGTGCCGGCGTCGGCCTCGACCCCGCGAACGTCGCGCTGGTCGACGTGCCCCACACGTTCCCCGTCGAGAACCGACCGCTGTACGACGTGACCCAGGGGAAGATGACATACGAGCGCCGCGACGAGACACTCCCGAAAATTGCCCGCACGCTTGTCCGTCTCATGCAGCGCCACGCCGACGAGAAGGGTCTCGTTCACTGTCACTCGTACGCAATTCAGGAACATCTGGAGACTCTGCTCTCGGAGTTCGGCGTCGATTCCCGGATTCGGAGCCACGACAGCGAGGACAGAGACGGCCAGCTGGAGGCCTGGAAGCGAAGCGATGACCCCACCGTCTTCCTCTCGGTGAAGATGGAGGAGGCACTCGACCTCGACGGCGACCTCTGTCGGTGGCAGTTGCTCTGTAAGGCACCGTATCCGAACACGCGAGACTCTCGTGTTGCCCGTCGGCTGGAAGACGGCCAGTGGGGCTGGTACTACCGAACTGCGCTCCGGACGGTCATCCAGGCTTGCGGACGCGTCGTCCGTTCGCCCGACGACTTCGGGGCGACGTATCTCGGTGACTCCTCGCTGCTTGACCTCTTCGAGCGCGCACGGACCGACATGCCAGACTGGTTCGCCGAACAGGTCGACCGGATGGACCGTCCCGACCTGCCCGCCTTCTCGCCGGACCGTGCAGTCGGCGAGGTGAGCGCGAGTAGCCAGTCGTTCCAGCAACGCCGTTCACACTCGACGAACGACACACAAGACCATCCACTGTCGGACGTGTGGGGAGAGTAATCGTCAGTCGTTTGGCCGATACAGCTCGCCGTCCCGTTCTTCCAACAGCCCGCGGTCGACCGCCAGGTCGATGACCTGTGCACACTCGGATTCGGCGAGGTCGTAGGCGTTCGCTGCCACGACCTCGATTTCGTCCCTCTCTACGGGGAACTTACGGTTCTGTAACATCCGCATCACCCTGTTGTACTCCAGTGCAGATATCGTCGTCTCCGAGGGGGTGTCGTGTTCCTGGTCGGAGGTCCCATCGCTTTCCTCTGCTGTCGCGGACCCACTGTCTCCGTTCTCGGGCTGATTTTCGACCGACTCCTCGGGTGTCGAGTCGGTCGGCTCCGCTGGCTCCTCGGCGGTCTCCGTCTGCCTCTCCGGTTCCATTGCTCCGTCGGCCAGCGGGTCATCGTCGTTCTCGGCATCTGTCGAGTCGCTCTCGCTGTCGCCGATATCGGTTCCGAGCGAGTCGTCTGCCTCGGCCTTGAGCGACTCCTCTTCGGCGAACAGCTCCTCGTCTTCCAGCGGGTTGTCGGGGTCGGTATCGACGGCTTCGTCGCCCAGGTCCGGTTCGAGCGCATCGTCGGCCGGGAGGTCGTCTTCGGCATCAAATTCGACCGTCTCGGCGAACTCCTCGTCTTCTACGGCGGAGTCGTCTAGCTGGTCTTCGATACCAGTACTCTCTATGTCACCCTCGTCGTGACTCGCTGTGTTGGCCGCGTCCTCTTCCTCGATAACTGTCGTTTCCTCGGTGACTTCGGCTTCGACAGTCGTCTCTTCGACTGTTGTCTCCGCTTCCGGTTCGTCTTCGATGGCCGTCTCCTCGGCGGTCTGTGTGTCCTCGTCCGATGCCTCTCCATCGAGCGGTGACAGCTCATCCTCGAACTCCGCTTCGACAGTCGCGTCCTCCTCGTCGTACTCCTCGGTCGCTGACTCCGCTTCGCTCTCGGGGTCGGTGTCCACTTCGGTTGTCTCCTGTGTACTCTCGTTGTCTCCTGTTCTATTGTTGTCGTTTTCTGGCAGTTCACCCGTCGCGTCGCTTGTTACAGCATCGGCTGTTGGTGTCGGTGGTGCCGCCTCGACTGCGGTCATCACGGCTTCGAGCTTCTCTCTGCAGGCCCGACAGAGCGTGACAGTCGTTGTGCCGTCGGCGAGCTCGTAGGTCTGTACCGGCGTCTCCAGCCCGGTCCCACAGAAGTAACACGACGATAGATGTGTCATACCGTACACAGTGAGTCCTCACAGTAAAAAGCCAGCGCCGGGTCAGTCGTCGGCGTGTGCGAACACAAATGCACGGAGAAGTTTCGCGGCCAGCGTGGCGGCCTGTCCGTCGTCGCGGTCGTTCACCTCGACTGTATCGAATCCGACGCAGTGGGGGGCGACCGCCCTGACGACCGCGTGCATCGTTTGCGGGTCGAGCCCGAACGGCTCCGGGGTCCCGGTTCCCGGCGCGAATCCGGGGTCGGCCGCGTCGATATCGACGCTCAGGTAGGCGTCCTCGCCGTCGAAGGATGGCTCCCACGAGGGCACGTCTTCGGGCGGGACGACTGTTATCCGGTCGTCGTCCTCGGCACGAGTCCAGCCAGCTTCGCTTCCGGCGCGTGCGCCGAGGATAACCACTCTGTCGGCGACGTCGAGCGCGTGGTGTGTGACCGTCGCGTGACTGAGTGGATTCCCGTTGTAGGACTCCCGCAGGTCGAGATGGGCGTCTAGACAGACGTACACATCCGGCTCGATGCCCCGGAGCGCTCCGACGGTGACGGTGTGCTCGCCGCCGACCACCAGCGGAACCACTCCGTCCTGTCGGTACTCCCAGACAGTTCCTCGGAGAAAGTCGAGGAACTCCGCGGCGTCGTCGCCAGGCCGAATCGGGCCGTGGTCGTAGACGCCCAGGTCGGTAAAGCGCTTGCTGGTGTGCTGGTCGTAATCTGAAAATGACTCTGCGACGTGGTCGAGCAGGCGGGGGCCAAAACGCGTCCCCGGCTGGAACGTCGTCGAGACATCGAGTGGCGCACCGACGACAGCGTACGCTGCGTCTGTTCTGTCCGCGACCGCACCGGGAAACATCAGATGATTTTGCGCTGGTCCTCGTGTTCGAGGAACTCGATTTCGTCGTCCGGCGAGAGGCCGTCGGTGTCGTCGGCGCGCATCACGAAGTTATCGTACGTTTCGAGGTCCATCACCTGAATCTCGCCGTCGCGCACGTCGAGCACCTGCCCCTGTTTACGGTTGATGATGGGCACCCAGATTTTTGCGTCGACCGGCTGGGAGAGCGACCGTTTCTGGCCGTCGTAGACGCCTGTCGCCTCGATACGTGCCTTCGCGCTGCCGTGCTTTCCGGGCTTTGCGGTGCTGTAGCCCGTTATCTCACACGGCACGTCCTCAATCATCACGTAACTCCCTTCGTCGAGCTCTCGGACTTCTGTCTGCTGTTTTGCCATGTGGCGAGATTAACTACCTGCAATTATAAACGGTTTGGAATGGAGTCACGACTCCTCGTCGAGAACCGGCGACTCGACGCTCTCGGATTCGGCCGAGGGCACGCCGAGGCTGGCCGGTCCCGGGGTGTCGTCGTCGCGTTCCTCCTCACGCTGGCGCATCCGCTGGCGCGTGAACTGTGGCTTGCCCCGCAGGGTGCGTGATTTCGTGAATGAGCGGTACAACACCGCCCCGATGACGAGCGCGATTGCGCCGAACCCACCGGCCAACAGCAACTCGTCGAAGACATACAGCAGCGTTCCGGAGACGACTGTTGCCGTCATCAACAGCCCGAGGACGACACGCTTTGCCAGCAGGTCGAAGTAATCTCGGTCGTCGTCGAGTTCGGCCGTGACGCGGACGCTGTCGCGCTCGATACGGTCGAGGGCAGACTCCAGCTTCGGCGGGATTCGGACGGCTGCAGTCGTCGACTCCTGGAGTTGTTTCCCCTGGTCGGTGATGTACTCCCGGACGCCCTCTTCGATGTACCCCTGTTCGCCGAGGTAGTCTGTCGCCACCGAGATGAAGTCGAACTCGGAGTCGAGTGTGACACAGACACCTTCGACGACGGTGGCCACGCGCAAGACGAGCGCGAGGTTCGGTGGCAGACGGAGCGGGAATTCGTAGATTGTGTCTTCGAGCTGCTGGATAATCTGCTGGACGCGGTACTGTTCGACCTCCTCGCCGCTTGCGTCTTGGATGGCAATTTCGGCGACTTCTGCCATGAGCTGGCGGTCGGCCTCCGGCGAGAGAGTCCCGATTTCGATAAGTGCGTCGAGGATGGCGTCGATATCTCGGCGGGCAACCGCTCCGTAGAAGTCGACGATACGGTCCTGGACGAACGGGTCGACGTAACCGCTCATCCCGAAGTCGTAGAACACCAGCGTTCCGTCGTCTGCGACCGCCAGGTTCCCCGGATGCGGGTCGGCGTGAAAGACACCGTCCTCGATTATCATCTGCAAATAAGTCCGCTGGAGCCGCTCTGCTAGCTCTGACCGGTCCAATCCTTTGTCGTCGAGACTGTCGAGGTCCGAGATTTTTGTCCCGCTGACGTACTCCATCGTGAGCACGCGACCCGTCGAATGGCTCTCGATGGTGTCCGGAATTTGAACATTCTCGTCGTCGCTGAAATTCTCTCGAATCTCGGTCAGCATCTCGGCCTCGCGCTCGTAGTCCATCTCCTCGCGAATCGTCTTCGCGAACTCGTCGGCGAGCGTCTCAAGCGAGAACGAGCGTGCCTCTTCGACAAACCGCATCAGAAACGGCAACGACCAGCGGATGACTCTGAGGTCGGCCTCGACCAGTTCCTCGACGTCGGGACGTCGAACTTTCACTGCCACCGGTTCGTCGTCGATTCGTGCAACGTACACCTGGCCCAGGCTGGCCCCGCTTATCGAGTCTCTGTCGAACTCGTCGAACCGCTCGTCGACGGGACCGAGTTCTGTCTCGATGACGCGCTCTGCTTCCGACCAGTCTGCCGGCGGCACGTCGTCCTGGAGCCGGGAGAACTCGGCGAGATACTCCGGCGGCAGGATATCTGGCCGAGTCGAGAGCAACTGGCCGAGTTTGATGAACGTCGGCCCGAGGGTAATTAGCGAGTCCAGTAGCTTCGTCGCTCGTTCGCGCCGCTGGGCTGCGCTCACTGTCCGCGATTTGCCAAACAGCAGGAACCGTCGACGGTCTCGGGCGTACGCGACGAGCAGCGGGAGGAACTGCCACGCAACGACCATAAACCGACGGTAGGCTCGGAGGTTCACCGACACCACACCTCGCTATTCGGACACTGGAATGGTCGTTTTGGTCGATGCTGCCTGTTTGGGCAGTCTGAGCTCGAGCACGCCCCCGTCGACCGACGCCTCGGCATCCCGTCCGGTCGCGTCCATCGGGACGGGAAGCTCGAAGGAGAGTTCGCTCTCACGCCCGTCGACAACGCGCTCGAACCCTTCGGGGGCTGTCCGGTCACGGCCGGCCGTCACCTTGAGGAGCCCGCCCTCGACAGATAGCTCGACCGATTCCGGGCTCGCGCCAGGCAGGTCGAGCACCAGCAGGTACGCGTCGTCGCTCTCCAGTACGTCGCCGAAAACGGCGTCGGGGAGTTCCCGCAACGCCTCGCGGAGCGCTGACATATACAACTCTTTGAACCCAAAAGCGAAAAACCCCCCGGTGTCGGTTACACTGACGCCAGTTCTGCAAGGGAACTGACACGCTCGTCGGCCCCCATCGACGAGAACGACCCGCCATCTCGGAGGCTGGGACTCAGTCGGTCGTAGGCGCGGCGACGAACGTGTACCGCGTCGAGTCCAGCGTTCTGTGCAGCGCCGATATCTTGGGGGTCGTCACCGACGAGAACGCCTGACTGCTCGTCGTCGACCCCGAGTTCCGCCATCGCCTTCCTGACCGGCCTCGGGTCCGGCTTCCAGCCGGTCTCGTCAGTACAACAGACGACGGTATCGAACCAGTCGGCGATATCGAGTGCGGACAGCACCGGTCCGGCAAGGTGTTCCTGGCAGTGTGTCACCACCCCGACGGGACCCGACAGCGAGGGGACAAGCGCCGATGCGTCCTCGTAGAGAAAGGTCGCCCTCGCGCGCCGGGTCGCGTCCTCGACCCGATGGAAGACCTCCCAGAACCGCTCCGGCTCGACGCCTTTCTCCGCGAGCAGGTCGTTTCGTGCCTCCCCGATTCCGTACCAGACGAGTTCTGATTCGCGGTCGGTGAAGGTAACGCCGAGTCGCTTCCCGATGCTGTCGAAAACCTCGTAGATGTACGACTGCTCGACGTCGACGAGTGTCCCATCCAGGTCGAGCAGCCAGAAGTCGTAGCCGGCACAGCTCATCAAGCATTAGCCATAGGTGATAGACCGGATAAGTAGCTTATGTCCCCACGGTCAACGAGAAAGAGAAGCTCTGTCTGTCTTAGACTGCGGTTGGGTCGACCTTCCCGGCCACGTAGACCAGACTCACCAACAGCAGCCCGACACTCGCTGGAAGCAGCCAGCTGTAGACGGTGAGAAGGGTACTGCTGACCTGGATACCGAGCGCGATGGCAACGACCGGGCCACAGCAGGCACCGCCGGCGAGCAACGCGGGCACCGAGGCAAGCAGGCCACTCCCTGCGCCGATACCACAGGACGCCGGCTGGCTGATAGCCAGATAACTCACAGCAAAGTTCACGCCGACGAGGGTGGCAATTCCAAGGCCGATTGCTGTGTTGAGCGGCGAAAACACCCAGTTCACGACGCCGAGTTCGACGAACGCAATCGCCTCGTAGCTGAACTGTCCCGGGCTGGGCTCGAACATCCGCGCCAGCGGGTCAGCAACCGGCATATCGTAGCTGAAACCGGCCGAGGTGTCGATAGCGATATCGGTGATTGCGTACAGGTACGCGAACAGGTAGCTGGCGGTGACAGCGAGAAAGACCGCCAGCGAGTCGCGCCGACCCAACACGCCAACCGAAACTCGCCCGGTGTCGCGGAGGCGTTGCTTGGCTGCCTTCGGGACCGCACGGAGCCTGGTTCGTCCCGCGGTCGTTCCAGACATGGCGCTCAGGAGACGACCTCCGTCTCTGGATAGAACCCGTACCACGAGAACCAGAAGACGTCGAAGGCGTTGACTGACTCCAGTGGGAGTTCGTCTGCGGCATCAACTGTCCCGTCGGCTCTCTCGTAGCCGTTTTCGACGGCCTCGACTGACGTTTCCTCGGGATTCCGGTAGACCCATGCCGAGTCGAGCGCCTCGTGGTACGCCGCGAGGTACGGCGTGTCGCCGACGGTCGTTTCGAGCAGGCGCTCGTCCCGAAGGCTCTCCTTGTTGAATGCGACCTTGCCGTCACTGTTCCGTGCGCCGATAAACACCTCTTTTGCGTGGAACTGGTCGCTCTCGTGGCGGGGACCAAACAGGGTGCTGTCTTGGTCGTAGTAGCCGCCACGTGGGTTGTACGCTCCGTACGGGTCGTCACCGTATCGCCGCACAGCTCCCGTCTCTTCGGTCAGGACCTTCGTCTTTGGGTAGGCCGTTTTCCACCGTTCCCAGGTCGTCCACGTCACCCGAACCTCTGACAGCGTCTGTCCCTGCAGTTCGCCGTCAGGGTTGACTGGGTGAATCTGTGGCCACCACGAGTCGGTCGCTCGGTCGAACATGATGAGGTTGCTGTTGACCAGCCGACCCGACACGCCGAACTCGACGTCGCCGCGCTCGAATCCGAGTGCACTGCCGGTCAGCGGACAGTACGTCACTGCCAGGTTCTTGCCGTCGAAGCTATCGTTGACAATTTCGTGGTAGACGAGAATGTACTGTGGGTAGGCTTTTGCGACGCCGTTGTGTGTAACCCCGAACACCGGGTCGCCCGGCTCCAGGTTCTCGCCACCCCACCCTGTGTCGTCGAACGTCGGGTCGTCTATCGAGGGTATCACATCTTTGCCCGGACCCCCACTGACGGCGTCCGCTGACAGCGCCGGCAGGTCGTACGAGAGCGACACCGCAGACTCTGCCAACGGCATCGCCACGTCTGCTGGGTCGGCCGTCGACTGTTCGTTGCCACCGTCTCGGGCATTGTTTCCGGAGGTGTCGGGTGGCTCTGTTCCGGCAGTTCCGGGAGTTCCGTTGTTCGAGGTATCGGCACCGTCCGCCGAACCGCCGTCGTCTGACGACCCGTCAGTACAGCCTGCGAGTGCAACGGTTCCGGCTGCTGCTAGAAGCGCCCGCCGAGACGTGTTTCGCATACCACCATTTGACTGTCACGACGATTAAACCAATCCCGTTCGTGTGTCTCCCTAGCACGACCGGCTTACTCGTAGATGTCGTCGAACCGCTCGGCCAACTGGATATCGTTGTCGGTGATGCCGCCGGCGTCGTGCGTCGTCAGTCGGACTTCGACCTCACCGTAGGTGATGGTTATCTCCGGGTGATGCCAGGCGTCCTCGGCCACGCCGCCTGCGCCGGCCGCGAAGCCGACGCCGTCGAGGTAGGAGTCGAACTCGTAGGTCCTGACGATTTCCTCGCCCTCGCGGTCCCATCCGTCCGGAAGTTGTACGTCGATTTCCTCGTCCGAAAGCAGGTCTGTCATGCCACCTGTCACCAGGGGTGCGACACTCAAAACAGTTCGGCTCAGTCGTCGGCTTCGAGCCCGGTCAGCAGCTGCTGTTTGACGCTTTCCGGCATCTCCTCGAAATCCATCTCTTCGACGAAGGCGGGCGGTCCGCCGCCTTCGAGGTTCGGATCGAACAACTGCAAGGCCGTGTGTATCGTCGACCAGTCGTCCTCCTCAGCAGCGTCACGAAGACTGTTCGTCGGGGCAGCAAGCAGCTGATTCACGATAGCGTCGGCCATCGCCTCGATGACCGCCTGTTGTTCTTCGTCGAAGTCGGTCTCCCTGAACGCAGTCTCCAGTTCGTTTGCCTTGACACGTTCCGCGCTCTCGTACATCGAGGAGATAACGGTGTCGGCACGCTTTCGTTTGTACTGTGTCAGTAGGCGGTCGAACTCCTCGTCGACGATATCTTCGACGCGTGCGGCGGCCTCGTGGCGCATCTCTCTGGTCTTCTCGGTGACAGTCTCCAGCTTGTCGAGGTCGTAGACCCGGAGGTGGTCCATCTCGTCCGCTGCCGGCGGGATGTCCCGCGGGCGTGTGATATCGACGATGAATGTTTCTCCGAGACGCCGGCAGGCGACCGGCTCCAGCACCCAGTCCGTGCTCCCGGTCGACGAGATGACGATGTCACAGGACCCAAGTGTCGCAGCGAGGCCGTCGAGGCCGGTCACCTCGACAGCTGTCCCGTCAGCCTCCAGGAAGTCACCCAGCTCTTCGGCTCGCTCGACAGTCCGGTTTGCGAGCACCAGCCGGTCGACTGCTCCGTCGAGGTGTTCCGCGGCGAGCGACCCCATTTCGCCCGCACCGACGACCGCAGCCGTCGTATCTGCCAGCCCGTGTGTCTCCTCAGCGAGTTTCACGGCGGCGCTGGCAATCGAAACGACACCGTCGTTGATTGCCGTCTCGGTGCGTGCACGCTCGCCCACTCGGAGCGCCTTGGTGACGGCGTCGTCGAGCACCGGTCCAATCGCGTCCTCGGTCCGGGCGGTCTCGTACGCCTCCCGGACCTGCCCGAGAATCTGGTCTTCGCCGACCACCAGTGACTCCAGGCCGGCAGCGACCCGCAGGAGGTGGCGGATGCTCTCCTCGTGGTCCATCTCCCGGGCCGCAGGAGTCGTCTGGAACGTCGCCAACGCCTCGCTGCCCACCTGCCGGTCCGAGGCGACGACGTACGCCTCCACTCGATTGCAGGTCTGGAGGACGAACGCCTCCTCGACGCCCGGCTCGGCCAGCAGCTCAGTCAGCGCCTCGGCGCCGCTCTTGACGGTCGCCGCTTCGAGCTGCTCCAGCGACGCCTCGCGGTGTGACACGCTCGACCCGACGATGAGTCCTCGACCTGTCACAGTCGTTCACCCGGTTGAGATTCGACCACAGTTACTTTTCGGTAGTTCCATCTCCTGCTATCTAAACCCTTCCAAACGCGGCGAAACAGACTGCGCGTACACGCTATCTCAATCACTGTCTGGGCCTCAGTTTTGCGCCGGCTTAAAAACCTCGCGTCCTCCCAGCAGGTGAAAACACCCCTGCTCACAGTCCGACGGCGTCTGCCGGGTCGTCCGGGTCCCCCCGGACGTAGGCCGCCTCAAACCCTCGGTCACGGAGCGTCGCGAGCAGCCCCTCCGCGTCGATACTCGCTTCAAAGTAGAAGACGATATCGAACGAGCCGTCTCGATAGAGTTGCTGACACTCCCAGACGAACGATTCGTCGTCGAGTGTCAGGCCCTGGTGTTGGTTGGAGGCAAACTCCGAGTCGTCGGTCCCCGAGTAGACAAACGTCTCGGTTGGGTCGTATCCCGCGTGGTCGGCGATAACCTCGCCGATTTTGACGGTCTGCTGGTGCATCTCGGGCTCTTCCTCGTTTGCGAGGTCCGTCGAGACCACCAACCCGTCGAGTTCGATGTCCCCGGGTTGTAACAGTTCCCACGCACGCCGCGCCAGATTCGATTCGAGTGTTTCGTCCATATCGGGCCCTACACGCCGCTGGTCAAAGGGGTCACGATTCGAGAAAGCAGGGAAGTGTTCGCCACTGTAGAGCAGTGGCTAACTACACCTGCGGTGGTTCTGGATAACCAGATCGATACCGCTGGTCGCGTTTACAGGCGCTCGAGGTTCTTGGCTCGGGGGCCTTTGTCGGCCTCGACAATCTCGAATTCGACTTCCTGGCCCTCTTCGAGGTCAGGGCCGCCAACGTCTTCCATGTGGAAGAAAACGTCTTCGTCCGCGTCTTCTGTGTCGATGAAACCGTAGCCGCCAGTGTCGTTGAAGAAATCAACCGTACCTTCTGCCATTGCAACTATTCAGACGAGGCCGATATATTAAAAGGCTGTGGTCCTGTAGCGCCTGTTCGTGCGGGCGTCACGGTTTCTTAACACAAAACTCTTATCTGGCCACCCAAAGAATCAAGCGAGAGAATGGTATCACGCCCACGTGAGTGGCTCGAGTCGCTCTACGAGCGCGTCCTCGAACACGAGATATCTCGCACGCCCACTCACGTCGCCGTCATCCAAGACGGAAACCGTCGGTACGCAAGCCAGCACGGCGAGGGCCCGACACAGGGGCACCGTGCAGGAGCCGACACGACAGAGGCGCTTCTGGAATGGTGTGACGACTTCGGAGTCGACGAGGTTACCCTCTATACGTTCTCGACAGAGAACTTCGACAGGCCAAAACAGCAACGCGAAGAGCTGTTCGACCTCATCGCCTCGAAGCTCCGGGAGTTTGCCGACGCCGACCGTGTCCACGACCAGGGCGTTCACATCCGGGCAATCGGCGAGACACAGCGTCTTCCAGAGCGGGTTCGAGACGCTATCGCCTACGCCGAGGAACAGACTGCAGCGTACGACCGCCTCCACCTCAACGTAGCACTTGCCTACGGCGGCCGTGCGGAGTTGCTCACGGCAGCTCGCAACATCGCCACGCAGGTCAACGAGGACGACCTCGACCCAGCCGATATCGGCGTCGAGACCGTCGAGAACGCGCTGTACGACGGACCAACACACGACGTCGACCTCATCCTCCGGAGCGGCGGCGACGAGCGGACTTCGAACTTTCTTCCCTGGCAGGCAAACGGCAACGAAGCTGCTGTCTACTTTTCGACGCCGTACTGGCCTGAATTCAGCAAGATTGACTTTCTCCGGGCTATCCGGACCTACGAACACCGCGAACGGATGTGGCGACAGACTCGGGCGAGACGCGCCCGTGAGTTGCTCCACGTCCTCGGACCAGACGCCTGCCCGGATGCCAGACAGACCTTCAAGCGGTTCCGGAACGCGCTTCCGGTCGCAGAACAAGATCCACCAGGGCAGCCTACAGACGGTGAGCCGGCTGACTGAGAGTTACTCACCGAACCGGCGCTGTCTGTCCTGGTAATCTCTGAGTGCGCGCAGGTAGTCCCGCTTTCTGAAGTTTCGCCAGTTCACGTCCGTGAAATACAGCTCCGAGTACACCGACTGCCAGATCATGAAATCCGAGAGCCGCTCAGCACCAGTCTTGATGACGAGGTCCGGCGCTGTCGGGAAGATGAGCCCCTGCTCGATGTCTTCTTCGGTCACGTCCTCTGGGTCGAGATAGCCGGCCTCGACGTCCTCCGCGATACCCTGGACTGCGGCCGCAAACTCGTGTTTGCCACCGAGCCCGATACTCACCTGTACAGGCGTCTCTGCTTGGCTGTCGTCGTCCGGCGTCCGGACTGCAACTTCACGGGGAGTCTCGACCCGGCGAAACGCCTGTTCGAGGGTCGGAATCGCCTCCCCATCGAGGACGCTGACGTAGACGACCACCTGCTCCGCTCCGTACTCGAACGCCCACTGTAGAAAGCGAGACATCGTCTCGTATGCTCCGTCCTCCAGTAGGTCCCGCTCGGTAATGACGAGCGCAACGGTCTCCGGGAGCTCCTGCCCGGCAAACCGCACACGGCTGGCGAGATACCTGTCGTACAGTCCCACGAATCGGGCTGTGAGGGGCGGGGGCAAAATACCACCGCTCTCGTTGTCCTTGACAATAGAGATGTCAGTAAGTTACATAGTGGTCAGGATTTGTGCATCCAAGCGGAATGATACAGCGACACCAGCCTGTTCTGCACCGTCGATTTTACCGGATTGACACCGATAGACGTAGTATCGAGAGAACGGCCCACAGCACATATAGAGATATATAGCAATATATATCAGTACCCCAAATCAATACTGCTCAGTACGTACAAATATAAATACGGCTGGCAGAGGTAATCTATTAGAAAGATATATTGGTGGCGGCAAAGAGGTATTATCCAGAATGGCAGATAAGCGTGCCAACTGGAAAGAAACGCGTCGTAAATTCATCGCAACAACCGGTATTGCGGGCACTAGTCTCCTTGCTGGCTGTATCGGCGGGGATGACGGCGACGACGGCGAGGATGGAGGCGACAGTTCTGACGGCGAGGATGGAGGCGACAGTTCTGACGGCGAGGATGGAGGCGACAGTTCTGACGGCGAGGACGGTGGAGACACGACAGAAGACACGACTACCACGATTGGGTTTGCGCTCAACCCAGCAGAAGCAAATGTCGAAATCGAGGCACAGTATCAGCCACTGTTCGACTATCTCGAAAGCGAGCTGTCGATCAAAGTTGAACCGCTTCGCGCAGCGAGCTACACCGCGACGACCCAGGAGATTCGACGTGGTGGCGTTGAGCTTGCAGACACCTCTCCGTTCGTGCCGGCGGCGACCGACGGTATCGCCGATGTCGTCGGTATTCGGGAGGCATATGGCTCAGATAAGTACTTCTCGATTATCACGACGACAACCGACAGCGGTATCGAACAACTCAGCGACCTCGAAAGTGAGACGATTGCCTTTGCCGCACCGACCTCCACGTCGGGGTCGCTGGTCCCGACGTTGATGCTGAAAAATGCAGGACTCGAAGTTGGGTCGGCTCCACAGGGCGACCCACCAGATTTCACCGCACGCTACTCAGACCACACGACGGCCCGGAAACAGATGGTCAACGACCCGTCGATTTCTGCCGCAGCGACTGGTGCGTTTTCGGCGGCACCTCACGTCCCACAAAAGCAATTCGACCAGATGTCTGATAGCTTCTCCGACCTCTCGTCTGAGTACGAGGGCGCTGGTGAGGCAGACCCACAGCTCAATCTGCTCGCGGTTTCTAACCCGCTCCCGCGTGCGCCTATCATGGCGCGCTCGGACTGGAACGCAGACATTCGCTCGGATGTCGAGTCGGCTCTCATCAACGCGGAACCGGGCGGAGACGCATTCACGCACGAAGAAGGATACGAGGGCGAAGAACTCTGGTTCACCAATATCAAAGAGGGCTCGGAATCCGACTACGAGCCGATTGAGAAGGTGCTTAACCAACTTGAAGTCGAAATCGGCGACCTCTAAAATACGCGAAACGTACCAGAATTATTTATGGTCCGAATAGAAGTTGACGACCTCAGAAAAGAGTTCGGAGAGACCGTTGCACTCGACGACGTCTCGTTTGTCATCGAGGACGGCGAGTTCGTCGTCGTGCTTGGCGTGTCCGGCTCTGGGAAATCGACCCTACTCCGCTGTCTGTCAGGTCTCACGGAGCCAACAGCAGGCGAGATTCTGATAGACGGGACGCCAGTACAGGGCCCCCGCAAGGAGGTTGCGATGATTTTCCAGCAACACAATATCATCGACGATATGTCGGCGTATGGCAACGCACTCTCCGGTTCGATTACACGCTATGGCTTCCTCAAGAGTTTTCTCCGTATTCAGGATACCACCGAAAAAGAACAGGCCTTGGAGGCACTCAAGACGGTCGAACTGCTTGATGAGGCCCAGCAGAAGGCACGCCGGATGAGTGGCGGCCAGCAACAGCGCGTCGGAATCGCGCGTGCGCTGGTTCAGCAACCCGACGTCTTGCTGGCCGACGAACCGGTGTCGAGTCTTGATCCCGGTAGTGCCCAGCAGGTGATGCGATATCTTCAGGCCGCCGCCGAGGACCGGAATCTAACAGCCCTGAGCAGTCTCCATCAGGTCAATCTCGCACGCAAATTTGGCGAGCGCTTCATTGGCCTGCGCGACGGGAAGAAAGTCTTCGATGGCTACCGCGACGAACTGACAATCGATGTTGTCGACGACATCTACGGCGATATCGAAACTGAGGGGATGTTTGTCGGTGCGTCGTCGGAGGAACAGGCCAAGTCACTCGACGAGGAGGTGGCCCCGTGACCGACGACACCGCTTCGTCCGAAGACGGGGTCCAGACCGACGGCGGGACAGCGACACCACAGCCTGAGACACCAGATGACGAGCCACTCGACGATGATATCACCGGTGCGCTCGACAAGATACGACAGGCGCGAAAACGTCGTGCACTCGGCTGGGTCGCCACGCTTGGTGTTATTGGATTTCTGTTCCTGCAGGCGATCTTTGCAGTCCGATTGCCGGACGAAAACTACCAGATTGGGTTCTTCATCGATAGCCTCGGTGACTTCTTCCCGACGACCGATTACTTCGGTGTCATCCCGTTCATCGACGTCGGGGAGTATATCGACTACATCCTCCAGAACAACCTCCTCTTCGACGCAGACAAGTTCTTCGAGTTGTTCAGCGACCCGATGGCGTTTTTCTTCGACGGCCTCGGGATGTTCGATATGTTCGGCCAAGCCGGAATCACGCTCGCGATGGGTCTGGCCGGCACAATCATAGGGTTCCCGCTCGCGTTGACCTTCGGGACGCTCGGGTCAGAGCGCGTCACCCCGTTCCCGTTCAATTTCCTGTTCCGGGGAACGATGTCTGCTATCCGGTCGATTCCGGCGATTATCTGGCTCCTCATCCTGATTCCGTTCGCCGGACTCGGTCCTGCGTCTGCGACGTTTGCAATCGCTGTCGACACCGTCGGAAATCTCGGCCGATTGTTCGTCGACGAACTTGAAGAAATCGAGGAGGGACCGATAGAAGCAATGGACATGGCTGGCGCGAACTATCCACAGCGGGTCTTCTTCGGCATGATAAGCCAGGTTCGAACGAGCTTCATCGCCTGGACGCTGTACATCCTCGAAATCAACGTCCGCATCGCGGTCACGCTGGGCGCGTTCGGGGCCGGTGGACTGGGTGAAATCGTCAACGTCGAGCGTGGGCTGTTCAACTTCGACCATGTGATGGCGACACTCATCTGCATCTTCTTCCTTGTCATCTCTGTCGAGATATTCAGCCAGCGACTCCGCTCGCGTCTGCGTTCCGACGAACAGAAGATGAGCATCTGGGAGCTGATTACCGGCTTCCCGAACCGCATGAGCGAATCCCTGTTGAGATGATGGGTGAGTACGACCACGTCGTCGTTGCGGTCTGTGGGCTCCCGGGCGTCGGCAAGTCGACGGTCTCGTCGTATCTGACCGACCGTCTGGACGGCGTTCGACTACGGACAGACGCGATACGAAAAGAACTCGTCGACGAACCAGTCTACACTGACGCAGAGGGTGAACGCGTCTACGACGAACTGTTCAGCCGGACCGAGCACCACGTCCAGAACGACGAGCCGGTCGTGCTCGATGCGACCTTTGCCGACGAGAGACACCGGAAACGAGCAAACCGTCTCGCAGAGGACCTTGGAGCCGAGTTCCGGTTGATTCGGGTGGTCTGTGACGCCGATGTCGTCGAGAACCGCATCGAGTCGCGTGAAGACATCAGCGACGCTGACGCGGCAATCTACCGTCAGTTCAAAGACGAGTTCGACTCGCTCGACCTTGACTACGACCGAATCGACAACTCGGAGTCACTGTCACGAACAAGAGCACAGGTCGACGCGCTCTTCGAGACGGTTCTCCCGTAGCGGTCCTCACTTCTCTCGAATGCGACCGTCGTCTTCGGTTTCTGGGAACATCTTTCCGGGATTGAGTGTATCTGTCGGGTCGAGTGCTCGCTTGACCGCACGCATTGCTTCGACTGTCTCCTCGTCGTATTCGTCGACGAGATACTGGCGTTTCCCCCGGCCGACACCGTGTTCGCCGGTGGCGGTTCCGCCGACGGTTATCGCGCGGTCGACGATGTCTGCGTAGACTGCTTTGCCGCGTTCGACTTCAGACTCGTCATCGTCGTCGACGAGCACAGCGTAGTGGACGTTGCCGTCGCCGGCGTGTCCGAAACAGGCGACGGGCAGACTGGCCTCCTCGCCACGCGTCTTGGCGTATTCGATCATGCTCCCGTACTCGCTGATTGGGACCGTCACGTCTCCGGCGTGGAGGGGTTGGCGGTCGGGGTCGTACTCCGAGAGGGCATACGCCAGCTCTGTCCGAGCCTCCCAGAGTTCGTCCATCCGGTCGTCGCCGGCGATTTCGAAGCTCTCTGCGTCGTGACTTTCGATGAGATCCCGACAGAAGGCAATCTCGTCCTCGACGTTGTGATCGGCGTGAAACTCCAGAAAAACCATCGGTGCATCTGGAAGCGAGGCACCGGTGTAGGTGTTCGACATTCGGGCAGACGTGGTGTCCATCAGCTCGATTTTGGCCACGTCGACCCCAGCCGTGACCACGTCTCGGACCGCGGCTGTTGCGTCCTGAAGCGTCGGGAAGATAGCTCGTCCGCCGCGACGCTGTGCGGGCCGTCCCGCGAGTTCCAGCGTCGCCCGGGTGACGACGCCCAGCGTCCCCTCGCTCCCGACAAACAGGTCACGGAGGTTGTACCCTGCGGAGGTCTTCGGTGCTTTCGACCCGGTCGTGATGACCGAGCCGTCGGCCAACACGACTTCGAGTTCGAGCACCCAGTCTGCCACCTCGCCGTATTTCACCGTCTGCATGCCGCTCGCGGCGTTCGCAATCATCCCGCCGATTGTCGAGATATCGCCCGAGGAGGGTAGCGGCGGGAAAAAGAGGCCGTGGTCGCCGGCCGCCTCCTGAACCGCTGGCCCCATGACACCCGGCTCGACATCAATCTGGAAGTCGTCAGGCCGGACATCGAGCACAGTATCCATCCGGGTGAGGTCCATGCTGATGCCTCCGTGGACCGGGACAGGGTTGCCTTCGAGGCTCGTGCCGGCAGCATATGGGGTGACCGGAATGCCACGCTCGGTAGCGGCTTCGAGGACGGCAGAGACCTCTGCGGTTGTCTCGGGGTAGACCACCACGTCAGGCATGACGGGTTCTGGTGTGACCCACTCCGAGAGCGTGGCCCAGTCGCCGCTGTGCTCGGCCCGGGCGTCCTCCGCCGTCGAAACCTGTCGCTCACTCAGAATTTCCGTGAGGTCGTCTTCGGTCATTGACGACACCACGGGAGCCCGCCACTATAGCTTTCCCCCTGTCAGGTCCAAAACACGAGCCCGCTACACAGCCAGCTGAGCTGGATTCACAGCTCGACTAACTAGGTGATTCCACATGGTCTCTCCTCATAGTGATTATTGCGCGTTGTTCCCGCCATGGTTTCGCTTATCTCTCCTATCGGACAATAAAACGAGCGATTCACTAAAACGGGTCTGAAAATCACCGCAATAACCAGTATCAGTCATCACGACGGTCCTGTATATACTCCCAAATTTCGACACAGCCAGCACCCTCTTCGAGGTCGTCATAGTAGGATTCGATTTCGTCACGGTCATCGGACGGCTGGCTGGTATGATCAGTGTCACGTGACATAGAGTCGGTATACGATTACATTGCTACAAGTTACCAATAAGCATTTCCCTAAGCTCAATCCGACGCCGGAGTAGATTTGATTGTGGGCTGCGTACCGGGTGCATGGAGACAGTTAACATCGACGAGCTGGAAAACAGCGTCCAGCCGGCGGCTCGGATGTGTCGGCTCACCGATGCGCTCGGCCTGACCGATGTCGCAGTCAACTACTACGAACTCGAACCGGGCGATAGCTTCGCCTTCGCCTACCACAGCCACGAACTCCAGGAGGAGGTCTTCTACATCCAGGAGGGGACCGCTACGTTCGAGACCGAAGACGGAGATGTCGAGCTCGAGGCCGGTGAACTCATCCGGTTCGGGCGCGAGGAGCTTCAGCGCGGCTGGAACTACGGCGACGAGACTGTCGTCGCACTCGCACTCGGAGCGCCTCTCGAGTACGGTACACAGGTAACCCTGCGATACTGTGAGCACTGTGATACGAAGACAGACAACAGTCTCGACGGGGTAAAAGAGGGAGACAAATCGGCTGTCGTCGCGCGGTGTACGGCGTGTGGAACCGAGACGGGGCGGTGGTATCGCGGGTCGATGGACGGAACCGTTCCCTGATACTGACTGTTGCAACTCGGTACCGCCGCAGCGACCCAACCCACCGGCTACGTCCCGTGAACCGTCGAGATTCTTGACGTGGCCGCGGACATAACCGCAAAATCCGCACGAGTCAGCTCTTCGCCGACCCGCGTTACTCCTCGCCCGTCGCCTCCGTCGGCTGTCCGCCGTCACTGGCTGTTGGCGTGGCCGATTCCTCCGGGGAGGTGGCAAACGAAGCCTCCGGCCCGAAGTACCGCGTCCAGAGGACGAGCAGGCTCGGGAGAACAAGCACGCTCGCAAGGAACGCGTAGATGATGGTCATGCCGGTGATGATGCCGAACTGCTGGAGCGGCGGCAGGATGGCGAAGGCAAGCACGCCGAATCCACCGACAGTCGTCGCAGCACTGCCCAGCAGTGCGCCGCCGGTTCCGGTCACCGTTCTCGACATCGATTTCCAGACCGAGCCGGTCCGGTCGAGTTCGAGTTTGTACCGCTCACTCATGTGGATGCTGTAGGCGACACCCAGCCCGACTGTCAGACTCGTAATCATCCCCGTCATGACGTTGAACGGGATGCCGAGCACGTACATCGTGCCCAGAATCCACGTGACGCTGAACAACACCGGGAGCAGCGTCACCGCACCGAGCATCGCGCTCCCGTCGGTAATCCGGTAGGTAACCATCAGGAACGCGAACACGGCGACGAGGGTGATGAGCAGACTCTCGACGACCGTATCGAACAGCTGGTCCTGGACGATGTCGAACAGGATTGTCTGCCCGGTCGCGGTCACCGTGAGTCCGTCACCGTTGAGGCCGGCCGCAATCGAGCTCATCTCGGTTCTCACGTCACTCATCGCGGCAGTGCCGCTGGTGGAGACAACCATCCGAACGGCCTGGTAGCCGTCGTCGGACTGGTAGATGACGTTCCCTGCCTCCTGTGGAGCGACAGCGAACAGCGCGTCGTACACCTGCTCGATGTTCTGGTCTGGCACCATGTCGCCGTCGGTGTCTGCGCCGGCGAAGGTGGCGTTGAACGTCTCGTTTTCCGCTGCCACCTGTTGCATCGTCTGGAGCGGTCCCTGGACATCGGCACCACCACCCGACAGCGTGACTACGACATCGCTGTTGGCTGCCTCACGCTGTGCCTGTGAGAGGTGTTGTAACGTCTCTGGGTCTGTAATCTCTCCCTCGAAGAGAAGCTGTGCCTGGGAGTCCTCGCGGACGAAGTTCTGGTTGACGAACTCCAGATTCTCTTTCATCGAGTACTCTCCAGGTGCGAAGGGCTCGGGGAGGTTGTCGGTCCACGCGGGGGGGTCCTCGGCGATGAAATCTTCCTGGTTGAAGCTGGTATCGACCTGGCTGGCCCCGTATGCGCCGCCCGCACTCACGAGCAACGCGACGAGGAGGATGGCAACTGGTGCCTTCTTCGCGGCAGTTGCGCCAGCACCGAGAACGCTACTGAACCGACTGTTCCCCGTTCCGAACGCGCGTTTCTTCCGAGAGATACCGCGGTTCTCCAGGAAGCTGTCGACCTCGATTTTCACCGCGGGAATCAGGATGCCGAATATCAACAGTGCGGCGACAATGCCGACTGCACTCACGATACCGAAATCCTGTATCGGCGGGACCGGACTCGTGAGATTCGAGAGAAAGCCGATTGCGGTCGTGGCAGTCACCAGGACGAGTGCAGTCCCGACGCCGGCCAGTGCGGTCCGCATCGAGCCGCGCACGTCTTCTTCCCTGTATTCACCATCCTCCTGACGCTGTTCGCGGTGACGCATGAAGATGTGGATGGCGTAGTCGATAGAGAGCCCGATGAGGAGAACGGGAACCGCGATGAACATCTGATTGAAGCCGATGCCGGCCCAGCCCATGAACCCGAACGTCCAGACGAGGACGGCACCGATACCGAACAGCCCGAGCACGATATCCAGGAAGTCGCGGTAGGCGACGACCAGGGCAACGACGACAAAGATAAGCGCCAGTGGCCCCACAATCGCCAGGCTGTCTCCCATCGAGTTGTTGATCTCATCGCTCATGATTCCGGTTCCGAAGACGATGGTCTCGGAGCCGTCAGCGCCGACCTGGCTCGTTGCCAGCGACTGCATTGTCAGCTGTGCGTCGATGAGCTGCTCGGACGCCGCACCGGCCTGTCCCTCGCCGCTGGTCTGGTGGGTGACCAGGAGCATCGTCGCGTTTGCAGTGCTGGAGCCTGGCTCGTAGCTGGTGGGCATGAATCCGAGCCCGTTGAGCTGGCCGCTCGAATCCGGACCCAGTACCGCCCCGAGCGCGCGCTCGTACTGTGTCGTATTCAACGACTCTATTGCGGTTATCTGTTCGTCAATCGAGGGAGACGTACTCTCCAGGGCGGACTGACGTTGCTCGAGTTCAGAGCCAAGCTCCTGGAGTCGTTCGCCGTCTGCCTCCAGCTGTTGGCTCCGCTGCTGGAGCGTCTCGTACTCGTCGGCGAGGACGCCCTGCGTACCCTGCTCGTAGGCGCGTTCGACCGCCGACTCGTCTGTGGCGGTCCGCAACAACTGGACGGAGCTATTGAACGTCTCGTACTGTGTCTCGCCCAACTCGACTGGGGCACGCTCACGGACTGTCTCGAACCGGTCACGCGGTGATACTGTCCGGTCGTCCCGGAGGTCATCGAGTGCAGCACGCAGTTCCTGCCGGGTCGTGTTCAGCGCAGTCTGTCGTTGCTGGAGCGCGGCCCGCTCGTTGCGAACAGTCGCGTTCAGCTGCTCGAACTCCGCAGCCAGCGACTGCAACTCCTGTTGTTGTTCGCCGAGAATCGCCGAGGTTGCCACCAGGTTCGCGACGCCCACTGTCGGACGCTCTGTGGCCAGCGTCTGACCGATGGTCTCGTTATCCCGGAATGACTGTTGTAGCCGGAGGGTCTCGACCATCGTCTCCTTCGAGAGTGTGTTCTCTCCTCGGACGATGACCTGTGCGGTGGATGTATTCTCCGAACCGGTCGCGAAGTTGTCCTCAATGTAGGTCAGTTTCTGTGCCTCGTCGGTGTCGCTCTGGAACTGGTCGAGCGAGGATGACTGCTCGACCATCCCGGCCCCCGCGCCCGCGGCGACGGTCACAATCAACATAATTGCAATAACTGCCCGACTGTGTCCCGTAATCACCTCTGAGAGGCGGTCTGACAGACTCATCTGCCCGTCGCCTCCAGTGTTCTATGGGTATTCGACCCGCTCGGGTATCTCATCTCGTGTTGCTCTCGCATACTGATTGAACGTTTATTCAGGAACGGTATATACTTTCTGTCTCTCTTTTCGTAAGCCGTTATATACGTACCTCAAATGGGAGTTCGACACGCTACCCGCAAAGTTACTGATTGATTATTCAGTCACTATTTTATACGTAGAACACAAAGGTGAAGATTGATGAACACAGTATCTCAGTCAAATGAGTCCCAGGGGGCGGACAACGTCCGAGTCCATGGAGGGGGCTATTTGACACACGACCAGGAGTGATTTTGAACGATGGACAAATCTGTCTCGTTTCTGGAGGAGCCCGAGAACACGCGCGAAGAGATACTGAAAGCGACCTACGATGCATTCCGCGAACACGGATACAGCGACATCACGATTCAGAAAATCAGCGACGAATTTCCAAAGAGCAAATCCCTGCTGTATCACCACTACGACGGGAAAGACGACCTGTTGCTCGACTTTCTGGAGTTCATGCTCGACCAGGCCGAGGAGCAGTTTCCTCTCCAGCCAGGCGAGGGTGCCGATGCACATATCGAGCAGGTCATCGACGCGATGTTCACGCCCGGGGAACCGGTCACCGACGAGGACTTCTCTCGGGCCATGGTCGAGCTCCGAGCACAGGCCGCACACGACGACCGGTACGAGGAGTATTTCACCCGAACAGACCGCTTTACCTCGAAACACGTCGAGTACATCATCAGGTCCGGTATCGAGCAGGGTGTGTTCCAAGAGGTAGACCCCGAGGAGACTGCCGCCCTGTTTCAGGTCATGTTCGTCGGCCTCGCAACACAGCAGGTGACTAGCGACGAGTCGATTCTCGAAGACTGTCGTTCTGAGTTCGAGCGATACGTCCGGACCTGTCTTCTCCGTGATTCGGCGGACACAGACTGAGACGTCCCGCGGCGTGGACGCGTCGATTTTTTGATGCGGGTGTTCGAACCGGAGTCAGACGTGTCCGTCTCAGCGTGCGCGACTGGTGGGGTTCAAACCGAAACGAGACTCACTTTGCTCGTCTCGTCGGATTCGAATCTCCGGGCCCGTTCGCTTGTCGCGTCTGCTCCTCGCAGAATGGGCGTGGCGGGACTGAGCAAAACCGGAGGTTTTGCGAAGGTCGCCACGCTCGCGAGCGTGTTCCGAACAGACGTGAGGAACCGCGAAGCGGGCGTGGCGGGCTTTCGTTCAGGCGCTGAACGGACTGTCCTCTAAACCGTGAAACAACCGGTTTCAGGGTACTGGCCACGACTGTCTCGGGCGGTTCTCGCGTGATCGATATGGAACTTGAACCAATCGAACCAACGGAGGCGGTGGAATTGTACCTAGCAGACAGAGAGACAGAGGTCACTCGTGCAACGATTACCTCCCACAAGTACCGATTAGGACACTTCGTTCGATGGTGTGACCAGAACGGGATTGAGAATTTGAACGCGTTGACCGGTAGGAAGCTCCATGAGTATCGTCAGTGGCGACGTGACGAGGGCGAACTATCCCCTGCCTCAGAGAAAACCCAGATGGACACCCTTCGCGTCTTCATTCGCTGGCTCGAAACAGTAGACGGTGTAGAACAGGACCTCCATACGAAGGTGCGCTCACCGGATCTGAGTGGTGAAGAAAAATCACGAGACGTGATGTTGGATAAAGAACGTGCAGACCGGGCATTGGAGTACCTACGAAAGTATAAATACGCGTCCCGTCAGCACGTTGTGCTCACACTTCTGTGGCATACGATGATGCGGGTAGGAGCTCTGCATGCATTGGACGTTGGTGATTTCAATGAAGAAGAACAGTCTATTGAAGTGGTTCATAGACCAGAAAAGGACACGTCAATCAAAAATGCTGAGCGGGGTGAACGACATATTGGTCTCTCTGATGAGGTTTGCACTGTTCTTGTGGACTGGATCACCGACCGCCGACCAGATACAACAGATGAACACGGTCGTCACCCGCTCATCTCTTCGGAACTGGGCCGTGTTCACCGTACTACACTTCGACGGGATTGCTATCGGTATACTCGACCTTGTGTCTTCACCGATGAATGTCCTCACGACCGCAAAATTAGCGATTGCGACGCGGCGGAGCACGACCATCCATACGAGTGTCCGTCAAGCGTGAGCCCCCACGCCTTTCGACGTGGTGCTCTCACGCACGCACTCAATTCTGAAGTTCCAGAAAAGGTGCTCAGCGATAGGGCTAATTTGTCAGAATCAGTACTTGATGAATTCTACGATAATCGGTCAAAACAGGAACGAATGGAGAAGCGACGAAAATACTTAAACCATATCTGAAAATACGGGACACTACATCTTTCTTGCCTACTCTCTACTTCCGCTGTGTAGTTGATTGGTCGCGTCTCAAAACCGTTTAATCTTTGCTACGGTAATTTACGGTAAACTTACTGTAATTTCATTTGGATGACTGATAGTAATTGTTGCGGTTATTTTCGTGAGCACGTCACGAATATCAGTGTTTCACGGCGTGAGACCCACGTCTCGTTTCCCGACGGCGGTAACGACTCGCAACTATCATTATGAGACGGTCGTAAATTGACAGTAGAACTGCTAAAGCAGTCTATTCCTCAGCCGCGACAGTGTTTCCCAACTCGGAGAGCGAAGGCTGAGCGAGAACTTTGAACGGTTCTGCGACGCGACCGTTCTGGTATCGGCAGTTCCGTGAGATCGTTCTTCTCTTCGCGCTCAACAACATCAAGAAGCTCACCAAGACACTATAATCCGATTCCCGTACCCTACTTTCAAGAGAGCATTTTAGTCTTTCCTGTTGGCCCTGTTATCAGAGAACAGGTAAAAACCAGAATAGAAGGTGACGAATAAATCAATTTCTGGTTCTATATTTATATGAGTTGTCTGGATTTTGTCAAATTATGGATGCATTCCCATAATATTTTACCTAATGAATGTATGTAGCTATTTATGGCAGATGTAAATGAGTCAAGTCAGCAAGAAGAAAAGTCTACTAATAGCCCCGGCCCAAATGAGCAATATTGTATTTCCTGTGGTGATACAATCAGTTCTAAAGCTGACGTTTGTCCACACTGCGGAGCACCTCAAGACGAGAGTTCGAGTGGCAGACAAAATAGTGCAAGTCAAGATAATACGAATCTCTCTCCGGAGGGTGAAAGGCAATTTAAACAAGCAATTGACGACAAAAAGGTAGAAGGTTGGGATGTAAAGAGCCGTCAAGGTGACCGAGTTGTATTGGTCAAACGCGGCTTTGGTAGTCTTGGTTCGCATGTCTTGGTTGCTCTATTGACAGCTTGGTGGACAGTTTTTATCGGTAATGTGGTATATGCGGCATATAAATACTTTATAGACACCGATAAAATGGTTATTCGGAAATCAGAATATCAATAATAGATTGGCCGATATGATACATGTCTGGTAAAAAGCCAGGGTTTGATGAGCAATTTTGTCCGTCGTGTGGAGATATTGCTAACGAACAAGCCCCATATTGTCCAAGTTGTGGTCATCCGATCAGTCCAGATAAGCAAGGAGATAAAGCAACAACTGAGACTGGAGATGTGGAAATAGGCTACGAAACCATTGAGGAAAAACGAAAACAACGGGCCGAGAAAGCCAAAGAAGTTAGCGAGACGGTAGTCGAAAATTCCGGTTCTGTGGTACCTATGGTCAAATCTGCTGTACTCTGGATTGTTGGACTGTTTCTTTTTCTTGGAGGACTCGGGAGTTTTAGTTCCCCGGAGTTATCGCCAGTAGTGGGAGTGCCACTGCTATTTATTGGACTCCTTCTTCTGCCACCTGTCCATGGTCTCATTGGTCGAGATGATGACCCCTTTTCATTTGGCCCTCGACGAACAGTTGAAGAACATTCTGTCATCAATCCAGACCAACCATGTGTAGCATGTGCTAGTCCTGTAGAAGAAGGGGTTAAGCGCGACCGTGTCAAACAATTCGTTATATTTGGAGGTGCTATTTCATCTAATATTGAGGGGGAATCAATATATTGTCAAAACTGTGCTCGGGGAGAAATCACTCACATCAAAGATGACAGCCCAATAAGCCCGGATGAGACTCAAAGGAAATCAAACCAAGCGGATGAGAATACTGAGTCCGAGGCCCTCTCAAAAAACCCGGATACAGGCACTGAAAACTCTGGAGCAAACTAACGCTACTATGTTATAACCCGTTGCATGGTTTCGAGATTAACTCTGACCTATCGAGAGTCAGTCACTAGTGGTAGAAATAGTCCCTTAGATAGAGTAGAAGTCAGATTTTCGATCAGGAATTCCAGCAATCCGGCTTCTGTACCGCATTTTTAACAGAGCGTTTCAATGAGCTTACAGAGTCGGATAGTTCGCCAGCGTCTGTCGGACCCACAACTGGTAGGTTCCACTGAGATGGCGGAGTGACCCATTTCAGAAAGACTGCCGAACCGTCGAGCTCTCTCTTGAGAACAGCCGGAGGGGCATTGTGTAGCACTCATCAACGATTCTGGCTGGGACTATCTAAATAACTAGACGGGCTTGCCCTATAGATATCAATTACTAGCATGGGGAATCAGGCAAGAGGCCCGTGTTATCCTAAATAACGATGGTGAGAGAAGATCAGTACAACTCCGGTGGCGAATCAGATCACCGGTCTACCCCGGGAGAGAGCGCAGTGACGGATCGCTTGGTTGCCCGGCGAAGCGAGGAAATCCACATCAGAAACTTCGACCTAAACCAGGCGTACGATCTAACTATCGAGGTCCGCGACAGCCGGGGTCTCGTCTTTGCCAACCGGTATTACCTCACTCCGGGCAAGATAGTGAGTGAACTCGGCCAATTGCCGGCCGGCGAGTACGAGGTGCAGGTCGAACTCGACGGCCGCCGACAGCAGACCACACTCTGTGAGATCGACGAGACACCTGAACGAACGGCGTTGATCGAGGTTGGCAACGGAACTGTCTCCGCAACAGAAGGACTGTACCGATGAGCCGCTACGACGATGGCGTCGAACGGTCTTGCGCCTCGTCTCTCAGCCGTGTATTACCACCACGACCGCACCAGGGTGATCCCATGTCTCAGCCCTCCGAACAGAACGCATCCACCCACAGTTCCCGCGAGACACCCGAGCAGACTCGTGACCAACTGCTTGATGACCTCACCCCGGAGTCAGTGTTGTCCCCGGTACGGACGGTCAGCTTCTGGATGGCCGTTTCGATGCCGTTTCTCTACCTCCCGCTACTCGTGGGCGGCCTGGAGACGCCCGACGAGGTTGTGGCGTTTCTTGCTCTTGTCATCCTGCACGTGGCTGCGCTTGTTGTCGGCCACAGCCACTACAACTGAGACTCTCGCAGACACTCCGAGAATCTCCACCTTGTTCTACCCAGTGATACATACATAGCTTGGACTGACCGAGAACAGTTGATCGAATAACTCGGTAATAGCGCGTTACACTTGGTAGACGGAGTGTCACCCAACAGCGGACACTCCAGAAACGTGGTGTGTGGTCAGCGTGGTGCATCGCAGCCTTATGTAATAATTTGTTTGAGTCGGGGGAATCTTTGTACATAAGGAATGTCTGTTGTCGTAGGTTCTCACAGATTTACCTATCAGTAGATCACCAGAACTGCCGTGCAAGATAGAGGGCTGTCTCTTACCCACAAATCGAGTCGCTGTCGAGTTCGATGAATCCGACTGAAAATCCCGATACCGACAGAGATAATCTCCTTATGGAACGATTTTGCCGACCTCGTTTACCCGCATTCAGTAATCGCCTACCAGTGGTACCACTGCCCGAATCGCTCCTCACCGCGATTTTCCAAGTACAAATCGGGCCCGACAGCGGCTGAAACGTCTGTTCGGGGCTCGGTGAACTTATGGGTAAGAGACAGCGCTGAAGTGCGAGGCTTTCGCTTCAAACCTTCCCTAAATCGCGCTCTTCATTAAAATCGATATAATATAGTTTTCAGATTACCTCGACGTCATTAGACCCCGAGGCGGTTCACATCCTCCTCGGTCTTTGTGTCCCTCAACGATTTCAGGCCATAGCCAGCGTCAGTATCTTGAGCGTCATGGTTAATACCCTGGCCCAATCAAGTCAGTATATGAGTACGACAGCCGAAGAGAATGAGCCACCGGAAATCAAAGTTTCAGAAACTGCCTCTGAAAAGGCTCTTGCCCTCTTAGAGGAGGAGAACCTGGACACCGACACTGCAGGGCTTCGGCTGTTTGTCCAGCAAGGTGGCTGTGCAGGCCTTTCATACGGTATGCGTTTCGATGACAGTCCAGAGGAGGACGATACCGTCTACGAACACCATAGTCTCCGAGTGTTTGTCGACCCCGCGAGTATTGGTTATATTGAGGGCAGTGTCGTTGAGTATGAAACAGGCCTCCAAGCAGCGGGCTTTGATATTGAGAACCCCAACGTCGTCTCGGAGTGTGGTTGTGGCGAATCGTTCCGTACCTGAATGAAATCACCAGCAAGATAATTACCGCCCCGAATTAACAGTACACAAAATGGACGCTGAAGAACTTGAGCATCGTCTTCTCTCTATCCTCAAAGAGAATCCAAAATCTTCCCTCGGAGAGATTGCTGACCAGGCTGGTGTCGCGCGACCGACTGCCCGGAAGTACATCGAGAAACTTGAGGAAGAAGGTGCAATTGTGGGTTATACTGTCGAAATCGACCCAAAAAAAGTCAGTCACCAGAGCATTGCGATGGTGGGAATTGACATCGAGAGTGACCAATATGTTGAGGCAATAACTGAACTTAGGAATCTCGACTCGCTCACTGCATTATATACCGCGACTGGTGATCACATGTTGATGGCCGAGCTTGAGGCGACAGGGAGCACTGAATTGAATGAGATTGTCAGCAATCAAATCCTCTCAATTTCGGGAGTGACTACGGCCTGCCCGGCTGTTCTTCAGGAACGACTCGAGTAAATCCTCTCGAATGGGGCTTTCGTTCCCACGTGACGAACAACAGAGAGCTGTTTTGCGGTTGAATTTTATCACTCAAAGTGATTATTGCGAGTCGTTACCGCTAGGCTTTCGCTTCTCTCCTGTATCGGACCGTGAAACGACGATTCACCGCATCAGGTCTGAAAATTACCGCACTAATCAGTATCAGTCGGCACTTCATCGGCTGCTTCGAGAATTTCAGGATATCGATTTCCAATCGTGGCCTTGCTCACGTTAGCAATCTCTGCAAGTTCGTCCTGGATAATGTCCTGTTGTGTGAGTTTGGCAGCTGAATACAGCGCTGCTGCGGCTATCCCGACGGGATTTCGCCCATTGTGAACACCGTTTTCAACCGCAGCCTGAATCAGCTCTCGACTTCGACGCTCTGTTTCATTAGGACACCCTAGCTGGGAAGCGAACCGACCGACGTACGATTCAGGATCCGGTGGGTCCATTGCTAACTCCAACTCATCAGCCAGATAGCGATAGGCACGCTCTATCTCCGGTTTATCGACGCGACTTACCGCAGCAACTTCGTCCAGTGTCCGGGGTACATTCTCCAGACGCGATCCGGCGTAGAGGGCTGCCGTTGCCATACCTTCAATTGAGCGCCCTCTGAGTAGGTCCTTTTCGAGTGCCTGCCGGTACAACACACTCGTTGTTTCTCTGATCGGACTGGGGCATCCCAGCGCGGAACCCATCCGGGTGATTTCCCCCAGTGCATGCTTTAGATTTCGCTCTTGAGGATTCTTCGTCCGGAACCGCTCATTCCATTCCCGAAGACGTCGGATTTTCTTTCGCTGTCGAGATGAGAGCGACCGCCCATACGCGTCCTCGTCTCGCCAATCAATAACTGTCGACAAGCCACGATCGTGTAATCGCTCGGTTTGTGGCGCCCCGACCCGCGACTTCTGTTTCTTTTCACGCGAATCAAATGCACGCCACTCAGGACCGTAGTCTAAGCGGTCTGATTCGACGATGCGACCACAGTCTCGGCAGTGGGTCTCAGCCCGCGCCTCGTTGTAGACTATGGTTCCAGTACACTCGGGACATGTCTTGCCCGATTGTGTATCCCGTTCCTCTTCGCTCATTTTGCCGTGTTCCTCAGAAGGGCTTTTTGAGCGAACTCGTGAGGTTATAGATGACTCAGTCACGTTCAACGCCCCCGGGAACAGAGCAACAGTGTCGTTGCTGGTGGAACAAGCGGATATCCCAGTCTCGGCTACGCCAGAAAATAACCGAAGAACTGGGTGTACCGACTCTGAGCGGAGTTTGATTATTTAATTGCTCCGAGAGTTGGCAATCAGGAGACGGTTGTACCATACGGTTCCTTTAAATCTGGCCGATACTAAGTTTTTATATACAAAAGATATATTTTTGATTTGCATTTTTAAGATGGGAGTTTTAGAGGATATTCGCCCAGATACAATTAAAAAATAGTTATAGATTAAACTTATATGTCCAGGGTGATAACACAATTTTATGAGTTCGGAACAGGATAACATTCAGGAAACCGATACCGAAGCACGCTTCGAGTTTAAGAAAGAGGAGAATTCGGCCTTCGAGACAGAAAAGGGATTAACCGAGGAGACGATTCGTATCATCTCCGAAGACAAAGACGAGCCCGAGTGGATGCTGGAGCGCCGCCTCCGGGCACTCGACCTGTTCCAAGAGATGCCGATGCCCACGGACTGGCCCGGCCAGCCCGACCTCTCGGAGGTTGACATCGACGAAATTGTCCCGTACATCCGGCCGGACATCGATGCCCGTGGCGGCGCCGAGAACTGGGAAGACCTCCCCGAAGAGATCCAGGACACGTTCGACAAACTGGGTATTCCAGAAGCCGAAAAGAACGCCCTCTCCGGAGTTGGAGCCCAGTACGAGTCCGAGATCGTCTACCAGAACATGCAAGAACAGTGGGAAGAAAAAGGCGTCATCTTCTGTGATATGGATAAGGCCGTCCAGGAGCATGAAGACATCCTCAAGGAGTACTTCATGACCAAGGCTGTCCCACCCAGTGACAACAAATTTGCGGCGCTCCACGGCGCAATCTGGTCCGGTGGCTCGTTTGTCTATGTACCAGAGGACACAACCGTCGACATGCCCGTCCAGGCGTACTTCCGGATGAACTCCGAAGGCATGGGCCAGTTCGAGCACACGCTCATCGTCGCCGAGGAGAACGCTGAAGTTCACTATATCGAGGGGTGTTCGGCCCCGAAATACTCAGCGTTTAATTTGCACAGCGGTGGCGTCGAAGTGTTTGTCAAGGAGAACGCTCACGTCCAGTACTCGACGGTCCAGAACTGGTCGAAGAATACCTACAATCTCAACACCAAACGCGCCATCGCCGAGAAAGATGCCACAATGGAGTGGGTGTCCGGAAGCATGGGGTCGAAGGCGACGATGTTGTACCCCTCAACAATCCTCAAGGGCCCCGGTGCGACTGACAACCACATTACCATCGCCTTCGCCGGCGAGGGCCAGAACATCGACACTGGCGCGAAAGTGTATCATAACGCGCCAAACACCAAGTCGACTATCGAATCCAAATCCGTCAGCAAGGACGGCGGCCGCACGAACTACCGCGGCCTCGTTCATATCGCAGATGGGGCTGAGGGGTCGTCAACCTCAGTCGAGTGTGACGCGCTGATGTTCGACAACGAGAGTACGTCGGATACGATGCCGTATATGGAAATCCAGGAGTCGCAAGTAGATGTCGCACACGAGGCGACAGTCGGCAAAATCGGCGACGAGGACGTGTTCTACCTCCAGTCGCGGGGACTGGACGACGACGACGCCAAACAGATGATTGTCGCTGGCTTCATCGAACCGCTCACGGAGGAACTACCGATTGAGTACGCGGTCGAGATGAACCGACTTATCGAACTCGAGATGGAGGGCTCGCTCGGGTAGTGACCGGGTCGGCTGACTCATAAAAAAGAATCAGAGGATATCCTAATGGCTATCGACTCAAATTTCGAGAAGACATACGAGGAAGTCGACCGGCACGAGGACCATCAAGTATGGACGACAGATGGCAAGGAACCTACGGAAGAAAAACAGGGCATCCACGGGACCCATGTCGCAGTGGATTTCGACATCTGTATCGCGGACGGGGCCTGTCTGGAGGACTGCCCCGTCGACGTGTTCGAGTGGACGGATACCCCAGGCCACCCCGAGTCCGAGATCAAGGCCGACCCAACCTACGAGGACCAGTGCATCGACTGTATGCTCTGTGTCGATGTCTGTCCTGTCGACGCTATCGACGTTGACCCAGGACGAGCGGGGAGGCTTTGAACTCGGTAGCGAGTGCTGATCATGATCCTGACATTACAGTGTTACCGGTGTGGAATAGACTACGAGTACGTTGGCGCCTCGCCACACCCAGGACAGTGTCCGGCATGTGGTTCTCCGTGCGTTCCCCCTGCGGGGAGCCTCAACGTCCTCAACAGTACTCACTGGGAGAGTGCAAACGGCCTCTCGAAAGTCTGGGTCTATGGACTTGACGAACAAAATCGTCCGTTCGAATTTGAGGTTGCCGGAAAGGGGAATCGCGGAAAGTTAGTGGCATTGCGGGTCGACGGTGTATCAGTCGACCTAAAAGTCGATGAGACGCTCGAAAAACTCCCGCCGGCAGTGAGGTCTGAACTCGTCGACGCAGGAATCGAACGTGTAGAGACAGGCCTGCACAAACAATCAAAATGACAGCAAAACAGTGTTTACACAACCCGCGACCAGTAGTGCGGAGCAACACAGCAGAGAAACCGTCCCTCAAAATCACAACACAGACAACCTAACAAAATGAGCTCAGACAGCAGATTCACCGACTTCAAGTCCGACAAACAGCCCACCTGGTGTCCTGGCTGCGGTGATTTCGGGACGATGAATGGCATGATGAAGGCCCTGGCGAACACCGGTAACGACCCGGATAATACATTCGTCGTCGCCGGTATCGGGTGCTCGGGAAAAATCGGCACCTACATGCACAGCTACGCGCTCCACGGCGTCCACGGCCGGGCACTTCCCGTCGGTATCGGGACGAAGCTGGCCAACCCAACACTGGAGGTCATGGTCGCCGGTGGTGACGGCGACGGCTATTCGATTGGTGCTGGCCACTTCATCCATGCTGTCCGTCGCAACGTCGATATGAGCTACATCGTCATGGATAACCGAATCTACGGGCTGACGAAGGGGCAGGCCTCACCGACATCGCGTGAGGATTTCGAAACGTCGACGACGCCGGATGGTCCCAAGCAGCCACCGGTCAACCCATTGGCGCTCGCGCTGGCAGCTGGCGGGACGTTCATTGCACAGTCATTTTCGTCGGACTCACAGCGTCACACCGAAATCGTCCAGCAGGCAGTCGAACACGACGGTTTTGGTTTCGTCAACGTCTACTCGCCGTGTGTCACGTTCAACGACGTGGACACATACGATTACTTCAGGGACTCTATTGTCGACCTGAAAGAAAGTGACCACGACCCAACCGACCACAACGATGCCAAAGAAGCCATCTCTGACGCAGACAACGAGTATCAGGGTATTCTTTATCAGGACGAGAGTTCCATCCCCTGGGAACAACGGGAAGGACTTACCGAGAACATGGCCGACATTCCTGACAGCGCCCCCGACGATGCAATGGACCTCGTCCGTGAGTTCTACTGAACGATGAGAGATTCTGATATGTCAGTTCGTCGTTTGCTCGCTGCCACGTCAAGTTGCAGTGGATGCGGAGATGCTCTGGCCAGCGTCGCGCTTGGTATGAATCGTGTAGATACTGACACTCCCAGATCCGGAGTGACAGACTACACGCATCAGTAACATGCCAGAATGTAATACCTGTGGAGAGCACGTTTCAGACCGATTTATACGAGTCTTCGGTGACAAGACAGGCGTCGTGTACGCGTGTCCTGCCTGTTCAGCGAATGCAGGTATCGGTGAAACAACTCGTGAACGGAGCAACAAGAAGTGAGTTCCCAGCAGTAGCCGGAAGTCGTAGCGGGCAAGGGTGGTACGTACGCGCCACCCGACAAAAGTACGATTCCGCTCAAGACTGCGCTATGATCTCACCAACAATCCTCTACGCAGGAGCGTTTCGGTACTATCCGATCAAGTATTACAGTACGTTGTATACTCTGAATCGAATTCTCGTGGCGGTGGTTGCTGGAATTGTGAACCCATATCCTTCGATGTATAGGGGTTTTCCAACACGGTCAATAGCCCCTTGAATTTGGATAGATCACCCGTTTCGAGATACGTATCCAGTGCCTCCTCAACCAAGTAGTTGCGCGGGATATACCGCGGATTGGCTTCCTGCATCAACTCCTCATCTAGGCCGACAGCAGCCAATTTATTCCGTAACTGTTCGAATTCTGCAGTTGCAAACACTGGGGAATCAAACGTCCCAGGCATCTCTAACTCGAGGAACGTATTCGTATAGTCTGCATTCGATTTGCGAAGCCACTCGATGAATTCATCGACAAGTTCTTGCTCACCATCTGAGCTGATCCCCAGTTTCTTCCGCATCATTGTGTCGTATTGCGCATCAAACCGATCCTCAAATTCGTTTAGTTTGCCTTCGAGTTCATCATACGTGAGCGCTGATTGCGTACACAGCGGTTGGAGTGCCTCTGCGAACCGTTCAAGATTCCACCGCAAGATGGGTCGCTGGTTTCCGAATGCATATCGCCCGTGCTTATCGATTGAGCTGAAAACCGTCTGCTCGTCATAAAAGTTCATGAAGGCACAGGGTCCGTAATCAAATGTTTCACCATCGATACTCATGTTGTCCGTATTCATCACACCATGTATGAATCCGACACGCAGCCAGTCAACAACCATCTCAATCGACGACTGCATGACCGCATCGAAGAACGCTAGGTATGTGCGATCCTTTGTATGTAGCTGCGGGTAGTGCCTGTCGATAACATAGTCGGTGAACCGCTGTAGTTCGTCGGATGCTTTGTTTGCAACATACTGGAAGGTCCCGTATCGAATGTGGCTGTTCATCACTCGGACAAGAATGGCTCCAGATTCCGTCCGTCGTCGTTTGACTGCTTCGTCAGTTTCGACGACTGCCAGACTTCTCGATGTCTTAATGTTTAAATTCTGAATCGCGTATGAATACAGATACTCTCGGAGCATCGAGCTAACAGTTGCGTTGCCATCGCCTCTTCTGGAGTACGGAGTTCGACCAGACCCTTTCAGCTGAATATCGTATCTAGTACCATCCTGCACATGTTCGCCGAGTATCACCGCTCTCCCATCACCCAGGACAGTAAAACTTCCATACTGGTGGCCTGCATATGCTTGGGCAATTGGTTCTTCCAGGAGGTCCTGGCCTGCTAAAATTGTGGCATTGAGCTCCGCTGTATCCAATCCAAGATCAGCACATAGCTCGTCATTCAGAAGCAAAATATCGGGATTAGCAACACTTTTTGGCGTCACTCTTGAATAAAGGGTCGAGTCCAAATTTTTGTAATTAGTATTAAATGAAAATGGCATTTAGTTTAATATGGTGTTATGTTATCTGTTTTAATAATCTTGTCTCTTGGCGTGTGCTGCATGCTCTCTGTATCGGAGGCTCCCCTGAAACTTTATGAACAATCCATCACTGAATGACATCCTCCCCGCGCTGAAGGGCGAGGCTTTTTCCTTGCACTTCAGTAAGACCTGGTCGTTAACTGGTGGGAGGTGACCGGATATCTGCTCGTCCACTGCTGCATCCATCCTCTGTCCTCTGCATGTTTCACTGGCTTTCTGATGGATTCCAGAGATATCCCCACTCGTCGTAGTACGTGTGTGGCCTGTCCCAACCGATCACACCTACGTCTATCGGGCTAGTCAATCGTGCAAGACTCGCGCCTTGTAATCCGTCAGTCGGCTTACATCGGCGCGAATTTTTCGTCTAGTCTTGGTGACGAGTGTCACTTCTTTCGTCTCCACCTTTTTCGGACGCTCTCGGGACCATTAATGTAACACGTGTTCCACGCGGTTCGTTGTCTTGGATAGAGATTTCTCCGCCGAAGAGTGACACAGTCCAGTAGACAATCCACAGACCGAGCCCAGTTCCGTGCTGGAGCGACGTTTCCTCACCGCGTTCGATTGTTTCCTGCTCGTGGTCCGGGATCCCTGGTCCGTTATCTGTTATCTCGATTTCGGCCCAGTCTTTTGCTCCCTTTTCGCTCGCTGGCCTGACAGAGACTGTCACCTCCGGCACGGCTGACTCGTTGTGAACGATGGCGTTGTCCAGTAGCTCTGTCATCGCCATCTCCAGCCGGCTATCTGCCCGGACTGAGACAGCCTCAACCTCACCCAGCGTAACTGACGCCGTGGGATTTGCTTCGGAAAATTTGGCCACGACCTCTGTCAGTAGTTCTGTCACGTCGTAGGGTGTCTCGGTCTGTGGGTCGCTTTCGAACAGGGAACGCACAGTGTTGGCCTTGTCACCGAGCGTTGCTAATGCATCTGCTCGGTGTTCGATCTCCGTCACGTTGGTCTGGAGTTCCTCGTCGTCCAGCAGGTCTTGAAGAACTGTCGCACGTCCCTGGATAACGTTTGTTCCGTTCCGTAGGTTATGACGCAATAGGCGGTTGAGAACTTCGAGTTGCTGTTCGCGCAGCCGACGGTTCGTCACGTCGGCTTTGATTGCGACAAAATGTGTGATTTCGTCTCCCCCGTTTGTTATCGGTGAAACTGTTTCGTCGACGTGGTACAGCTCTCCGTTCTTGCGCTGGTTGATGAGGTGGCCATCCCACTGCTTGCCTGCGAGGAGTGTCTCCCACAGCTGTTCGTAGAACTCGTCGTCGTGTTTCCCGGATTTGAGGATGCGGGGCGTCTGGCCAACAGCTTCCTCACGCGTGTAGCCGGTCCGCTGTTCGAACACCGGGTTTACGTACTCGATAGTACCTTCTCTGTCGGTGATGAAGACCGACTGTCCCGCATTCTCGACGGCTTTCCTGAACAGTTGCAATGTCTGTTCGCGCTCTTTGCGCTCGGTAACGTCCTGCTGGAAGCCGATATAGTTCGTCACGGTTCCGGTGTCGTCTCTCACGGGAGCAATACTGACACGGTTCCAGAACTGGCTGCCATCTTTGCGGTAGTTTCGAAGTTCCACGGACACGGGTTCGGCCGCGTTGACAGCCTCTCGCATCCGAGTAACTGGTTCCTCACGGGTCGCTTCGCCCTGAAGGAATCGACAGTTCCGCCCGAGTGCTTCCTCAGCAGGATAGCCAGTCACTTCCGCAAATCCATCGTTTACGTACACCATCGGATTATCCTCCTGCTCGTGGTCGGTAATGGTGATTCCGATGGGTGCCTCGTCCATCGCCCTGGATTTCAGTTCGAGTTCCCGTTCGTACGCTTTGCGTTCGGTCACGTCCCGCGCGGAGACAATTATGGGCGAACCATCGGACTCCTCAAGCGTGGCAGCAGACACATCTAACCGCCGTGTTTCGCCGTCTTTTGTCTGACATCTGAGGTCGTCCGCCGAACCTGTCCCGGTCTCTTGGACAGCGCCGAGGAAGGACTGAAACCGTGCTCGCTCATCTGCGTGAATCGTTTGAGTTGGAGCTACCGAGAGAAGTTCATCGCGTGTGTACCCCAGGAGGTCTGCGGCTGCCGGATTACACTCGGTAATCTCTTGGCCGGTTGGCCCGACGACAAAAATCGCATCGTTAGTCGAGTTGAAAAGTTTCTGAAATCGGGTTTTGGCATCCTCGTAGCGTTGGGATAGCTCCAGGGATTGCTCTCGGCGGGCCAGCAGATTCTCCACCCGCCGTACCAGTGTTACCCGATCGACAGGTGCGGACACCACTTCATCGATGAGTGGTGGACCGTCGTCGTTCTGTTCAGACGGAAGCGGGACAGTTCCGTTCGACTCCTCCTGTTGAACTAACAGCACCGGCGTGAAGGTCGGATGCCCCTCTTCTTTCAGTTCCTGCAACTCGTCGCAGTACACGGGAAACGTCCGGTCGCTGACGAGGTAGCAATCGACAGGTTGGACTGCTTCATCGTCAAGAATGTCGTACCGTTCGTCAAGAAGGTCCCCGAGAGCAACACGGTCACTTTCTCCGTGGACCAGAAGCTGTATTGTGTGCTGTTCAGCTCTCTCGAGGGTTGACTGACCGCTCATCACTGATCGGTGCTCCGGGACTTGTCCTGGCTGCGAGGTGTTGGCGCCCCTTGCATAATCCCTCGCACGTGATCGAACGGCTCCTCGATGACCAGACCCTCACCTGGTTTGATAGAGAACTGGTGGAACCGATTATCGAAGTCGCCGAGTCGCTTTTTCACGACGCCAATGGCTCGGTCTAACTCGCCGTCGACTTCCACGTAGGACAGAAACACGATGTTATCCGCGATATAGCTCGTGTCTGTACTGGTGGCCTTTGGGATGCCGGTGAGACGATCGGCTTCGTCCGTAATTATGACCGCAATGCCGCGGTTCTTGAGCACGCGAGTGAGGCCGTGGAGGCGACGAACGAGCCGTTGATTGTCGCCCTGTAGAGAAATCTTGTACCCCGAGAGTCCGTCGATGAAGATAGCGTCCGGCTCGTAGTCCTCAGCCTGGTCGAGAACATGTTGACCAAACTCCTCGGCCGAACGCACGAGCGGTTCGGTTTCTGTGAGCCGAATCGATCCGCTTTCTTGCATCTCCGACATCGGCAGGCCGAGGGTCTCCGAGCGGTGGATGAACTGGTCGATCGATTCCTCGAATACGTATCCCAGCGCCGTACCGCCGTTTTCGACGACACCGGACAGTATCTGTGCACCCGTCGTCGATTTCCCGATTCCAGTTGGGCCACTGATAAACGAGACGGTGCCGCGTTCGATTCCACCACCAAGGAGGTCGTCGAGAGCATCGTACCCGGTCGAAATAAGTTCCGGGTCGAACGTTCGGTCGTCGTGTTCTGGAATGATCTGTGGATAGACTTCGACACCACCCACTCGGATTTCGAGTCCGTGGCTCCCGTCTTTCTGTCCGAGTCCGCGGTGTTTTGGGACCGCGATTCGGCGTTCTCCCTCGTCGAGAGACAGGGTGACGACACCGTCACTGAGCGAATCGAAATCATCGTACGTCGTCGAGGTGGCGCTGCTCGTGCTGACTGTTCGAGTTGCGACTGTCGTCACCTCCCGCTTACGGAGGAAGCGAATGAGTGACTGCAATCGCTTGCGGTACTGGTACTCGTCACGTTCGATATACTGAAGCTGCGTTATCGGGTCGATAAGAACTCGGTCTGGGTCGACGTTCTCGATGACCTGCTTGATATCTGCGGTAAATCGCTCGGATTCGACTTCTGTCGTGTCGACTAGATTGTATGATTTGTCCTCTGCGAAAAAGTCCGTTCCGGGCCCGATGTCTAAAAACTCCGCATCCCGAATGTCGATACCGAGCAGTGCTGCGTTGACAAGAATGTCGTGTCTCGACTCTTCGCCGTGAATGTACACAACTGTCTCGTCGTCATTGAGTCCCGCCTCAAGGAAGTGCTGCCCGAGAAGAGACTTCCCGGTTCCCGAGACGCCCTGGACGAGATACGTCCGGCCGCGGATGTACCCCCCGTTGAGCAGGTCGTCCAACTCGGGAATCCCTGAGGGGACCAGATCGATTTCCTCTATCTGCGTGTCAAGTGGTCCGTCAGGCATGGCAGATCATGTTCTTATAATAGGGCCGGATGAACATAAGCCGGGTATCTAGATAACGGGAGACAGTGGGAAGAGGTAGCTGAAAGACATCTTCAGTCAGTGGGTTGTGTCCACACCGATAATCTCGAAGCGGGCGCCACCCATCTCGCTGTTTACCACACGGATTTCCCAACCGTGTGCCTCCGCAATTTCTTTGACGATTGCGAGGCCGAACCCCGTGCCATCGTCAGCGGTTGAGTAGCCAGCCTGGAAAAGTTCGTCATGCTTTTTATCGGGGATTCCTGTTCCGTCGTCCGCGACGTAGAACCCGTCAACTCTCTCGTCGACCGTCACCGTCACCTCGCGGCCGCCATGCTTGACGGCATTTCTCAGGAGGTTCTCGAGTAACTGCTGAAGTCGGCTCCGGTCAGCCGATATCGTCAGGTCGGTTTCGACAGCGAGCGTTGCGTCTGCGCTCGGCGTCGTCTGCCAACACTCCTGTGCCAGTTCCGACAGGGCGACCGGTTCCCTCGTTCCGACCGCGTCCCCGCTTCGGGCGAGTGTCAACAGATCCTCGACAAGTGCCTGACACCGGTCAATTGCGTTACTTACGTTATCAAGGTGAAGGGAGCCACAATCGGCCTGTGCCAGTTCGAGGCGACTCTGGGCAGTCGTGAGCGGGTTTTGGAGGTCGTGGCTGACGATGCTTGCAAACTCTTCGAGACGAGCGTTTTGTCGCTCGAGTTCCCGCACACGCTCTTTGCGCTCTGTGATATCCCGAAGTGTTCCGACTGACCCGTCGAACTGGTCCCCTTCGTAGGGAAGGACGCCCATGTGGTCGTCACATGTGATTGGATTACCGTCACGCGCCTGCAGTGTAACCTCGAACGTGGCGGTTTCGGGGCCATCACTCGACAGCAACCGTCCCAAGTGGTGTTCTGCCCGTTCGACGGCAGCCTCATCCTTGATGAGTGACGGCGGACTGCCGAGAATTGTTTCCCTGTCGTACCCAACCAACTCGACAAGTTTGTCGTTAACGTAGGTGAACTGCCCTTCCTCGTCGAGTACGTACACCGCGTCGGTCAACGCCTGGATAATCGTCTCGTACGTTTCGAGTTCCTGCTGCCGCTCCTTGCGGTCGGTGATATCGTGACCAGAACCGCGGAGTTTCGTCACCTCTCCCCCGGATTGTACAACTGGAGTGATCGTCATATCGATGAGTCGCTCCTCGCCGTCCCCTGGCTGAAGTCGCCACGTATCTTGCAGTTCCTCGCCGGTTTCGAAGACTCTAGTGAGTGTCTGCTGGATGTCCTCGCGGTCATCCGGGTGGAACAGGCATATCGCTTCTTCGAGGGAGATTTCGGTCTGTTCAGGGCGCCCGACAATTCGCCGGGCACCAGCCGTCAGCAGGACAGTTCCGCTCTCTCTATCCAGTTCCCACCCGCCGGTGTCACCGGCGAACTCAGTCAGCCGCATCAGTTGTTCCTGCCTTTCGGCCCGCTGTGCCTCGCGTCGCGCTCGAACCGCATTGCGGATTCGGTTGGCCAGCAGTTCGTACTGTTCAGGCCCAGATTGCTTCTGGAGATAGTCGGTGACGCCAGCAGAGATAGCGTCACTTGCGACGGCCTCGCTACCCTTGCCAGTGAAGAGAATAAACGGGAGGTCGGGATACCTCTCTCGAACAGTCTCGAAGAAATCGAGCCCGTTCATCCCGGGCATATTGTAATCCGAGATGATACAGTCGGGTTGGCAAACGTCTATTTTCGCTAACCCATCGTCAGCGGTGGTTGCTGTCTCGACAACGAACCGGTCGTCCTCTCGTTCGAGGAACGTGACGGTGAGAGTAGCGAAATCGGGTTCGTCATCAACGTGGAGGACCTCTATCGGTGCTCCGGTCTCAGTTAGGACGTTTGTCTCACTCATGGGTCACCCGGGATTGTTTCCGAGTCTATCCAGACGACGTGTCTGTCTGCCAGAGAATCGATACCTCTCGTGGTCTCGCTCCGGGTATCGCGCACCTCCTCGACGTGAGGGGGCGAACCCGAGATTGAACTCACCTCTCCTTTAACTGCTGACGGCATCGGTGACGTATTCGACGCCGACGCAGTACCGTCTCTCCCTATGCGTGAACCCATATTCTCACTTCTCTCCACCGCGACTTGGCCTCCGACCCTCAGTATCAAGTACGGGGTGCCCCCCGTCGGCTGTCGTCGGCGACCCCGTGGTCGCATCGATTGCCGCACCGGCTCCTGATCCGGTGTCGAAATCCGACACCTGATCGTGGAGTTCCTCGGCGAGCCCGGAGAGTTGCTGGATATTCTCTGAGGCCTCAGAAAGCGAGGCTGTCTGTTCCTCGGTGGCGGCTGAAACGTTGCTTGCTTCGGCAGCGGTCTGCTGGCTGACACTCGACACCTCGTCGACCATTGCCACGACCTCCTCTGAGGAGGCTGCTTGGTCATCAGTTGCATCGCCTATCTCCTGAATGCCGCTCTCGGCTTCCTGGACCGCGTCGGCGATCTCATCGAACATCTCGATAGCATCCTCGATCGTCTCGGATCCACGCTGCACCCGCTCGCTCATTTGTTGCATCCCGTCGACGGTGTCGGCTGTCGTTGCCTGGACTTCCTCGATACGCTGTTCGATCTCGCCCGTCGCCTGTGCTGCCTCCTCTGCCAGGGACTTGATCTCGTTTGCGACGACGCCGAATCCTTCGCCGGCTTCGCCGGCACGGGCGGCCTCGATGGAGGCGTTCAACGCCAGCATGTTCGTCTGCTCGGCGATGTCGGTAATCATTTCGACCACCTCCCCGATCTGGTCCATCTTCTCATCGAGCGTCTGGACCTGTTCAGCTGCCTCGTCGGCCTGTGATTCGATTGCCTGAATCTCCTCAGTTGCATCCGACGCGTACTCCCGGCCCGTTTCGCCGCGCTCGACGGCCGTGCTGGCAGTCGCTGTGACCTCCTCCGCCGAGGAGGCAATCTCTTCGACGGTGGCGGACATCTCGTTCATCTCGCCGGCTACCTCCTGCAGATTCTCACTCTGGGTATCCGCACCGTGGGAAATTTCCTCGACAGATTCGGCGACCTGCTCGCTGGCCTGTTCAATCTCCTCGGAACTGCTCGCTACGTCTTCGCTTGACGCTGCGACATCGTCCGCAATCGACTGGACCTGTTCGACGCTCTCGTTCAGTTGGCTGACCCCGTCCTCCAGGTCACTCAGCACAGAGCCAAACCGTCCCGGATAGTTAGTGTCGATGTTCTGGTCGAGGTGTCCGTTTTTCAGGTCCTCACTCGCAGTGGCGATTTCGCCAAAGCTCCCCGAGAGCGCCCGCATGCCGTCGTCGAACGCGATGAGGATCTCACCGTAGTTGCCCGGGCGGTCGGTGTCGATGTCCTTCTCGAGGTTGCCGTCTTTGAGGTTCTGACTGGCGGTGCGGATCTCTTCGAAGCCGCCGACCATTTCGGTGGCACCGTTGTCGAGATTGGTCATGATGTCGCCGTAAGTGCCGGGAAAGTCGGTCCGGCGGTCGCGGGTCTGAAGGGCGTCGTCGCCGGTTGCGAGATTGCTACTGAAAGTGTCGATTTCGTCGAACACACTGCGGAGGTTGGCCTGCATTTGCTGGAACGAATCGCTCATCCGACCAAGTTCGTCGTCTTCGAGGTGGTCGTCGACTTCGGCGCTGAGATCGCCCTCACTCATGGCCTGGGAGGCCGCCGAGAGCTGTTTGATTGGGGTGGTGATGCGGCCGGCGACGAAGAGACCGATGACGATGGCCGCGACGAAAGCTGCGATGGTCAGACCGATAATCATCATGTGGCTATTGTTCGTCGTCGTAGCCGCCGACGCAACCGAGGCTTCCATTTTCGCGTCGGCATCCTCCTCGAAGGCCGTGGTGTCCTCTTCGAGTTCAGTGTAGACGCTGTCGAGTTCGTCCATCTTCTGGTTTGCACGCTCTTCGTCGCCCGCTTCCATCGCCGTAATGACCTCTTCACCTGTCGATTTCGCCTCTTCATGTTCGGCTGTCATTTCCGACAGCAATTGCTGTTGGTCTTCTGTGAGGTCGTCACGCTCTGCCAGCGTCGTGTACCGTTCCTCGAAGTCTGCCTGAGAGGCCCGGAACTCTTCGGCTGCCTCCATCTCGCCGGTCAGGACTTCGTGCAGTGCTAGCCGCTCCGATTCGAGATCGTACTTCATCTCCATCGCTGCGTCTGCCTCGGCGACGTCGTCGTTGACGACGGATTCGAGTTGGTTGTCGACGTTACTGACGCTCGTGTACCCGACGAACCCCGTCACGGCGACGAGCAACGCCACGAGCACGAACGCCAGAATCAGTTTTGGTCGCAGGTCGAACCTGTCAAGCGTGAGACTCTCCAGCATGTATCATTCTCTCTGGACAACCAAGATAACAACACGCTCTAGATAACGGCATGAGTATCAAGGGGAAGAAGCGAGAACCGTCTCGTTTGGACGTATTCGTTCGTCCGTTTCATGTATGATATCTGATGGGATTACTGGTATCTAGATAGTGGAACTATACCTGAATCTACACTCTACGTAAGCATGTCGAACTCGGAGAAATATGGCCGGGATGACTTTGGACAGGGCGGTCTGAACGATCAGCTAGATGCAGACTCGCTAGTCACTGAGATCGGGCTGGACCGGTCCGAAATTCAGTGGCGAAAAGACTTCGTCGGGTTCACTGACGATGACGTCCGGCGCCTGCAGAAATACCAAGATGCCTTCGAAGACAACGCCGAGCAGGTGGCAGACGACTTCTACGAGAACATTACAGACCACGAGGAGACAGTCGAAATCATCGGCCGGTCGCCGAAGAACATCGAGGCACTCAAGCGGACGCAGTCGGCGTATCTCGTGACGCTTGCGGAAGGCGAGTACGGCACGGAGTACTTCCGCGACCGAGCCCGCATCGGCAAACTCCACGATATTCTGGATATGCCGATGAAACACTACCTCGGCCAGTACGGCGTCTACTACGACCTCATTCTTCCGCTGGTGGGCGACCGCCTCGTCTCGTCGCTCACTGACCGACTGACCGACGCCGTCACAGACGGTGGAACCAAACCGGCGTCTGTCGAGGAAACCGAAGCAAGTGGTCCCGACACCGGCCTGTCGCGCCCCACAATCGAGACGGCAATCGAGGAGGAAGTCGACGACGCCGTACAGGACATTCTCTCGATTCTTCGGATTATCGATCTCGACATGCAGGTCGTCACCGACACGTACATTCACTCTTACAGTCAGCAACTCGAAGACGAAATCGGGCGCAACGAGCAACTGATGGCCGACGTCGAGGAGGACGTGAAACAACCGGTGAGTGACCTCCAGACTAGTGCCGAAGATGTCGCCGAGAGTGCCACTGCAATCAGCGATGCAGCGACCGAACAGTCCGACCGGGTCGAGGAGATCTCCTCCGAAGTTGCGAATCTCTCGGCGACCGTCGAGGAAGTTGCCTCGACGGCTGACCAGGTCGAGAATGCGAGCGAACGGGCCGAAACCCTCGCAGAAGACGGGAAAGAAGCCGCCGATACTGCCGCGGGAGTCATGGACGATATTGGAGAATCTGTCACCGATGTCGCTGACGACGTCTCCTCATTACAGGAGCGTGTCGGACAGATCGATGCGTTCGTCGACGCAATCGATGATATTGCCGACCAGACGAATATGCTGGCGTTGAACGCCTCCATCGAGGCCGTACGGGCCGGCGAAGCGGGCGAAGGATTTGCCGTCGTGGCGGAGGAAATCAAGTCACTCGCCGAGGAGTCACAGACACACGCCAGTGATATCGAGACGATGGTCGATGATATCCAGACCGATACCGAAGAGACAGCAGCGAATCTCGATGAGACGACCGACCAGGTCGATCAAGGTATCGATCGGGTCCAGGACGCGATGCATAGCTTGACCGAAATCGTCGAGGCTATTACCGAAACAGCGAACGGAATCAGCGAAGTTGCGGAGGCAACCGACGACCAGGCCGCAGCAGCCGAAGAAATCGCGTCGATGGTCGACGAGGTAGTCGACCGGACTGACCGTGTCGCAGATGAAATCGAGAGTCTGGCTGCCGCGAACCAGGAACAGGCGGCGATGGTCTCGGAAGTGGAAGGGTCAGTAACGCGTCTGTCCGGGGGGCGTTCGGCGACAGACGGTGGCCAGGACACTGTTGCCCGGGCTGACGACGACGATGGTGCGGTTTCGGAGGCGGACCTTCCTGACAACATCCCGGAGTTCGTCGTCGACATGCTCTCGGAGAAGCAACTTCGAGAGGTAGCCAACGGCAATCTTGACCCGACAGACCTGCAGTGACGGACACATGGCGAGACAGAATACATCCACACTGCTGACAAAAAATATACAAATACCAAACTCTTCAGAACGGTGATTTCCTGAATGCCTACCTACTCGGAGGATATGATGGATATTCGGGAGTGCATCGAGTTCATCAGGTACAACGAGAAGGAACTCCGCCTGTTCAACGTTAGCCAGACCAACTCGCTGCGGGCAGACCTCGAGGCCTACTTCGAGACACAGAACGTGCGAATCACCGAGAGCCGAACAGCTACGGGTGCCCCCGAAGACATCGCAGTTCTCAGCAACACAGCAGAAGTACTTGGAGTCCTCGATGTCCCGACACTGAGAGCTTTACTCGAAACTGTCCCGAGGGGACCCGGCGACCTTGGCATTGCCGACAAAGAATACGAGGGTATCCTCGGCCCGCTCAAAGAAACCACGTTCACGTCGTACGATTCCGAGCAGTTGCTCTACGTCTCCCGCGAGATCGAGGACCGGGCGCGCCGGATGGGGAATGGGTCGATTCACGCTGGATTCCAGCAGTGTTCGGTCATGGCAGATCAGCGTCGGGTCTACACGGACCTCGCTCGCCGAGGCATCGATGTACACGCCTACGGTGTCCCGGACACCGAGCCACCGGATTTTGGCCCCGGCCATATCCACCCAATCCAGACCGACGAAATCGCTGAGACGTGGTTCGTCGTCTTCGACGGCGGTGGCACCGACGCCCAGAAGAGTGCTTTACTCGCCCAAGAACGCGATGAGGACTTCTTTTATGGCGTCTGGACATACGATCCAGAGTTCGTCGATCACGTCCTCGACTATCTGACCCAGATGTGTACGCCGTCTATCGGCGACGTGAATTGTGAGAAGTAGCTCAAGCTAGCGCTGCAATTCTGAATGGAACAATTATTTTTGTCTATCGACTACATTTTTGCGTGTTATCTGTACCCCACTCGCCATTATCATAATTTGATTTTTACAGATTGTTATTTATAGTTGGACATATGATTATTACCCATCATGCCAGATCAGAATCAGCACGCGACAGAGAACGACGAAAGCCAGTCACGTCGTGGATTTGGCGACACTGATTCTGTTGCCTGGAGCGACATCTTCGATGCGGACGGGCCCACAGCAGACAGCGCTGGTACGGACAAGAACGGTGATACCGAAGAGAGCGAACTCGAAAGAGAACGCAACGCACGCACGAACGCACTCGACGCAGTCGCCCGAGCGAGTGACCTCTTCGTCGGTATCTCCGATTCACCCGAGGAGAGTCTCCACACGTTCGTCACGGAACTCCCACAGTGGTTTTCACAGCCAGAGACCACTGAAGCCAAGATTCGAGTGGGGGACGACAGAATCGAAACTGACGATTTTCGCCAGACTTCGGTCCCCCTGACAGCGGAGGCGTCTACACGTACCGGGACGCCAGTATCGATGACAGTCGTCGACACGAGCGACGGATCCGACACGGATACAGCGTGGTTCGACCCCGAGCGAGAACTGGTCGAGATGCTCGGTTCGGTTATCACAGACGCGGTCGATCAGCGGGAACTCGACAGTCTGAAGCGTGTTTCTGACGGCATCGTCGCACTCGATAGCGGCCTCTGCTACACGTACGTCAATCCACAGGCTGAGGAGATTTTAGAGCGCGAGAGCGACGAACTGCGCGGGGAGTACATCTGGGACGTATACCCAGGGGCAACTGACACCGTCTTCCAGACCAAAGTCGAAAGAGCACTCGAGACACAGTCGCCGACGTCGACAGACGGGTATTATACGCAGGCGGAACGGTGGCTCGAAGCCAGAATCTATCCGAATGGTGACAGCATTCTCATCGCATTCACCGACATTACCGACTCGAAAGTAGTCGAACAAGATATTGAGCGTATTCTTGAAACAGTGCCGCTCGGAATCGTCCTGCTGGAGACGGACGGAACCATCACTCGCGCGAACGGCCGCGCAGAAGCGTTGCTGGGGTTGTCCAGAAGTCGCATGGATGGCATGGCCTACGATGCTCCCGACTGGGATATCTGGGACGAATCGGGCGACTCCATTCCACGAGAGGACCATCCAGTCACACAGGTGCTCACAACCGGGGACTCTGTGCAGGGGTTCACCCACGGTATCACGCTCCCGGACGGCACAGAGCGGTGGCTATCGAGTAACGTGGCCCCGATCAAGAGTGGTGACGGATCAATCGAGCAAATCGTCGTTGCGCTGGAAGACATTACCGCATTCAAGCGGACTGAACGACTGACCGACGTGTTTCAAGCGGTCAATGAGAGACTCAACTGTGCGACAGACCGTCGGGAAGCCGAGCAGACCCTCTGTGGGTCACTGGTCGATACGCCGGAGTTCCAGTACGCACGGATTAGCGAGCATATACCGGGGGCAGATCTGACCGAATCGTATATCGAACACCAGCCAAGCACTGTCTCGTGCGACCCAGGAACTGAGCTTCCGAGACACGCGGCGGCGGAAATCGAGCCGACACGCGCCGCAATCGAATCGGGCAACGTACAGGCCGTGACTAGCAGGCAGACTGACCCGCAGTTCGCGTCGTGGCGCGAAGACACACTTGACTGGGGACACCAAGGTGGTGCTATTGTTCCGATCACGTATCGAGACCGCACATACGGTCTACTCGTGGTCTACACAGACCGGTCAGAAGCATTCGGTGACCGCGAACAGACACTCTTGCAAACGCTGGGTGACAGGATTGGGCAGGTCTTTCACAGTCTCGAGGCAGACAGCCTCATCCATGGGAACGAAGTGGTCGAACTCACGTTCCAGAGCACCGCCTCGGAGTCGTTTATTGTGTCTGTCTCAGAGGCACTTGGCTGTACTATCGATATTAGGGATACGATTCGGACGACAGACGAGACGCTTGTCCACTACGCGTCGGTAGAGGGAGCGTCACTGGGTTCGCTCAACGAACTCGTGGAGAGCATGGATCATACCGTGACCATGCGGCAGATCCGCCAAACAGAGAACCCACCTGGTGGCGATGTCGAGATTGAACTACACCAGCGATCACTCGCACAGACCCTCGTCACAATGGGTGCAGTCGTGAAAACAGACACAGTAACTAATGGTCAAGCAACAGTTGTCTGTGAGATTCCGCTGGGCCACGACATCGAGTCGCTAGTGAATCGACTCACCGATTCGTTTCCCGAAACGACGCTGGTCGCAAAACGAAACTACGAGCGGTCCTCGGAACCTGAGGCCCAACATGCTGGTCAACTGATGAGCGAAGTCTTTGACGAGGAACTCACTGAGCGACAACAGCAGATTCTCCGGGCTGCAATCTACGGTGGGTATTTCGAATCACCGCGACGGAGTACTGCGACTGAGATCGCAGATACTCTTTCACTCACTCAATCAACGTTCTCCTATCATCTCCGAAACGCACAACAGACGCTGTTTCAGCACCTGATCGGCTGATATGCAGAAGTCGGTTTGTGACAAAACTAAGTGGAAGAATTCGACGCCGCTGAATAGGACGCGCATATTCAGCACAAGAAGCCAGCCAATGATGAGGAATCGCTACGGTCACTCAGGGGTCACGCCGTCTTCACCGTCTGTGCAGTTGAGACACTGTAGAAAGAGACCGCTCTCACGAAGCTCTGCCCCGTCGGCACTCACTACTGCCAGTCGGTCTTCGGACTGCGAATCGATGTAATGACAGTTCCGCTCGGCGTGGAGAATTGCGCTATCGTGCTTCGGGTTTGCCCGATCAGCGACGAAGTAGTAGCGTTCAAGCGTCATAAGATGACATATTTCCCTCAACTGTATTAATAGTAGCTGTCAGCTGTTCTGCAAGCGAGAGGAGGGACGAATGGTGAATACACGTTCTGCGCTCTATATCTTGCGCGGTAGCCTGTGACAATATTAGTAGGCAGATCGTTGTTTCGCCAAGTTAGGCAAGAGCCCAAGCAATTATAACAACACCACATAATCAGATTCTACTCTCCACTATATACGAGGGACGGACCTACAATCTTCTTTCTGTTCAATACTGTCCACCTGCTAACGGCTACACCTATAATCACAACCCCAGCAATCGCAAATAGCTCAATCCAGAAAGAGTATGTGGAAAAACTTTCAACTCCTCCAACAATATGACCTAACAGCGCAAGCATCACAAAAGCTGTTCCAATTATTATATTAAACATCACCGCCCAGCCAAATACTTTTCTCACAAATACAAAATAAGCGATACCGATTCGCTTGAGTACTTTCTTTACACTCTTTTCTCTCCTCACAAGGACTATTATTAGGAAAATCGGTGCAAATATTACGAACCAAAATAGAAGAAGTGGATTTGGGAACGGTATTTTCCATCCACGGCTTGCCATACTGAATGATTGCGTAGACGGCCACTTAGTCCTCTCCCTCACCATTAGATATACGCCCTATTTGAATCAATTCAAGCGATTGCGATAACACCTAAACTTTTTTACGGGAACAATCAGACCCCGTATTGAGCGATACGATACCCGCGATATGGGATGTAGTGAGGGTAATATTCGTGTCCTGTATCAAGCACGCAACTCCGAACATCATCTGGACTGACAGGAAACTCAGTGGTCAGTTAGCACGTTCAACGAACGGGTCGCTCATCCGATTTGACGCGAAATAAGCGAAGCCACTGTGCTGACTTCATCCTCTGTATGTTGCATACCAATTTAAATACCATTTTTATCTGGTGGTTTCTTCAGCGGTCAGTCCACATCGCTACTGAGCAGTTGTGAACGATTGTATGACACGCTAGCTCTATTGAAAATGCCAGACGTGAACCGGATTATAGCGTTTTGGCGAGTTTCTTGAGGGTGTTGAGCGCGAACAGGAGTGCGATTTCGCGGAACTGGCGGTACCAGAACCGCGAACGCAGGGCGGAATCCTGCGTTCGCTTGACTGTCGAGTAGGACGTTTCTGCCATCCATCGCTGTGTGTAATCTTTCTCGCGGATGGTCTCCGCCGGAGGAACACGTCGAGCTCTTCGAGAAACTCGTTGGCGCCAAGGAAGGGGGCTACGAGTACTACGTAATATCCGTCCGGAGCTCACTACGACCCGAGAACACGGAAATTCAGGACATTTCTGACGTAGCTGACGTGCTGGAAGCGCAGGATGAGCTGAGTTTTGACCCTGAAAATACTGATAGCGATATACCGGTTTAATTCTGGCCCATTCGTCTTTAGCTACGCCGGACAAGCCGTGTGATGGCTGCTCTGGCAAATCGCTGAATCGGTGTAATGGCGGTTCAGAGGCCAAAATAGCTCTCGACCCTTCCAAACCGGATCTGAGTCTATTACGTTGCTGTCTTCCGATTGCGCTCTTAGCTAAAGACGGATGGTCGACGCATTAGTCTCGGTGAGGAGGTTTTGGTGTGCATAGCCTTTCCCTCCTCATTTTTTTCGCAAAATAGCCTTGATAAGCCGCTGCTGTCACGTGACTCTTCTCTTAGCTAAAGACCGATGGTTCACCGATGTAGGTGCTCACTCTCCGTTTGAGGATATATTCCTCATCACGAACCTCTGACCGTTCACGGTCAATGCTCGACCAGCGTTTGTCCCAGTCGGGATAGTCGTCGTCCAGGTCGTGTTTCTCGATAATCGCCTCGCCGATGCGCTTACGATACATAGAGCCGCCGTGAGCGCCCCTGTGAGGATGGTCGGAACTCCCGCTGCCCGCTCCGTAGTGTTGTTTCAGCCTATCCCAGAGCGACATGCTGCTCCCCGCAGACACCGCCAATCAAATTGTTTTGAATTAGACTCTGTGCACTGAACAAGTCATTTAATACATATCGAAGACAAATTAGCGAGCAATAAGCGCCCTCTGTCTTGCACTGATATACCGGCCAATCTCCCGATGGATTTTGCTGTTCCACTGTCTTCGGTAAGCGCCATTTCCGAATCAATCTGGAAATAAATCTCCCAACGACCGGTTGTTTAAATCCTCGGCGTGCAGTAACTGAAAGTGCGAGAATCGCAAGACAGCATGGGCCGCGTTCAGTAGCTGAACGAAATCAACCGCGCGGGCGTCACTCGGTTTATAAACAACCGGTTGCCGTCTGCCAAATGTGAAGCGTTCAGGAAGTGAACGGGCGTGGCGGGATTCGAACCCGCGATCGAGGGGTTAGGAACCCCTCGCCCTATCCGCTAGGCCACACGCCCTGGCCGAGGGTGGGTCCCGCGGTGAGAAAATCGTTTCCATCGTGGGATAACCACGCTTAAGAGCGGGCGAACGTATCCTTCTGGCATGGAACTACGGGACCTGTCGGAACACGTCCCCTACCGGGCGGGACGAGGAATCGAAGAAGTCGCGCGCGACCTCGGGCTCGACCCCGACGAACTCGTCAAACTGTCCTCGAACGAGAATCCCTTCGGGCCCAGCCCGCTGGCTGTTGAGGCAGTCCAGGCGGCCGCGGAGTCGGTCCACACCTATCCAAAAGCGGCCCACGCCGACCTTGTGGCCGCGCTTGCCGAGATGTGGGACGTGACGACGGAACAAATTTGGCTGAGCCCCGGCGGCGACGGTGTCCTCGATTATCTTGGACGTGCCGTGCTCGACCCAGGTGACCGCGTTCTCGTCCCCGAGCCGGGATTCGCGTACTACGCGATGAGCACCCGGTACCAGGACGGCGTCGTCGACACTTATCATCTCTCGAAGGATGAGGGGTTCGAACAGACGCCCGAGGCAGTCCTCGATGCCTACGAGGACCACCGAATCATCTATCTGACGACACCACACAACCCCACCGGTTCGGAGATGGCCTACGAAGATATCGAGACGGTGGCCCGCGAGACGAGCGAGGAAACGCTTGTCCTCGTCGACGAAGCCTACGCCGAGTTCACCGATGCGCGTCCCGCCCGCGACTTGGTGGAAGAACGCGACGACGTCGCACTCCTTCGGACGTTCTCGAAAGTCTACGGTCTCGCGGGGCTCAGACTGGGATATGGACTCGTTCCCGATGAGTGGGCCGACGCGTACGACCGCGTGAACACGCCGTTTGCTGTGAACCTCCCTGCCTGTCGAGCCGGGCTGGCAGCGCTCGACGATGACGAACACGTCGAGAAGACCGTCGAAACGGCCCGGTGGGCACGTGAGTACATCTACAACAATCTCGACGCACCCACTTGGGAGAGCGGCGGGAACTTCGTTCTCGCAGGGGTCGGCGACGCCGAACGCGTCGCTGCCGACGCCCAGAAGGAGGGCATCATCATCAGAGATTGCTCCAGCTTCGGCCTCCCCGAGTGCATCCGTATCACCTGTGGCACACGCGAAACCACCCCCGAGGCCGTCGACACGCTGAACGAGGTGATCGATAGGTGAGAGTCGCTGTCACCGGCACGCCCGGCACCGGAAAGACCACAGCCGTCGAGCAACTGGTCGAGGCCGGCGAACTCGACGAAGCAATGGACGTAGTCCATCTCAACGAACTCGTCGAACAGGAGGAGTTCACTGCCGGCTACGACGAGGAGCGCGAGTCGGCAGTTGTCGATTTCGACGCGGTTGCGGACTGGCTCGCCGGCCGCGAGGATATCCTCTTCGAGTCCCACCTCGCCCATCACTTCGAGGCCGACCGGGTCGTGGTCTGTCGCTGTCACCCCGACACGCTCGAAGAGCGCCTCGAAGCGCGGGACAAACCCTCGGCGTCCAGAGCGGAAAATGCCGAAAGCGAAGCCCTCGATGTCGTGCTCACAGAGGCAGTTGAGGCTCACGGAGCCGACAGCGTCTACGAGATTGTGACCACCGACCTGTCACCAGAGGCAGTCGCACGCGAGATAGCCGCTGTCGTCGACGGGAGCCGCGACCCCAGCGCGGGAACCGTCTCGTACACCGAGTACCTATGACACTGAGTGGGTTCAGAGACCTCGCGGACCGGATGATGCAGCCGCTTGTAGTCGGAGCAGTGCGCGTAGGGTTGACGCCGAATCTCGTCAGCGTGGCTGCAATTCTCGTTGCGGCCGCGGCCGGCGGAGCGTTCGCATCTGCCGGCGACCAGCAGTCTCTGTATCTGGTCGGGGCGGTTCTCGTTGTTATCAACGGCGTTCTGGACCTCCTCGATGGCGGGTTGGCACGCGAACTCGGCGTCGACTCGATGTCCGGTGATATGTTCGACCACGTGCTCGACCGGTACGCTGACATTCTCATCGTCGGCGGGCTCGCGACTGGTGTCGAGAACTACGCGCTCGGGTTCGCCGCTGTCACGGGCGTATTGATGACATCGTACCTGGGGACACAGGCGGAGGCTGTCGGCATCGACCGAGTCTACGGGGGGTTGCTCGGGCGTGCCGACCGGCTGGCGCTTGTGACTGCAGTCACAGTCCTCACCCCTTTTGTCGAGGTGACTGTGTTCGAGGTGGGTCTGGTGGGTATCCTGTTGGCCGTCTTCGCCGTTGTCGGTCACCTGACTGCTGCCCAGCGGTTCTACTACTCGATGCGAGAACTACCCTGAGGGCTGTACTCCATCGTCTCGGCGACACTCTCGGCGATTTCTGCCCCGAACTCGCGTTCGACCAAATGCAAGGCAAGGTCGATTCCTGAGGTGATTCCGCCCGCAGTCACAATGTCACCGTCGTCGACGACGCGCTGGTCGACCACGTCGGCACCGTTTGCGTCGAGGTCTGCAATCGCGGAATGATGGGTGACGGCTGGACGGCCATCGGTAAGTCCCGCACCGGCGAGCAACATCGCGCCCGTACAGACCGACGCGACCACGGCCCCCTGCTCGTGATACGCCGCGAGCGCCTCTGGAATCGCTCCACGCTCGTACTCGCCGCGGGCACTCGCCTCGCGGCCGGTCGACCATCCTCCACCTGGAACGACGACGACATCCGGGTTGTCTGGCATCGTGCCGTCTGGTTCGACGGTGAGCCCGTGGCCGGTCTCGACGGTCTCGGCTGGGTCGAGTGTGTACAGTCCGACCTCGATGTCAGCTCCGGCGCGCTGTGCGTGGCTGAATACCTCGAAGGGACCGAAGGCGTCGAGATCGTCGAACCCGTCGTAAACGAGGATAGCGAACTCCATACTGGAACCGGGACGCCGACCGGCAAAGGCCTACCGGGGTACCGGCGCGAACACACCATTTATGCGACGGGGCATACAAGAGGGAAATATGGTCCAGTGTGAGATGTGCGGGACTGAGACAGCCAGTCCGAATCGCGTCAAGATTGAGGGGGCTGAACTCGATGTCTGTGACGAGTGTACCGAATTCGGGACCGAGGTCAAAACCGACTCGGGATCGTCCTCGACGTCGACGAAGTATTCCACGAGCAGTTCGAGTTCGTCGAGTTCGAGCAGCTCCTCTAGCACCACGGGCAGCACCGGTGGTGGGGGGAGTCGGCGCGACATTTACGACGAGATGGACGAGATTGCACCCGACTACGACGAACGCATCCGGAACGCCCGCGAGAGCGCCGGCCTGACACAGGACGAGCTCGCAAAGCAGCTCAACGAGAAGGCAAGTCTCATGCGCAAGCTCGAACACGGGGAGACGCTTCCTTCTGACGACGTACGCGAGAAAATAGAGCGCGGTCTCGACATCTCGCTGACGACCAGCGGCGGAAGCGACGAAACCGACTGGGAGAGCGACGACGCCACCGGCGGCTACACGCTCGGTGATGTCGTCGAACGGAACGATTCTTGACGGCGTGACTACCGCGACCGCTGGAGTCCTTCGGGGTCGAGTTCCGCGGTAATCGAGTCGACCTCTTCTTCCAACTGGTCGATGTCGTCGTTGAGTTGTTGGAACTCGTTGCTCTCACTCAGCTGTGCACGGGTCTTTTCGAGTTCGAGTACGTTCCGCTTGAGCTTCTTCGAGGTGAGCTTCTGCATGCGCTCGTTGTACGCTTCGAGTTTGAGCATCCGCTCGACTGTCTGTCGAATATCCTCGTGAGAGACCGGCTTGACGAGGTAGTCGTCGATTCTGAGGTCGATGATGTCGAAGTCGGGGTTGACCGCCGTCACCATCGCGACCCGGCAGTCGAATCCCTGTTCGTCGATATACGCCAGCACCTCGTTTCCGGTAACCACTGGCATCCGTCTATCGAGCAAGACGATATCAGTTGTATCGTCGACGGCGTCGATGGCTGCCTCGCCGCCGTAGGTCACACTCACCGTGAAGTCGTCTTTGAGGTACGCGGCGTACATATCCGCTAGGTCTTCCTCGTCTTCGACGATGAGGATGTTCGCATCGCGGTTGAGTGCGTCGGCGGGAGCGTCGTCTGTCACGTGTCTCTACTCGTACGTTGTGGTACCCACCCGTATTAATCCAACCATTGGCCTACGCGCTCTGGGCGTCTCCCACGCCCGCTGTCCGCCCAGACGACCGAGTCTCCTCGTCTGCGGGCGTCTTAGGTGTAGCCGCCGCGTCTGTCTCTCCCGTTGGTGTGCGCGCAGAGTTCAGTACGACCAGCAGGCTACTGGTCGCCATCGCCAGGGCCGCAAACAGCGGATTTATGTGTTGAAACAGCGCAAGCGGAATCGCAACTGCGTTGTAGAGAAACGCCCACGCCAGATTCTCGCGAATTCGACGTTTCGTCCCGGACGCGATGTCGAAGACCGCGGGAACGCGATGGAGGTCTCCCTCTAGAACAATCGCGTCGGCGGCGTCTGTCGCAAGCTGGGTGCCGCTTTCGAGTGCAATTCCGACGTCGGCAGCCGCAAGCGCTGGGGCGTCGTTGCTGCCGTCGCCGACCATCGCCACTGTCTCGGTCGCTGCGAGCCGGCGGACAGTCTCAGCTTTGCCATCCGGTGGAACACCTGCGAACACCTCATCGACAGCGTCGTGTTCCCGGAACCGCTCGACGCCGCCTCCCTCGTCGCCCGTCAACACCACCACGTCACAGTTCTCGAACGATTCGGCGACGACCTCCCAGTCCTCTCTCGGGGTGTCGCCGACGCCGACGACACCGTACGCCCGGCCGCCCCACCCGACGACGACGGGGACGTTGCCGCGCTCACGGACAGCCGAGAGTGGTTCCTCCAGCGATACGGGAATCTCCCAGTCACGCTCGCGAACGAACGCTGGGTGGCCGACGAGGACGCGCTCGCCGTCGACGACGGCAGAGACGCCACGGGTCTCCGACTCGAAGCTGTCGAGGTCGACCGCCGGGAGATGGTCTTCGCTCGCTGTCTGGGCGATGGCCTCGGCGACCGGGTGCTCTGCGTACTGTTCGACAGCGCCCGCCCGCGCGAGCAACGTCTCCTCGTCGACATCGACGCTGGTCGCCGCCGTGACCGCCATCTCGCCGTCGGTAATCGTTCCCGTCTTGTCGAGGACGAGTGTGTCCACCTCGCCGGCGTGTTCGAACAACTCCGGCGTCGCGACGACGATGCCCTTGGCGGCGGCCGACTGGAGGCCGGAGGCGACCGCAAGCGGTGTCGCGAGCCCGAGCGCACAGGGACAGGAGACGATGAGGACGGTGAGCCCGGTCAGAACTGCGGCCCGGGGGGAAGAACCCGTGAGAAGCAGCCACGTCGCGATACCCGCACCGAGAGCTAACACCAGCGGGACGAACACCGTCGCCAGCCGGTCGGCGACACGCTGTGCGCCGGGCCGGGACGCCTGGATGTCCCACAGCAACTCGACGACGCGGTCGAGGGTGCTCTCACCTTCGGGTCCCGCTTCGACGACCAGCGGCGCGTCGGTCACGACGGTCCCACCCCTGACCTCGTCGCCAGGTCGTTTGGTCTCGGGAATCGACTCGCCGGTCACGAGCGATTCGTCGACCGCCGCGGTCCCCTCCTCTATAGTGCCGTCGACGGGGACCCGTTCACCGGGTGCGACGCGGAGTCGGTCGCCCGGTGAGATTTCTTCGACTGGTATCGTCTCGCCGCTGTCGAGCGTTGCCTCTTCGACCTGGAGTTCGGTCAGGTCCGCGAGCAGACCAGCAGTCCGACGCTTGATGCGTTCCTCGTAGAAGTTACCTACCGTCACCGCGAGCACGACAACAATACTCACGTCGTAGTAGAAGTCGGTCCCACCGACGAGTAGCCGGGCCGTACTGTAGGTGAACGCCGCTAGGGCGGCAATCGTCACCAGCAGGTCGACGTTCGGCCGTCCGGCCCGGAGACTCACGTACGCCCCACGGAGCATCGGACGACCGGTGTAGAAGATAATAACCGCGGTCATTATGGCGAACTGGCTGTAGAGATAGAGGCCGTCGAACTGGCCGAACTCGACGACAGGGTCGTAGCCGAAGTACGTGGGATACAGAAAGAGCGCGTACCACGTCATCACCATCATCCCGAAGATACCGCCGACCAGGAGGCGACTCACCGCGCCGGCATCTCGGTAGGGTTGTTCGTCGCGCTCGCGGGCGTGGTATCCCATACCCGTGACGACATCGACGAGGTCATTCTCGGCCCGCTCGTCGGGGTCGTAGACCAGCTTGATGGTCTCGGCGGCGTAACTGGCCTCGGCGTCGTAGACCCCGTCCCGTTGGCAGGCCTCCGATTCGAGGAAGACCTCGCAGGTCGAACAGTGCATCCCGTCGACCGCCAGGTATGCCGTCTCGGCGGAATCTGGGTGTGATGGCTCGTCAGTGTCGCCCTCCGGTCTGAGGTCTGTTGTCTCGGAGACATCGACATCACCGAGTCTGCGGTACACCTCGAGACAGCCATGACAGCAGAACTCGCCGTCGACTTCGGAGTCGGTCACACCGTCGTCGGCGGGCAGTTCACAGAGTGTACAGGATGTCATCTGGGACAGAACGGCCCCGCGGTGGTTCCATCTCGTGTAGAGACGGGCTGATTCGCCGGGAAAACGACCATCAGACCGGCAGGCTGTCGTACCCGAGGTCGGTGGGAGCGTCCCCGAAGAGGTAATACAGCGACGCAGTGATGAGGATAACGTTCACCGTGGTGAGAACGACGGCGAGCAGGCGAAGTGGTGCCGTCCCCATCAGGTAGACACCGACCGGAACCAGTGCCAACAGTGATAGCAGTCCGACGCGTTGTGGTGAAAGTGCCATTGGTAACTACAAGGTACGACGGCGTGGCTCTAAAAAAACACCGCTATTCTCAGTCCGTGGGAAGCGGGTCGGGGATACTAATTTAAGTTGTCCTAACCCACACGACAGAGTATGAGTTCGGGAACCGAAAGCGCCTCCACGGATGCATGGGACGGGGAGATTGAGACGGAAATTGGACATGACGAGTACAACCCATACGGGACGCTGACGCTAATCAGCATTTATTTCGTCATCCTTGCGGTCCTGTGGGTCTTCATGTACTTCGTCGAGTTCCTCGGAGAGGGTCCATCGGTGGTGTAACCATGGAGATACACAAATACGAGACACTCTGGTTTGCGGCATCCCTCCTGCTCATCGTCGGCTTCATCGGCACGATTACCTACGGTGCAGTCGGCGTGGGCATCGAGATGGTCAACGACGACGGCGGCACCGTAGACCCCGACAACCTCAGCGACCACGAGCGGTTCGGTGACACCGGAGTCCACCAGGTGAACGACACCCACTACGAGGTGAACATGATTGCAGTCCACCCGTCGTTTATCCCCAGTGAAATCGAAATTCCAGCAGGGAGTACGGTGACGTTCTATATGACGGCGAGCGACGTCACCCACGGCTTCAAACTCGTCGACTCGAACCTGAACACTATGATTATCCCCGGACAAATAACCAAAATCACGGCTGAGTTCGACGATCCCGGCGAGTACGGGTTCGTCTGTCACGAGTACTGTGGCAGTCTCCACCACGAGATGGCCGGCAACCTCTCGGTCGTTCCTGAAGACGAGTGGGGAGGTGTCGACTCGTGAACCTCTTCGTCGACAGATACCCCGACGAAGCGCGAGTCGTCCGCGCCGCGCTTGCAAGCTCGTTTCTTGCCCTGTTGATTGGCGGCATTATGGGGCTGATTCAGGGGCTTCACCGGACGGGGTACCTCCAGATAATCCAGGACTCGACGTACTACACCGTGCTGTCGCTGCACGGCGTCGCGATGGTGTTGCTGTTCACGATTTACTTCCTCGTTGGATTCTTCCAGTGGGCTGTTACGGACAGCCTTGATAGGTCCTCCGAGGATATCCGGTTCACCAACCTCTGGTACATTCTGATGGTGGCCGGTACGCTGATGGCCACTGCCGCGCTGCTTGGTGGGTTCACCGACGCTACGAATCTCGAGGCTGACGTGCTCTATACGTTCTACGCGCCACTGGAAGCCCACCCTATCTTCTACATCGGCCTGGTCACCTTCATCATCGGGACGTGGCTGGCTGGCGTCGACTGGTTCCGCTCGTGGTGGGCCTGGAAGCAGGAACACCCCGGCGAACGGACGCCCCTGCGCGCGTTCATGGTGATGACGACGATGCTGATGTGGTATCTCGCCACCATCGGCGTTGCCGCCGCAATCCTGTTCTTCATTTTGCCGTGGTCGCTCGGTCTCGTCGACGGCGTCAACTCGCTGCTGACCCGGACGCTGTTCTGGTTCTTCGGCCACCCGGTCGTCTACTTCTGGCTGATGCCCGCGTACATGATGTGGTACGTCATCCTGCCGAAGTTGTCTGGTGGTCGGCTGTTTAGTGACCCCCTCGCACGCATCGTCTTCGTGCTGTTCCTGCTGCTGTCGGTGCCGACCGGCATCCACCACCAGTACGTTGACCCCGGTATCGCGGAAGGGTTCAAGTTCGTCGCGATGACGAACACGATGTTCCTGCTGTTACCCAGCCTGCTGACGGCCTTTACCGTGGTCGCGAGCATGGAACACGGCGCGAAACAGCGCGGCGGGACGGGTCGCCTTGGCTGGCTCCGTGCGCTTCCGTGGAACAACCCCGCGTTCACCGGGATGGCGCTTGCGGGACTGATGTTCGCGGCCGCCGGCTTCTCCGGGATGGTCAACGCCGGTATGAACCTGAACTACGTGGTTCACAACACCCTCTGGGTGCCCGGTCACTTCCATCTCACCGTCGGTACTGCCGTGGCGCTGACGTTCATGGCTGGAACCTACTGGTTCCTGCCACAGATTACCGGTAACGGCGTCTTCAGCAAGCGTCTCGGACTTGTGCAGGTGCTCCTGTGGTTCCTTGGTATGGTCTTCATGGGGAACGCGATGCACCGTGCCGGTCTCGCTGGTGTGCCACGCCGGACGGCCGACCCGGTCTACGACGGTGTCACCTTCGACACCGCGCTCGGCTCGATTAACGAGCTCCGCCTCCAGATTGCCCTCGGAAGCGTGATACTCACCGTCTCGCTGCTGTTGTTCATGGCACATCTGTTCCTCTCGTGGTTCGATGTCGCGAGCAACCCGGCACCCGACAACGGCACCATTCCCGAGGCGCTGTCGGGCCCGGAGAACGCGCCTGTCGTGTTGGAAAACCTCCGGCTGTGGACGGGGATTGCGCTGCTCCTCATCGTGCTAACCTACGTCCTACCCATTACCTCTATCGTCTCCTCGAACGGCTTCTTTGGCCCTGCAGGGACGCTCGTCGGCACGCTGTATGAGTTCGGCGTCTGGCTCGTGAGTCCGCTCGCGGGGGTGATAGCATGAATCGTCCCAGTCCCGCTGGCTTGCTCGTCGCGCTCGCGTTTGCCATCGTCTTCGTCGTCGAGGGGCGGACCGTGCTCGGGATGCTCGGCTTCGAGGTACCATTGTCGGTGTACTTCCCGGTTGCCGGCCTCCTGCTCGTGGCCATGTTCGTCGGCCTGCTCCTGTTGCCAAAAGCCGATGGCAAACAGGCCGTGGGCACCTAAACACAACTCTATGAGTACTGTCACACAGAATCCCGGCGTCGACCGCGCGCTGCGACTGGTGACAGCCCCGCCTGCGCTCGCCGCACTGGCAGTGCTCACCGTCGGCACGGCGCTGATTGTCGGACACGTTGCCCTCACGGGGACGCCAATCGACCCAAGCCGTGCGGTTGTGCCCCTCGTCTGGATGGCGCTCTCTGTCTGGTTCGTCTTTCACCTCCGGTACCGCGGACGCCCTCATTCGCGACAGCCGGTGGCTCTCGTTGTTGGTGCCGGCTACTTCGTCGTTCTCGCTGGGCTCGGCGGTCTCCTCAGCCTCGGCGCGGAGACGACCGACATCGCTGTCCAGATAGCGCCACCGGGCTGGGGACCTGTTCTTCTGGCATCAGCTCCTCCGTTCCAGGCGACACTCATTCCCTTCGAGGTCGTCGGCTACCTGGCGCTTGCCTACGGCGTCTACCGCGCGGTCGCTGTGACTGCCCGTGGTGCTGTCGCCGGACTGCTCGGGCTGTTTGCCTGTGTGAGCTGTACGCTCCCACTCGTCGGCGCACTCGTCGGGGTCGTCACGGGGTCGACGCTCGCCTACCAGCCCGGGTCGCTCTCGTATGACCTCTCGACGGCTGTCTTCGCCGCCACAATCCTCTTGCTTGCACTCGCGATTCCCACGTCAGGCCCAGTCACCGAGGCCAGTCTGGACGAGTGACTCCTCGATACGCTCGAAGCCGCGCTCGACTTCGTCGGCGTCGACCTCCCACGTCTCGGTGACGTATTCACGGGCGCGTGGCACGTCTGGGTCGATATTGGTGTCGACGGTTACATCCTCGACAGCAGGGTCGAGAAACAGCGAGCGAAGCCGGTCTGCGTTGTCGATGTGTTCGTCCCGGGCTTCGAGTGCCCCGAAGAGGTCGCCGTGCTCGGCCACGAGCGAAACCGCTGTCTTCGGGCCGATTCCCGTGATTCCGTCGTTGAAGTCGGTCCCACAGAGCAGCGCCACGTCGACCAGCTGCTCCCAGCTCAGGTCGTGTCGGTCGAGCGTCTTTTCGAGGTCCATCAGCTCCGGGTCACCGCTGCTCGTGAGCTGTCTGAGCGTGTGGGGTGCACCGAAGAGCAGGGCGTCGTAGTCCTCGGTGCCGGCATAGTCGACAGTTCCGTGCCGCGCCATGTGTGCACACTGGGCCTCGCCCTCGGCGGGGGCGTCAACGACGGGAACGTCCAGCACGGAGAACAGCTCCCGCGTCGTCTCGATAATCGTCTCTGTGAGCCGTTGCGTCCGTGATTCGAGGCGTGCGACCGCGAGCTGGTCGCCCGCTTCGCGTGCCTCTTCGAGTGCCTCCTCGTACTGCTCGCGTTGTTCGCGGCGCTCGCTTATCTCGTCTTCTTTGAGGTCTGTGACCGCGCCGTCGAAGACGAACACGGGCGTGATGTCGTGTTCGAAAAACTTCGGTAGTCCCTGTACGACACCGATGAGATTCGCAACCTCGGTCCCGTCGCTGGTAGTGTATTTCGTGTCGCTGGTCCACTTGACCGTCGTCGTGAGGTAGCGATACAGCCAGTTGTGTGCGTCGACGGCGACGACCGACCCGCCGAGCTCCTCGAAGGCCACATCTTCGATAGCGGCGATATCACGCAGATCTGCGTTTCCCATTGCATCTGTCTGGGGGCGGAGCGGCGAAACAGTTTTTGGTCGCTGCCAGTCGTCAGAGGACGACGACCAGCACGACCGTCAGGACCGAAGCCAGGAGAAGAACCGACGTTCCGACGCCGGCACGGATATACAGCCGCGAGGGTGCGCCGCCGTCGGTCTGTGGCTGTTGGTCGCCCCAAGACGGACGGAACGACTCGGGCAGATATCGGGAGGCTCGAAGCACGGCAAGTGTCGGATTACCACCGACCCAGTATGCCGACTGGACCAGCCGAACAGCCACGCGGTCGACGGCCGCGTACAGCTCGGTCACGCCGACGATGAGCACCCGACCGCCGTAGAAGAACGCGCGGTTGTAGACGGCGTCGATATCTGGCACTCTGCCGATGTGATGCAGCGGGCCGCGTAACACGGCAAAGCCAATCAAGCCGAGTAGCCCAAGGCCGACACCCTCGGCGATGTGTGGGACTGTGAACGTGGTGTACTCGTAGGCCTCGGCCTCTACTGGGAGAATGTCGAACAGCAGCCCCGGCACGAGTCCGAACGCGACACAGAGGCCCGCGACCGACACCATCGCAACGCTCTGGCCGATATTGGCGTCTTTGACCGTGCCGCTGTACTCGCCTTCGAGGAAGGCGAAATACCCGAGTTTGATGAACGAGAGGAAGGTTCCGACGCCACCGAGCAAGAGGAGATACCACAGTGCTTCGAGCTCTTTTTTGTCGGCGGCACCGATAATCATCCCCTTTGAGACGAATCCGTTGAAGCCCGGGAAGCCGGCGATAGACAGCGCGGCGACAGCGAATGTAATCGCAGTCAGGGGCATGTGCCGTCCGAGGCCGCCGATGTGGTCGAGACTCTCCTTACCGGTCCGGTAGATGATGACACCGACAGTCATGAAGAGCAGTCCCTTGTAGAGGATGTGGTTGAACACGTGCCCGAACGCGCCGGCGGTCGCCAGTTCGTGGTAGTATTTGCCTCCGTGGCCGATTGCCGCCCCACCGAGTCCCACGCCGGCGACCATGTAGCCGACCTGTGACTGGATGTGATAGGAGAGCAGACGGCGCATATCCGACTGAAGTAGGGCCGCGAATGCCCCGAAAACAGCCATCGCGCCACCCATGTAGGCAATCCAGAGGTGACCGTCGGGGAACGCCCGATACATGCCGTAGACACCCGTCTTCGTGGTGAACACACAGAGGAATACACTCGCCGCGAAGTGCGGACTCGGATAGGTGTCGGGGAGCCAGGCGTGCAACCCGACGAAGCCGACGTTGACGCCGATGCCGGTCGCGGCCAGCGCCGCAGGGACGCCCGCGGTGATGCCGCTGCCGGTGAAGGCGACGGTCCCGACCTCGGCGTAGTGCCAGACGATAGCGGCGAGGAAGAGACTGCCGCCGATACCGTGCAAGACGGCGTACCGGAATCCAGACCGGACTGCAGCGCCGCCGTAGTACCAGACCAACAGCGTGCTGGTGACGGCCATCAGCTCCCAGAAGAAGATGAGCGTCAACCAGTCACCGGCATAGACTGCGCCGAGGCTGGTCCCCACGTAGGAGAGGGCAATCGCGGTCTGGCGGCCGTCTGCCTCGCTGGCATAGGAGTAAAGCACTGCCGCCGCGCCGATGAACCCGAATATCAGGCCCATCAGCCGCGAGAATGGGTCGACGTTGTAGACGACCGCGTCGAAGACGCCGAACAGGTCGACATCGATGTAGGTTCCTTCGGGTACCACCCAGGCGAGGACGGCGACTGCGCCGGTCGCGAGGACGCCGACCGCGTGGCCGGGTCGACGGGGTAACACTGCCGCGAGCACGGCCGCAATCAGCACGATAGCGAACGGAGGCGCGAACTCGTAGGCCATCAGGCGGTCACCCCCTCAACGACACTCTCAATAAGGTCGAGAAAGACCGCCTCGAACGGCACGACACCGAGAACGACCGCGCCGGTAGCGACGACGAGAATCGGGGCGAGCATCGCCCACGACCCTTCAGCGCCGGTCCAGCCGACGCGGTCCCAGCCGCCCGGTCCCGGGCCGCCGTGGTGGTCGCCGTGTTCATCGTCGTGGTCGGTCTCTTCGCCGCCGTCCGGAAGCGCCTCTTCGCCGCCGTCGGTTGCCGCCTGCCGGCCGAAGCGTCCGCCAAACGGTCCCTCGACGAGGGGCTTTGCGTCGGCATCCTCGTGTGACTCGAAGAATGCGCCGTAGACGATGGGCCAGAAGTAGGCGATGTTGAGCACACCGGAGATGAGCAAGACGACGGCAAACACCGGCTGGCTGGCCTCGACAGCCCCAATCAGAATGAACCACTTGCTGACGAAGCCAGCCACGAGCGGAATCCCGGCCATGCCGGCGGAAGCAACGGCGAAGGCGGTCATCGTTAATGGCATCCGCTTTCCGATACCGTCCATCTCGCTGATGTAGTCGGTGTGGGTCTCGACGTGGATGATGCCGGCACAAAAGAACAGGGTGAGCTTCATGAATGCATGTGCCGGAATGTGCAACAGCCCACCCCTGATGACGTTCTCCAGGCCGGCACCGGCGACCGCCGCCGGGCCGACGAGCCCCAGGCCGAGCACGATATACGAAAGCTGGCTGATTGTCGAGTACGCCAGCCGGCGCTTGAGCCGGTCGGCCCGGAGCGCGATGATGCTCGCGACGGTCAGCGTGACCGCGGCGAGGATAGCCAGCACGATACCGACGCCCAGGTCGCCGACGAGTTCGGGGTTGTAGACTTCCAGCACGAGGCGGGCGATACCGAAGACGCCGCTTTTGACGACCGCGACGGCGTGCAACAGCCCCGAGACGGGGGTCGGCGCAACCATCGCGTCCGGAAGCCAGGAGTGGACCGGCATCAGGGCGGCCTTGACGCCGAAGCCGGCCGCCAACAGACCGAACGCCGCCCGTGCCAGCGCGGTGTTGGCCTCCGCGAGGTGGGCTGCGGTCTCGCCGAACTGGGTCGTCCCGGCCATCGCAAAGACCAGTGCGGTCCCAGACAACACGAGCAGACCGCCGCCGAAGAAGGTGTACGCGAGGTACTTCCGGCCGGCCGTCCGTGCTTCCTCTGTCTCGTCGTGCGCGACCAGCGGATAGGTGGCGACAGAGAGCAGCTCGTAGAAGACGAAAATCGTCAGCAGGTTCTCGGCGAATGCGACGCCGACAGCCGTCGAGAGACTGGCGGCAAATGCCGCGAAAAAGCGCGTCTGGTTGTGCTCGGAGAGTCCGCGCATGTAGCCGGCGGCATAGAATGCCGTGAAAATCCACAGGAAGCTCGCGAGCAGGGCGAATATCATTCCCAGCGCGTCGGCCCGCAGCGAAAATTCGATTCCAAAGACGAACTCGCCGAGCGAGGCCCGGTACTCCGTGCCGTCGAGCACGCCCGGGACCATACTTGCGATGATACCGAACTTCGTCAGCGCAGCGAGCACGGACCACGACTCGCGGACGTTCGGGTAGCGATGCGACGCGAGAATCAAGACGACCGCGACCGCCGAGACGAGCACGGCAGCGAGCGGTCGGATGTCGGTGACGACTGCTTCTGTCATGGGTGTACCTCCGGCGACGACTCCTGAATCGCTTCGACCAGTGGGGCCATTGCGTCTGTCAGTTCAGCGCCTGCGAACCCGAGCGCTACGGCCAGTACCGCCGCGAGCACAGCCACAGCAACCATACCGTAGGAAGGCGACCCGCTCCCGTCTGCGGCGACCTGCTCGGGAGCCTCGGTAGTCTCGGGGGACGGGGTGAAATACAGCCGTTCGACCAATCTCGCCACGTACAGCAGGGTCAACAGCGTGCTCGCGAAAATGACGGCGACCAGCGGCCACAGCTCGGCCTCGACGGCCGCGAGCCCGATGTACCACTTGCCGACGAAACCGACCGCCGGCGGCACGCCGACGAGACTGAACCCGAGCACCGCGATACTCCCCGAGAGGAACGGCCGCTGTTTGGCGAGGCCAGCAAACTCACCGACGTACTGCGCGCCGGTGCCCGACCGCAGTGCACCGACGGCTGCGAACAGCCCTCCTTTGATGACCGCGTGACCGATGAGGTGGACGACAACGCCGTAGACCGCGAACTGTGTCGCCTGGTCGGAGGCGGCGGGATGGACGGCGGTTCCGATAGCCATCACGATGAGCCCGAACTGTGCAACTGAGGAGTACGCGAACACGCGCTTGACCCGCCGTTGCATCGCCGCCAGGAGGCTCCCAGCTACGACGCTGACTGACGCAATCACCAGGAGGGCCTCGACCGCTCGTGGATTGGCGGCGAAGAAATCGGGCGAGAAGACAGTCCATGTGATACGAGCGAGCGCGTAGGCTGTGGTCGTCGAGACGAGCGCCGAGATGAGCACCGTCACCGAGTCGGGGGACTCAGAGTAAGCGTCTGGCTGCCAGGTATGCAGCGGGAAAATCGCCGCCTTCGTTGCCAGCCCGACGGCGATAAACCCGAAGCTAGCGGCGACCAGCGGTTCGCTGTACAGGGCTCCTTCGACCCAGTTCGGCTCGCCGGCAAGCACGCGTGCGACATCGACCATATTGAGTGTCCCGGTCCGGACGAACAGGTAGCCGACCCCGATGAGATACATCGAGGCGCCGGTGGTCCCGATGATGAGATACTTCAGCGCGGCGACCGTCGATGCCCCCGAGCGGTCACTGGCGACCAGTGCGTAGGTCATCAGCCCGACAATCTCGAGGAAGACAAAGAGGTTGAACAGGTCGCCGGTCAACACCAGCCCCATCAGCCCGCCGGTCAGCAGGAGGTACGTGCTGTAGAAGGGATTCCGACGCGGCCCTGCACGCCGGGCGTACGCGAGCACAGCGAGGGCAACGAGTGCGACCAGCACCACGAGCAATCCGGAGAGCGCGTCGGCGACCAGCTCGATGCCGACGATGAATCCTTCGGTGTCGGAGCCGCCAATCGTGACCTCCTTGCGCCCGAAGGTCTCGCCGCCGAGAACGTGGACAACCCGGGATTCGCCGATGTAGACGGCGTACCCGAGCCAGGCCGCGAGCACCGCTTCGACCGAGAGCGCGCCAACAGCGACCGGCCAGCCGACCTGCTGTCGGAACAACCCGAGGACGACCGGAAGCGCTGCCGCGAGTATCGGGACCACAATCAGCAGGACGGGAAGCAACTCCTCAGTCATCGGCCCGCACCTCCCTGAGCGTCTCCTCGTCGAGTGTCCCGTACTCGCCGTAGATACGGATTATCAGCGCCAGCCCCACCGCGGTCAGGGCCACGCCGACGACGATTGCGGTCAGCACGATGACCTGTGGGAGCGGGCTTGCGTACGGGTCGTAGGCAACTGCCTTCTTCGGGATAATCGGTGCCTGTCCGCTCTCGCCGCCAATCTCTCCCAGGTAGGCTGTCGAGACGAAAAACAGGAAGATGGCGGACTGGAACAGGTTCAGCCCGATAATCTTCTTGACGAGATCCGAGCTGGCAACTACCATGTACAAGCCGATTACGAGCAACAGCGCGAACAGCAGATACGTGTACTGGTTCGTCAGGATATCCGTCACCAGCGGTGTCCCGGTGCTGACGGCAGCGAGAAGCTCACTCATCGTTCGACACCTCCTCGGAGGGTGGCTCCTGCATCGCACCCGCAGCGAGCAGGAAGAAGAGTCCGACGATGACGCCTGCGACGATAGGGGCGACGCCGGCAATCTCGATGGCTTCGAGGCCGTACTTCACCTCGATGCCGAGATCTGTCTTGTAGCGTTCGTATTCGAGGAAGTTCCCTCCGAGCAACATCGGTACGAGACCGACCATCGCGAAGGCTGTGACACCGCCTGCGGCCAGTCCGACCACGGTCCGGTTCCGTATCCAGTCCCGGGTCGGCTCGATACCGAAGGCGAACGCAATCATCAGGACAGTTGCGCCGACGATAGCCCCACCCTGGAAGCTGCCGCCCGGCGAGCCAGAGCCATGAAAGACCAGAAAGAGCCCGTAGGTGAAGGCAAACGGCGCGATGATGCGGACGGTCACCATAATAATCTGGCTCTCGATGTACGTCGAGCCAGCGTCACCCAGTGGGCTCTCATCGGCGTTACTCACGGGTGAACACCTCCCGGTGGAGGACCGTGAGTGTGGCGATACCGGCGGCGAAGACGACGACGGCCTCGCCGAAGGTATCGAACCCACGGTAGCCAGCCAGCACGGCCGAAACCGCGTTCTCGACGTGGGTGTCGGCGTAGGCGTTCTCGATGTAGTACTGCGTGACTGCCGGGTTGTCCCAGACCGGAGCATCCGACGCGCCGACGGCAGGGAACTCGCTCAGCGTCGACGCGAGCACGAGAAACAGCGCGCCAAAGACGACCAGCGCCGGCACGTTTGGCCGTTCGAACCGCGTCTCTAGGTCCGGCCGGCTCGTCTTGACCAGCGCCAGCAACAACAACAGTGTGGTCACGCCAGCACCGATTGCGGCCTCGGTCATCGCCACGTCGGGCGCGAGCAGGAAGGCATAGAACAGCGCCATCCCCAGGCTGTAGGCGGCAAAGACCACGATAACCGCGAGTATGTCTCGCAGGAGTGCGGTTGCGACCGCTGTCGTCAGGATGAACGCGAACAGTACTGCCTCGAATGCGGATATCATTCTCTGTCACCTCCGTCGGTTTCGACGTTCGAATCACGGTAGAGTTCCTCGTCGGTCCGGTCGTCGTCGGTCGTCCACGGCTCGATACCCTCTTCTTCGGCGGCCCGCGCAATCGCGTGGGCGGCTGTCGGATTGGTGATGAAGATGAAAAACAACAGCAACACTGTCTTGTACGAGCCGGTTTCGAGGCCCAGCGCGAGCGCGACGGCCGCGAGAGTGAAGCCAGCACCCAGCGTATCCGCCTGCGAGGCGGTGTGTGCCCGCGAGTAGATGTCGGGCAGACGCAACACGCCCGCCGTCGAGACGAACGTAAAGAACAGGCCGAGGCCGACCAACACCAGAATGGCCACACTCTGTGCGTCGACCATCAGAGCACACCTCCCTGCTCGACGGTGAACTTCGAGATGGCGACCGACATCAGGAAGTTCAACAGCGCGTAGACGAGCGCAATGTCGAGAAGCGACGGCTCACCCAGTGCCGCCCCGAGCAACGCGAGAATGACCACGGTATTCGTTCCGAGGACGTTCACCGCGAGCACACGGTCCTGTGTCGTCGGTCCCTTGAGGGCGCGATACAACAGTGCGACCGCCAACAGCATAAACAGCGCTGCCGCAATCAGGAACGCGTCGGTCACGAGGTCGCCGGAGTTGGGAATCATTGCTGTTCACCTCCGTCGGTCTCGACAGTGTCTGCTGTTGCTGTCTCGTCATCGGGAGATTGGAGAATTTCGGTATCTCCTCGTTCCCGGGGGCTCGGCATGTTCATCGCGCTCCGACCGTAGAACACGAACCGAACCGCACTTTCGAGCCCGCCGTCGAACAGTCCCTCGCGGGGGCCGGGCACGAGCGTGTGTACGGTCAGGGTTCGCCCCTCGACGCGGACGGTAAGCGTCCCCGGCGTGAGGGTGATGCTGTTTGCGAGCGTCGTCACCGGGACACTCCCCCAGACAGCGGCGTTCACCCGCGTGAGCCGGGGTTCGATTGGTAGCCGCGGGTCGAGTATCACGGCTGCGACCTGGATGTTCGCTTTGAGTATCTCGGCAAACAGGTACGGCACGTAGACGACCATCCGCAGCAGCCGACGGAGCGAGGTGGTCGACGGGTTGTGGGTGAACGTGATGCGGGCGAGGCTCACACCGACGATAGTCGCCGAAACCGCCCCGGTCACGAGGTCGAATGCGGTGAATGTGCCGCCAAGAATCTGGTAGAAGACAAACGAGACAAACGCCAGTGTACCAGCCTGTAGTGGTGTCGACCGTAAGACGAGCGGACGGCGACGGACCTGCCGTTGGACCGGTGCCTCCTCGACAGGAACGTCAGTCAGTCGTGTCAGCTCGACTTCGAGGGGTCGAAGGAGCGGCGACCCGATACCGGGGTCGTACTCCGGGTCGAGAACGACACGGTCGATGTCGTTTTCGGCCGCCGCTTCGGCCAGTGCAGCCCCCACGTCGCTGGGACTGAAGAGATATCTGTCGGCCCCAATCTGGTCGGTCTCGACAGTCAGTTCACCGGTGTGGTCACCAGTGTCTTCCTCAGCCCAGACGGTGATGCGGTCGAGCAACCCGGTAATCGTCTCGACATCTGTCTCTGTCTCGTCGCTTAATCTATCATCTGACACCTCGGGCGAGTGGACATAGACGAACCGAACGTACCCGTCACCGTCGCTGTCAAGTGCGGTTCTGACGGCGTACTCGACTGTCTGACGCAGCGTCGAGGACGTGGCGACGGGGACAAGCAGTCGACTATCCGACACCGGCCTGGCACCTCTGTTGACGAAGTGATAGGTCTCGCATGGAAGCAGCTCGTTGTCTGGACTGCGTGGGGGCGGACGAAAACGATTTCGTTTCGGAGCGTCGGAGTCAGCGGGAGGACTCTCGCCGTCGGTGGACGACGCCCTGCATGTCGACGGTGGTTTCGACGAACTCGGTGACCGCATCCGCGGTTTCATCGTCGCCGAGGACGACGGGATTTTGACTCGTACGGACTGCCGGGTCGAGCGGAATCGACCCGAGGAACGGCATATCTGTTTCTTCGGCGAACGTTTCGCCGCCGCCGGAGCCGAAAATGTCGTGACGGCCGCCGCAGTCCGGACAGACGAACGTCGACATGTTCTCGACGATACCGAGGACGGGGGTCTCGTGTTCGCCGAACATCTCCATCCCTCGTTCTGCGTCATCGAGTGCGACCGCTTGGGGAGTCGTCACGATGACCGCGCCCGAGACGGGGATGCTCTGGAGCATCGTCAGCTGGGTGTCGCCGGTCCCAGGGGGGAGGTCGACGACCATGTAATCGAGGCTACCGCCACGCCCCCAGTCGACATCCTCCCAGAGCTGGGTGAGAACCTTGTGGACCATCGGCCCACGCCAGATAGCCGGGGCGCTCTCGCCGAGCAGGAACTCCATGCTCATAATCTCGACGCCGTGGGCGACCGGCGGGAGCATTGTCTCGTCCTCGGTGACCTGTGGCTGTTCGTCGGTCCCCATCATCTGGGGGACGTTCGGACCGTACACGTCGGCGTCGAACAGCCCGACCCGTGCGCCGAGGTCGGCGAGGCCGGCCGCTAGATTCGCCGCGACGGTACTTTTGCCGACGCCGCCTTTGCCCGAGGCGACGGCGATAATGTTCTTGACGTTCGGGAGCACCGTCTCCTCGGGGTCGACGCCTCTGTCGACCGCCGCCGTCAGGTCGATTTCGTAGCCGCTATCGTCCAGCTTGTCGCGAACGCGGCCCGCTATCGACGTCTCTGTTGGCGAGTAGGGCGCACCGAGCCCGAGCGTCACTCGGATTGTCTCGGCCTCGTCGTCGACGGTTACCTCCCGGACCAGTCCAAGTGTGACGATATCGTCGCCCAGATGTGGGTCCTCCACCGCTCGAAGGCGCTCTCGAATCTCGTCGGACGTCATCATGGACGGCACTCAGGTCGGTCCAGCGAAAAGGATTTCCATGCTAGACGGTCTCGACGCCCCGAAACTCGAAGCGTGCGCCGCCGGCATCGCTCTCGGTCGCTGTGACACACCAGCCGTGCGCCTCGGCTATTCGAGAGACGATTGCCAGGCCAAAGCCAGTCCCCTCGTCCCGGGTCGAGAAATCCGTGTCGAACGCTCGCTCGCGAGCCTCCGGCGGTAGGCCATCGCCGTCGTCTTCGACGTAGAACCCGCCGCCGAGGAGGCCGACAGTAACCGTGACGTCTTCACCGCCGTGCTCGATTGCGTTTCGAAACAGGTTCTCTATGAGTTGCTGGAGGCGGGTGTCGTCTGCCTCGATTCGTGCACTCTTCGAGACCGACAGCGTCGCGTCCGCCGTCTCGACGTTCTGCCAGCAGGCGGTGGCAATATGCTCTATGTCGACCGGAGCAGGGTCTGTTATTGTCTCGCCCATGCGCGCGAGAGAGAGGAGATCATCGGTCAGTGTCTCGATGCGGTCGATGGATTCGGCGACGGCACCGAGATGGTCGCTGTCGACCTCGTCTCTGGCCAGATCGAGGCGGAGCTTTGCCACGTTTAGCGGGTTTCGGATATCGTGGCTGACGATGCTGGCGAACTGGTCGAGACGCTCGTTCTCTCGTCTGAGCCTGTCTCGTTGCTCGCGGAGGCGCTCTTCCTGGTCGAGACGAACCAGCGCCTCCCGGACGTGTCCCACCAGCAGCTCGACCAGTTCGAGGTCGCGCCCGTCGAAGGAATCTGGGTCTCTGGCGGTTGCTTGGAAGACCCCGAAGTCCTCGATTGGTACCGTAATCGCAGACTCGAACTCGCCGACGGGGTCGGCTGCCGGGTTGTTGCTGCCGTCGTTGACGAGGTACGACTCGCCGGTCCGGTACGCCTTGCCGGCGATTCCGGCATCTTCGACCGGCGACTCTTCGTACTCTGTCAACTCTGAGGAGGTCGCCCGGGCGACGAGACGGCCGTCTTCGACGCTATCGACGATACAGAGGTCCAAATCGAGAATCCCCTCTGTCGCCTCGACCATCAGCTCGTAGACTTCCTGCTTGCTCTCACAGCCGGCAATCTCGACGCCAATCTCGTGGAGCTGTGTAATCTGCTCTTGGTGTTGTTTCACTCTGCGTTCGTGGCGCTTTCGTTCCGTAATATCCGAGATGACGACCTGCGCCGCCGGCTCTCCACCGAAGGTGACTGGGACGACAGACCCGCGTCCGTATCGCGTGTTGCCGTCGATATCGATGAACTCGTGTTCGGCGAACTCGGCGGGTGTCCGTTCCTCTAGAGCCTCCTCGAGGCGGCTGTACGCGACATCACTCTCGGGGACGAACGTCGAGACAGCTTCTCCAATCAGGTCGCTCTCTTTGTCTGCGCCGAAGGTATCGACGGCGTGGCTGTTCACGTACCGTATCTCGTGGTCGTTCCCGACGACCAACAGCGGGACCGGGGTCCGCTCGACCAGCATTCGGTACTCCTGTGTTCGCTCCTTGACACGCTGTCGGGCCTCGCTCGCACCGACTGCGTTCATCACCCGGTTCGCCAGGAGGTCGTACTGGTTCCCGATTCGTTCCTTCCGGAAGTAGTCTGTCGCGCCCGCGGAGATTGCTTCGCTTGCGACGGCCTCGCTTCCCTTCCCGGTGAAAATAATAAAGGGCAGGTCAGGATGGTCTGCTCGCACCGATTCGAGAAACTCGATACCGTCAATCCCGGGGAGCTTGTAGTCGCTAACGACGCAGTCGATTGGCTGGTCGTCTAACTGTGCCAGCCCCTCTTCGGCGTCGACTGCCTGTACCGTCTCGAATGCGTCGAACTCGCGACCGATGAACTCCGCCGTCAGCTCGGTAAACTCTGGGTCGTCGTCTACGTGTAACAGACAAATCGCGTCGGTCACTACCAACGCATTTGTCTCGTATCACATAAAAATAGCCGGTCCGACGCGGATTTTCCCACCCATCTTTATCGAGACGACACAGACCCACCGGGTGATTGACGAGCGATTCGTTGTGTTTAAATACTCGCGGGGGAGACAGTGTAGTAGAATCGTGTAGGGGTGCGCTTCCCCGAGTCCATGCCGTGGGCGCAAGTAAGGCAGCGTGACAAACGCGAGTTCCGCGTGTCGTGGTAGCCAAGTGGCCCAAGGCGCATGGTTGCTAACCATGTGGCGTAATGCCTCCGGGGTTCGAATCCCCGCCACGACGTGCATCACACCGACTCACACATGAGTGAACAACAACCAGAGAACGCGGAGGAGGACGACGACATTCGTTACTTCGTCCGCATCGGACAGAGCGACCTTGACGGGACCAAATCGGTCGAACGGTCCCTGACAGAGCTCGAAGGTATCGGACACCGTGCGGCGCGAGTGATTACCGACAAGGCCGGCGTCGACCGAACCGCCACCTTCGGAGCACTCGACGACGACACGATTGACGAGATTGTCGACCTCGTAGAAGGATTTGCCGACGAGGTTCCGGAGTGGCTCGCCAACCACCGGAACGACTTCTTCGAAGGTGAGACCACCCACGAGATCGGCAACGAACTCCAGCTGACGCGCCAGCAGGACATCAACCGCATGAAGATGATCGACTCCTACAAAGGCGTTCGACACAAGCGCGGCCAGAAAGTCCGCGGACAGCGGACCAAGTCCACGGGCCGTACCGAGGGCACTATCGGCGTCAACGTCGAGGCCATCAAGGAGGAAGCTGCAGAGGACGGAGGTGAAGAATAATGGCACTCGGAAACAACACGACGTTCTACGAGACGCCGAACCATCCCTACCAGGACGAGCGTATTGCCGAGGAGTCCGGTCTGCTCGGCAAATACGGTCTCAAGAACAAGGAAGAGCTCTGGCGAGCAGAGTCCGAGCTGCGTCAGTACCGCCGTGAGGCACGGAACGCACTCGGCGGGGCCGGCGGTGACGAAAGCGTCGCCGAGGCCGAACACTCCGAGTTCGTGGCTCGCCTCCAGCGACTCGGCATCCTCGACGAGCAGGAGTCACTGGCGGACGTGCTGTCACTCGACGTGACCGACATCCTGGAGCGCCGCCTTCAGACGGTCATCTACCGGAACGGGCTGGCAAACAGCATCGGTCAGGCGCGACAGTTCATCTCACACGGTCACATCACCGTCGACGGCTCGCGCGTTCAGCGACCGTCCTACAAGGTGTACGTCAGCGAGGAGGGTGCCGTCGCCTTCGACGAGACCTCACCGCTGAGCGACGACCTTCACCCGGAACGAGGGGAGGACCAATAAATGGCAGACGAAGACAGTATCTGGGGCATTGCCCACGTGCACGCATCGTTCAACAATACCATCATCACCATCACGGACCAGACCGGTGCCGAGACGCTGGCCAAATCCAGCGGCGGAACCGTCGTCAAGCAGAACCGTGACGAGGCCTCGCCCTATGCCGCGATGCAGATGGCCGAGGAAGTCGCCGAGAACGTCCTCAACCAGGGCGTCGAAGGCGTCCACGTCCGCGTTCGCGGTCCGGGCGGCAACCAGCAGACCAACCCCGGACCGGGCGCACAGGCGACGATTCGCGCGCTGGCCCGCGCCGGGCTGGAAATCGGCCGCATCGAAGACGTGACCCCGATTCCACACGATGGTACCCGCGGTCCAAAGAACGCGGGCTTCTAATCATGTCCGACTACGAGGTCCAGTTCGTCGAGCGGAGTGAACGGCACGCACGGTTTGTCGTGCGACCGGTCACGCCGGCGTTCGCCAACGGCATCCGACGGGCGATGATCGCCGACGTGCCGACGTTCAGCATCGATACCGTTCGAGTCGTCGAGAACTCGAGCGTCATGTTCGACGAACAGATCGGCCTCCGGCTCGGACTTGTGCCACTGACGACGCCACCTGGCGAGTTCGAAATCGGTGACGAGGTTACGCTTTCCCTCGACGTGTCTGGTCCCGACACCGCGTACTCGGGCGATATCGTCTCCAGCGACGAGATGGTCTCTGCCGCCGACGATAATATCCCGATTATCGACCTCAAAGAGGGTCAGCGACTGGAGTTCGAGGCCGACGCGGTACTCGATACCGGCCGCGAACACGCCAAACACCAGGGCGGCGTGGCGGTCGGCTACCGACACCTCCAAACCGTCGAGGTCACCGGCGACAAAAGTGAGTTCGATGACGGCGATCCCCAGATTCTCCGGGGCGTCATCGAGGAGCAGGCCGCAGAACACGCCGACGCCGACGTCGAGAACGGCGACCTCGTGGCGACAGAGTCTTTCGACAACGACCTCACCAACCGCTACCCCGAGAAAGAACTCGCCGTCCACGACGTACAAGACGCATTCGTCTTCGACGTCGAGACAGATGGCTCGTTCAGTGTCGACGAACTCGTTCGAGAGGCCGCCGGCACGCTCGAATCACGGGCGGCGGAACTCAAAGAGACGGTACAGCTATAACGATGACACGACTCCCTCACACACCCAGCACACGCAAGCGCGTGCAGCCATCGGCCCGTCGGGTCGCGCTGGAGAGCGGCGCGGACCGGCAGACCGAAACGGGTTTGTGGGGGGCAGACCAACTAACAGACGCGAGCAGGGATAGCCAAGTCAGGCCAACGGCGCAGCGTTCAGGGCGCTGTCCCGTAGGGGTCCGCAGGTTCAAATCCTGCTCCCTGCATTTTTCAGGAGGTAGGTTATGAGCAAGACAAACCCGAGACTCAACAGTCTCATCGCCGACCTGAAGTCGGCTGCCCGGAACTCCGGCAGCGACGTCTGGGAAGACGTTGCCGAGCGACTGGAGAAGCCGCGGCGGACGCACGCAGAGGTCAACCTGGGCCGCATCGAGCGGTACGCACAGGAGGACGAAACAGTCGTTGTGCCGGGGAAAGTGCTCGGCAGCGGTGCCCTCAGCAAGGAGGTCACTGTTGCCGCAGTCGACTTTTCGGGCACTGCGCAGACAAAAATCGACCAGGTCGGTGAGACAATGAAACTCGAACAGATACTCGAAAACAATCCGGAAGCAGCGAACGTACGGGTGATCCGATGAGCGTCGCCGAATTCGAGGCAGACCTCGTCGTTGACGCCCGTGACTGTATCATGGGCCGTGTCGCCTCACAGGTCGCCGAACGCGCGCTCGATGGCGAACGCATTGCAGTCGTCAACGCCGAGCAAGCGGTCATCACCGGCCGTGAGGAAGACACCATGGAGACTTACACCAAGCGCCGCGAGCTTGGCTCCGACAGCGGACCGTACTACCCGAAACGGCCGGACCGCATCTTCAAGCGAGCAGTGCGCGGCATGCTGCCGTACAAGAAGACACGCGGTCGTGAGGCCTTCGAGAACATCCGCATCTACGTCGGCAACCCGTATGACGAGGCGGAAGTGCTCGATGATACGTCACTGGACAGACTCTCGAACATCAAGTTCGTCTCGCTGGGAGACGTGAGCGAAGAACTCGGAGCGAACGTAACATGGTAACGAACACATCAGGCAAGAAGAAGACGGCAATCGCGCGAGCGACCGTCCGAGAAGGGACCGGTAAGGTCCGCATCAACGGACGGCCGGTCGAGCTGTACGACCCGGAGTCGGCCCAGCTGAAGATTCTGGAGCCGTTCCGTGTCATCGACGACCCGCTTCGTGAGGACGTCGATATCGACATCTCCGTCGAAGGCGGCGGCGTGATGGGACAGGCTGACGCCGCACGGACGGCGATTGCCCGCGGTATCGTCCAACACACCAACGACGCCGAACTCCGTGACGCATACATGGAGTTCGACAGGTCACTTCTGGTCAACGATGTCCGCCAGCGCGAGGCCAAGAAGTGGGGCGGTCCCGGAGCACGCGCTCGCTACCAGAAATCCTATCGGTGATATTCCCATGATGGTACCAGTCCGGTGTTTCACGTGTGGGACGGTCGTCGGTGAACACTGGGAAGAGTTTAAGCACCGTACGCGAGAGGCCAGCGACCCCGAAGACCCAGAGAAGGTGCTCGACGAGCTCGGAGTCGAACGGCACTGCTGTCGGCGCATGCTGGTCTCGCATAAAGACCTCGTCGACATCGTGGCACCCTATCAATAATGAAACCAGATAACCGCTACGAGAAGGCTCGTATCATCGGCGCACGAGCCCTGCAGGTGGCCTACGGCGCACCGGTGCTCGTCGACACCGAGCAGACGGAGCCGATTCTCATCGCCGCCGAGGAGTACGACGCGAACGTTCTCCCCTTCACTGTGCGGCGAGGTGACCGCGCGTGACACTCGTCACGGACGTCCGCCTGCGGCGGGTGCTCGACTCCCGCGGCAATCCGACTGTCGAGGCAGACGTTCGGACGGAGAGTGGTGGCTTCGGTCGAGCGAAGGCGCCATCAGGTGCAAGTACCGGCGAGTACGAAGCCATCGAGCTGCCGGTTGGCGAGGCGATTGCCAACGCACGCGAGATGGCGATTCCACGCCTCGTCGGCGACGTGTACGCCGGTAATCAGCGCGATATCGACGCGGCGTTGCACGCAGCCGACGGGACCGACGACTTCTCACAGATCGGCGCGAACAGTGCGGTCGCCATCTCGATGGCAGCCGCCAAAGCCGCTGCCGACGTGTTGGGTGCGCCACTGTTCCAGCACCTCGGCGGCACGTTCCGTGGCGACACGTTCCCGACACCGCTCGGGAACGTTGTCGGCGGCGGCGAACACGCCGCGGACGCGACCCACATCCAGGAGTTTCTCGCTGCACCAATCGGTGCACCATCGGTCGAGGAGGCGGTTTTCGCCAACGCGGCAGTCCATGCCGCAGTCGGTGACCTGCTCGACGAGCATGGGGTGGCCTGTGGGAAAGGCGACGAGGGTGCGTGGGCTCCCTCTATCGACGACTCCCGGGCGTTCGAACTTGTCGCGGAGGCAATCGAAACCGTCGAAGACGAGGTCGGCTTCGAGATCGGTCTCGGTCTCGATATCGCCGGCGCAGAGCTGTACGACGACGGCGTCTACCGGTACGGCGAGACCGTCCGAGATACAGACGAACAGATCGAATACGTCGCCGGGCTGGTCGACGAGTACGACTTGGTCTACGTCGAGGATCCCCTCGACGAGGACGACTTCGAGGGATACGTCGAACTCACCGAGCGCGTCGGCACGGAGACGCTGGTCTGTGGCGACGACCTCTTTGTCACCAACGTCGACCGCCTGGAGCGTGGTATCGAGATGGGGGCAGCGAACAGCATCCTCATCAAGCCAAACCAGATCGGCACGCTCTCGGATACAGTCGAAGCGGTCGAGCGTGCCCGACGGAACGGATACGACCCAGTCATCTCACACCGGAGTGGAGAGACGGAAGACACGACAATCGCCCACCTCGCCGTCGCCACGGACGCGCCGTTCATCAAGACGGGCGCGGTCGGCGGCGAGCGGACAGCGAAGCTGAACGAACTCATCAGGATTGAACACAACGCATGAGTGGAAACGAAAACGACGGTCTCGAGGAGTCCGAGGTTGACGCCGCCGAGGAGGCGGAGCAGGCCGAGGCCCCCGAGGCCGAGACGGAAGACGAACAGCCCGCCGCGGACGACGCGGCAGAACCAGACGAGGAGGAGAGCGCACTCGACGAGGACGTGATGTCCGACGAGGACGCTGACCTCCTCATCCCGGTCGAGGACTACCTCGGCTCCGGTGTCCACATCGGCACCCAGCAGAACACCGCGGACATGGAGCGGTTCATCCACCGCGTCCGGACCGATGGTCTCTACGTGCTGGACGTGTCGATGACCGACAGCCGGATTCGGACGGCAGCAAACTTCCTGTCGAACTACGACCCCGAACAGATGCTGGTCACCTCCTCGCGCCAGTACGGCCGGTTCCCGGCCGAGAAGTTCGCGGAGGCCGTTGGTGCTCGCGCCCGGACGGGTCGTTTCATCCCAGGCACGCTGACCAACCCCAAGTACGACGGCTACATCGAGCCGGACGTGCTCGTCGTTACAGACCCCATCGGCGACGCACAGGCAGTCAAGGAGGCCATCACGGTCGGCATCCCTGTCATCGCGATGTGTGACTCGAACAACACCACGAGCAACGTCGACCTCGTGGTGCCGACGAACAACAAGGGCCGCAAGGCGCTGTCGGTCGTCTACTGGCTGCTCGCCAACGAGACACTGGACCGCCGCGGTGCCGAGCCAGCCTACTCGCTCGAGGACTTCGAGAGCGACATTTGAGTCTCGCGTTTCGATTGACGTAACAGTAGTTGAAAGCACGCCTATTCTGTTCAGTAGTGCTGCCAAGCTCTGATTGGTATTAGAAGAAGGCTCAGAGAGACGAAATACGTTTGTCCACAAACAGAAAATACAACGGCTATAAGTTTCAACTTCGATTAAAAGCTTTTTAATCTGATGGTCACGGTGTGCGAGATGCCGGGGTACAGGAAGCGAGTCTTTTGATTTTACTAATACCTCAATAGTTGCTAGTGTAATCTCTTTACTCAGATTTCCTCTGAGCCTGAGCGAGCAATTCGTCAAGTAGGGCTGTGAACTAAACGCTAGGTATCCTGTCACTGATGAACAAGACTCAACGTGTGTGTATGATGCAGAGCCCGAAGTCAGCAGCCGGACTCGCTAATCTCGTATCAATCAAAGCATGTCTATCAGTTGGGCGAATGGCTCCCTCACCGAATCGGTGTGGGTGACAACCATAGGAGCCGTTTTATTGTGTTCTATTGATTATCTCCACTTATTATGAATATTAACGGCTAGCTGGCCAATGTTTTCTAGGCTGATTGAGGTGTCTCTTGTTCTCCAAAGTACATGTGCAATAACGTTTGCGTCCCTGAATCGAATGTAACTATTTGCAAGATTAGAATTTTGAGCCTGGATAAAGATACTTTCAGTCGCTATGTCTAGTTGTCTTCTGTTAGATGGGTTTTCAATAGTCGACCCCAATTTGTCATATGATACAGTATCGTATGCTTTCTCACCATTTTGAATACTGGTAGCTTTTGTCATTCTGAAATATATCTCTCTTGTTTCTGAAGATTTTAGAAATTCAATCTCATACAAAACACCGTCTCCAACTTCACGAACGTACTTACTCGATGGTTCTTTTGAATAACCATTTGGAGTATCTGCCTCAGTCATCGCTAGCTCCTCGGGGGGTTTCGTTATCAGGGATGAACCCCCCTCTGTCGCAAATGCGGATGGCGTCTGCCTCGGAGTAGCAGTCGGTGATTCTGTTTTGGTTGGCGTTGAAGTACTGGTTGGTGACGAAGTGGTTTCTCCTCTCGGTGTCTCGCCTTCGTTACCCCCATCACTTCCGTTTCCGTCCCCGGAACAACCGGCAACTCCAATTGCTAAGGATCCACCAATCGTCCGCAATAACGTTCGTCTATCCATACAATTTGTTAGAGGCTGGTGAAAAAAAGCTAGTGTAAATAGACACCGTGCAAGGCCTGTTCCGCTGTACGTAACGGCCGTTTCATTCCACGAACTGAATAAAGAAACCAATTTCAACTACTGGTAACCTGACGTTTTCACAGCCCTGCCCCGGTAGCCTCGCGGCTGGTGCACAACCGTCTAAACAGCCACGTCTGGCCGTCCCAGCACGGTCTCTTTCAACCTTGCCGTGGGCGCTGGGCAGGCGGGCGGGTCCCGAGAGTCAGTGAGACTGTCCGGCGCTCGTCGTCGCGGACGACCTCGACCTCGATGGTGTCGCCGGGGTCGGTTTCGAGTGCGAGAAACGCAGAAAGCCGCTCTTGGTTCGGAATCGGCCAGTCGTCCATCCGGACGATAACATCGCCGCCGACGGGCACCTCCCGTCCGTTGACTGTCCGATCCTCGTCGCTTCCTTCGAGTACTCCGTTAGAGGGTCCGTCATCTGCAATGCTGTGGACGTAGACTCCCCAGGAGACTGGGAGGTTATTTGCCTCGATGAGTGCCGGGCGAACGTCGAGCAGGCGGATTCCCATATAGGAGTGTTCGAACTCGCCGTTGTCGACGAGTTCGGGGACAACGCGTTTGACCATCGCCGCCGAGATGGCGAATCCGATAGTCTGGCCCCGGCCGGCACTGACGACGCCAGCCACCTCGCCGTCGTAGGTCACGAGCGGACCGCCGCTGTTGCCGGGGTTGACGGCGGCGTCAGTCTGGATGCCGTCAGCGATACTGAAATCCCGGCCCGGTGCCTGGATGTTGCGGTCCTGACCGCTGATAACCCCCGTCGAGAACGAGCCGGCAAGCTGGTAGGGATTTCCGATTGCTGCGACAGGAGTACCGACGGCCTTCGGCCCGTCGACCAGCGGGAGCGGTGTTGCGCTGTCAGGTTTGTTCTCGACATCGAGGACCGCAAGGTCACTGTAGAAGTCGGTTCCAACAACCGAGGCCTCTCGCCAGCCGACATCTCTGAAGCGAACGTACGTGCTGTCGGCGAGTGCGACGACGTGGTCGTTCGTAACGAGATAGGAGTCGTCGTACATCCAGGCAGACCCGCCGGCAGGACCCTGGGAGGTGCGCACCTCCACTGCAGCGACCGAGTCGACGACCTGCTCGTACACTGCCGTCTGCTCGGAGTCTGCAGGAGGGCTGCTGGCGCGTTGCTCGGGGGTATCGAACTCGTCAGGGAAATCACCCAACTCCTCGTCTTCAGGAGGGCTGTCGGTCCGAGAAATCTCTTCTGGGGCCTGTAACGCACAGCCCGCGACGCTTGCCGACAACACCGATCCGGCCGCGGCAAGGAGGTGACGACGAGAGACATCTTGGTCCATACCTAAAACACGGACGCGAGGCCAATAAATAACCGGGCGACAGCCAGTCAAGATCGGAATGCCAAAGAGCTACTACCCCAGGAGCGCACAACTGGCAGTATGGCAAGGGAGCAACGAGGCCGACGGGGCGCTACAGAGAGACGGCCGGGGTTTCTCCTTCCGGGAATTCGCTGTGCTGTCGAGATGGTACTTGCTGGCTCGCTCGTGTTGCTCGTCGGGCTGCCGGCCGAAAATGACATCTACTTCGGAGCGGTCGTCACGCTCGCGGTCGTCGTTATGATCGTGGTCCTGTTTTGGGCACTGAACCGACAGATGGCACGGTGGGCCGACACAGCAAACCCGAGGCTGTAACGTCTCGTCTCTCTGTGTGTAACACTGGGTTGTGATTTAATTATCACCGGCACGCCGTCATAATATGGTCCAATCGCGTCGCGAACCTCTCACAAAAATGACAGTATCAGTTTCGGCTGTGGCTGCGGGTTGTCTCGGACTGGGTGGTGGTGACGACACCGTCTCGACAGAAGGTAACGACGACTCGCCGTTCGAGATGAGTCCGGAGTCGTTGCTCCTCGGTAAGGAGGCGCTAACCGACGAGACAGACGAGGACTGGAATGAGGAAGATCCACAAGACGGATTCGGATTGGAGGCGATCGAAAATACCTCTGTGCTCCGTGATGTTGATGCGGTTCGGCTGTTTGGACCGCAGTTTTCAGAAGATGGTGGCTTTGATCTAAAGGCGTGTGCGAGCACGGTACGATTGTACGACACCGTCGAGGCGGCCCAGGAGGCGTTCGACAACTCTCCGTTCCAGAGTGGATTCGGCTACGAGTCACGACAAATTGCAGTCGAATCAATCGGCGGAACGACAGAGGGCGAAGAATCACACATCATCTTCCGGGATGCAAACGCAATCGGTGACCTCGTCTATACAAACCAGGAGTCTGACGACAGGAAAGAACAGACTGCACTCGATCTCGCCGCGGCGATGCACCAGTCGTGGCGGTAATCAGTCCTGGGCACGAGACGACAGACGTATTCTCGGAGCGACCGGTACACCATAGCTTAAGTGGATTTCGTGAGAACATCGTAATGCAATGGAACTCACCTGGCACGGCCACTCGACGTGGCACGTCGAACTCGGGACGACCAGCTTGCTCATCGACCCGTTTTTCGACAACCCCAAGACATCGCTGGAGCCGTCTGACCTCGACACGCCCGATTACGTCCTGCTGACACACGGGCACGCAGACCACATCGCAGATGCCGGCGCGTTCGGTGACGCGACGGTGGCTGGGACGCCTGAACTGACGGGCTTTGTCGCCGACGAGTTCGACGTCGAGGAGGACAACACCATCGGATTCAACATCGGCGGCACGCTCGAACTCGGAGATGCCTTCGTCACGATGCACCGCTCGGACCACACCAACGGGCTGATGACCGACTACGAGTTCTCCGGCGGGATGCCCGCAGGGTTTGTCATCTCCGACTCACACCCCACAGACGACGGCGAAGCGACGACGTTCTACCACGCGGGCGACACCGCGTTGATGACCTCGATGCGCGATGTCATCGGCGACTACCTCGAACCGGACGCGGCGGCCCTGCCGATAGGTGACCACTTCACGATGGGGCCACACCAGGCCTCGATTGCCGCTGACTGGCTGGGCGTCGACTACGCCCTCCCGATGCACTACGACTCGTTCCCGCCAATAGAGATCGACACCGCCAATTTCGAACAGTACGTCGAGACGAACTCGTCCGCCGAGCCGGTCGTCCTCGACGGCGACGAGACGTTCGAACTGTAGCGGCTGTTGCTGCAAATACTGTTGAGAGACACACAGTTTTGGGGCTAGGAACCGTACAGAAAATCGATGTCAGATATCAACATCACCAGCACGTGCGAAGAGGGATACACTACCAACAGCGTCGTCGGGAACTTCGACCTGGTCATCGACGCGACCGGTGAGGACGGCCCCGACCCGAACGCGACACTCGTCGCAGATTATGCCTCCTGTTTCATCCCCGCGTTCCGCGTCGGTGCCAACAAGGAAGGATTCGACGACATCGGCACAGTACAAATCGAGTCCTCGGCAGAACTCGACGACGGCGACGACCTCGAAAGCATCTCCTTCGAGGTCCACGTCGAGGCAGACCTCGGCGACTCTGTCGACGATGTCGTCGCGCGAGCAGAGGACATCTGCCACGTCCACTCCGCCCTCCGTGAGGGACTTCACGCCGACATCACGGTCACCGACGGCGCGGACCTGTAACGCGGTGGAAAACGCTCATAGGCTTCCCTGTCGTATCGGGTGATATGAGCAACGGATGGCAGGACAGACTCGCGGGCGCACGCATGCAGGTCGACCAGCAGTTCAACGACCGCATCGTCGCCTCCAAGTTCACGAACCAGCAGTGGGGCCTCATTATGACAGCCGTCGAGTTCGACATCGAGAATCCACAGGACCCCGAACAGGCTGAACTGGTCGCCGACACAGATCAAATCGAGCATATCCTCCCCGAACTGGACAATATGCCACAGGGAATGGGGGGACAACCCATGGGCCAGCAGGATACCGGCGGTGGTGGCGAGGGCGTTCTCGGCAAGATTCGTGGGCTGCTCGGCGTCGACGGCGACGACGACGGTATCGACGAGGCTCAACTCGACTCCGCGATACAACTCGTCGAAGAGTACGCCGACGAGCTACAGACCTTCCTCGAAGACGAAGGCCGCTGGGACGGTCTCTGTGCCGGGGCCGCAGGCGGCGAGTGACCCCGCCAGAGTTTTATACGTGTTCGAGCCCTCCTGGGAAATATGTCCGTCACGTTCGACTTCAGCAACAGCGTGGTCCTGGTAACCGGCGTCGGTGGCGCACTCGGCAGTGCGGTCGCGGAGGCGTTTCTCGAGGCCGACGCGACCGTCTGTGGGGCTGACCTCGTCTCGCCCGACGACGATGACTTCTTGCTCGATGCACCCGACCGCATCGACTTCTACCAGGGTGACTTCACCGACGAGGCGACCGTCGAGGAGACAATCGAGGAAACTGTCGACAGCCACGGCCAGCTCGATTATCTGGCCAACATCGCCGGCACCTGGCGCGGCGGCAGCCCGCTCGACGAGACCGAGGGTGACCTGTTCGACTTCCTTTTCGACGTGAACCTGAAGACGATGTTTCTGGCCTCGAAACACGCGATTCCACACATCCGCGAACAGTCGGGTGCTATCGTCAGCGTGTCGGCGCAGTCTTCGCTTGAGGGCGGTGAGGGAGATGGCATCTACCGAGCGACGAAGGCAGGCATCCGGCTGCTGACCGAGACGATAGCCGAGGAAAACAGCGGCCAACTGCGGGCAAACGCTGTGATGCCGAGTGTCATCGACACGCCGATGAACCGTGAGATGATGGCAGACGCCGACCACTCCTCGTGGGTCGACCCCGCAGACATCGCCGACACCTTCCTGGCACTCTGTAGCGACGCGACGGGTGTGACAAGCGGCGCGGCAGTCCCGGTCTACGGCGAGGCCTGAGCTTCCGAAACCTGTATCCGGTCTGCGGCCGGAGCGGTGGCTGTGTCAGAGCACGGAGACAGGACGCCTTTCCTCGGGCTGGCTGTTGCCATCGTCGCTATCAGCACGGGAGCCATCCTCGTCGAGGTGAGCGAGGCTCCCTCGGCTGTCACGGCCTTCTATCGGGTGTTGTTCACGACGCTGCCACTGTTACCGATTGCAGCCTGGCGGTACCGTGAGGAGTTCCGGCTGATACGGCGTCGAGACCTCGCGTTCGCGACGCTTTCCGGGGTCGCCCTGGCGTTGCATTTCGCCTCGTGGTTCGAGAGCCTGGAGTGGACAAGCGTCGCCGCGAGCGTCACGCTCGTCCAGTCCCAGCCGCTGTTTGTTGCACTCGGTGCCTGGCTGTTGCTCTCTGAGTATCTCAACCGACGAATGGTCGGCGGCATCCTGGTTGCTGTCACGGGAATAGCCACTATGTCGATGGGCGACTTTCTCGGCGGTGTCCTGGTCGGGCCGAATCCACTTCTGGGGAACGCACTCGCGCTGTTCGGTGCGCTCATGGCTGCCGGCTACGTTCTGGCGGGACGGTCGCTTCGCCAGCGGGTCTCGCTGATTCCCTACGTCGTCGTGGTCTACAGCGTCTGTACAGTCTGTCTGCTCGTCATCTCGCTGCTACAGGGTGGTCAGTTGACCGGCTATCCGCCCCGAGAGTGGCTCATCTTCCTTGGACTCGCGGCCGGGCCCGGACTGCTCGGCCACACCGTGATCAACTGGACGCTCGCTCATCTCGAATCGAGCGTCGTCTCGGTGTCGATGCTCGGCGAGCCGGTCGGCGCGACGATTCTTGCCTTTGTCTTTCTCACGGAGGTTCCGACGGCGTACACGGCGCTTGGCGGTATCATCGTCCTCGCAGGTATCGCGCTCACGACGGTCGAACGCGAGCGACAACAGGGCGAACAGTAGCCTCCGAACGGTTACCCACCAAACGTCTTTTTGATCTGTTCCTGCCAGGTCTGTAGGTCGTCGATGTTCTCCTCGATCTTGTCGAGCCGTTCGGTCACCTCACCGTCGTCGACAGCCGATTCGAGGGATTCGATATCCGACTGGACCTCTTCGAGACTCGTTTCGAACGCCGAGAGTTCCTCGTCGACATCTCCCATCTTCTCGGTTGTCTCGTCGACGTCGGCCGATACCGTCTCTATCTCGTCGGTAAGCGACTCCATATCCTCGCGGACAGAGACAACCTCGTCATCGAGGGACCGGATGTCCTCGTCGAATCCGTCTACCGTCTCTGTGACCGACTCGATTCCTTCGGCGTTTGTCTCGACCGCCGACTGTAGCGACGAGAGCTGTGATCCGACAGAGTCGACCCGCCCCTCAAACTCTTCGAGCAGTTGCTGTGCGGTCCCGTTCTCGTCCAGAAACTCCTCGAGTGCACTGGTGTACGCCCTGAGGTCGGCAACATCCTCCTGAATCTGTTCGACTTTCGCTGTGGTTGCCCCATCCTCGTCGACAGCTTTGAAGGCCTGTTGGAGGAGCCTCAGGTCCTCTGCCGAGACGTTTTGCTCTCTGATTTCGGCGGCCATCGTCGCGACGACACTCCCCTCGACGGCAGAAACGTCGCCGGCGTCGCCCGTTTCGCCGTCGTCTGTGGCGTCGTTGGGGTCTTTGAGGTCGAGTTTCTCGACATCCTCGTCGTCCTCGTCCTCGGCCTCTTCATCTTCCAGCCCGGGAATCTCGCCGTCGCCGGCGATTGCGTCTTTGAGTACGTCGTTGTCGCTTTCGGGGACGATGTCTTCAGCGCTCTCGTCGTCGGGAAGCGGCGGGTCGACCGATTCGAGCGTGGGCTCGGTCAGGAACTTCTCGACGTTGTCGCTCCCAGTTGCGCGGATGCCATACACCGTGGTATATGTTTCTCCGGGCTCCAGGTCGCGCTCGAAGACGATGCTGTCGTCGTCGATGACCCAGTACTCGCTACCGTACTCCGGGTGGAACCCGAGATCCTCGACCTCGATATCTTCGGGTACTGTGTCCGAGAGTGAGATGTGGACATCCTCTTCGCGGTCAGATGTGAAATCGAACGCGATGGCCGGAACGGGGAACTCGTCCTCTTCGAACCGCTTGACCACATTCACCCCATCCGAGGAGGTCACTATCTCCTCGTACCCTTGTGAGTTGCTCATACATTCGACTGGGTTTGGGAACGATATTAAACCTGTTTACTAGAAAAACCTACCAATTCGTCGGCTCGGCAGCCTATCGACTGAGGTCGACCGTATCACCGATTTCGGCAATTTCGACGTGACGGGGGTACTCGAAGCTCCTGGCATGCTCGACGAGCGCGGTTGGGTCGGCGGTCAGCCTTTTCCACATGTCCCAGTGCGTCGGGACGAGTCGGTCGGCCTGGAGTTCGGTCGCCGCCTCAATAATCATGTTCTCGTCGTTGTACCATTTCGTCAGCTTCGGCTCGCGGGTCTCCTTGTCTGGAATCATCCCAACCGAACCGACGGCGAGGACCGCTAGGTCGACGTCGTAGCTCTCACCGATTGACTCGAAGCTCCCCGGACGTGCGTCGCCGCCATGGACGAACGTCCCGGCGTCGTGCTCGATGACGTAGGCCACCTCGCCGTCGGCGTCGGGGTCGTTCGCACTCTCGACAGAGACGGTGAGGTCGCCGACGGAGAAGGTGTCTCCCGGGGAGACAGCTGTCAGCTGCTCGGCGTCTACGTCCCAGTTCGTGGTCCAGTCCTGTTCGTCCGTAACAGCGAGGCTCGGGTCTGTGGCATAAAAGTTGGCACCAGTCTGGGCGAGTATCGGTGCCTGACTCGGGCCGTGGACGTGGTCGGAATGTTCGTGAGTGGCCAGAACTGCGTCGGCGGCTGTTACGTCTTCCGGGTCGAAGGGGACCGGAATCATCCGAATCGTCCGGGGCGGGTCGCCCGTGCCGAGATACGGGTCGATGTACACCGTCGTCCCACCTGCGCTTTTGAGTACGAAGCCATTACACCCGAGATACCAGAGGCGAAGGCCGTCTGGGTCGGCCGCCTCGACTGCCCGTGGGAGCCAGTCGCCCCAGTCGCTGTGAACCTCGTCCATACGGTACCCTGTCCCCGACCAACGAGTAAGCGTTTCGGAACCAGCAACGACGCCCCAGGAACAACCAGAGTCACCGGAAGGCCATATTGAATACAAAATCTTTTCAAAACTCCGCTCCATAGACTGTAAGTACTACTGGGTGACTACGTGTGCCAGAAATGGAAACTGCGGCGTTCGAGACTGACCTCAGTCTGTTCAAGTACGACAATCTGGAACAACTGCCGCCTGCCTACCGTGATTTAGGGGAGGACGAGCGCGAGCGACGCATCGAGACGGCGCTCGATGAGTTGGGTGACGATGTTCTCATCCTCGGCCACAACTACCAGCGCCGGGAAATCGTCGAACACGCGGATTTCGTCGGCGACTCCTACCAGCTGAGCAAGGAAGCCGCCAACGCCGACGCCGACTACGTGATCTTCGGCGGCGTGACGTTCATGGCCGAATCTGCCGACATCATCACCGACGACGAACAGACGGTTATCCTCCCGAGCATGGAGGCGTCGTGTCCGATGGCTGGGATGGCAGAGGCCCTGCAGGTCGACACTGCCTGGGCCGAACTTACCTCGATGACCGACGAGAACATCATCCCGATTACCTACATGAACTCCTACGCGGACCTGAAAGCCTTCTGTGCTGAACAGGGCGGGCTGGTCTGCACCTCGTCGAACGCCCATCGTGCCTTCGAGTGGGCCTTCGAGCGCGGCGACAAGGTACTCTTCTTGCCGGACAAACACCTCGGCGAGAACACCGCTCACCGCCTGGGGATGGAAGACGAAACCGCAGAGTGGGACCCCTGGGACCCCGAGAGCGACGCCGCCGAGGCCGTCGAGAACGATATCATCCTCTGGGAGGGGTACTGCCAGGTCCACGAGCGGTTCCGCGAGGACCACATCGAACAGGTTCGCGCCGACAACCCCGACGCGAACGTTGTCGTCCACCCCGAGTGTCGCCGCGAGGTCGTCGAGGCCGCCGACGTGGTCGGCTCTACCTCGACCATCTGTGAGACCGTCGAGAACGCTGACCCCGGCGAGACATGGGCCATCGGTACCGAGATTCACCTGACGAATCACCTCTCGCGGTGGCATCCCGAGGTGAACGTCATCCCGCTGTGTGGCGAGGCCTGTATGGACTGCAACGCCATGCGCCAGATCGACCCCAACTACATGACCTGGGTGCTTGAAGAGCTCATCGAGGGCCGCGAGCGCAATGTCATCGAGGTCGCGCCCGAGGAGAAAGAACTCGCACAGGTCGCACTCGACCGAATGCTCGAAATATGAACGAGCGAGAGACAGATGTTCTCGTCGTCGGCGCGGGCATCGCCGGGCTCGCTGCTGCCTTCGCAGCGGACCGAGCAGGTGCAGACGTGACGCTGGCGACGAAAGCCGAACGACCCGAAGACGCATCGACCTGGTGGGCACAGGGCGGCATCGCTGTCACCCGTGACGACCCTGTACAGTTCAAACAGGATATCGTCGACGCCTCCAGCGGGACTGCCGACGAGAATGCTGTCGATGTCCTCGTCGAAAACGCCACCGACACGGTTCGTGACGTACTCGTCGATACAGTCGGCATCGAATTCGACACCGAAGGCGAGGGATTCGACTACAGCCAGGAGGCCGCACACGACGAACCTCGCATCCTCCACGTCAACGCCGAGACGGGCAAACATATCCACGTCCCCTTCCTGAACTACGTCGCTGACGAGACCGACGTGACGATACTCGAAGATACCGCTGCCCTGGAGCTGTTGCGCCACGAGGGACAGGTCTACGGCGCACTGCTCGAACAGGACGGCGAGTGGGCACCGACGTTCGCTGGCTCGACCGTGCTCGCAACCGGCGGTATCGGCGCGCTGTACCCCAACTCGACGAACCCCGACAGCGCGACCGGGGACGGTATCGCGATGGCGGCACTCGCAGGCGCGGATGTCGCCAACATGGAGTTCGTCCAGTTCCACCCGACCGCCTGCACCACCGACGAGGGGACCTTCCTCGTCAGCGAGGCTGTCCGGGGCGAGGGTGGACTCCTGCGTAACGCCGACGGCAAGCGGTTCATGCCCGACTACCACGAGGACGCCGAACTTGCGCCCCGGGACGCGGTCGCCCGTGCCGTCAAGACCGAACGAGAGGAGACCGGCGAGGTCTACCTTGATGTCTCGACGTTCGATTTCGCGGGCTACTTCCCCGAACTCGCGGTCAAATGTGAGGACAGCGGCATCGACTGGACCGAGGGAATCCCGGTCTCGCCCGCAGAGCACTTCCTCTGTGGCGGGGTTGCCGTCGACGAGTACGGCCGGACCAGCCTCACGGACCTCTATGCGGTCGGCGAATGTTCCTGTACTGGCGTCCACGGCGCGAACCGTCTCGCGAGCACCTCGCTGCTGGAAGGGCTTGTCTGGGGGCTTCGAGCCGGCGAGGATGCCACTGGAAGCGAAATCTCACGCATCGAACCGCCGGAGCTGCTGGAACGGGACCCCGAACTGCCGTCGAACTTCGCCCGCCAGAAGCTCGACCGCCTCCAGCGCGTGATGGATGAACAGGTCGGCATCGAACGCTCGACCGACGGCCTGAAACGCGCACAGAGCGTGCTCCGACGCCTCAAGGGAGAGGTCGACGCCTACGTCCGCACCCGTACCTCGCGGTCGCTGTACGAACTCCGGTCAGCGTCGGTTGTCTCGCTGCTGATTGCGCGGGCCGCGGCCGAAAACGAGCAGTCTGTCGGCTGTCACTACCTCACCGACGCCGAAACGCGAACGCCGGAGGCGGCACCTGACTCGTAACGATGCCGGTCACGCAACTGCAAATCGAGCGGTGGCTCCGCGAGGACCTGGGCCACCACGACGTGACCAACGAGGTACCCGGCAAGACGACCGGCCGCCTCGTCGCCAAGGAGGCCGGCGTGGTCGCGGGACTCGACGCCGCAGCCGGCGTCTTCGAGTATCTCGACGGCTCCGTCGACCTCGGGGTCTCCGATGGTGACGCTATCGAGGCCGGCGAGACTGTCCTCGAGGTCGAGGGAGCGGCTACCGACGTGCTTCGAGCCGAGCGCGTCGCGGTCAACATCGCCGGCCACGCCTCGGGTATTGCGACCCGGACACGGCGGGCTGTCGACGCCGCCCGCGAGGCTTCCGACAGTGTCGACATCGCTGGCACACGCAAGACGACACCAGGACTACGCGGCGTCGAGAAACGCGCCGTCGTCGCCGGCGGCGGTGACAGCCACCGGCTGGACCTCTCGCATATGGTGATGGTCAAGGACAACCACATCGCGGAGATGGGGCTGGAAGGAGCAATCGAACACTTCGCCGACCGCGTCTCGTTTGCGACCAAGATCGACGTCGAGGTCGAACGACCCGAGGACGGCGAGCGCGCGGCCGCGGCCGGTGCCGACATCGTGCTCTTCGACAATCTCTCACCTGCCGCCGTCGAGCGCGGCGTCGAGTTGCTTCCCGAAGAGACGCTCGCGGAGGCGAGCGGCGGTATCACCGTCGAAGACGTTCCCGATTACGCCGCCACCGGAGTCGATATCATCTCGATGGGCTCGTTGACTCACTCCGCCTCGGCGCTCGATTTCTCGTTTCGGACCGGCTGAAGAGGTGCTTCGGGACTGGCTGCCGTTCTCAGTTAATGGAAGGTGTTAAATGAATAAGAGGGGTACTCCATGTCATGGACAGCCAACAGATTCATCGCGGTCTCGAAGGCATCACCGTCGCGGAGACGCGACTCAGCGACATCGATGGCGAAAACGGGGAACTGTTCATCGCCGGCTTCCCCGTCGAGGAGCTCGCCACGAACGCGACCTACGAAGAAACGCTGTTTTTGCTGTTGAACGACCGTCTCCCGACGGCAGCGGAGTACGAGTCGTTCCGGGACGAACTCGCGACGCGTCGCGGGATAACCGAGGAGACCCGGGCGTTGCTCGAACAGGCCGCCGCCGAGGAGGAGCCGCCGATGGACGCCCTTCGAATGGGTCTCGCCGCCGCGACGCTCGGAGACGACGGGGACGCCCCTGAAGAGAAAGCAAAACGCGCCATTGCAGTCGTCCCGACGGTCATCGCGACGTACTGGCGGTACCGACGGGGAGCCGAGCCAGTCGATCCCGACCCTGGACTGGGCCACGCAGCGAACTACCTCTACATGCTCAACGGCGAGGAGCCCGACGAGGCCGCAGTTCGCGGAGTTGAAACCTACCTGAATACGGTCGTTGACCACGGCTTGAACGCCTCGACGTTCACCGCCCGAGTCGTCGTCTCGACGGAGTCGGACGTGATCTCGGCGGCGACGGCCGCGGTCGGGACACTCAAGGGACCGCTCCACGGCGGCGCACCCGGCCCCGTGTTGGATATGCTCCAGGAGGTCCACGAGCGTGGCGAACCCGAGGCGCACGTGAGAGACACGCTCGACGCCGGCGAGCGGCTGATGGGCTTTGGCCACCGTGTCTACGACGTCCGGGACCCGCGTGCGGCGGTTCTCTCGACGGCCGCCGAACGGTTCTACGGCGAGTCGGGCGACTCGGACTTTTTCGAGACTGTTACGACTTTCGAGCGGACGGCTGCCGACGTGCTCGCACAGGAGCGCCCCAACCTCTCGCTTGAGACCAACGTCGAGTACTACACCGCTGCCCTCCTCAACGGCGTCGGGATTCCGCGCGACCTCTTTACGACCACCTTCGCCGCTGCACGGGTCGGTGGCTGGATGGCTCACTCTCTCGAACAGCTCGCGGACAACCGCATCATCCGGCCCCGGAGCCGGCATACGGGGACGCACGGCCGGACGTGGACGCCCCGTGAGGAGCGCTAGTCAGCTCTCAACCGCTTTGACGAGCGACTCGAGACGGGAGATACGGACCTCAGTCTTCGGGTGCGTCCGGAACGGTCCGTCGCCAAGGGTGCGGCGTTCGACCGGCAGAATATCTAACACCCCGGCAGAGCGCATGAAATCGCGTTTGTCTCTGCTGGGACGACTGCGGGCATCGTCGAGCTTCCGAAGTGCGTTTGCCAGTGACGACGGTGACCCGGTCAACTGCGCGCTGGCGGCGTCGGCGGCGAACTCGCGGCCCCGAGAGAGTAACGCGATGCCGAACTGGCAGAGCCATAGTTGGACGGTCGTCACGAGGCGGACACACGCCCAGGCGAAGAGATGAACCACGTACCCGAGGCCGACTATCAGATGGCCCTCCCCCAGGCTCGGCCGTTCGTTTTGGCCTAGGTGCTCTGCGACGAGCATCGGAACGAGAAGCCACCGGAGAACGTGTGTGTCGCCGTTGGCCAGATGGCTCACCTCGTGTGCCAGGACAGCTCGCACCTCCTCGCGGTCGAGCTGTCGGATAACACCCCGCGAGATAACGATAGTCCCTCCCGAACCGTCCGCAAGCGAGTACGACTCCGGTCGACGGCGGTTCACGATACGAATATCAGGAGCGGGAATGTCCGTCTGCTGTGCGAGCTGTTGACATATGGCTGCAATCTCCGGATGGCGGTCTTTCGCTGGGGTGCCGGCCGTGCCGAGTTCTGTCTCGAACAGCTGAATATTCCGTCTGGCGGTCCTGAGATACAGCGGCGGTGCGACGAGTAATCCACTTCCGAGGATGACGGCAAGCCACTGGCTGGTGCTGAATGACAACACACCGAGCACCGACGCGCTGTCGGTAACCGGTGCCAGGAGGAGTCCAAGGAGAAACCCGGCAAAGAGGATGCCGACACAGATTACTAGTCCTGTGAGGAATGCTGCGGTGACGGCGATAGTCACCGAGACAGCACCCACAACGATAGACGCGACGGCAAGCCGTCCTGCGAGCGAGAGGTGCTGTTGGAGGGTCCGCGACATATCGGTCGTTGGAGAGGGGTCCATTTAGTAGTAGGGCTGCTATTTCTCTCGACACACCGCTGCTGTCATATCGAGGTTGGGCAGACCCTCGCTTCCGGCGGTCTGTATCAGTCACTTTTTATTCTGGCACGGGCAACTCGGGAACATGAGCTTCGAGAAAGGCGATACGGTTGTACTTGAAGACGAGCACAGCGACTACGACGGCGAGGCCGGCGAAATCACACAGATCTCCGAGACGATGTTCGGCGACGAGAACTACACTGTTTCCTTCGAGGACGGCAAGGAACACGGCATCCCTGCCGACTCGCTTGAAGCCGCCGAAGACGAGGACTAACGCAGTATGTCTTCGGTCCCGTTTCACTACATCGACCTCCGGACGTTCTGCTATGCCACGGAGGACGACCAACGGGTCGAAGACGCTCTCCGGCTGTTGCTTCCGGAAGAGTTCGAAATAACGCGGGCCGACTCGACAGGTCATCACGGGGACCGGATACTCATACTCTCGGCGCGTGTCGAGAACGCAGACGGGATGCGGACCGTCTTAAATGCGCTCGGAGACCTGCCTGACGCAGAGTTCTCCCAGGTCGAAGACGAACTCGATGAGCGCGTGACCGAGAACACGGAGTTTTTCCTGACGCTGTCGAAACAGGCCGCGTTCAACGGTGACGTCGAACGCGGCGACGGTATCACCTTCCGAGCGAAAGTCGAGGCCTATCCCGCGAAGAAAGAACACGCGGTCGACAACATGGAGTCCGTCCTCGAATCCCTGTGATATGTACGAGGCAATCCATGCCCATCCCGACGGCACCAGTACGGTCGCGCGACACGCGCTGACGGCAAGCGAGTACGGCTTCGACGGCGTGGTTGTTCGTAACCACGGCTCGGAGCCAGCGTCGTACGACCCCGACGCCGTTGCCGAGAAGTACGATATCGACGTGGTTGCCGGCGTCGAAATCCGCGCCGATGACCCGAGTACGGCGAGTGGCTACATCGGGTCACACCGCGAGAATACCACAATCGTGGCCGTCCACGGTGGGACGCCGAAACTCAACCGATTTGCCGTCGAGCAGTCCGCCGTCGACGTGCTCGCACATCCGATGGCCGGCGACGGCGACTTCAACCACGTGCTCGCACAGGAGGCAGTCGACCACGGTGTCAGAGTCGAGTTCTCTCTCCGGGGCGTCCTGCGGGACGCGGGTGGGACCCGCGTACAGACGCTCGGAGACCTCCGAAAGCTCCGGGAGATTGTCGAGTACTACGACGTGCCTTACGTCGTCAGTGCTGATGCCCAGTCACACCTCGGGCTTCGGGCACCCCGGGAGCTCCAGGCCGTCGGCGAGGCTGTCGGATTCAGTGCCGAACAGATTCAGGAGGGACTCGCCGAGTGGGGCCGCCTGGCCGAGCGCAACAGACACCGGGGGTCTGATGCCTTCGTCCAGCCGGGCGTCCGGCGAGTCGACGACGAATAAGACAATCGGGCAACAGCACGCCCGCTACGGTCGTGTGCTCGGTACGCATACGCTTCTGTAAGGGGAATACTTTAGCGTCACCGAGTCCAATCCACCGGCAGATGGAACGCGGCGATGCCGACAACTTCAGCCGGATGGGGACCCTCGGTATCGAGGAGGAGTTCTACGTCGTCGACCAGGCCGGACGGCCGACCGCCGGGAGCGACGAACTGGTCTACGAGAGTGACCCACCGGAGCTCCTCGACGGTCGTCTGGACCACGAGCTGTTCAAGTGCGTCATCGAGACTCAGACCCCTCGGCTGGAGCGTGTGAGCGCAGCCAACGAGAGTCTGCGCGCCGTTCGTGAGGCGCTGGTCGAACACGCAACGCGACACGGCTTCCAGATTGCTGGGGCTGGGCTACATCCTCTTGCGCGGTGGCGGGAACTCGAACACGCCGAGAAGCCGCGCTACCGGTCACAGCTCGACCGCATCCAGTACACCCAACACCGGAACACGACCGCTGGGCTGCACGTCCACGTCGGGGTCGACAACCCCGAGAAGGCCGTCTGGGTGGCAAACGAGATTCGCTGGCATCTCGGGCTCATGCTCGCGCTCTCGGTCAACTCACCGTACTGGAACGGGTTCGATACGGGACTCCAGTCGGCACGCGCCCGCATCTTCGAGGGGCTTCCGAACACCGGCGTGCCGACGGCGTTTGACTCCTACGAGGAGTTCGAAGCCTTCGAGACGGCGATGCTCGAAACGGACTCGATAGACGACCGCGGCGAACTGTGGTACGACGTTCGCCCACACACCGGCCACGGAACCGTCGAGGTGCGGGTCCCCGACGGCCAACACGACCCCGACCGGGTCGCCGCCTTCGTCGAGTACATCCACGCCGCCGTGATTGATCTCTGTGAACGGTACGAAGACGGCGAAGCCGGCCGTGAGCACCGCCGAGAACTGCTCGACGAGAACAAGTGGCGGGCGCTGCGACACGGTCACAATGCGGCCCTGCTCGACCGGTCCTTCGAGGAGGCCGTCCCAATCGAGAGGCTCGTCGAACGCGAGGCCGACCGACTCGACGTTCCCTCGCTGTGGACACTTTACGAGAAAGGCAGCGGCGCACAACGACAGCGCCAGATACGCGCCGAGTCGGGCGTCGATGGACTCTGTGACGCGTTGATACTCCCAACAGAGCAATAAAAAACGGTCGCCTGTCCGGCGTGATCGGTGCCACACCCCCCATAGCTGAGTGCAGGCAATTTTCCTTTCCCAAGGGGTGATATTATATCAATCGGCGCTTCAAGTTATCAATAGTAAGAACAACTTCGGCCGTCAGGACGAGTTGCTCGTGCGTATCTGTCCTCCATGCACCCGGTCGAGTGCCGTCGCAATGTGGGCAACCAGCATCTCCAGGAGCTGAACATCCTCCTCTCCGAGACCGTTCTCGTCGAGCAGTGCGACGACGACGAACGTGCCCTCGGCGTTGTCGGTCACGTTGAACGTGATAGCGTCCGGGCTATCGTGGCTGACCGCGGTTGCCTGTTCCTGGTCGTGGGACCGCTCTATCAGGTCTCCTAGAACTGCCTGGTCGACACCGACAGTCGTGTCGTCGACGAGCTGTATCTCTTCGTCGACGACGGCGAACACGAGGTCTGTCAGCCCCAGGAACGTCTGCATCGCTTCGAGACAGAGCGAACTTATTTCCTCGACAGACTCGCTGCGGTTGAGTGCCCGGCCGTAGTTGTTGATATCGGCGGCCTTGTTCGCGAACTGTTCGACGCGGTCGCGCTCGTGTTCGAGGTCGCGCTGGTGGATGCGGCTGCGGGCGTCGTATATGCCGACGAGCACGCCGGCGAGTGCGCCGACAGTGACGAGGTTGACGACGACAAACGGTGCCTGTTCGAGAGTCTCCCCGGCGAGTGTCACCTGCAGGCTGAACACCAGTAGGGCAGCCAGAGAGCCAAACAGCGCCACGCTCCCGGCGGCCCAGGCGACGACACGTGGCAGTTCGTCGTCGACTTCTGACCCAGTGAACAGCCAGGATCCGACGTACATCAACGCCATGCTGATGACGACGAAGGGCAGCGTCTCGACTGCGAAGACGACATAGAGGTCTGTCCCCTCGAATCCGTCGAGTTGCTGTACTCCCTGGAACAACTGGAGCACCACCAACACGAACCCTGCCCCCATGATACCGCCAGCGGAAATATCGCGTACGTCCATCTATCATCTTACTGTCGGCCTGGAACTGTATTCAAACTATCCCCAGTCGCATCCTTGATTTGGATGGGGAGCGAACGGAGGCGTATGAAACAGTCACTCACAGACCACGCCGAGCGGTTCGACGAGAAGGCCCCGGAGTATGACTCGAACAAAAGCGAGGAGTACAAGGCGACGGTCTCGCTGGTCGTCGATCACGCCGACCCCTCGCCAGCGGACGTGGTGCTCGATCTGGGCACCGGTACCGGCGCTATCGCACTGGCACTGGCCGAAGACGCCGGCGAGGTCGTCGGCCGAGATATCAGTGAGGGGATGCTCGACGAAGCACGGGCCAAGGCCACGGAGCGAGGCCTGGAAAACATCGCGTTCGGCGAAGGGCGATTCCGAGAGCCGAATGCTCCCGACAGCGTCGATATTGTCACTTCAAACTTCGCGATGCATCACCTCTCGGACGAGGAAAAGCGCGAGACAATCGCGGTACTGGGTGACCTTGGTGCGGACCGAGTCGTTCTCGGCGACGTGATGTTCTTCGGCGAACCGAACCCCGAGGAGCCCTTCTACTCACCTGCGGTCGACGACCCGGCGACGGTCGGCGTGCTGGCCGATGCGTTCACTGACGCTGGCTTTGCGCTTACCGCCGTCGAACCGGTCCACGAACAGGTGGGTGTCCTGGTCGCACAGCGTGCCGTTCGATGAAACACCTTCCGAAACACCTCCAGCCGCGGTGGCGGTATCTCGCTGTCGAGTTCGAAACGTGGGCCGGCGAGGAGTTCGGACGCGAGAGCTTCCAGCGGGCGCTCTGGTACAGTGCCCAGAACCTGCTCGGGGACACCGGCAGCGCGAACCTGGACCTGTCGGTGTTACGGTTCGAACACGCAGACGGCGACGGCTACGCAGTCGTCCGCGTGCGCCGTGGCGGTGTCGACAAGGCCCGAGCGGTGGTGGCCTGTCTCGACAGCGTCGAGGGAGTGGATGTTGGCGTGTGCGTCCGAGGAACCAGCGGGACGGTCCGAGCCTGTGAGGAAAAGTATATGGGTCGCGGACCGATAGACTCGAAGCAGAGACACGTCGTGTTCGACGGAACGGAACGGTCTGGCGTCGTCCGAGACGGACGCATCGATATCGAGACCGAGGCCGGACCAGTAGGCGCGACGAACCTCGACACCGAGTAACTATGCAGGGACAAAACCAACAGCAGGCGTACGACAGGGGAATTACCATCTTCTCCCCCGACGGTCGCCTCTATCAGGTCGAGTACGCGCGAGAAGCGGTCAAGCGCGGCACAGCAAGTATCGGCGTCCGAACGAACGACGGTGTCGTGCTGGCGGTGGACAAACGCATTCGATCGCCGCTGATGGAACGCGACAGCGTCGAAAAAATCCACAAGGCCGACGACCACATCGGCATCGCGAGCGCCGGCCACGTCGCCGACGCCCGCCAGCTTATCGACTTCGCTCGCCGCCGGACCCAGGTCAACGAACTCCGCTACGGCGAGCCGATTGCTGTCGAGACGCTGACCAAAGAGGTCACCGACTACATCCAGCAGTACACGCAGGTCGGCGGCGCACGCCCGTTCGGTGTCGCGCTCATCATCGCGGGCATCGCCGACGGCGAACCGAAGCTCTACGAGACCGACCCCTCCGGGACTCCCTACGAGTGGAAGGCGCTTGCGGTCGGCTCCGACCGCGGCGAAATCCGGGAGTACCTCGAAGACAACTACGACGAGAGCGCCGACCTCGACGGCGGTATCGAGCTCGCGCTTGACGCTCTTGCCTCCGTCAACGACGGCGGGCTGACGCCGGAAGGCATCGGCATGGCGACGATCGACGCCGAGACCGAAACCTTCCACCAGCTTACCGAAGACGAGAAGACCGACTACCTCGAATCGTTCGACCTGCTGGCGAGCGAGGATAGCGACGACGACGAGACAGAGGAGTAAGTCCTCTCACTTCTTTCCGCTCTCTCACACTGACGAGCACCTGCTCTGTCTGTAGACGGTCCTTGCTCCCAGTCAGCGAGCCAGCGGCTCCGGGAGAGTTGTTCACAAACACATTTAAACGGTCCACCAAAATATCCGAATATGATTTCACTCGACGACGCAGTCACGGCGCGACTCGAATCACACGGCCAGCGGTTCGAGGTACTGGTCGACCCCGACGCCGCACTCGACATCAAACGCGATGAGTTCGACGGAGAGCTGGAAGACGTCATCGCGGCCGAGGATGTCTTCGAGGACGCCTCAAGCGGTGACCGGCCGCCGGAAAACGCCCTCGAAGAGGTGTTCGACACGACCGAGCCACTCGACATTATCCCCGATGTTATCAAAGACGGCGAGATACAGATAACGGCCGAACAGCGCCGCGAGATGCAGGAACAAAAGCGCAAAGCGCTCATCAACCAGATTGCCCGCAACGCGGTCAACCCACAGATGGACAACGCCCCCCATCCCCCCGAGCGCATCGAGTCCGCCCTGGAGGAGACGGACTTCCGCATCGATCCGATGGAGCGTGTCGAGAACCAAGTCGACGAGGCACTCGATAAACTGCGGCCGGTCATCCCGATTCGTTTCGAGACGGTCACCGTCGCCACACAGCTCCCGCCGGAGTACGCGGGCAGCGGACAGGCGAAAGTCCGGGAGTTCGGCGACCTCGAAGACGAGGAGTGGCAGGCCGACGGCTCCTGGGTCGGCGTCATCGAGTTCCCGGCTGGTCTCCAAAACGAGTTCTACGACCTCGTCAACGAGGTCTCGAGCGGCGAGGCCGAAACACAGATTATCGAGGATAAAGACGACATCAAGACTCGATGACCGGCGCGGTCGTCCTGGTTTCGGGCGGGATGGACAGCGCGACAGCGACCTACGAGGCAATCGACCGGGGCTACGAGCCACATCTCCTGCACACCTCCTACGGCCAGGAGACCGCCGGCAAAGAGTTCGAGTGTGCGAAGTCGCTTGCTGACGCCGTCGACGCGGCGTTTCTCCGCGTCGAGACGGACCACCTCGCGACCCTCGGCGCGTCGAGTCTCACCGACGACGAGATGGCGGTCAGCGACGCGGACCGGGACAGCGACGAGGTGCCCGACTCCTACGTCCCGTTCCGGAACGCGAACCTGCTTTCGATGGCCGTCTCGGCGGCCGAAGCGCGGGACTGCTCGGCCGTGTTCATCGGCGCGCACTCGGAGGATTTCTCGGGGTATCCCGACTGCCGGCCCGCCTTCTTTGAGGCCTTCCAGTCCGTGGTCGATACGGGAACAAAGCCCGAGACGACAATCGAGATTGTCGCGCCCTTCGCCGAGAACTCGAAGACGGACATCGCCAGACGCGGGCTGGAGTTGGGCGTCCCCTTCGATCAGACCTGGAGCTGTTACCGCAGCGAGGAGCCCGCCTGTGGGACCTGTGACGCCTGTGCCTATCGGCTGGCTGCCTTCCAGCGCCTCGGCGAGCGCGACCCGATTGCCTACGAGACACGCCCGTCGTACATGGAGTGAGCGACGAAACGCACTTCTGACGGGGTTGCCTACCGCCGGCAATGAGTGTTGAGGACGAGAGTGGTGACGACGCTGACGACGAGGCGGTGCCCCAGGACCGTGAGCAGGACCCACCTGAACAGGCAGAGACACCAGAGGTGACGCCACAGTCTCGGGACCTCAGACGACAGCAGTACATGGTCGGTGTCGGCGCATCCATCCTCACTGGCTTCGCGCTGGCCGTCGGCAGCCTCCAGCAGTTCCCCGAACTCCCAGGGCCGGTCGCGCTCGCGGCCGGTATTGTCGGTGCCAGCGTCGTCTACTGGCTCGTCAAACGGAGCCTCTTCCCGACCGACGAGGAACTGGGATGAGAACGTCACGGTAGCCAAAGGACGCTGTTTTATCTCTCAGTGCCGTAGCGGCGGATATGACAACGTTCTCTGAGGTCGCGCCGGCAACGCTCCCGGTCCGGCTCGTCGACGGCGGCGTCGTCGTCGAGTATCTCGACGACAGAGAGGTCTTCTATCATGGCGTTCCAGACCCCGAATCGACGCCGCACATGACGGCACCCGGAAAAGATATTCACGTCCTCGTAACAGACGAATCAGAGACAAGCGGTGTGTTATTCTACGTCGACGAGCGGACGACAGAAGGAGACATTCTCGAATCCTCTGGCGTGGGTCGTGTCATTCTCGACAAGAATGAAACCCGGACGCTGTTTGCCGGTGTCGAGGCAACGCGAAACGACCTGCGATACGAAATCGACGTTGACGGCGACCTTGTCGACGGCCGAGTCTTCGTCTTCGAGGAAGACCAGTTCGCCGAACACGCCTACGAACTGACTGCCTGACCTACTGGATGTACGACGGTTCTTCGGCGTCGCACCGACTCTCGTGTTCGGTTGCTTCCTCGCGGCTGTCGAAGGTGAGCCCGCACAGGTCACACTCGTACCACGTTGTCCCGTCCCTGTCGGTCTCCGAAACCATGCTATCTTTTGACGTGCCGGAGATATAGGCGTTTCTCAGGACTCGTCGAGTTCGCGCTGCCACTCTTTGAGCTTCTGGACCGCGTCGATTGGGGGTGTCTCGGTTACGTCGAGTTCCCGAACGGCGTCGAGGACTTCCTGTTCCGCCGTGGTCATAGTTGCCTCCTCGTCGTCCGTGTCGGCTCCCCTGTCGGCGCTCTCCTGGCGGAACTGGCCGGAGTTGAGGTCGAACACCGTCTGTACCGGCTCGGTGTCGCCGCCTCTGGCTTCGATTGCTTTCTCATCGCGCAGTTTGGCGAGCACCTCTCGGGAGCGGTCGACGACGGGCCCAGGAACCCCCGCGAGGTCGGCGACGTGGACGCCGTAACTCCGGTCTGTCGGTCCGTCTCTGACCGTCCGCAGGAAGGTCACGTCCTCCGAGCCACCGCTTGGCTCGCCATCGACCGCGACGTGGACGTTCTCGACGCGGCTGAGGTGTTCCGAGAGGGAGGTGAGTTCGTGGTAGTGCGTCGCAAATAGGGTCTTCGCCCGGACCGTGTTGTGCAGATACTCGGTGGCCGCCCACGCGATGGAGATGCCGTCGTACGTCGCGGTGCCCCGTCCAACCTCGTCGAGGATGACCAGCGAGTCGTCTGTCGCCGAGTGGAGGATGTTCGAGAGTTCCTGCATCTCGACCATGAACGTCGAGCGACCCTGTGCGAGTTCGTCGAGCGCGCCGACGCGGGTGTAGATGCCGTCGACCAGACCTATTTCGGCGCGCCGGGCCGGTACGAAGCTGCCAATCTGTGCCAGCAGCGTGATAAGTGCGGCCTGGCGCATGTAGGTCGATTTCCCGCTCATGTTGGGGCCGGTGACGACCAGAAAGCAGCGGTCGTCGTCCATCCGTACGTCGTTGGGGACGAACTCGGTCGTCTGTTCGACGACGGGGTGGCGGCCGGCCTCGATGTCGAGTCTACTGTCGTCGTACAGTTGGGGCCGGCTCCAGTCGTTTCTGACCGCGTGTGTCGCCAGGCTGGCGAACACGTCGACCTCCGCCAGCGCGCGGCCGACGGCCTGGAGCGTTTCGGCGCGCCGGGCAACCTTGTCGCGCAGCCCCTCGAACAGGTCGCGTTCGAGGTCGTGACGTTGTTCCTCCAGGCGGAGAATCTCGCGCTCGCGCTCGTCGAGTTCTGGAATCGTGAACCGCTCGCTGTTTTTGAGCGATTTGATCTGTTCGTACTCGTCGGGCACCGTCTCGACTTCGCTGTTGCCGACCTGGATGTAGTAGCCGTCTGTCTTGTTGCGGTCGACCGAGAGATGGGTGATGCCGTGTGCCTGTTTCTCGCGCTCTGGCAGCCTGTCTATCCAGGACAGCGCCTCCTCGTGGCGGGTGATAATTTCGTCGAGGTCGTCGTCGTACCCCTCGCGGATGATGCCGCCCTGTGTGACCGTTCCCGGCGGGTCGTCGACGATGGCGGCGTCGAGTTCCTCGGCGAGACGCTGGGCCGCCTCGCGGTCCGGCCGCGAGAGCGCTTCGGGAAGCGCCGAGTCCGCCAGGCGGTCGGTCTCGGCGACAATCGCGTGGAGTTCTGGCAGCAGGGCGAGCGTCTCGGCGGCGGCGCGCACGTCGCGGGCGTTCGCACTGCCGGAGGCCGCCCGTGAGGCGAGCCGTTCGAGGTCGTACGCACCGTCGAGGGTCTCTTGAATTCGCTCGCGGGCCATCGCCGCCTCACTTAGTGCTGCGACGGCGGACTGGCGCTCTCGCAACTCGCCGCGAGACTGTCGGGGCCGGCGCAGCCATTCCGCGAGCAGACGACGACCGGCGCTGGTTACGGTGTGGTCGATTGTGTCGAGCAGACTCCCGCTCCGGTCACCCTGCATCGTCTCTGTCAGCTCCAGATTCCGCTGTGTGGTCGCGTCCAGTTCGACGTGGTCTCCGGAGCCATGGGCCTGAAGGCGGGTCACCGACGCCAGCACACCGGCCCCACTGTCTTCGACGTAGGACAGGACTGCACCTCCGGCCCGAATGCCGAGTTCCTCGTCGGCGACGCCGACGCTGTCGAGCGTCTCCTCGCCGAAGTGCTCCCGGACGCGGTGGCGCGCACGGCCAGGTGCGAACGCGTCAGCACCGTGCAGCGTCAGCGTCGCGTTCGTCCGCTCGCGGAGCGTCTCCAGCAGGCTGTCGTCGTTACGCATCGTCGGGCCAGGAAGAAGCTCGACCGGGTCGAACCGGTACAGTTCCGTCAGCAGTTCGTCAGTCGCACCGTCGCCCTCGCACTCGGTCACGTGGAACTGGCCGGTCGTAACGTCCGCGAAGGCGACGCCGTAGTCGCCGTCGTCGGCGACGATTGCACCGAGATACTGGGCATCTGCGTCGCTGGTCTCGATGAGTGTCCCTGGCGTCACGACGCGGGTAATCTCGCGGGCGTGGCCGTCGTCGGTCTCGTACTGGTCGGCCACCGCGACACGATAGCCCCGTTCGACGAGCGCAGTCAGATACGGCGTGAGGTCGTCGACTGGAACGCCAGCCATCGGGTACGACGAGCCGTGTGAAGACTTCTGTGAGACCTTCAGGTCGAGTTCCTCGGCGACAGTCTCTGCGTCCTCGTCGAAGAACTCGTAGAAATCACCGCACTGCATCGCCAACAGGTCGGCGTCTGTTTCTCGCTTCAAATCGAAGAATTCGCCGACGATTCCCCCGGCTGTGGTCATATCCCTCCCTGTGTGCGTCTCCGATTAAAACGTCACGGGTCTCCTGTCGGGTTGTCTCCCCGCCTCTCGCGCGTGGCGTCTGTGCACTTGTGGTGCACAGTCCCGCTGTTAGTTAGAATGCTCCCTACAAAATGAGGACAATGACAGACGAACGGACCCGGCGAGGTGTGCTTCTGGCGGCAGGCGCGACGGCAGCACTCGCTGGCTGTCTCGGCGGCGGAGACGACGGCGAGGACACGACCGCGGACGACGGCAGGGACACAGATACAGGCGACGGCTCTAGCGCGGACTGGCAGTCTGTTACCCTGATGGACGCGACGGCCGACGAGGAGTTCTCGATTGCCGAAACCGACCAGCCCGTCGTCTTGCACACGTTCGCGACGTGGTGTTCGACGTGCAGGCGACAACAGGGCTCACTCGCCGACGCCTACGACAGAAACGGCGACGACGTTACCTTCGTCGATGTCACCATCGACGAGAACGACGACCCCGACGACCTGCGGAGCCACGCCGAGGAGAACGGGTTCGGGTGGCGCTTTGCGGTCGCTCCCGCGGAGATGACCCGCGGTCTCGTCGACCAATTCGGCCAGCGTGTCGCTGTCGCCCCGCAGTCGCCGGTCATCCTAGTCTGTCCGGACGGCTCGACGACGGAACTCGACAAGGGTGTCTCGGCGAGCGAAATCGAGTCTGCGCTCGACGAGAACTGTCGATGACACTCGCAGGGCTGACCGAACACTTCGCCCTGGGCGTCGCGACGCCATTGACAGCGGCCTGTGTGATTCCGTTGTATCCGGCGTTTATTGCGTATCTCGCTAGTACCGGTGACGACGGAAACCGACCGGTTGCCGTTCTCGGGCTGCTCGTTGTTGCCGGTGTCCTGACGTTCATGGCAACCGTCGGTGTTGTCTTCACCTTCGTGTTGGAGGAGTCGGTCAACACGGTCGTCGAGGACGTGTCGCCGCTCGCATTCGGCCTGCTCGCGCTGGTCGGCGTCGTGTTGGTGGTCGACCCGAAGCGGTTCTCGCGGCTGCCTGTCATCGACCCGCCCCAGTCTCGGTACCCCTCTGTGTCGGCGTTCAGCTACGGCTTCTTCTTTGGGGCCGTCGTCATCCCCTGTAATCCGGCGACGATTGCGCTGTTTTTTGCCCGGACGCCCGTGCTCTATGACACACACGCCGAGAGTATGCTCGGCTTTCTCGCCTTCGGGCTTGGCATCGGGACGCCACTGTTGGCGTTTGCACTGCTCTCTCAGCCCTTTAGCCAGCGCGTCACGAAAACTCTCGCGCGCTACAGCAGCGCGATAAACCGCGCCACCGGCGCAATCTTGTTCGCTGTCTCGGGGTACTACCTCTGGGCCGTTTTCGAGGTCGTCCCGGGGGCTGCCTGACGCTCACTTCAGGATATCGCCGACACGTCGTGGCTCTCCTGAAAGCGACGGGTCGTCTTCGATAATCTGGAGGACCTCGTGGTCAGTCACGTCCGGATACTCTTTCTGGATGGCGTCTTCGATAAGTGCCTTCTCCAGGCGGAAATCCGTCCCCTGATAGACAACATCGACACCGTCCTCGTCGAAAGATAGTGCAGTCATATCACCGTGTTAGCCAACGGTGAATAAAAGCCTGTAGATGGGCGGCTACGGGCAACTTTTTCGGGCGCTCGGCACGAGGGGTAGGCTATGGAGTATACGACACTCGGCTCGACCGGCATGGAGGTCAGCCGCATCTGCCTGGGCTGTATGAGCTTTGGAACCTCGGAGTGGCGCGACTGGGTGCTCGACCCCGAGGAGAGCTACCCCATTATCGAACGGGCACTCGACCTCGGCATCAACTTCTTCGACACCGCCAACATGTACTCCGAGGGCGAATCCGAGCGCGTGCTCGGAGACGCGCTTGCGGGTCACCGTGAGAAGGCCGTCGTCGCCACGAAGTGTTACTTCCAGATGGACGAGGATGACCCCAACTCCGGGGGCCTCTCTCGGAAGGCAATCGAACAGGAGTTGTCGGCGAGTCTCGACAGACTCGGGATGGAGACCGTCGACCTCTATCAAACCCACCGCTGGGACGAGCAGACGCCAATCGCGGAGACGCTGCGTACACTCGATGACACTGTTCGGCGCGGCCAGACCCGCTACGTCGGGACGAGTTCGATGTGGGCCCACCAGCTTGCAGAGGCGCTTCACACGAGCGACCGGCTCGGTCTGGAGCGGTTCGCGACGATGCAGAACCACTACAATCTGCTCTACCGCGAGGAAGAACGAGAGATGCTCCCGCTCTGTGACAAGGAGAACATCGGCGTGGTTCCCTGGAGTCCGCTGGCTCGGGGCTACCTGGCGCGGCCCCACGAGGAGTTCGATGCCACGACACGGGGCCAGTCAGATTCGTATGCCAGAGAACACCCCTACTTCGCGGGCAACGGCCGAGAGGTCAACGAGCGTGTCCAGGAACTCGCCGACGAGAAAGACGCGACGATGGCACAGATTGCGCTGTCGTGGCTGCTCCACAAGGAATGGGTCGACGCTCCAATTGTCGGCACGACAAGTATCGAACACCTCGAAGAGGCGGTTGAGGCGCTGGATATCTCGCTGTCGGATAGCGACATCGAGTGGCTTGAAGCGCCCTACGAACCCGTCCCGGTGAGCGGCCACGAGTAACTCGGTCGAACAGCTCATAGCCGCTCATCGGGAGACGGCAGAGTAAAGAGTCCAACTCACAAACCTCCGTTATGTTCGAGCGCTGGCACCGACCCGGGACAGAGACCGACAGGGAGTATCTGCTGCGGTTTGGCGCGTTGCCAGCCCTCGCGACCATCGTCGCGATGGCGGTCTGTTTCGGTCTGGTCGCGGGTGTGCTGTTCGTCCGGGACAGTCTCATCGTCGACAGTGTCGTGACACAGGTCATCGCCCTCGTCGTGATGTACGTCCTCCCGCTGTTTGCCGTCGGACTCTGGACAGGCCTCAGAGACGGACTGGCCGCCGCGCCGGCAGTCGCCGCAAGCGTCACACCAATCGTGGTCCTGATTCTCGCGCTCGTGGCCTTCGGCGGGCCGGTCGCCACGGCGGTCGGGAGCCCACTGCTGGTCGTCGGTGCGGTCGCGGTCTGGGGTGTCGTCTGTGGAATCGGCAACGTCGTCGGCGCGACGGTTCTCGGGCCGCGACTGCGCGAGTAAGCTCAGTTTGCCGCAACGAGCCGACGGACGAGTCCACTTCCCTCTTGGAAGTTCGTCGTCAACACGTAGACTTCGCCGTCGGGGTCGCGGGCGAACGAGAGCACGTTGCTGTTCAGGCGGCCGCTGTCGGTTCCTTCAACGGTGAGCTCTTGCACCGGATATGGTCGTCCACCGTCGTGGTCGGGGTCGACCGCGAACAGCGGTGCCGGCTGCATGTAGTCGCCGAAGACGTACTGTCCCTGTAGCTCTGGGATGCCGTCGCCGCGGTAGACGTAGCCGCCGGTGACTGCCCGCGAGCCAGAGCGCTGGTACTCGACGATTGGGTCGATTATCTCGCCTTTCGCGTGTTTCGGCGTCGCACACGCCTTGACCGGCGAGACACGGTTTGTCAGTGCCTGCCATGTCTTGGGGTTGAAGACGTTGAGTGGGTTGTCGGCTATCGAGTGTCCAATCGAGGTCGAGGGCGCACACGAGGACCCCTCCTTGATTGGCCAGCCGTGGTTTGCCCCTTCTTCTGCCATGTATACCGACTCCCGGGTGTGTTCACCGACGTCGCCGACGAACAGCCGGCCGTCGTCGATGGATATTTTGTAGGGATTGCGAAAGCCCCAGGCGTAGTACTCGTCGCGTCCCTCTTCGCCGACGAGAGGGTTGTCGTCGGGAACCGCGTACGGCTTGTCGCCGTCGGTGTTGTCGACGTCGAGCCGGAGAATGCCGCCGAGCAGATTGCCGGTGATGTTCTGTGCGGCCTGTCCCTGGTCGTACCACCACGATTTCCCCTCCTCGAAGCTGGTCCGCTGGCCGTCACCGAAGGCGGCATAGAGGTAGCCGTCCGGGCCAAAGGAGAGCGCTCCCGCGTTGTGCATCGGACCGGGCTCGGGCACTTCGAGTATCCGGCGCTCGGAGTCCTCGACGACGCCAGTCAGCTCTTCGTTTGCCTGAAACTCCGCGAGCACGCCGAGGTGAGAGTAGTCATCAGCCGACATCGAGTCGGGGAGCTGGCCGCTGTACCGCAGGAACAGCCGTCGGTTCTCGGTGAAGTCGGGGTGGAGTGCGATTCCGACCAGACCGCGCTCGCCCTCGACTTCGGCCATCCGGTCGCTCACGTCGACGAACAGCTCCCGCGCGAGCCCGGAGTCTGTATGTCGGAGGACCTGTCCGGTACGTTCGACGATGAGGCGGTCGCCGCCCGGAAGAAAGACCATCCCCGTTGGGAAAGTCACGCCCGTGACGACCTCTTCGAGGGCGACTGTCGGCCCCTCGTTTTTGGGGCTGTCCGTTCCCGTGCCGAGCGTACAGCCAGCCAGACCCACCATCCCAGCGCCCGCGCTCAGGCTGAGAAACTGCCGTCGCTTCATGTATCGGACCCTTCCATTAGGCAAAACTCGGGCCAGAAGCACAAATAACGTTTCGACACTGTTCTGGCCTCGTCCACGGAATCCGTGCGCTTATGGGCGGCGGTGGCGATGCTTCTGGCGTGAACGAACGGAACAACATCCTGCTCGTCATCCTCGATTCCGTTCGGGCCGAGAACACCAGCCTCCACGGCTACGACCGGACGACGACGCCGTTTCTCTCCGAGTTCGCCGACCGGTCGACGGTCTACACCCAGGCCAGGGCCCCGAGCATCCACAGCATCGCAAGCCACGTGAGCATGTTCACCGGGGCCCACGTCGAGGAACACGAAGCCTTCGAACACACTGCACAGATCTCTCTCGACCGGACAGTCTGGCGCGAGCTCCAGTCCGAGTACGGCTACGCGACAGGACTGTTCACGAACAACCGCATCGTCTCGAACGCCTCGAATCTTGGCGACGCCTTCGAGTACAAACACGAGCCAGAGTACCCGCTTGCCGAACGATTGGAGAACAAAATTGACGGCTCGGCGCTCAAACGCGTCTACTTCAGGTGGTACGACGCTGTCTCCAGGCTGACGCAGCGTCTCGGCTCTCTCCCCACGGGCCCGCTCGGCAGCGTCTACGGCACCGCGAAAGAACGGGTCGGCGGGCTTGCCGGTGACACCGAACAGAGTCCGGAGCCAGGATCCGGGTACAAGACGCTGTACGGCAAGGCCTTTACCGATGCCTTCCTCGACTGGGAGGCCGAACAGGACGGCCCCTGGGCGGCCTGTATCAACCTGATGGACACCCACTCGCCGTACGAGCCACAAGCCGAGTTCGACGAGTGGGCAGACGAGGAGAGCTGGCGGATTCAACGCGAGGACAAACCGAGCATCTGGGAGACGCTCAACGGCAGTGGTTGGGACCGACTGGAAGCGCTCGAAGACCTCTACGACGGCACTATCCGACAGGCCGACACCGTCGTCGAGAACCTCGTCGAACAGTTGGAGGCCCGCGACTCGCTCGATGATACGCTCGTGGTAATAACGAGCGACCACGGCGAAGCCTTCGGCGAACACAGCCGCCTCATCGACGGGGTCCGCGTTCAGGACCACAAATGGAGCGTCCACGAGGCCCTGACCCACGTCCCTTTCGTCGTCAGTTATCCCGACCAGCGTGACGGCCGCGTCGTCGATTCCGTTGTGTCACTGACTGATACGCCGGCTTTGTTCCGGGCCGCAGTCGAGGGGACGGCCGAGGACCCATTGACTGACCGCGATGTGGCGCTCACGTCGACGTTCCGGCTTCCCGAGGCGAAGCTTCCCAAATACAGCTCTATCGACGATATCGAGACCTACGTCGGTCCGTGGCGGGCGGTCTACGAGAACAACGACGGCGTCGTCCGCAAGTACGCACAGAAAGACGACCACTTCGTGACAGTCGACATCGACGCTCCCGGAGAGGCAACGGTCGTCTCGACCGACGAACACGACAGAGTCGCCGAGGAGTACGGCCGCCTGACCGACAGCGACATCGTGACCGAACAGAGCGCAGATATCGACGAGAATCTCGAAGAACAGCTCGAAGACCTCGGCTATCTCCGCTGATAGTGATTATTGCGAGTCGTTACCGCCACACCGTCGCTCGTTTTGTGTTTCAGAACGTGAAACAGCCGACTTTCTGAACCAGGTCTGAAAATTACCGCACTAATCACTATGACGGGGCGGTCGTGCCAGTTCGCTCACAACCACCTTTATTAAACGGCGGTTGCGTGCTACCTGATATGTCACTCAGGGGCGGCCTCCGAGACAGCTTTATCGCCGGCATCGTTCTCGTCACACCGCTTGTCATCACGCTGTATGTCTTACAGCTGTTGAGCGGCTTCGCATTCCAGCTCGTCGACCCCGTCGTTCAGGGGACGAGCCTGGAATCGTATACAGCGAACGTCGAAATAATCGCTCGGGTAATTGCGGCGCTGCTGATCGTGCTCCTCATTACGACGCTGGGATTCATCGCCCAGAGAAAGACCGGTCAGCGCCTGTTCGGAAGTCTCGGGCGGTCGGTCACGCTCATTCCGATTTTCCGGACGGTCTACAGCACTGTCCGCCAGATTTCGAAGTCGTTTTCGAGCGCCGAGACCTCCTACGACAGTCTCGTGCTCGTCGAGTTCCCACGGAAGAACGTCTACACAATCGGCCTCATCACGAGCGAGAGCCCGAAACAGGTCAGTGAGGTCGCCGGCTCGACAGTGTACAACGTCTTCCTACCGAGCAGCCCCAACCCTGCGAGCGGGCGGCTCGTACTCGTCCCCGAAGACGAGATTCACGAGGTCGACCTCTCGGTGCGGCAGGGAATGGGCCTGCTGATGACAACCGGCGCAGGGTCCGAGCGGTCGGGGCCGGTGCCGGCCGCGGTCGATATGTCGCCCGAGGAGGCGGTACGGTCGCTCGAAATGCGGGCAGAGGAGGACGACGAAATCGAAGAGGAGTAGACGACGGCAAACAGCCACCGTTATTTTGACCGATACCGAGTGTCGAGTGTATGGCGCGAGGAGTCGGTGCTGTCGACATCATCCAGACGACGCTTCCGGACTGGGTGGCGCTGGTGGCTGCACTCGTCACACAGCTCGGTGACGCCTGGTTTCTGACGCTTCTGTTGATCTCACTTGTCGTGACACAGCGAGAGCGTCGGGAGGGAATTCTCGCCGTCGGTGGGATGTTGGCGGTTGCTATCGGCCTCTACAGAACGCTCAAGCACATCTTCGAGCGACCTCGCCCGAACGAGGAGTGGTTCGACCCGGGGCTGCTCCCGGACGTTCTCGAACCGCTCTACGAGGGGGCGGCCTATGCGACCGGATACGGCTTTCCGAGCGGCCACGCGACGAGTGTCACGGTCGCGTATCTCGGACTTGCGGTGGTTCTGACCGTCGGGACGCGACGACAGCGATTCGGTGTCGCGGGCGTGGTTGTCGCGCTCGTTAGCGCCAGCCGAGTCGCGCTCGGCGTCCACTATCTCGTCGACGTGGTCGCTGGCGTCGCTCTGGGTGCTGTCGTGTTGGCAGTCGGTCTCCAGGAGTGCGGTCCGCGGCTCTCGCTCTCCCAAATCTTCGGTATGGGCATCGCAGCGAGCCTCTGTTATCTCGTGGCGAGTGGCGGACGCATCGAGTCGGTCCTCCTGCTCTGTCTCACCGCCGGGCTGTTCGTCGGCTGGCGGTACCGCGGGTGACTCATCCTTTCACAGGACGGTGGGTTGGGTCGCCACGACGGTACAGACTCACACCAATCAGGATTGGACGTCGGCCCTGGCGGCGCGTCGGAGCAGCCGGACGGCGAATCCACCGAGGACGAGCAGACAGCCGGTCAGGACGGCAACCGCGGGCACGACCGTGTTCCACAGTCCGCCGAAGGCCGTCACGTCGATGACGGTCATCACGTCCTCACCGAGCATGATCGCACGGATACTGTCGACGCCGTAGGTGATCGGATTGACCACCGCGGCGGTCTCTATCCAGCCCGGCAACACGTCCAGCGGCAGGAAGGCACTCGAAACGAAGACCAGCGGAAACGTGAGCAGGTTGGCGAGCATGATCGTCGCCTCCTGGTCGCGGGTCACCAGCGCGACGATGTTCGAGTACGCCATGAAGACCCCGCCGAAGACGACCGTGACGGCGATGACGCCGAGGAATCCTGCGAGCCCGGTCTGGATGTACTCGTCGACGGACGCGCCCGTCTTGACCGCCAGGAGGACGTAGCCGAGCACCAGGATAATGGTGCTCTGGACGACGATGCGCGCGACCTCCGAGAGGACCTTCCCGAGAAACATCGCGCTTCGGTTCATCGGCGAGACGAGTATCTTCTCGAACATTCCTTCCTCCATGTCGGCGACGAGGCCGATACCAGAGACCGCGGCCGACGACAGCGTCGACATGATGACGATAGCCGGCGTCAGATACGCGACGTAGCTGATATCGTCGGCGAACACCTCGGCGAGAGCACCCTCAGAGACGGCCCCGAAAACCTCGACGAAGAGGACGAGGAAGATGACCGGCTGGACGAGCGACGTGAAGGTCACGTAGGGGTTGCGAGCGGTCTTGACGAGCCAGCGCTTGAAGCTGACCCGAACGTCGGTCGCTGGACCGTTCCCGGACGCTTTCTGCACCGCAGCCGACCGGTCGCTCATTGTGTCACCTCCGTCCCGAGCGAGGCCATTCCAGTCGTCGGCGACTCCTCCGTGGAGTCATCGGTCAGCGCGAGGAATACGTCGTCAAGCGTCGGCGAGTGGATATCGAAGCTCTCGACGGTAATACCGGCGTCGTCGAGTGCGCCAAACACCTCGTTAGCCGCCCCCCGGACCGCCGGGGACCGGACTGTCACGCCGGCGGTGGTCGTCGCGACGGTCGCACCCTCGACCGCGTCGAGACGCTGAAGGAGCTGTTTTGCGCGGTGTTTGTTCTCATCGGCGTCAGCGAGTGTCAGATCTATAACATCGACGCCGACGTCGGATTTGAGCTCCTCCGGCCGGCCGGTCGCGATGACCTGTCCATCCTGCAGGAGCGAGAGCCGATCACAGAGCTGGTCGGCCTCTTCGAGGTACTGCGTCGTGAGAAACACCGTCGTCCCCTGGTCGTTGATTCGCTCGAAGTACTCCCAGAGCCGAAGTCGTGCCTCGGGGTCGAGACCGGTGGTCGGCTCGTCGAGGAAGACGACCGGCGGCTGGTGGACCAGGACCGTCGCGGCGTCGAGGCGCTTTTTCATCCCGCCGGAGAACTTCTCCGAGCGCGTGTCTGCAACGTCACCCAGGCCGACGAGCTCGAGCAGTTCCTCGATTCGCCCCTCACGTTCGGACTCGGGAACCCCGTACAGTTCGCAGGTGAGTCGGAGGTTCTCCCGGGGTGAGAGTTCTCTGTCGATACTCGTCTCCTGGGCCATGTAGCCGATTGACTCGCGGACCGCCTGTGGCTCCGAAACCGTGTCGTAACCGTTGATGCGGACCGAGCCGTCCGTCGGGTGAAGCAGTGTCGCGAGGGTCTTGATTGAGGTCGTCTTTCCCGCGCCGTTCGGTCCGAGAAAGCCGAAAAACTCCCCGCGCTCGACCTGGAGGGTTGCCCCGCGAACGGCCGTTGTCCCATCGGCGTAGGTCACGTGAACGTCCTGTGCATCGATTGCGAGTTCCGTCTCTGTTCGGTTCTGAGATTCTACCATACCAGAACCTCATTCGAGAGACCGCCGGGTAGCTGCTTCTCTCAGCCGTGAGGCCGTTTATATACGGCCAGACGGGCGGCGTGTTGCTAGTCGATACTGTAGGAGACGACAGTGTCGATGAGATGTGAGTGGGCACGCCGGAGCCGCTCGGAGAGCGAGGAGGCGGTAATCTCCAGCTCGTCGGCGACATCTTCGAGCGAGGCCGTCCGGGGAATCTCGAAATAGCCCATCTCGTTGGCGGTCAACAGCGCCTCGCGTTGGCGGTCGGTGAGACCGGCGTCTGCGTCACCCGCGTCGGCGGCGGGAGTCAGCCGGCGCAGCTGGAATCTGCCGTTTCGCTCCCAGAACGAGCGGAAGCTGTCGAGTGTCTCCCGGTCGGCAAACCAGCCGCTTTGAATCCAGCCGGTGGCGGTGACTCGAATTCCCTTGATATCGGCGTCGGCGGCCGCAAGCGCCTGGAGTTCGGTCACGTCATCGACGTAGTCGCCGAGCTGGTCTCTCATCGATATCGATATCGCCGGCTCGACCCGGTAACACGGCGTGGCATCCTCGCGTTCGATAGGAGCGTAGTCGGCGACGAACGCTCCCGCCTCGAACGCCTGCTCGACCGCGTCGGCAGGCCCCTCGGTTACGCGGACGAGAAAGGCCGTGTAATGGCTCTCGCTCGGGTGAAATTTGAGCTCCAGGGTCGTCTCAGGAACCTCTTTGGCGACAGCGACAAACGGCAACCCCTCGCAGGTAATCTCGTACTCGGCCAGCAGTCCCATGAATCTTGTTGGAACATCGTCACTACTGTGTGTTTCGATTGGGGGCGGACCCACCTGTTGCTTTCGCCAGGAAGGCAATCTATCGACGACTTCTGACGCACACCAGCAGACGAAACCATTTCGTTCCTGTCTGCCCTACCGTAGATAATGAGTTCTATCCTCGGTCGCCTCAAGCGCCCGATACTCTACGTGATGGCACCGGCCTACGTCGTCGCTGGCATCCTTCACTTCGTCGTTCCCGACCTCTACGCACAGATTATTCCGCCGCTGTTGCCGTTTCCACTCGCGTTGGTTTATCTCTCAGGACTCGCAGAGATTGCTGTCGGAGTTGGGCTGTTGGTTCCCCGAACCCGACAGTATGCGGCCTGGGGAACGGTAGCGCTGTTGCTCGCAATCTACCCGGCGAACATCTACATGGCAACAAGCGGCGTCGTCATCGAAGGCTTGTCTGGCGGCGGCGACCCGTCTGCACTCGTCCGCTGGGGACGACTGCCGCTTCAGGGCGTGCTTATCGCACTCGCGTTCTGGTACACGAAGCCCACAAACAACGTGTAGCAGTCTGGTCTCAATCGCCCGTCGTGACGTGTGAACACCGAAGACATCGCCACGCTCCGGACTCCGTCTCGGTGTAGTACGCTATCTCGAAGCGCTCGGCGTCGGTCGGTTTGACCTGTGCCTCAGCAGGCTCGTGGCCTTCCCAGCTGATACCACAGTTCGGGCACTCCGAGGGTCGTCTCATCGACGGATACACCGTCTTTGTTGTTCGGGCCACCGGCTCAAGAAGCTCACTGTCTCGCGGAAAATGTACGCCCGAAACACTAACGACCGGCATCATCCCTGGCGGCGTGCCGCGTCAGCCGGCTAACCCTCGTGCGGGCGTTTTCCGAATCGATGGACACTGTCGTCCGGTCTGTCGCGTGCCCGGGTTCGCCGCGCGTCATTGCACCCGTATGGGTCTACTCTGGCGGGGACTAGGGCACGCACCCACCCTTTGAGCTGGGAGGACATGAACCCTGCCTTCGGTCCGAACCAGTACGTATACGACAATCGACCGTGTATAACGGAACTGTGACTCGAAACGAACGGATTGCAATCCTCGGGGGAACGTTCACCCCAATTCACAACGGCCACCGGGCGCTGTTACATACCGCGTTCCAGACGGCGAGCCACGACGGGACCGGCGACGGCCACGTCATCGTCGGTCTCACGGATTCAGCCGTCGCCACGCAGACACGGAGCGACCCAGACCACGCCGCACAGCTCGGCCCGATCGAGGAACGCCGTGACAGACTCGACGCGGAATTGGAGAACCTCGCCAATACCTACAGTGCCAGCTACGAGATTGTCACGCTCGAAGACACACACGGCCCGGCAGCCTCTCGGCCCGACGCCGACGCGCTCGTGGTCTCGCCCGAGGCCAAAGCACAGCGACGTGCCTACGAACTCAACGAGACGCGCGTCGCGAACGACCTGCCTCGGCTCGAAATTCACACGGCCCCCTTTGTCGTCGCTGAGGACGGCACCCGAATCAGCAGCACACGCATCCGCAACGGCGAGATCGACGAACACGGCCGCCTGCTGGAGTGACCGCCGAACAGAACTGTTCTTAGAAGCTGTACTCCGACTCGCTGAACTGGACGTAGTTGCCGTCGGAGAACGAGCGCTTCCGCCGCTGGTACTCCCGGAGGAGCTTGACGCCGGAGAGTCCCGATTTGAGCAGCCCGAGCAGCGAGCGCTCGCCCTGATTGGTCATCGTCCCGGCGGTCTCGAAGGCGCGGTCCCAGTCTGCCGGCTCGTACTCTCTGACGAGGTCGGCCATCGTGACGTTCCGGAGGAACTCTGTATCTAGGGCCCCCTTCCACTCACTGTTGTACCGGTCGAGTTGCCCCTGTGCCGCCAGGCGACCGGCGATTTTTCCGGTCCGGACGGCCACGTGGTCGCCACCCTCGTGGAACGCGGAGGTGCCGCCCATCGCGCCGCCGACGACCGCGATGTTCGCCCGCGTCGGCGACTCGATCGGCCGCGTCGAGGAGATAGCGTACGTCTCTGTTCCCTTTCGCTTCCCTCGCTCTTCGACGAGCGGGAAATCCTCAATGTCGTACTCGGGATACTCGCGATGAATGAGGCGTTCGATGTACGTCTTCCCCTGTGGTATTTTCTCGTCGTCGCTCCGGAGCAGCGCCCACTTGCGGTGGTCGTAGTCCTCGATATCCAGCCCGATAGGCATCGTCAGGCCGATTCGAGCGACGTTGCCGTCGTTGGGAAATACCCACGGATAGGCGGTGTGTCCGGGCATTAGGCCCCACCAGAACTTCAGCCGGTGTGGGTCGTACAGTTCCTCGGGGACCTCGCGGTGTTCCTGGTAGGCGATGTGGTTGACCGAGGAGGGGTCAAGTACGTCGGCAATCGAGTGACCGTCGGCGGTGAACTGGTCGAGGGTGTCGACCGTGACGGTCCGCTGTGGGCCGTCCGCCAGAATGAGATACTCGGCTTCGACCTGCTCGCCACCAGAGAGGGTCAGCGTGTGGCTGTACCCCCCGTTCTCGTGAGTTTCGACCGATGTGACACTGTCACCGACCGCATAGCGGCCGCCGGCGTCTTCGGCTCGCTCGCGGAGCCAGTCGTCGAAGCGCGCCCGGTGGAAGGCACAGCCGAAATGCGGATACGAGGCGCTGATGCCGGTGTTGTCGAGTGAAAGCGTCGCTGAGGGTCCGATGAAGTCGGCACCATCGAGCCGACGGAGGATGATGTCTTCGGGGATCTCGTCGGGATCGAACCCCATCAGGTCGACCCAGTAATCGAGCAGGCCGGCGGCGTCGGTCGAATCCGGGCCCATCCCATCTCGGTCGGCCCGCGGAACTCCCTTCTCGAAAACGACCGCCTCGGCGCCGTGCTTGGCAGCCTGCCACGCCGCCGAGGTCCCTGCTGGACCACCGCCGACGACTGCGACGTCGATGCGTTCCATACCTCACGTCACTCGCCCGGCGTTTATATTCCCTGCCATCGACTCCGCCTTTTGTGCTATCTCGTCGGTACAGGTTGAGCTCTTCTCGATGGGTCTACCGATGCGAAGACACACCAAAAGTTATTTTTGTCCGAAATTTACGAATGAGTGAACTATAAGTCAGTCACAGCATAATCAGCCGACAATGGGACCGGGAGGCGACGAAATCAAGGTGCTTCACGTCGATGATGACCAGTCGTTCGTCACGTTGACCCCGACGCTTCTGACCCGGGAATCGTCGCAGTTCAGCGTGACGACCGCCGCTTCGCCCACCGAGGGGATGACTCACCTGCACGAAAACAATGTCGACTGTGTGGTCTCCGACTACGACATGCCCGACACCAACGGTATCGAGTTCCTCGAATCTGTCCGCGCGGAGTTTCCTGAGCTTCCGTTTATCCTGTTCACCGGCAAGGGCAGCGAGGCAGTCGCGAGCGAAGCGATTTCTGCGGGCGTGACAGATTACCTCCAAAAGAGCAGCAGCGCCGACCAGTACACCGTCCTGGCAAACCGAATCGAGAACGCCGTCGAGGCCTCCCGCGCTAAACAGCGAGTCGGCCGTCTGGAGCGAGTACGAAAGACGGTTCGAGAGGTGAATCGGTCCCTGGTTCGAGAGGAGAGCCGGGAACCGTTGGAACAGGCTGTCTGCTATCAGTTCGTCACCGGCGACGCCTACGCCTTCGTCTGGCTGACACGGTACGACGATGGCCGTTTGACACCGCATGCGGCACGCGGCATCGATTCTGCCGCTCTCGAACCGACCCACGTGAGCGATACCTGCGAGCGAACCGAGACCGCTGTCACGACGCCCCAACTGGTCGTCGAACGTGATCCGACGCTCCCTCCGGAAGTCACCGGAGAGCCGGACCCTGAGTACAACGAGTGTGCGGTCGTGCCGACGATGTACAACGACACCATCTACGGAACCTTGCACCTGTATACACAGCCAGAGACCACCATCAGCGGCGAGGAGGAGCTGGTGTTGATAGAAATCGCCGACGATATCGGCTACGGAATCCACAATCTGGAGATGAAGTCCGAACTCGCCGAGGGCGGGGCATAGCGCCTCGGCGTGGGTTCCGGTCAGCCCTCCGTTGCTGACCTCAAATGTATCCCTTTTCGGCCAGGAGTTCGCCGTTCAGCAGTGACGCACCCGCCGCGCCCCGCAGTGTGTTGTGTGCGAGACAGTTGAACTGGAGGCCGCCGTCGGTCGACCTGAGGCCGCCGGCCGCGACCGCCATCCCGCCCTCCAGTGTGCGGTCCAGCCGGGGCTGTGGTCGCTCCGGGTCCTCGAAGACGTGGACGAGTTGGTCCGGTGAACTGTAAAGCTCTAGCGAGGGATATGACTCCATGGCCTCGGCTGCCTCTTCGACAGTCGCGTCCGCTGTCGTCTCCACCCAGACGTTTTCGAGGTGGCCGTCGAGAGTCGGAATCCGGTTACAGGAGGCCTCGACCCGTGTGTCGTGCCAAGAGACGCTCGCGCCGTCGAACTCTCCGAGCAGTTTGCGTGATTCTGTCTCCATCTTGTTCTCTTCGCCGCCGATGTGTGGAATTGCGTTGTCGATAATCTCCATCGAGGTGACGCCGTCGTACCCCGCGCCCGACACCGCCTGTAGCGTTGCGACGGTGACGCGGTCGAGGCCGAAGGCGTCGTCGAGTGCAGCGAGCGGGGGAACCATCGTGATTGTCGAGCAGTTTGGGTTCTTGACGAGTGCGCCGTCCCACCCGCGCTCGTCACGCTGACGTTCGATGAGGTCGATGTGGTCGGCGTTGACCTCCGGAACCGTCAGCGGCACGTCGTCGGCTGTCCGGGCGTTCGAGGAGTTCGAGGAGACGACGTAGCCCGCCTCACAGAAGGCGGGTTCGACCTCGCGGCCAATATCCGAGGGCAGCGAGGAAAACAACAGGTCCAGGTCGTCCGGCACTGCTTCTGGCGTCGTCTCTGTCACGGTCATCTCGGCAACCGCATCCGGAATCGGCGACTCGATGCGCCACTTCGACGCGTCCCCGTAGGACCGGCCTGCGCTTGCCTCGCTCGCCGTGAGCGCTCGAATCTCGAACTCTGGATGCGGCGCGAGCAGTTGGACCAGGCGCTGGCCCACTGCCCCCGTCGCGCCGAGGATGCCGACAGCTACTGTCATAGGGTGTCGTAGGTGGGACATCGGTCAAAACAGTTTGGAAACCGTCCACATCTGTCGCTGCTGCTGTCGACATCGAATATCCGGGCTGTCTCGTCGTCGGCTCTGGCTAGTTGTGGAAGATATCGTCCGGTCGAATCCGGAGCAGGAGTCGCTCGGTCTGTATCTCGCTTGGGTAGTCCTCGTCGACGTACCGCTGTGCTAACTCGTCGGCGTGTTCGCGTGCTCCATCTGTCGTCGTCTCGATGACGGTTCCTGTGACAGAGAGGAACCGGTACGGGTCGTCGGGGTCGGTCATACTCACCGATACATCTGGGTTTTCGGCCACATTCTTTGCCTTCCGGCGGTGGCGCTCGGTGTTGACGAGCAATCTGTTGTCCGAGATGTCGTAGTCGACCCAGACAGGTGTCGTATGTGGTCGGTCGTCCGGCAGCATCGTTACGACGTGTGCGAACGTCGGCTTCTCGAAGAAGTCGTGAAATTCGGATGGAATAGCTGGCATACTCTTTCGGTGGCACGCCGGACGGATATGCTTACCCGGTGCCTCACCGGAATCCATCCAAACCCTCTTTTTCGGAGGGGGCTACAACATACGTAATGGTAGACTTGCTGACCGGCGTCCTCGTCGGCATCGTCATCTACACTGTTATCGCGATGGCGTTGCGGGCCTACGGCTATCTGCCGGAGTACGTCAAGGTCACCGGCCCGATGCTGACAATCAAGACCAGGCGCGGCCGACAGTTCCTGAGTCGGCTAGCCAGCCCAAAGCGCTTCTGGCGCGCCTGGGGAAACCTCGGTGTCGGCATCTCTCTGGTCGTAATGGTTCTTGCCGGTATCGTCGTCGCCCTCTCTGTCCCCGCCATCATCACACAGCCAGAGACGGCGACCATCGAGAGTCCACAGAACGTGCTGGTCATCCCCGGCGTCAACGACTTCCTCCCACTGTCGGCGGCCCCGGAGATTCTGTTCGGGCTGCTGGTGGGTCTCGTCGTCCACGAGGGTGGCCACGGCCTGCTCTGTCGGGTCGACGATATCGAGATTGACTCGATGGGTATTGCGCTCATCGGCTTCATTCCGCTTGGCGCGTTCGTCGAACCCGACATCGACGACCAGCGTGACGCCGACCGCGGTGCACAGGCCCGGATGTTCGCGGCGGGCATCACGAACAACTTCGCTGTCACAGCCATCGCACTCGTCGGGCTCGTGGTGTTGACGAGCTTCGTCACGGCCGCTCCCGGAGCTGCCGTCGGAGACACCTTCGATGGCTCTGGGGCAGCCGATTCCGGCATCGAGCGCGGCGACGTCATCACACACATCGACGGCACTCACGTCGAGAACGCAACCGAGTTCGAAGACTACCTGGACGATTCCGACGCCGAACAGGTGACTGTCTCGCGGCGAGATGCTGAGGACGTTTCCGTCGACAGGCGCTTGCTCATCACCGGCGCGGTTACGGATGTGATTCCCGAAGTCCGACTCGGGGGCAGCCAGCAACCCATCATCCAGACGGTCAACGGTACCGCCGTGAGCACCGAAGGACAGCTCGCGGCCGCTGTCGAGGGGCGGTCTGTCGCGTCCATCGAGACCGACCGCGGGAGCGCGACGCTCCCAATCGGGGCTTACGTCTTCGATGTCGATTCCGATGGACCGATGGCAGCGGCCGGCGCACCCACAGAAGAGTCGTTCATCGTCACACAGCTTGGTGGCACGCGAGTCTCGAATACGTCTGCGTTCAGCGACCGCATCGACAGCTTCGACCCGGGCACAGAGATATCAGTTGTCGCCGTCGTCGACGGCGAGCGGACGCCGTACAACGTGACCGTCGGCGGGTCGAGCGCCGACCCGCGTATCGGTGTCGCTGCGGCCGACGGCTACAGCGGTATCGTGGTGAACGACTTCGGTGTCGACCCGTACCCGGCCGAGAACTTCCTCGCGATGCTCGGCGGGGATGCGATTCCGGATGACTTCTCGGCCGTGGGTGGCTTTCTCTGGTATCACGTCCAGTTGCTTGTCTTGCCGTTTGCGACGCTCATCGTCGACGGCTTCTCGTATAACTTCGCCGGCTTCACCTCTGGCGTCTCTGGGTTCTTCGTCGTCGAGGGGCCGTTCTCAGCCTTCGGCGGGGGATTGCTTGTCACGCTCAGCCTCCTCTTTTGGACCTGGTGGATTAACTTCAACCTCGCAATCTTCAACTGTATTCCGTCGTTCCCGCTCGATGGCGGGCACATCTTCCGGGCGGCAGCAGAGTCTGTCGTCTCGCGGCTGCCGACATCCTACGGGCGAGAGATTGTAACCGTCGCGACGGTGGCGCTGACGCTTGCGATGATTGCTGCGATGGCCGTGCTGTTGTTCGGACCGCTCCTGTTGACCTGAGCGGCCCCGAAACGAAAGCTTTCCAACACCGCCTTGTGTAGTCCCTAGTATGCCGGAACCACGCGACCCGCCGCCGACAGAGGAGGGATGGTACGCATTACACGACTTCCGGACCATCGACTGGGACGCCTGGCGTGACACGCCAGCCCACGAGCGCGAGCGAATCCTCGACGAGGCCACCGAGTACTTTGAGTCGACGCTCGCCGTCGAGGACGCTGAAGAGGGAGAAAGCGCGATATACTCGATGTTGGGACACAAGGCCGATTTCCTCGTGTTGCATCTCCGCCCTTCGACTGCTCACGTCGGCGCGCTGGAGCGCGGGTTCGAGAACACCGCATTCGCCGAGTACACCGACCGCGAAACGTCGTTTGTCTCTGTGACCGAAGCCTCGGGTTACTCAGAGCGGGCCCGAGACTACTTCGAAGGTGACCTCGACGAGAATTCGGGGCTGGCAAACTACATCCGGACGCGGCTGCATCCGACAATTCCGGACGCAACACACGTCTGTTTCTACCCCATGGACAAGCGCCGCCAGCCCGGCCAGAACTGGTACGACCTGCCGTTCGACGAGCGGGCAGAGCACATGGAGGCACACGGCGATATCGGCCGGGACTACGGCGGCAGCGTCGTCCAGATGATTACCGGCGCAATCGCCATCGACGACTGGGAGTGGGGTGTCACCCTCTGGGGCGACGACCTCACCGACATGAAAGACTTGCTCTACGAGATGCGCTTCGACCCCTCGACCTCCCAGTTCGCCGACTTCGGGAGCTTCTACGTCGGTCGTCGCATCGCGCCGACGGACCTGCCGGCGCTGCTGGCTGGCGAACCCGTTCCGACCGATGAGGGCCACGAGACGACCGACGGGGAGACCCCCGACTCGGTACCGACCCATCCCGAGGAGGCCACAGAGACAGACGAACACGAGGAGGCAGACGACGAGGATTCCGCCGGCAAACCCCCGATGGCCGAAACCGACGCCAGCTGGACCGACGTCGAGGACATGGAGACCCGTCTCGCCCAGCTCGGAATCCACGCTGGCGAGGACTTCGAAGAGGACGGGTTCGCGCTCGTCCTCTACTCCGGGGCCGACGCCCAGGAACTCGCCGAGGAGGTCGACGGACTCAGGGGCAACTTCGAGCACTACGACTCGCATCTCCTCACGCGGGTCCGAGCCGAGGGCGGCCGGTCGGCCATCGTCAGCGTCTGGGACGCCGAGCGGGCTGCTGACACCGCCTTCGGGTTCCTGCAAGACCTGCCCGGCGTCGACGAGAGCTACGGCGGTCCCGTTGAGGGCGGCGACGCGACGGGCGACCACACGGCCGAGGAGTCCGCCGACATCCGCGGGACGCTCGACGACCTCGACGTCTACGGCGGCCAGCCCCACGGCGAGGACATCTTCGCGCTGGTGTTGTACTCCGATGCCGACCTGGGGACACTCGAAGACGAGGTGGCCGAGTTGGGCAACGGTTTCGACCGTTACGATACCCACAGAGGGACGACCGTCTACGACGACCCAGAGAGCGACACAGCGGCGGTCGTGAGCCACTGGGACACCGCAGACGCCGCCGAAACAGCCAGTGACTACCTTGCGGACCTGCCTGGCGAAATCGGCTGGGCTGACGCCGGCGGCGGCTTCGAGACAATGGGGATGTTCTACACTGTCGAGCCGGAGTACCGCGAGGAGTTCGGCGAGACGTTCGAGGAGGTTCACGGGCTGCTCGAAGAGATGGACGGCCACCGTGACACAGCGCTTCTGGTCAACACCGACGACGAGAACGACATGTTCATCGCCAGCCGGTGGGACTCGAAAGAAGACGCGATGGGCTTTTTCCGGTCGGACGCATTCGCCGAGACGCTCGAATGGGGCCGTGAAATCCTTGCTGACAAACCGCGGCACGTCTTCCTGGCCTAAGCCCCGGAGCCGAGAGCGAACGCGTTTTACGGGCAGACGAACTACGACTGCCCAATGAGTCAACCATTCGAGGGCCTCCCGACATCGCCGCTTGCCGACGAGCTCGTCGACAAGGCCTTCTCGCGGGCCGCACGCTCTGGCCGGGCCAAATCCGGCCACGACGCCCAGGAGTCGATGCTGCTGACGGCCACGAACATCATTTCGGACAATCTCGAAAACGTCGTCTCTGGCTGGCCGGATTTCGACCGACTAGACCCGTTCTACGTGAATCTCGCCGACGCTATCGTCAACGTGGACGCGCTCCGGCAACACCTCAACGAGGTGACCTGGGCGAGTCGGAAGGCGACAGATATCCGTCACGAATACGAGTCGAAGATGCGAAACAGCGGCATTGACCTGGCCGAAAAACACCGAAAACAGGCATTTGCCCGCCTCGCAGACGTCGTCGAGGAGGTCGAAGACGACCTCGAAGCACTGCTCGATGCGCGCGAACAGCTCCGTGACCTCCCCGACATCCGGCCGGACGAACCCACAATCGTCGTCGCCGGCTATCCCAACGTGGGGAAATCCTCCTTCGTCAACGACGTGACCCGGGCCAGCAACGAGGAAGCCTCCTACCCGTTCACGACGACACAGGTCCACGTGGGGCACGTCGAACACCGCCACATCCGCTACCAACTCGTCGACACGCCCGGGCTACTCGACCGGCCGGCTGAGGAACGCAACGAGGTCGAATCACAGGCCGTGAGCGCGCTCGAACACGCCGCCGACGCCGTCCTGGTGGTCCTCGACCCGAGCGTCGACTGTGGCTACCCGCTCGACCTCCAGCGCTCGCTACGCGACGACATCGGGTCCACCTTCGACGCTCCGGTCCTCTCGGTGTTCAACAAGAGCGACCGCGCAGAGGAATCCTTCGAGGATGCCGACCACATGATGAGTGTGACCGAGGACGAGAACGTCGAGGGTGTCCTGATGGCCGCCATTGAGGCAATCGATTACGAACCTGAACTCCCGATAGACGAGGATTAGCCGCGCTCGGTCTGGATGTAGCGCACCTCGACGCTCAGGTCGGTGCCTGTCGTTTCTCGCATCTCTGTCCGCATGAGCGTTGCCAGTCCCGATGCCGACTCTCCCGGCGGAACGCCGACGGTCACGACCACGCGGTCGGGGTTCTGGAACGGTAACGCTCTGGGATACTCGATTTCGACGCTCAACACGTCGATGTCCTGGCCCGGAGCGAACGCCTCGATTGCGGCAGCCGCATCAGCCCGGATGTCGTCCTCTGTGGAGGCGCGCTGGAAGGAATCGAAGGTGACGCCACCCAGAAACGCAGAGAGTACGAGAATAGCCACCACCAGCGCGGCACCTCGTTTGAGCAACGCGTTCCGGGCGTCCTCGTGGTAGAACCACTGTTTTGGCCGGTACCCCTTGTACCAGAGGACGACGAGCGAGGCGAGGTTGATCGAGAGGACGTTGACGAGCAACAACACGCCGGCACCGAGGCTGACCTGTGGCTGTCCCCAGGCGAGACCGATGCCGACCGTCGCCGCCGGCGGGATGAGCGCAACAGCAATCATGACACCCACGAGCGCCGCGGAGACACCGCTGGTGAGACTCACGATACCAGCGACACCGGCTCCGATGGCGATGGCGAGCATCAGGAAATCCGGGGCAACCCGCTCCTGGACTTCGGGTACTGTCGTTACGTCCGCAAGCGGCGGGATGAGGTGGACTTGCCGAACGAGAAACGCAAACGCAAACGCCGACAGAATCGCGAGCACCAGTCCCGCAGCCTGAAGACGGACGCCGCGCCGGAACATCTCGCTGTCGTTGACGACGGTCCCGACACTGGCAGAGAGCGCCGGCCCCACTAGCGGCGCGATGACCATCGACCCGACGACGACGGCGGCCGAATCGAGCAGGAGGCCAGCGGTCGCGACGACCGCACTCACGACTGTCATGATGGCGTAGGTCGTCGTCGAGGGAGCGAGACTCGCCGCCGCCGAGACGAGTTCGTCTCTGGCGATGCGGTCCTCGTCTTGCTCCTCGGCGTACTCCTCCTGGAGTGCCTCGAAACGCCGAGAGACGACCGTGTTCGCGTCGAGCACGACGGTAAAGGTATTCTCGCCCAACCCCGCCTCCCTGAGGCTGTCCAGCGTCGGCTCGACGGCGTTCGTCGGGAGCGGAATGTACGCGATGCTATCGAACTCCCGGCCGCTGGTCTCCTCGGTCACGACGTAGTCGATACCATCGTCGTCGAGACGGGCGAGCAACGCCTCGCGTTTACCTGACGGAATGATGACCTGGACCAGTCGCACGTCTGTTCCTGGTGCCCTCCAGGAATATAGTTCAGGGGGACAGTCGCTCAGCCCAGCGCATCGACGCCGAGGAATTCGTGGACGAGAAACTCGACCGCATTGAGGACGTAGTGTGCAACGACGACGACCAGCAGGCTCCCGGTGAGAACGTAGCCAGCCGCGAGCACGAACCCGAGCGTTCCCGTGACGACGACGCCGACACGCCCCTGTGCGCCGTGACCGAGCGCAAACGCGAGCGAGGAGACGCCTGCGAGTGCCCACGCGTTCAGGCCCAGCCCCGCGGCCGGAACGCCGACCAGTGCCGCCCGGAAGAGGAGTTCCTCAGAGACAGCAATCAGCGGCAACGCGACGGTGAGAAGCACGACCCAACCGCCGGCAGCGTCTGGCGCGAGCAGGTGGCGAACCCGCTCGTCGTACGACGCGCCGACGGCGTCGGCTACTCTCGTCGAAAGTTCGTTCGCCACCCAGAGGACAGCACCGAAGGCGACGCCGACTGCGACCGCGCCCACCTCGACAGTAATGCCGATGGCGTCGCCTGGTATCTCGAAGTACCAGGCCGACAGTGCGATGACGAGCGCAACCGCTCCCTGCGTGACGATGGCGTTTACGAGCAACAGTCGGGAGGTGAGAACAATCTCCGTGGTGTCATCAACCGCCTGTGTCGGCGGACGCCGCACCGCCGTGTTGTCGACCGAGTTAGTCTGTACCGAGAGGCCGGACGCCGTCGCCGGCACAGCCGCGTTGCCCTGTCCTGCGGGCGCGTGCTGGTCGATAACATCCTCCGAGCGGCGTGCAAGAACGAGAACCGTTCCGACGGTCAAAACCGAGACGGCGAGAAACGATGCCCAGGCCGGCACAGCTACTGTGGGCTGGGGTTTCCGCTCGGCGTGACCTCGCTGTGGAGTGCGCTACCGGTGATGGACTTGAGGCGGTCAACTAGCGACTCCTTTCTGGCGTCGCCGTCGAGCGCGATATCCAGCACCTCGGAGATGTGCGAGACCGGGATGACCTCGACCATATCCTCGTACTCGTCTTCGAGCATCACGTCCTGCTCGTTGGCTTTCGGGATGATGATTGTGTCACAGCCCGATTTGGCCGCGGCCTCGATTTTGTGCGTGACACCGCCGACCGGGAGTACGTCACCCCGGACCGACAGCGAGCCGGTCATGGCGACGTTCTGTGCGATGGGGATGTCCTCGAGCGCGGAGATGACGGCCGTCGCGACCGTAATCGAGGCGGAGTCACCGTCGACACCCTGCTGGCCCGCCTGGACGAACTGGATGTGGATGTCCTTCTCGGTGATATCCTCGTTCGAGAGCTTCTTGATGATTGCCGAGACGTTCATCACGGACTCCTCGGCCATCTTCTGGAGTTTTCCTGTGGCGATAACCTCGCCGGGACCGTGTGCGTCGGCGATTTCAGCCACGACGGGGAGCATGATACCCGAGTCCTCGCCCATCACGGCGAGCCCGTTGACTCGGCCGACCATGCTGCCCTCTGCGACCGTCGTGCCGTACTCGCGGCGCCGCTCTATCATCTCGTCAGCGAGCTGTTGCTCGATCGAGCGCGAGCGGTCCTTGGCTTCGACGACGTCCTCGCGTTCGGTATACTGCTTGTCCTTGGCGCGAGCAACGTCGCCTGCGACGCGGACGAGCCCACCCAGGTCACGCAGCTCCAGCGTGAGCTGGCCCTTGCGGCCGGCCCGACGCCGGGATTCGAGAACGATTTCCTCGATTGCATCTCGGGTGAAATGCGGGAGCCGCCCGTCTTTCTTGACCTCCTGGGCGACAAAGCGGGCGTACTTCCGGCGCATCTCGGCGGTGTCGTCGATGGTGTCGTCCATGTACACCTCGTATCCGTACCCCTTGATGCGCGAGCGAAGCGCTGGATGCATGTTCTGCATCGCGTCCATGTTTCCGGCCGCGACCATCACGAAGTCACAGGGGACGGGCTCGGTCTGGACCATCGCACCCGAGGAGCGCTCGGACTGGCCCGTGACGGAGAACTCGCCCTCCTGGATGGCAGTCATTAGCTTCTGCTGTGACCGGATATCGAGCGTGTTGATCTCGTCGACGAACAACACGCCCTTGTTGGCCTTGTGAATCGCGCCGGGCTCGACGCGGTCGTGGCTGGGCGTCTCCATCCCGCCGGACTGGAACGGGTCGTGGCGAACGTCGCCCAGCAGCGCACCGGCGTGAGCGCCGGTCGCGTCCTCGAAGGGTGCAGTCTGCTGGTCTGCCGTGTTCACAATCATGTTCGGGACCATTGCGTCGTTGCCCCGTGACATGTACCGGAAGACGAGATAGACGATACCTGCGGCGATAATACCGAGCAGGAGCTGTCCCATGAAGATGAGCGAGTAGCCCAACACCAAGATGATAAGAACCCACATGATAAAGCGGCGCATCTGGCTGCGCTTGCGCGCCTCTTCTTTGTGGGCGTCGACAATCTGTTCACCTTTCCCCGAGGGCACGGTCCGGACTTTCGGTGCGTTGCCGTCGTCGGGGTTGTGATAGACAAGAATGTCTTGCAGGTCTTCCGGGGGAAGCAGCTGGCTCATCGCTTTGGCCAACATCGACTTCCCGGTTCCGGGCGACCCGATCATCATCACGTGGCGGCGCTGCTTGGCCGCTTTCAGGACAGTATCGCGGGCGTGGCTCTGCCCGATAACCTGGTCGACGAGTCTGTCTGGCACCTCGATTTCGTCCGAGGCGTCGATTTGGAGGCCGCCGAGTAAGTCGTCCTCGGCGATTTCCTCGTCGATTTCCATATCCTCGTCGACGTCGCTGCCGAGTACCTCGTCGATTTCTGTGTCGTACTCCTCGCTGTTGCGGTCAACTCCATTGGGGTCTGGACTCCGCGGGGGGTCATCCCACACGTCGTCGGGACTGCCGGCCCCGTCACGGCCGGCGTCGTGCTCGCCCTCCCGCCGACCAGGCAGGTGTTCCTCGGCCGGACGCGAATCGCCCGACTCCGTGTCTGACCGGTCCCCAGGAGGACTGTCTCCGTTCGGAGACGGCTCTGCGTGCCCCTCCGGGGCGTCCGTCTCCCGCTCGTTATCTGGAGCGTCTTTGTCGTTACTCATACAATCGTTGCTACCATCTTTGGACAAGTGCTGTCTACTGATATACTTTCTCCCCCTATGACCACCCTGAATGTGGAAAAACCGCAGTACTGCAGCCGAATAGCTAATATCTGCTCCGGTGTATGATACGAGACAGGGTTTAAGAAACTCCCCCGTCTCGATACAGGCAATGACGACACGTGGTCTGGTCATCGGTCGGTTCCAGCCGTTTCACGACGGGCACGCACAGCTCGTCGCCGAAATCGTCGACGAGGTAGACGAACTTGTCTTTGGTATTGGAAGCGCCGGGGACTCTCACACAGTCCGAAATCCGTTCACAGCCGGCGAACGCATTATGATGGCGACCAAATCCATCGAGGCGATGGATATCGATACGACCGTTTACACGGTCCCTATCGAGGACCTGAACCGGAACGCAGTCTGGGTGAGTCACGTCGAGAGCATGGCTCCCCGGTTCGATATCGCGTTCTCGAACAATCCGCTGGTCGTCCAACTGTTCACCGAAGCCGGTGTCGAGGTCCGGCAGACGCCGATGTACAACCGCGACGTCCTGAAAGGTAGCAAGCTCCGCGAGCGGATGGTCGAGGGCGAGGACTGGGAGTCACACGTCCCCGATGCGGTGGTCGACGTTCTCGACGAGATAAACGGCATCCAGCGCATCCAGGCCGTCAGTCGGGAGGGCTGATAACCTCGTCGACGGCCGACGACAGGTCTGCAAGCGCTTGGTCGACAAACTGTGCCTTGCACTCGGTGCGGTCGCCGTCAAACTCGTAGCGCTCAACCCGTGCAGTCGACCGCTCGCTCCCCCACGGTGCCGCGTAGGCGACGCCGATACAGACCGTCCCCACCGGCTTCTCCTCGGTTCCACCGCCCGGGCCAGCGATGCCGGTCGTCGAGACGCCCCAGGTGGTTCCGGCCGTATCCCGGACGCCTGCAGCCATCTCGACGGCGACGGCCTCCGAAACTGCGCCGTCTGCATCGAGTGACTCTCGGGAGACGCCGAGGAGTTCCTGTTTTGCCTCGTTCGAGTAGGTAACGAGACTGCGGTCGAAGTAGTCGCTGGAGCCGGGTACGTCGGTAATTGTCGAGGCGAGCAGGCCACCGGTACAGGACTCGGCGAGGGCGAGCGTCTGCTCCGCCCCACGGAGTCGGTCGCCGAGTTCCCGCGCTGTCGAAGACGCCATACCCTGGCTTTGGCGACTGACCACATCAATCCCGTGGCCGGCGTGGTGCGGTACGCTCATGGTTGCAGCCACCAACGCACCCGACATGGACGTCACAATCGAGCCGTCGACGGTCGAAGGGTCTGCCCCGGCACCGCCATCGAAGAGTTACACCCACCGCGCGATCCTGGCGGGCGGGTACAGCAACAGCGTGACGGTCGCGAATCCACTGATGAGTGCCGACACGCGAGCGACGATTCGGGCCGTCGAAGCCTTCGGCGGAGACGTGACACACGACGCCGACGCTGGCACGCTCGAAATCGAGGGGTTCGACGGCGAGCCGACGGTCCCCGACGACGTTATCGACTGTGCCAACTCCGGGACGACGATGCGGCTGGCGACGGCGACCGCCGGGCTGGTCGACGGCGTGACGGTCCTGACGGGCGACGACTCGCTGCGGAGCCGGCCACAGGGGCCGCTCCTGCGCGCGCTCGAACAGCTCGCGGGACGCGCCGAGAGCACCCGCGAGAACGGGCAGGCTCCGCTCGTCGTCGGCGGGCCACTCATGGGAGGGAGTGCGCCGCTTCCCGGCGACGTGTCCTCCCAGTTCGTCACCGCTCTGTTATTTGCCGGCGCGGCGACCGACGCAGGCGTCGATATCACCCTCCAGACAGAACTCAAATCCGCTCCCTATGTCGACATCACCCTCGACCTCCTCGACGATTTCGGCGTCTCCGCCCGCCGGACCGGCCGTGGCTTCTCCGTCGGCGGCCGCCAGCGCTACCGTCGCAGAGAGCCGTACACCGTGCCGGGCGATTTCTCGTCGACCTCGTATCTCCTTGCCGCCGGCGCAATCGCTGGCGCGGAGCCAGTCACTGTCACTGGAGTATACCCCAGCCAACAGGGCGACGAGGCAATCGTCGACCTCCTCGGTGAGATGGGAGCGGGCATCGAATGGGACCGCGAGGCTGGCGAGCTCTCGGTGACTGCGGATACCCTGTCTGGCATTGAGGCAAGCGTCGCGGACACCCCGGACCTGCTGCCGACGCTCGCAGTCCTGGGGGCGACAGCCGAAGGGACTACCAGACTCACCGACTGCGAGCACGTCAGGTACAAAGAGACCGACCGGGTGGCTGCGATGGCCGACGCGCTCTCGACGATGGGGGCGGCAGTCGAAGAACGAGAAGACGAGCTTCGAGTCGACGGCGACGAGAGTACACTCCAGGGTGCAACGCTGGACGGGCGCGGCGACCACCGTATCGTGATGGCTCTCTCGGTCGCCGGACTCGCCGCTGAGGGCGAGACGACGGTCACGGGAGCCGAACACGTCAATGTCTCATTCCCCGACTTCTTTGAGGCGCTGGAGGGCATCGGCACGGAACTCAGCCGAACCGAGTAGCAACAGACCGCCGGACGCATACTTCTATATGTTACAGCGACGATGTTCGAGCCATGACTGAGAGTGTGGGGACACATGCCCGAACCGACAGAACACCTGTTATAGGTGGTGGCTCAAGATGAACGGCGGTTACTCGCGCAGATACGCGGAGTGGATAGCGACACACAGTCGACTCGTCATCGTCGCGGTTGTCCTCGTGACAGTCCTCGTCGGCGCAGGAGCCGGCATGGGCGACGCCGGGGAGGCTGGCGTTGGCGAGTTCGAAGTCGACTCCGAGGAGTTCGACGCCGCTGACTTCATCGACGCTAACTACGCGACAGACAACACGGTCGCCGCACAGCTCGTCGTCCGGGACGAGGGTGGTGACGTGTTGACCAAAGACTCTCTGTTGGCGGGCCTCCGGCTCCAAGAGGAGCTGCGAGACAATCCCGAGGTCGAGTCGACGCTCACGGAGCGAGGCATCGTCGGCATCGAGAACGTCGTCGGCACGGCCGCAGTCTACGCCGGCAGCGACACGCCGCCGACAGCACAGCCGCCCCTGGAGCGCCAGCGAGAGGCACTCGCCGCTCTGAGCGAGAGCGAAGTCGAGGCGCTGCTGGCGCGTGTCCTCGACCCCGACGGCGCACAGCAGCTACTCGGCGACGCAGACCCCTACGCCCTGCTCCCGCAGGGATACGAACCGGGATCGACCACGGCGACAGCACGGCTCACGTTCATCTCACAGGTCGACGACAGCAGCGAGACGAGCGAGCCACTAGCGGCCTACGACGCACAGATCGCCATCGACGGACTCGCCGACGAGTACTTCGCGGACGCCTTCGTCTTCGGGCAGGGTGTCAGAGACGAGGCCTCCTCGAACGCGACCGCCGACAGCTTCGCCATCATCACGCCCTTCGCGCTCGTGCTCATCCTGTTCGTGCTGGGTGTCTCCTACAGGGACGTAGTCGACATCCTCCTCGCTGTCCTCGGTATCGTCGTTGTGCTAGTCTGGCTCCAGGGGCTCATGGGCTGGCTCGCGGTGCCGATGAACGTCATCCTCATCGCCGTCCCGTTCCTGCTCATCGGGCTCTCTATCGACTACGCGGTCCACGTCGTGATGCGCTACCGGGAGGCGCGACAGGGGACGCTCGATGTCGAGACAGATCTCTCGACTGGGGACGGCGCGATTCGTGGGGCGATGGGGCTCGGACTCGGCAGTGTCGTCCTCGCGCTGGCGGCGGCGACGTTCTCGACGGGCGTCGGCTTTCTCTCGAACGTCGTGAGCCCGCTGCCGGCAATCCAGGACTTCGCGGTCCTGAGTTCGGGTGGCATCTTTGCGACCTTCGTCGCCTTCGGCGCGTTCCTGCCGGCGCTCAAAATCGAGGTCGACGGTCTCCTTGAAGGGCGGTTCGGACGTTCGCGTGACAAGCCGGCATTTGGCACGTCGAGTGGCGCGGTGAAACGGGCACTCGGGGGCGTCTCGGCGGTTGCGACACGGGCACCGGTCGCGGTTCTGGTGGTCGCGCTCCTGTTGACGACCGGTGGTGTCGTCGGCGCGACCTCGATAGACACCGAGTTCAACCAGGCCGACTTCCTCCCACAGGACGCCCCCGACTGGGCCGAGTATCTCCCGGGTCCGTTCGAGCCGGGAACCTACACCATCACCGACGACTTCGAGTACCTGAGTGCGAACTTCCAGATTCGGGGTGAGGGCGGCCAGTCGACAGTGCTGATACGCGGGGACGTAACGTCGCCGGCGATGCTGGCAGCCGCTGACCAGGCGAGCAACGCGGTCACCGAAGCGAGCGCAATCCAGCGCCGACCCGACGGCGTCGGTGCCGTTGACGGTCCACAGACGGCCATTCGGGAGGTCGCGGCCGAGAACGCGACCTTCGCAGCGATTGTCCAGCAGTACGACACCGACGGCGACAGCCTCCCCGACGAGAACGTCGGGGCAGTCTACGCCGCACTCTTCGAGGCCAACGAGGAGGCGGCCGCCGAGGTGTTGAGCCGCGACGGCGAGGAAATCACATCTGCCCGGCTCCAGCTCAGCGTTCGGAGCAGCGAGTCGACCCAGCGCATCGCCACGGATACACGCGCCTTCGCCGACGCCGTCGAGTCGAACGCCGCTGGCGTCTCGTTGCGTGCCGTCGCTACCGGACCGCCGGTGACAGAGGGGGTACTGCAGGACGCGTTACTGGAGACACTCGTCGAGGCGTTCGTCGTGACGCTCGTGGTGATTCTGGTCTTCCTCACCGCCCTCTTCTGGGTGCGCTACCGGTCTCCCACCCAGGGTGTGGTTGTCGTGATTCCCGTCGTTATCGCCCTCGCGTGGCTGCTCGGCGCGATGGCACTGCTTGATATCCCGTTCAACAGCGAGACGGCAGTCATCACGAGCCTGGCAATCGGGCTCGGTGTCGACTACAGCATCCACGCCGGCGAGCGGTTCGTTGCCGAGCGCGAACAGCGCGAGACAGTCGAGGAGGCACTACAGGCGACGGCGACCGGCACCGGCGGCGCGTTGCTCGCAAGTGCTGCGACGACCGCCTCGGGCTTTGGCGTGCTCGCGCTCTCGCTGTCGCCGCCGTTGCGTCGGTTCGGGACGGTGACCGGCGGTGCCATTATCTTCGCCTTCGTCTCGGTCGTGACGGTGCTTCCGGCACTCTTTGTCCTGCGTGAGCGCCTCGTCGACAGACTCCAGAGCTAATCGCCGCCGGCGTTCTGTTCGCTCTCGAAGGAGGACGGATTCGGCTCGATGCTAGTGTACTCGACGACTCGCTTCCCGAGCACAAGCGTCCGCTCTTCGAGTGAGTCGTCGACGAACTCGCCGTCCTCGAACTGGTCGTAGGCTGAGGGAATTGCGACCTGATGGGGGAGTGTCCAGGCGTCGAGTGCCCGACAGACCGTCCGCAGGGCGTCGAGGGCACCAGTCGGGAAACTCCCGCCCGCGACCGCGAGCAGTCCGACGGTCGTCTCCTCGAACTCGTCGAATCCACAGTAATCGAGGGCGTTTTTGAGTACTGCGCTGTAAGAACCGTGATACATCGGCGTTCCGAGGATAACCGAATCGGCCTCCCGGACCGCCTGCCGGAGCCGTGTTGCGTCGCCTGCCTCGTCGTGGTCCGGATCGAAGGGCGGGAGGTCGAATTCCCGAAGGTCGAGCAAGTCGGTCGACGCACCACGCTCCCGTGCCTCATTGAGGGCGTGCCCGAGCGCTGTGCGCGTGTGGCTTCCGTCGCGAAGACTGCCGCAGATAGCGACAACGTGTGGTTGCGTAGACATGATTGTGGGGTGGTGTAGCCACAATAAAGTCTCTGTGGTTGTATCCGAAAGAGACAGAGCGCCTGATCCCCGCTCTCAGTGTCACACGCATCCCCAGTGCGGGCGGAGATCAGTATCATGAGTTGGTGTGTGAGACTAATAAACGTGGGGCAGACGAGTGACTGACATCTGTCTGCCGCGCGTCAGACATCACGGAGCACACCGTTTTTGAGGCGGCTCGTCGAATGTGTGGTATGGAACGTATCGCGCTCACGAACCAGACCTTCGAGGGCAACAACAACGCCTATCTCTTCGCTGAGGGTCCCGAGACGGTGCTGGTCGACACCGGGGACCGGCTGCCCGGTACGTACGACCAGCTCGAAGAGCAACTCGACGACCACGGCGTCGCGGTCGGTGATATCGACCGTATCTTTCTGAGCCACTGGCACGGTGACCACCGCGGGCTCGCGGGTCCGATACAGGCCGAAAGCGGTGCGACCGTCTACGTCCAGGAGGCCGACGCGCCACTCGTCGCCGGCGACGAATCCGCCTGGGAGGCGATGGTCGACAGACAGATGGACTACTTCGACCAGTGGGGAATGCCAGAGGCGAAACAAGACGAAGTTACGAGCGTGCTCGACAGTGTTGCCTGGCAGGAAGAGTCACCCGACGTGCGGACGATGGAAGACGGCGACAGCTTCCAGGTCAACGACACCACTCTCGATGTCGTCCACGCGCCGGGACACTCGGTCGGGCTGTGTCTGTTCGAACTCGACGACGGAAGCGACGGCATTGATGTCCTCAGCAGCGACGCCTTGCTCCCGAAGTACACGCCAAACGTCGGCGGAGCGGATATTCGGGTGGAACAGCCCCTCGACCAGTATCTCCGGACGCTCCGAGCGATTGCCGAGGCCGATTACGACCGGGCCTGGCCAGGCCATCGGGCCGTCATCGACGACCCCACGGCGCGGGCTGAATACATCATCGACCACCACGAGGAACGGTCCTACCGCGTGCTCGATGCGCTCGATTGCTACGGCCCTTGTGACACCTGGACCGTCAGCGACGACCTGTTCGGCGACCTCGATGGGATTCACATCCTCCACGGCCCTGGTGAATCCTACGCCCACCTGGAACACCTCGAACGAGAGGGGGTCGTCCTCCGAGACGAGAGAGAGTACCGGCTCGCAGACGGTGTCACCGAGCGACTCGACGAACGGGACGACAACCGCTGGCCCCTCGACGCGTAGCTACTCCGGGAAGGCCTGGCTGTCGAGCTTCTCGACGAGTGACTCTAAGACGGGAACCATGTTGACCGTGTCCTCGCGGTTGTACTCGACTAGTCGGTCGAGCGCGCCGTCGACGCCGCGCTCGTGTTCATGCCACAGCCGGACCGCCTCCCGGCCGTCCACGTCGGGGAGGTCCCGTGTGATGCCGAGTTCCTGTTCGACTTCGCTCAGTCCGCCCGAGAGACCGATTTTCCGAGCTGTGGGCATCAGGTCGATATGTGGCTGGTCGAGCGAGAGGTCGAATGAGGACTCCAGAAACGGCACGTCGAAGCGTGCCCCGTTGAACGTGACCAACAGCCCGGCATCTTCGAAGGCCGCACGGAGGGTCTCGTCGGTCAGGTCGTCATCTCGCACCAGCGTCCGCGTGTCGCCGTCCTGGTGGAGTGTCACCGTCGTGACGACGCTCGTCCGGTGGTCGAGGCCGGTCGTCTCGATGTCGAAAAAACAGGCCTGCTCGCGAAAGGACTCGTAGAGCCGCCAGCCACAGCCGTCTGGGAACCGCTGGTCGAAAAAATCGACGTTTCCGCGCTCTAGCGCGCGCTCACCGTCGTCAATAAACGACTCGATGCGTTCGGCACGGATTTCTCCGATGCCGTCGGCTGTCGGCCGGAACCCCTCCCAGCGGGTGATTCCCTGCGACCAAAGCCGCTGCTCGATGGTCCGACCGACACCCTCCGCACCGAGAAAGCAGTTCTCGACGTACACTCCCGTGAGTGAGGTGGCGACGGTACTAACGGTTTTGGAAGCCACCGCCCGAAGCAGGGACTGTTGTCGAATCTCGAGAATACTACTTAGTTAGGGAGTAGGTGGAAACCTGTACCGTACATAATTATAATCAGGTGATTACGGTGCCAGAACACTATCAAGCGACTGACGCGCGGATTCTTCATGTTGACGACGACCCCGGACAGCTCAACGTCGTCGAGACGTACTTCGAGCGTGAGCTTCCGGAGGTAGAGATGGTAACGGCGACCGACGCGAAGACTGGACTGGAGACGCTGGCGTCGACACAGATTGACTGCATCATCAGCGACTACGACATGCCAGAGGTGAACGGACTCGAGTTTCTGGAACACGTCCGGGCGACCCACTCTGACGTTCCGTTTATTCTCTACACCGGGAAAGGAAGCGAGGAGATAGCGAGCAAAGCCATAAACTCGGGCGTGACCGGCTATCTCCAGAAGGGCGGCCCAGAACAGCTCCAGCGGTTGATTCACCGCGTCGAACACGCCGCCGAGGAACACCGAGCGAAAGTCGAGTCCGAGCGCTACGCGACGGTTCTCCGGGCGCTCAACTACCCAATCTACGTCGTCGACGACGAAGGCACGTTCGAGTACGTCAACGACGCCTTCGTGGAGATGGTCGGCTACGACCGCGGAGAGATTCTGGGCAGTCCACCCGGTCTCATCAAGACAGAGGAGGGCGTCGAGCGCGCGAACGAGACGTTACGGAGAATTGTTTCGAGTTCGGGACCCGACCGAAAGCAGTTCCGGGTAGATATCCACACGAAAGGGGGAGACACGATACCCTGCCGAGACCACATGGCCACACTCCCCTTCGACGACGAGTTCCGGGGGTCTGTGGGCATCTTGCAGGACATTTCACAGCAGGAGCAGCGCCGCGAGCAGCTGGCGACCCAGAACGAGCGCCTCGAAGAAATCATCTCCTTTGTCTCACACGACCTCCGCACCCCGCTAGCCCAGGCTCGAGCCGGTGTCGACCTGGCTCACGACTCGGGTGGTGACGAGGACTTCGAGCGTGTCGAGTCTGCGCTGGACCGAATCGAGGACATGATATCCGAGCTGCGAACGCTTGCCCGAACCGGAATCGTCGTCGACTGTACGACGACGGTCGACATCGGCGCAATTGCCACCCGGGCCTGGGAGACGTTCAGCACCCCAGGTGACACGCTCGAATATGAAGCGTTCGAAATCGAAGGAGACCCCGAACGAATCAAGCCGCTGGTCGAGAACCTGCTCCGAAACGCTATCGAACACACTGCCGACGGCGTGACGGTCACCGTCGAGCCGTGTGAGGACGGGTTCTACGTCGCAGACGACGGCGAGGGAATCTCAGAAGAGAAACGAGAGCAGGTCTTCGAGCCGGGATACACCACTGCAAGGGACGGGAGCGGATTCGGGCTGGCAATCGTCAGGCGCGTGAGCCAGGCACACGGCTGGGAGCTGACAGTAACCGAGAGCGAGGCCGGTGGGGCACGCTTCGAATTCCGGAACGTCGCCGTCGACACCGATTGTGCCGGCACGGCGGTATCGGCGGCCGACTGAGGAGTCAGCCGAACAGCCCGCCGAAGACGCCGTCTGAGTCGTCTTTGTCTTCTGACTCGTCCTCTCCGTCCGAGGTGGATTCCGCCGTCGTCTCGTCGGGTGTCTCCCCAAACCACGCCTCATCGAAGACGTGGTCGAGGTCGGTACCACTTGCACCCTCGAAAAAGACCCGTTCGAGTTGTCCCGTCAACTCTGTGTATGCCGCAGACGAGTTGCTGTCGGGTTCATCGATAGCGTGTGGCTCCTCGCGGGTCGCCTCGTGGTCGACGGGGATGACCCCGAGGATAGGCTGGTCGAAGGAGTCTGCGATAGCGGAAACGTCAGTCTCACGCGTGACACGGGCGACGAGGACACCGATGACTCGACCGTCGACACGTTCGGCCAACTCGGCGGTCTTTGTCGTGTCGTTAACCGCCACGTCGTCCGGCGTCGTCACCAGAAGGATGCCGTCAGCGAGGCCGAGCGGGACCGTCGTCTCGTGGCTCAGCCCTGCACCCGTATCGACCAGCACCACGTCGAACGTGTTCCGTAGCGTCTTGATGACCTTCCGGAGCTTCGCAGGATCGGCGTTGGCGAACGCCTCCAGACTCTGCTCGCCGGGGATAATCGTCAGTCCACCGGGGGCGTTGGTCAGTGCCGCGCTCACCGTGACGTCACCGGCGAGCACATCATGAATCGTCGACTCGTGGGTTGCGCCGAGCATCTCTCCCAGGTTGGCCATCCCGAGGTCTGCATCGACAACAACGACATCGTATCCACCCTCTTCTAGCACCGCGCCGACGTTGATGGCGGTCGTGGTCTTGCCGACCCCACCCTTTCCGCCAGCAATCGTAAGCACGTACCCTGCCATCGTTTGATTGTATCGTGTAACACACGCCCAAGATATAAACCCACTCGTCTGTGGCTCCGGCACGAAGAACCGCCGACACAGGGCGTGCTGATACGAGGTCAACAGTTACTTACAGACCACTCACCAACTGTAGATAATGAGTACGCCCGAGTCGGACCAGTCCGACAAACAAAAATACGAGTTTCGCAAGGTTATCGAGGAACTCAAGGAGTACGAGGGGTCGGGAACCCAGCTTGTCACTATTTATGTCCCGCCAGAGCGACTGATTAGTGATGTCGTCGCACACGTCACCCAAGAACACTCGGAAGCGAGCAACATCAAATCGAAAGAGACACGCACGAACGTCCAGGACGCCCTCAAGAGCATCAAAGACAGACTGAAATACTACGACCAACCGCCAGAGAACGGGATGGTGTTGTTCTCGGGAGCCGTCAATAGCGGCGGCGGTCGGACAGATATGGTTACTGAAGTCCTGGAGAACCCGCCAAACTCTGTCCAGTCGTTCCGGTATCACTGCGACTCGAATTTCCTAACTGGGCCACTCGAAGAGATGCTGCTCGACAAGGGCCTCTTTGGCCTCGTCGTCCTCGACCGCCGGGAGGCAAACGTCGGCTGGCTCAAGGGCAAACGCGTCGAGCCGGTCAAGTCAGCCTCCTCGCTCGTGCCCGGCAAACAGCGAAAAGGTGGCCAGTCGGCACAGCGGTTCGCCCGACTCCGGCTGGAAGCAATCGACAACTTCTATCAGGAGGTCGCCGGGATGGCCGATGAGTTGTTCGTCCCCAAGCGCCACGAGATGGACGGTATCCTCGTCGGCGGCCCCTCACCGACCAAAGACGAGTTTATCGACGGGGACTACCTCCACCACGAGCTCCAGGATATGGTGCTCGGCAAGTTCGATGTGGCCTACACAGACGAATCTGGGCTGTACGACCTCGTCGACGCCGCCGACGAGGTGCTCGCGGAACACGAAGTCCTTCAGGACAAACAGGTGATGGAGGAGTTCTTCGAAGAACTCCACGACGGCGAACGGGCCACCTACGGGTTCGGTCCCACGCGCGAGAATCTCATCATGGGCTCGGTTGACAGACTCCTCATCAGCGAGGACCTCCGCAAGGACGTACTGGTCTACGACTGTGACGGCCGAGAGGAAGTCGAGTTCGTCGATGTGACCGACGAACCCGACGAACTCCAGTGTCCCGACGGCGGGACAGTCTCCGAGTGGGAGCGTGAGGACGCAATCGATCACCTGATGAACATCGCCGACCAGCGCGGGACAGAGACGCTGTTTATCTCGACTGACTTCGAGAAGGGGGAACAGCTCTTGAACGCCTTCGGTGGCGTTGCCGGCCTGCTTCGGTACTCTACTGGCGTCTAGAGCAGCTGTTCGAGCTGTCGTCGCCGCCCCGAGAGGTCGATATCGGTCTCGACTTCGGGGTCGCGGTCAAGTCTATCGAGAACGAGCAGCGGGTCGGTTCCAGCTCGCTCTACCGCTTCGAGCAAGGTCGCTATCTCACTCCGGTAGAGCGCGAGATTCGACAACAGCCCGACCAGCAACGCCAGCGGGAGTGCGGCCTCGCGCGTCGTCGGAAACCCATCACTGAGACGGTCGAAGGCCGGCTCGCCGGCCGACTCCTCGACGGGCTCTAAAGAGAGACACCGGGGACAGAGGCCAGCGGCCGACTCGGAGCCCGGAAGGTGCTCTTGGTACTCCGGCGGGACGGCGAAGGTGACGAGTGCTGTCTCGCAGTGTGGACAGTCCATGCCCAGCGTTGCGTCCCGAGAGCCAAAACCGTTCCCTCCGAGTGGGAGCTTTTAACATGCAGGATTGATTTATTATCTAGGTACTTTGCTGAGTCCAATGGGGTCGTCTGTTCGGATTCTTCATGTCGACGACGACGCTGGCTTTCTCGAAGTGACGGCTGATCTGCTGGCGGACGAAGACGAGCGATTTGAGATCGTCACCACGACAGAGCCTGCCGAGGCGCTCGAACTGCTCGAGCGGGACTGTTTCGACTGTGTGATCTCTGACTACGACATGGGGTCGACCGACGGCATCGAGTTACTGGAGGAGATACGCGAACGCTATCCCGACGTTCCGTTCATCCTGTTCACGGGGAAAGGATCCGAGGAGATAGCCAGCGACGCAATACGTGCTGGGGTGACCGACTACCTCCAGAAGGAGGGAAGTCTCGACCAGTACACACTGCTCGCCAACCGAATCGACAACGCTGTTTCCGCGAGGAAAGCGAGCCAAACCTCCGAGCGCAGGACCCGGGAGTACGAGACACTCATCGAGAGCGCACCGGTTCCGATGGTCGTCGTCAGCGGCGACGGAACGATACTGTATCTCAACACCAGCGCAGAGGAGACACTGTCTGTGACGGCCGACGAGGCGGTCGACGAGTCGACGGTTACCGAGTTCGTCCATCCAGAAGACAGAGACAGCGATGCAATCGAGCAGGTAGTCGAGACGCGCGAGCCAGCGTCGACACGGGAGTTCCGACTGCTGACAGCCACCGGCGAGGAACGGACCGTTCGCGGAACTGTCGTTCCGGTTACCTTCGACGGCAGCCCGGCGGCACAGCTTGTCTTTACAGATATCACGGCACAGCGCCAGCGAGAGGCGGAACTCCGGGAGCTGAACCAGTTCAGAGAGGCGATTATCCAGAACGCAAACGTCTGGATTTCGGTCATCGACGAGGACGCGAACCTGCTGGTCTGGAATCGGGCGGCGGCCGAGATAACGGGCTACGACGCCGAGGAGATGCTCGGAACCGACGAGTGGGCAGAGTTGCTGTATCCCGACCCCGAGCGCCGACAGGAGGTAGTTGACCACTCGACCGACGTGCTTCGGAACGGCGACAGTCTCGAAGGCTACGAGACGACGATTACGACCGCCTCCGGAGACGAACGGCGGATGTACTGGGACGCACACCCGCTTCGCGATGTCAGCGACGAGTACAGTGGTGTCATCAGTGTCGGCTGGGACATTACTGAGCGACACCGACGGGCTGAGCAGCTCGAACTATTACACCAGGGGACGAGAGAACTGATGGGAGCGACAGACCGCCAGACAGTGGCCGACTTCACCGCCGACGCGGCGAAAAATATTCTAGGGTACGACTACACGGCGGTTCGGTTCGCCGACGAGGATGAGGGGGTACTGGAGCCGGTCGCGCTCACCCCGGAGGTCACGGAGGTACTCGGTGACCGGCCCAGCTACCTTATCGACGGTGACAGCCCACATGCGGAGGTCTATACAGAGGGTGAGCGACTGCGTTTCGACGAGGTGCGAGACATCGATGACGACCACGGCCGCGATCCGGTCCGGTCAGCGATGTATCTGCCGATCGGGGAACACGGAATGGTGACGATCTGTGACCCAGAGCCCGGCGTGTTCGACCGCTCGGATATCGAAATTGCCTCTGTCCTGGTTGCAAACGCAGAGACCGCCCTCGACCGGCTAGAGCGCCGCCAGGAGATAACCGAAGTCAAAGAGCGACTTCAGGCCTTTCTCCGTGGGACAACCGACATTATTACCCTCCTCTCTGAGAACGGCATCATCCAGTACCACAGCCCGGCAGTCGAGACGGTTCTCGGCTACGAGCAGAGCGATCTGGTCGGCGACCCTGTGTTCAACTACGTCCATCCGGAGGACCGTGAAGAGACGATAGAGTCCTTCACCTCTTCGATAAGCGGGTCAGAGGGCGGCATCACGAAGGTCGAGTTCAGGATGCGCCACGCGGACGGGCACTGGGTCTGGGTCGAATCGCAGATGCAGACCGCTGACAAGCAGTTACCGAACGGCTACGTCATCACCTCTCGGGATATCAGTGAACGAAAGGAAAACGAACAACAGCTGCGCCAGGAGCGCGAGCGCTTCTCGGCACTGTTCGAGAACTTTCCGGAGCCGACGCTATCGTACGCCTACGAGGACGACTCCCCCCACGTTTCGGCAGTCAACGCTGCCTTCGAGGAGACATTTGGGTACGATGAGGAGACAGCCGTCGGACGGTCGGTCGACGATCTGATCGTCCCAGCAGAGAAACAACAGGAGGCAGAGCAGATAGACCGACGGGTCGAAAACGGGGAGCTACTGGACAAACAAGTCCGGCGGCAGACAGCCGACGGAGAACGGGTGTTCAATTTCCGGAACATCCCGTCCCAGAGCGGGACCAAGACCGAGGGGTTTGCGGTCTACAACGACATCAACAAGCGAGTCGAACGCGAGAAACGGCTTGTCCGACAGAACGAACGCCTCGACGAGTTCGCGAGCATCGTCGCGCACGATCTGCGGAACCCGCTGAACGTGGCTCAGGCGCGGACTGAACTGCTCGCCCGGGACTACGAGAGCGAACACCTCCCGGAAATCGAGAGTGCACACAGTCGGATGGAGACCCTGCTCGAAGAGACACTCCTCCTTGCCAGACAGGGTGACACGGTCTCGGGGAAGGCGTTCGTCTCGGTCAGTACTGTTCTCCGAGAGTGTCAGGACATGGTCGGCACAGAGACCTCAACGGTAACAGTCGAAGACGACGTCCGAATCAACTGTGATAGAGACCGCGTCAGACAGCTGTTCGAGAACCTCATCAGCAACGCAATCGACCACGGCGGCCCTGACGTGACCGTCCGTGTCGGGACGGCCGGTGAAGAGACGCTCTATGTCGAGGACGACGGACCGGGCATCGAGACCGACGACCCTGATAAGCTGTTGGAGGCCGGATACACCACAGACGACGACGGGACCGGATTCGGACTCTCCATCGTCAGCCGCATCGCAGAGGCCCACGGCTGGAACATCTCGATTACAGACACCGGCGACGGTCTCCGGTTCGATATCGCCGGCGTCGAGATAGCACGGTAGGCCGCGTGTCAGGCTCACTCCGCCGCTTGCACAGTCAACACCGGAACAGGGGCGGTCCGGACGAGATACTCGGCGACGCTTCCGAGCAGATACCGCTCGACGCCGGAACGGCCCTGCGTGCCGACAACGATGGCTGCGATGTCGTGGTCTTCGACGTACGAGATGACCTCTTCGTAGATAGACAGCCCGTGTCCGACAGTGCCGGTCGTGTCGGCGAGTCCGGTCTCCTCGGCAAGTGCAACGGCGTCGTCGACAACGTCCTGTGCCTGCTCCTCCACGGCGGCGAACCCATCCTCAGATACCACATCCTCGCCCAGTCCCGAAATCTCGACGATAGAGAGGGCGTGAAACGCCGACCCACTGTGCGCTGCGAGGTCGATACCCAGCTCGACTGCCGTTCCGGCGGCGTCGCTGCCGTCGGTTGGGACCAGTACCGAGTCGTACGGGTACGCTGGGAGGCTGTCCTCACCGGGCCGTACCGTCAACACTGGAACCGTCGAGCGGCGCAGCACTCGCTCGGTCGTACTCCCCATCAGGAACCGTTCGAGCTTGCGTCGGCCGTGTGTTGGCATGACAATCAGGTCGATGTCGACGTTGTCGGCGTACTCGATGATACTGCGGTACGGCTGTCCCTGGATGACATCAGTGACCGTTGTCACGCCCTGTTGGCGGGCACGATCGGCTGTCTCCTCGACGGCACGTTCGCCTTCGCTTATCAGTGCGTCGACCACATCTCCCTGGACGCGGGCGAGACTCAGCTGGTTGGTGTCTGCCACGTTGAGGACGTGCAGCGTCGCCTCGTGTTTAGCGGCGACTGTGAGGGCGTGGTCGGTCGCGGCCGCGGCCTGTTCGCTGTCGTCGACCGGGAAGAGAATCTCGTCGAACATACGCAACCTACACCCGGCAGGCACAAAATAGTGGTCGACGCCCGAGACAAATCCCGGCGACCGGTTCCCGTCGTCGGGAACGCACTCAGGGGCGGATAGCCTCGAAGATCACGTTGTCGACGTGGGGCTCGATCTGGTTGAGCGTGTCCTCGCTGCGGACCGTCCACGCCAGGACGTGACGTTCCTTGTTCCCGCGAGAGAAGGGGAGCTTCGGGAGCATGTTACAGCCGTAGCCGACGAAATCAGGGTTCGTGTACACGCTTGGGACGAGATACTTCAGTACAGTCCGTGAAAGAAGGCCACTCCCCAGTGCAAGGGGTGCGAGCTGTCCGCGTGCCCACTCCGAGCGATGGCGGCGGAACCACCAGAGAGCCAGCGGATTGAACGATTGAATAGCGAAGTCACCGCCGTAGTCGTCGAGACAGCTTGCGACCGCACGTTCCAGTTTTCCGGGGCGATTCGTGTTTTTGAGCTCGATGAGCAGCGGGACCTCCCCGTCGACAACATCGAGGACCGTATCGAGCCGCTGGACCGTCTCGTCGGAGTCGAGAAGCGTGCAGTCGGCAAGTTCGTCCCACCGTGTGTTCCGCACTGCGCCGGTCCGGCCGGTCAGGCGGTCGAGATTCCGGTCGTGGAAGACGACCGGGACGCCGTCGGCAGTCACCCGAACGTCGAGTTCGGCCGGGTAGCCTGCCGAAGCCGCCTTCTCGAAGGCCGGGAGGGAGTTCTCGGGAACCCGGTCCGAGTGCAGGCCACGGTGAGCGATTGGTCGTTCTCTGAGCCAGTCCATTCGAACGTGTGTGGACTCACAAATCCCAGTTATGTGTAAGTAACGAAATGAAATGGACAACCGATACGCCAGTAATGTATGTCCTTAGGTCCGATATCGGCAGAATATGGCTAGTTAGGGCGGAAGCACGACAGACAGGTAACTATTCACACACTGTCAGCAAGTGTGTAAGCTCCGCTCCGGATTTCGATTTCGATGCCGGTGACGGCACCTTCGAGGGCGATTGGGAGCGTGCTCTCCAACAGTCTGTTCGAGATTCCTTCCGTGCCGCACGGGGCAACGACCTTACCCGTCTAAAACTGGAAACGATACGGTGTGGACGAGCACACCCGAGACGACAGCGTGGAGCCGCCGACAGCGGGAACCCCGACCGGGTGGCACCCTGCCGAAGGGCGCTGGGAACACGAGACGCTCCGTCGTGCGGTCGTCCACGGCGTTCGTCTCTACAACGCTGGCTCCTACCACGAGGCACACGACTGCTTCGAGGCCGAGTGGTACAACTACGGGCGCGGCTCGACAGAGAGTGCCTTCCTCCACGGGATGGTTCAGGTCGCGGCCGGTGCGTACAAACACGTCGACTTCGAGAACGACGACGGGATGCGGAGCCTCTTCGAGACAGCACTGCAGTATCTCCACGGCGTCCCTGGTGACTACTACGGAGTCGACGTGCTTGCCGTCCGGACGACCCTGACAAACGCACAGACCGAGCCGACGCTGCTCGAGGGGTGGCAGATACCACTCGATAGAGAGTGCCCCACTGCCTGTGAAGCGGACTACACGTACGCCGAGCGTTTGGAGTGACACAGACGGTGGCGAGGCTGAGACGGGGTGGTGCCCATCAGATGAAAAAGAAACCAAGTTTGATAACCTCGGGTGACGAACATAACGCAGACCCATGGATATTGCTGATATCGCGACAACAGAGTACGAGGCAGTCGATGCCGACGAACGACTCGGGAAGATTCGGTCTCTCTTCGAGCGAGAGAACCCGAAAGGCATCGTGGTCACCGAGGACGGCAACTACGAGGGAGTCGTCAACCAGCGCCAGCTCGTCCAGTCCCACGTTCAGGACGACGCGAAGGTCCGCGGGCTCGTCCGCTCTGCCCCCAAGGTCGCCCGAACCGAGGATGTCCGCGAGGTAGCGCGTGTCCTCGTTGAGAGCAACGCAAAAATCGCGCCGGTCTTCGAGGGCGATAACCTCTGGGGCATCGTCACCGAAGACGCGATTCTGGATGCGGTCATAGAGAACCTCGATACGCTTACCGTCGGCGACATCTACACCGTGGATGTCATCACGGTCACCGAGAACACGAACATTGGCCGCGGCATCGGCCTGCTTCGGGAACACGGCATCTCGCGGCTGCCGGTACTCGACGACGACGGACACATCTCCGGGATGGTGACGACCCACGATATCGCGGATTTTGCCGTCCGCGACATGGAGCGCCAGCACAAGGGCGACCGCTCGGGTGACCGAGAGCGTATTCTCGATATTCCTGTCTACGATATCATGAACAGCCCTGTTGCGACGACAACTGTCGATGACACCGTCGACACTGCCGTCAGCCAGATGCTCGACAACGACTACGCCGGCATGGTCGTCACACCTGACGACGACGACCGCGTTGTCTCGGGCATCATCACCAAAACCGACGTCTTGCGTGCCCTCACCTACACCGAACAGGACCACATGGACGTGCAGATCACAAACATCGAACTCATCGAAGCGCTCTCACGGGACGCCATCCGCCAAGAGATCGAGGAGGTAGCCGAGAAATACCAGAAGATGCAGGTCCAGCACGCACACGTCCGTTTCCACCGACACAAGGAAACCAAACGCGGTACGCCGCTCATCCAGGCACAGATTCGGCTGCGGACCAACCGCGGCCAGGTCGCCGGCTCCGGCGAGGGGTACGGCGCAGAGAACGCCTTCCGCGTCGCTATCGACAAGCTAGAACGACGCGTCCTCGAACTCAAAGGAGTACAGGCCGACGAGGAGTACAAGGGACAACTGCTCCGAAAGCTCGGCGAACTCTAGCCCGACGCCGCTTTCTCTGCTTCTGTCTGGACGATATACGACCGGTCGTCGGTGTACGCCGCGGCCGCGTCCAGGGCACGCTCGGTGCCAATCTGGTTGAGCGCCCACGCCGCGCTTGCCCGAACTTCGTCTTCTGAATCTGCTGAGAGCACGTCCGACAGCGGGTCGATAGCGCGAGTGTCTCCGATGAGACCGAGTGACCGGGCCGCCGCGGAGCGAACCTCAGGGTTGTCCGCACCGAGGCGTCCGACGACCTCCTCGGCGGAGTCTTCGTTACCAATCATTCCCAGTGCGCGAAGCGTGGTCTTCTCCAGCTTGACATCTCCGCCGCCAAGGAAGTTATGCAGCGTCGAGCAGGCACGCTCGTCGCCGATGCGGCCCAGAATCCGCACGGCCTGGATATTCCGGCGCTGTGCCAGTCCTTGCACTTCCTCGTAGGCTTCCTCGGGCGCGATGTGTTCGAGCGCGTCGAGGATGTTCTCCTGCATGAAATCCGAGTCGAGCTTGTCGAACGCGGAGAGAATCGGCTCGACCTCGCCGCGTTTCTCGTAAAGCTTGACCGCGGTCCATTCTGGCGGGAAGTCCTTGCGGTTCTCGGATTCGAGCACGTCATAAAAGCCCTCGCGTCGGAGCTGTTCGCGGATTTCGAGGTCGCCAAAAAGCGTCGCGTCCTCCAGTTCACTTTCGAGGTCCTCGGCGCTTTCCAGGAGTTCCCGAATTTCACTCTCGTCGGTGTCGGGGTGGAAGCCACTGTCTGTGATTTCCACCCGGACGGCTGAAAGTGTCTCCGCGGCCGCTTCCGACGTCTCGCCGGTCTCGCCGTAGGAGCCAGAGAGAACGACTGTCGCGGTGTCGACGTATGACTCGACGGCCTCGATGACCTCTGGGACGCCTTCGTCGGCCCACTGGCTCGAGGTGATTGTCGATTCGGCGCTCTCGACGGCGTCGGTCACCTCCTCGACGTAGGGCCCACGCTGGTCCTCGATGTCGTCTCCCAGGGAGGAGAGGCGGTCTTCGAACTCGTCGCGGGGGTTCTCTTCTTCGTCGTCCTCGTCGTCTTCGTCGTCTGTTTCGTCCTCGATTTCGACCGCAAAGGTCACGTCGTCGAGGTCGCTCTCGATATCGTCGAGGAGCCCTTCGGCTTCGTCGAGGTCGGCCTCTGTTTCGGCAGCCTCGACTGCCTGTGTGGCCTCATCGAGTCGCGATTCGAACGGTTCGGGGTCGGCAGGGTCGATCTCCCCGTTGTCAGAGTCGTCGCTGTCCCCGTTGCTCATGCGTCTATCTCTGACGGTTTCGGGCAAAGGCGTTTCCCTTTCTCACTGGGCCGAAAAAACCGTGGTGCCTATATGAGTGCATTCCTGACTCCCGTGTATGGAGCGCCGGAGATTCATAGCGACCGTCGGAAGTGGCGTTGCAGCCGGAGTTGCCGGCTGTCTTGACGTGGGTGGCGACCCGACCGGCGAGAACGAAGTGGGGATGACCATCAGCAAGTTCCGGCCCGAAGAGATAACGGTCGAGCCCGGAACGACCGTGACATTCATCAACACGAGCTCGCACACCCACACCGTGACAGCCTTCGAGAACGCGACGCCGGAGTCGGTCGGCTTCTGGTCGTCCGGCGACTTCGACTCACAGGACGAAGCCGAGTCGGCGTGGCAAAACAACGGCGGCGGCGGCCTCTCTCCGAACGACGAGTTCACCTTCACCTTCGAGGAGCCAGCGACCTACCCCTACTTCTGTATCCCACACTACCGCCCCGAGGCCGGAACCGGGATGGAAGGCCGGATTGTTGTCGAAGATGCCTGATTCTCTACCCGAGACACGGGGAGCATACTTAAACTGATTCCAGATGTATCCGCAGGTATGACAACAGAAGGTAACAAGGAGCTCGGGGTAGCCGAACGATTCGTGAGAGTCTCGGTCTCGATAGTGGTCATGGTTCCGGTGACGGTCTTCGTCGGCTACGGCGGCTGGCTGGTGTTGACACTTACTGCGGTACTGGGTCTGTACGATCCCGAGACCGAAGACGGGGACGTACTCCGCGAGCGCCTGTTCGAGTGGCCCGACCGAAACCGTGAGGTGATGCGGACAGACGGATACGAGCCGCTACCGCTACGGCCGTAGCTCCCTCGTGAAGACGACTGCGTCGCCCGACTCGAAGAACCCGTCGAGTACCTCTCCCCGTTCGAATCCGTGTCGCTCGTAGAACCGATGGACACGACTCGCTGTTTCGCGGGCCGTCAGGCGGACCGTCTCGGCCCCTGTCGTTTCGAGGTGTGTGAGGACTCTCTCCAAGAGTTCGGAGCCGATTCCCTCGCCTTGGTGGGTCGTGGCGACGGCGAGTTCGAGCAGCAATGCTGTGTCCGCACTCTCCATCAGAAGTGCGTAGCCGACGGGGCCGCCGTCGTCAGCGACGAACAGCCCGAGTGGGCCGTCGATTCCGGCCGCAAGCAGGTCCGGAGAGGGTTCTGCCAGCGTGCTCTCCTGGATGGAGCGCAGTTGTCTCTCGTCTGTCAGTTGTCCGTCCCGGATTGTAACCATATCAGAGTGGGAGGTTCAACGCGGTCGCCAGCCCTGCGCCGACGATGGCGGCCGCAACAGTCGCGAGGAAATTAACGCCCTGGTTACCCAGGAAGCGTCCCTCGATGGTCGCCCCGAGGAAGCTGTCGACAGTCATACCGACGAGTCCAGCGAAGACAATTACTCCCGCGCCGAAGGCTGTGATTCCGCCGAAGCCGACCCAGGCGATAGCGGCGATGATGGTGGCACCACAGAGGCCGGCCAGTTCACCCTGCCAGGTGACAGCGCCGTCAACACCCGGCTCGGCGACTTCGAGTGTCGTCACGAGCCGCGGGTTGTCGAAGAGGCCGCCAATCTCACTGGAGAGCGTATCGGCGAGTGCAGCTCCCACAGCACCGGCAAAGGCATAGAAGAACACCGCCTGGGAGACGCCGTACTCCGTACTTACCGCGCCGGCAAGGACAGCCACGAGGGCGACAAGCGAGTTCGCCAGCACGTTTCCGGTCCCACGGGCTCCTTCGTTCTCCTGGGCCACACCGCGGTCCAGCTTGCGGTCGAACCGGAACTTTGAGGCCACGCCCCCGATGCCGAAGAAGGCGACGAGGATGACAAACCAGGCGAAATCACCTAGCACGATTGTCAGCAGGCTGAGCAAGACTCCGGTGAGCATTCCGGCCAGTGACGCGGTTTCGAGCGCATACGAAGCGTAGCCAAGCACCACGGTCAGTCCGAGCGCAACGGCGATACGCGTCGTCGTAATCTCCAAGGGTAGGGTCGAGAACAGCCACAGCATCATCGCCACGGCCACCAACACAAGCGCGTCGTCGCGCCGGTGTAACATCTGCTGGAGAAGGGCGGCAAACAGCGCCCCGCTTGCAGCGAGAAACGTCACAAGCGGGACGCCGGCAGATTCCGTCGTGAGTTCGACTGTCATCAGCTGGCCTGTCGCCGACGCGAGAAATCCACCGACAACGAAGCCCGCAGTCGCCCGCACCTGTTCGTACCGGTAGGCACGGACGAGCTGGGCGGCGAGGTTGCCGAACACGAGGAGAAGCACAGTCCCGACGTACACGTAGGCGGGCATCCCGAAGCCGACGGTGAGCGTCGCGAGTCCTGCCGCCGCTAGCGCAAACACCGCTAAGCCATAGAGTGTCCCGCTGCGTCTGTCGGCGGGCCGAGCAAACAACTCGAAGAGAACACTCTCGGTGTCAACCCAGAGTGCGCCGGCCGCCACCGCCAGAAACGGGCCGATAGCGGCGGCAGTTGCGACAGCCGGCTCCTCGACACCCAGCACCCACGGCCCGACGAGCGCGAGGCAGCCAACAAGCGCAAATGCGGCTGCACGCCGGACTGCAGTTGTCACAGTCATCCGGTATTCCCGACCGCCACTTACGCTTTCCGAACCGTCTGTCTGGCGAAACAAGCGTCAGGCTTGTAGGTCAGAACTGTGAAAGACAGACATGGCAGTCATAGATATTGCACGCACAAACGTAGTAACGGTGGAACCGGGGGAGTCAGTCGACACCGTCGTCCGGCGAATGCACGGCGACGCAGTCGGGAGCGTGGTCGTCGTTGATGACGAGAAACCGCTTGGACTCGTCAGCGACCGCGACCTCGCGATGGCCGTTCTCGACGAGACATTCGACGCAGAGGAGACCGATATCGTCGAGTTCGTCGACGAGGAGACGCCGACAATCGAAGGGGATGCCGGCGTGTACGACCTGGTCGAGCTCCTCTCACAGAAGGGGCTCCGACGCGTTCCTGTCGTCGAGGACGGCGAACTCGCCGGCATCATCTCGCTGAGCGACGTGGTCGTTCTGCTCGGGATGGAGCTCCAGCACGTCGGCACCGCGATTCGGAGTTCCTCGCCGGCCTACGAGCGCTCCGGCATGGAGTACTACCACGACTGAGACCGAGGGCAAACGACTTATCCACGGCGGAACCATCGGACAGGGTAATGAGAGGGTCCCGGCTGGCTACGACCGAGCGCGTCGTCTGTATCGCAGCACCTGGGACCGAGGAGGTCGTCGACTCGGTCGCGTCGGCCGTCGCAGACCACGGCCGGGCGTTCGTCACCTACGATGTTGGGGAGACCATCGAGGAGTATCGTATCACTGGTGGCGACGTGCTCGGCGTCGTGGTGGGTGGCGACGGGACGTTCTTGCGTGCCGTCGAGGAGTTCGCTCCCCGCGAGATTCCGTTTCTCAGTATCGACACGGGAACGCTCGGGTTTCTGACAGTTACCGCTCCCGAAGCTATCCCGGAGACATTCGACGAGATCCTCGGCGGCGAGGCGACGATTATTGAGCATCTACAGGCCCGCGTCGTCGCTGACGACATCGACGAGACAGGTATCAACGAAATCCAGTTCGACGCCCCCGCAACCCGTCGCCGGCGGGCCGAAACAGAGCAGTCGAGTGGGGGCCGGTGTGAACTGGAAGTCTTTGTCGACGGCGAGTACGTCGGCAGATACGAGGGTGAGGGAATCCTCGTCAACACGCCGACTGGGTCGACTGCGATGGCGCTGTCTTCGGGCGGGCCGGTTCATTTTCCTGCGGGCAACGAAACGCTCCAGATCACGCCTTTGCATACCTACAACGCGAGCGTCCGACCGATTGTGGCCGACGCCGACTCCGAAATCACAGTCGTACCGGCAACAGATGCTCGACTCTCAGTCGATGGCTCCCGGCCGGAAATGGCCGTGACTGCGGGGACGAAGTTCACCGTCACCGGTGCGGAGACACCCGCCTATCTGGTCCAAAGTTCGTTCAGCAATAGGACAATGGACACGCTAACCTCGAAACTCGGCTGGAACGTCAAACGGCGCGCCGATACCGGTAACCGCGAGCGTGCTGCCGGACCGACCGACCTCTTAACGGCCGCAGGCGACGTAGCCAGGGAGGCTGCTGTCGCGGCCGGCAGACCTGCCCGACGGATTTACGACCGCATCGAGCGCTCTGACTCCGGGCTGGTCAGCGAGGAGCTCGTCGGGGCGGCACTCTCCCGGAGCGAGCGCATCATCACCGCTATCGTGGGCTCTGCGTTTCCCGACCACACGGTTCTCTCCGAAGGGTGGACTGTCAACGCCGGCACCAGCCCCTACACATGGGTCATCGACCCAATCGACGGCACTGGGAACTTCGTCCACGGCAACCCGAACTTCACCGTCGCTATCGCACTGGCCAAAGACCAGACGCCGGTCGTCGGCGTCGTCTACAGCCCTGTCACAGAGGAGTTGTTCCACGCTGTCCAGGGAAAAGGGGCGTATCGAAACGAGACGCCAATCGAGCCGACCGACCGGGCCCGAATTGACGAGAGCATGCTGCTTTCGGGGTACGACCCGACCGGCGAGTTCCTCAAACGCTACTACCGCCGCGCTCGCGGTGTCCGGCGGCTCGGCTGTGCCTCACTGCATCTCTGTTATGTGGCCGCCGGGAGTGCCGACGCCCACTGGGAGTACGACACATACCCATGGGATGTCGCCGCGGGGCTGTGCATCCTTCGGGAGGCCGGCGGCGAGTCGACACACGCCGACGGGAGCGAGTACGAACTCCAGCTCGAAGACACTGGCACCCGCGCCTCCTTGCTCTCCTCGAACGGCTCGCTCCACGGCGCGTTGCTCGAAGCGTTCCCCGAAGACGGATTCTGATGGAGATCGGTTGTGTCCGGACGGGACAAGAGAGCGCAATCTACAAACCGACGATACCCCTACTAGAGAGCAATGACAGCTGAATCTACCGACCACCGACGACTTATCATCGCTGGCACAGGTATCGCGGGACTGTCGGCGGCAATCTATGCCGGCCGTGCGAACAACGACCCGCTCGTTCTCGAAGGCGACGAACCGGGCGGACAGCTCACGCTCACGACCGACGTCGCCAACTACCCCGGCTTTCCGGAGGGAATCAGCGGGCCGGACCTGGTCAACGAGATGAAAGAGCAAGCGACCCAGTTCGGTGCGGATATCGACCACGGGGTCGTCGAGTCAGTGACGAAACTCGATGATGGGCGAATCCGCGTCGCGTGTGCAAACGGTGATGTGTACACGACCGACGCCTTCATCGCCGCCTCCGGCGCGAGCGCCAGGACGCTCGGTGTTCCCGGCGAGGACGAACTGATGGGGTACGGTCTCTCGACGTGTGCCACCTGCGACGGCGCGTTCTTCAAAGGCGAGGATATGCTGGTCGTCGGCGGCGGTGATGCCGCGATGGAGGAGGCGACCTTCCTCACGAAGTTCGCGGACACGGTGTACATCGCACACCGCCGTGAGGAGTTCCGCGCAGAGGCCCACTGGGTCGACCGCGTCCAGAAGAAGGCCGACGAGGGCGACATCGAGATCCTCCGAAACACCGAGCTACTCGAAATCCACGGCTCACAGGAAGCGGGAATCGACAGGGTCACGCTCGCACAGAACGAGTCGGGGTATCCGAAAGACAACCTGGACGACGACGAGACCGAAACCGTCGAGATGGACGTTGGCGCGGTGTTCTACGCAATCGGCCACACACCCAACACCGAGTACTTCGAGGACACCGGCGTCGAACTCGACGAGACGGGCTATGTCACGGTACAGGGCGGCGACGGCGGCGGGCAGACCCGAACTGCTGTCGACGGTATCTTTGGCGCCGGGGACGTGGTCGACCACCACTACCAGCAGGCAGCCACTGCTGGGGGCATGGGCGTCAAGGCGGCCCTCGATGCCGACGACTACCTGGAAGACGTGCCCGAACGCGACGCCGAACCTCCACAGGCGACCGCAGACGACGACTGATAACTGATACCTATTTTACGCGCGGGTGAGTAGACGCCTGCCACGAGGGCTATGCAGGGATATATACTTCTGGAACGGATGGGGTACGTTCTCGTCTATATGCTCACGGCAATTGCGCTTGCAGTGAGCGCGGTGTTGACTTTCCTCGGACTGTTCTCGTTCGGGTCGCTGGTCTGGTGGCCTACGATTGCGCTGTTGCTGGTCGTTATCCTCCTCGAAGTACACAGGTTCTACACGCTTGCTGGCTGACCGGGAAGGCGCGAACGCTGCCCGACTCAGCTATAGCCTGCAATCTCTCGGCTCGACAGGAGCCGTTCTGCCTCGCTGACTGTGTCTGCCTTCTCGCCGCTGTACCCCACATCCGTCGACCGTCGCTCGAAGGCGTGTAACACTATCTTGCTCGTCTCGTCGTCGATGACGCGGACGACTCTGTCGACGCCCATCTCCCTGAGGCTGGCCTGTGCCTCCTTGATTGGCTCGGCGGCGTCCGGCGACGGCGGCTTGAATCCAGCAAGGTCGTTGATGATGTCGAACTCCCCTTCGAGTTTCTCGGCCTCGGAGACTGCCGCTTCGGCTGCCGCCTCGATCTCCTCGCCGTCCATCCGTCCGTTCAGGTCGATATACAGACGGTTCTCCGCGATGTCTGCTGTCATATCGTACGTCATGTACGAAACGTGTCCCGACTCTCCGATAGGCATTGGCCTGCGATACTGAGGTCTTTAAGTTACTATCTCAGCTTGGGAGACAGAACAGGATACTCTGTGACGACAATGCTCCCTGGGGCTTTTTATTTCGGCCCTCGTCATCACGCACATGACAGTCGGTATCGTCGGTAGTGGGCCGGCAGCCGCGGCGGCCGAGGCGGCACTCGGCGACGTGGCTGTCGACACAGAGCGTCGCGACCGGACGGAACTGACAGACCTGGAGCTTGCGGTGGTCGTCGGTCAGGTCGGCGACGACCGCTTCGATCTGGTCAATGAACGCGCCCTCGAGGTCGGCCTCCAGTGGGTGGCCGTCGAGCTCGGCGGCGTCGGCGGAATTCCTATCGTCGACGCCGCGGTCGCGGGCTTCGGTCCCGAGACGGGCTGTTACGAGTGTCTGTCCGGGCGCGTGAATGCGAACCTCGACCCGCAGGCAGAGCCGGCGGCAGCACCAGCAGCACACACCAGCCGCTTTGCCGGCGCAGTCGCGGGCAGAGAGGCGGTCCGGGCCGTCGAGTCCGACGCCGACATCTTCGGTCGTGTGGTTGTCGTCCCGTTCAACGAACGAGAGTTCCTCCCGCTCCCGAACTGTGCCTGTGACACAGGACGCAGTCGGGAACTCCCACGCCAGTACGTCGAACGCGACCTCGATGACTCGCTGACCCGTGCCGAGCGGGGCTTCGACGACATGCTCGGCATCGTCCAAGAAATCGGCGAGGCGCAGTCGTTTCCGGTGCCGTACTACCTGGCACAGAGCTGTGATACTGCTGGGTTCAGTGACGTGAGTGCGGCACGGGACGCGGCCGGCGTCGCCCCGGACTGGGACGGCGCGTTCATGCGCGCACTCGGCGAGGCACTCGAACGCTACTGTGCTGGCATCTACCGGGTCGACAACTTCGAGACCGGAACCCCCGCGGAGATACCGAACGCGGTCGAGCCGGCGTCGTTTGTCACCCGTACGGAGCCAGACGGCACAGAAATCGAGTGGGTTCCCGGTGAGAATCTCTCGACGCGCGAGGAGGCGATGCTCCCCGCGGAGTTTGTCCACTTCCCGCCGCCGTCACGCCGGTATCGCCCGCCGATTACGACCGGACTCGGCCTGGGCAACAGCGATATCGAGGCACTGCTCTCGGGGCTGTACGAGGTCATCGAACGCGATGCGACGATGCTGTCGTGGTACTCGACGTTCGACCCGCTCGAACTCGATGTCGACGACGAGACGTTCGAGACGATGACCGAACGGGCCGCCTCAGAGGGTCTCTCGGTGACGCCGATGCTTGTCACACAGGATATCGACGTACCTGTCGTTGCCGTTGCCGTTCACCGTGACTCCTGGCCACGCTTTGCGCTTGGCTCTGACGCAGACCTCGATGTCGCCGAAGCGGCCCGGTCGGCGCTGGCCGAGGCGCTCCAGAACTGGATGGAACTCGATGGAATGGGCGAGGAGGCAGCGAGCGATGCCCTGGGCGAAATTGGCCGCTACGCGCAGTTCCCCGAGACCGCTCGCGAGTACATCGACACTGAGTCCACGATCCCGGCGGGATCGGTCGGGCCGGCCGAGGTGCCGACTGGGGCACAGGCGCTCGACGAGGTTGTCGCACGGGTCACTGACGCCGGACTAAGCGCTTACGCGGCGCGAACGACGACGAGAGATGTCGAACGCCTTGGGTTCGAGGCCGTGCGTGTTACGGTACCCGAGGCACAGCCGATGTGTTTCGGCGAGACCTACTTCGGTGAGCGGGCGAGTCGGGTTCCCGAGGAACTTGGTTTTCGGCCGCAACTCGACCACGACCACCACCCGTATCCCTGATTCAGATGCCGAGTGCGACTCTGACCATATCGCGGGTTCCCGGTCCGAGACCGACTGCGACCACTGCGCCGAGCAACATGACCGCAAAGCGCGGACTTTCGTCCATGAACTGCTTGTCGAACAGCGCGAGAATCAACACCGGGGCTGCGAGTTTCACCAGCAGGAACGGCCACGCCTCACCGACGTAGGTGCCCAGAATCTCTGTCCCGCCCTGGAGGCTGTTCGTCGTGCTCATCACGAACTGATTGAACGGGTGTTTCGCGCCGTAATCGAGCCCGTGCCAGACCTGTGTCCAATCATTGGCGAGGACGTTCGCCGCCCCGTCGACGGCGTGGGCCCAGATGACGACCAGCCCCATGCGGCCGGTCCCCTCGTGGACCCACGGCGCGACTCTATCTGCCAGGTAGTAGACGCCGACCGTACAGAGAGTTGCAACGCCGAGCGTGACAGCCAGGATGCCTGGGTACAGCGAGACGTAATCTGTCGTCACAGAGAGGGCGACGAGATAGACAAACGAGACCGTAAGCACGGTCGCTCCGGCCCCGGCAATCGGTCGTGTCCAGGTTGCTGTCAGCTCTCGGCCGTGCAGGAACTTCCCCAGCAGGAACGACCCGAGGGCCATAGCGAAGACGGTGAAGTAGATGAAGGGGCTGATGAGGAGCGCACTGACCGGATACTCGAGTCCCGGCGTCACACCGGCATCTATGGCTGCGATGAAGCTGTCCTCAACCGTTCGCAGGACGCCGCCAAAGAGCATGAACGGGAACAGCGAGTAGAAAAAGCCACGGTGTGGACGGAGGCTGAAGCGGTCGAGCAGGAGATAGATGCCTGCGAGCATGAACACGAGAATCCCGATGTAGCCGGCTGTGGAGGTGACGGTATACCCCTCGGTGACGACGAACTGGTTGGCGTCAGCGACACAGGAGGTCGCCTCGGAGGTCAGCATCTCGGCGCTTCCTTTGTCGTAGACGAGACAGTCGTACTCGGTCGCGTCCACACGGACGGGGCCGATGAAGTATCGCCAGAGAACCTCGTCGTACACGCGCTGTGGGAAGGCGAGTGCGCCGCCGACGACTGCGACTACAGCGCCAACGAACGCCGTCACCCACGCCAGCTCGGGACTCACGTCGTATCGGTCCAGCAGGTCCATACTGGGAAGGCGGTGGGCCGACGGTTTTTATATTGTGGTCTCGTGTGCCCGGCCCGCACACACCTCAGACTTCCAGACCGATACCGTCCTGAATCGTCTCGAGCAATCGGTCGTGTGCGTTCCCGTTCGAGACGACAAGTCCCTCGCTGTCGACGTGCCAGCGGTCACCGTACACGTCTGTCGCCATTCCTCCCGCCTCCCGGACCAGATGGACGCCGGCAAGCGAGTCCCAGGGCTGGGGTCGCGTCGGCATGAACGCCGCGTCGAGACCCCCCGACGCCACGAGTGCGAGCGCGCCCTGCATTGCCCCGAACCGTCGGATGTCGCCGAACTGCTCGATAGTCCCCTCAAACAGCGGCGTCCACTCGCTGCGGCCGGTCACCGGCCACCAGCCGTTGAATCCGACCGCGAACGTCTCGGGGTCCTCGCGGTCGCTCACCTGCATCGTTGTATCGTTGCGAGTCACACTCTCGGGACCGGCGGTGTAGATATCTTCGAGCGCCGGCATGTACGTCGCGACGGCGACCGGTTCGCCGTCTGTCACCGCGGCGACGACGGTACTCCAGAACTGGATGCCCCGGAGATAGTTCCCCGTGCCGTCGATTGGGTCGACGACCCAGGCGTCGCCCGTCTCTGGGACGCTGTCGACAAGCGAGAGGCCGCTGCCGGCGTCGACGGGTTCGACCTCCTCCTCACAGACCAGTGTTGCGCCCGGGAACTCCTGTGAGATCGTCGAGATGACCTGGAGCTGTGCGTCCCTGTCGGCCGTACTGACAAGGTCGTTTTTGTCGCCTTTTGTCTCTGGGGTGACCCCATCCCGAAAGGTCCCTCGTGCAACAACGCCACCGGCGCGGGCCGCCCGCTCGGCGGTTGCCGCCCGATGTGATTCATCTGTCATACCTCTCTCTCACGAGTGCTCCGGCATAGGCACTACGAAACGGGTTGGTAACAGCCAACTTTCTTACTCTTTGCCTGCTCCGCCGTCGGATGTCGCTGGTGGTGTGACTGTCTCGCCTGTCGCCGAAACGCGGTGGCGGGCACGCTCGCCAACAGTGGCGGCAGCATAGACCGCGATAGCGACCAGGACAATCGTCCCGCCAGCAGCCACATCGTAGTGATAGGACAGCGTGACGCCGGTTACCGTTGAGAAGAGCCCGGCACAGACCGCGCCGGCGACTGACCGCTTGAAGCCACGAACCGACGTGGCAGCAGCCACCGGAACGACGAGCATCGCCGCGACCAGGATCACACCCATAATCTGCATCGCGGCGACGACGACAACGGCGGTCAACACTGCGAGTAGCTGATTGTACCGACTGACACTGAGGCCAGCGGCCCGTGCACCCACCTCGTCGAATGTGATATACACCAGTGGACGGTAGGCGACCGAGACACCGACGCCGACGACGAGACTCAGGGCGAGTAAAATCGCCGCATTGACCCGGGTGACCGTGGCGAGTGACCCGAAGAGATAGGCATTGATTCCAACAGCAATGCCGCCATCAGTCGCCGTGATGAGAACGCTCCCGACAGCGAACGAGCCGGCCAACACGATAGCCAAGGAGGTGTCGTGGTAAGCCCCGGCGTAGTCGACTAGGGTCTGGACAAGCAACGCGGCAACTGCCGCGACGACGAGTGCAGTCAAAAGCGGCGGCACGGTCACACCGAAGGTGGCGTTGACGAACAGCCCGGCCGCCACACCGGCGAACGCCGAGTGTGCGAGCGTGTCGCCAATCATCGCCATCTCTCGGTGGACGAGGAAGCTCCCGACGAGCGGGCCAATAAACGCGATACAGATTGCTGCGAGGTAGGCCCGTTGCATGAACGGGAACCCCAACACGTCAATGCCGGTCACGTCGGCGACAACGTCCATGATATGACCCCAGAAACCGTCGAGAACAGCCTCGACAATGCGGTCTATCGTGCTCTGTGTGCTGAGAGCGCCAGCAGTTGGGATATGTATTTGGACCATCGTTAGTGATTGTGCTGGAGGACCGACTGTGAGTCGCCGTACGCGTTTCCAAGTGCGTCGGTCTCGACGAACGTCTCGGGGTCGCCGTGGAAGAACAGCTCGCGGTTGAGACAGGCAATCTTGGAGGCGTGTGTCGTGACGACGCCAATATCGTGTTCGATGAGGACGATTGTCATTCCGTCTTCGTTGAGTTCATTGAGCAGGTCGTAGAATGCTCCGCGGGACTCCGCGTCGACACCGACGGTCGGCTCGTCGAGTGCAAGCAGGTCCGCGTCGGCTGCAAGTGCCCGGGCGATGAAGACGCGCTGGCGCTGTCCACCCGAGAGCCGCCCCACACGCCGGTCGGCGAGGTCGGTTATCTCCACCCGTTCGAGGGCCTCCTCGACGGCGGCGTGGTCTGTCTCAGAGAACCGACCGAACAGCTTCCGTGGGTACCGTCCCATCCGGACGGCCTCTCTGACGGTGATCGGCATCTCGTTTTTCGCGTTCGCCACGTCCTGTGGGACATAGCCGACGCGGTCGCCGTGTGTCGCACTCGATGCCGGCGCACCGAACAGGCTAATCGACCCGCTGTCGGGGTGACGGAGCCCGATCATTAGCTCAAGAAGCGTCGTCTTGCCCGACCCGTTGGGACCAACGAGGCCGAGGAACTCGCCCGCTTCGACGTCGAGTGAGACGCCGTCGACGACCGGCCGGTCGGCGTAGGCGAACGCGACATCTCGGACTTCGATGACGGCCATTATGCGTCAAGTACTCGTTCGAGGGTTGGAAGGTTTACGTTTTCCATGACCTCGATGTACCCCCATCCCTCGCTCTCCCAGTCGTCGGTGAGTCCGGGCATCGCCGTCAGCGACAGCACCTCCTGGGCGTCGGTGTCTCCAACGAGCTGTGTGGCCGCCTGCTGTGATTCGAGTGGGTCGGCACAGATGTACTGCAGGTCGTGGCGGTCGATGACCTCTTGTGCCTGTTGTCTGTCTTCGAGGGTCGGGCGGTCGTCGGGTGAGACGTTGGTGAGCGCTGCAACCTCGATGCCGTAGCGAGCGCTGAAATACTGGAAGGAGTTGTGTCCCGCGACGAGGATGACGTTGGTCGAGGCGTCGGCGACCATCGCCTCTATCTGCTCGTGGAGGTCGTCGAGGTCGCTTTTGAGTTCCTCGGCGTTTTCGGCGTAGACCTCTTCATTTTCGGGGTCCACTTCGGCGAGCCCCTGGCTCGCGTTGTCGACTGCAGTTTTCACTCGGAGCGGGTCCATCCAGAAATGGGGGTCCATCCCAGATCCGTGGTCGTGGCCGTCGTGGTTGTCATCTTCGTCGTGATCGTCGTGATGTTCATCCTCGTCGTGGTCGTGGCTGTCTTCTTCGTTGTGATCGTCGTGATGTTCATCCTCGTCGTGGTCGTGGCTGTCTTCTTCGTTGTGATCGTCGTGGTTGTCCTCCTCGTTGTGGCTCTCGCCTTCCTCAGCGTGGTCGTGTCCGCCGCCGCCGGCTTCCAACAGACCGATATCACGGCTGATCTCAAGAGAGGTCACGTCTGCGTTGTCGGCTTCGAGGTCGGTCCTGATGTCGTCGGCCCAGGGCTGGAAGTCGGGCATGCCGTGGACGAACAGGTCTGCCTCTCGGATGTCCTGACGGATGCTCGCACCGGGCTCCCAGCCGTGGCCGTGTTGACCGACTGGCACAAGCAGGCTTCCATCGGCTGTCTCGCCGGCGACCCGACTCATGATATCTCCGAACACGAAAAACGACGCCTCCGCAGTTGTCCCACTCGACCCTGTACTGTCGTCTGAATCGCCGCCGATACAGCCGGCGAGGGCGGCAGTCGTCCCGGCACCGGCAACTCCGGATAGCAGTCTTCGTCTGGTGAGGTTCATGCTCAATTAATAAAACAAGGCACTATAATAATAATCTTGCGGTTGTAGTTCCGAGATTTTCACAACCAGCGCGAACAGACGGGGCTACGTTGGAAACAACAAGGGTATCGACCAGAGCGGTTGTTCTATTTCTGATGTGTTGGGGTGTTAGTCACTAGTTGTGCCTGTCATGTGACACACATTCTCGCTCGGTGAAGCCACACATACATCTTTGCCGCAACTCCGCTCACAGCGGCTATAACGCAGGAAAACGGGAAAACTTATAAACAACCCTCTGGAAAATTCCCCTGTATGGCAGACCTAATCGTCAAAGCTGCTGTCAAAGAAGAGTTGGATGATATGAACGTTGCGTCGGACTTCTACGATGCCCTCGACGAGGAGGTCGAAGACCTTCTCGCAGACGCAGCCCGACGTGCCGAGGAGAACGACCGCAAAACGGTGCAGCCGCGCGACCTGTAAGCAGGGATTCTGCCCTTTACGGGGCTTTCTTTTCAGACACTCCGTAGCAACAGCGAAAGTTACATCGATTCGGGTGCTTCGACTCCGAGTACGTCGAGAGCGTTCGCAATCGTGTTCCGCGCTGCGACGACGAGGGCGAGCCGCGCGTCCCGTACGTCCTCGGGTGCATCGACGACCGGACACTCCCTGTAGAAGGAATTAAACGCCTCGGCAAAGTCACGGGTGTACGTCGCGACGATGTGGGGAGTCCGCTCGATTGCGCCCTCCTCAATGACCGCGGGGAATCGCGCAATCTCCCGCAACAGGGTACGCTCTGGGTCGCTGTCGAGGAGCGTGGCGTCTATCTCTGTCGCCGGGGCCTGGTCGGCTTCGTCGAGGATACCACACGCACGTGCGTGAACGTACTGAACGTACGGCGCAGACTGGGCCTCGAAATCAAGCGCACGGTCCCACTCGAAGGTGATGGCTTTGGTCGGCTGCTTGGCGACGATGTCGTACCGGACCGCACCGACGCCGACCTGCCGGGCGATGCGCTCGATATCGTCCTCGGTGAGGTCGTCTTTCCGAATCCGGTCGTCCATCCGGGTCTCGACCTCGTTGCGGGCGCGCTCGATTGCCTCGTCAAGCAAGTCGTCGAGCATGATACCCGTCCCCTCACGCGTCGACATCGAGTCGCCGCCGGGCAGATTGACCCAACCGTGTAACACCTGCTCCAGCGCGCCGGTGTCGTTGCCGAGAGTCTCGAGTGCGGCCTGCAACTGTTGTGCTTGGAGACCGTGCCCCTCCCCGAGAACCGTTACGGCCTCGTCGTAGTTCTCGAACTTCCACTCGTGATGAGCCAGGTCCCGAGTGGTGTACAGGGAGGTGCCGTCCGAGCGCAGAAAGACAAAATTCTTGTCGATATCCCACTCGGTCAGGTCGAGTTGCCAGGCGTCGTCCTCGTAGACTGCATGCTCGCTTTCTTTTAGCTCTGCTGCGATTTCCTCTGTCGAGCCGTCTTCGATGAACCGCGTCTCCTTGACGAACTCGTCGAACTCGGCGGGCAGGCGTTCGAGACACTCCCGCATGCCGCCTAGTACCGTGTCCACAACCTCGCCGACGCGCTCGTAGGTCTCCTCGTCGCCCGCTTCGAGTCCCTGGATGATGGACTGTACCTCTGCCTCGGCTTCCTCGACTGTCTCCTCGTCGCCCTCTTCGAGGACGGTGTTCCCTTTCCGGTAGTACCGGACCATGTCGTACTCGACGCGGTCCCGCTCGGGTTCGGGCAGGTCCGCCTCGTCGAAGGTCTCGTAGGCCCAGGTGAACACGGCAATCTGACGGCCGGCGTCGTTGACGTAGTAGTGGCGGTCGACATCGTACCCGGCGTATTCGATCAGGTTCGCGAGCGCGTCACCGACAATCGGGTTCCGCGCACGCCCGACGTGGACGGGTCCAGTCGGGTTCGCGCTCGTGTGCTCGACGACGACGCTCGTCTCTTGGTCGGGCAGCTGTCCGTACTCTTCGGCCTGTCCAGCCTCGACAGTTCCGGCGAAGTACGCCTCACTCGGCAGGAAATTGACGTACGGACCGTTCGCAGCGACGGTCTCGATGTACTCACACGAACCGGCGTCGAAGGCGTCGACGATATCGCCGGCCACCTTGGGTGGCGGCGCACCGGCCTCTCCAGCCAGCCGGAAGGCGACGCTCGATGCCAGCACGGCGTCGACATCGTCCGGCGGTTGTTCGATACCGAGGTCGTCTGTGGGAAAGTCGAGCGTCGAGAGCGCATCTTCGAGTTCGGCCTCGACCTCCCCACGCATCGCGAGGAACATACTCTGAGCGAGTATACTCGCTGGCGTCTATTTGCCTCTGGCGATTGCCTGTGACTACTCTTCGAAGCCGTCCTCGAAACGGAAGGTCCCGTCGCGCTGGACGACCTCACCGTCGACCTCGATACGCGAATCCTCACTCATGTCGACGATCATGTCCATGTGCATCGCACTCTCGTTTGTCTCGTTGTCTTCGCCCACAGTGTCGCCGTAGGCACGACCGAGTGCCATGTGGACCGTATCGCCCATCTTCTCGTCGAACAGCATATTGTAGGTGAACTGGTCGATGTCGCGGTTCATCCCGATACCGAGCTCACCGAGGCGGCTCGCTCCCTCGTCGGTGTCCAGCACCGCCGAGAGCACGTCCTCGTTTTTGGCCGCGTCGTAATCGACGACTTCGCCGTCCTCGAATTTGAGATAGACATCCTGTATCTCTCGGCCCTGTGCCATCAGCGGCTTGTCAAAGAGTACCTCGCCCTCGACGCTGTCGGGAACCGGCGCGGTGAACACCTCGCCGCCGGGAAGGTTACGCTCGCCGTAGTCGTTCAGCGTCAGGTTGCCGGCGACGGACATCGTCACGTCGGTTTCCTCACCCGAGACGATGCGAACCTCCTCGGCTGGGTCGAGAATCTCGACCATCTGCTGTTGGTGTTCTCGGATGGCCTCCCAGTCTTTGTTGACGGCGTTCCAGACGAACTCCTCGTACTCGTGGGTACTCATCTCGGCGTCCTGGGCGTTACCGGGTGCAGGGTACTGGGTCCCAACCCAGCGTTTCCCCATCCGGACCTCCATCAGCTCCTCGTTCTCGCGGGCGAGGACAGAGGTCTTTTCGGGGTCGATGTCGCTTGTTTCGTTTGTGTTCTCGTCTGCCCGGATGAGGATGACGACGTCGGCGTTCTCCATCGCCGCCAGCGAGACAGCCGACTGCGAGATATCCTCGACATCGATTGCACGTCGGTAGGCCGCAGACACGCGCGAGCTGTTCATGCGCGTCGAGAGGTTCGCTCCGCGCTCGCCACACAGCTCGGCGATAGCGACGATGAGGTCTTCGGCGACAGGGTCTCCTTGGAGGATAACTTCGTCGCCCGCCTGTACATTTACCGAGTGATCAACGATAGTTTCGGCGTGTTCGCGGACTCGCGGGTCCATACTGTGGTCTCGCTTCAGCAGTCGCTTAACAGTAGCGATACATCGATTCCACGGCGGAGAGGAACGTTTTAGCGTATGGAGGTGTCTTGTGAAACCAATGAGCGACTCTGAGGGTGGCCCGAAACAGGTAGACGATCCGAGCTACCACAATGATAATCATACTGCCGTCCAGACCTGCGGGTGGACGAAAAACGCCCTCCGCGGCGAGGGAAAGTGCTACAAGAATATTTTCTACGGCATCGAATCACACCGCTGTGTCCAGATGACACCGGTCGTCAAATGTAACGAACGATGTGTGTTCTGCTGGCGCGACCACGCCGGGCACGCCTACGAACTCGGCGACGTGGAGTGGGACGACCCCGCTGCCGTGGCCGAGGCCTCTATCGAGCTCCAGACGAAGCTGCTCTCTGGCTTTGGCGGCAACGAGGAGGTTCCTCGCGAGCGCTTCGACGAAGCGATGGAGCCACGCCACGTTGCTATCTCGCTGGACGGCGAACCGACGCTGTACCCACACCTCCCGGAACTTATCGAGGAGTTCCACGACCGCGACATCACGACCTTCCTCGTCTCGAACGGCACCAAACCCGACGTACTGGCCGAGTGTGACCCCACACAGCTGTATGTCTCGGTCGACGCCGCTGACAGGAAGACCTTCGACCAGACGGTTAAAGCCGTCGACGACGACGCATGGGATCGACTCATCGAGACCCTCGACGTGCTGGCCGAGAAAGACGAGACACGGACGGTAATCCGAACGACGCTCACCGACGGCCACAACATGCACCACCCCGAGTGGTACGCGGCGATGTGTACCCGTGCGCGGGCTGATTTTATCGAGCTGAAGGCGTACATGCACGTCGGTCACTCTCGGGGGCGTCTTGACCGAGACTCGATGCCCGACCACGAGGATGTCGTCGCCTTCGCCGAGGAGATGCAGGAGTACCTGCCACACGACGAGCTCAAGCAGGTCCCGGCCTCTCGTGTCGCAATGTTGGCCCGCGACGGCGACACCTGGGTTCCGAAGCTGAAAAAATCCAGTGAGTTCTGGGAACGGGACCCGCTCGCGCAGTGACCGCCGGCCAACAATCGGCACGTCTTTCTGTCGGGCAACCCTCCTTTTGGTATGAGCGAACTCAGTGCAACGCTGCACACATCTGAAGGCGACATCGAAATCGACCTCTTTGACGAGCGAGCATCCAACACTGTCGAGAACTTCGTCGGCCTTGCGACCGGCGAGAAGGAGTGGGAACACCCCGAGACCGGCGACCCTGTCGACGGTCCGCTCTACGACGATGTGGAGTTCCACCGCGTCATTGAGGACTTCATGCTCCAGACCGGGGACCCGACCGGCACTGGCCGAGGCGGCCCGGGCTACACCTTCGACGACGAGTTCCACCCCGAACTGCGCCACGATGGGGCCGGCACGGTCTCGATGGCGAATCGCGGCCCGGACACGAACGGCTCGCAGTTTTTCATCACACTCGACGCACAGCCACATCTCGACGACAAGCACGCGGTCTTCGGTGAGGTCACTGACGGGATGGACGTCGTCGAAGCAATCGGCAACGCAGACACCGACGGCAGCGACGAGCCGACCTCTACGATTCTCCTCGAATCCGTCGAGATTCACGGCAACTAGTCGACGGTCTTCGTAACCCCTTTTTGATTGCCTGAGCGAGAAGAACATGCGCGAGGGTGGCTGAGCTAGGCCAAAGGCGGCGGGCTTAAGACCCGCTCCCGTAGGGGTCCCTGGGTTCGAATCCCAGCCCTCGCATAGCGAGACCCGAACGAAGTGAAGGACTCAACAAGGCGAGCGGCGAAGCCGCGAGCCGTTTCGCGCTGCGAACAGGGTGAGCCGTGAGTATTCTGCGGCAAACAAATCTTGAGCCGCAACTGCAGCTCTTGGGATTCGAACTACGGTGGACGCAGCGCGAACAGAGTGAGCGACCGTCCGGCATCGAGTGAGAACCCCAGCCCTCGCATAGCGAGAGACGAGTGGAACGAGTCTCTCGGACTCCGAACGGCGAACGGAGTGAGCCGTGAGTATTTTGTCCCGAACGAAGTGAGGCCTCGACAAGCGAGCGGCGTAGCCGCAAACTGTTTCTCACGGTGAACAGCGAGTTACACAAGTTGCGAGTTCTTCTCGAAAAAGCAGTGTGCAGCGGCTTTTTTGATATTAAGCGTTCGCCTTCGTCAGTCGTTAGTAGTGGCGGCGTTCATCGGGCTCTGTTCTTCATCGTTGAGCAGACATGCCGATGTGTGAGTATCGCTATGGCTAACCTCCGCTGGGTCGGTTTCTTCACACGGTGTCGTGAACGTTTCAGTGAGCTGTTGCGCTGCCCTCTCGAAGTCATCGTCAGCGAGGGCTTCTGTCGCCTCTGCCAGTGTTGATTCGGCGTCGGGGTCGTCGAGCTTCTGTGGGAGATTAAACTCCTTGCGGATTTCAGAGGTAATTGCGTCGTCGGCTGAGACAGCACCTTTGTCCTCCTGTCGTGTTACATTCTCACGAAGTGTGTCGAGTTCGATTGCTCCGGCCTGGATGCGATCACGGAAGTTGAGGAGTCGCCGCCATACTTGTTGATCGAGATCCCACCTATCGGGTTGGATAACCCGGTGGCAGCGCGTATGGAACTTACAACCCGATGGTGGGTTCGATGGGTCGGGTACTGTTCCTTCAAGTTTAATCCCTTTCTGACTGGTTCTGGGGTCTGGTGTTGGGATTGCTGAGATGAGCGCTTCCGTATATGGATGTTTCGGGTTGTTGAAAATTGTCTCTGTCTGGCCAAGCTCTACAATCTCCCCAAGATACATGACTGCTACACGGTCACAGACTTCCCGGATAACCGACATATCGTGGCTAATGAACAGCATCGAAAGGTTGAATTCCTCCTGTATATCTTTAAGGAGCGAGAGAATTTCCGCCTTAATCGAGACATCGAGCGCACTCACTGGCTCGTCAGCAACAATAAAATCTGGGTTCAAAACGAGAGCCCGCGCGAGAGCAATGCGCTGTTTTTGCCCACCCGAGAACTCGTGGGGATATCGGTCGTAATCTTCGGCCGAAAGCCCAACACGTTCGAGTAGGTCCTCCACGATTGCTCGCCGCCGTTGTTTGTCATCCATCCCGTGGACGAGCAACATCTCCGCGACGGAGCCTCCGACAGTCATCCGAGGATCGAAGCTTGAAGATGGATCTTGGAAGATCATCTGGGCCCCACGCCGGAACCGCTTGAGATCTCTTTTATCAAACGTGGTAACGTCGTTGGATCTCGGTTCCGTGTCCGAGTGGCTCGAAGTGGACGCCCACTCACCACCATTGAAGATGACACTGCCATCGGTCGGTTCCTCAAGACGGACTAACGATGTTGCGACAGTCGACTTTCCACAACCGGATTCCCCGACCAAGCCGAGTGTCTCACCGGGGTAGATGTCGAAGCTAACGCCATCAACTGCTTTTGCAAAGCCAACACTCCGGTTGAGTGCCCCGCCTTTCATCTTATAGTGTTTCTTGAGGTTCCGTACTGAGATAATCGGATCAGTCACCTCCCGTCACCCCCGTCTGGTCGGGATCGCTCCTGCCGTCTCCCTGCTCAAGATCGGGATCTCTGACGACGGAGGAGTCATATCCGTTCTGATAGTATATACAGGAGACGCTGTGCTCTGTTCCAATTGCAATATCTTCTGGCTGTTCGCCGACCTGACAGTCTTCGACCGCATGCTCACACCGGGATGCAAATCGGCAGCCGTCAGGCTGGTTATGTGGGTCCGGTAGGGTTCCAGGGATGCCGCCCCCACTGTTACCCTGGCCCGGGATACACTTCATCAGTGCCTGTGTGTAGGGATGTGCTGGTGTCTCGAAGATATCGAACACGTCACCCCGTTCCATAACCTTTCCAGAGTACATCACAATGACCTTGTCAGCAATCTCGGCAACGACTCCGAGATCGTGTGTCACGAAAAGAATAGACATCCCAAACTCTTCTTGAATATCGTCTATTAAGCGGAGTATCTGCGCTTGAATCGTCACATCTAGCGCCGTCGTCGGTTCGTCCGCAATGAGTAGCGTTGGACTCGTTACCAGTGCCATCGCAATCATCGCACGCTGTTTCTGACCGCCCGAAAACTCGTGGGGGTAATCGTCGATACGAGAGGAGGCATTCGCAATCCCAGCGCGGTCAAGCAGATCGACTGCTTTTGATCTGGCTTCGCTGTCACTGATATTGTTGTCGTGTATCTTAAGTGCCTCAGCAATCTGCCAGCCAACGCTGTAACAGTGATTCATCGCCTCCTGTGGATTCTGGAAGATGTGTGCTATTTCTTCGCCACGTATCTCTCGCAGCCGTTCGCTATTCATCGAAAGCAGGTCCTCTCCACGGTATCGGGCTGTTCCCTCAACATAGCCAGGCGGCTGTTCGACCAACCCGGTTATCGATTCGGTTGCGACCGTTTTTCCGGAGCCCGACTCACCAACGATGCAAACGGTTTCACCTTCTTCGACTGTGAAATCGATGCCATCGACTGCAGTTAGTTTTCCCTCGTCTGTGCGAAATTTTGTGGTCAGGTTTTCGACTTCAAGTAGTGGTGTCTCTGTGGTCATGAACTATAGTTGTCCTCCAGTTTGTTCGCTTTCGGATTCTGCTTCTGCCTCAGGATTCAACGCATCAAGGAGGGCGTCCCCGACAAAATTGAACGCCAATATGGTAATAAACAGAACGAGACCTCCGGACAGCGTGATCCAAGGTGCATAGCTGAGTGAACTAAATCCGCTGTCAATGAGACCGCCCCAGCTTGTTGCACTTGGGCCGAGATCAAGGAACGACAACTGTGCCTCAGCTAGCAGGAATCCCGGGATTGCCAGAGTTAAGTCTGTTATAATTGAACTTGCCGTGTTTGGAACGATGTGGCGTCTCACAACGCGATATTTGCTCGCTCCACTTATTCTAGTGGCTTTCACGAACTCTTCTTCAGTGACAGATAGCGCCTTGCTTCGAGAGTACCGAGCGAGACCTCCCCAGCTGAATACTGCAAAAATAAGCAGAAACACACCGAGACTTGTCCCGAAAATATAGGTTAAGAGGATAAGGAAAATCAGTGTCGGGAATGAGAGAACAATATCAGTAAAGCGCATTAGAATCTCGTCAACCCAACCGCCTGCGTACGCGCTTACCGTCCCAATTGAAACGCCAATTAATGCCACTAATAACGTCGTAATAAACGCAATTTTAATCGACACAGTGGTACCGTGGACGATTATCGCAAACACGTCCTTTCCGCCTTTTGTCGACCCCAAGGCGTGTTCCCATGTTCCTTGGCACATTCCGTCAACAACATCACCCTTACAGTTATTTATATTCAACATTGAAACTTCAGAAAAAACTGGTGGCTGGTAGCCGTACAGGATATCCTGTTTGGGCTTGTTAACGAAGAAGGGGCCAACTGTTCCGCCAATGAAGACGATTCCGAGCCAGATCAGGCTCACCATCGCTGGCCGGTTTCGCTTAAACTCAGTCCAGTAGTACTTCGTCATACGGGGGTTCTGGTACAACGGGAATACCATGTACCAGACAAACAGAAGTAATGTAACGAAAAACAGATAGTCGATGCTCCCTGGGTCCCAGTCCATTCCAAGCGATTCGAACATACTTGAAAGGCCCAGATCGCTTCCGAGCTTTTCGAACGTGCTTTCGAACTCGCCTACTCTGAAGAAATCATAGAGAAACAACCCAACGATAGGTGCCAACGAAACGAACAACAGCTTCGTATTTATTGACAAAGACAATCGTGATGTCTGATCATTTATCTCACTCCAGTCAACTTCGTCAAACCGCTCGTGTTCTTTTGACATTGTTGTGATCACCCTCTGGGTTAGTCTCTATCGTCGTAACTGATTCGTGGGTCCAATACTCTAAATACGATATCTTCTATCAGGTTCCCCATAACTGCAATAAATGTAAAGACGAGCGTTGTTCCTAACACAAGACTCGTGTCTTCTGCAACGACAGAACTAAACAAAAGTCGCCCAAGGCCTGGAATCGAGAAGACAACCTCAACCAGCACTGACGCTCCTGTGAATAGAGCGAGAAGGCGAGATACCATACTGGTCGACAGCGGGACCATAGTCGGTCGCAACACATGGTACGCCCAGGCACGTACAGGCGACACACCCTTTGCTTTAGCTGTTTTCATAAAGTCGCTGTTCATGAACTCAGCTGATTCGTTACGAGATACTCGCATGATTCCGCCGATTGATCCAGTAACCAGTGTTATAACAGGTAGCACCAACTGTCTCGCGTTTTCGAAGCTAAACACTGGGACAGTCGTGTCGTAGGTGATCGGAACCCAGCCGAGCCACACTCCAAAGAACAAAAGCAAGAGTATCCCGAAGAAGAAATTCGGGATAGCGAACCCGAAGAACGCATAGAATGTCGCTAAGTGGTCCTTCCAACTGTACATTCTTGAAGCTGAGTACAGTCCGAGAGCGGGGCCAATAGTTATCGTAAGCAGTGTCCACGGAATCGAATACTGCGCTGTGTAGTACAATCCTTCGAGAACAGCCTCCGTGACCGGCTGGCTGCGGGACTGTGACCAGCCCCAATCCAGCGTATATATGTTTTTGATGAAGTCCCACCACTGGACATACAGCGGGTCATTTAGACCACGTCGCTCTTTCACCAGCTCTGCTGCCGCTTCTGGGTCGCCGCCTTGGAGTGCTGCACTCCGCGCAGCCTCCTGGATATTTGGATTTGGCGAGAGACGAAGGAAAATAAACGCAAGCGTAACGATTACCATCGATACAAAGACTGCGTACAGCGTCCGAGCTGCGACGTATCGCTTGAAACTCATCGAATACTCACCGTTGTGTTGTTGTGATGTATGTTACTCATTGGTTTGCTGCTTTTTAATTTGTGATTATAAAGCTTATGTCTAGACTCAGATTAATCCAACCGACTTGTCAGTACTCATTCTTATCATTGAAATGAATGCTACGAGCAGGTTAGATGCTATGTCTGAGTTTGGCTTCTACCCTGTCGCGTTACTTCTTATAGTATGCCGGGAAGTCCCAACCGCTGTTAAAGGACTCAATCGGCCCTTCGAGGTTCGCTGGGTACCCATACAGGTCGTCACTGAACGTCCGCATGATGTACGGCTGGTCACGGTTGAGACCAACAAAGATCTCGTTGAGCGCCGACTGGAGTTCTTCCTCGCTTGTAGCCTGCTGTGCCTGATCGAACAGCCCGCTGAGGTCAAACTCAGGGTAATAGCCGACAGGGTTATAGAAGGATGTCGCACCGTTTCCGAAGAAAACGCTATTGGTGAGGGGATTCCGCGGGTACGTGTTCAGCCCGTAGATAACAGACATATCCCAGGACTCTTTGGAAGTGACGCTCCGTGGGCCAGGGTTGTTCTGGTTCGGGGCCGTCCACTCGACTTCTTCGCCTTGGATGGTATCTGTTCCACCTTCTGGCTCGGCGCTCCAATAGTCGTTGGCAAACTTCGTCGCGTCGAGAGGCTCTGGCTCTAGCTTGATACCAAGATTGTCACTGAGCTCTTGTCTGTAAAAGTCAGTTTTCAGTTCCTGGGTGGAACTGGAGGAATTGTATTTAACGTCCAGAACAACTTGGTTTCCTTCTGGGGTGACCATCTGGTCGCCGTCGAACGCATAGTCGAATTCAGAGCGCTCGAATGCCTGTTGCGCACGTTCTCGTGCGACATCTGCACCGTAAAGGTCACCAACACCGTATTTCTCAATGTTGTCTTCGCCAGGATAGAACCGTGAGAACCTTGGCTGCCACGTGTGGTGCTCTTTCGCCAACCCGTACAGAACTCCTTCGATTACTTCCTGCTTGTTGATCGCCATATTCAACGCCTGCCGGAACTCCTTATACCGGAACAGGTTACCGGGCCCAGATTGCCAGCCGTTATCCCGCTGATTGACCGAGATAATTGTGTTGTATGGGGATGGCTGCTGGAGGGCCTGAATTCCCTCTTTTTGCTGGAACTCCTCGAAACGCTCTGGCTCAAGCTCGACCTCATCGACCTCACCAGCTTCGAGCGCAGCGAGGCGTGAGCTCTTTTCGGGGATAACCTCGACTGCGGCACTCTCGAAGTACGGTGCATTGCCGAACTTATCTGCGACATCGTCGGCATCTCGGAGGTAGTATTCGTCGTTACGAGAGTATCGGGTACCCGCATCACGCTGCCACTCGTCGAGTGTATACGGGCCTAAGTTGCCCGTGTACTGCAACTCTAACAGTTCCTCGTCCTCTTGGAGGCCTTTATCATCTTGTTCTTGGACGTACGGCTCGACAAGCCCTTTCGGAACTGGCCTGAGAGATGGAGTATACGACTCGGGCCAGAGAAGATCTCCCTCTGGAAGCTCTGCCTGAAACTGATATTCGCTGACAAGCTCAACGTTTATATCCGACCAGTCCGGGCTCGGTCCGGTCGTAGCCCAGTCCTGCTGGTGAAGCTCCTGAATCTGATAGACCCAGTCTTCAGCAGTACAGGAACCGTATGGCTCACTGAATTTCAGGTTCTCACGAATGTCGATTACCCAGACGTTTCCGCCGTCTTCGGTCGTAATCTCCTTGTAGTGGTTCCCAAACAGCTCGTTGTTGTTGTCAAACGTATACGGGACTGGCAGGGCGTAGCTGATTGCACTGCCAGCATTCGCTGAAGTATTATACAGCGGATTTAGCGTCTGAAAACCCTCTCCTTCGACACCGACATATTCACCAGAGACTTCTGGCAGTTCATCACCCACGTCACTACCTTCATCGCTGTCGTCGGTGTACGCGTCACCATCGTCCTCACCGTCACCGCTGGAGGCGGGCGTAGCGGTTGCGTCCTCTCCGTCTTCGCCGTCTTCGCCGTCTTCGCCGTCTTCGCCGTCTTCGCCGTCACTGCCGCCAAGACAACCAGCTAGCCCGGCTGTCCCACCGATGCCGAGCATTGCTAGCCACTGACGTCGACTCATACCTTGCTTTCGATTATTGCTAGACCGTCGCATACACACTCAAAATCAGATGAAGGGTAAAAAAGCTTGTGTACATCCATTATATATAAATCACTAATAATCTGAGGACATATGCGGACTTGCCTGGATCTACACGGTGTTCTCGATACTAAAACAGATTTTGTATATACTTTTATATACGGCCATCCAGTCACTTCTCCGAACTGACCCACTGATTGTCCGTACTCTTTTGAGAGTCCGACCCTTTCAGTACGGTGATGACAGACACAGAGAACTCGCCAGCGGTCCGGGCGCTTTCCAGCCACGACGCATTCGAGCGAGCAGGAGATGAATTCCGTCTCCTGACTGTCGTATTCGACACCGCTGTGGCTGTCGAACACCATGCAAGTGATAAACAGTACACCGTCCGCGTTAAGGCCCCGACTATCCAGGGTGCAACGGAGGATCACGTAGGTGACACGGTGGAAACAGACTGGCTCGAAACGTTCGAACGGCGGCTTGCCGACGCGCCGAGTGCGACACGAACAGCTGTTGAGATAGACGACATGACCGTTGAGGACCGCGGAAAGACTGTTTCGGTCCGATACCAATTTTCGTGTGCAGAGCCCGATTTAGGGGCCACCCTTTCGAAAACCTTCGCCGAATTCGTCGAGGGGACGTACGCCGAGGGGATCATTCCTGGATACGACTACACGCCGCCGGTGTCAGAGCTACTTTCGGACGCGAGCCAGGGAGAGACTGGCGGAACACCGCTGTAGTGACCCGTTGCAGTTAGTCCATCGCGATGTAGGTCTGTGTGGTGCTCACACCGTCAATCGACTGGATTTCGGTGGCCGCGATATCTTTCACTGCGGCTGGCGACTCGACGTCGGTAACAGCGATGAGGTCGACGTCGCCAGCGACGATATGAGCGCGCTCTAGGCCCTCGATTGCCTCGATGTCAGTTTTCAGCCTGTCCGCTTCGCCAGTGTGAGCTTTGACCATGATGTACGCTTTGACCATGTTCATACACCTCCAACTGCCGTCTGTTCGTCCTCTCCGACGATGAGGCTCCGAACGTCGTCCATCTTTGCTGAATCCGAAAGGACGATGAGCTGTGTCCCAGTATCGAGCGTGTCGTCCGATGTCGGCGGCCGGAGCGGCTCGTCATTCGTGCCGATAGCCAACAGCTTGGCCCGGCCTGGGAGCTCAAGTTCTGAGAGGGAGTATCCCCGCATCGGAGCGGAGTCGTTGATCGTGAACTCGACGAGCTGCAGGTTCTGCTCGATGTCGGCAATCGCACGGATATTGCCGCCGACAAGTGCATTTTTCGCGACGATTGCACCGAGGCGCTCAGGATAGATCACCTCGTCAACCTCGTCAACGTAGGTCCGGTAGATGTCTTCCCTGTAGTCCTCGTCGATGCGCATTACGGTTCGGCAGCCGTGATGGTTGGCTATCGTACACGCGGCGAAGTTCGTGTTGAGATCTCCGGTCAGGCCACCGAGTGCATCGGCCTGTTCAATGCCGGCCTGTTCGAGCGTGTCTTCTACCGCACCATCCCCTGCGACGACCTCAAAGCCGTCCTCTCTGGCACGCTCTCTCATCTCGTCGCCTTTTTCGACAACGACGACATCGTGGCCGCTCTCGCGGATTGCACGGGCGGTTCGGAGGCCCACGCGCCCTGCGCCAACAATGACAAACAGCATATTCCTCTTTACGATGACCGGGGGAATAAAGGTATCCACCGTGGCAGACCGGAAACGATAGCCGCCACGGGGAATATTTTTAATAGTAGGCACCACATTTTTACTTTAGGATGGTACGGGCTTTTATTACGATAAAGACGACAGCCGGAAAGTCAGCCGACCTACTGGAGATTATTCAGGAGATGAACGCTGTCATCGAAGCGCACGTCGTTGCTGGCCGATACGACATCATCGTCGAGGCAGAAGGTGATGAAGTATACGAGGTCATCCACGCAGTCGCAACTGATCTCAACGAGCTCGATGGTGTTGACGACACGCGGACGTATATCTGTCTCGAATAACACACCGGCTGTTTCATAGCGTTTGTTGCGAGCCTTTCTCGGTATGGTAAAATAGGACATTCGCTACACAGCGTGAAACACCGGTATGTGTTACGTGGGTGCGAAAATTACCGCAACAAACAGTATCAGACCCCACCAGTCACACGGCGGAGTCGTGTTCGCTCTCGAACTCACGCTCGTCGCGGTAGAGGTCGACGAACGTTTCCAGGTCGAACTCGGCCATGTACTGCTCGAATTCGGCCGCGATGGTGTCGTCATCAGCATGACTGATAGCGTGGTCCATTAGCTCGAGTAACAGCTCGACGACAACTCCGTGGAGGCGACGCGAGTCGAAAGAGGTGACCCACACCAAGGAATACCCCACGCTTCCCTCGGTCGAGCAGTCGGCACTGGCAACTTTCTCGGGGAACTCTTCGCCGACCATCGCCATCGCGTGGGGCATGCCGAACTCCTCGAAGTCGTCCTCGGTCGTCACTGTCTCTCTGAGCGTGTCGACGAGGAACTCGGGGACGAACCTGGCCAGCGGGTGGACGTCGGTTACGATGGCGTGTGTCTCGCCACAGGAGCAGCGAAACTCCCGCATCCCGAGGTCGAAGTCGGTCGGCTCGACAGTCTCGCCACAAGGGAGTTCGAGTCCATCGCTCTCGCCCGGCACTCCAGGTTCCGGCATCGTCAGGGCCAGTCGTCGTGTCCGTCGTCTTCGACTTCTGTCGTCGCCTCCTCGAGTGAGAGCTGCCAGTCGGCAGCCTGTGCCGCGGCCTCGACACCAACGTACTCCCACTCGGTCTCGTTTGCCAGCTGTTCGTCCTCGTCGGCCGTCCCAACGAATACGTGTCTGTCGCTGTCGAACTGGGCTTTGATGTTGTTCAGACTCTCCTCGCGCGTTCGCGGTCCGGAGAAGAAGTCCTGTCTGATGCGGTGTTTTCTGGTGAAGTTCGTCACGACGTAGGTTGGCTTCTCCGAGATGACGCCGACGTACTCGGTCCACTGGCGCGCGTCGGTGAATACGGTGTCCGGGTTCCGGAGTTGCTTGAGTGCCTCCAGCTCGAACGCGAGAGTCATGTCGCTGTTTCCGCCGTTCATATGTCCAAACTCAGGGCACCTATTAAAAAAAGGGCGTCGGTCCGTCGTCTAGTTGGCCTCGACAGCGCCTTCAAGATGGTCGAGGTCAACGTCTTCCTCGAGAAGGAGCTCTTTCTTGCCTGCGACCTCCCACTCCTCGCGGATGAGCTTCTTGTAGGTGGACTGCTGGGAAAGGTCGCCGATAAGGACACCACCGACCAGCTTGCCGTCTTTGAACGCCAGCCGCCGCCATTCGTTCTCGTTGTATTTGCGCTCTGCCTCGTCGTCGCCGATGGTCGGGTGACCGAACGAGAGGAAGGGGAAATCGAAATGGGTAATCGAGTACGTCGGAACCCACCGGAAGATCTCCTCATTGGCGTCCTCAACCATGTTCTCTGCGGCGACGGTTCCCTGCTCTTTTGCCGAGCCCCAGGCACCGTTCTGTGTGCGTTCGCCGAGGATGACGTCGTGGAACTGCGTGATATCGCCTGCGGCATAGATGTCTTCGACGCCGGTCTGCATGTGTTCATCGACGATGACACCGTCGTCACACTCGACGCCCGAGCCCTGGAGCCACTCCGTGTTGAAGTTCAGGCCGATCGCAACTCCTGCCCAGTCACAGTCGTACCGGTCGCCATCGGGGGTGATTGCCGCTTCGACGTGCCCGTCGTCGTCGACTTCGAAGCGGTCGACGCCTGCGTCGAACACCGGAGTAATGCCGATCTCTTCGAGTGCTTCGTGCATAATTTCCGCGCCGTCGAGCGAGAGCCCGTAGCGCCACCACCGATTTCCGCGCATGATGTAGTGGGCGTCAAGTCCCTGCGCGCCAGAGATTGCCGCCAGGTCGATACCGAGCAGACCAGCACCGACGATGACGCCCTCTCCTGCGTCCTCGACGTTTTCCCGAATATCTCGGGCGTCCTGGAACGTCCAGAAGTGATTGATACCATCGGCGTCGGAGTTCTCGACCGGGAGCTGGGCCGGCGTTCCGCCCGTCGCAATGAGGAGCTTGTCGTACTCGTAGACCTCGCCCTCGTGTGTCTCGACGGTGTGTGCATCGGCATTGACGTTGACGATGTAGGTGTTCAGCTCCAGGTCGATGTCCCGCTCGTCGTACCACTCCGGCTCGTGAATCGAGATGGGGGCCTCGGGGAGTTTTCCTTTGGCGTACTCTTTGATGAGAATGCGGTTGTACAGCGCTTCGCCTTCGTCCGTGAGGACGGTAATCTCCGCGTCTGGGTCCTTCTCACGGATGGTCTCGGCGGCCGAGCTACCGGCAATCCCATCGCCGACGATGACGTGCGACGTGCTCATATGCCTGAGATTACGGGTCGGGGTTAATGTGGATTGCTATATCTTGCTTATCAATCGTGATGATAATCACGAGAACGTGAACAGCTACTGACCGTCTGCGATGCGGTCGGCACACTCAAATCCGGCGACGATACCGCCGTTGAGCGACCGTTCCGGATACTGGGCCCGACTCGCCATTCCCGCGTAGTAGACGCCATCGGCGACCGCGTCTCCGAGGTCGTAGGGAACGACCATATCGAGGTAACCGCGCTCGTAAATCGGTGCTGTCCGGGGATTCCGTGCGGTCTGGACCCAGTTGACCATCTCGCGGTCGAAGTCGGGAAACAGCTCTGCGATGCCGTCGAGCCACTGCGCTTCGATTTCGTCGTCGTCGTTCGCCCACAGCGCTGTATCCAGGTCCTGGATGTACTTTGCCACGTAGAGGAGGTGTTCGCCGCCGTACCGCTCCGGGGGGACAAAGTTGGTGTGTTCGATGAGCGCGCCGAACGGCGACTCATCTGCGATATTGAGCCAGTACGTATCCATCAGCGGCTCGGAGAGGCTGATGACCGAGCAGATAGTCCCTTGGAACTCGATATCACACTCGTAGCCGGTCAATCCTTCGAGCACATTCGGCATCGCTGCGACGACGACGTCCTCGACCTCGTGGCTTTCGGCACCGTCGTCGCGGCACTCTGTTTCCAGTCCGGCCACTGCGCCGTTGGTCACGTCGAGGTCAGTCACCCGAGTCCCGGTCTGGATGTTCTCCCGGCCGACGCTGTCGACGAGCGCATCGAGCAGCGTCCCGAAGCCGCCCTGCAGGTAGCCCAGCACCTCGCCGCGGAGGATGTCACGCTCCCCGCGAAACTTCACGCGTCCCAGGAGCCACGCCGCGCTGACGTCGGTCCAGCGGTCGCCGAACTTCGCCTCAAGCAACGGTCTGAAAAAGCGCTCGAAACAGCCCTCCGAGGTGTGGTCGAGGATGAACTCCTTGACCGGAATGTCTTCGAAATCCTCCAGCCGTTCGTATGTGTCGAACGATGGAATTCCCCCGCGAACGTCGATATCGAGGACGAGCATCCCCAGTCGGAACTTGTCGTACAGCGAGAGGTGTGGATAGGCGAGAATCTCCCACGGTTTGTCCATCGGATGGGACACGCCGTCGACGTAGTAGGCATCCGAGCCGTAGCGCCACTCTAACTCGCCTCCCAGTCCCAGTTCCTCGATAAGTTCGACGATAGTCTCCTCGGATTTCGAGAGGTGGTGATAGAACTTCTCGATTGGGTCGCCCGCGGTCTCATAGACTGCAGCGAGTCCGCCGACCTGGTCACTCGCCTCGAAGACCCGAACCTCGTGGCCGTGCTCCTGGAGCCTGTGAGCGGCCGCGAGTCCGGCGATTCCGCCGCCGACGACACCTATCATGGGTGGCAGTTCTGTCCTCTCGTGGATATGTGTTGTGACTTTTTGGAGTGCTCGTATGATACACTAAAAACTACAGTGTAACTCATTTGTTCTGGCTGTTCGAACTCGGGGTATGGTGACGATTCAGGTGAGACGACTGGGTGTGCTCGGTATTTTCGGTGTGTTCGGGATTGTGACGAACCAGCCCGCCCTGTTTGCGCTGTTTGCGCTGTTCGTGCTGTTTGGCGTCGACCGAACGATAACGCTCGAACTCCCGGCGTGGCTCGCGGGCGCTGAGTAATCCAACCCGTCTGTCGCGGCTGCAGTGGCTAAACTGTTCGATGCCTCTGTCGTCGAACTGTTCTCTTATCCGAGCGCCGGCGGTGGGACTTCCTGGCGGAGCTGCTGGAGCTGGTGTTGCTGGTCGGCGATAACGAGGGTCACCTTGTTATCGACTGCGTGAAACTCGTAGGCGTCTGGGTCAGAAATCTGCTGGAGGGCATAGTGTTGTACCGGGATGGGAAATCGCTCTGCGGTCGGTCCCCACAGCCCCAGCTCCAGTGGGTCATCGTTGTCTCTGAGCTCGGTATACAAGGATGCGAACGGCTCGATTCCGTCGATTTCGAGCGTCTCCTCTATCCCGTCGGTCTGTGACTCCTCGATGTCTGCGACGACAATTTCCGCCGAGTCGTCGATGTACTGGTCGAGATACGATTCGAGCGAGTCTGCCTCGATTCCGTCTGGCTCGACGCTGACGTGAAGATTGAACTCGGCCATCTGATTGTTCTTGGGGGCGGGGACGCCAAACGGTTACGATTACTCGGCTTCTTCCATCGCCATGCTGGGTTCGGCCCAGATGACGAACTGCTCGTCCTCCTCGCGATCGATGACACCGTTGATGTAGTGTTCCTGTACCGGAGGCTCGTTGACCTCGTCGTCGGTAATCGGCGAGACCTGCCGGACGTCGTCGACGACCCACCCGATGTGTCCCTGGTCCTCGAACGACTCGGAGTCGAAGACGATGATTAGGCCGCCCGGCGACATGTCGTCTTTCTCGATTGTCACCTTGGGGTTGAGTATCGTCGTAATCTGGCCTCGGAGGTCGACGACACCCTCGACGTACTCGGGGGTGTTCGGTACCCGTGTGATGGTCTCCTCTTTGACGATCTCCTCGATGTAGTCGATGTCGAGACAGTAGTACTCGTCGCCGAGCTTGAATTCGAGGACGCGCGTCTCCTCTTCTTGGCTCTCCTCGTCGTCGAGTGCACCCGCAGGGCCGGCGGTGTCAGCGACTTCGTCTGGCGTCGCAGTGTCGGCCGTTGCCTCCGCGGACTCCAGTGCCTCTTCGAGTTCCTCGGTGCCCGGCAGCGGTGCGCTGACATCGTTCTCTTCGTCGGCGTCTTCGGTGTTGGCTGCCTCGGTCGCCGTCGAAGCCTCCGGAACGTTCACATTCGGGGTTGCCGGCTCCTCGTCCGTCTTGTCGGCTGTGTCCATCGCTTCGGATTCCTCGCTTGTTGTGTCTTCGTCTGCTGTCGTAGCTGGCTCATCTCCGTGGCCAGCGGCCTCCTCGTCTGCTGATGCCTCTTCGCTGGTCGACTCTGCTGGTTCGTCGTCTGTCTCTCGGCCGTCGCCTTCGCGCATTTTTCTGATACGTTTCGCCCGGTCAAGTCGCTCATCGTCATTATCACTCATGGTTTCACCTCGGGGCGGTCGAACTGTCTGTCGAGCTCTGCCGCGATCGTCTCGAACACGCCAGCCATATCGATCGACGGGTCGTACTCGAAGACGGAGTTTCCGGCAGAGAATGCCCGCTGAAGTGCGACGCGCTTTCGCACCTCCCAGACGGGCGTCTCCGGATAGACTTCGTTGAGCCACTGGATCATCGTCTCGTCTTCGTTTGTCTGCTCGACGCGATTGGCGACGACACCGACCGTGTTCACGGTCATGTCGGCGTGATCCTCCAGGGCGGCAATCTGTTGCATGAGCAGTTCGATTGCCCGCTCAGAGGTCGCCTCGGTCAGTGCCGGGACGAGAACGTTGCCCGTCGCGAAGATGCTCGCGTCCGTGAGCTTGCCGTAGAATGGTGGCGAGTCTACGATGACGTAGTCGTAGTCGTCTTCGATATGAGACAGTGCCGACGAGAGCACATCAAGCGCGTGTGGCCCGTCGATATCGTCAGCAGTGACATTAAGCGTCAACTCTTCGAGGGCGTCGAGGGCGGCCCCGTTCCCCTGTAGCTTTGCCATTACGTCTGCGAGCGTCAGCTCGTGTTCCGCGTGGAGCAGGTCGATATTCGCCGGAAGAACGTCCATCTCTTCGTGCTCGACGACAAGGTCACCGACGTTTGGTCGCTCGCCGGCGTCGGTGAGTACGTCGAACAACGTCGGTGGCGCGGAGTCGTAGGCCTCCAGCAGACCCAGGCCTTCTGTTGCGTTCCCCTGCGGGTCGACATCCACGAACAAAACGTCCCGACCACGCTGATTCAACGCCCCCGCGACGTTGATTGCGATTGTCGTCTTTCCGGTCCCTCCTTTCGCGTTCGTCACACAGAAACGGGCTGGCCCGGTGTCATCACCTGTCATCGTCTCGTGTTCGAACGGATGTGACCCGCAGTAATAAAAATACGTTTCCCATTTTCATCTCCAAGAAATGCGCCCGGCCGTCAGACGACTGTCTGACCCATCGACAACATTTACAATAGCTCGATACGATACGGTACTTAATGAGCATCAACCCGAGCGACTACGACCTCAACGAGCTCCGGAAGATGGCCCGGGAGCGGGGTGGGGATGCCGGCGACCGTCGAGATGTCGACGAGGCGGATATCGGCCGCTCCGGGGGCCTCGACGCCGGCAGTACGTCCTCCGGCGGCGGGGGAGAGACCTCGTACAGAGCGGGTCTCTACCGCGAACTCCTGCCGCTCGAAGCGACCAACGACGCGACGAAGCCGTATCTCGATGGCCTCCCGGAGCACTACGGAGGTGAAAATCTCGTCTTCGAGTGGCTCGAATTTCTCCTGTTACACGCCGGCTATCAGGGCGCTGTCGAGGCGCTCAACTACTACGAGGCCGTCGGCTGGATCACCGAAGACTGCGAGTCGACGCTCAACGACTACCTGCTCGGGCTCGAAGCCGAAACCTCGTCTGAGGGAACCGCACTCGATATCGACGACCACCTTCTCAGTCTCGTCTACATCGCGAAACTCGCCTCAATGACGTAGTTTTACTTTCAGTCTGGGGTTTGCGAACCTTCTTAGGGGAGCGAGTACAATCACTGTCCAGCAGATGGCACGCGCGGACAACACCGAACTCATCGATACGTTCGAAGAATTTTATCGTAGTTACTACCGCAACGAAATCGGTGAACTGGCACAGAAATACCCCAACGAACAGAAGTCACTGTATATCGACTGGGGAGACCTCTATCGGTTCGACCCGGCGGTCGCCGACGACTTCCGGAACAAGCCAGATCAGCTCCGAGAGTACGCAGAAGAAGCCCTCCGTCTCTATGACCTTCCTGTCGATGTCTCACTCGGGCAGGCCCACGTTCGTGTCACCGGCCTCCCCGACCAGACTGACATCCGCGAGATTCGGGCCGACCATCGCGGGATGCTCATCACAATCCAAGGCATCGTCAGGAAGGCGACCGACGTGCGCCCGAAGATTACGACCGCTGCCTTCGAGTGCCAGCGTTGTGGCACGCTCTCGCGAATTCCCCAGGAGGGCGGCGACTTCCAGGAACCCCACGAGTGTCAGGGCTGTGAGCGTCAGGGACCATTCCGTATCAACTACGACCAGTCGGAGTTCATCGACGCCCAGAAGCTCCGTGTTCAGGAATCCCCCGAGGGTCTCCGGGGCGGCGAGACGCCACAGAGTGTCGACATCGACATCGAGGACGACATCACCGGTCAGGTCACGGCCGGCGACCACGTCAAGGTCACTGGCGTGTTGAAACTCGACCAACAGGGTTCCGAGCGCGAGAAATCCGCCATGTTCGACTTCTACATGGACGGGATGACCGTCGAAATCGAAGACGAGCAGTTCGAGGAGATGGACATCACCGACGAGGACAAAACCGAGATTATCGAGCTCTCGAACGAGCCTGATATCTACGAACAGATGGAGCAGTCCATCGCGCCCTCTATCTACGGCTACGAGAAAGAAAAGCGGGCGATGATTTTCCAGCTCTTCTCCGGAGTCACCAAACACCTCCCGGACGGGTCGCGCACGCGCGGAGACCTTCATATGCTCCTTATCGGAGACCCCGGTACCGGGAAGTGTATGTCTGGAGATGAAGATATCTGGTTAGCCGATGGCTCCCGGGTGAAGATTGGAGAGTTCGTCGAAAATCACCTCGATGACCCGGTCGAAATCGACGACGGCTACTATTCGGAGATAGATGTCGCTGTCCCTTCGTTGCGTGAGGATGGGACAATTGCTGAGCGAAACGCAACAAAAGTCTGGAAGCGTGAAGCTCCCGAGAAGATGTATCGCGTTCGTACTGCGCGAGGACGGGAGCTCGAAGTGACGCCATCTCACCCGCTATTTGTTCAAAACGGCGGGCAGTTCACCGCCGAACGGGCTGACGAACTCAATCAGGGGGATTTCGTCGCAACACCGGAAGACGTTCCAGCCGGGTCAGACGCCACCCTCGACATCGAGTATCGTTCTTCGAAGGCGAACACCGATGTCGTCCCGGCTGTTGGTGAGCTTCTCCGACACGTTCGCAGCTCGCTTTGCCTGACCCAGTCAGACTGTGGTCTACCACGGTCAACATACCAGCACTACGAGCGCGGTGACCGGAATCCGAGCCGCCAGAGCCTCGCTACGGTGATTAAATCCTTCGAGCAGCGAATCGAATGGTTACAGCAGGCACGGGAACGCGTCGGGGACGGCGATTGGAGCGCGCTTGAATCTGTTCGAGAAGAACTCAATATCTCACAGCAGGCCTTGGCCGACGGGATGGATGTCACACAGGGCGCGATTAGTTACTACGAACGTAACGATGTTGCTCCCGATGGGGGTCAGGTAGAGGGTGCGAAGGCCGCGGTCACGAGAAAAATCGACGAGGCTCTCTCGGTTACGGAAACGGTTGAGCGGCTTCGAAGACTCGCTGAGGCAGATGTCAGATGGGACGCTATCGAATTAATCGAGACAGTCGAACCTGGGTACGACTGGGTTTACGACCTCGAAGTGGCAGGAACCCACAACTACGTATCGAATGGAATTGTGTCGCACAATTCTGCCATGCTTCAGTACGTCAAAAACATCGCTCCCCGCTCGGTGTACACCTCCGGAAAAGGAAGTTCGTCAGCGGGGCTGACCGCGGCTGCGGTGCGCGACGACTTCGGTGATGGGCAGCAGTGGACGCTCGAAGCCGGCGCGCTCGTCCTTGCAGACCAGGGCATTGCGGCCGTGGACGAACTTGATAAGATGCGATGTGTGACCGGCGAGACTCTTGTGCACACTGCAGACGGCGTGTGTCCGATTCGGGAACTCGCATTCGAGGCAGGAGAAGACGACATCGAGGTCTACGAAAACGGACGCACGTACCGAGACGTAGATGCCACAGTCTGGACGATGACCGACGACGGGCGACTGACGACCCGCGACGTGACTGCAGTCCACGAGTACGAGGCCCCGGACGAACTCCGAGAGGTTACACTCGAATCGGGTGAACGACTCACGACAACGGCAGACCACCCGTTTTTCGTGCTCGAAGACGGAACTCGGGTTGAGCGAGCGGCCGACGAACTCGACACTGGCGACTGGGTGTACGTTCCGAGAGAGATGCCCCAGGCAGCGTCGGACGGTGGGACGATGGCCGCTGCTGGCACGGACCAACCCGAACTCGCCGAGCCAGGTATTACACCTGCACACGGCGCAGTGATGGGGTACATTGCGGGAGACGGGAATATATACAGCGGCAGTGAACAGGGATACGGAATCCGGTTCACGAACAAAGAAGAGCAGCTGCTGGCGGACTTCGAGCAGGCGTGTCGTCGAGCCTTCGACAGCGAACCCGTGCGACCACCTAGTGAGCAACGGGACGACGGCGTCGAGACGGTCCATCTCTGGGGGAAGGATATTGTCGACGAACTCGTCGAGGCGGGATTATCCCTCGAAACCTACGAGGGCAAATCTGTCCCGGACGCAGTAGCACGAGGAGAAAGACACACGAAAGCGGCGTTTGTTCGTGCTCTCGGTGACTCGGAGGGGACTGTCGATGGCCGGAGTGTGAGAATCACGTCTGCGAGCTACAAGCTGTTAATGGGAACGAAGATGCTGCTGTCAGAGTTCGGCGTGACGAGTCAGATTCAGACGGATGTCCGCGAGGGCAAACGGGATCTCCATATTCTGGCAATCACTGCAGCAGAGTCTCTCTCTGCGTTCAATCGACACATTGGCTTCACCCTCGAACGGAAGCAGCGGGCACTAGAGAAGGCGTGCGATACGGTCTCCGGCGACAGGACGATACTCGATGTACTTCCTGACTGTGGTGACCGATTCCGGCAGGCTCGTCAGTCGCTCCGACTCTACCAGTCCGAGTGTGGGCTCACCGACGAGACGTACTGTGACTTCGAAAACGGGAACGCGAACTTCTCGATATCGAAAGCAATCCAGGTGTTGGACTGCTTCGAGACGCGCCGCGACCAGGCACAGGCGGATGGTCAGGTCCTTTCAGCGGATGCCTCGTGGCATGTCCTCGAACGGCTGAAGGAGATTTATCACGTCTCACAGGCGGAACTGGCGGAAGGAACGTCCTACTCACAGCCACACATCTCCCGCGAATGGCGACAAAGTGAGAGTCTTCGACAAACGGTTTGCACGCAACTCGGCAAAATCCTACGGCATGTTTCGGAGGCCGACCTTTCGGAGCTTCGCGAACTCGTTCGCGGCGATGTCAAGTGGCGACGCGTCTCGTCGGTGAAACGAGCCGAGGCGACGACCGACGACGCGAAGATTCGGCCGTTGAAACGACAGCTCTCTGAACACCTCAGCGTACCGGAGGAGGATGCCGAGCAACGGGCGACCCAGGTGCTCGATACGCCTGTGACGGTCGATTCGCTTTCGGGTCTCCGGGATGAACTTGAACGCCATAGCATCTCACAGCGACACCTCGCATCTCGGCTCGATGTCGATCAGTCGACGGTGTCGAGATGGCTCGGCGGCGATGTCGTGTGTCCCTCGGCCGAACAGGTTCTCGATGCCGGACGCTCACTCATCACGGAGCGACGAAAAACACTGCAGGAGATTCTGTCAGAACTATCTGAACGCCGGAAGCCGAAGGTGTTCGACCTGACCGTCGAAGGGACGCATAATTTTGTCGCTAATTCGATGGTCGTTCACAACTCAGAAGACCAGAGCGCAATGCACGAAGCGCTAGAACAGCAGTCCTACCACCCGGAGACGGAGGTATTGCTGTCCGACGGACGACGGGTCTCGATTGGCGAGTTCGTCGACGAGCACATGGAAGAGAATCCTGGCAGTGTCGTCGACGGTATCGACTGTGAGATTCTGCCAGTCGACGACGTTGGCGTTCATACTGTTGACCTGGAAACGAACACGACGAAAAAAACGGATATCGACAGGGTGAGTCGTCACGAAGCACCCTCCGAATTCATCCGTATCGAGTTCTCGAACGGACGGGAGGTGACCGTTACGCCCGAACACCCGATGTTCGTCGCCAGCGACGGTGAACAGCGGCCGTTCGGTAACGCAGGCAACAAAACAGTCGAGGCGAGAAACGTCGAGGAGGGGACGTTCGTCCCGGCACCACGAAAGCTCCCGAACTCTGCAGCAGCAGTGGAACTCTCTTCTGAAAGTCACATCGGGAAAGAGAAAGATGTCAGGCTACCGGAAACGCTGTCATCGGAACTCGGCGAAATCCTCGGATTTCTGACCGCAGAGGGACACTCCTACGCTGGCTCGGCACACGAAATCGGCTTTTCGAATCAAGACGAACGGCTCCTCAATCGTATGGATCGGCTTATGAATTCAGTGTTCGGAATGGAAAGCACGGACACCACAAATGCGGCCGGGACCGTCACCAAACGGTGGGTGTCGACGAAGCTCTATCGCTGGTTCGAGTCGAATTTTCCGGAGATCATGGAGACAGCCCGCAAAAAGCGGATACCCTCGGCGGTTCTCGGAGCCTCGGAAGAGATTATCCGCCGGTTCCTGGTTGGTGCATTCGCGGGGGACGGAGGCGTCGAAAGCGAGGCAATGGCGTTCTCGACCGCATCTGATGGGCTGGCGCGCGATTATGCTGACGCCCTGTCGAAAATCGGCGTCGCCTCACGGATTCACCACGATACGGCCGAGGACTCCTGGAAGACGTACGTGATGGGCGATTCGACAGCGCGATTCGTCGAGAACGTCGTCGAACCCGCTGACGAACGACACGAGAAAGCGACTACCTTCGCCGAGCGAAGCAACGAGACGCCACGCCATCACGACGTCCTCCCCACGGGTGCAGCGCGTGAACTGCGCGAACTGCGGCGGGTGCTCGGTCTCTCTCTCACCGGCAAGTACCGACCAAATCTGGATAACGGATACGGCGTACAGATAGAAACGGTCGAACAGGAACTTGACAGGCTGCGCGAGCGACTGCGGGCTGTGCGGACAGCGCTTGACGATGCGGAGACGCTGGGAGAGGTACGTTCGGCGATAGGCTGGTCGGGGCGACAGCTCGCCGATCGACTCGACGACGTGACGACGAGTTCAATCCACTACGCCGAAGAGGGAGGATACGACGTTGAACGTCGACAGACGCTAGCCCGTCGCGCTCGTCAGGCGGTCCGTGACGCACTTGCGACAGCCGACAACAGGATTGGTTCACTCGCTGAACAGACGGAACTGCGGTATTACCGCGTAACGAACGTCGAAACCGTTCCCAACGAGGGGGAACACAGGTGTGAGTGGGTCTACGACGTGACCGTCGAGCCGACGAACACGTTCGTCAGTCAGGGCGTCGTACTGCACAACTCTATCAGCGTGAGCAAGGCCGGCATCAACGCCACGCTCAAATCCAGATGCTCGTTGCTCGGTGCGGCCAACCCCACGTACGGCCGCTTCGACCAGTACGAACCAATTGGCGAGCAGATAGACCTCGACCCGCCGCTCATCTCGCGGTTCGACCTCATCTTCACCGTCACCGACGACCCTAACGAGGAGAAAGACGCGGAGCTTGCCGAACACATCCTCAAGACCAACTACGCCGGTGAGTTGAACACCCACCGCGAGCACATGAGCAGCTCCGATTACACCGAAGAGGAGGTGGAAAATGTCACGGATGACGTTGCGCCGACAATCGACGCGGAACTCCTCCGTAAGTACGTCGCCTACGCAAAACGGACCTGTTATCCGACGATGACCGAGGAGGCAAAGAGCCAGATTCAGGAGTTCTATGTCCAGCTGCGGTCCCGGGGAGCAGACGAGGATGCCCCCGTCCCGGTCACAGCCCGGAAGCTGGAGGCGCTGGTCCGTCTCGCCGAGGCAAGCGCACGAGTGCGGCTCTCGGACACCGTCGAGGTCGAAGACGCCGAGCGTGCCACTGCTATCGCCCGGTACTGTCTCGAAGAAATCGGCATGGACCCCGAGACAGGAGAATTCGACGCCGATGTCATCGAGACAGGGACCTCCAAGAGCCAGCGCGACCGTATCAAGAACATCAAACACCTCATCTCGACAATCGAAGACGAGTACGACGAGGGTGCACCTGTCGACGTGATAATCGAACGCGCCGAGGAGGAAGGCATCGAGACGAGCAAGGCCGAACACGAAATCGAGAAACTCAAACAGAAAGGTGAGGTCTACGAGCCGCGAACGAACCACCTCCGAACGACCTGATATGGACCGAATCTCGACGCTTCGCAACATCGAGGGCGCACTCACCCGCTACGAGGAGGACGAACTCTCCTTACCGGAGCTCGAACGCGAAGTCCGTGGTGTGTTGCGAACCTACGCGACCGATTTTCAGCCCGAGGCTGCCACGTACCGTGCCAGCGGGAACGCCACTGTTGACGGCCTCGTTGTCGTTGCAACGTCACGGCAGGAGGCCCGTGAGACCATCTCGGAGCTCGTCGAGGAGGCCGGTACGTTCCAGGTCGAGCCGGTCGAGTGAGCGCCTGCCCGAGATTTATACCAGAACACGGGACCACGTTCGCTATGCACGCGTTCCGAGAGGTCGAAACTGCTGCATACTGCCCCCGCAAACTCTACTATCGCTTGCGAGACACCGAAGACGAGGAGACGCCCGAACAGGTGAAAAAGCGGCGCGAACTCGCCTTCGAGTACGACCGCCTGCTCTCGGTCGAGGGCGCGCTGGCAGACGAGCCGGTTGCGGTCACACCGACACAGTACCGCGCCAATCTCGGCTGTGCGCGGGCGAGCATCGACTACTGGGACGAACTCGTCGATCCTACGAGCCGTGACGTGTTCCTCCGGGGCCGAGACTGTTATGGGGTGGTACACAAGATTCTGGAGACGGAGCCGCCGACGCCGTCGCTCGTCTTCGGGGGCCAACCACCCGAACAAGGCATCTGGGAGCCACAGAGTGTTCGACTGGTCGCCGCCGCGAAGGCACTCTCCTGGGAACGGGAGTTATCAGTCGACCGTGCTGTCGCCGAGTACCCGGGGTACGGTGTCGTTCGCGAAATCGACATCGACGCGCGACGGACGGCCGCATATCGAAGCGCACAGCGCACAGCATCGGCAATCGATGGACCGCCGGCAAAAACGAAAAACCGGTCGAAATGTGGGACGTGTGACTACCGAGACCAGTGCGGCGTCAACACGCGCTCGCTCAGGAGCCTGCTTGGGCGATGAGTGCTAGTCGAGCCACGCCTCGACTGCGGCCGCGTTGGCGCCTCGGCGGTGTATCTCACCTGCGGACACGTCGACGACTGTCGACCCGCCGCCGGGTGTCTCACCGCCGTCGAGGACGACAGCAGCAGTCTCTCGCACCTGTTCGCCAACTTCACTCACCCGACGGGCGCTTCCGTTTCCACTGACGTTTGCACTCGTCGCGGTAATCGGTCCGGCACGGCTTGCCAGGTCCCGTGAGAGGTCATGGTCTGGGATTCGAACGCCAACCCTGTCGCGACCAGCAGTCAGCACATCGGGAACTGTTGGCCTGCGTTCGACCACCAGCGTCACCGGCCCAGGGAGAAACTCCGCGGCGAAGCGCCTCTCCCGTTCGGTCAAGTGAACGTACTCCGCGGCCGTTTCGATGTCTGGAACGGCCATCGACACCGGCTTCGAGCGGTCGCGCCCCTTCGTCTCGAAGACACGCTCGACTGCCGTCGGATTCAGTGCGTCCGCGGCCAGTCCGTAGACCGTCTCGGTCGGGTAGACCACGACATCACCAGCCGCTATCGCGCTGGCAGCGGCTTGCCGCTTGTCGTCTGGAATCATCACGCCAGTTCGGTGTCGATTACGTCTTCGAGGTCGTCGTAGTCGGGGAATGCTGGCCACTCCTCTGCGACCCAACTGTAGCTGATCGTCCCGTCCCCGTCGATGAGGAAGGTGGCTGGCCGGGGCTCGCTTACACCTTCCATGCCGTCGAGGCTGTACTCGATGCCGTACGAGCGGGCAACCTCGCTTTTCGGGTCCGAAAACAGCCGGAACTCCGTGTCGGCGAGTCCCTGTTCTTTGATGAAAGATTTGTGCTCGTAGGGCGACGATATCGAGAGTCCGACCACGGTCAGGTCATACGCCCCGAAGTTCCGGTCCTGGAGTTCGCTCCAGAGGTACGTCGCGGGGAACGCGCCGTCCATCGAGTGAAAGACGAGCAACACAGGCCCGTCGTCGAGCAGCGCTGACAACGATGTGTCCTCCCAATACTCGTCGTTGACGAGCGGTCGGGTGAAATCTGGCGCTTTCTCTCCGGCTGTCGGATGGTCTGACTCCGGCAGCTCGACAACGTCGAACTCCATCGTCACTAGGCACCCCCGTCAGATACTGCGCGCTGGGTCGCTCCGCCCTCCGCGAGTGGACCCTCGTCGCCGTAGGTCCGTTCGAGGTAGTCGACAATATTAGCACTCTCTGCCATCGTCACGCCGGTGTTCTCGTCGACGATAACCGGCACCGTTCGGACCCCGGTCAACCGTTTGACGACGTTCCGTTCTGAGTGGAGTGGTTCGACAAACCGTGACTGGTAGTCGAGTCCCAGTTCCGATAGCACGCGGACGACCCGTTCGCAGTACGGACACGCCTGGAGTCGGTAGAGCGTGATTGCCTGTTGGCTCATATTCTACGTTACGATTGTTAGTTGCCTAAACCCTTCGCACGCGACGAAAAATCGACTCACTCGGCTACGACGATAAGACTTAATCCCCGCGCCTGTCAACTTCTGGGTCGATGGATAGCCTGTCTCCGCTTGAACCCCCCGACACGGTCGTCCAAACTGTCTTCGACACCACCCGAGTGCTTGAATATTCATTACAGTCTGTCGAGGCCTTCGGTCTCGAAATCCCGGACCTGTACTTTGCTGGTCTCGGCGTCCTGGTCCTCATCGTCTTACTTGCCCTCTCTGGGTTCTTCTCGTCGTCAGAAATCGCGATGTTCGCCTTTCCCGACCATCGAATCGAAACGATGGTTGAGGAGAAACGGCGTGGGTCCGAGTCACTCAGCAACCTGAAGTCCGACCCGCACCGTCTGCTGGTGACGATTCTCGTCGGGAACAACCTGGTCAACATCGCCATGTCGTCGATTGCGACGGGGATACTCGGCTACTTCCTCGCGAGCCAGAGCCTCGCTGTCCTCGTCTCGACGTTCGGTATCACGGCGCTCGTCTTGCTCTTTGGCGAGAGCGCACCCAAGTCCTACGCCATCGACAACACTGAATCCTGGGCGCTTCGGACGGCTCCACTGCTCAAACTCGCCGAGTACGTCCTCCTCCCACTGGTCGTTCTCTTCGACTATCTTACGCGGCTGGTGAACAAACTCACCGGTGGGCAGTCGGCTATCGAAGAAGGGTACGTCACGCGCGATGAGATACGCGAAATCATCGAAACTGGCGAACGCGAGGGCGTTCTCGACGAAGAGGAGCGCCAAATGCTCCAGCGGACGCTCCGGTTCAATCGAACCATCGTCAAGGAGGTGATGACGCCGCGTCTCGACATGACCGCTGTCGCAAAAAGCGCGAGCATCGACGAGGCGATAGAGACCTGTATCCAGAGTGGTCACGAACGACTCCCAGTCTACGACGGCGAGCTCGACAACGTCATCGGCGTTGTCCACATCAGCGAACTCGTCCGAAACCGCCACTACAGCGGAACCGACGACATCGGGCTGGAGGATATCGTCGACCCGACGCTTCACGTTCCGGAGTCGAAAAACGTCGACGACCTCCTCCAAGAGATGCGCGACAACCGCATCAACATGGTCATCGTCATCGACGAGTTCGGAACGACTGAGGGGCTGGCGACGATGGAGGACCTCATCGAGGAGATTGTCGGGGAGATACTCGAAGGCGGCGAGGAACAGCCAATCGAGATTGTCGACGACGATACCGCGGTCGTCAAAGGTGAGGTCAACATCGACGAAGTCAACGATGCACTCGACATCCTGCTTCCGGAAGGCGAGGAGTTCGAGACTATTGCGGGCTTCGTGTTCAACAGGGCCGGTCGCCTCGTCGAACAGGGAGAGAGCATCGAGTACGACGGCCTCGAGATTCTCGTCGAACAGGTCGAGAACACGCGGATTCTGAAGGCACGCATCACCGGTCTCGACGAGTACGAGCAACCAGACCGCGAGCCTGGCAAGGAAGAGCAGGAACTGTAGGTCAGACCAGCGTCGTCAGAGAGAACAAGGCGTAGCCGAGCCCGAGTGCCCCGGCAAGCGAAGCCACCCAGGCGAAGACGGTGTATCCGATTTTGCTCGCACTCACCTCGCCCGTCCCATCGCGGGCCGCAAACCCGCTACCGATAATCGCCGAGACGATAATCTGGTTGAACGAGACGGGAATTCCAAAGAACACTGCGGTCTGTGCCAGTGCGAACGACGGGATGAGCGCGGCAATCGAGCGGTTCGGTCCCAGCGCCGCGTAGTCCTGTGAGATTGCCTTAATCATCCGCGGCGCGCCGGTCCACGAGCCCACCAGCAGACCGAACCCGCCACCGACGAGCACCAGCGTCAGTGGAATATCGAAGTCACCAAGCAGCGGGACGAGTGGACCCAGCGCCAGGCCGACCTGGCTTCCACCCGCCGAGAAGGCGACCAGCCCACCCAGCGCGAGCAGGAACTGCCGCTGTGCCCGGTCTGGGTCACGCCTGACCTGATACGACAGCAGGCCCCAGACCGCGACAGCCAACAGGAGAACAGCCACGGCGTAGGTGAGTGTGCCGCCACCGAACCGACTGCTCAAGGCGTCAGCGAACGAACCCTGTTGGCTTCCCGGGGCAAAGAACACGAATTGAATGTTTGCGAGAACCACGCCGATGACGCCACCGAGGGCTGGAATTGCGGTTGATTCGGCCACGCTGTCGGCCCGCAATAGCCTGGCAACGGCGTACGCGACGCCACCGCCAATAAACGGCGTTCCGATCCAGAGGGCGGCGATCTCGGTGTATTTCCCCCACGCAGGGTCACCACCCATTGCCATCCCGACACCGACGACAGCGCCGGTGACGGTGAATGCTGTCGCAATCGGGTAGCCAGTGAAGATTCCAACAGCGACGAGCGCGGCGGCAAGCAACAGTGCAATCGTCGCGGCCACCGCAGAGAGTTCGACGCCGCCGACAAGCTCGGTTCCGACTGCTTCGGTGACGTTCGCTCCCTGAAGCGTTGCTCCCAGCAGACCGAGAATACCGACGAGAAAGCCGGCCCGCATCACCGAGATAGCGTTCGCGCCGACCGCCGGCGCGAACGGCGTCGAGCCTGATGAGCCGGCGCCGATAGCCCACGCCATGAACAAGCTCGCTACCCCTGACACCGCAAGCGTCACTAACCCACCGGTTGCGACCATCTACCGACCACTATATTACGGAGTGGCAAGAGGGTGCTGGTTGGCGAAGCGGACTGCCTCTTCGGTCGACCCATTTATACCTCCACCCGCAACTACAGACAGGTATGTACGCCGTCGTTGGCTGTGATGACTGCAGTGCGCTCTGGATTGTCGACGGTGACCCCGAGACGACCCAGTGTCCGCGGTGTGGACGGACACGCGGTCACGACAAGCGCCGCAAATTCGTGACCACCGAGGACGAGGACCACGCACGCGAGGTCCGCTCGTCGATGCTGGCGACGCGACAGGGCTACGGCGACGCGTTCGCAGAACTGGATTCGTTCGACGAGCTCGAAGACCGACTCGAAGACAGCGGCGTCGACGACGAAACGTATCTGGCGGAGTCTGGCCTCGACGTCGACGCGATACAGGAGGCCGACGCCGACACCTCGGAGACACAGAGCCGCGACGAAATCGTTCGCGAAGCCGTCGAGACGCTCGACAGACCGTCAGCTGAGGAGGTTGTTGCGTACGCGAGCGACAGGGGCGTCCCTGAGTCCTACACCGAGCGCGCACTGACGAAACTTGTCAGGGCTGGTGAGGCCTCCGAGAGTCGAGGAGAGTACCGGCTTCTCTAGCTGTACTGGCGAATCAGCTTCTCGAGTGTCGCCCGGTCCTGTGCACCGACGAGCTGCTCGACGGGCTCACCGTCGACGTACAGAATCAGCGTCGGCACACTTTGAACACCGAGCTGTCCGGCGAGCGTCTGATGAGCGTCGATGTCGACCTTGGCAACGAGAGCCGGTGTCTCCGCGGCCAGTGCCTCGATTGTCGGCTCCATCATCTGACAGGGTCCACACCAGTCTGCATAACAATCGACCAGCACTGGCGACGTGGAACTGATGAGTTCGTCGAGATGGTCACGACCCCTGACTGCAACCGGGCTGTCAGCGTCATCTGTCGCTTGGTTGTCGGTGTCGTTGCTGTGCTGTTCGCGCAGCTCTTGGCGTTTTTGCTCGCGAATCCGCTCCAGTTTGTCGTCTGTCGCGTCGCTCATCGGTTGTGTGTTCCAGAGCAACCAGCTTCAATCTAATTCGGTTGTGTATAAAATTGTCACTGCCGTAGAATCGCCTGTCGCTCTTACTGGACGGCGATTTGTTCGGCCTCGTCTTCGGCTGCTTCCTCCTCCTCCTTTGCTTCCTGTTCTTTCTTGTCTTTGATCTTCTTCAGGCGGAAGATCTCCTCGCGCTCTTGCTCTTCGAGTTTCTGCTCGATGTACTCCTGGTTCTCTCGCAGCTCCGGCAACAGCTTGAACTCCAGGGCGTTGACGCGGCGCTTGGTCGTCTCGATTTCGTCGAGCATCTTTTTCATCGCCGTCTCAACCTCGGCCGCGAGGATGATAGATTCGAGCAGTTCCTCGTAGGCTTCGGCAGCCTCATCGATGCGAGCACTCGTGCCCAGCACACCGTACCCGCGCTCCTGGAGGTCTTTCTGGACCTTGCTCGACTCTATCTGTGGGACGACCACACCCATGATATTTTTCGACTGGGTCGTAATTTCGGGGTGTTCTTTGAGTGCGGACGCGGCACCCCGAACCGCGACATCGCCTTCCATTGCACGGGCCATATCGATAGCGCGCTGTGCCTCCTGGTAATCCGCTTCCATTCCCGACCGAACATCCTGTGCCTGGTCGAGAATCTCCTGGAACTCCATGATGAGGCCGTCACGCTTTTTCTCCAGCGTGTCGTGCCCACGCTCGGATAGCTCGATGCGCTCTTCGATCTCCATGAGGTTCTTCCGCGTGGGTTTGACGTCCTTGGCCATTTGACCCCAGATTATGTACCGAGCCAGTTAACCGTTTTCAGTTCGCCCGCACCTGTTGTCCCTATTCGCCGCTTGCCTGTCGGCTGTAGTAGAGCTGTGACACCCAGTAGACGAACGCGCCGAGTAACAACAGGTCGAACAACCGCTGTGTCGGGCCGCCCTCGGTCGTGAAGCCGTAGGCCCAGAGGGCTAACAGCGCGACCATCAACACGGCAAAGCCGTTTCTGGCGGCCCGCATTACCGGGTCCGTCTCGTTCATTTGGGCACAGTACCTTGCGCTCGTACTTAGAACCAGGCTTCGCCTCCTCTCACAAACCGGTCGGTGTCCGTCGTGTCTCACCAGAGTCGAACAGATAAACGACAGCCCGTCGAGAATCAGTCGGCGGCGACTTCTTCAGCTTCGCTCTCTTCGTAGTACTCGCCGATGAGGTCCTCGTCGATTCGGCTGAGGACATCCTTGGGGAGCATCGAGAGGAGGTCCCAGCCGATATCCAGCGTCGATTCGATGTTGCGGTTTGTCCCGAAGCCCTGCTCGATGAACTCGTCCTCGAAGCGGTCGGCGAAGTCGAGGTACTTGTTGTCGAGGTCAGAGAGAGCCTCGCGACCGACGATGTTCACGAGGTCACGCTTGTCTTCGCCCTCTGCGTAGGCTGCGTACAGCTGGTCAGAGACATCGCCGTGGTCCTCACGGGTGAGTCCCTCGCCGATACCGTCGTCCATCAGCCGTGAGAGGCTGGGCAGGACGTTGACCGGCGGCTTCACGCCTTGGGAGTTCAGGTCGGGGTCGACAATGATCTGCCCCTCGGTGATGTAGCCAGTCAGGTCCGGAATCGGGTGGGTGATGTCGTTGCTGGGCATCGTCAGGATGGGAATCTGCGTAATCGACCCCTCCTGGCCTTTGATACGACCGGCCCGCTCGTAGATTTGGGCCAGGTCGGTGTACATGTATCCGGGGTAGCCACGGCGGCCCGGCACCTCTTCGCGTGCCGCGCCAATCTCGCGCAGGGCCTCACAGTAGTTGGTCATATCCGTCAGGATGACCAGCACGTGATAGTCCTTGTCGAAGGCGAGGTACTCTGCCGTGGTAAGCGCCAGCCGAGGCGTGACCGTCCGCTCGACTGCGGGGTCGTCTGCGAGGTTCATGAAGACGACCGACCGCTCCAGCGCACCGGTGCGCTCGAAGTCGTCCATGAACTCGTTTGCCTCCTCCTGGGTGATTCCCATCGCGCCGAAGATGACTGCGAACTCGGAGTCGTCTTCGCCGTCGCCTTCCGCTTCCTCGGGCACTGTTGCCTGCCGGGCAATCTGGAGTGCGAGGTCGTTGTGGGGAAGCCCCGACGAGGAGAAGATGGGGAGCTTCTGTCCCCGGACGAGCGTGTTCATGCCGTCGATGGCGGACACACCGGTCTGGATGAACTCCTCGGGGTACTCCCGCGAGAATGGGTTGATTGCTGCGCCGACGATGTCCCGTCGCTCTTCGGGGACGATGTCGGGGCCGTCATCGATGGGACGGCCCGATCCGTCGAGAACGCGACCGAGGAGGTCCTCGGTCACAGGCATCTTCAGGGTCTCGCCGATGAACCGGACCGACGCGTTGCGGTCGATACCATCTGTCCCCTCGAACACCTGGATGGAGACGAGCCCGTCGCTCGTTTCCAGTACCTGTCCGCGCTTTGTTTCGCCGCTGGGCGTCTCGATTTCGACGATCTCGTCGTAGCCGACCGGCTCGTCGACCTCTGCGAAGACCAGCGGACCGCTGATTTCGGTGATTGTCTTGTACTCTTTCATTGTTAGTACAGCTCCCGGAGTTGTGCCGCGATGTCGTCTTCGATTTCGGAGACGAACTCCTCAACGTCGTCGTCCGGCGTCGTTCCGATACGGTTCAGGCGTGGCGGTGCATCGATGTCCTGAATCTCCTCCACGGGAACGCCAGCGTCGAGCGCCTCGAAGGCCTCGTCGCTGAACGTCTTGATACCCTCCAGAATACGGAAGGTCTTCTCTGGCGGCGAGTACCGGTCGACGTCGTGGAGTGCGTTCTGCTGGAGGTACGCCTCACGGATGTACCGGGCAACCTCCAGGGTGAGCTGCTGGTCCTCCGGCAGCGCGTCCTTACCGACGAGCTGGACAATCTCCTGTAGTTCGTCCTCTTCGTCGAGTGTGTCGATTGCCCACTGACGGGTGGTCGACCAGTTTTCGTTGACGTTCTCCTCGAACCACGCGTCGAGCTGGTCCCGGTACAGCGAGTACGAATCGTTCCAGTTGATAGCCGGGAAGTGCCGACGCTCGGCAAGGTCCGAGTCGAGCGCCCAGAACGCCTTGACGATACGCAGCGTGTTCTGGGTGACCGGCTCGGAGAAGTCGCCGCCGGGCGGTGAGACGGCACCGATTGCCGTCACCGACCCTTCGTTGCCGTTGATGGTCTCGTAGTAGCCGGCGCGCTCGTAGAACTCGGCGAGACGAGCGGCCAGGTACGCAGGGTACCCTTCCTCGCCGGGCATCTCCTCCAGCCGGGAGGAGATTTCACGCATCGCCTCTGCCCACCGCGAGGTAGAGTCGGCCATCAGCGCAACGTCGTAGCCCATGTCGCGGTAGTACTCTCCGATGGTGATGCCCGTGTAGATACAGGACTCACGGGCAGCGACGGGCATGTTCGACGTGTTGGCGATGAGGCAGGTCCGGGCCATCAGTGGGTTCCCGGTCTGTGGGTCCGGTAGCTCGGGGAAGTCGTCGATGACCTCGGTCATCTCGTTGCCGCGCTCGCCACAGCCGATGTAGACGACAATGTCGGCGTCTGCGAACTTCGCCAGAGACTGCTGGGTGACGGTCTTTCCGGAGCCGAACGGTCCCGGAATTGCCGCCGTTCCACCTTTTGCGATGGGGAACAGCCCATCGAGGATGCGCTGGCCGCTGATGAGCGGCTTCGTCGGCGTGTACTTCTCTGCGGCCGGGCGCTGTTTGCGGACCGGCCACTCCTGGCGCATCGAAATCTCGGCGCCGGTGTCGAGCTCGGCAATCGTCTCCTCGACGGTGAAGTTGCCGCTTTCGACTGAGACAATCTCCGCGGTCTCGCCCTCCTCGAGGGCGTCCGGGGGAACCATGACCTTGTGGTCGATGCTCTCGGTTTCGGGCACCGTCCCGACCACGTCGCCACGGCTCACTTCGTCACCCTCCTCGACGGTCGGCGTGAACTCCCAGGTCTTCTCCAGGTCGATGCCAGGAGAGTCGACGCCGCGGTCGAGGAAGGCAGACCCCATCTTGTCTTCGAGGACATCCAGCGGTCGCTGCACACCGTCGTAGATGGTGTCCAGCACACCAGGTCCAAGGTCGACTGACAGGGGTGCACCCGTCGATTCGACCGGCTGACCCGGGGAGACGCCGGAGGTCTCCTCGTAGACCTGGATGGTCGTGATGTTCCCTTCGATCTCGATAACTTCGCCCATCAGCCCCTCGTGACCGACGTAGACAACGTCGTTCATCCGCGCGTCGAGGTCGACCGCAGTCACGACGGGGCCGCTTACGCTCTCGATGACGCCGTCTTCACGGACGTCCGAATCTGTTGCTTGACTCATGTTAGTCTTCGTCCTCCATCAGGTCGATACCGATTGCTCGTTTGATCTGCTCGCGCAGATTGCCGCTCCCTGCACCGCCCCCGAGCGTGATAACGACCGGCTCGACGCTGTTCTCGACGTCCTCGCGCACCTCTCGCGAGAGGTGTTCGAGGTCGTCGTCGTGCATGACGACGATGCCGACCTCGTTGTCGGCCATCGTCTCTGCGACAGCGTCGTCGAGCTCCTCGGATTTCTCGTCGTCGGGGACGTTCGCAAACTTCCGTACGCCAGCCAGCCGGAAGCCGGTTGTGAACTCTGGGCTCCCGACAACGGCGATTTCCTGGCTTCCCGCGCTCATGTTACCACCAGCTCGTCTTCGATCTCCTCGGGCGAGAGGCCGACCTCTCGACCCCGGGCGATTGCCCGGATATTCTCTATCTCGCGCTCCTTTGCAAGGATGTACGAGAGCGCAGAGCAGATTGAGACCGGATACGTGTACGAGAGGGTGTCCGAGTACTCGAGCAGTGCTGCATCGAGTGCGTGCTCGAACTGAATGAGGCTCTCGGCTTCATCCAGGTCGCTGAGCGCACTCGACAGCTCGTCGCCGTACGTGCTCTCGCGGATGTAGTCGACGAACTCGTCGAAGTTCCCGACGAGTCCTCGCAGCTCACCCGACTCGAACAGCTTGCCGCCCTCGATGTAGTACTCGCCCGGGTCGAGGTCGGTCCCGGTCCGGGACAGCCGCAGTGCGTTGCGGATGTTCCGGAAGTCAATTTCGGCCTGGAGCACGTCCAGATACAGGCCAGCCGGCGTGTTCCGGTCGACTATCGTCGTGTCGATGCCGTCGAGGAGGTGCTCGTAGAATGTCTTGTCGATCGCGTTCTCTAGAGGCACCAACACGTCCCGTTCCTCGAATTCCTCGTAGGCGGCATCGAGCCCCTCTGCAAATATCGTCTCCGAAAGGAGTTCGACAACTTCCTCGACGGAGCCTGCTGCGGCCATCTGGTCCAGCAGTCCGTCGTCGAACTCACCGGCACGGATGTAATCCGTCGATATCTCTTCGGCGTCCGATCCGGAGTAGACGCCACGGATAGCAGTCTTTGCGTTCCAGGCGTCGAACTTCCGGAGGTAGTTTGCAACCCGCGTGTACAGCGTTCCTTCAGCCCAGTCGAGCAACTGGTCGAAGTGCTTCGCCAGGTTCTCGTTGAGGGCGTACTCGATGAGGTCAACGCCTCGGTGTCGCGCACCGAGGGCGTTCATCTCGGACTCGTACTCGGTCTCTTCCATGTAGCGAGCGATTTCGCCGGCCCCCATCCGGACGAGCTTTCGGTAATCTTCCTCGTCGAAAAGCGCCGCTCTGCGTGCCCTAACGCGGGAGTTGACGTACTCCGGATTCGAGGTACCTGCCTGGCTCATTGCTCGAAGAGCATATCACTTATTTCGCGGAGGTTGTCCTCCCAAACCTCCTCGAGAATCGAGTCGAACGTGTTCTTGATGCGGACACGCGACTCGGTACTTTCGACAACGACACCACCGAGGCAGTCGAATTCGCCCGCGAATTCGAAGCCGTCGTACTCCGCAAGCAGCGACTCAAGCAGTTCCTGGTCCTCAGCTCGGCCGTAGACCTTGACGGTCGCACCGTCGTCAATCTCGGCTGCAGCTGCATCCAGCAGGGCTTCGGTCAGCTCTCGTCGCTCGTCGTCGGCCAGGTCCACGACCTCTGCCTCCACGTCGTCTCGGACCGACTGGAGAACATCACGACGGGCTTCGAGCCGACTCTGTTTGGCCTCCAGCTTGGCGCTTGACATCCGCTGTTCTCGCTCCTGTTCTATCTGGCTCTCCGCGTCGTCCAGAATCTCCGCGCGGATCTCTTCGGCGTCGGCTTCGGCCGCTTCGAGTATCTCGTTGGCCTCCGTATCGGCCTCGTCGCGGATCTCTTCCGCACGCGCGCGGGCTTGCTCTCTAATGTCTTCTACGACGGTATCCAGAGTCATAGGTTTGGTAGGGAGGCGTTACACCACGAAGATGGCGACGAACGCGATAATGATGAGCGTCTCCGGAAGCGCCGTCAGAATCAGGCCCGGAACAAGGTTGTCACCGTCTTCGGCGACGGCACCCACTGCGGCGGACCCGATGCCCCGCTGTGCATACCCCGTTGCGAGTGCTGCCAGGCCGACCGAAAGTGCGGCCGCGGCTTCCTTGGTCAGTGCAGGTGACGATGACAGTACAGCGTTCGACAGGTCAGGTAGTGTTTCGAACATGGTTTTGATTAGTTGTCAGTAGTGTATTCTCTGTCGTAACCGAACGGTTGGTAGTTCTTTCCACCGCCTTCATAAAACTTCTCAAAGAACTCGAAGTACTCCAGCCTGATGGCCTGTATAGCCGCTGTGCCACCGATTGCCAAGACGACGATATGGCCGAGAATCAGGACTGGCAGTCCGAGCAACGCACCTTCGAGTCCCAGCTGGAGCGGCCCGAGTGTCATCTCCGTTCCCATGTTGGCGATACCGCCGAAGACGACTTCGGCTTCCTCGCCGTGGGGTTCGTACCCGGGCTCGTAGTCGTACATGTAGTGGAAGCCCTCTTCGTCGTTGTAGGCACCCCAGTACAGGAGGTTCACAGCTAGGGCCATTCCGGCCTTCGCCAGCAACACCGCAGTCAGCCGGGTGTACGACAGCGTGTGGGTAAACGGCGCGACTGCCTCGACGACCTCGAACCACGGGCCGGTGAGGAGAATCCCAACGCCAAGGAGGAACGCGACGATACCTACCAAGCCGACGATTGACGGGAAGCCAGCGAACCCGAGTTCAAACGGGCTCCCGTTGAGCGCCGCCTCGCTCCCGACGATGAATTCCGGCTTACTGCCGTCAAAGAGCTTACTGAAGATGAATACCCAGATGCCGTTCAGCATCAACAGCCACGAACCGGTCTCGACGACCGCCTCTTTGGCACTGTGGAGCTGAATCTCCTCGATAAAGCTGAGGATGTATCCGACGTTGAGGTGAACCCAGCCGGCGAGAACTGCGACGACGAGCCAGGCTTTGGCCCACATTACATCGGAGATGCCCTTCTCGATTGGCGGGTGTGCACCGAACCACTCGAAGAAGTGTAATCCGAGTATCTCACCGTACAGGACGCCAAAGATTGCCGCGAAGACACCGAGCCAGGCGACAATCTTCCCGAAGTCCACCAGTCCCTGTGACTCGAACTTCGCGACGACGCCGTAGCCAATCGTGGCGTAAAGGATCCCATACCCGATGTCTCCGATCATGAACCCAAAGAACAACGGGAAGGTCAGGAATATCGCAATCGTCGGGTCGAACTCCGAGTACTTCGGCCTGTTGACGGCTTTCACGAGAAGCTCGAACGGACCAATGATGTTCGGATTCCGCTGGATGACGGGCGGCTCGTCGTCGACGGTCACGACACCGCCGTCGGTGCCGCCGTCGGTCGCGACCTCCTGTCCGCCGTCTGCCGCTGTCTCCTCGTGGTGGGCTGTATGCCCGCTGCTTGTGTACGCGGCACGCTCGATTTCTTCAATTTCGAGGCGGTCGCCCACCGCCTGGTCGAGTTCGGAGACGAATGCCTCGTATTTCTCTGTCGGCACCCATCCCTCGACGACGAACGACCGTTTGGTCGTCGCAAACCGAAGTGGTGCTTCGTACTTCTGTGCGTCGACCGAGAGCTTCTCCTCCAAGGCGAGCAGGAAGCTGCCGTGTTCGAGGCGAAGCTCTTCGATCTCACTCTCCGTCCGTTCGAGTTTCGTCGCGATCTGTTCGTGTTCGCGTTCGAGCTCTGCGACGTTCGACGCAGGGTCACCCGAGGCCTCTGGCACCTCGTAGGCTGTGAAGGGAACACCGACAATCGCGTCCTCGAGTGCGCCCTCTGCCTGCTCGCGTGCGAAGACTGCAACGCTTTTGTCGCCGCTGAAGATCTCGTAGGCGTCGATATCATCGCTCTCTGCGAGGGTGGCATCGATAGCCCCGGCGTCACCCTCTCCGACACGGACGCTCAGAGAGTCGTATCCCCACAGGAGGTCGAGATCCAGGCCGAGGTCGGCGAATAGCTCCGTCTGGTCGAGTTGCTCTTGGATTTCGCGCTGTCTGCCCCGAAGCTCGTCGCGTCTGTCATCGAGCTTGTTGATCTCGGTCCGGATCTCCTCAAGTTTCTCCTCGGCGTTGTCGAGGCTGGCGGCTGCCGTCGAGCCAACCTCATCTCCAGAGATATCGAGCGTACTCTCGATTGCTCGCACGGTCACGAGCATGCTCGACGTTTCGTCGGCCCCTTCGAGGGAGTCGCCGGGCTCGAACCCGTCCCAGGTACCATCGTAATCCGTGATGTGGACAAGGTGCAGGTCGTGCATCGTCTCGATGACCTCGTCCATGACGGACTTAGCGCCGGTCACCGAGACTTTCGACATCTTCTCAGGTCTGAGCATGCACCGCCTCCGTGAACAGCTCGACCGTGTGTTCGATCACCTCTTCGACGTGCTCGTCGGCTTTTTCTTCCAACTGGTCGCGTTCTTTCTCGCCTGTTGCAATAATCTCATCGCGCTCGGCTTCGATCTCTTCTCTGGCCGTTTCGATTCGCTGCTCGGCCTCCTCTTTTGCCTCCTCTCTGGCCTCTTCGCGAATCGCCTCGGCCCGCTCTCGCGCCTCATCGATGCGCTCGCGGGCTTCGGCTTCGGCCTCCTCAATTATCTCGTCGGCCTCTGCTTCGGACTCCTTGATTTGTCGTAACACCTCTTGGTTGGGCATTCCTCAATCGTCTGGGTCTAGCAAGAATGCCTATTTGGTAGTTGCGGAATTGATTTCCCGTGTTATCGCCCCGCATGCCGGAATAATGTCACTTAAATCCGCCAGATTATTGACGACCCGCACCAACTAACAACCGATGGGTATTCTCGAAGACAAAGGGCGAGCTCGGCTGTTCTACCGGTACCTCTCGCAGGTCTACGACCGCATCAATCCCTTCATCTGGAACGAGGCGATGCGCGACGAGGCAATCGAGATGCTCGACATCCAGCCCAACGATTCGGTGCTCGATGTCGGCTGTGGGACCGGCTTTGCGACTGAAGGGCTCATCCAGCAAACGGACGAGGTCTACGGTCTCGACCAGAGCCCACACCAACTCGAAAAGGCCTACCAGAAGTTCGGCAAACGCGGGCCTGTCCGGTTTCACCTGGGTGACGCCGAGCGACTCCCGTTTGCAGACGACCGGTTCGACATCGTCTGGTCGTCGGGCTCAATCGAGTACTGGCCGAATCCGGTCACGGCTCTCAGAGAACTCCGCCGGGTCGGCAAGCCCGGTGGCAAGGTTCTCGTCGTCGGGCCGGACTACCCGAACTCGACGCTGTTTCAGAAGGCTGCTGACGCAATCATGCTCTTCTATGACGAGGCCGAGGCAGACCGGATGTTCCGGGAGGCTGGCTTCGAGCAGTTCGGACATACGGTACAGCAGGCTTCTTCGAACAGTCCGCGGGCGATTACCACGCTCGCACACGTTCCCGAAACGTAGCTATCTCACGTTGCTGTCGTCGATACGTCGAGTATTGTCGTGTTCCGATGCAATACAGTTACTGAAACCGTCGACCCGCGTGTCATCTCCGGTGAGTTTGTCGACGCAACCCTGAGGGTTGCCTGTTCTCCCGCACTGAACTGGTTCGAACTCGCGCTGTTGAAAGGCCCGTTCGGTCCGGCACGGAACCCCGTTGCCGCAAAAAACGGGACTGGCGGCTGATGTTCAAGAGGGTCACCGTCGACCGACACACGCCAGGTGAGGCCTGATACATCGAGTGTGTCTCCCCCACGATGGACGAACTCGATTCGGTTCGTGGAGGCGTCGGCGCTCACCTCCAGCGATGCGGTCGGCCCTGGAACTGATGGGTCAACGGCAGCAACCCCGAGCAGTGTTGCTGACAGCAACACAGTCACACCAAGCAGCGTAACAACGCCAACGACGGGACTCACCGCCCGTGACATACGCGCTGTTGGTACCTCTTTCGTACTTGAATGTCGGTCCGTGTACGAGTCACGGTGTTCAAGACCGCCGGGTCGACGGTCAGTCGGGGAATACTGCGATTGAGACTTCCTGGCCAGTGTCAGTCTCTGCAGTTATTTCGAAGGAGCCGACCGGCTGCACCGTGTAGAAGTCACCGCCGGATGACATAGTCCTGATGGGAGTATCCTCGACAGAGACGGTGATATTGTTGTATATCAAATCGTCTGTCTCGATGACCTCGATCAACATTGGACCAGTCGGGTTCGTCAGCTGGATGTCGATCCTGATTCCGTCGTTTGTTGCCTGCGTGAAATCCGTTACCGGGACCGAGAACGCATTCTTCTCGTGGATTTCGTGGTAGGGGTTCGTGGTCCGGCCGTCGATGTACGTCTGGAGGGTTCCGTGCGTGTGGCTCGAAGTAACCCGGTATGTTGCGGAGTTCCCGAATCCTCTGAGTTGCGGGTTAAACGTGTCTTTCATCGACCACGGGTACAAATTCTGTGCCCGCTCGAGGGCGTCTCTTGCTTCTGAGGCGTCACCGATTCCAAACTGTTCCGATGCATCTCTGTCGTATTCGCCCAAAAGCGTCGCCTCCCGGAGGAAGGTACCGTCCTCGACTGAAGCCAGTATCAGTGACTCGTTTCCTGCCTGGACGTACATCTGAGTTGCGTCAGCCGTCGAGAGTCCTGTCTCAATTTGCGAAAGGAACGCTGATTGGAGCAGCGAAGGCTCCCCATTGAAATTCGAGTATCGACTCGAGAGAGAGTCAGTGTCTATCGCTTGCTGCATGACATCGGCGATATTGCGGTACTGTTCGCCAGCAACGCCCAGGCGGACGAGCTCTCTGAACAGCTGTGTCTCTCGGATATCTCCGTTACCGTACTGGCGATAGAGCTGGCGTTCCTGTGTTTCCAGTGCCAGGGCGCTCTGCTCCAGTTCTGTCAGGAGACGGTCGTGGAACGCTCTCTCATCCTCTGTGTTCGATAACTGCTGTTGCAGCCCACGCTTCCGGTGCTCTCCCTGGAGACGGAGTGCATCTCCCTGAACCGCACCTGCAACATCGAGTGACACAGATTCGTACTGCTGTTGTTTAATTTCGCTCTCGTCAAGCGAAAGGTAATTGCTGGAGTTACTCACGTCGATAATGTGAGTGGTACTGTTCGTGACCTGGCCTGCCTCCCAGAGCGGCTCGTCGGCGCTGGCTGTCACAGCTGTCCCCCCTGCTACCAGGAGGGCACTCACACAGAGTATCAACAACAGCCTGGAGGGACGCGACATATCACTGATGTATTGCCGGCCGGTCTATAAAAAGGTCGCGGAGATGAACCGAAACAGAGCCCTTGCGTTGTGGTACTGACAGCAGCTACATTCGTCGGTAAGGTGGCTCTAGACAGTTTATACGGCTGCCTAACGTTTCATAGTAAATGTTTTCCGGTGTGAGGGGCAAGAAGCCGGTACATGCCCGAGTCGTCCCGCGTTGCCCTCTGTTCGGTCTCTACCCTCTGCTTTGGTATCGTTGTGATGGTGGTGTTCTGTGGGTTTGCTGTGGGCGGTTCTCTATCGGCTCCCACGTCTGACAGCGTGCTCTCTGAGAGGACACACTCCGCCCAGAGTGCGGCGGTGAACACAACCACCATCGAAACGAACACGACCTTCGTTGTCGAATTACAGACCGACGGCAGCGCCCGCTGGCAGGTAACGGAGCGCTTTAATCTCTCTACTCAGCGTCAGCGCCAGACGTTCGACGACCTGGCCACGGAGTTTGAGTCTGGATCTCTCGACGGTCGGGACCTCGGATTTGAGGCGTTCGAACGCGCCAGCGAACTGCTCGACGCAGAAATCGACCGCGACATCGCGATAGTTGACCCGATTCGGTCGAGCAGCGTCGACAACGCCACTGGGAAACTGACGCTCTCGTTTACCTGGGAGAACTTTGCTCGCGTGGAGGACAGCAAGCTGTACCTCGACGATGTCTTCGAGACAGACATCGGCCTCTGGATTGACAGGCTCAGCCCGAGCCAGTCCCTCAGAATCGAGGCACCCGAGGGACTAGGATTTGACGACGCCGGCAGTGTCCCCGAGGAGGGTGCATTGCGCTGGGACGGACCGACCTCGTTTTCGAGTGAGACACTCCAGGCAGTTATCGGACTCGGCTCCAATGGTCCTGAGCCGACACCGACTATCACGCCGGCTTCAACGCCAACACCTGATGGCACCGACCCAGCTACCCCGGGTGGTGGCAATGGCTTCTCGCTGGGCCAGTTCGGTATGGTCCTCGTTGCATTCGGCGTAGTCGGCGTTCTGCTGGCTGGCGGGATGATGGCTGTCGGTCCCGAGCGTGTGCGAGAGACGGTTGCGGAGCTGGGAACCAACGAGACAACCGAGGAGACGACCGAAGATCCTGTTGAGACAGCGCCCGACAAGGATGTTGACCCCGAGCTGCTGAGTGACGAGGAACGGGTCGAACGGCTCCTCGAACAGAACGGTGGACGGATGAAACAGGCGACGATTGTCAAGGAGACTGGCTGGTCGAACGCAAAAGTATCACAGCTCCTCTCCTCGATGGAAGCAGATGATCGCATCGATAAACTTCGGATCGGCCGAGAGAACCTCATCTCGTTCCCGGATGAGGATATCACCGATATCGGCGACCGGTAAACAGACTCTCTGTTTCCAGTTCTGGGTGAAACTCTCCTCCCGTTTACGGAGTAACCAAAAACGTTTATGCAGAGTGGGGCCCCATACTCGCGTGTATGAAAATCCTCGTGACAGTGTCGGAAGTCGCGGAGGCCGACGACGAGTTCGAAATCGACGGCCTCAGTATTGACGACCGCTACCTGACCTACGACCTCAATGAGTGGGACGACTACGCCATCGAGGAGGCAGTTCAGATTAGTGAGTCCCAGGACGACGTGGAGGTTGTCACGGTAACGGTCGGTCCGGAACGCGCTGAGGAGACCATCCGCCAGGGGCTGGCAAAAGGTGCCGACCGCGCCGTCCGCGTGTGGGACGATAGCCTCGACGATGTCGACCTGGTTGACTCCGCGACGAAGGCCCGCCTGCTAGCCGGTGTTGCCCGTGAGGAGGAGCCAGACCTCATCCTGTCGGGCGTCCAGACCGCCGACATGGCCTTCGGCGCTACCGGCGTGGCGCTGGCCTCAGAACTCGGCTACGAGTGGGGTGCGGTCGTCAACCAGCTCGACCTCGAAGACGATGTTGCCTCTGTCCACCGCGAACTGGAGGGTGGCGTCGAAGAGCTGACCGACGTGGAACTGCCTGCTGTCCTGACCATCCAGACCGGCATCAATGAACCTCGGTACGCGAGTCTCCGTGGTATCCGCCAGGCTCAGTCCAAGCCACTCGATGTCAAGGGGCCGGAGGACCTCGACGTCGAGCTTGGTGAGTCGCTCCTCTCATTGACCTCGCTTGAGGTGCCCGAAACTGAGAGCAATGTCGAGGTCTTCGAGGGGAGCGCCGAGGATACCGCCGACGAGCTTGCGACGCTCCTTCGCGAGAAGGGGGTGGAAGCATGAGCGACGTACTCGCTGTCACCGAGCACCGGCGCGGTGACCTCCGTGATGAGAGTTTCGAGCTCGTCACCGCGGGTCGTGAACTCGCAGACGGAACTGGTGGTGACCTCCACCTTGCAGTAATCAGCGGCGACGTGGACACGTTTGCCGAGGAGCTGAACCGTGAGGGTGTTGATGCAATCCACACCGTCGAGCACGGTGAGGAGTTCAACCACGACGCCTACACCCAGGTAATCGAGCAACTCGCCGACGAACTCGATGCTCAGTACGTCGTTTCCCCCCACAGCGTTAACGGGCTCGACTACGCGCCGGCTGTTGCACAGACGCTTGGCTACCCGCTGGTAACCGATATCGTCGGCGCCGACACAGGAGACGGACTCTCTGTCACGAGAGAACTGTACAACGGCAAGACCGAAGCAGATATCGCAGTCGACAGCGAGCGCGCGTTCGTAACCATCCGTCCCGGCGAGTGGGAACCCGCCGAGGGCGAGGGCTCTGCAGCGATTGAAGAGTTCGACGCCACGATCGACGAAGAGCAGGTCCGTTCGACGGTCACCGGCTTCGAAGAGGTCGGGTCGGGCGATGTCGATATCTCCGAAGCCGACGTGCTCGTCTCCGTTGGCCGTGGTATCGATGAGGAAGACAACCTGGACATCATCTTCGATTTGGCCGACGCACTCGACGCGACTGTCTCCTCGTCCCGGCCGATTGTCGACAACGGCTGGCTCCCACAGGATCGTCAGGTCGGCCAGTCCGGTAAGAAGGTTACACCCGAAGTCTACATCGCTGTCGGTATCTCGGGAGCCGTCCAGCACGTCGCTGGCATGAAAGGCGCAGAGAACATCATCGCCATCAACAACGATCCGAGCGCACCGATATACGATATCGCCGACTACGGTATCGTCGATGACCTCTTCGAGGTCGTCCCGGCGCTCACAGAGCAGTTCGAGTAACTAGCGTCGCTTTGCGAGCTCGTCTCTGAGGTCATCGACGGTCATGTCGTGCATCGCGAGCAGAACCAGCAGGTGATAGACGATATCGGCGGCCTCGTGGGCGAGTTCCTCGTCGTCGGCGTCTTTCGCCGCGAGGACGAGCTCTGTCGACTCTTCGCCCAACTTCTCCAGCACCGCGTTTTCCCCTTTCTCGTGGGTGAAAAGTGAGGCGGTGTAGGAGTCTTCGGGGAGGTTCTGCTTGCGGTCTTCGATGATATCGAACAACTCGTCGAGAACGTCGTCTGTCATGGCTAGCCGTAGCTGTGCCACCCCCTTATGCGGTCGGAATCACACCAGCGAGCGGACCGCCTCGTCCTCGAAGAAAGCGAGGTCGTGGATCCGAGAGTCGGCTGTCAGTTCGGGATGGAAGGCAGTCCCGACAAGCGGACCCTGCCGGACGGCGACTACCCGGCCGTCCCAGGTGGCGAGCACTTCCACGTCGTCGCCGACGTGCTCAATTGCGGGGGCACGGATGAACACCGCGGGGAACTGCTCGTCGAGGCCCGCGACCGAGAGCGGAGCCTCGAAGCTCTCTCGTTGACGGCCGAATGCGTTGCGTTCGACCGTCACATCGAGCAGATCGAGCGTGTCAACGCGGTCGTCGCCGGAGTCGGAGCTGACCAGAATCAGCCCCGCACAGGTTGCCAGTATCGGCTTTCCGGCCTCGGCGTGCTCCCGAATCTCGTCTGCAATTCCCTCTCGGTGGACCAGCCGCGATATCGTGGTCGACTCGCCGCCGGGCAACAACAACACGTCACAGTCGGGAACGATACCCGCCGTTCGAAGTTCTCTGACGTTCGTTTCGAGTCCGTGGCCCCCGCCAGCACGCTCGATTGCCCGCGCGTGCTCGGAGACATCACCTTGGACTGCCACGACTCCTACGGTGACTGTCATACACTGAATTACGGCTACCTCGGAAAAAAGGCCGCGGTTACGGCGATACCTCTGGCTCTGTCGGCTCTTGTCGCAGAAACTGAGTCAGTCGTCGTCTTGTGGCTCGTGCTCGACTCGGTCTGTGTTTGGTGGGCTGCTGTACAGCATTCCTCGGCTCAGACTATGTTGTGCCATACCAATCCTAAATTTGTGGCGGAATATAAGATTGACCCTTATATATCCTAAAATAACATCGATATTCGGAGCGGCTTCGCCAGAAAAGTTGGGAATATTCAACTAGTCAGCACCGCTCGCGCAGCGAACGCGACGTTCTCCTTACGCTCGCGGACCCGCCGGTAGAAGTACGAGAGCCACTTGCTTCCGTAGGGGATATACTGGTAGACAGGGATGTCTTGGGCCGCAAGCTCTCTCTGTGCACTCTCGCGGACGCCCATTAACATCTGGACCTCGTAGGGCGTTCCGTACTCGTCGTGAAGCTCACGGGCGTGGGATATCATCTCGGGGTCGTGGCTGCCGACACCGATACCGCCGTCGAACTCTCTAAACGCGTATTCGAGCAGGTCCTTGTAGACTGCGTCGACGGTCGATTTGTCCTTGTGTGCAACCTCAGGCGGTTCGTCGTATGCCCCTTTGACGAGCCGGACCTTCCCCGGGAGGTCGGCGAGCCGTTCGAGGTCTTCGCCCGTGCGTTTCAGATTCGCCTGCACACAGAGCCCCATGTTGCCGTCAGTCTGGCGCGTGTACTTCTCGTAGGCGTCGAGGGTCGTATCCGTCGTCGTGTAGTCCTCCATATCGACCCAGACGCGACAGTCGGCCGCATCGACGATACGGCCGAGGTTTTCCTCAAACACGTCCGCACCGATATCGATCCCCAGCTGGCTGGGCTTCACCGAGATACAGCCCACCGCGTCGCGCGAAGAAATCATCTCTGCGAGTTCGATGTACTCTTGAGTGTCCTCGCGGGCGTTCTCGGGGTCCTCGTAGTGTTCCCCGAGGAGATTAAGGATGCCGGCAACTCCTTGTTGGTTGATATCCTCGACGTGAGACAGCGCGGAACGTGGTGTCTCACCGGCGACGAAGTTGTTTGCAATTGGCGGTATCATATTCACTACTGAGGGCTATCGACTCTTGAAACCTGCTGTTTGCAACACGCTGAGGCCTGGAGGGCGCTACTCTTCGACGATGATAGCGCCGAGCTGGCCGATAGCGGCGTGGGGCTGGCACTCGTAGAGAATGACACCAGTCTCCTCGAAGGTGCGACTCCAGGTGAAGCCGCTGTTTTCGATGCCGGAGTTGAACTCCGCGCCGTCAGTCGCGCGCACGCTGTGGCCGTCACTGACCCACTCCCAAGTAACCTCGGTTCCCGGGGTGATGCGGACTGCGGCCGGACCGAAGGCGTAGTCAGGCTCGTTCGCGCCGTTCTCGATTGTCACGGCGTCGGTGTCTTTCATGTCCTCGATGGAGCCGTCGTAGCCGTTGGCGTCAGCCAGGTACTCATCGACCTGGTTCGCTGCCTCGCCGCCGTCACCGCCGTCCCCGCTGCTCGAACCGTCGCCTTCGACGATGATAGCGCCGAGCTGGCCGATAGCGGCGTGGGGCTGACACTCGTAGAGGATAACGCCGGGTTCGTCGAAGGTGCGACTCCAGGTGAAGCCGCTATTCTCGATGCCGGAGTCGAACTCTGCGCCTTCCACGGCTCGGACGCTGTGGCCGTCGCTGACCCACTCCCAGGTGATTTCTGTCCCGGCATCGATGCGGACTGCGGCCGGACCGAAGGCGTAGTCGGGCTCGTTCGAGCCGTTCTCGATGGTAATCGAGCCCTGGCCCGTCATGTCTTCGATGGAGCCGTCGTAGCCGTTGGCGTCAGCCAGGTACTCATCGACCTGTGCATCGGCGTTGCTTCCGCCACCGCCACCACCACCACCGCCGTCGCCGACGATGATAGCGCCGAGCTGGCCGATAGCGGCGTGAGGCTGACACTCGTAGAGGATAACACCAGTCTCCTCGAAGGTACGACTCCAAGTGAAGCCGCTGTTCTCGATGCCGGAGTCGAACTCCGCGCCGTCAGTCGCGCGCACGCTGTGGCCGTCGCTGACCCACTCCCAGGTGACCTCAGTTCCCGGGTCGACCTGGATTGCGGCCGGGCCAAAGGCGTAGTCGGGCTCGTTCGCGCCGTTCTCAATGGTTACCGATTCCTGGCCGGTCATATCGACAACCTCGCCGTCGTAGCCGTTCGCCTCGGCGAGGTAGTCGTCGACCTGCTCCTGGGGCGACATACTGCCGCCGTCACCGCCGTCTTCGCTCTCACTGCCTTCGCCGTCGTCGCTTGTCGTCCCTGGGACGCCTTGCGTGTCTGCGAAGGGGCCGATACAGCCAGCGAGTCCCATCGCCAACGATGCACCGCCCGCCTTCAGTAACTTCCGTCGGTCGCTATCAAAGTCCGTCATTTATCTGGTCGTTCCTGACTTACTACGCGGTTCGATTGAAAGCTTCGGTTTTCCCCGCGAACCGAGAACGCTGTTGGGCGGCCACGTGTGCTCTTCCACTCAGCTCTCGTCCTCCGAGACCGCCCCGTCGTTGCGTGGACTCGAAGGGTGGTACGGTGTATCGTACTCGCCAGATCGGTTGTCGAGCCGGTCGGGGTTGATGTAGCCTCCGAGGAGCATGAAATCTAAAACCACCAGCCGCAACATCGCCTCCAGGACCGGAACTGCCCGTGGCATCAAGACCGGGTCGTGACGGCCGACGACCTGTGCCTCTTTCTGTTCGTCTGTCTCCCAGTCGACTGTCTTCTGGCGCTTCGGGATGCTGGTCGGCGCGTGCCAGGTCGCCTCGCCGTAGATTGGCTCGCCGGTTGTGATTCCGCCCTGGAGTCCCCCGTGGTCGTTGCCTTCGGGGACCGGGTCACCTTCCTCGCTCACGACTTCTGGGCGCGTGCCGTCGTCGAACTCCCAGTCCTCGTTTCGCTCGCTGCCACGCATCGTTCGGGCGTCCCACCCGGCCCCGAACTGGAAGGACGTGACCGCGGGGATGGCGAACACGGCCTGGCCGAGCCTGGCGGGGAACGAATCGAATCGCGGCGCTCCAAGCCCTCGTGGGACGCCCCGACACTCGAAGTAGACTGCGCCGCCGATCGAATCGCCCTCCTGCTGGTAGTCGTCGATTGCCTCTCGCATCCGGGCTGCGGTCTCTGGGTGAGCACACCGCACGTCGTTTTCCTCCGTGTGTTCGAGCATCTCCTCGAAGCTGACCTCGGGCGCTTCGATATCACCGACCTGGCTGACGTGGGCTTTGACCTGCACGTCGTGGTCGCTCTGTTCGAGCACCTGCTTTGCCACTGCGCCAGCAGCCACCCAGTTTACTGTCTCGCGCGCGGAGGAGCGTCCGCCACCGCCCCAGTTTCGCGTTCCGAACTTTGCAGAGTAGGTGAAGTCGCCGTGGGAGGGGCGCGGTGCCGTCACGAATGGTTCGTATTTGCCCGACTGGGCGTCTTTGTTCTGGATGCCCATCCCCAGCGGTGTCCCCGTGGTGTAGCCGTCCTGCAGCCCAGAGTTGATCGAGACCTTGTCAGGTTCGCCCCGCGAGGTCGTAATCATCGACTGTCCGGGCTTGCGACGGTCAAGCTCTGCCTGGATGTCACTCTCGTCGAGTTCGACCCCTGCCGGACAGCCAGAGACGGTACAGCCCATCGCCTCGCCGTGGGACTCTCCGAATGTCGTTACCTGAAAGAGTCGGCCAAACCGGTTCCCGTTCATTGCAACCTACTCGGGAACCCGGCCCCTAAAACATCACGTCCGCGGCCTACTCTTCACTCAGTAGCTCGTCGACAATGCGGTCGGGTTCGAAGGCCTCTATGTCGTCGTAGTCCTGTCCGGTTCCGAGAAACAGGATTGGCTTGCCTGTGACGTAGGCGACCGAGATAGCCGCGCCGCCCTGCTGGTCGGCGTCGGCTTTGGTCAGAATCGAGCCGTCGATTTCGGCGGCGTCGTTGAACTCCGTCGCGCGGTTGACCGCATCCTGGCCGGCGACTGCCTCGTCGACGAACAGCGTCATATCAGGGTCGATGACGCGGTCGATTTTCTCCAGCTGGTCCATCAGCCCGTCGTTCGTGTGGAGCCGGCCGGCCGTGTCTCCCAGCACCACGTCCACGTCGTTCGCGTCTGCGTACTCTACCGCATCGTAGATGACTGCCGTGGGGTCTGACCCCTGCTCGTGGGAGATGATTTTCTTGCCGAGGTTGTCGGCGTGCTGTTCGAGCTGTTCGTTCGCGCCGGCCCGGAACGTATCACCGTTTGCTAGCACTGTCGAGAGGCCGCGCTCCTCGAAGTAGTGTGACAACTTCGCAATCGTCGTCGTCTTCCCGACGCCGTTGACGCCGGTGAAGATAATGACGACGGGTTTGTCACTCTCGGCGACACGCTCCTCAAAGTCGAACTGCCCGACGCTGATGACGTCGTACAGTGCTTCACGGAGCGCGTCCCGGACCAGGTTCCCTGTGCTCGAAAGCCGGCGTCGAGTTTCGCCGACGAGATTTTCTTTGACCCCGTCGAGAATTTCCTGAGCGACTTCCATCTCGACATCGCTACCGAGCAGTGCGAATTCGAGTTCTTCGAGGTGGGCGTCTAGGTCATCCTCGTCGACAACCGTTTTCCCTGTCGCCAGCAGTTTGGCACGCTCACGAATGCCGCGGCCGTCGTCATCTGATTCAGAGGCTTCTGTGTCGGCCTCTGCTTCAGTCTCGGGGTCGGTTTCAGTCTCGGCCTCTGCTTCGCCTTCCTTTCTAGCATCTGTCTCCGTAGACGATGCTGGTGCCTCAGCCTCGGCCTTTTGATCCGGTGGCGCTTCGGCCTCGTCCTCCGGTGTCGCCTCGGTCTCGTCGTCCTCGACCTCGACGTCCTCTTCGGCGTCCTCGGTGAAGCTACCGAGCTTGTCTTTGAGTCCGTCGAACATGTCGCAGGCTTACTCGTCTGGCTGCTGCTGTTGCTGGAGCTGCTGCATCTGCTGTTGCTGGAGCTGCTGTGCTCGGTCTTCGAGGTCGTCTGCCTCGGCCTCCAGCTCGGAAATTTCTTCCTGAACGTCCTCGACACGCGTGTCGAGATGCTCTTTTTTCGACTTGAGCGTCTCGATTGCGCCTTCGCTGTCGCGCTCTGCGGCGTAGTCTGCGCCGAGGTCGACGATTATCTCGTCGATGTCCGCAATCTCTGCACGAACGTATGCGTCGCCGCCGAGCGGAACCTGCACCATCGACTCGGAATCGAGAGTTTCGATTGCCTCGATAGCGTCGTCGATTTCCGTCTTCTCGGTCTGGAGCGACGTAATCTCGTCCTGCAGGACCTCCTGCTGTTGTTCGATTTCTTCGATGGCCTGTGCAATCTCCTGCAACTGTCCGCCGCCACCGCCACCGCCGCCACCACCGAGGCTCATTGTGCCACCTCTTCGATTTCGACCTGTGGTCGCTTGAGACCGTGTTTCGAGCCAAAGTCGGCGTAGACGTGCTCTGTCGCAACGTTTTCGTTTTCTGCTTCGAGTTCCTTCTCGAAAGTCTGCCAGCCATCTCGGGCCTTCCAGCGCCCGGTGACCGTGTATTCACTCATACTTTCAGGTCCGATACGTAGCGGGAAGAATCTTGCTACTTGGGGGTCGTCCGACCATAATCTATATGCTTTGTCATCAAAAACAGTCAGTCGCATTGAACAGGGTCTCCAGGTCGTCTCGCCGCATCTGAGCGGCGACGGCCGGCTGGCCGGCTGTGGGCACCGTGTCGAGTCCGTCCGGCGGGACTGATTCGGGTGGTGTTACGCTTTCGGCCACTGGCTCGCGTGCCTCGTTAGCTATTCTACCGCGAGCCGCTGTCTCATCGCAGCGACTAGTTGCTCTCTTCTGGGGCACGCAGGTCCAGTACACAGACTGCCAGCTACATTCGCCCCACATCAATGCCACACGCAACACGACTCCGACCGTATCGCCCACGACTCACGACCCGGCAGGCTGACTCAGCCCATCGGCCCACTTGCCCCGCAGGACGGGGTGGTCATCGATGACGCTCACACTGGAGGCACAGGTCCCCGAGACTCCCGACGCCTACCACTTTCGGACCGCCGACGGACTGCACGCCGCCGACGAGTTTCGCGACGCTGACCTCCTGTTGCTCGAAACGCTGTGGGAGCACTCGCTCGATGACCTGCTCGTTGTCCAGGGGAACTACGGCGTCGTCCCGACAGTGCTCGACGCCACCGCAGACACAGTCACGATGACCGAGACCAGTTCCCGGGCCGCTCGCCTCGCCCGGACAAACATCGACCGAAACGGTGCGTCGGCAGATGTCTCTCTGAGTCCCACAGTCGCCGAGGTCGAACGGAGTTTCGACGCTGCCTGTTACGCGCCGAAACCGTACACACCACTCGATGTTGGCAAACGGCGACTCGTCGATACCCTCTCTGTGCTCCGCAAGGGCGGACGGCTCTACGTCGCTGGGGAACCCTCGGCGGGTATCAGCCGCTACGAAAACTGTCTTCGCGAGCACGCGTCACACGTCGAGGTAGTCAACCAGACGGGAAGGTGCCGAGTAGTTGCGGCGACCCGGTCCGGAGATATCGGCAAAACTGCGTTCTGTCCACGACAGACAATCACCGCTCACGTCGACGGCGTCGACCTGTCGATGGTCACCGAGCCAGGGCTGTTCTCGCCGAACAGCCTCGACGACGGTACGCGGCTGCTTCTCGAAACTGCGGTCCTTGAAGACGGCGAGAAAGTACTCGACCTCGCCTGTGGCTACGGACCAGTCGGTGCGTACTCCGCGGCCACAGCCGATGTTGATGTCCTCCTGACCGACGATAACGCCCGAGCAACTGCGTGTGCGGCGGCCACACTCGATGCGACCGGTGTCGAGGGCCGAGTCCGCACCGTCGACTGTCTCTGTGGCCTCCATCATCCTGTCGACCGCGTCTTGTGTAACCCGCCGACACACGCAGGGAGTGGCGTTCTATCGGACCTGTTTGGCGGCGTAAAGCGAGTTCTCGGAGCCGGCGGTGAACTCTCGGTCGTCCACCATCGCTCGCTGGACCTCGACGAGTATCTGGAACGGGTCGGGACCATCGTCGACAGGACCGCAGGCACGGAACACACCGTCGTGACAGTTCGCTCGACGTAGACACCACTCGTCGGGACAGACTGCAACCGCCGTCTCGTTTCGGACGACAGAAGGCGACGATTGCGCGAACAGGCGGTCAATCGCAGGGGGTTTAGTTCCTGGGCCGCTATCGACGTTCAATGAGTAAACCGAGCCCCGAGGTCTACGAGGAGGGCAAGGGCATGGACGCCCACAACCAGGCGATGCGGGAGATTCGTTCCCGAAAGGACGAGACCTACGACCCCACCGAACCGACGCGGGTCTGGCTCGACGAGGACAACACGCCAGACGGCGTCTACGACTCGTTGACAATCATCCTGAATACGGGTGGCTGTCGGTGGGCGCGGGCGGGCGGCTGTACGATGTGTGGCTACGTCGCAGAGAGCGTCGACGGCGGGACGGTCGCCCACGAGGACCTGATGACACAGGTGGAGAAATGCCTCGACCACGAGGACGAAAACGCCGACGAGCCGGCTGGGCAAATAAAAATCTACACCTCAGGCTCGTTTCTCGACGAGCGGGAGGTCCCCGCCGAGACCAGACAGGCAATCGCCGAGACGTTCGCCGACCGCGACCGGATGGTCGTCGAGTCGCTGCCCGATTTCGTCGACCGCGAGAAGATTACTGATTTCACGGAACACGGTATCGAGACAGACATCGCTATCGGCTTAGAGACCGCGACCGACCGGGTGCGACATGACTGCGTGAACAAGTACTTCGATTTCTCGGAGTTCGAGCGTGCCGCCGAAGCCGCCCGCGACTGCGGCGCTGGCATCAAAGCCTACCTGCTGATGAAACCCGCCTTCCTCTCTGAATCCGAGGCAACCGAAGACATGGTGCGCTCGGTCAAGCGGTGTGCGGCCGTCGAGGGGTGTCATACAGTGTCGATGAATCCGTGTAACGTCCAACGTCACACCATGGTCGAGGACCTCTACTTCGATGATGGGTATCGGCCGCCGTGGCTCTGGAGTGTTGCCGAGGTGCTCCAGCGGACAGCCGACGAAGATGTTATCGTCGTCTCTGACCCGGTCGGTCACGGGAGTGACCGTGGACCACACAACTGTGGCGAGTGCGACGACCGCGTCCAACGAGCCATCAAAGATTTCAATCTCCGACAGGACCCTTCAGTCTTCGAGCAGGTCTCCTGTGAGTGTGAGTTGACCTGGCAGACTGTCCGGGACCGCGAACAGAGCTACTCGATGCCGTTGACCCGGTAAATACGGCGGTTCCGATAGGCCCGGTGTTCTCTCCACGACAACCTCTGACCTGGGCGGCTTGCACATCACACTGAAAATTTAAACGATACTGATATTACAGAACTATTTTATATCCGCCGCGTGAGATTGTGCCTGAGTATGTCTACCAAAGAGACAACGGGGAACAACGGTCGAAACACATCACGAACGGTCGCGATGTTGGCGGGGCTCGCTCTCGTCGTGTTGCTCGCAGGATGTACGGTTACCTACGAGGCAGACATTGCATCTGATGGAAGTATCGAGCAACTCTCTGTCGAAATCGATATGGGAGAGGAACTGTACCAGAGTGCACAGTCCTAGGCCGAACAGGAGGGATACGACAGCGTCGGTGAGTACGTCTTCGAGGGCGAGGGCGAAAACGAGATAGACGAAAGCGCCTGGGATTCAGTCGACATTAGTGACGACGGGGAGAGCACAGTTGGCTACACCGCAGAGGGGGGCTCTGCCGATAGTCTCGATAACGTGAGTATCACTGTCGACGATGAAGCCGGCGAGATAACCTACGTCGATACCGAAGGCGTCCAGACAGACACGGGCGGCAACTCCGGGACGTTCGGCGAGATTCAGTGGGAGTACACGGTAAACATGCCCGGCGAGGTCATCGACACCACTGGAAACGCCGACGGGTCGAGCGTGACCTGGACGAGCGATGAACACGCGAACGTGACCGAACTCCGCGTCACCAGCGAACAGACCGGCGACAGTGATGGCTCCGGTCCTGGTTTCGGCGTGGTGACCGGACTGGTCGGACTGGCTGCCGTCCTCGGCCTGGGGCTCGCTCGCCGACTGCGTTGATATCCAGGCACGGACTCCATCCTGGCGCTGCTCCCGGGGGTGAATCGGTATCTGACGGTGAACGAGCCGCGATTTCTGCAGTCTCATCCGGTTGAGCGGAGTGGTTACCAAGAAAGAGACGTTTCCCAAGAAAGATACCCGAGCATACCGAACAGACAGGTATCCGTGACAAACACCCAGGTCACTCATATTCAGATAGACAACTACGGTCCCTGGACCGTGACACCGGAGCCGCGGCGAGAGGTCGACCTTCAGACGCTGCAATCGCGGCTATATGCCGATCTCTCGCAGCTGTTTGGTAACCGCGATGGCTATGTGTTCTTCACCCGATTCGACAACATGGTCGCTATCTCGAACGGTATCGACATCGAGGCCCACGAACTCGTCCAGGAGTCGGTCTCGAACCGCTACCCGGTGACGATGAGTCTCGGCGTCGCGACCGGTCGGAGCCCGGTGAACGCTCTCGGCACCGCGACCGAGCTACTACAGGAGGCGGGAAGCGCACAGGACCAGCACCGTCGAGAGATTCTCAAAGGCCGTCCAATCGACGACGAGTTCCGCGCCGAAGACGACATCCAGCTTGCACACTTCGATGTCGACAACGCCACCGAGAAATACACCGACGAGCTCAACGAGTTCGATACGTTCATCAACATCGAACAGGGGTACGCGGAGCTGATGCAGTACATGCGCCGGGCCCACGACTCCCTGTCGTTTTTCGTCGGCGGCGACAACATCATCGCAATCTGTCCGGACCTCGACCGCGAGGCCTATCGTGATGCCATCGAACACGTCAAGCAGGCCGTCGACGTGCAACTCAAGGTCGGCGTCGGACGAGGAGCGAGTGCCTCCGACGCCGGGATGGACGCCAAACACGCCCTCGAAGAGTGTCGCGCTGACGGCAAGCGAGTCGAATTCGCTTTCTGATACCCGAAGGCTGCTCGTGGCTCCCTAACCATGAGAATACGAGTGTGGCGCATATAAACGTACTGTAGATATCTTTTTCCCCGCGTATGCAAAATGGTAGCATGTATGAACAGGGACGTGACCGTGCAAGACGTGATGGACCGTGAGTACGTGGGTGTCAGTGAATCGGACGGGCTTATCGATACCGTCGAGTTGCTCCTCCGAAACGACGCTGAGACGGCAGTCGTCCAGCGCGGGAGCGAACTCGTCGGGGTGATGACCCAGGAAGATGTTCTCGCACTGGTTGTCGAGGGGCCTGAGCCAGACACAGCGGCGGTTGGCGATGCGATGACAGAAAGCGTTCCGACGGTCTCGCCCGATACTGGGTTAGACGCCGCTGCCGATATGATGTCTGCACAGGAGTCACACCGACTCGTCGTCACCGCCGGTCCCGAGCCGATGGGTATCCTTTCGGAGCGAGACCTCCTTGCTGGTCGAGAGCTTGGCGGACCCGCTGAGCCTCGTGACAGCGAGCGAGCTGTAACCGAGGCCAGCACCGGCATGGAGGGTGACAGCGAGCGGGGAGGGTACGAAGACCGGAGCATCTGTGAGGCATGTGGCACCTTCGCGAGTGACCTCTCGTCGTTCAACGGCCAACTGTTGTGTCCTGACTGTCGGGCGATGTAACTGTCCCCGCTCCGTACGGTCGCCTATCTTGCCATGGACATACTGACGCCATCTCTGTCAGCTGCTGAACAACTCGTCGAGCAGTGGCTCTCGCTGGCCGAGGGTCAGCGCCGCTTTCAGTCACACCTCCTCGTCTCGGAAAACCGGACCCGTATCCGGGAGTCTATCTGTAACCACATCGCTACCGGCCGGTTACTCGTCGCTCGGGCTGAGACAATCCGTGGATTCGTCATGTTCACCATTGAGGTCGGCGGCTACGAGCAGGACGTGACACGCGGGCTCGTCGAGAACCTCTACGTCGAGCCCGATTCCCGCAACGACGGGATTGGCTCGCGGCTGCTGGAGGCGGCAGAAACAGAGCTACAGAGCCAGGGGGCAGATGTGGTCGCACTTGATGCCATGGCGGCCAACGAGGCTGGCCGTCGGTTCTATCGGCGTCACGACTACGAACCTCATCGGCTGGAACTCGAAAAATCTCTCTCGGCGGTGGATGAATGAGTCCTGCCTCATGGACAGTCATCAAGATTTAGCATAGTCGTCGCTGTGCCACCCAGTGGATACATCCTCGCTTAGCTATGAGCCGCCCATCGACGCCTGCCAGTTCGACAGACGATGAACCCCAGGGATCGACACCCACACTCGCAGAGCCAACACAGCTTGTGACGCCAACGACGCCCATACAACTCGATAGAGGCGGTATCGTATCCGACTCCTGTGGTGGATTTTGGTGCTTCTTCGACAGGACGGTTCGACCAACGCCTACTCGACGGTCACGGCAGTCTAGATTAAAAACTATGTTCACTGTTTACATGCGGCGAGTCCGAAGTACGTGGAGATGGCTCCTGTCTCTCTCGGGACCGTCTCCCACGGTCGGTCGAAAGCGATACACACTCAAAGGACCCCCTGCAAACTGAAGGTGTGCCAGGGGAGCTTGGGTGGTCCAAGCACCCGACTTGTAATCGGGAGTTCGAGGGTTCAAATCCCTCCCCTGGCTTCGTACTTCTTCGGTCGTCGCCCTGAACTGTTGGCAGCAGATTAATCTGTTCTGCAGGTGTCAGATACTGGGGTCTCTCTTACTGGAGGTTCTCCGCGTTACGTTCTCCTTTTTGAACAAAAGCTATAACACAGAATCTTGCCAAATTGTATCGCATGTCAAGCTACCCCACAATCGGTGACACACTCGAACAGACTGTTGCGCGGTATCCCGACAACGATGCGATAATCTATCCACACAAGGACCAACGCTGGACCTACGAGCAATTCAACGAGCGCGTGAATCGGCTTGCAAACGCAATGATAGACCTCGGTATCGAGAAAGGAGACAGGGTCGCAACTGTCCTCCACAACGGCTCAGAGATCGCTCTCACCGTCTACGCCTGTGCAAAAATCGGGGCCGCGTTCACTCCTCTGAACTTCCGACTGCCGGCCGGCGAAATTGAGTACATCGTCAACGACGCCGAGGCAAAGATGGTGATCTACGAGTCCGATACGCAGTCGGCAGTCGAGGGGGCCCGGCCGGAGCTAGAAAACGTCGAGGAGTTCGTCTTCGTTGACGAGGGGGTCCCTGAGGGAACACGGGACTTCTACGGTCTTCTCGAATCTGGTCACCACGAGAGCCCCGACGTAGTCGTCGACGAGGACGATATCTACGCGTTCATCTACACGTCTGGGACGACAGGTCGTCCGAAGGGGGTCGTCCACGAACACCGCGATATGATCGAGCACAGTCTCATCGTCATCGCCGAAATGAACATCACCCGGGACGATGTTGGACTCTCTATCCTTCCGCTCTATCACTGTGCGGAACTGCATGCCATGCTGTTCACGCGCGTCCACCGGGGAGCGACAAACGTCATCCATCACGAATTCGAGCCACAGGCCGCACTCGAAGCCATCGAAAAACACGACGTCTCTGTCTTCTTCGCCGCTCCAACCGCGTGGCACGCCCTCGCCCGGACAGCAGCAAACGCCGATGTCGATGTCTCCTCGCTGGAGCGAGGGCTCTACGGTGCGGCTCCGATGCCTGAAGAGGTGCTCAACATGGCGATGGAGCATCTCTGTGAGGATTACGTCCAGGCGTACGGAATGACAGAGATTGGTCCGTGTGGTGTCTTCCAGCGGCCAGACGACCAACTCTCGAAACAGGGGTCTGCCGGCCTCCCGGCACCGAACCACGAGGTCCGAGTGGTTGAACCGAACTCGTCTCCGAGTGACGTAGTCGAACAGGGTGACGTCGGTGAGATAATCATCGCCGGCCCATGTACGATGCGAGAGTACTGGAACCGACCCGACGCGACGGCAGCGTCGCTCCGGGAAGTGGGTGGGTCTGAATGGTACTACACCGGCGATATCGGATACTTCGACGAGGACGGCTATCTCTATCACGTCGACCGCAAGGACGATATGATCGTCTCCGGCGGTGAGAACATCTACCCGGCAGAAGTCGAGGACGTGCTCTTCCTCCACGAGGATGTCACGGAGGCGGCAGTGCTGGGGGAAGACGATACGGAGTGGGGCGAGCAGGTTGTCGCTTACATCGTCAGCGATGGCGACACGACGGCCCAAGAGTTGGACGAGTTCATGCGTGAAAGCGACCGGGTTGCCGACTTCAAACGCCCCCGGAAGTACTACTTCGTCGATAGCCTCCCGAAAAACCCTAGCGGAAAGGTACAGAAGTTCAAACTCCGGGACGAGGACGCGAACCTCGACCCCGACTCGGAGTCAGTCAGCAGGTGAGCCTGCTGTCTGTGTTGTCGGTCGCCGCTCTGCATCTCCGGAACTGACTCCGACACACCCACTCGAAGGCTGGCTGATGGGTGGTTTTCGAGAGCGCGACTGTGGGCATCGATGGTTTCTCATAGTGATTGTTGCCAGTCGTTACCGCCGTCGGGAAACGAGATGTGGGCCTCACGTCGTGAAACGCCGAGATTCGTGACGTGGTCACGAAAATAACCGCAACAATCACTATCAGGGAAGACTCCGGTGGCCGTCGAGTAACTCGCTGTGTTCGACGTTCGATACCGCGAGCGCGAACGTGTCGGCCCGTGCAAGGTCGGTCGCATGTTCCCAGACATCTTCGACCTCGATACCGTGAAGCACCACCACGTTGGGGGTCGGCTTGATGACACGCTGTGCGACGAGCGGTGACTCGCCCCGTGTGACGTTCGTAAAGACCAGCGCACGGTTGGTGCTCTCGCCGTAGAGACTGTAGAAGTCGTCGCTGGAGAGCCGCCGGATGGCTTCGATGCTGTCGATGACAGTGTGCCCCGCAACAGTGTCGCGGTTCCCACCAACCAGCTCAGTCGCACCGATTGCTTCGTAATACCGCTCTAAGGGAACGTTCGCGGGGTACTCTCGAAGATCTAACACGACCTCGCTGTCGAACCCGGCAGAGAGGACGCGGGTGTACTGGTGGATGTGTTTGCCGCCGCGTTGCTCGTCGATGTCGAGCAGTGCCGTTATCGACCGCTGGATAATGTCGATACCGGGGTTCTCGCGCCGGCCACTCTCGTAGTCAGAGATAACCGACGGTGAAATACCCAGCGCGTCGGCCAGGTCGGTCTGTGCAATCTCGAAGTCCATCCGCCACTTCTTGAGCGTCGCGCCGGGGTCGTCGCTGAGTGTCACCTCTCCTGCTATCTTCTCGGCTAGCTGTTCCCGTGCCCCACGTGCCATACCAAAGGGCCTCTCGTTTAGCGGAAAAGTGTACCGGTGACCAGGGGACGGCGATACGGTTGTCAGTCGGCACCAGCAGGTACAACGCCGCTGGCTGTCTCGGGCGAAGATACCTCGCTAGCCGAGGCCTCCATGAGCGTTCCGAACGTTTCCATCTCCGACTCGTAGGCCTCGTAGGCTTCTTCGAATTCGTCCATTGTCGATTCGAACTCATCCATGATTTCGTCAAACTCGTTCATCGTTATTACAACATAACAGCCCGAGCCACCTCAGTTCTCTACCAATCCTGTTAGTATACAAAGCTACTGGGGGTACTAACTAGTTAGGGCGTCATCTGGTTTTGTCGGATTACCCGGCGTCGCCGTCTCTCTCCTTTGATGCCCGGGGCAACCGGACTCCGACGCGACAGCCTGTCTCGGTGTTCTCGAACGAGAGGGTTCCGCCAGCGCGCATGACCAGCCAGTTGACCAGCCACAGCCCGACGCCGCTCGTGTGTTTGAGGGGGGTCTCCTCACCCTCGGTAATTGTCTCTCTCTCCTGTTGGTCGATACCCGGGCCGTTGTCTTCGACGGCGATAACAGCGTGCGTATCGTCACTCGCCTGGTCGTCGTATCGGAGTGTTACAGTTGGGTTTTCGGTGTCAGTATGAACGAGCCCGTTCGTGACCAGTTCCTCGAAGGCGGCGACCAGCGACGGTCCTCCAGCAACGTCGAGTTGGTCCGGGAGCTCGACGACGACGGTGCCGTCGTGACGGCTCGCCTTGGTTCCGAACTCGCCTTTGAGTTCTGTCGCTATATCGAGCGCGCCGTCCTCGTCTGCGTCGAGAAGGCGCGAGATCCGACCGACTTTGTTACTCCGTGCCACCACGTCGTCCAGGCTCTCGATTGCATCGCCGAGGAGTTCAGTCTCGCCGTCCAGTTGCATCTTCGATAGCTCTATTTTCCCCCGAACGACGTTCAGCTCGTTGCGGATGTTGTGTCGGAGTATCCGGTTCAAGACATCCAGGCGCTGTTCGCGCTGTCGCCGACGGGAGACATCTCTAAGACTCACGACTGTTCCCGAGAAGACACCGTAGGCACCCGTCAGCTCGGCAATCTGCAGGTCGAAATATCGCTGTTTCCCGTCTTGCTCCAATGTGACCGTCTCCTGGCTCTCGTGGCCTGCCACCTGCTGTGCCAGCTCGGGGTGGACGGCCGAGAGCTGAGTCCCGAGCACTGCGCTGTCGAGGTCGAACAGGGTCGTGGCCGCAGGGTTGTGGTCGATAATCCGGCCCTCGTTGTCGAGCATGAGGATGGCGTCGTCGAGTTCCGAAAGGACCGCCTCTCGCCCGGCGTCACGGGTCGCCGGCGCGACGCGTGCGAATTCGGGTTCAAGGACTACGACAGCGATTCCAAGGGCTGCAAGGATGTAGCCTATCCCAGCGGCGTCAAACGCCGAGCGGATCGGGCCGAGAACCGTCGCTGCGTTCAACACCCCCGGAACCGCAATCGCCATCAACAACACCGTCCCCTGTAGGCGAACGCGCTGGCTTTGCCGTAACACTGTCCGAAAGACGAGCGACATTCCCGCCACGAGGAGGACGTAGACAAATACCTGGTGGCCCCAGTAACCGAGACCGTACTCGTGTGTGACGACGTTGAACCCGCCACCGACGCTGGTGATTGTTGTCTCTCTCCATATCAGGTCGTTGTTTGTCCACACAAGCAAGGCCGCTGCGAGGGGCTCAACGCCCAGCAGTGCAACAAGCGTTCGACCGGGAGCGTGAATGCCCGTGTATCTGAGGGCGAACGCAAACCAGGCCGCCGGTGCGACCGCTGACAGGACAAACGCCACCCGTGTCCAGAACACCATCGCTCCGTAGTTACCAACTGCAACGGTCAGCCCTTCCGCGAGCGTCCACAGTGAAGCAGCCAAAGCCAGGGCCGACAGTGCTCTCACTCCTGGGGCCTCTCGCGCACGCCAGGCGAACAGCGCGAGACCAACACCGACGGCGGCGGCGAGCAAGACCAGCGGAAGATACCACGACGTAATCATCCCGACTCTCGATTGTTTGGTGGTTGCTCAGATAAAGCTGGTCGTGCTGACGCGTATCTGTCCCATATTTCTCTTCGCTGTGAATGCGGTCCCCGCTTGATTTGGACTGGGTGACTGAATTCGTGCTCGTCTCTACTGCGTTGGCGAAACCAGTTCGCTCGGCGGTCCCCCCGGAAGCTCGTCTCTCTCGTGGGGCTGGTCGAAATCGAGCTCCGGCCCGGTCGCGATGATGCGCGTCGGCGTCACGTCCGGATGGGTTGTGTAGTAGTGTTCTTTGATGTGGTCCATCACGACAGTCTCGCCGACGCCGGGCGTCTGATAGAGGTCCCGGAGATACGGCCAGAGGGTGTCGTACTGGTGGATGAACTGCCTGTTACACATGAAGTGGGTGTGATACACCTGGTCGAATCGAACCAAGGTCGTGAACAGACAGATGTCAGCCTCAGTCAGCCGGTCACCGGCGAGATATCGCTGGTCGGCGAGCAGTTCGTCGTAGTAATCGAGCGCGTCGAACAGTTCCGTCACGGCCTCGTCGTAGGCCTCCTGTGACTTGGCGAAGCCAGCCCGATAGACGCCGTTGTTTATCGGCTCGTAGATATCTTCGATGAGCTGGTCGACCTCTTCCTGGTATCCCTCCGGATAGAGGTCGATATCCGTACCGTACTCGCCGAACTCGGTGTCGAGCATGCGGAGAATCTCCGCGGACTCGTTGTTCACGATGGTCTCCTCTTTCTTGTCCCAGAGGACAGGAACGGTCACCCGACAGGTCGCATCGGGGTCGGCCTCGGCGTACAGCTCTCGGAGGTAATCGCTGCCGTACAGCGAGTCCTCGGTGCAACCCTCCTTCTCGGGGGTGAACTGCCAGCCGCCCTCGTCGCGGAAGGGGTCGACGTAGTCGACCGAGATGACATCTTCGAGGCCGTTGAGCGAGCGCGCGAGCAGTGTCCGGTGTGCCCACGGACAGGCGTTACAGACATAGAGGTGATACCGGCCCGTCTCGGGCTGGAAGCGTGCCTCGGGGTCGTCGCGAATCTGGTCCCGGAACGGGGTTGTCTGGCGCTCAAATTCGCCGTCGTCGTTTGTCGATTTGAACGCATCTGTCCGCCACTCGCCGTCGACGAGCATGTTCATAGAACTGGGTTAGGGCTATACACCTAAGACTGCTTGGCTCGGATGCGGGCCGACGGCCTGTTCATCTATCGCGCTGATATCAGTAGTGCCAGGGATACTGTCGGAAGTTCGGCTCGCGACCCTCGTTGAAGGCGTTGCGGCCTTCGGCAGCTTCGTCGGTCATGTAGCCGAGGCGGGTGGCCTCGCCGGCGAAGACCTGCTGGCCGACCATCCCGTCGTCGGCCATGTTGAACGCGTATTTCAGCATCCGTATCGCCATCGGCGACTTGCGCGTTATCCGATCGGCCCACTCCAGCGCCACGTCTTCGAGGTCGTCGTGGGGGACGGCTTCGTTGACCATCCCCATCTCACGGGCCGTCTCGGCGTCGTAGCTCTTCCCGAGGAAGAATATCTCACGGGCCTTCTTCTGGCCGACCTGCCGGGCGAGATACGCCGAGCCGAAACCACCGTCGAAGGAGGCGACATCTGCGTCGGTCTGTTTGAACATTCCGTGTTCCTGGCTCGCCAGCGTGAGGTCACAGACGACGTGGAGCGAGTGGCCGCCGCCTGCCGCCCAGCCAGGGACGACACAGATGACGGGCTTTGGCATGAACCGGATGAGGCGCTGGACTTCGAGGATGTGGAGACGGCCGACGCCCTGGTCGGCTGCCGGCTCCTCATCGTCCTCGTACTCGTAGCCCGAGTCACCGCGAATCGACTGGTCGCCGCCCGAGCAAAACGCCCAGCCGCCGTCTTTCGATGACGGGCCGTTTCCCGTCAGCAAAACACAGCCGATATCTGCCTGTTTTCTGGCGTGGTCGAGCGCCCGGTACAGTTCATCGACCGTCTCCGGCCTGAATGCGTTGCGCACGGACGGTCGGTCAAAGGCAATCCTGACGGCAGGGACCTCCGTCCCCTGGTGGTACGTGACATCCTCGAAGTCGAAGGCATCGACAGGCTCCCACTGTGAATCTGCAAAGAGTTCCGAAACCATACCGCTTTTTCGCCCAGCGGCTATTTGTGTTCGGTGGTCCGGTCTGTCACAGAGCGAGACAAATACCGCCAGCACCCCAACTAATTATGCCTGGTCCCCGTAGAGATACGACATGAGCTACTCGAAGGTCAACACCGACGATGTCGAGAAAGTCTCTGACGCGATGCACTTCCTCGGCGACCCTCTCGACTGTCGCCAGGTTGGCGTCACGATGGTTCGGTGTGACCCAGACTGGAAGGGGAAGCCACACGACCACACTGACGACGGCCACGAAGAGGTGTACATCCTCGTCGATGGGGAGGCGACTGTCCGTATCGACGAGGAGGACGTTCCGATGGTCAGCGGTGACGCGGTCTGGATTCCACCTGCCGCGACACGGCAGATTCGAAACGGCGACGAAGAGAGCTCATTCGTCCTTGTGAGTGCGCCAGAAAATACCGAACAGGCCGAAGAGTCACAGTGGGAACCCCGTGGCGTCCAAGGGTGAGCCAGCGTCACCTCGTCCCGGCAACTGGGCTGGTTACGCCCGGAGCTGTGTCCCACAGCGATAGCAGTAGCTGTCGTCGCCGTCGACACTCGCCCCGCAGGTAACACACTGCCCGTCTGTAGGCTCGGTTGTGGCGTCTCTCGCCCCCGAAGAAAGCGACTCCCCACAGTAGTAACAGAACTGATCTCCGTTCATCGCGGTCTCACCACAATCGAGGCAGTACTGTCCCATCTAGCGACCTCTCGGGGAGACGCTATAATAACAGTTTTGCCGACGTGGCACCCCACCTGCCCAGAAACCGCACCACAACACAAATTTACAGTCTAGATTCACTCAAAATTAGATAAAATTAAGTGGTATGGAGTGCTACGGCGTGACAATCGATGACGTTCACTGACATGCACGACGTGACACTCGACAAGATAGTTGAGGAGGGGCTTGCTGCCGCCGACCAGGTATTATATGTGGTCAATCCCGGGCGTGAGACTGTCCGCACTGTGGTCCGTACACTCTGGTCGACACCGGACACGCCGAGGGTTCGACTGTTCGTCGAGGAGTCAACGCTCAAGACGATACTCGGTGACTTCCTCGTCGCGAGCAGACTGGCCGACCTCGTCGACGAGGAGCGCCTCGCCGTCCGGACGCTCGATGAGGTTCCACGGTCGTCGCTTCTGCTGACATCAGGCCTCCTCGTCAGCCTCGTTGACGGCGGAGACGGTACCGGAGCACTATCGGCTACCGATGAGGCGTTCGTCACCGGAACACACGAGAAGTACAGCCGTCGCTGGGAGCGGTCGACCTCCTACTCGCTGCGGACGCCACCACTGTCCCGCGTTCGGAAGACGATGGCTGAAGACATCAGCGAGCAGGCCGTCGAGGATTTCGACACCACCCTCGATGTGCTCGAGGTAGCCAGAGGTGACGGTAAGGGTCTCGACGAGGTGACAATTGCCCTGCTTGTCGCTGCCAACAACCGGGAACTGTTGTACGACATCAGTCGCTGGGGAGAGGACATCCGACTCGCCAGCAAGGCGACGTTCTCCCGGACGAAAAACCAACTCGAGTCCGACGGCTTGCTCGACACCGAGAAAGTTCCAATCGAGATGGGTCGCCCTCGACTTCGTCTGGTGCTTGGAGAGAACGCACTCGTCGACGGCGAGATGGAGGACGTCGTCGAGCGCGCCGAGGAGAGGCTGTCCTGATAGTGATTGTTGCGGTTATTTTCGTGACCACGTCGCGAATCTCGGTGTTTCACGGCGTGAGACCCGCATCTCGTTTCCCGACGGGGGTAACAACTCGCAACAATCACTATGACTTACTGATTCTCGAAGCGCTCCCAGATTGCCGGCGTCGGAATCACGTCGATGCGGGCAACGAGCGGGCGGTATCCGAATACGAGTATCACAACCAGTGAGAACTCGATGAGCGGATTCTGGCTGCCGACAACTGTCCGGAACGTTCCCATCACCACCAGCACGATGACGATGAGTGCGGCGTAATGTGGGAGGAGTTCGAGAACCTCGTCTCTATCGACCATGGCTGTCGATTAGCAACCGTGGAGTAAAAGACGGTCGAAATGAGGGTCAGACTACAGTGACAACGGTAACACACGACGGACACGTGGCTGCCGTGACACGGTTACCCCGCTGGCTCTTGTAATCAATGACCATCTCGGCCTCTGCGATTGGTTCGTCACAGTTCGGGCACCGGCCGAGTATGGTGTTGTCGACAGTCATATCCGAGTTACGTCTCTTATCTACAGTCTCCTGACCCATCTACATAAATCTCCGTCAGACGCAAGTCGGACGCTTTGTTGTGGAGACCGGGAGGTACTATAGGGGAGAATCCGTATAGACCGTATGGACGGAAAGACTGTCGTGATTACTGGAGCGAGTACGGGAATCGGTCGGGCGGTAGCAGTTGACCTCGCGGCTGCCGGTGCCCACGTTGTCATCTGTAGCCGGAATGCAGAACGTCTGCGCGAGACGGCGGATACAATCACTGAAGCGGGTGGGGAGGTAACGACCAAACGAGCCGACGTTCGTGACGAGTACGATGTCGAACACCTAATGGAGGTTGCGGCAGCCGAAGGAGGACGCATCGACGGAGTCATCGCCAACGCTGGCGTTTATCACGGCGAGACCGGGACAACTCCTATCCATCAGGAGAGCTACGCTGCCTACGACGATCATCTGAAGACAAACGGCCGGGGCGTGTTCGCGACGCTTCGCGAAGCGATTCCGCATCTCAGTGAGGACGCGCGCCTGGTCGTTTCCTCGGGGATGGTCGCCAGAGAGAAATCAGAGGGGGTCGGCTCGTATGCGGTCTCGAAGGCTACCGCCGAGGCGGTTGCTCGCGGCTTCGCTGCAGATACGCCCTACGACGTGTGCGTCGTCGACCCGGGACTCGTCGCAACGGACTTGTCTGGGCCGGGCGGTCACGACCCTGAGAACGTCGTTGAACAGTACCGGTGGGTGCTCGCAGAGGCACCCTCAGAAGAACTCGATGGCGACGTTATCGACCGACGGACATTCCGGAAAAGCCAGCGCTGAACACCTGGCCAGAGCCGACTGTCGTTCTCGGAGACACTCCCCGCTGAGCGCTGTGGCTCACCTTGGATATTACCATAGGGAATATTAGAATAGCAAATATTATATCAGTGCATTTCGTATCCTGGTACACATGACACAGTACGTCGCAACGAGTCCGGGGCTGTATCCGCTGCCGGACTGGTCGAAAGAGCAGCTACAGGACCTCAAGGGCAATCAACGGGAAGATCTCATCGACGGGAACGAGAGTGAGGAAATTGAATCGGTGTACGCCGAGGTGCGCGAGGAACTCGTCGCGCGACAACAGGAGACGGGTCTTGACCGTATCGTCGAGGGACAGGGTCGGTGGGACGACTTCATCGCCCACCCGCTTGCGGTCCACGACAGCGTCGAGACGCGCGGCATCGTTCGGTACTACAACAACAATAACTTCTATCGAGAACCAGTCGTCACCGACGAGCTTGACTTCGACGGTGATATCGCGAGCGAACTCGACCAGGCTGCCGACCACGTCGAGACAAGCCTCCAAGGAGTGTTGCCGGGTCCGTACTCGCTTGCGGACTTGGCGACCGACGACTACTACGGCGACGAGGATGAGTTCCTCGCTGCTATCGCGGACTTTCTCGCGGGCGAACTCGACGCCTTCGCTGGGGTCGAGACGGTCTTCTTGCTCGAACCGTCGCTCGTCGAGAACCCCTTCGACAACGAGCGCGGCGAGCGGGTGTCGGCTGCTGTCGACACTGTTGCGTCGGCGACGGACGCCGATGTGGTCGTGTTCCCCTACTGGGGCGCACTCGACGAACACGTCTACGCCCACCTGCTCGATGCAGAGTTCGAGGCACTTGGCTTTGACTTGATCTCGAACCACGACGACAACGTCTACAATGCCCAGGAGTACGGGACGACCGACGACGTAGCACTCGGCATTGTCGACGGGCAGAACACGCTTGTCGAGGACTCGGAGACGGTCCGGGAGCGCATCGAGTGGTTCGAAGGACAGACGCCTTCCGAGGAGTACGATACCGTCTACGCGACGGCCAATACCGAGCTGTCGTACCTGCCGGTCTCGAAGTTCGAACAGAAGCTCAACGTACTTGGCGAGGCGACGAAACAGGAGGTGGTGGCATGACGCGCGAACAGTTCCGCCCCGAAGACCACCCAAACGACCACTTCCTGTTGACGACGGTCGTCGGCTCGTATCCGAAACCAAAGTGGCTCCACCGGGCGCGTGACCTCTGGAACGACGAGGACTCGAAGTTCGACGACGAAAGCTTCGAGGAGGCCAAAGACGACGCCTCCCGACTGATTACAAACGAACACGAGCGCGCTGGCATCGATGTTGTTGTCGACGGCGAGATGCGGCGCAACGAGATGGTCGAGTACTTCGCCCACCGCATCGACGGCTGTGAGTGTAACGGCCCGGTCAAGGTGTGGGGCCACAACTACTTCGACAAACCGAGTGTCGTCGACGACATCTCCTACGGCGAGGAGTGGCTCGTCTCCGAGTACGAGTTCACCAGCGACGTCTCCGAGCGCCCGGTGAAGGTTCCAATCACGGGGCCGTATACGCTCGCGAGCTGGTCGTTCAACGAGGTCTACGAGGACAAAGAGGCTGCGGCCTACGAGTTCGCCGACCTCGTCAACGAGGAAGTCGAACAACTCGTCGAATCCGGCGCGCGCTACATCCAGATTGATGAGGCCGCGCTGGCGACGACGCCCGATGACCACGCCATCGTCGGCGAGTGTCTCGAACGCATCGTCGACGGTATCCCGGAGGACGTGCGTATCGGCCTTCACGTCTGTTACGGCGACTACTCGCGCATCTATCCCGAGATTCTGGAGTTCCCCGTCGACGAGTTCGACGTGGAGCTTTGTAACGGCGACTACGAACAACTCGACGTGTTCAAAGAGACGGAGTTCACGAAAGACCTCGCACTCGGTGTCGTCGACGTCCACGGCAAAGAGGTCGAATCTGTCGAAGAGATCAAGGCCAACATCCGGAAAGGGCTCGAAGTCGTTCCGCCCGAGCAGCTGACCGTCAGCCCGGACTGTGGGCTCAAACTCCTTCCCCGGGAGTCGGCCTTCCAGAAGATGGACAACCTCGTGGCTGCTGCCCGCGAGATCGAGGCCGAACTCGACGCTGGCGAACTCGACGGCGTCGAGTCGCCCGTTCCTGCCGACGATTGAGGGGCTCTGGGTGGGCTTTTGCCGCCGGCCGTCGTTCTTGTGACACACGGGTTCCGGCACTCACCGCGTGACACTCGCTGGCTGACTGCTGTTCCCTTTGGAGGACTCTTTTGATCAGAAATAGAGATAGTATGAATCATTATTTATTAGAACAGAGAGTCACTTGAGATAATTTATAGAAACTGTTATGACAGTGGTTGTCAAATTGGATTATAGATTAGGGGGGTCCGCTGTGAAAATAGAAACAACACTCAAGACGGATTCGGGCGCACAGCAACAGGGGCGCGATTTTTGTGGGCATCTGATTGCGGAGGACAACAGTATACACCCTTTGTGTACTGAGAGCCGTTGTAACCGAGGCCAACTACGACGATTGCGGAAACCAAATGAGAAGCCATGATTGACGCCAAACCTAACAGAAGACGAGGTGTACTGCTGTTCGCAGTGGTTATCTGTCTGGCAACACTCGCTAGTTTCGCTGTATTTACTGGCAGTGCTACTGTCCAGAGTGGCACAGCCATCGACAGTTGTCAGGAGATCGATTCTTCTGGCACGTATTATCTCGAACCAGACAATATCTCATCTACATCGGGTAGCTGTATCGAGATAACGGCGTCTGGGGTGACGTTCGACGGGAATAACAATGCTATCGAAGATGGAACGTACACCACCACGGCCGTCCGCGTGGTCGCTGACAATGTGGTAGTGAAAGATCTCACAACCCGAGAAGTTGGAACAGCGGTTAAATTGAGCGGTTCCACAAACAGTCGTGTCGAAAACGTCAACGTTGCAGACGATTCAGCGAGTAATGGTATCCCATCAACAGACGGGTCCGCGATTATCGTTAGCGGAGGGAGTGGGAACGAAATCCGCAATAATTTCCTTGCAGATCCGGGTGACTCGCCAAGGGCTCACGGGATTGTTATCTCTGGGTCAACATCGAACAAAGTAGTGAACAACGACGTGAATGCTCCAACCGGTGCGGGCATCAAACTCGTTACTGCGAACAATAACAATATTTCAGCAAACGTGATCGATGCTGCTGGTATTGGCTCTCGGTTCTCGAGGGCCGGCATCCAGATAGGTGAAATAGGGACAGGAGCGAGTGATAATAATTATATTTATGACAACGAAATAAATGGTAACGGATTTGGAGGAGGTCTCCCAGAACTGAAAAATGGAATCCTTGCCTACAACGGTACAGGGAACGAGTTCGATACAAACACTATTCGAGACGCCGCTCAAGCGGCGATAGTTATCGACGACGACAGTACGAAACTTGTTGATACGTTTATTACTGACACTGGCGAAGACGGAATCATTGTTACAACTGACAGTTCAAACACGAATATAACCGATAGCACTGTCCAAAATAGCGGCGTCGAAGATGGCAGTCCCGGCATCTCCGACTCGGGTTCGAGTACGAAAATCATAGACAATACGATCAAGAGCGGTGGTGGGCCAGGATTGTCTATTTCCGATGCGGGAGGAGCACCGACCGTCAGCGAGAATATAATCCGGTTTAATGATGGCTGGGCAGTCAATATCAACAACACGCCACAGCTACAAATCGACGATCTCAGTCTTGGACCGATCGGTGATCCTGTCACGGTATCTAGCATTTCTGGCAAAGATTTTGCTATCGATACGACAAATGCTCCTGGAGCGGACCTACCGACTGGGGAGCAAGATATCGGGATTTTCCTGAATACAGATACCAACGGCGGCAATATTGACGATATTCGGGTGAACTATTCTGACAGCGATGTCGCATCACTTGATGAATCTTCGTTGCGTATGTGGTCATTTGACAGTGGTTGGACACAAGCTTCTGGCACGAACGACGTTACCCCGGACGATAACGTCGTCTTTGCTGACCCACCAGACACTGATGTTGTCCTTGCACCACTGCTTACCAATCAACTTCCATCAGCGACTGCGAGCGTCTCACCAACGTCACTGGCTCCAAGCGAGAGTGTCTCTCTCAATGCTTCGGGATCGGTAGATACTGATGGACAGATTGTCAGCTACGAGTGGGATGTTGATGGTGACGGAACGTACGACACACAGACCACGAGCCCGACGATAACTCACAGTTATTCACAGACTGGAAGCTACGGTGTTACCCTTCGTGTCACTGATGATGGCGATGACACTGACACAGAATCGGTCACTGTCAGTGTCACGGAACAACCGATAGCAAACCTTTCGGCTTCATTGACACCAACATCTGTAGACGCAAATACGCGTTTCAATGCGTCTAACTCAACCTTCGCCTTCGGCGATATTTCTGAGTACAAGTGGGACTTTACTGGGGATGGAAACGTCGACGAAACCACCACATCGGCCTCAACTAACCACACGTACACGAGCATCGGTGAGTATCTCCCGACGGTAACAGCTATTGGAGACGATGGAAGCACTGCGAAGACTAGTCTGTCGCTGACAGTCAAAGAGAACCTCCTCCCGCGAGATACTGATGGTATCTCTGGTGTTACAAACACTTGCGTGCGGGGGTTCATCAATACCAACTGTGCAAACTGGGTAGGTGACGACGTTTCCATATCCGTTCAGAACATCGAGGATATCGACGGACAGATAGTCGAATACAAATGGGATTTCGACGGAGATGGCGTGACCGATCAGACCTCGTCCAGTAGCAGGGTCACACACGCATATACCCAGACTGGTACGTACACTGTCTCCGTAGATATTGTTGACGATGACGGTGCTGTGCGTACCGAAACCAAGGACATCACTATCACTCAGCGAAAATCGGGAACAATCGCTGGGAACATCACAGATGCTTCAACTGGGGACGATCTCGACGAAACACCAGTTATCCTGTACGACTCCAACATCGTTGTGAACAAAACACTCACAAACGCATCGGGCGGATACAACTTCACTGACGTCGCGGCTGATAGCACCACGTACAACGTGACAGTTGACCCTCCAGGATACGAAGCGGGCTATCAGGAAGTCACTGTCAGCGATAACACGGTAACAATGGTTGATCTTGCGCTCCAACCAGAACCCAGCACACCAGCTGACGGCGACATTCAGTTCAATGTTGATGCATCTGATGCAACCGCTATTGAGGGGGCAACCGTCAAGGTGAAAAACCGTACGGGCGTGGTCGCGACCGCGACGACCGATGCGGTTGGTTACGCCACTGTGAGCGTCCCAGATAACTATTATGTAGTCGACATCAGCAGCGACGGTTACGAGTCAAAGCAGGTTCTCTCAGCGGTCGAGGCTGGTAAAACGACGTACGTTTCCCCGACGCTGGAAACGGTTCCCGAATCCTCATTTGACGTGTCGATAGATTCGACAAACGAGCCTGTGACTGAGGGGGAGACTCTGACAGTCACTACAACGATTAACAATACCGGTGAAAAGTCTGACACGCAAACAATTGCCCTGTCGGCGGGCAATACAGAGCGCAACACGACGACAGTCTCGCTCGGAAGTGGTGAAAACACGACTGTCTCGTTAGACTGGAATACCGCTATTGGTGATGCCGATCTGTACACAGCGACAGTTACCAGCGACGACAATTCCCGCGGCACACCTGTTGTGGTTCGCGAAGCCGACGTTCCAGCAAACCTTCCGAATCTCAGTATCGATTCCCAGGGTGAGACCGCAACCGTCGAGGAAGGGGTGAGCACACAGGTCAACGTTACTGTCGAAAACAATGGTTCGGTCACGTCGTCATACACCCCGAAGCTCACGATCACGAATAGCTCCAACGCTCTCGTGAAACAGAGCCAACAGACGACGTCGCAGCTGGCACCCGGTGAAAACGAGACAGTCTCCTTCTCAGTCGGGACGTTCCCCGCTGGGGATTATTCTGTTGAAGTCGCCACCAGCAGCAACGCTACTACTGGAACTCTCGCTGTCGAGTTGGTCGCTGATCTCGCACTGTCAGAGAATAGTCTCAAAATCGGGGGAACCAGTGTGTTTTCCAGCCTCGGCCTCAGTGAAGGGGATGCAGCCGACCTGACAGTGAACGCCACGAGTCGAACCGAACAGGAAGCCTCGGGCAGTGTTACTGTTCTTCTGTTCAATTCGTCAGGAACACAGGTCGAGCAGAGACAGAGTACGACGTTTGGAAGTAGTGAACAGAAACAACTTGTCTTTACCGACGTGACGAGCGATCTGCGTGGCGGCCAGTATGGTCTCGTCGTCATGTCACAGAAAGGAGAGACGCTTGGTCAGTATGCAGAGGGAATCATAACGATTACACAACCGCTCACCGGTCCGTCGTTCGTTTCCGCAGAAGTCACAGAGCAGAATCCAGACCAGCTACGAGTGACCTTCGACGAGGCAATCACTGCTGGTGTCGCTGATGGATTCACATTCGATTCTCAGCAAGATATTACTGATCTGGCAACAGTGGAGGCAAATAACAAACAAAAGGATACCGTCGTGCTGAATCTCTCCAGTCCGGTACAGGAAGACCAGGATTTGAGTGGGACGCTGCAGTATGACGATGGAACGGGCGGGGTGCAAAGCGACACCAACCAGTCGCCTGCCGAACCCATCACTAACGGTGATGTCACAAACAACGTGGTTACCGAACTGCCCGACGCCCCATACGTGAACAAATCTGAGGATACGTTCGACCCGACGACGGAGACGACGATAAGCGTCACCTACAACGCGACGGGAGAAGTTGCGAGTCCCGACGTCGGTGTCCGTCTCCTGAACGATAGTAACCTCCCTGTCGTACAGAATCTGTCACTTGATACGTTCCAGGGGAGCGCTACGCTGACGATTCCGGCAAATTCCCCGAGTTTCTCGGGCGACTCGCCTGTTACGTATCAACTGATTAATACTGCTGCGGAACCCGTCCCGATTGATTCTGATTTATCCTGGCTCAATGCCACGAGCTCGTCAGCACCGACGATTACGAACCTCAACCTCGGCGAAACGAACGGGAACGTTAGCTTCAGTTTCGACTCCGACGAAGAGCTCGGAACGACCACCGACGACATCACAGTCGAAGTCGTTACGCCGTCGACCGCGACCCTCACGTTCAATACACAGGGTCTCTCCACGACAGATACCGAGGCGCCGTTCACCTACAAGACTGGTGAAACGAACTTCCAGTACAGTAGCGAAGGCACGTACACGATGGAAGTCAAGGACGCCAAGGACAGCGACGGTAACAACGGTGGAACCAACGGGGACGGAAGCGGTCTCACCGACGACTACTTCTTCGACGAAGGACTGCCGAATGCACCGTACGTGAACAACACTGACCAGCAACACGACCCGACCACCGATACGTCGCTGTCAGTGGACTACAACGCCACTGACCAGATCGCATCGGCTGACGTGAACGTCACCGTGTCAGATAGCGAGGGTACGACTGTCGCGTTCAACAATTCACTTCTCGCCAGTGAAGGGACGGCTAGCCTGACGATACCAGCAAACACCTTCAGTGGAGACGAAAAACTCACCTACGAGCTTGTCAACGACTTTGACGGGTCGACAGCCACCACAGACGAAAGTTGGTTAAACGTCTCGGGAGGCTCCAACGCACCGACGATTACGAACCTCAACCTTGACGAGACCAATGGGAACGTTAGCTTTAGCTTCGACTCCGACAAGGAGCTCGGAAGGGCCCCCGGCGACCTCACGGTCGAAATCAGCGTACCTACACAGGGGCCCGGTATTGAGGAGAACACCATCAACTTCGACCGAACCCAGGTCTCTACAGAAGACTCCCAAGCACCCTACACATACGAGACGGGTGACTCGAATTTCGCATACAGTGCGGAAGGCACGTACACGATGGAAGTCACGGATGCTAAGGACAGCGACGGCAACAATGGCGGAACCAACGGCGAAGGGAGTGGACTCACCGCCGAATACGTCTTCGAGAAAACGCAAGGACTGCCGAATGCACCCCATATTTCCGTTGCTGACGAAAACTACGACCCCAACACCGAGACGACGGTGTCGGTCCTCTTCAACGCCACCGGCGAACTCGCGCAGTCAGATATTAACATCAGCATCCTGAACAGCGGCTCACTGGTCCAGGACGTCACGAACTTCGGGAGCACAGAGGGGGTCAACGAAGTCACGTTCCCTGCTGGCACCTTCACGGGAGACGTCACGCTTACCTACGAACTGCGAAACAACAGTCTGGGGACGACGAACGCCACCGACACAGCAGCGCTGTCGAGCGGTGGTGACATCATCACCGGAACGGTCACGGACGCGAGCGACGACTCGGCCATCGAGAACGCCGAAGTCACCGTCTTCGACTCCAGCACGCGACAGTTCGTGGCTGGGACAATGACCGATGCTAGCGGCGGATACTCGGTCAGCGTCTCCAGCGGCGCATACGACGTGTTCGTCGACAAGTCGGGCTACGGCCAGAACAGTACGTTCGGACTGCAGGTGTCGGGCTCGACCACACAGAACGTCCAGCTCAGCCAGGTCGCAACGGGCTACCTCAACGGTACCGTCACCGACAACGACGGAAACCCAATCCAGAACGCGGACGTCGAGGTTTACAGCTTCAGGTCCAAGAAGACGACGACGACGGACTCGAACGGGAACTACTCCTTTGAGCTGCCGGAGGGTTCGTACGTGATGTTCGTCGACAAGACCGATCGCATGATACAGTTTGACCGAGATGTTGGCGTCGTCGGCGACCAGGAGACGACGCGAGATTTCAACCTCGGAACAGGTGCGATAATCAAAGGCTACGTCACGAACCAGTCTGACGTCCCACAGAACGGCATCGACGTCCAGGCTGACGGACCAGCGACCCGCATCCAACTCACCAATGAGTCGGGCTACTACGAGATGCGCGTGCCCGCAGGGAACTACTCGATGACCGCATTCAGCAACCAGGGCCAGGTAGCGCAGAACAGTCCCGACCTCTCACTGGCTGAGGGCGACGAAGTGACACAGAACATCACCGTGGCACAGACTAGTATATCCAACATCTCCGTGAGTTACGTCAGCGGCTCCGGAAATCCCGACATGAGCAATATCTCTGCGAACGTGCGCATGGATTGGGGAATGATCCAGACCTCACTACGGAACGATACCGTTAGCGAAGAGACGAAAGGCTCTTTCGGAGACATTCTTGAGCTGGAGGGACTCGGCGTCGCGGCCGACGACCGATTCGAGATTAATTTCACTGTCGAGGGATACAACCCCGAAACCCTCCTGTGGGGTGCGAAAAACGTCACCTGGTACAGCACACAGGTGAGCCAGAATCAATTCAACGTCTCGGTCCGGACCGAGACCGTGACGATGCAGGGCATCTCGAACGCGAAAGGCAACAGCAATCTCCCGGTCGGGCCACTCCAGGGCAAAGACCCCGCCGAGATAGCCTGGCCGAGTGGTGAGCAAGATGTTGCCGACGTCGGCTGGAACAGGACGATCCAGTTCGGCGTCTTCGACCTGTCGACGGTCCCGACACAGGAACTCTCTGCGTACCAGGGAATGACCATCACCACGAACGCCCAGACGTTCAGCCGACCCAAGCTTACCGAAGACGAGAACGGTACCGAACAACTTGAGTTCTGGGTCGGTGGTCCCAACGAGACTGTCGATGGCAACAGCCACGACGGGTTCTATGAGGCCTTCATCCCCGACGAAGTCCTCAACAACTGGAACGTGTCGGACCCCGGAACCGAACTCGAAGCCCTCTACAAGGGCGAAGATCGGAGTTTCAACGCCGAGACCACCGAGGACGGTGCTGTGATCGAGTTAGATATTACCTACTCCGAGGGCAAAATCGAGGTGTCTGCCAACGAGAACGTGATTGGTGACGGAGGTGATGATGAAGAAAATGATGGAGGCGACGGAGATGAGGGAGACGATGGAGATGAGGGAGACGACGGAGATGACGGAGACGACGGCAATTCGAATATAGGAGCCGGCGGCTCTGACGACGACACCAGCCAGGAAGACGACGAAGAGGGTGAAGAAGACAATCAGGAAGACGACGAAGAGGGTGAAGAAGACAATCAGGAAGACGACGAAGAGGGTGAAGAAGACGACGGAGAACCGGAAGTCGAGACCGAAAGCGAGACCGACGACGACGGTGCGACCGTCCAGGGGACGGTCAAAGACGCTGAGGCTGGCGAGACTGCTACCGTCGACGTGCCAGAGCCAGAGGAGGACCAGGAGTACGAACTCGAAGAGGTGTCAGTAACTCCTGCCGAGGACGCGAGCTTCGACATCGACATCGAGACCAGTTCGGAACCGCTGGAGGACACCCCAGACGGCGAGTTCGAGTTCGACGGGACGGAGCCACTCGGCTTCATCAGCGTCGACGCGGACATCGATGATGGGAATATAGAGGAGACACAGTTCACCTACCGCCTCGATGAAGAAGAGCTCGAAGAGCTAGAGGCGGACCCCGAAGATGTCGCGCTGCACCAGTTCGACGACGAGACCAACGAGTGGGTCGAGCGAGACACCGACTTCGTCGGCCGAGAGGGCGGTGATGTCTTGCTCCAGACGACAGCGGACGGCTTTTCGGAGTGGACCGCAGCGGCGAAGACTCCGGAACTCAACATCACGGACACCGAAATCGACGTGCAGGCTGCGACCACCGACGAGGAGGTGACAATTCAGGTGTTCGTGACCAACACCGGCGGCGCCGACGGGACCTACGAAGCACAACTGTTCGCTAACGAGGAGATTGTCGACAGAAAAGACATAACGGTCCCATCCAACCGGACGGCGATCATCGACTTCGTACGGAGCTTCGATCAGCCCAACGAGTACGAAGTGCAGGTCAATGACGTGCCGGTGGGCGAAATCGAGATTACTGAGGACGAAGAAGTCGAGGTTTCTGACCCCGATGACGACGGCGAAAGCGGGGAAGGCTCCGGAGAAACGAACGAGTCGACCCCCGGTACCGACGACGAGACCGCCGAGAACGGGAGCCAGTCCACAGAGGAAGCCACCGAAATCGAGGAGGACGATGGCGGTGGCGACCTCTTCGGTCCCGGATTCGGACCGATGGTCGCGGTACTCGCGATTGCTCTCGTCTTGCTCGGCCGGATACGGTACGGTCAGCGCCCCGCGTCCGACGACGGCGACGGCACGGAGTAAGCGGTAACTCGACCGCGAGCAATCCGGTCTCCGCGGTCGCCCGACGCGGGCGACAAAGCATTTAGGGCCGGTCGTTCTCTGTGGTGACATGCATAGACGCAGGGATGTTCTCAGTGTGCTCGGGCTCGCCGGCGCGGCATCGCTCGCTGGCTGTGGCCTCTTGCAGGGGAGTTTCGAACAGCGTGCCTCGCCAGCCGGCGTCGAACAGGCCACGCTTGACGAGCAGGGGTTCGAACACCGGGAGACTGAGGAACTCACGTTCACTGAAACGGTCGACGCGGTGGGTCAATCCAGAGACCTCCGGCTGACGAACTGGCTCGTCACCTTCGGTAAGCCCGCCGGTGGATTCGGCCCGGACGCCGCACAGCTTCACCTCTTCTCGACGCCGAGCGTGACCGTCGCGGGCAACGAAATCAACCCCTTCGACGACCTGGGGGCCGAACAGTTGTTCGGCCGCGTCGCCGGCGGTGGGACGAGTCTCGACAAACAGGGCTCACGGACCGTCGACGTGCTCGGAAACGAAGTCACCGTCGAGCGCTTCCGGACAGAGCGCCAGATTGGAGGGCAGTCGGTAGCCGCGACGATCCACATCGGGCGGTTCTCGAACGACGGGGACCTGCTCGCGGCGGTCGGCACACACCCCGAGGCGATAGACGAGACCGACTCCATCGACGCAGTCGCCGGCGCTATCGAGCACCCCTCGGAGTCCGCGTAGCTACTCGACCGGCCGGAAGACGATGACGCGGTCGCCGGTCGTCTCCGTTCGCTCGACATCGAGTGTCACATTCTGTCCGATTTCGACCGCTTCGGTCTCGCGCATCTGACCGGTGATATTGACGGGCCCAAACGACGCCACTGCAACGATATACGGGGCGTCGTCTGCAAAACTGGGTCCTGAGACGTGGGTCGTGGTGTGAGTCAACACTTCACCACGCTCCGGCAGGTCCTCCTCTTGTAGCTCCGTTTCGCCGGTTTCGGGGTCGACGGCCCGTGGGGGGAGCCAGCCGTTTCCGCTCGGACTTTCGAGGTAGTACGGCTCGCCCTCCTCGACGGCGTCGAGGAAGTCGTCGTAGCCGTCGTCCCGTGCGTCGTCTCTCATTGGTCCACCTCCAGCACGTGAACGACACAGCTTGCAACTGTCCCACCTGCGTTGTGAGTCACACCAATCGAGGCGTCTTCAATTGCGTCAGAGTTGACGTGGTCGCCCCGGAGTAGTTTCGTCAGCTCCGATATCTGTCCACAGCCGGTCGCGCCGACCGGATGGCCCTTCGCTTTTAGCCCGCCGGAGAGATTGACTGGGAGGTCGCTGTCGATTGTCGTCTCTCCCTCTCGGGCTGCTGAAATTGCCTCGCCGGGCTCGTACAGCCCGAGTGATTCGAGCGCGAGCACCTCAGCGATGGTGAAACAGTCGTGCACCTCCGCGACATCGATGTCCTCGGGCCCGATGTCGGCGTCCTCGAAGGCCATCTCTGCGGCGCGGTCGGCCGCTGGGGTCTGGCAGGTTGAGGCGCGGTCGCCGAGCGCGAAGTTGTCACTGTGTTGGCCAGCTCCTCTAATTTTGACTGGCGCGTCGAGGCCGTGGTCCGCTGCGAACTCGTCGCTGACCAGGACCGCCGCACTCGCGCCGTCGCTTATCGGCGAACAGTCGAACATCCCAAACGGCGAGCAGATCGTCGCCGCGTCGAGTACCTCATCGACGGAGATGGCCCGCTGGAACTGTGCGAGCTCGTTGTCGACGGCGTGCTCGTGGTTCTTGACCGCGATGTGTGCGAGGTCCTCTCGGCTGCCGCCGTACTCGTGGAAGTAGCGGTTGGCCATCAGCGAGTACGCCCCGGGGAAGGTCATTCCCGCGCGAATTTCCCACAGCGCGTCGGCAGCCGCCGACAGCGCCTCGGTCCCCTCAGGCGTCGAGAGATTGGTCATACGTTCGCCGCCGCCGACGAGCACCACGTCGGCACGCCCGCTCCGAATCTTCTCGTAGCCCATCCGGACGGCGACGCCACTGGAGGCACAGGCGCTGTCGATGCGCGTCGCCGGCGCACTGACGCCGGCAGCCTCTGCGGCGAGTGGCCCCTGGTGGCCCTGTTGCTCGGCGAACTCGCCCATGTAGTTGCCGAAAAAGACCTCCTCGACAGCGCCGCGTGGCACATCTGCGTCAGTAACTGCTTCGCCCGCGGCGTTCCCGAATAACTCTCGGACCGTCTGAGTCTCGTGACGGCCAAACGGCGTCATGCCGACGCCGGCGATTCTGACATCGTTTACCATTCCATACCCCCGTTGACACCGAGTACCTGGCCGGTCATGTAGCTCGATTCCTCGCTCGCGAGAAACCGCACGATTCCGGCGATATCATCGACCTCGGCGAAGCGGTCGAGCGGAATCCGTTCGAGAATCTGCTCTTTCACACGGTCAGGTACTTCCGCGAGCATATCAGTCTTGACGAAACCAGGCGCAACACAGTTGGCGGTCGAGTTGTGGTGTGCCAGCTCCAGAGCGATGGTCCGGGTAAAGCCAAAGAGGCCGCTTTTTGTCGTCGCGTAGTTGGCCTGTCCGTAGTTACCCTGCTGGCCGACCACCGAGGAGATATTGACGAGACGCCCGTTTTCCGCCTGTCGGAGGTCGTCAAAACAGGCCTTCGTGCAGTTGTAGACGCCGCCGAGGTTCACGTCGATGACACGTTCCCAGTCATCGCGCTCCATGTTCTCGAACTTTTTGTCAACGGTGATGCCGGCGTTATTGACCAGCACGTCGACGTGTCCAAACTCTTCGGTGACGGCGTTACACATCGTCTGGACTGCCTCGAAGTCCGCCACGTCGGCCTGTGCGGTGAGCGCCGAGCCAGGTCCCTCTTCGATTGTGTCCCGGACCTCGTGAGCAGCCTCCTCCGAGGATCGGTAGTTGACGACGACGTTCGCTCCGTTGGACCCCAGCTCCTCGGCGATACCTCGTCCAATTCCTTTCGATGCGCCTGTGACCAGACAGGTTCGGCCGTCGAGTAACATCTGTATCTCGGGATTCAACGGCCACCACTATAAATGTAGTTTCGCACTACTTTCGACCTGGCCGAATCGCTTCTCTGTCCCCGATATCTCTGTTATCGACGCTTGTGTTCGTCCAGCAGCCGCTCGTAGATGGGCCAGGAGGCGTCGGCCGTCGGGGGGTCTGTCGCCGCACCGTCGACGACGACCCCTTCTCCCTGCTCGACGACACCTGCGACGCCCACTGGCGTCCCTCGCTCGGCGAGCGCGTCGCGGACGGCCTCGCTGTAGTCGGGGTCGACCGTGACGACGAGCGTTCCCGACGAGGTTGCACGCCAGGGGTCCATCCCGAGTGCGTCTGTCGCCGCCTCTATCCCCGGTCTGATTGGAATGCCGTCAGTGTTGATGTCGAACCGGACGCCGGCACTGCCTGCCATCTCGTGGAAGGCCCCGACCAGTCCGCCCTCGGTCGCGTCGTGCATCGCGGTCACACCTTCGACATCGGCAACCGCGCGCGCATCGCGAACCGCGCCCGTCTCGTCGAGTCGTGACTGTGCGGTCGAGAGCGTCGACTCGTCAACCGACAGCTGGTCGGGAAACAGCGTCGTCAGCAGACCAACAGCCTCGACTGCTGGGCCTTTCGTGACCAGCACCACATCCCCGGGGGTCGCACCGTTTGGATAGATGATGTCGTCCTCGTCACCGAGAGCCATCGCCGTGCCGTGGCCGACCCAGGGGAACGAACACCCCTCGTACCGGGCGGTGTGGCCGGTCGTCACGGCGACCCCGAGGTCGCGACACTCTCTGTCGATAGCTGTCCAGGCCGCGCCGAACTCCTCGTCTGTCATCTCCGGCGGGAGTGCAAACGAGACGGCGAGATGCGAAGGGTCGAGTCCCGAGACCGCAACGTCTGTGAGGACGAACCGAATGGCAAACTCTCCCGCGCGCTCGAAGCCAAGTTCGGGCAGGATCGAGATGGGGTCCGTCGCGAGCGCGAGTGCGCCCTGGCCGAGGTCGATGACGCCGAAATCGACGCCGTGTGCCGGCCCGGTCGAGACATCTTCACGGGCCGCGCCCAGCCGCGAGGCGATGACATCCTCGAAGAAGCGCCGGTCTATCTTTCCGGTCTCCCCCATCAGTCCTCACGCACGGCCGCGAACGCGAACCGTGGCTTCACGTCCTCTATCTCGACAGGGACCGTCTCGCCCTCCTGTGCGCCGGGAACAAAAACGGTGAAGTCCTCGACGCGGGCGATACCGTCGCCCTCCGAGCCGGTGTCTACGATTTCGACAGCGAGTTCGTCACCGGCACGAACCGGGGCAGTCAACCGATTGCGGGCGACAAGATACAGCTCCGAGGACTCGTCGCGGGAGGCGTCTGGGCGCATCTGGCGGACGTACTCGAACTCCTCGTCAATATCTGCTTCGAGGTCGTCCAGGTCGCGCCCGTCGAAGACCTTGGCCACGAAGTCTCCGCCCGAGGCGAGCAGCTCTTCGGCCACGTCGAAGGCCTGGCGGACGAGATGGACCGATCGGGCGTGGTCGAGATCGTAGTCGCCGGTCATATTCGGTGCCATATCCGAGACGACCACGTCGACCGGGCGCTCGCCGCCGCCGACCGTCTCTCTGATTTCGTCTCTCGTTCGCTCTTCGGTGATATCGCCGCGAACGTATTCGACCGTTGCCTCGGGATCTTCGAGGTCGTCGATTCGCTGGCGGTCGACACCGACGACGGTCCCCTCACGACCAACACGCTCGGCGGTGACTTGCATCCACCCGCCCGGTGCGGCACCCAAATCGACGACGGTGTCGCCGCGGTCGAGCAGGCCGGCTCGGTCGTCGAGTTGCGTGAGCTTGAACGCCGAGCGGGCGCGATACCCCTTCTGTTTCGCTTTGTTGTAATACTCGTCCCGGCCTGTCATGGCTCTCTCACCAACATTCCTGAGATATTCCGGCTGTGAACCGCTGGAAAATTCCCGTTCATATCAGTCGAGACGTGGCCAACCCGGAAAGGTACATCGGATTGTGAGAACAGCACCGTCGGGTGCCTGAAATGCAGCTAGACGAGAATTTCGACGCCAATCTCTTGCAGAGTCACAGAGATGGTGTCTGCGGTGGCCTGACAGGTGACAGAGTCGTTGCTGTCGTCGACCGTACAGTCACTCGCTGTGAGCCCTGGCTGGTCGACGAAATACCGCTCCCAGAGCTCGTACCGCGGCGACTCGACGGTGATTGTGACGTCGCCACTGGTCGCTGCGTGCAGGACCGAGCGACGCTTGGACTCGCCACGGAACAGGACCGTGGTACCACCCGCTGCCTCGATTGCCGGCGCAGTCGTCTCGATGACCGGCAGGAAGATACGCGACTGGTCCAGCAACAGGGGCGGCTCACGAAGTACCAGTCCGCCGTCTCCCTCGTCCCGGAACACGGCTCCGCCCTCGTAGACGAGGCTGGTGTCATCGTCGACGCGCAACACGACCGGGCGGAGGTCGGTTACCGTACTGTTGCCGTCGACGGTGACGTTCATGGTTACGGGCGTCCCGTAGAACAGTTCGGTGTCGGTGAGGTCGATCTCGGTTGCCCGGCTGGGTGCACCGCGTTCGTATATCGCGGCCAGATTCTCCCCGACTACGTCGAACGCTCGCTCCGCGCTCGCGGCCTGCTCGCTCTGTTGGGTATCTATCAGCGCCGGCATCCCAACTGCAGTGACGAATCCGATGACGGCGACGACAAGCGCGAAGATGATAACGTAGCCGAGTATCTCGCTCACGGCCCGCTCTCTGCCGCTAATCATCGCTCACCACCACCCTGTCACTCCCGCTATCGTAGTAGACCGAGACTATCCCGCCCCCGACGGTCGTCTCTGCCATGTCGGTGCCGACAGAGACGTTCACCCGGACCGTCACTTCGGGGTCTACCGAGTGCAGGCGGAGTTGTGGGGGGTCGCCGTCGACGACCGCAATCGAGTACGTCGACCCGGTCACCTGCTGCTTGAAGGACTGATTGATGTAGGCGACATGGGGTGTTGTACCGTTGTTCGCCCGACTGGCGTCGACGAACCGGTCGACCTGCTCGATGTTTCCGGCGATGTGGTTGCCGATGACGGTCAGTTCGCTGTCGATGACCCGCTCGCGATTGTCCTCGACGAACGTGGTTCCGGCGACGAGCAGGCCGGCGATCAGGACCGTCGAGATACCGAGCACGAGGACGTAGTTCAGCGCGATAGAGACCGACCGATTCGAGCGATCACTCTGACACTGACTGCTCATGGCGGCACCTCTTCCGGAGCGACCCGGATTTTTGTCTCGTAACCCACCGCCGACGTATAGAAGGCGTAGTCGACAGTGGCGCTGTAGATAGCACCGACGGCGAACGGCTCGTCGGACTGCTGACTCGTCTGTAGCGCGGTCGTATTCGCACTCCCGGCAGGCCCGATTATCGCCGAGTACCGGCCGGTCACGGCGTCGGCGTTCTCGAATTCGAGTCTGAACGAGTCGCCGATGTTCGCCCCAATCCACTGAGTGGTCCCCGTGTTGTCCTGGAGCTGTCCAAGCGCGAGACAGGGCTTCCCAGCTACGGTCGCAGCGGTCACGTCGATGACGGTAGAGCCGTCGTGGTCGCGGACACACTGTCTGTTGGGGCCACCGTCGACGGTGACGACGACATCAATCTGGTCGCTCCCGTTCTCGACCACCTGTAGCCGCCAGTCGGCATCGGAGGTGTCTGTATCGTTCGCGACGAGCGAGAACTGGCTGGTGCCCGGATCAGAGATATTCAGCCGCAGGTTCCGCACGGATTCGACGTTGCTGTCTGTGAGAATCCACTCCTGTTTTCCGCCGACACTAGTGAAGTTTCGACTCGCGTTCGTCTGTGCGATTCTGGTTCCGTCTTCGATGTTACTGACTGCTGTGTTTACGAGGCGGCCCTGCGTCGACTGCAACACGGCTCCCGCCGACGAGAGGCTGTCGACGGTCGCGTTGAACTCTGTCTGGGTGAGCGTGCTGTTTTTGTTGACTGCCGTCAGGACAGCGCCGACACTCTGTTGGAGTTCGGCACGGTACTCGAGTGCCTCGTGTGAGCCTGCGACATCGTCTCGTGTTGCGATATTCTCGGTGTAGATTGCGGAGTTGACCACCAGCGCGAGCACGACAAACGAGACTGCGAGCAGAAACGCGGTGACGAGGAGGAGCTGGCTCCGGTCGCCTATATCCGCCATGCGACCACCTCAACGCGGACGAGATTGTAGTATGGATCGCTATCGCGGTCGACGACGTAGAACGCCCCGTCGGCTACATCCGAAAGCGGTTCTTGCTCCGTGAAGTCGGGGCCGAGGAGTCGGTCCTCGGTTGTGAGGACGAGCGTGTGTGAGGCACTCACCGCATGGTCGCTTGGCTGTCCTTGCCGCACCATCTGCTGTGTCTCGATGCCGTCGCCGGTGCGGTAGTGGACGAAGACGTTGTAGGCGATGTTCCCCGTCCCAAACGCATCCGCGAGCGCGTCACCGAAGGCGTTCGGGGGCGGCCCCGACCGCTAGAACGGATCTGCGTTCCCGTGGAACTCGCCGGTCGTCTCGTTCCAGTACAACACCGCCTCGCGCAGGGCACCCGTGTCGGCGGCGGTGTCGAGAACTCCTTCGCTCGTCGACTGGAGTTGATTCTCGATGTGCTGGCTCGACGTACTCGCCGACAGTGGCGTGACTGCGGTCATCTGGAGCGCGAACCCGATAGCGGCGAGCATCAGGATTGCACCGACCACTGCTTCGAGCGTAAGCGCCTGTCCGCGGTCGTCGCTGGCTACCACAGCACCACCGCCAGCGTGACCGACCGCCCGTGTAATGAGACGACCCGGCGGGCAGTGATTGTCGCGTCCCCCTGGTCGACGATGTCGTCTCCGCGTGCCAGCACGACCGCGTCCCCGGCGCACTCGGCGTGACTACGCTCGACGAGTCCCGGCTCACCGTTGTTTGCGGGCGAACTCTCTGTCCAGCACAGCTGTTCGCTGCCTGACCCGCTGGTCGTAACGTTCCCGTTGAGGGTGACATTTACGTTCCGGGCAGTGTCGAGGTTCAAGACCGCCGACGGCGAGCCAGCATCGTAGTTACAGCGTCCGGACGCATCGTTCGACTCGTTGAAGAACGCGACCGTACAGTACCGGTTGAGGACTGACGGCCGCTCGGCGGACCCAAGCAGCTCCTGTGAGAGTGAATCCGCTGCTCTGTCCGACAGCGAGGGGTTCTCCTCACCCGAGAGTTCGAACGGCTGGAGAATCCCCGGGACGAACGAGAACGCGAAGACGAGGACGCTCAGAAAAATTGCGATACCGATAGCGAAATCTATTGTCGTCTGTGCTCTCACTGCTCTCTCTCCCCCTGATATAACGGTGTGCTCGTTTGCATCGATGGCTCAGTTGCGGGTCTGTCTGTGCCCCGGTTGCCCGCTGTTGTGGCAGCGAACTGGCGTTACACACTTGTTCGTTGCCGGTTGTTATCAGCTTTGAGTCTAAACGAAAAGCAGCGCGAGTTCCCTGCCCCACCGTGGGCGGGGGTGAAGCGCGTCACTCCGGCGCGTGTTCTGTCTCCTCAATGTACCGCTCAACCACTTCTTCCGACACTGCTCCGGTCGTTCCCACGTAGTATCCAACTTTCCAGAATCCACCGCCCCAGAAATACGACTCCTGAATCTCGGAATGCCGCTCTAGCAAGTGCTTTCCCGCATACGACTTGAACTGCCGAGCGATCTCCGCCGGACTGTGCTTCGGATCTGTTTGCACGAATAGGTGAACGTGGTCGTCTGCAATCTCCAACGCCAGAATCTCGTGACCGAAGTGATCAGCAGTTTCACCAAACAACTCCCGCACGTCGTCCTCCACCACACCCAGAACAGGGTGCCGATACTTTGGACACCACACGAAATGATACTTACAGGAACTAACTGAATGTGCATGACTTCGGTACTCTTTCATTACAAATCCCCGCATTTATGATAGTCTGGAACGATTGTCAACGTATGGGTGAAGAAGCCACGAAGACGATTCAGACGCGGCTTCACATAGCGTCTGGAGAGCGGTCGTGGCTTCATGACGCCCGCCTCGCGTCACGCGAAATTTTCAACGAAACAATCCGCCTCACACAACAGGGATACACACGCACCGAGATACAGAAAGAAGTTGACCGCGACGACTTCTTGCGGAACAACAAGTGTGCCGTCGTCGGCAAAGCCCTCCAAACGTGGGACTCCTACCAGTCGCTCAAAGAGTGGTGGGAGAATCAAGACAATCCCGACGGAGGCAAACCGACACCACCGAGTACGGACAAATCAGGCGCATACCCGCTCGTGATGGCACACACAGAAGGCTATCGCCTCACCGTGGACGACGACACGAACCGCGTCCAAGTCCGCATCAGCGCCAAGCCCAGAAAACACGTTAACGGCCATCTGAGCGGAGAAACAAACGCAATGGACGAACTTCGAGACGCCCTCACGTCGGATAAGGTGGATGTGGGGCAGGCCGAACTCCTGTACCGAGATGGCGTGTACTACCTACACGTCACGGTCACGCGCGAGTTCGACGTGCCCGAACCTGACACCGCCGAAACCGTGGTTGGCGTGGACATCAACGAACGCAACGTCGCGCTTACCGCCCTCGACCGCGAGACGATGCGGACGAAGGGAACGCTCGTCCTTGACTACGGACGAGTGAAGCAGGAACGGCAACGCTATCACACGATCACGAAACGCTGTCAGGAACACGGAAAGACGAGTATTCACCGAAAATTGGGTGACAAAGAAGAACGCCTCACCGAGTGGGTGCTGCATCGTCTTTCCCGTGCTGTCGTGGAGTTTGCAGAGCAGTTCCCGAACTCGGTCATCGTGTTCGAGGATATGAGTGGCATCCGTGAGGAAATGGAGTACGGATCGTATATGAATCGGCGGTTGCACAAACTGCCGTTCCACAAGTTCGAGAAATTTGTCTTGTACAAGGCAACGTGGCGAGAGCTACCAACGGATACGGTGGACGCCTATTACAATTCGCAGACGTGTTCGTGCTGTGGTGAACGTGGGAATCGACATGGGAGGCGGTTCCAGTGTCCGAACGACGAATGTGATGTAGTGCAAGACCACGCCGACCGGAATGCGTCGGTGAATGTTGCGTGGCGCGAGAAGGCGAAACTCGACGGTAACGATACGGATTACCGGACTCACAAAACCCAGCCGCAGGTTCGGCTGGTGCGTCTGTCTGGGTCGGGGCGCGTAAGCCGCCCACCCTCATCCCGCTCGCTTGCCGAGCAGGGAGTGCTATCACACGGCTGAGGGAACTGCAAAAGCCTCGGGCCACCGTGCCCGAGGTTGTTTACATGTGGTGTGTTGTCTGTTATCAACATGTCGGTCGCTCACCAACGGTGATCCTGTCGCTGACGAACGCAAAACCGGCGTTCAGGGAGCCGAATTAGAACGGGGCTTCGACGTCACTGGTGTCGTCTGTCTCGTTCGTGAACTCTGGCGGTGCGGCCTCCTGGTCTGCGTTGAGGGTCTCTGCGAGGTCGCCGCGCTCGGCGTACTCTTCGAGGATATCACTGCCACCGACGAACTCCCCATCGACGAAGACCTGTGGAATCGTCTCCCAGCCGCTGTGTGTCTCGAGTGTCTCGCGGAACGCGTCGAGGTTCTGGAGCACGTCGACGACCGCCACGTCTTCGGCATCGCGGTAGTGATGCACAAGTGACAGCGCCTTATCTGAGTAGCCACACTGTGGCATGCGTCTGTTGCCCTTGACGAACATGGCGATTTCCTCGCTCTCGATGGTCTCGGCGACGAGTTCTTCTGTCTCTTCAGCCGTCAAATCCGGCTCGTTCGGTTTGAACGTCATACACAGTGTTGTATCTACGGGAGATAAAAGACATTGGTCGTGTTTGTGGTTCATATCATCACGACGTGAGGCAAAGAGAGTCCAGGCGCGGGAATTGAACCCACGTCTTGGCCACCACAAGGCCAAAGGATACCACTACCCCAGCCCGGACACGCACTCAAACCTTACCGGGTAGGATAAATATACGTTACGAACTGTTGTTGGTGCTGATGGGTGATACCCCGCCACATGACGGAGATGCGCATCGTGATTATTGCGATGATGTTCAGACCTGTCTCATCGTGATTGTTGCGAGTCGTTACCGCCGTCGAGAAACGAGACGTGGGTCTCACGCCGTGAAACACCGAGATTCGTGACGTGGCCACCAAAATAGCCGCAACAATCACTATCAGCGAAGCGCCTGTTTCACGGTCCGATACCGGGGATACGCGAAACAATGGCGGGAGAACGTCCCAGTAATCAGCATCAGTCGTCGTCGGTCTCGATTGTGATGTGGTCGCGCTCGACGGCGAGTCGAAAGGTCGGGACGGTCGTCCGAACTCGCTCGACGACACCCTTGTCGACGAGGGTATGCAGCGCCGAGCGGACCTCATCGACATCGGCCCCGAGGTCGTCCTCAACGTCGTGGAGGGTGGCGACGACGCTCTGTGGCTCGGCCTCGGCGTCTGGAAGCACCGCGACGATTGTTGCTTGGAGGGGCGTTCCCCGGACTGTCCGGTCTTCGGAGGGCTCTTCACCGTTGATGAGCCCGGCCGCCGCTGGCGTCGCACAGATAAGGCTGTCCTCGTTTCGGTAGTAGTAATCGCCGAGTTCGGATTCGAGATAGCTGTGGACCTCGCTCCCGCTGTCCATCTCCCAGCGGTCCTGTAACTCGCCGTTTTTCGTGGGCTGTAGCTCGACGATGTCCGCCAGGCGCTCGTGTGCCTCCTCCGAGAGTGTCATGTATCTGCTCGTACTGCAACCAGGGTTATCCCCATTATGGATTCTCCCGAGCAGTCCGGAGCGTGTCTGTCACGTCGTCCCAGTGGCTCCCTTTCCAGAAGTGCTGTCCACAGGCCGTACACCACCAGACGTCCTCCGTCTGTGGGCCGGGGGCGTACTCCGGCGTCGGCTCGTCGGCATCGACACCCTCGACGATTCCGTTACAGAGACTGCAGCGCTCGGGTGCCTCGGGTAGCGAAAGCTCGAAGCCCGCCGCAACGAGCGTCGAGAGCATCGGCTTGATCTCTCGTGACTCCAGCAGGAGCGCACCCTCTGTCCGCGCGGCGAGGGCCTCGTCCCGCGTCAGCAGCGTCCGCTCTTCTGCCTCCGCGTAGTTGCGAATCTCGTCGTCGGTTTCGAGGTCGGCGTCGAGGACGTAGACGGTATCGTACCCACACATCCGCAGATAGGTTGTCAGTCCGCCCAGCATCGCGTCTGTCAGCACGCTCATGAAAGAAACGAGCGGACCTCCGAGAGCGGCTGCGTGTTCAACACGTCGCCGCCCTCGGCCCACCCTCGTCGGGCGACGTGGACGCCGTACCGGACGAGGCCATAGCTCGACGGCCTGTGGGCGTCCGTGTCGACGGCGACGGTCGCGCCTTGTTCGAGCGCGCGCTGGACGAGCCGCCCGCCTAGGTCGAGCCGGGTCGGGTTCGCGTTGATTTCGAGTGCAGTCCCGGTTTCGGCCGCGACAGCCCCGAGACGCTCGATATCCACCTCCATTCCCTCACGCTGATTGAGCTGTCGGCCGGTTGGGTGTCCGATGATATCGACCTCTGGATGGCGGGCGGCCTCGACGAGTCTGTCGGTGCCGTCGCCGTCGAGTCCGGCGTGTGGCGAGGCCACGACCAGGTCAAGCTCTCCGAGCACGCTATCCTCGACAGAGACGCTGCCGTCGGCCGCGATGTTTGCCTCGACACCCGCGAGCACGTCGATCTCGCCCTCCTCGTCGACCTCGCGAATCGCCGCTATCTGCTCGCGTATCTCCGTGTCGCTCAGGCCGACGCCGCCGACCATCCCTGGCCCGGTCGCATGGTCAGTGATACAGACGTACTCGTGACCGAAATCGGCCGCGCCTATCGCCATCTCTTCGATTGTGTTGGCTCCGTCTGACCACTCGGTGTGGGTGTGGAGGTCGCCGCGCACGTCTCCGGTTTCGACCAAGGCCGGCAGGTCGTCGGCCGCGGCGGCCGCGACCTCGCCGCGATCCTCGCGGAGTTCGGGCGGGACCCACGCCATCCCGACCGCCTCGTACATCTCCCGCTCGGTCTCGCCGCCGACTCGCTCGCCGGCGCGCTGGTCGTCTGCTTCTTCTAGCTCGGAGACGTCGAAGACACCGTACTCGTTTATTTTTAGCCCGCGGTCGAGCGCGCGGTTGCGAACCGCCACGTTGTGGTCTTTGCTGCCGGTGAAATACTGTAGCGCGGCACCGAACTCCCTGGATGCGACGACCCGGAGGTCGACACGCACGTCGCCAACCCGGATACTTGCTTTCGTCGAACCAGCCTCGATGACAGTGCTCGCCTCCGGATAGTCGGTGAACGCCTCGACGACCACGTCGGGGGCGTCGCTGCCGACGAGTACGTCCACGTCGCCGATGGTCGGCTTCCACCGCCGAATTGATCCCGCAAGCGCACACCGAGAGACCGCCTCGTTGTCGGCGAGGTAGTCCCGGACCCGCTCTCCTTGGGGGCGGGCCTCGCCGAGTAGTTGACGCTCGTGGGCCTCCCGTGCGAAAGGGATGCCCTCGAGGATGTTCTGCTCGGTCTTCTCGCCGAACCCTCGCAACTCCTGAATCTCACCGGCCTCGGCCGCGGCTTCGAGGTCATTGAGCGTCTGGACGCCCAGTTCCTCGTAGAGGCGACCCACAGTCCGGGGTCCGACACCTTCGACGCTGGTCAGGGCCTCTATCTCTACGGGCAGCTTCGCCCGCAGCTCCTCCAGCTCGGCAATCTCGCCGGCCTCGATGTACTCGACGACCTTCTCGGAGATGGCGTCGCCGACGTCGTCGATTTCGGCGACGGTATCGGCTCCCTCGCCGGCCAGCGCCTCGACATCGGCGGTGTGGTCGCGGATGCTCTCGGCGGCGCGCTCGTAGGCCCGCGGTTTGTAGTCGACGCCCTGTGCGTCGAGTAACATGGCGAACTCTTCGAGCAGGGCCGCAACCTCGTCGTTCGCACTCATCGTCCCTGCCCCCGCCCAACGCCGTGTGTCGCGTCGCTGTCCTGGCCGAGTGCCTGCTGGAGGAACTTCATCCACCGTTTGCGGTCTGCGACTGCCTGTGCGTTCTCCTCTTGTTCGAGGTCGACCCGACCAAGCTGCTGTAACGCGTTCAGGGCCCTGTCGATGCCGATAATCGCCTCGGCAAGTTCCTCACCTTCCTCGTAACTGATGTCGCCCTCCTCGATGCGTTGTTTGCGTTCGAGGCGTTCCCGACGGAGGTTCTTTTTCGCCCGCTCGACACGCTCGCGCTCACCCGACGGAACGGTATCGCGCTGTCGTATCTCGAAGACAAACGCTTGTAAGTCGAGTTCCGTCCCCTGAACGTCGATAGCCTCAGGAATGTCGACCCCGACCGTCGCACCCTCGCGTTCGACGCGCTCGAGTAGCTGCTTGCGTTGGAACTCTTTCACACGCGACGGTACGCGCCTGTCCTACTTCGCTTCTTCGCCCTATACGTCGAAGACGACGTAGGCCTCCCATCCGTCTCCACGTTCTGTAATCTCCATCTCGGAGTAGGTGACCGCCTTGAGATCTCTGGCGTCGACAGCGTCGAGCGCAACGCCGCGGTAGCTCGCTGTCACGTCCCCGCCGTCGACGTTCGCACGGTTGTCGACCGGTAACACTCCTTGGATATCCCGTTCGTAGATGAGTTCGTCGAGGTAATCGAACAGAAGCGCCTCTCTCGACTCGGCGGTAACGGCAATCTGGTGGCGGTCCCCGCCGTCGGGGACATCCTCGCACATCGCGGCTGCCATCCCGTCGGCCACAGCACCGAATGCCTCCCCCAGCGTCTCCCCCGTGGCAGCGACGGCGATATCGGCCGTGTGTTCCCGAAGCTCGAAGGACATGCCCCGAGGTAACGCCAACGTCACCGAAAGGGTTGCGTTGCAACGACAGGAATTATTATTCCGCCCGTCCTACGTAAGGCTAGTGAGCGTCAATATCCGCCGACTGGAGGTTGCACCCGGCAGCGACGACTACGTGGAGGCAGCCTGGCGGCTCAAAGAACGCATCCGACGCAGCGAGGGTGTCCTCCGACAGCGCAAGAACTTCTTTTCAAGTGCGTACACTCGCTCGCGTGTCTTCCTGTACAAAGACGAGACCCGCGGCCGACTCATCGGCTTTGCGACGGTCCGCCGTGACGGCTATCTTCTCTTTCTGGCCGTCGACGAGGACTACCGCGGACAGGGGTTCGGAAAGCGACTCATCGCTCGCGTCGCAGAGGAGTTCGGGCGAGTGACCTGCCACGCGCGGACGACCAACCGCAACGCGCTGGAGTTCTATCGCGGGCTCGGATTCGAGACCGTCCGCCGCATCGAGAACTACTACGAGGACGGCGGCGACGCCTACTACCTCCAGCTCGGCGACGACGCGGGAATCAGAGAGAAGCTGGCGTCGCTGCTGCGACGGTGACCCTGGCCGGCAGTCACGGCGTGACGCCAGATATCTCGAAGCGAGCCCCGCCAGCGGTGCCTTCGGTGACAGCAATCTCCCAGCCGTGGGCGTCGACGACTCCCTTGACGATAGCCAGCCCGAATCCGGTGCCGTCCTCGGCCGTCGAGATTCCCATCTCGAAGATGTCTTCGTGCGACGGGATGCCAGGGCCGTCATCGGCGACGTAGAATCCGTCATCGAGTGTTCCCACCGTGAGACGCACGGGAGTATCGTCCGCCGGGCTGGTGGCGTGCTCGACAGCGTTGCTGATGAGATTCTCGAGTAGCTGTGTGAGTCGCACGCGGTCGGCGCGTACGGTGCGGTCCTCGTCGAGGTGGAGCTCTGCCTTGCCGGTCTCGACAGTTTCCCAAGCCTGCTTGACCACCGTGTGAAGCGACAGAGACTCCAGCTCCCCGAGGTCGTTTCCCTGACGGGCGAGCGCCAGCAGCTCTTCGAGGAGTCGGTCCATCCGGTCGACTGCCCGGGAACACCGCTCAAAGTGCTCTGTCTCTCCGGTCCGTTCTGCCAGGTCAAGCGACAGTTCGAGGGTGTTCAGTGGGTTGCGCAGATCGTGGCTGACGATGCTCGTGAAGGCGTCGAGGCGCTCGTTTCGGTTCTTCAGTGCCTCTTTTTGATCTCTGAGCCGATCTTTGTCGGCGAGCTGTTCGAGTTTTACTGCCGCGTGATCGACCAAGAGCTCGGCGAACTCGCGGTCGTACTCGTCGAAGGCACCGACGTTCGTCGAGACTGCCTGGAACGTCCCGAACTCTCCGATTGGGATTGTCAGGACAGCACGATACTCACTGCTAGCGGGCGTGATATCCGACTCGCGGAGGTCGTCGACGAGAATCGTTTCCTGACTGTTGTACGCCCGGACCGCCAAAGTATCGTTGTCGGCAAGCGACAGGGTCTCGTAGTAGTCACCGCCGTTCATATCCAGCGACCACGCCTCCTGAACCAGCTTTCCGTCTCGCTCGACGTCGATTGCGACGAGGTCAAACTCGAAGATTCGCTTTGCTGTTGCTGTCACCGTCTCGTACACCTCCGAAGCCGACTCGGCCCGCCCAATTACTGTCGCCGCGTCGTGGAGCGCTGAAAGCGTTTCCTCGCGCTCCTCTCGGCGGATGACCGTCTGCTTTTGTGTGAGTGCATTTGCGATAATGTGTGCACTCACCTCCATCAAATCGAGTGTTACCTCCGTCCAGGTGGCAGACGACCCAGTCCAGTCGAAGCCGATAAACCCGAGTGTCTCGTCGCGACGTGTCAACGGTACCACGACGATAGAATTAATGTCGCCGGACTGCAGCGTTCGCTGGAGGTGTGTGGCCTCGGAGGGAAGGGAGTCGGCGTCCGGAACAGTCACCGTCTCCTGGTCGAGTACCTTCGGGATGAACCACGAGAAATCTCCGGTGTCGAGGTCCTGTAGCTCCGACCGCTGGGAGTCGACGCCGGGCGCACACCATTCGTGAGTGTTGTCCATCACCGAGCCGTCCGCAGAGAACTCGAAGACGTAACTCCGGTCTGCCTCCTCGTACTCGCCGATTCGTTCGAGCGCCGTCTCTATCCGGCTGTCGACCTCCTCTTTGCTCGCGTCTATCAGTCCCGAGGAGATGTCGATGATTATCTCCTGTAATCCCTCGCGACGTTGCTCCTCGGTGACGTTGCGGACAGTCCCGGCAACGCGGTCGACCGTTCCTTCGATAGCAATTGGCGTCAACATCACCTCCCAGGTGTGTCGCCCGCTCTCGTCTGCGGTTGTGTAGGTAACTTTTTCGTTTCTCTCAATGCAGTCGTGATACGCTTCTTCCAGCCGTGTGTCTGATATCGCGGCAAGCGGGTCGTCACTCTCGTCCGCGGCTGCAGCAGAATCCCCAAGCTGCTTGACCGTGAGGCCTGCCTCGTCTTCGAGCAGGAACAGTGTCTCCTCGACGTGTTCGACGACGCTCTCGTATTCCTGTTTTATCGATTCGAGCTGGCGCTCGTGTTGTCTGATCTCTGTTACGTCGTTGAGCGTCGCAAGCACGGCCGGCTGACCTTCGTATTGGATTTTGGAGACGTGGAGGTCGATAACCCTGCATTGGTCGTCTGCCGTCGTAATCTCTATCTCGTAGTTGTTCGGAGGTTGTTCTCCGGCGAGTCGCTTCCTGTACCGGCTTTTGACCAGGTCGTGGTAGTCGGGTGCGATGATTTTGGTGAACGAGTGGCCGAGCAGCTCCGTCGTACTCTGGCCTGTTAGCTCACAGAGTCGCTCGTTGACGAACTGTATCTCTCCGTCTTGGATGATGATGACACCGTTGGGGCTCTGGTCGAGCAGCGTCCTGTAGAGCTGGCGGCCCTCTTTGTGTCTTCTGGCCTGTCGCTTTTGCTCCGTGATGTCTGTTGCAACGCCGACCACCGCCTCTCTCGTCTCGTTCAGGGGGGTGAGACGGGTCAGGAACGTTCGAGTGCCGTCGTCAGTCTCGATGTTCTCTTTGAACTCGAGTGACTCCTCTGCAGCAAGTGCCTCTCTGTCGTAGGCTCTGAACTGCTCGGCGAGTTCGTCGTCGAACAGATCTTCGGGGGTTTTTTCGGCCACTTCGGTCTCGTCTTCAATACCGAACATCTCGCGGTAGTTCTGGTTCATCAGCCGGAACCGACTCTCGTTGTCTCGCATCCAGATGGCCGACTGGACGTTGTCGAGAACGGCTTCGAGCTGGTGTGTTTTCTCTTTCAGTACTCGTTTTTGCTCCTTGCGCTCGGTGATATCACGGAAATAGACGAAGATGCCGTCGTCTCCCTCTGCCGGGAAGATGCGTTCTTTGTACCAGCGGCCTGGATTGATGTCTCCCTTCTGGACTATCGTCTTCGACTCCTGGCTGTCCAGCACCGCTCTGTAGGCGTCGAAGGAGTCTGACTGGTTTCCCGAGACGAACTCGTCGTACTGCGTTCCGACCATCTCCTCGCGCGTGACTCCGAGCAACGACTCGGCCTGTTCGTTGAGGTTCGTGATTACTAACTCCTCGTCGAACTCTACGAAGCCATCCGTGATTCGTTCGAGCGTGCGCTGTCGCCGCCGGTCGGCGCGTTCGGCCTCCTGCCGTGCTCTGTACTGCTCGACAGCGTTTTCGATTCTGTTCGCAAGCACGGTGAACTGACTCGTCTCACCGCGTTTCTGGATGTAATCGGTTGCCCCGGCAGAGAGGGCCTCTGCGGCGACCTCCTCGGAGCCTTTTCCGGTGAACACGATGACCGGTAAGTCCGGATACTCTGACCGAACGGCTTCGAGAAACGCGATGCCGTCCATCTCCGGCATATCGTAGTCGCTCACCACGCAATCGTACTCCCACGTATCGATCTCTCTGAGGACCGTCTCTGGATTCGTGGCGGTTTCCACACGCAACTGCTCGCTCTCTGATTCTAGAAGCGTCTCCGAGAGGCCCACAAACTGCGGATTGTCGTCGACATGTAAGACCGCTAGCTCTCCCGGCTGGTCTTGCATATATCTTCTGTTCGATTGCCTGGTTGATAAATCATGACTATTGTTACCATTTTACTTGCTATTGATAATTATGCTCTGCCCAGGGACTCCCGACTTCCTCATTCGTAGGTGGTGGTGAACCCACCGTCCCAGAGCAGGTCGCCGCCGTTGAGATGTTTGCCGTGTCGTGAGAACCCGAAGGTGAATAGATTTGCAACCTCTCCCGGCGTCATCATCTCCGTCGTGCGGGCCTGTCCCAGCATAACATCCTCGATGACCTCCCGCTCGGAGATGCCGCGCTGTTGGGCGGTCTCTGTTATCTGATTGACCATGAGCGGGGTCATGACATAGCCCGCCGAGATAGAGAAACTCCGTAGCGTGCCGCCACCTTCGGCGGCAATCGACCGCGTGAGTCCGTTGAGTGCGTGTTTGGCGACGATGTACGCCGGCTTGCGCTCCGTGGCGTAGCGGCCGTGGACCGAGGACATGTTCGCGATTGCGCCGATGCCGTCGTCGGTCGCCTCGATGTGTGGCATGGCTTCCCTGGCGGTCAGGAAGGGGGCCCGAACCATCACGTCCTGTAACTGGTCGTACCGCGTAGTCGGAAACTCGGTAATCGGGTCGATATGCTGGAGGCCAGCGATGTTGGCCACGTACCTGAGGCTCCCCTCTTCAGCGGCCGCCTCGACGACAGCGCTGATATCGCCTTCCTCGGTCAGGTCCGTCTCGACGCCGAGTACGCGACCTGTGGCGCCCAGGTCGGCCGCGATTTCTGCCGTCTCATCGAGTCCTGTCTCGTCGATGTCGGCACCGACGACTGTCAGCCCGTTGACCGCAAGCGCGACCGCCGTTGCTCGCCCGATTCCGGACGCTGCGCCGGTGACAAGTGCGACCGATTCGGTCCCAAACCGTTCGTCCTCGACGACCAGCAGGTCATCGCGTGTCAACTCCGGGGCGTGTAGCTCTGGGGTTTCCTCAGTCATGCATATCGATGACACGCCACGGAAGTATGGTTCCTCGGGTTAATTACCCAACCACTACCGGACAGATGGCAAGCCCTATTGCATCGCTGCCAGAATAAATCGACGTGAACGAGCGGACGCTGGCGTATCTGCGCGGTCGGTTCGGCGACTACTACCGGGGTGGAGCCGTCGACCAGCCGCCTGATGCTCACGCACGTGAGTGGGGCTATGTTCCCTGGACAGAGGGGCCCGGTGAGACGTACGTCCGTCACAACTCACTGCTCGATTTGGGCGACCTCGATGACTTCCTCGCCCGCGAGCGTCCCCGACATATCTACTTCTCGGCCGGACTGTACAACGACCCAAGCGAGAAGACGATGGACGGGAAGGAATGGCAGTCTTCGAACCTCATCTTCGACCTTGATGCCGACCACCTGCCGGGGACGACGCCAGACGACAGCTACGGCGAGATGCTTGCCGCCTGCAAAGATGCACTGTATCGGCTGCTCGAATTTCTCCGTGAGGATTTCGCCTTCGAGAAGCTCGAAATTGTCTTTTCTGGGAGCCGTGGATACCACGTCCACGTCCACGACGACAACGTTCAAGAACTCGACAGCGACTCGCGTCGCGAAATCGTCGACTACGTCCGCGGCATCGGCCTGGAGTTCGACGCCCTCGTCGACGAACAGACTGTCGCCGGCTCCGTCGGACGGGAGAGCCCGGCGAACAACCGCTATCTGCCGACTGACGCCGGCTGGGGGAGACGCGTCCACCAGGAACTGCTCTCGGTGATGCGTGAGGTCCGTGAGATGGACCAGACCGAGGCCGTCGAGACCCTCCAGGAGTACGAGGGAGTCGGCCAGAAGAAGGCCGAAACTGCCTACCGGTTCGCACAGAACCGCTTTGTCGAGATAGAGGAGGGGAATCTCTCTGCACACAACGTCTTCGAGAACCTCGCCGAGCAGTTCGCTCCGGCCGTCGTCGCCGACCAGAACGCACAGATTGACGAGCCGGTCTCGACGGACACGAACCGGCTGATTCGCCTGCCCGGAAGTCTCCACGGCGGGAGCGGGCTCGTCGTCCGCCCGATTTCGGCCGACGACCTCGACGAGTTCGACCCACTCGTTGACGCTGTTCCCGAGACGTTCACCGGCCACGACATCACCGTCGACGTGACAGCGCCCGGGACTGTTCGACTCGGTGGCGATAGTTTTACACTGGAGGAGGGCGTTCACTCCGTTCCAGAGTACGTCGGCGTGTTCCTGATGACGCGGGGACGCGCCGAGAAGGGCAGAGAGTGACAGACGAAACTGTGATACCATGGACCTGAACGAACTGCAGTCGGTGCGTGACCGCGAGCGACAGACCGACAAGCTCCAGCAGCTGCGCGAGTCGTTTTACGCCGATGCGGGCTCGTTCATCCAGCAGCTTCACACAGAGCGCGACCGAGCGGTCGACCGCGCGGAGGACCCGTTCGACTCGCCGGAAGTCCGCCAACTGACCGACGAGATTAACACTGCCGAGCAGACCGTCGAAGCGATTTACGAGAAACGGGTCGGCAAAATCGTCAAGGCCGCCTCTTTTGCCGCGGCCGACCTGCCGGCCGAGTCCGACGGGATGACAGCCGAGGAGCAGACGCTGTTCGACGACCTCGTCGGTAACATCAAGGACAACCGCGAGCGTGTGCTGGCGCTTCTCGACGGCGAGGAGCCGTCACAACCAACCGACACGACACAGGCCGAGTCCTCGTCCGCTTCGCCGGCATCTGGTGACAGCGTACCCCCGGAGACGGCCGAGACACCGGGAGGGTGGGACGAGAACGACAACTCCGAGGGCGTAACAGCCGCCGACGTGATGGGCGGAGACGGGCCGTCCCCGGTACCGGATTCGACACAGTCCGAGGCGACAGGCAAGGGCGACCCACAGCCGGAGCCGCCCTCGCCGGCCGACGAGGCAGTCCCGCCGTCGGCAGAGCCCGTCGACCCGCCCGTCCGCAACGACGGCGGGACCGCGACGCAGACGCCAGAGGCCCCACAGGCCGTGCCCGATATCGAACGCCAGCGCGTCCAGATTCTCGACGACGTAGATACCTTCCTCGGGTTCGATGACCGCGATTACGACCTCGAAGCTGACGACGTGGTCTCGTTACCCGCCGGAAACGCGGATATCCTCCTCGAACGGGGCGTCGCCCGCGAACTCTGAATGTGGCGTCGCGTTGCCCCAAAGGTTTTGATAACCCACGGAGAACGTAGCCAACATGGTTGACGCTCTCGCAATTGGGATGGTCGCTGCCGGCGCTGTACTGTTATTCGCTGGTGCGGCGCTTTCGGTGTACGGTGCAGGACTGCTCGGCGCTGTGCTTGGCGGCGGCGGCGGGTATCTGGTCGCGCCGACAATTGCCAGTGCAGCCAGCGTCGAGGGCCCTGCTGGGGTCGCCGTCGCTGTGGGTGTAGGTGCACTCGTCGGTGTTGGTATCACCTACGTCCTGCTGTCGATGGCAATCGCTGCGATGGGATTTGCCGTGGGGACTTACCTCGGCGTCGTCGCTATCGACCCCGTCGTGGGAACTGACTCCCTCGTGATGACCGTCGGTGTCGGTCTCGGAACCGGGGTCGCGCTGGCGTTTCTGGGGATGTTGCTCACCCGGACGACGCTGGTCATTATCACGTCCTTTATCGGCGCAGCCCTGGCGTCCCAGTCGATTACGGCCGACGGGATTACCAACGCCGCAGACGAGTTCCCAACACTCGACCCAATTGTTTTCGACGCCACCGAGCCGCTGTTTCTGGGACTGTTCGCACTCGGTGTGCTCGCACAGTTTGGACTGTTCAAACTGGGCTGGGTGACAAAAATCGCCGGACTGCTGCCCGGGGCGAGCGTTCTTCGGGACTCAGACGAAGAGCCCGCCTGAGCGTGAATCGGCCAAACGGTTACATTCGCTGCGTGTGACGTGAACTTATGACAACCGCTCCAGAAACGTCGCTGCTCGTGTTCGCGGTCAGCCTGCTCGTGGGTGGCTTCGGCATCCATGTCGGCTCCAAGCTCGCTCTGAAATCACGGGAGTTCTCGTACTCGGTGGTCACCGCGTTGTTCGGCGCGCTAGCCTGGGGGCTCGTGGAGATCCTGTTCAGCCGGATCGGCATTGGCGGCGCACTCTCCTCTGTCGTCGCCTTCCTCGTCTGGACCTGGGTCATCCGCTCGCGGTACGAGGTTGGCTGGATTCGTGCGAGCGTCCTCGCGCTCGGGGCGTGGCTCGGGGCTGTCTTCGCGTTGGTCGTTCTTGCTGTCGTCGGCGTCGGCGACCTCGATGCACTCGGTGTGCCCGGGGCCTAACTGGTCGTTGGTTGATTGCCGATTCCCCAGACAGTTATCAGGAAGCCAGTCGAACCTTGGGGTATGATTACAGGTTCCGAGATGGCGGTCGTCGACGCGAACGCCGAGGCGCTGGGGGTGCCTCGCAAGCAGCTTATGGAGTCAAGTGGCAACGCAGTCGCCGAGACCGTCCGCGAGGTAGCTGAACCCGGGGAGACGGTCGTCATCGTCGCCGGGAGGGGGAACAACGGCGGGGACGCCTTCGTCGCGGCCCGGTTTCTCGACGAGTTCGACGTGCGGGTCCGCCTGCTCGGGCGTGCGGAGACACTCACGACAGCGATTGCACGAGAGAACTGGGAGGCGCTGCTCGCCGCCGAGTACGACACCAGAGAGCTCCGGGACTCGACGGCGATAGACCTCGGAGACGCCGACGTGTTAGTCGACGCGATGCTCGGGACCGGCATCAGCGGCGACCTTCGAGAGCCCGCGGCGACTGCCGCCGCCGCGATGAACGCGGCCGATGCGCCGATTATCTCTGTCGATGTCCCCTCTGGATTCGACGCAGAGACCGGGACGACCGCGCCTTCTGCTGTCGAGCCCGACCACATTATCACCTTCCACGACACGAAACCCGGCCTCACAGAGCTCGATATTCCTGTCCGCGTCGCAGACATCGGTATCCCCGCCACGGCGGAGACGTTCGTCGAGCGCGGTGACCTGCTGCGCCTCTCCCGAGCGGCCGAGAGCCACAAGGGCGACCACGGCGAGGTACTCGTCATCGGTGGCGGCCCCTACACCGGCGCGCCGGCACTCGCTGCACAGGCTGTCCTTCGGGCGGGGGCAGACCTCGTCAAGGTCACCTGTCCGACCTCGGTCGCCCACGAGGTCCAGGGGTACAGCGAGAACCTCATCCTCTATCCGATGCAGGGGCGCCGGCTCGAACCCGGCCATGTCGGCCCCGTCATGGAGTACGCCCGCGAGCACGACACGCTGGTCATCGGCCCAGGCCTTGGTGACGACGAGGAGACGCTCGAAGCCGCGAGAGCCATCATCGAATCCTACGATGGGACCGCGGTCGTCGACGCTGACCCGCTGAAAATCGTCCCCGAAGTCGAGACGGAAGCCGACCTCATCTGTACGCCCCATCAGGGCGAACTCACGGCGATGGGCGGGAAAACGGCCGAGGACTGGCGAGAACGGCGCGACCTCGTCGCTGAGTTCGCTGCTGACCTCAATCACACGCTGCTCGTCAAGGGCAACTACGATATTGTCGCCGATGCTGACCGGAGCAGGGTGAGTCGGACCGGCAACCCCGGGATGACAGTCGGCGGAACCGGCGACGTGCTCGCCGGCGTCACCGGCGCGCTCGCGGCCACGCTTGACCCGTTCGAGGCCGCCGGAGTCGGGGCGTTCGTCACTGGCCGTGCCGGTGATATCGCCGCAGAGACGTACGGAAACGGACTCGTGGCAACGGACCTGCTCGATGCGATTCCACAGGCGATGGAGTAGTTAGGCCGACGGGCTGGTCTCGACGAGCTCGTTGGCCTTCGAGTGGACCTGTTCGACCACCTGTGGGCGGGCCTCGAACTCGACGGTCACCTCGTCGGCGTGGTCGCCGTACTCGACGGTCTGGACGTATGCGTTGTCGTGGATCCAGGAGACGACACTCATCGTGCCCTCTGTTATCGGCATGACCAGTCGCTCGTGCTTGTAATCGGGCAACTCGTTGTGGACACGCTCCCAGAGCTGGTCGATGTGACGACTGGTCTTCGCGCTGATGACGACCGGGTTCGGGGCAAGCGCCGATAGCCCTTCTTTCTTCCGGGTAATCTCCTCGTCGTCGACGGCGTCACACTTGTTCAAAACCGTGACAATTGGGGCCTCGTTGCGCTCGTACAGCGTGTCGTGACTGGTGACGACCTTCTCGCGTATCTCCTCCATCGGCTCGCTCACGTCGACCACGAGCAAGACGAGGTCCGCACGATAGACCGCATCGAGTGTTGACTTGAACGATTCGACCAGCCAGTGTGGCAGGTCAGAGATGAATCCTACCGTATCGGTCACAAGCACGTCCCGACGGTCGATGTCGCCTTTGCGTGTCGTCGTCCCGAGTGTGGTGAACAGGCGGTCTTCCGACTCTGCCGTCGAGTCCAGGTCGGGGTGGATATCCTCGTTTTCGTCGACATCAAGATCGGCCGCCAGCTGGCGCAACAACGTCGACTTCCCGGCGTTCGTGTAGCCCGCCAGCGCCACCAGGTCGAAGCCGGACTCGCGACGCTGTTCGCGGCGGTGCTCGTCGTCGTGTTCGATCTGTTCGAGCTCGTCACGGATGCGGGAGATGCGAGCCTTGATATCGCGCTCGCGGCTCTCGTCGTATTCGCCAAGGCCCATGAAACCGGGGCGTTCGTCGCGCTTGGCAAGACTCGCTTTGGCCTCTGCGCGCGGGAGTTCGTAGCGCAGCTCCGCGAGTTCGACCTGGAGCTGGGCCTTCCGGGTCTGTGCGCGCTGGCCAAAAATTTCCAGAATGAGACGGAATCTGTCGATGACGCGCACGCCCTCGGGAAGTTTGTTGCCCACGTTGTACGTCTGGTAGGGGCCGAGTTCGTTGTCGATGATGACTGCCGTTGCGTCCGTCGCTGCGACGGTCGCCGCAATCTCTTCGACTTTCCCCTCACCGAAGTGGTAGGCGGGGTCTTCTTTCCGGATCTGTGTGACCGTTTCGGTCACGCGATAGCCGGCCGCCTGTGCGAGGTCGTGGATTTCGTCAGCCTCTGGTTCGCCTGACCGAATCCGCTTTCCAACCACAGCCTGTTCTTGCGGTGTTTCTCTCTCTGTCACTTACTCTGATCTACGGTACCATGATATTTAAATGCCAGTCTCGGCACCGCTGTCGGTCGATTCGACGCGCGGAATCGTCACGGTAACTGTGCTTCCGCTGGAGTCATTCTCGGCGAAGGCTATCGTTCCGCCCAAGCGACGGACGCCCCAGTAGACGAACCACAGTCCGACACCGGTCCCGTGGCGCAGCGGCGTCTCCTCTCCGTCCAACAGGACAGCCTGCTCGTGTTCGGGGATGCCCGACCCGTTATCGCAGATAGTGACGGCCACCTCCTCTGGGTGTGATGCCAGTTCGATACGAACCGTCGGCTCGGCTCCGCGGTTGTGTTTCAGCCCGTTGTCGAGGAGTTCTTCGAGGACCGCCCGAAACACCTCTCGGTTCGTTCGGACCGACACAGGCGTCGCAGGCTCGGCGAACTCGACGGTCCCTTCGGGGTACTCTGTGGAGACGGTCTCGGCGAGTGAAGCGGCGAGCGAACCGAGGTCGACGTGCTCCCGGTCGAGTTGCTCCCACTCCAGTAACTCCTCGGCCCGCGAGACCTTCTCGCCGAGTTCGCTGATATCACTGGCCGTCTGGCGGATGCGTTCGCCGTGTTCGGTTGTGGCTGTCGGTGACATGTCTTCGTCTCGAATCGCCTCTGCGAACCCGCGAATCGAGTCAAAGCTGTTGCGCAGGTTGTGTCTGAGGACGCGGTTGAGGACCGCAAGCTGTTGCTCGTGTGTCTGCTGGTTCGTCACGTCACGGAGTAGATACACCATCCCCACATTCCGGTCGGTGCTGTCTCTGATGGGCGACTCCCTGAGCTCATACTCGCGGCGACCGTCTCGCGTTTCGATACTCACAGGGCCGCCGTCTCTGTCCGCAAGCGCGAGGCCAAGCGTCCCGGAGATGGGACGACCCAGCGCCGACCGGTCGATGCCGAACGCGTTGTTTGCCGTCTGGTTGCTGTCGAGGAGGTGTCCTCTACGGTCGGCGACGACGACCGCCTCGGTCATCTCGTCGAACACGCTGTCACGAGCCAGATAGCCCGCACTCGGCTCGGTCTCGAACAGGTCGTACCGGTATTCGGCGAGGATGCTCAACGCTCCGTCGAGACCGAGCAGTCCGAGAATCAGCCAGCTGACAAGCTGTGTCAGCTCCAGTTGCTCGGCGAAGACGGCCCCGATAACCCAAATGCTCACTAGCACGCCGCCGATACCAGTAAGCACCAGCGCCCGCCCCAACGGGAGGTCGTCGTACGTGACGCCTGCCCGAACCACGAGGAACACGCCGAATAGCCCAAGCGACAGCACGACGAGATTCAGCGCCGACACGACCAACAGATACGGCGAATCGAGCGCGAATCGGTTCAGAAGCAGTATCTGGACGCCACTGACGAACAGTCCGAATCCGAGCAGCCCCGCGAGACGCAACCGGGTCATCGCAGGTCCCCTGCCGGTGTACTCCAGGACGAACCCGGTAAAGAGGAGTGTCGCAACCACCAGACCCGCGCTGACCGAGACGCCCCAGTCCAAGACAACCTCCGCGGTTGTCAGCCCGATAGAGCCTGCCAGGACAATCCCCAGCAATCCGAAGGGAGCCGCACCCGGTCGACTCTGCCGGCGCAGGGCGTGAGCACCGGCCCAGAGGTGGAGAGCTGCGGCGAGTACTGTGAGTCCGAGAAGAGCTGTGGTCACGACGGCTCTCCCTCCATCCGTTTCGTCGCTGGCTCCACGGTCGCCGTGGTGTCGTCTCCGGACTCGTCAGCCGCTGGCAGCCGTACCGTGACAAGCGCGTCCGTCGGCGAGGTGTCGCAGGTTGCGAGGGTGCCACCGGCCGCCTCGACGGTCAGGCGTCCGAGTTCGAGTGCCGTCTCGTCGACTACGTCTGCCGTCGCGTCACCGGCTTCGAATCTCGTCTCGATTGTGTCCTCAGCCGTTTCGACGCTCATCTCGACGGCTTCCGTGGAGATATCGAGACTGTCCACTACCAGGAGTTTGAACACTGATTTGAGCAGTGACGGCTCGATGGCGGCCGCTGGAGGTGACCCATTGACGGAGACATCCGGCCGCCTATCGTCGGGACAGTCCTCGGCGACGGCCCTGGCGACGGCGGCGACATCACTTTGCTGTGGGTCGTCTGCTGCCAGCCCGCGCTCAATCTCCCGAACGTGTGTGAGCAGTGTGATGAGGTCTGTGGTCGTCGTCCAGATTGTATCGGCTTTCTCTGGCGGCGTCTCGCTTTCGTCGATGTGCTCGGCGACGGATTCGACGCCGTTCATCCGGTCTGTGACCGTGTCGACGAGAAACCGGTTCAGCACGGACAGACGGCGCTCGCGGTCGCGACGGTCGGTGATATCCTGACAGACGACCAGATGTCCCAGCGAACGCCCCTGCTCGTCGGTCACCTCCGTCGCGCTGACTGCGATGACGCGCTCGGCGAGTCGTAGGCGAACGGGCTGGTCGGTCTGTGTCACCTCCTCGAGTGAGAGCGGGAACAACACGGACCAGTCTCTGCCAACCAGGTCGCCGTTGTCGCCGGCAACGAGGGCGCTCGCCGCCGGATTCATGTCCTGAATCCGGCCGTCTTGGCCGACGACGACGATCGCCTCTGCCATCTCACGAATCACGCGCTCCCGTCCCAGAACACCCGCGAGCGGGAGCGAATCGAACATCGAGTAATGCCGGATAGCGAATACGAACAGCAGACTACTCGCGAGCGCCGCCCCGGTGAACACCGCGGGCGAATTGAACCGGAGGAACAGCCAGGCACTCCCAAACAGCGAGCCCGCAGCGAGAGACAACACAGCCGCCTCCCGAAACAGAAGTGGTCCGAGCCGTGTCGACTCGTCGAGGACGAGAAAGACTCCGACGACCGCAAGCACCAGCGCGAGAAGGAGGCTGCCGACGAGAATCGCCTCGACGACTCTGGTCGTCAGTGCTGTGCCCGTCGAGACGAGGAGCAGACTGCCGGTTTCGAGCACGAATAGTCCGCTGACAACTGTGACCACCAGCCGCGTCGCCCACGTCCCTCGTCCGGTGTACGCGAAGACGAACACCGTCCATAGCCCGAGCACGGCGATGTAGCCCGTGAGGACGACCGAGATCCAGAACACGTCGGCGAACTCCTCGCTGACCCGCTGTGCCAGCGCCGTGTGTGTTGGCGTCAGATGGACGTGAAACAGGTGGACAACGGTTGCCCCGAACAGTGTCGCTGCCAGTGCGAGAAGGGGACGAGCCGTCGGCTCGTGTCGGCGGTGCCACATGAGCGCGAAAAAATAGCCGGACCCAACGATAGCCGCGACTGCGAGGCCGGCCGACGGAAGCGATGTTTCGATGACCATAGCTGACGGTTCACACTGAGAGCCGACGCGAACCCCCTGCGGTGTATCAGTTAGTTCAGGTTCTTCCCGAGACCATATTAAACGGCGGGCTCTGTTTCGTTCCTCTTTAAACCACCCCAGAATACAGCCCGGCGCTTAGGCCATTGGGGACGAACCTTCTAGCGATGGATTCAGACCGACGAGCCGATGGAGTCGATGTCCCGGCTGGCGGCTGCGTCGCCTGCGAGAGCCCTCCCGTCGATTCCTTGACTGTCGGTTACGTCGGCAGGGAGCTTGCAGACGCCGTGAGCGACGCCTTCGACGCGTCCTCGCTATCGGTGTCGTTCGACGTCGTAGCTGCCGAGGACGGCGAATCCGGGCTGGGACTGTTCGAAGACGGCGACGTCGACTGTCTTCTCAGCCGGTATGCGTTGCCAGATATGACGGGCATCGAGTTGCTCAAACGGGTCCGCGCCGAGGCGTGTGACTTCCCGGTTGTCCTCCTGGCCGTCGAGGGGTCCGAACAGATTGCGAGTCGGGCCACCGCGGCCGGCGTGACCGATTATATCCCGGTCGACGACTCGTCGCTGACCACCCTTCCCGAGCGACTCACCGACGCTGTTCGTCGCGAGCGCGACTGTATCGCGACCGACCAACTTGACGGCGTGGAGGCGGCCGTCGAATACGCCGCCGACGCCGTCATCATCACGGACACGGACGGGACAATCGAGTACGTCAACCCCGCATTCGAGGAGATGACGGGCTACAGCCGCGAGGCTGCGGTCGGACGCAACCCCCGTATCCTCAAATCAGGGGCCCGAAACGAGTCGTACTACGAGGAACTGTGGGGGACGATTCTCGACGGCCGCGTCTGGGAAGAGGAGATAACGAATGAGCGCAAATCAGGCGAGCAGTACATCGCACACCAGACGATTGCGCCGGTCACAGACGATGACGGCATCGTCAGAAAGTTCGTCGGCATCCAGCGCGACGTTACCACACAGCGCCGGCTCGAAACCCAGATCGACCGGTCGGCACAGACTCTCTCGACTGTCTACGATGTCACCTCGGATACGTCACTCTCACTGGGCGAGAAGATGGACGCTGTCCTCGATATTGGCTGTCGCTACCTCGACCTGCCGGTCGCCTACGTCACCCGCATCGAGGACGAGACCCAGCACATCGTCGCAGCCAGCGGCGACCACAACCTAATCGAGGACGGCGCACAGGACCCGCTCGAACGCACGTACTGCCGGAAGACGATAGCGCAGGAAGAGCCCCTCGTCATCGACGACGCGGCCGAGACCGACTGGCGCGAGGACCCGGCCTTCGAACGGTTCGGGCTGCGGTGTTATCTCGGTGCTCGGGTCCAGGTCGATGGCTCGACGTATGGGACGCTCTGTTTCGGCGGTGAACAGCCTCGTGACGAGCTTGTCCTGTCGACACTCCAGTCTACCGTCAAGACGCTGGCGAACTGGTTGGGATACGAGATAGCACGCCACCGCGCCGAGTGGAAGCTCGAACGGAAAAACGAACGCCTCGACGAGTTCGCCTCTATCGTCTCACACGACCTGCGAAACCCCCTCAACGTGGCGATGCTCCGCCTCGGACACGCCCGTGAATCCGACCAGCCACGGGAGCATCTCGACGGCATCGCAAACGCACACGAGCGTATCTCGACAATTATCGAGGACACGCTGACACTTGCACGCGACGGCCACCTTGTCGAGGAGCAGGAATCGGTCTCGCTCGATAACCTCGCCACGATCTGCTGGGAGACCGTCGAGACACCACAGGCCACACTCGAGATACGCGATGACCCACAGATAGAGGCAGACCCCGATAGGGTCCGGCACATCTTCGAGAATCTCTTCCGGAACGCAGTCGAACACGGCCGCGAGGACGTAACCGTCACTGTCGGCCAGACCGACGCGGGCTTTTTTGTCGCTGACGACGGCCCCGGAATACCCGACTCGACCGATGTCTTCGAGTCGGGCTACTCTACCAGCGAGACTGGGAGCGGGTTCGGCCTTGCCATCGTCGAACGGATTGCCGAGGCACACGGCTGGTCTGTCACTGTCACGGAAAGCGAGACCGGCGGCGCTCGCTTCGAGTTCGACACTGCCGACGACGGCGACCGGTCACTCGAACCGGTCGGTCACCGACGCTGAGGCGAGTGCCCGCCGTCTGTCCGCACTGCCGACATCTGTGTCGAGTTGACGATAAAGGTATTGAGCAGCGACTGGAGGTCCGTCGCCTGCTCTGAGAGCTGCTGGATGTGGCGACTTGCCTCCGAGATGGTCGCCGTCTGTTGTTCGGCGACCGCGGCCAGGTTCTCTGACTCGGTTGTCGTCTCCTCGCTGACGCTTGCCACGTCGTCGACCATCTTCACGACCTCCTGTGTCGTCGTCGCCTGGTCGTCTGTCGCGTTGCTGATCTCCTGGACTGTGGTGTTGACGGTGTTAACCTCCTCGACAATGCCCTCGAAGTTGTTCAGTGTCGTCTCGATTGTCCCCACGCTGTCTGACACCTGCCGTTCCATCTTCCGAACGTCTTCGACGGTCTCTGCCGAGGCCGACTGAACTTCCTCGATTCGCCCCTGGATATCGCCCGCAGAGTCCTGTGTCTCCTCGGCCAACTGCTTGACCTCGTCTGCGACAACGGCGAACCCGTCTCCGGCCTCGCCGGCGCGTGCGGCCTCGATGCCCGCGTTCAGCGCGAGCAGGTTCGTCTGCTCTGCGACATCCTCGATGAAGGAGACAATCTCGTCGATTTCGTCGATCTGGTCGACGAGTGACTCGACAGCCGTTGCTGTCCGGCCGATACCGGCTTCGAGCTGGTCGAGCTCCTCGATTGCGACCTCAGCGGACTTTCGTCCCTGGTGGCTCTGTTCGGCCGCATGACTCGCTGTCGCGGCCGCCTCGTCTGCCGAGGCAGCAATCTCCTCGACGGTTGCGGACAGCCTATTCATCTCCGCGGCGACCGTCTGGAGGTCCTCGGTCTGCTCGGCGGCACCATTCGATATCTCCTGTGTCGAGCGCGCCACCTGGTCGCTCGCGTCGTCGATTTCGCCCATCTGGACCGCCGCAGAGTCGCTTTCTGCAGACACGTCCTCGGCGAACTCCTTGACCTCTTGGACGGTCTCACCGAGTGTCTCGATGAGTTCGTTGTACACCTCGATGAGTTCCCGGTAGTTCTCGTCACGCACGTCGAGGCTCTCGGTCTCGATGGTTGCCGTCAGGTCGCCGTCCCGCGCCTGTCTGGCGGCATCTCCGAACGCCTCGACGAGCCCTTCGAGACGTTCGGAGCGCGCCTCGAGTTCTGTTGTCATCTCTTCTAGCTCCGCTGTGTAGGATTCGAGGCTGTCGGCCATCTCCCCGAGCGATTCGCCAAACGCTCCTGGCACGTCTTCGTCGAGGACCTCGTCATCGAACTCCTGTCGCGCGAGGGCGTCTGCCTGTTCGGAGACCGTCACCAGATACGCCTGCATCTCGACGAAGGCGTTTGTGAGGCTCCCAATCTCGTCGCGTTGATCCGACTGCTCGATTGTGACATCTAGTTCCCCGTCAGCAATCTTCCGGGCCGCCTCGTCGAGTTCGAGTATCGGTCCGGTGAAATCCTGGCGGACAATAAGAAGAGTGTTTACGAGCGCTACAATCGCAGCGCCGAACACCACAGCCGAGAACCCATACAATACCATCCCAGAGAGGACAAACGGACTCATGAAGAGAGCGACAGTCGCACCGAACTGGAGCAACACGGCCGCGACCACCTTCCGCTCGACAGACTCTGTGACGCTGAGACGGTCCATGACCCACCACAGCAGGTCCTCGTACCGCTGGCGGAGAGGCTGTGTACGCTGACCCGAGCGAGATGCAGTTGACATATTGTACAGTCTCCGAACGCCTAGTAAATAACCGCGGCTCCGTTCCCAGTGTACGGGAACGAGGGGGCTGTCCGTTCATTCTCATTCTCTGGTAAGCACCGCGCTCATTTTTCTGGGTAGCCGGTGAATCTCGAAATATGTACGACCGTATTCTTGTTCCGACCGACGGGAGTACAGGTACTGCCCACGTCGCGCTACACGCCATCGAGTTGGCGGAAATCCACGGGGCGACCCTGCATACACTTCACGTCATCGACGCCGCGGTGACGGGCCATCTCACAGACGCCGGTGTCGCAACCGAGTCACTCGACAGCCGTGCCCGACAGGCCGTCGAGACTGTCGAGCGGATGGCCGACAGACACGGCGTCGACTGCCACACGGCAATCCGTGAGGGGACGCCGGCAGAGACGATTCTCGACTACGCTCACGACGAGGGAATCGGCCTCATCGTCGCCGGCACCCACGGCCGGTCGGGCGTGAAACGACACCTCGTCGGTAGTGTCACCGAGCGCCTCGTCCGCCACGCGAGCTGCCCCGTGCTCACCGTCAGGCTTCCCGACACGGACGTGACCGTCGAAGAGGAGGACCACGCACGGCGTCTCATCGAGGAGACTCTCGACGAGGAAGGGTACGACGCAACCGATATCGACATCGAGCGCCAGCTGAGCGTCTGGGTCGCTCACGCAGAGACAGAGACCGGGATGCTGGTGATCTATCTCGACCCAACGACCCAACGCACCAGCGTGTTGAGCAATTGACAACCACTGCCGCAGCGGCGCTTTTAACTGCTGGGAACGGCTTACTCTCTCGGAGAGATGTTCTCAGAAGATAGGACTGGGCAGGCTGATTTATAATCCAAGCATATGAAGGGTAACATACGATGGCACACTCAGGCTGTCAGAGCCACTCCCAGACCGGTACCGGGGATAGCGGGCCGGCGTTGCGAGCCCAGTTAGCTATCGAACCACATTCCGATTCGAGCTGTGCCGTCGCCAGCGCGGGGACCGACGTGACGGCGGTCACCCAGCAACTCAAACGCTGTGTCTCCGACGACGACGCCGAAGAGTGTCATGCGGAACTCTCCTTCGACGACGCCGAGCGTCAGTACTTCTCTTCGCCTGTCTCCGGTCACTGCATCTGTCCGGTATTCAAAGAATACGACTGTATCCCGTCGATAAGGGCGGTTAGGTCGGGCTCGATGGTCGTCGTTGTCACCATCCCAGAGCGAACTGTGTTGCGCGAGATTATCAGCGGGCTGCGAGCCGTCGGAGCCACTGTCACGGTGGACTGGCTCGTCGACGGCGCTGACTCCCAGGCGACGACCGAGATAGACGTGACTGCAGTCACCGACAAACAGCGTGAAGCGATGGCGTGCGCTCGTGAGATGGGCTACTACGACACACCCAGACGGGCCGACCTCGGCGAGGTGGCCGCGGAACTCGGCATCTCGGAGTCGGCAACCTCACAGCGACTCAACGGGGCCGAATCGAAACTCGTCGAGGCATTTCTCGGGGAGTGACTCACTCTTCGACTTCGATTACCTCGGTGGTGACGGCATCCGGCTCGACGCCGAGCCGGGCGAACTGTGTTCTGACGTGTTCGCGTGCTGTCTCCAGCGCCTGGGTTCTGGACTCGAAGCCGCGAGGCATTGGCGACTCGAAGGCGACCTGTTTCTCCTGGCCATCGATGACCTGGCTGCTTCCGCCGCTGTCGACCTCGTAGAACTCGTCACAGACCCAGACGTACGACGCATCGGCGTCGGGGCTGCCGCTGAACTGCGGGGCCTCTTCACCCTCTTCGTAGATTGTTCCGGTCAACGCCGTTCCGCCAGCGCTCCCACGGACGAGCAGCATAGCTTTCTGTAGCCCGTCAGTGGACTAAAGCTCCCCGTTCGCTGCAACAGCTCCTACCCCGTGTCTGCCGGCTGTCCGACGCAGACTTATTTTGTTCCTCCGCAAACGGTCCCGATATGGTTCCGGACGATGATGACGAACGTGTCGCAGTTGAGATCGAACTCTCTCGAGATCTGTTGGCAGAGATAGACGAACTCGCGGTCTTGGAGGGATACGAGACCCCGAGTGCGGTCGTACAGGAAGCCCTGGAACGCCACTAGGTAGCCTGTTCCGCCACGTTCAAGCCCCCTGCACGCGAGCCTACGGACATGACACGCTCTGTCTGGCTTAAGGCCGACGATACGGTCGGCGACTGGGAGCAACGAAAACGCCGCATCACCGCCGGGCTTGAAGCCGGCGTCGACTGGGTGGTCGTCGACGAAGCCGATGTCGAGCGCGTGCGCTCGCTGGGTGCGGTCTCTGTCGCTGCCTTTGCTGGAGACGACGTTCACGTGATGGACGCGGAGGCCCAACAGGCAAACGCCGACGCCGTCCTCGTCGGCAAAGACACCGAAGGTGACGGTACTGTCGACCTCCCGCCGGACCTCTCGGGGTCGGCTGACCTTTCTGCGCTCCGTCGCGGTGATAACGCCGCCTCCGGCGGCTTCGTCAGGATTCTCGACGAGGAGTACGAGGCCTTCGCCGAGGAAATTGCGACCGAGGCAGAGTACACGCTCGTCGTCGGCGAGGACTGGCAGATTATCCCGCTGGAGAACCTGATTGCCCGTATTGGCGAGGAGACGACGCTCGTCGCCGGTGCGACGACTGCCAAGGAAGCCCGGACCGCCTTCGAGACGCTGGAACGAGGTGCCGAGGGCGTCTTGCTCGACACGGACGACCCCGACGAGATCCGCCGGACTGTCGAAATTGCCGAGGAGATGGACCGCGAACAGCTCGACCTGACGTGGGCCGAGGTAACCGCTATCGAACAGACCGGCTCGGCCGACCGAGTCTGCATCGATACGGGCTCGCTCATGGACGACGACGAGGGGATGCTGGTGGGCTCGATGTCCCGGGGACTCTTCTTTGTCCACGCCGAGACCGCCGACTCGCCGTACGTCGACTCTCGGCCGTTCCGGGTCAACGCGGGTGCAGTCCACGCCTACGCCCGCGCCCCCGGCGGCGAGACGAACTACCTCTCCGAGCTATCCAGCGGCGATACGGTTCAGATTACCGACACCGACGGGAACACGCGGGACGCGCTCGTCGGACGCGCAAAAATCGAGCAACGGCCGATGTTCCGTATTCAGGCCGAAACTTCCGATGGTGACCGCATCGAGACGCTGTTACAGAACGCCGAGACAATCAAAGTGAGCACGCCTGAGGGCCGGAAAGCAGTTACAGACCTCGATGTCGGCGACGAAGTCCGAATCTACTACGACGATACCGCCCGTCACTTCGGCGAGGCTGTCGAGGAAAGTATCATCGAGCAGTAACTCACGCCTCTGACTCGTCGATCTCAGTCGTACACCAGTGACAAAACGAGAGGTCGTCGTCTATCTCTTTGCCACAGTTTGGGCAGGCAGTCAACTCGCCGTTTGCATGCCGAATGCGGTTGTTTATCTGGCCCGTCATCATGTAGACGTCGACGAGACAGAGGACCGAGACGCCTAACACGACCAGTGCTGCCTCTATCGGAACCGCCTCGCTTGCCGCCACGAACGCGTCGACAGACAGCTCTTCCGGTGTTGCGCCGTCTGGCAACACGAATGTCGTTGCCGTCAGGTACAGTGCGAGCCACAGGAGTGAACGGAGCCACAGCCGCAGGTATGCATGACCCAATCCCGGGACCAGAATTGTCAACAGCAACGCCAGCCACGGACGCTTTTGTGCGTGTGTTTCGTGTGTGGAATCGCTCACTGTTCGACGTTGCGAGTCCGAGGGTAATGTACTCTTTCCTCCATCGCGTCAGGGTGACTGGGTGACGTGGCTCCCTTTCAGGGACTCGTACAGCCGCCGGACGGTTTCGAGGTCGTACTGACCGGGCGCGGTTGCCCGCTCGGCCGAAAGCGGTGCGTATCCCAGTCGCGAGCCGTACAGCGGTGCGACGACGCGGGTGTGCCGCCCCGGCTCTCCCATCGCCATCGTCGCCACCCTCAGCCCCGCCTGGGTGGCTTCGTGTGTCGCCCCGAGCAAGTCGAGTGCATCTCCCCTGTCAGTCGCAGTAACCGCCAGCTTCGCGATATCTCCCACCTCGCTCGCGTCCCGAAGTATCTCCAGTAGCCGCGTCCGCTCTGGCGTCTCCTCGAAGTCGTGTGTCGAGACGACCACAGTCACGCCGTGCTCCCGAGCGTGCTCGACCACTCGACTCCCCCTTCCGTCTCTCACCGCCGCGAGTTCGATATCGACGGCCTCGACGGCCGGCTGTTCGATGGCTCGACACAGCGTCTCTAGACGGGCGTTTCCTTGCGGTGCATCTCCGCCTTCGCTGTCGAGACGGTTCGTCACGAGAACGGGCAACGAGCAGTCGGTGTCGAGTGCGCCAACCGCTTCGTCGCCGAGGTCGAGTCGGAGTTCGAGTGCATCTGCGTAGCGAGTCGCGGCCTCGCTGTCGTCGAGGCTCGCGGTGCTCGCCGCAAGGACGAACGACTCGAAGTTCATACCTCCGTTACCGCGAGCGCCCTCAAAAGCGTTGTCGGTTACTCATAGCTCACGTCCGGGCGAGCCACGTCGACACCGATGTCTCGAATGTGCTCGTGTGCCCGTTCGACCGGTGCAGGGGACGCCCAGGCCAGTGGTTCAACCTCGCGTTCGATACTGCGTATCTCCCAGTCACCGCCGATGACCACGGCGGCACGCCCGGGAATGTGGCTGTGTCCCTCCCACTGCTCGGCCAGGAGGTCGTAGCTCTCGGCGACACTCCCGTGAAAGTCCGAGACGAGTGGCAGGTCGAGGTCGTACTCGGCTGTGTATGCGGCGTGGCTAAAGAGGCTATCTCCCGAGAGGCCGATGATGGCGAGACTGTCGTCTCCGAACCAGCCGGCGTCTCGAACGGCAGTCAGCTCTGCCGTGCATTCGGGGACAAAATCTGCAGGATAGAAGTACAGCACCGTCACGTCGTGTGCCTGCACCTCGCGGAACAGTTCGAGCGTTACTCCCTCGCCGTCGTCGAACGCTGTCGCGATGAAATCGGGGGCTGAATCGCCAACAGTGACCATGCCCCGATTACGGGAGACGGACCCAAAAGCTCTCCCGGTTCACAGCAGCCGCTGGTGTTCGACCTTGAGACAGCGGTCCTGGACCACATCGATGCCCGCCTCAACCGCTTCTGCTGTCGCCTCGTCGTCGTGGATGCCGAGTTGTAGCCAGAGCGACTCGATATCTCCCCTGTCGACATCCCGGGCAAGTACCTCTTCGACGATGCCCGCCACCTCTTCGCTCGGTCGAAACACGTCGACCATATCGATGGTCTCCTCGACGGCGGCGAGGCTGTCGTATGCGTCCTTCTGGAAGATTGTGTCGGCGTACGGGTTGATTGGAATTACCTCGTACCCCTGTTCGAGCATGTACTTTGGTATCTCGTGGGCCTCCTTGCCCGGCGTCGTCGAACAGCCGATGACTGCGATACTGTCGGCCCCGAGCAGGTCACGGAGCTGTGGGTCGGTTTCTGCGCGCATACACACACTACCGGTGGAATCGTAAAATCAGCCGCGGTTCTGTCACACTGCCAAGCGTCAGGCTGTTTCAGGAAGCTGGAGAGTTGTCTGTTCTTTCTCGACTTTGGCGACGCCGTCGAACAGCTGTTTCAGCGTGTTCATCGTCTCTGCGTCGTGGGCGGTCGACTCGATGACGAACAGCCCGATTGCGTCCGCATCCTCGATACGGCTGGTCAACACGTGCATGAACCGGAACACTGTCTGGAGGTCAGAGTACATCAACAGTGTTGACAGCGAGTCCATGACGATGCGGTTCTGCGTGACGCCGCGATCCCCGTAGAACTCCTCGACGAATTCGGAGAACTTGATACCGATTCCGGTCATATCGGTCGGCGACGAGGTGTATTTCACCAGCTCGGTATCTGCTGTTGACCGGCCCTGATGCTGTGTGACACAGTCGACGATACCAAGCGGCGACTGGCGTTGCTCGCCGAACAGGCGCTGGAAATCGGCGAGGACACGGTCAGAGCTGTCGCGTGTCGTGATGATGACAGACCCCTCTCCGCGAGTGGCACCTGCTGTGAGCCCCTTGAAGGCGAGGCGTCGCTTGCCGCTCAGCGCAGGGCCCGAAATCAACAGATTGGTTCCAGGCTCGACCGACGCGTTCTCGAACTCCGGTCCAAGGTCGTACATTGGAATGGTTCTACTCCTGGCTCGTCCACGTTCTTCCCCCGTAACGTGTCCGACTGCCTTACTATATCTGTATCTCGGCGGATATATATGATTTTTCGTCTTGCCTGTGTCGAATCGCGGGGTTTAATACGTTCACCGGGGGACAAACATAGTGCGGGCGCTTAGCTCAGCTTGGACAGAGCACTTGGCTTCGGACCAAGATGCCGCGGGTTCAAATCCTGCAGCGCCCATTCAGCTTCTGAACGCTTCACTTTTGAAAGACAGAAACCGGTTGTCTATATACTGAGTCTCATCCGTGCGTTTGATCTCGTTCAGCTACTGAACGCGACCTCTGCTATCTTACGATTCTTGCACATTCAACTACTGCACGCGGAGGATTTAAACAACCGGTCGTTGTGATATTTATTCCCAGATTGAGTCGGACATGGCTCTTACCAAAGACAGTGAAACAGAGAAATATATATGGAGATTGGTAGGTGGGCAAATGCAAGATAGAGGGTACGAGTCTTGCACGGTGATCTGCTCAATAACGGACAAATCGATCGATACAGCGGAGTACTCCCTACGTATCATAAACAATGTATGCTTAGATATCATTATATGTGGTACGTATGGAAGTTGAGGACGAACACGTTGACTTTGGGCTGCTGGTCGGCGTGCACGTTCTCGCGGTGGCAGTTCTTTTCACTTCTGACCTTGGGGTCCATGTCTCTGGACTGTTCGTCCTACTTCAGCTTTCGACAATGCTGTTTTTGTACTGCGGTGCTGCTTTATTTACCGAGCCTGAGTCGAGCGTTGCCGACCGCGAAACGGTCGTTCCTGCGGGGCCATCTGACTGGATTGACCGGCGGTTTGATGCCGACTCGGGCCTGTCCGTTCCTCGTCTACCACCTCTCAATCTCAAGAATCTCAGATTCGTCGTTCCGTCGTTTCTTCTCGGGCTCGTACTCGCGACTGGAATCGGTGCGGCACTGACCGTCGAAGGGGGATTTAGTGGGAAGTCACGGGGGAGCGGTGGGGCCTCTCTCACAGAACTTTTCCAGCAGTTTGTCGTGTTCAAAAAGCCGCTCGTTGCTCTCGCCGGGATACTTTTGATTGCGGCAGAGTCGGTCCGGTTCTACCGCTGTCACGTCGCAACCGGCCGCTACAGACAATGGACGACACACATGATGCTCACGCCACTGGTCCAGTATTTGTCATTGGCATTCTTTGTGAGCTTCTTCTTCGCCCTGTACGCGGTGCTGACGCTGTTGACTTTTGCAATCGGAGCTGCTTCGATTGTTGGTGACTCTCTCGGGCGGACACTGTGGATTGCTCTTCTCCTTACGAGTGGTCTCGTGCTCAAGCTGGCTATCGAGTGGGGCCGCGTCCGTGGGGAGCGACAGTTAGACGTGCCCACCGGTAGCCGTTTGGTTGCATACTTCACCCCGACGCCACCGAACGACTGATCCTCTGTATGCAGCCCTCACTGAATCGTCCTGTCTGAGAATTGGTGGGTAGTGTGGTGACTGATACAGATGTGTAATTAAGATTAGGGGCCTATCTATGTCTATTAGGCAGCTCTAACGAGTCGCTTGGCGCCGGCAAAATAAATCTAATTTCTAACGTTGTCGCTCTATTTTTACTGGTGGCCACACCCACGTACGATGCAACCCAGCTCTCATCGAAAGATTTGAACTTTGAATAGTTCCAGACTGGAGCTGACCAGTCTTCTCGTCGATAATGACCCTTTTTCCGTGTTTGTGGTCCTCGATATCCCTGACCGTCAGGTCAATGAGTTCGTCCGTGCGCCCACTGGCCTTGTAGAGGGTTGCGGTGAACAACTGAACAGGCAGGCCGTACGCTATTTATCCGAACCGTACTGTCCACATCAGCGAGACAGCCAAACAATGTCATTAGTTATCACGATTGTTAATACCCTCAAAAATACATCACATATATTTCATAGCGGTGGACAGACAGACCTTTTGTACCGCAGCTACTGGTGCAGGGGCAGCCACCCTCTTGACGACGAGTGTGGCCGGAGCACAGTCTGAACAGTTCGAACCCGTCTGGGAAGCCACGAGCGACATTACGGGGTTCCAATCAGACGAGGACGCTGTCTACGTTGTCACAGAAGACAGCATCCGGGTTCACGACCCCACCACCGGAGATGCCAGACGAATCATCGCATCTCCCAGTGGAATCAACACGTTTGCCATTGGCGATGGGTTCGCTGACGGCGACTCCGTCTACCCGGTCACAGATACCGGAATCGAACGGCATACAAAACAGGGTGAGCGTGAATGGAGTTGACCGATAAACGATATCAAACTACTGGAAGAAGTCAACGAGAAAACCATAGACATTCGCTGGTGCCTGGGGACTAGATGAAGCCGACGCTGCGGGACTGGGACTGGGTGAAACACCGGATGAAAACGACGACGACGAACCCATCCCAACGCCTGAGAAAGGGCTTCCAGATACCGACCCATCCCTCCAGTCTCAAAACTGCAGTACAGCAGCGCCGACAGCGACTCTTCAGCCTGATTTTCGCGGTGGTTGATACGGTGAGTTACCGTCGTGTTACTCGAGTAGAACACGGTCTGTGAGCCAGCATCCATCTAACTCACCAGGTCGCTCGTTTGAGAGTCCGAAGACGTACGTCGCTGTTCGCCCGTCAAGACCGGTGAGTGTGATTCGCTGTTCGGCACGGCTGTCGGTTTGCTCTATCGGTCCCGGTGTTGCTTCGACATGGTCTACCATTGGCGCATACTGAGGCCCCGTGACCATCCGCACGAATCGGTCGAATGGCCCTGTTCCCCGCCGATTTGCCGGTGATGCGAAATTGTAGGCGACGCCAATGCCCGCGTTCTCGAATGGGTCATCGTTGGTCGCTAGCGCGTCGAGTTGAAGCGAGACAACTTCCGCTGGAGTGTACGACGAATCCGGCGTTGGTAGGTCAGCAATTGGATAGTCGTCGCTCATGTCAATATATACGACTCGAAACCTATCAATGGCTGGTTCGTCAGCGCTGTGTGCGATTTCTGAGCGACACCAGAGCAGACGGCTCCGAAGCAACCATATTTTATCGACACGGAACAAACACTCGTATATGTCGACGAGTGAGGCCAAACGCAGGAAATCGTCACACCCACTTCGCTCTCTGACGCCACTCCATGTCATCGGTCTGTTTCTGACTGCTATCACCGGTGCAGTTCACCTGTGGCTAGGGGTTACGAATCCGTCTGTTGCGCTGTTTACAGCAGGTATCGGTTTCGTCGTCGGTATCGTCGCAGTCGCCGCCGACATCCGACGGCAGACTGTTGTCAAACTCGGAATTCCGTTCACCGCAACACAGTTCGTCTATTACCTCGCAACACACTTTGACCACATCACACAAATCGGTGCGGTCGACAAGGTTGTCCAGTTCGGTCTGCTTGTCGTGTTGGTCTCCATTGTTCGAACCACCACCTGATTCGCGTTGTGCTTTCACTCGGCCTGAACGCAACGGAGGCTCAGCGCCAACATATTGAACAGGTTCCAGCCCAACTTATTCTATGGACCTCCTTTCTGAGGCACCCATCCCCGACGCAACGCTCGATACGAAGGCGGCTGCCCGCGAGTTTGCGAGCGAGCACGTTCGCCCCCGAAGTGCCGAGTTCGATGCACCTGGAGAGTATCCACTCGAGGTAGTACAAGAGGCACAGTCGGCAGGGATAGCTGGTGTGTACGTCCCCGAAGAGCATGGCGGCGCCGGGTGGACGCTTGCAGACCGACTCGCAGTTGTCGAAGAACTGTTTCGCGCCGACGGCGGAATCGGTCTCGCACTGCAGTTGGTCGATTTTGGTGCGAAGGTGGTTACGATGACTGGGTCGCCAGACCAGCAGGCAGAGTGGCTCCCGCCGGTCGCAGCCGGCGACGAGATCTCGGGACTGGCCGCCACCGAGCCCGCAGGCGGCTCAGACCTGGCAGGGATGACCACAACGGCCCATAGAGACGGTGACGAGTACGTTCTCGACGGCGAGAAGTACTGGACAAGCAACGGTGTTGTCGCAGACTGGATTGTCGTCTACGCACAGACTGGGGAGCCTGGGCACGAGGGGTACTCGTTGTTTGTCGTTCCGACGGACACACCCGGATACGATGCGGACGCAATCACCGACAAGATGGGGCTTCGCGCATCTCAGCAGGCACGAATCACGCTCGACTCCGTTCGCGTTCCGGCTGCCAACCGACTCGGACCGGAAGGGAGCGGCTTCTACCAGCTCGCTTCGTTTTTCAACTACGGACGGATTGCTGTTGCTGGACACGGTATTGGACTCGCGGCCGCAGCGCTCGAGACGGCCTGGGAGTACGTTCACGACCGAGAACTGTACGACGAGCCGGTCGCAGAGAAACAGACTGTTCGACACCAGTTAGTCGAGGCTCGCGAGGAGTTCGGGGCCGCCCGGGCACTCACCTGGCAGGCCTGTGACCACGTAATGGCCGACGAACATCCTGCGTTTTGGGCCAGCCTGGCGAAAAGCCACGCGACCAGAGCCGCCGAGAATATCGCACAGACTGCGGTCCAACTCCACGGTGGTGAAGGACTCCGGGAGCAAAACCGAGTCAACCGAATCTACCGCGACGCAAAGTACCCGTCGATATACGAGGGCGCAAACGCCGTACAGCGCGACCTCGCGTACGGCCACTGGCCCGAGGCGTAGAGACAACCGTGCATTTTAGACTGTCAAAGCTAACGTACCACCGTGAAGACAACAGCCATACTGCACGCCATAGCGACTGGGTTCGCCGGCGGTGGCATCTTCCTGTCCGAAGGGTCTCTCAGCATCGGACTTCTTGCCGTGGGGATGGTCCTGTTCGTCGCTGGTATCGTCGCCGCGCGGCGGGGCGAGTCTGGGCCACCCGACGCGACATAGCGCCTCCGACGCTACTCGCGCGGCGTCTCCGACCGTGATAAGTTCTGAAAAGAAACCGCTTGTTACTCTTCGTCGTCCTCGTCGGTATCCGCCGTCTCGTCGTCCTCGCTCACATCTGCGTCGCCGTCTTCGCTCGTATCCTCTTCATCGTCGGCATCGCTCGTATCCTCTTCATCGTCGGCATCGGTCGCATCCTCTTCATCGTCGGCATCGGTCGCATCATCTTCATCGTCGGCATCGCTCGTATCCTCTTCATCGTCGGCATCGCTCGTATCCTCTTCATCGTCGGCATCGCTCGTATCTTCTTCGAGGTCGGTCCCGCTGTTTTCTTCGTCGGCAACAGTGACGCTGACCGGCTCGGTGTCAACTTCCGGTCCCGATGTTGCGTCGCCGTTGAGAGACGCGCCGCTGACGTAGCCGACTGTTCCACCGACGAGACCGCCGAGAACTGCGCCAGGAACACCGTTGCGCTTGAGACCACTGACAGTGCCGACGAAACCGCCGACAAGCGAAAGCGCAGTGGGGCTCATGTTCGATTCTGCTTCGGCTGATACATCGTGTTGTTGTTCGCCCATACTTCTCTTTTGGGCCGGGGATACATATGTGTACCACTGTCGGAATCAGCATCCGCTTGGCACAGTCGCCGTCGGTCACCTCAGTTTGCGGTTACAGCTTCACCGCGGATACGCTGTACTGACTGCTCTTTCCCGCGTGATTCGACCATCACGCCCGACTCGCTGCGGAGCCACTCCGGCACGCTGTCGACGACGGGCACACCGTCCGTATTAAGTCAACCGTGCGTACGAGAGACAGATGGCAGCGGTTCTCCACGGGCGACTGCATGACCGGTTTGACACCAGAATTCTCTGGGTTTGACACCTCTAGCTGATGCTCCGGCTGTTCTCTTGTCTGGTGGTCGTACAGTAACATGCAAACCATTAGGTCCCTCGGCCTAACATCGTCTAAAGACCGAAACGTATGCTCAGTCCACTCGTATTCGTCGGCCTGCTGGTCGCGGTGTTCGTCGGCTTCAACATCGGCGGCTCCTCAACCGGCGTTGCGTTCGGACCCGCAGTCGGAAGTCGCATCGTGCGGAAGGCGACCGCCGGCACCCTCTTCATGCTGTTTGCGTTTCTCGGAGCCTGGACGGTAGGACGCAACGTCATCGCAACGATGAGCGAGGGTATCGTCCCGGCCGCACAGTTCACGCCGGCTGCTGGTGTCGGGGTGTTGTTCTTCACCGGCCTCTCACTGTTGATTTCGAATATCTACGGAGTTCCTGCGTCGACGTCGATGACGGCTGTCGGTGCGATTGTCGGACTCGGGCTCGCGACAGGGACACTCAATGAAACACTGATGTTCACAATCGTCTCGGCGTGGATTGTCGCGCCGCTTATCGGGCTCGGAACGGGTGCTGTCATCGGTCGGTACCTCTATCCTCAACTCGAAGCACGGCTCTCGTTTACGCGTCTGGAAGACCAACTCCTCCAGGTCGATTGGTCTGGATTAGTCCCTCGGCCCCGGCTGAATCAGGACGCAAAGCCACGAGACATCCTCGGCTCAATTCTCGTGTTGGCAATCGCCTGTTATATGGGATTCAGCGCGGGTGCCTCGAACGCAGCAAACGCGGTCGCACCACTGGTCGGTAATGATGCGGTTAGCGTCGACCAAGGTGTATTGCTCGCTGTCGCCGCCATCAGTCTCGGTGGGTTCACCATTGCCAGACGAACGCTTGCGACGGTGGGGGACGACATCACAGACCTCCCAATTCTGGCAGCTCTTATCGTTTCGACGGTGGGTGCGACGATAATCACGGTCCTCTCGTACTACGGCATCCCTGCGAGTCTCGCCGTGAGTACGACGTGTTGTATCATCGGGCTAGGGTGGGGGCGAGCGAGTCGTGCCGCAACACTCACACAGTTGGCTACGCCGTCAGAGCGAGACGATTCTGGGATGGGGATTAATACCGGGGCACTTGCTGCTGCCTCTACCGAAGATGAGAAGCCTGCAGGACCGACCGTCGGTGAACTTGCGAGTGGCCCAGAACAAGCTTCCGAACAGCCAGACGACGTGTCTCAGTCTGTCCCGGCAATCGGAGAGGAGGACACTGAGGTCTTGAGTGCCGAAAGCCTGTTTGACCCGGCAGCCGTGAGCCGAATCGTGGCTCTCTGGATTATCACGCCGTCGCTATCGGTTGTTGGCTCATACCTGCTCTTTGCGCTGTTCCTGTAAGCCAGTCCGCGGCGGCTGCTCGACCCCCCAAGCCGTGGGCCTGTGCTTGATGCTCACTGTCGGCTGGTATGAATTCTCCTCTATATGGGGGGTAATTTCTTATACGGGATACTGCTGAACTCTCCGGTGTGTCAGTCGACTATCAGCGAGACAGAGACAACTTCGAGTGGAACATCCCAGAAGGGTACAACATTCCGTCGGTGGTCGAGTCCCACGCCAAGGAGTTCGGCCAGCGTGTCGCAGTTCGCTTCCTGAGCGAGAGCGGAAGCCACGAGACACGGACCTACAACGAGATTCGAGACCAGATGAACAGGTTCGCCAACGGTCTCGAAGAGTTCGGGATTGGCGAGGGTGACCGCGTCATGCATCTGTTCCCGAGACATCCCGACGCCTTCGCCGTGCAACTCGGCATCCTTGCGACGGGCTCGCTGGTCGTTCCCTGCTCCTCGATGCTGCGGGCAAACGACATCGAGTTCCGTGCCAACGACTGCGAGGCAACTGCGATTGTCGTCCACGAATCGCTCACGGAGATGGTCGAACCGGTCGTCGATGACACGCCGCTGGAAACCGTCATCGTCCTCGATGGCGGCGACGATTCGCTAACGTTCCAGGATGTCACAGACGACCAATCGGCCGACTACGACGGCCCGGAGCTGCGTGCTTCGATGCCGGTGTCGATAAACTACACGAGCGGAACGACCGGCAAACCAAAGCCAGTCCTCCACAAGCACCGGTGGCTACACTGCTTCAGCCGGATTAACGCCCCCTACTGGTGGGGGGTCGACGAGGAAACCGACCTCGAAGACGAACTTCTCTGGGCAACGACCGGAACCGGCTGGGCGAAGTGGTTCTGGAGTCCAGTCGGTGTCGGCATCACGATGGGTGCGACACAGCTCATCTACGACGGCGAGTTCGACCCCGAGACGTTCCTCGAAATTATGGAGGAGGAGGGTGTCACGAAACTCTGTGCGGTCCCGACCCAGTACCGCATGTTCGCCAACGAGGCCGACCTCTCGGAGTACGACCTTGCGGTCAACGACCTGTTGTCGGCGGGTGAACCGCTCAACGTGGAACCGATCGAACAGATGCGCGAACACGTCGGTGTCGCCCCGCGTGATGGCTACGGCCAGACCGAGACTGTCGCACTCGTGACAAACTATCCGGGCATCGAGACCAAGCCCGGCAGCATGGGCAAACCGACACCCGGCGTCGGTGCAACACTCCTCGACCTCGACGACGAGGAGGAAATCGAGGAAGCCGGCGAAATCGGCGAAATCGCGGTTCCAATCGACTCGCCGGCAATCTTCGACGGCTACTTCGAGAAACCCCATCTCGACGAGCGGAAACTCTCGGGTGAGTACTACCGCACCGGCGACCTCGCTCGCGTCGACGAGGACGGCTTTTTCTTCTTCGAAGGTCGTGCCGACGACGTGATTATCTCCTCTGGCTACCGCATCGGTCCCTTCGAGGTCGAGGATGCACTGGTCAGCCACGAGGCCGTCGCGGAGGCTGCCGTCGTCGAAAGTCCACACGACGAACGCGGTGCAGTGGTGAAGGCGTACATCGTCCTCTCTACGGAGTTCGAGGGCAGCGAGGCGCTGACCGAGACGCTCCAAGAACACGCGAAAAACGAGACGGCCCCCTACAAGTACCCCCGGCGTATCGAGTACGTCGAGGAACTTCCGAAGACCTCCAGCGGAAAGATTCAACGGGTCAAGCTCCGGGAGCGCGAACAGCAACAGTTCGGCGAGTGACTGCTCGACTCACCTACTTGTCTAGGTAGCCAAGACTCCTGAGTCGTTCGGTGACTTCTCGCTCCTCTTTGGACGTGATTGAGAAGTTGTACTCCGAGCCGATATCTTCGTCCATGATTCCCTGTTCTGTGAGTTCGCCCAGTACGTGTTCGACGCCATCTTCGATGCTCTGGGTTTCGGTGTCGACGACAATATCCGGGTTCAACGGCTCCTGGAAGGGATGATTGATGCCCGTGAACTTCTCGATGTTCCCTTTCGTTGCCTCCTCGTAGAGCCCCTTCGGGTCGCGCTCCTCTGCGGCCTCAACCGAACACTTGACATGGATGAGTACGAATTCGCCCTCGTCCTCAATGATGTCTCGGGCCTGCTCCTGGGAGTCACGGAACGGCGTAATCATCCCGACGATGGCCGGAATCCCGTTCCTGTTCAGCAGCTTCGCGATGTAGGCCGTTCTGCGGTTGTTCGTTCGCCGGTCCTCCCGCGAGAAGCCCAGGTCTGGATGGAGGTGTTTTCGAATCTCGTCGCCGTCCAGATTCTCGGTGTCCAGGCCTCGTTCGACGAGGCGGTCTTCGACACGACTTGCGAGCGTTGACTTCCCGGCGGCCGGTCGGCCCATAAACCAGAGTGTGAACATTATTCGATGAATACCTCCTCGGTTTCGAGTACTGTCTCTGCAACCTCCGGACGCATCAGCTCGGGGGCAGGCTCATCCCCGTCTGCGAGCAGTTGCCGGAGTTTCGTCCCGCTTGGTTCGATGTGACAGTCATCGTCGTGTGGGCAGATTTTCTCCGACACGATTCCGTCACATTTCGTACAGTAGAAGGCGTAGTGGTAGTACAGCGGTTCGATACCGACGTTCCCGATGGCGTCGAACAGCCGTTGTGCCTCGAAGTCGCCGTAGTAGTTGCCGACGCCGGCGTGGTCACGGCCGATGATGAAATGCGTACAGCCGTAGTTCTTCCGGACGATGGAGTCGAAGACCGCCTCACGGGGACCGGCGTACATCATCCGCGATTTGAATATCGAGAGGGCAACCGACTCGGTCGGATAGTAGCTCTCGATGAGCGCCTCGTACCCGTTGAGGATAGCGTCGTTCGTGTAGTCGCTTGGCTTTTTCTCACCAATCTTCGGCTGGATGAGCAGCCCGTCCACGTGTTCGAGCGCGGACTTCTGGAGATACTCGTGTGCGCGATGTGGCGCGTTCCGGGTCTGGAAGCCGACGATTGTCTCCCACCCCCGCTTTTTGAACAGGACGCGTGTCTCCTTGGGCGTGAGGTCGTAGCTGCCGTTTCTGGGTAGCTCGTCTGCGAAGGCCTTGATCGGGCCGCCGACGAAGAAGGGATTCTTATCTCGAATCGTCCGCACACCCGGATGGTCTTCGTCGGTCGTTCCGAACAGATTCTCGCAGGTGTCGGCCTCGTTGTACCGGTAGACGCTGTCTGCGTCCATCACGCCGACCGGCTGGCCGTCGGGCCGGCAGAGTCCGATGCGGTCGCCCGGCTCGATTTTGTTTGCCTGCTCGGTCGTGATATCGAGGACAATCGGGAGCGGCCACGCCACGCCGCTTTCGAGGGTCACGTCATTGACGACCTTCAGAAAGTCGTTGCGACCCATGAATCCGTTCAGGGGGCTGTAGACGCCCTGAGCAAGATTCTGGAAGTCGAAGAGGAGATTCTGGTCGAGCGTGACCGTCACGTAGCTCTCGAAGTCCTCCCGGAGCTGTTCGCTCCGGTCGGCGTCGACCGTTCTGTCGACGAGGGCGTTGCCGTGTGGCTGGATCATGCCTGTCCCCTCGATTGAGCCATCCATCCGTCCGGACGGGGGACTGTGACTGAGCTACTCATCGAAACTGTAGTGTGAGAGCCAGTCGTACTGCTGGCTCTTCTGATTGATTCGCTCGATTTCCTCGTCGGTCCAGTCGATTTCTTCCCGGGTCTGCTTCGCCGAGTCGAAGACGAAGTCGTCACAGGCAGCGAGATACTCCTCGCTTGCGTCGACGCCCAGAAACGAACAGAGGTCGGAGAGGACGCCGGCCGTGTCGTCGATGAGGTCCTCGTGATAGAGACGGAAGAGTTCGTCCTCGTCGAGCATCTCGGAGATGAGTTCGACGTTGTCCGCGTTCGCGAAGTACTTCTCGATGCCGTACTCCTGCCACGTCTCCTTGAGATTGCGCCGGGACGCAATCGTGTCGAACGGGTTTCTGACCACGTGGACGGCCCGAATCGGGACGGGGACCGTCTCGCGGAGTTCACCGAGCAGCTCGGGGCTGTGTCCGAGCCGACGGGTGGAGGCCGCGCCCTTCTTGTCGCCGATGATTCGCAGGCGGTCGAAGTCCTCCTGTGTCGTCCCGGGGATGTCGTAGCTGTATTTTTCCCACTCCCGGCCGAGGCTGGTGAACTCGGCGTTGCGCTGTAAAATTGTCGAGAACAGCTGGTCCCGAGTGACGGGCACTGTCGCCCGGTCCAGCAGTCGGAGTGCGTCAAGCTCGTGTGAGATTACCATCTCGCGGTGGCCGTTGAGGAGACTCCCAACGAGGCTGTGGCCGGTGCGGCCGTGGCCGATAAACATACAGTAGGCCTCGACAGACTCGAAGTCGTCACGATGCTCAATAAGGTGTGGCACTGCTGCCAGCCGTCGGACAGCGGTGAACCGGTCTCGGGTGAGCGCGGGTATCCGCTGGGGGTTCTCGATAAGCTCCTGGCCAGCCGGCGGTAACGGCAGGCGCTGTGCGACACTCGTAAGTCCGGACATACTCTGATGGGTGCAACCAACGGGTAATAAACGCGACGACTCCGGGTCACAGTGGTGAATTCTCCCCCGGTACACCGGAACAGGCCTCGGCCGACTCGGTTGCTCTCGTGTGGTTTCTGTGGATCACAGACGGATGGCCCGGAGATGGCCGCGAGTCGGCCAATTTTAATAACAGCACACGTTACGCCCAGTGTATGGAACTCCCCGCGACTCGACCAGGCAGACGCGCTATGTCACGAGCGGTCAGTCTATTCGGCGGGGACGTAGGGCCGAACGGACGCTCTGAGATTGGGACGACGCTTCTTTCGGGGATACGGACGACTCTCGTTGGCTCTCGACAGCGACCAACAGCCGCGGACAGACACGCGCACAACATGAGACACAGTCTCGGATATCCGGGGGATTCCCAGTGGAGATAAGCAGGCGACACGTCGTGTTCGGTGTTGGGGCGTGGGTCGTCATATACGGAGCGTTCATCCTATTGGCGGGGCCGACGGAGTTCATCAACGAAGCCTCGAAGCTCTCACAGGGGCGATTGGCGTGGATTTTGCTTGTGAACGCGCTCGGCACCGTCTGTATGGGACTGGTCTTGTTTACCGTCTCGGTCGGCGCGGGCCTAGATGTCTCGCCAATCGAGAGCATCTTCATGAATACGACAGTCAACCTCGCGAACAACTTCACGCCGCTGGGGCCGGCAAGTGGCGTTCCCGCCGGTGGTGTGGTCATGTCACGCTGGACCGGCCAGTCCTTCGAGAAAAGTGTCGCTGCACTCTCGACGAAAGAGGTGGTCGGATTTACGCCGGGCATTCTGGTCATGTTGTTGGGCGGAAGCTATATCACGCTCTACGACGCGACGATTCCCGGCCAAATTCGGTCACTCGTCACGGTTTTCACCATCAGCATCGCGGCGTTTGTCGTCGTTATCGCCCTCATATACCGGAATCCGAACCCGGCAAAGCGCGTCATCCACCGGATTGTCTCGACGCTAAACAGGGGGCTGGTCTACGTGCCAGGCGTCTCCAGGGTCGACGAGGACGAGATACGGCAGCGAATCGATAGCTTCAGCGAATCTGTCGAGGAGATCTCCACGAACAAGCCGGTCGTCATTGCCGCGTCCACACTCACGACAGCAGCGACAGTCACACAGGGCATTTTACTTTGGCTTGCGCTGGGTGGCGTAGGAGTAAGCGCTTCGCTCGCGCTGGTCGTGTTTATTGTTCCGGTCTCGCTGCTTGCCTCTGCTGTCCCGACGCCAGGAGGCAGCGGCGGCATCGAGGGCGCACAGATTCTCCTCTTGCTCGGACTCACGGGGGGAAACCGGGCAGCCATCATAACCGCGGTCGTCCTGACGCGTGGACTGGTGTACTGGACGCCGATCATCGTCGGGTCGCTGACGTTGACTGGCATCCAGTTCAAGAAACGGTGGCTCTCGTGATGCCTTCTGAGACCGCTTGAGACGACGAGAGCGACTTTACCGCTGGAGCCAGTAGCGGCCCGTGGATGACCGAACGGAACGAACCCAACGGTGGTAACGAAGACAGCGCTGGCTCAGCGCCCGTCGAAGACGAGATTACGCCGGAGGCAGCGTTCGAGTTGGTTGCCCACGAGACCCGGATTGCAGTACTGCAGGCACTTCAGGCAGCCGGTGGTGGGCCGCTCTCGTTCGGTGACATCCGCGAGCGTATTGGCCTCACAGACCCTGGACAGTGTCATTACCACGTCGACAAGCTCTGTGACCACTTTGTCTGGTCGACTGACGACGGGTACAGACTGTCGCCGGCAGGCTGGCAGCTCGTTGGTGCGCTCCTCTCGGGAAGTATCACAGCCACCATCGATGAGGAAACGGTTGTTGTCGGCAGCTCCTGTACAGCGTGTGGTGGCGACCTTGTTGCACACTTCAGACAGTCCGGGGTAACTATCATCTGTACCGACTGTCGGTTTGTACAGACAGACCCCGATATCCCGCCGGCACTCGTCGATGACTGGCCGTCTTCGGAGCTCCCCGAAGTCGTCAGTCGGTACACCCTCCAAATGGAAGTCGACGCAGCACACGGGTTCTGTCCGAACTGCCGAGGACGTGTCTCCCGCGGGGTCGTCACTCCCACCGATGTATCCGCACCCGACTGGTTCGATGGGGAGACAATCGAAGCACTCGTTGTCACCGACTGTCACCGATGCGGAAAGTGGTGGCACGCGGCTCCGTCGGTTGCTGCACTCGCGGAACCGGCCGTTGTGGCGCTGTACCACGACCACGGCATCGACCTCCGAGAACAACCCTGGTGGGCGCTCGATGGCCTAACTGTCGGCAGTACAACGGTGCGGAAAGACCCTCTCTACGTCCACGTTCATATCGACCTGGGAGAGCCAAAGACTGTCGTCTTCGACGAGGCGTTCGAGTTCGTCGAAACCTACGAGTGACGTTTTGCTATCGATTTCAATCACCCGGCTGATAGAAATGTATTTCTACAAACATTAATCCGTCACTCCTCCCTATCAGCGGTCACGATGTTACGACCGAAGGCAACAGCGAGAAAGACACCGACCTGGCCGACACCAACGCCGGAACAGGTCGAGGTAATCGTTCTCGGCACATACCACATGGACGAGCCGGGGTTGGACAAAGTAAATGTCGCCGCTGACGACGTGCTCGTGTCGACGCGGCAGCGTGAACTCTCCTCGTTTGTCTCCCACCTAGCCGAGGCCGACCCTAACGTGGTCGCCGTTGAGCGGCCGGCCGAGCAAGCGGAGACGGTAAACGCACTTTACGAGCGGTATCGTGACGGCACCTACGCCTACGACGGGGAACACGAACTGGAGCCGCCACACCCAGAACGAGAGGACCCTACGATGGAGTGTCGAAGCGAGGTGGTACAGGTCGGATTCCGCTTAGCCGAACGGCTGGGTCACGACCGGATTCTTCCCGTCGACGTACCGGAGATGTTGGGCGAAGGACCTGACTTCGACGAACTCGACGAGCGCGGCGTCGACACGAGTCCCAAAGTCGACGTTCCTCGACTGGACGAGGAGACGCTGAAGACGAAAGCAGATGAGAGGCTCGCGACGTCGACGGTGACAGCCTACCACCGCTATCTGAACGAGGAGGCTGCGCTCCATGCCAACGACGGAATGTTCGACGAGTTCCTCCGGCACGGAGACGGCGACAACTACGCCGGTCCGGACGCACTTGCCACGTGGTACCGTCGGAACCTCCGGATGGTCCACAACATCTGGCGGGCGGTCGACGACTCGGGTGACCGCGTGCTCTTTCTCGTTGGCTCAGGCCACGTTCACGTGCTCCGACACCTCCTCACGGAGTTCCCGCAGTTCTGCCCGGTGAGTCCGCTTCGGTACATCCCTCACGAAGAGGAGACTCCGTCGACGGAGTGAACTTCTGGGCTATGTGCCCGTCTCAGGCTACCTGTCGTCTGTGGGCGTGACCGTCTTTTCACACCGCGGACAGTAAAACGAGCCGTCGTCTTCCTGGGCGGCCGTCTGGTCGAGCGAATCGTCGTACTGCCCGGCTGGTCGGCCGCGCTCGTCGGTGCTTCCGTGAAGGTAGCCACACTCTGGACACGTGAGCATACGCCGTCTTGGTGCGCCGTCGTCTTGATTTCGTCGCCGACTCAACAGTGTCGGAGCCCTGGCAATTGCTCAGAGAGGCTGCTGTCGGCGTCACAGAAATCGAGGGGTGTCTGGCTGTGTTAATTAGCGTCCACCATGTCGTGAACATTTCACACAAAGTACTATGTACTGGAACACCCTAGTTATGGTATGGGTGAACAAACCAGCGAACCCAGCGAAACGGCAACCAGAGAAATCGAGCAAAGTGGCGTTGGTCCTGCGGTGGTGGCGGCTGTTGGCTCGGTTGCTCTGGCACTCTATTACTACTACGTCCGTGGCGACAAACAGCGCGGACAGTTCGTGGGGCTGTGGCCGACGACAATCCTCGCTCTGGCAATCTATCTGAAACTCGACGAACTGAAAGAGCAACTCGCTAACTGAACCCCGACATGTTCTGATCGTGATTATTGCGGTACTTTTCAGCCCTGTTCTAGTGAATCGCTTGCTTCATATTCTGATACGGGAGGGAAGCGAACCCGTGGCGGAAAAGACTCGCAATAATCACTATGAGTGGGTCATAGATACCGCGGCAATGGCCTGATAGTGATTGTTGCGAGTCGTTACCGCCGTCGGGAAACGAGGTGTGAGTCTCACGCCGTGAAACGCCGAGATTCGCGACGCGGTCACGAAAATAACCGCAACAATCACTATGAGTAGTCACTATCTTTGCCTGTCTACTTACTGAAGCGTGTCATAGAATCCTTTGTGCGGTCTGCCTATCCAATTCTTGTCAAGACCCTCGTGCAAGACAGAGGGCGCGAGTCTTGCAAAACGGCGAACCAAATCTTGGCCTGTCGAGACCAATATTTCAAGCCCTTGTACATGGATAGACAATAAACATAAACTTGCTTGAAAAATCACAAACTCATTATATAATATTCCTTCAATATAGTGTGGTATTCATAAAATATAATATGCCGCTATTTGTGCCTGCAAATGTGAAAAGAGAGAGACGCCGCTTCCTACAGGTCTGTGGATCCATCACTGGCAGTATCGTCCTTGCTGGGTGTTCCGGCGACGATGATGAAGAAGAGGATGAGACACCGGAACCGACGACGACACCAACGCCCGAGCAAGAAGAAGAGACGCCGACGCCGGAACCGACGACGACACCAACACCGGAACAGGAAGAAGAGACGCCGACGCCGGAGCCTGAGCCTGCGTTTGGTTTGGTTGATGTCCAGGCTGAGCGAGTAATCATGCCGGACCAGACGACGTACGAAGCTACGGCCTTTGTCGAAAACTCTGGCGATGCTGATGGGACAGCAGAAATCACAGTCGAATTCGGACCGGTCAGAACCACGGTTGAGGAGAGTATTGCAACAGGTGAATCACTCCCACTGACAGCTGAATTTGATGCCGAAGTAATCGATGCTGGTCGGTACAACCTCACACTCACGCTTGGCGAAGAAACTAGGTCTGTTGACGTTGACGTATTCGCAGCCATAGACGAACCTGCCTGTTCGGATCTGTCGTCTCGGAGGGTGATTCCTCATTGAGCGGCGCAGGAATTCAAGCGTTCGCGGTTAAAGATGGCGAGTTTGAGTACACCCGGACATCAGTTGATGACTCAGGCCACTTCGTGCTTGACCATCCTTACGAGCCTCGCTACACTATTGGTGGAGTACCATTGTATACCGAACCGGGTGAGTTCAACGGTGTTCCTCCTGTCTTCGACCTGGCTGGACGACAAGAAGTAACTTCGGAGGTCACTTTCCTCGGTCGGGTCGAAATACCTGAAGCCTACCGAACCGAAGTCCAACTCGTCGATACTGCTGGCGAACCACTGGAAGATTTCACGCCAATTAGTATCAGAACACCAGGCGGAAGTGGTGAGCGCAAATTCACGACAGATGGAGAGGGATACATGATTGCAGAAGATGGCTCAGAAACGGGAATCGCAGCCCCATCACAGGAACACGGGGAGTATGAAATTGAGGCTAGGCACGACGACGGCCGCGAAGTTTTTGGAACGATTTACGGGAGTTCCGAGGGAGAAGAGTTCACATTTGAGGTTGAAGACCCAGATCGGTTCAGATAATACAACCAGGTCTACTTCGGAGCCCGTTATCGAGTAGAGCGAAACTGCAATAACACTTTTCAAGTATATAAAATATATCAAGCAAATTTAAATAGAGACCGAATAATTGTTTTTATATTATCGATAACAAAACCAAATCCTTACTGATGTAATAGCTTGTAAATGATTAGGACGAGTCGACAGTGATCGACTGCTGAACTCACTCTCTATATCTTGCAGCACCTTCTGAAATTATATTCACCGCGACACTTCACCACCGGAGTTGCGCCGCAGTAACCCGGATGTGAATGTTTCTACGACTGGCTGTACCGTTGAAACCCGAGACGTACCCCGAAGAGCATTGCTTCCCAAGGCTTTTGACTGACTAGTCAGTAAGTCAGATAAGATTGCAATGGTAGGCGACCGACTCGGTGAGTGGTGCAGTGTTCGGTTTGCATACCGCCACGGCGCTTTCACCGGACAGCAGACTGTCGATACGTTCTCGCGGGGGTGTTGCCACCGGCGTCCACGGCGAGCTCGCGGCCCAGCGTGGCCGACGCCGTTGCCCGGCCGGTGCCAGCCCGGTACCAACAGGACAGGATTCGAAGCGAAAACAGCGTCCGCAAACGGTGGTGTCTGATGGCCAGCCTCCGAAACCGGATTCAGGCGCTGTTCAAGGGGCCAGACGAGTTCGACCTGACATCGGGCGAAATCGGGAAACCACTCTTTTTCCTCTCGATGCCGATTGTCATCACAAATCTCTTCCAGACCGCCTATAACCTTGCAGACACGTTCTGGCTCGGCCAGTACAACACGGATGCGCTAGCGGCTATCAGTTTCGCCTTCCCGATGGTCTTTTTGCTCATCTCGCTCGGGATGGGAATCTCTGTCGCCGGCAGCGTTCTCGTCGCTCAGTACACCGGTGCCGACGAGGATCGCGAGGCCGAGTACGCTGCGTCACAGACAATGACCTTCGCTGTGATCGTCTCAGTGCTGTTGGGGACGACTGGCTATTTCCTCGTCGAGACGTTCCTCGGTGTGATGGGTGCCTCCGAGGACGTGCTCCCGTTGGCGTCGGGGTACATGGAGGTCATCTCGCTTGGCCTCGTCTTCATGTTCGGATTTTTCGTCTTCGTCGCACTGATGCGAGGGTACGGCGACACGGTGACGCCGATGCTGGTGATGTTCGGCTCTGTCGTCCTGAATATCATCCTCGACCCGTTCGTCATCTTCGGCTGGGGTCCGTTCCCCGAACTCGGCATCCAGGGCGCGGCCATCGCCACCGTGTTCTCCCGTGGGCTCGCACTCTTTGTGGGTCTCGTCATCATGTTCCGAGGGGTGCGGGGCGTCCAGATTCACCTCCGGGATATGGTTCCGAATCTCGGATACCTGCGCCGTCTCGTCCGAATCGGTCTTCCTGCCTCTATCGAGGGGACCGGTCGGGCGCTGTCGATGAACCTTCTCCTGTTCATCGTCGCGCTGTTTGCCGACGAGGTTGTGGCCGCCTACGGGATTGGAACGCGCGTGTTCTCGGTCGTCTTCCTGCCCGCCATTGCTGTTGCTCGCGGCGTGGAGACGATGACTGGCCAGAATATCGGCGCGAACAAACCAGACCGAGCGGCAGCGGCAGCGGGACTCGCGGCGAAAGTCCTGTTTGGCGTGCTCACGGCCGCCGGCGTGGTCGTCTGGTTTGCCGCGGCACCGATTGCCGACGTGTTCACGACCGACCCCGAGGTCGTGGATATCACGACAACGTTCCTCCGGTATGTCGCGCTGACATTCGGCTTTATCGGCATCATGCGGGCCTACACCGGGAGCTTCCGTGGAGCCGGAAAGACACTCACAGCGGCAGCGATTTCTGTGTTGATGCTGGGTATCATCCGCTTCCCAATCGCATGGGTCGGCGCCGACATGATTGGAGAGACGGGTATCTGGATTTCGTTCGCTATCTCGAATGCCCTCGGCGCGATAATCGCGTACGGCTGGTATCAGCGTGGTACCTGGCGCGACGGTGACCTCACCCAGGAGAGCGTCGAGACGGAGGATATCGGCACCGAAGGCGTTCCGACCGACGACTGAACTACAGCTTATCGGTCGAATTGACGCCGATCTCGGTGAGCTCGACCCGTCGCGGGCGCGAGGCGGCGAAGGCGATTGTCTCGGCTACGTCCTCGGGGTCCATCGCACGCCCTTCCCAGTGTTCCCAGTCGTTCAACTCGGTGATGACGGGACCCGGCATTACGATAGTGACCCTGACATCCTCCTCTGACATCTCCTTGCGTAGCGACCGCATGAAGCCGTTGACGCCGAACTTCGATGCGGTGTAGGAACTCCCGCCCTCTTGTGGATACCGGGCGCTCAATGAGGAGACGGTAATCACGTCACCCAGCTCCGAGTCGAGAATATCCGGAAGCAGTGCGTGGGTCACGTTCATCACGCCTTCGAGGTTGACGCGGATACTGGGCCGCAGTTCGTTGAGGTCCGTCTCGGCGACGGGGCCACCGCGGGCGACGCCGGCGTTGTTGACAAGCAGGTCGACACCACCGAAGGTGGACCGAGCCTGTTCTGCCATCTCGGCCACCGCATCCTCGTCGGTCACGTCGGTCGGGACGACCAGCGTCTCGCCGTCTATACCCTCGGCAATCGAACGGAGTCGGTCTTCACGTCGTGCCACCAACACGACAGCACAGCCGTCGTCCGCGAGCATTCTCGCGGTGGCCTCTCCGATTCCTGACGATGCCCCCGTGACGACTGCTGTCCGCCCGGCAAGATTCATATCCGACTGTTGTTTATCGATTAATTAGTTCTTCCGAAGCGGAAAGACAGTCTTTTTGTCAGTTGTTACGTTCGAGGCGGTATGAACAGCAGGGAGTTCGACGACGCGGCCCTCCGCTCGGAACTGTCCGAAACGCTCGACCAGAACGTGGTCGACGTTACGGTACTTCACGACGGCCTCAATCTCTCGGTCAGTATCGACACGGCCGCCGAGGAAGACGCCTACGTCCTCCGGAAGCCGAACAGATTCCGCGATTCGGACGGCTTTCTCGACGTTCGTCAGGAGTATCGCGTCCTCGAACGGCTTCGAGGGACACCCGTTCCAGCGCCAGAGCCGGTGGCGCTCGGCGACGAGAACTCAGTGCTCGCCGACCCGTTTCTAATAACGACCCATGTCGATGGAGAGGCTGTCCCACTGGGCTCACTGCTGCCCGAGCGATTCCAGCACTCCGCCGCCCGTCAGCAGGTCGGGAACATCGTCGTCGACACGCTGGCCGACCTCCATACGGTCGATACCGAGCCCTTCGAGGGTGTGTGTGGGCGAAACTCGCTCCGGGACCAGGTCGAGGAGGTCATCGACCGGATGGAGACTGCGACCGAGGCGACTGGCCATGACCCACCTGCCGTCTGGGGGGTGGCCGAGTGGCTCCGTGATAACGTTCCGACAGAGTCAAAGACCGCAGTCTGTCACGGCGACTTTCGGCCGGGGAACATTCTGTTTGTGGGCGACGACCAACCGCACGTCGGCGGTGTTATCGACTGGGAGACGACGTGGCTCGGCGACCCGCGCACCGAACTCGGTTACCTGTTGCTCCGGTGGCGCGACGAGGGCGACCCGACACCGCCAGTCGAGGAGATTGCAGCCAGACACCCCGACAAGGATGTGGTCGACGAACTGACCGGCGACGATGCGCCAGCAGTCGCACCGTATACGACCAAACCAGGCAGCCCGACGCGCCAGGAGCTGGTCGAGCGATACGAGGCCGCAACCGGTATCGACTTCGAGCACGACCAGTTTTACCGGACGCTGGCCGCCTTCGACCTCGCGGCAATCTGGGAGGACATCTACCGGGACCAGCTCGAATCCGGCTCGGCCGGGGAGTGGGAGCCGAATATCGAGTACCTGTTGCTCGTCGCTGAAAGTATCGTACGGGGAGAGTACACACTGTAGCAACCTGCCGGCCCTTCGCGCACGCACACGCGCAACCCCTTTACGTACTCACTCCTAACCTCTAATATGGACAGTTCAGAGACGAGCGCGGCCGAAAAGAGACCGACGTACGACCGAGTCGACGTGTCCGTTTTGGTCGTCGGTGCCGGTGCTGCAGGTGCTCGGACGGCCATCGAACTCGCCGAACGCGGCGTCGACGACGTGCTCGTATTGGGGAAACGGAGCCACGGTGACGCCCACACGACGTGGGCACGCGGCGGCATCAACGGCGCACTCGGAACGCGCGACCCCGAAGACTCGTGGGAGATACACGCAGCCGACACGCTCAACGAGGGCCATTTTATCAACGATCCGGAGAAGGTCGAGACCGTCACCAAACAGATGCCCGCTCGTCTCCGCGAACTCGACGAGTGGGGGATGGACTTCTCCCGGACCGAGGACGGCGACATCGACCAGCGCTACTTCGGCGCGCAGTCGTTCCGACGCACGGCTTTTGCTGGCGACCACACCGGCGAGTCGATGCTCCGGACGCTCGTCGACAGAGCCCAGGACCTCGAAATCCCCTACCGGGAGAACGTGATGATTACGAAGCTCCTCTCTGATGGCGACCAGACGTACGGTGCCGTGGGGTTCGACATGGACAGCGGCGACCCGATACTGTTCAACACGGACACAGTCGTTCTTGCGGCCGGCGGATACGCGGCTCTCTACAACCGCCATACCTCGCGTGACGACGAGAACAACGGCGACGGCCCGGCGCTCGCCTACGACGCGGGGGCCGAGCTGATGGATATGGAGTTCGTTCAGTTCCACCCCACTGGGATGGCCGTCGACGAAAGCGACCCCGAGTGGGAACCCTGGAGCGGTCGCCTCGTCACCGAGGCCGTCCGTGGCGAAGGCGGTCGCCTCTACAACGCTGACGGCGAACGATTCATGGAGCGGTACTCGCCGGACCAGATGGAGCTCGACGCCAGAGATGTCGTCGCTCGGGCGATTGCCAAGGAGGTTGCTGAGGGACGGGGAACCGACAACGGGGGGGTCTACCTCGACCTCTCGCACAGAGACCGGTCGTTCATCCGCGAGCGGCTACCTCGGATGTACGAGCGTTTCCAGGACCTCGGCGTCGACATGGCGACAGAGGCAGTCGAGGTCGCACCAACATCACACTACGGGATGGGTGGCGTCGTCGTCGACGACTACGGCGAGACACGCGTCGACGGACTGTTTGCTATCGGCGAGACGATGGCCGGTGTCCACGGCGCGAACCGTCTCGGCGGCAACTCGCTCGCCGAGACCGTCGCCTACGGTGTCGTCGCCGGCGAACGCATCGCACCTCGTGTCGATGGCCCTGGCGACGTTCCCGAAACCGTCGTCGAGTCGGTCGCAGAGCCACACTTCACAGACCTGACCGCGATGGCAGACCACGACGGCGACCACGACGTTACCGAGGTCTTCGGTGAGATACAGAACCTCATGTGGGAACACGCGGGGATTCTCCGGGACGAGGAGTCACTTCAGACCGGTCTCGACCGGCTGGGTGACCTGCGTGAGCAGGCCAGCGACATGAACGTCGGCTCGATGACGAGTGAGTCCTTCGAGTTCGCCGTCGATGTCGGCTTCATGCTCCCCATCGCCGAAGCAGTGTTGCGTGGGGCGCTTCAGCGAACCGAGTCGCGCGGCGCACACTACCGGCGTGACCATACCAAAAAAGACACCGACTGGCAGCAGAACATCTACGTCGAACGAGCTGATGTCGGCGGGATGACCAGTCACACCGAACCCGTCGCCAGCCCGAGCCCAGCGGTGCAGGACGCACTGGACGAGGGTCACGAACTCGATTACCACCAGCTGGAGTAATCCGTCTCTATTTGCTTCTGCTAGTCGAGTGCTTATCTGACGAACGCCGAGAGCTCCGATACCCCGGCGAAAGTCGGCGAGCCCTTATCATCGTTTAGCTTCTATGTAGCGTAACTGGAATGGCCCGGAACCTCCGCGTTGCAATCGTACAGCACAATCCCACCGTCGGCGACGTGACCGGCAACGCCGACTGTCTCGCCGACGAATACGTCACAGCCTGCAACAGCGACCCGGACATTGTGGTCACACCGGAACTGTCGCTTGTCGGCTATCCGCCCCGAGACCTGCTTCATCGGCCAGGAATCATCGACGCACAGGAGGAGGCACTGGAGACGCTCGCCGACCGGACCACAGCAGGACCCCCACTCGTCGTCGGCACGACAGTCCGGACCAGAGAAGAAGCAGGCGCGCCACTGTACAACGCTGCCGCCGTGCTCCGTGACGGACGTCGAACAGCCACCTACCACAAGCGCCTCCTTCCGACATACGACGTGTTCGACGAACACAGATACTTCGACACCGGCAGCGAACCGACGGTCATCACTGTCGGCGATGTCGAGGTGGGGATTACAATCTGTGAGGACGCCTGGTACGACACAGTCGTCACGGGCAAGCGCCGGCACGACGCCGACCCAATCAAAGAGACGGCGACAGCGGGCGCAGACCTCATCGTGACGCCTTCAGCGAGTCCGTTCAGCATCAACAAACCGGCCGCCAGAGCCGAGCGCTTCGCTCGACACGCCGAGCGAACGGGGTGTCCGGTCGTTTTCGCAAACCAGGCTGGCGGCAACGATGAACTCATCTTCGACGGCAATTCGCTCGTCGCGACCGAAGACGGCGTCCTCGAACAACTGGATGGGTTCGGAGCCGATACCGCTATCGTAGATATCACACTCGACGAGCCTGCAGGGTCGAGCCAGCACCCCGACACCAGCCCGCCACGACAGGTACGCCAGGCGCTCCGTCTGGGCGTTCGGGACTACTTCGAGAAGACGGGCTTCGAGGAGGCGGTCATCGGACTTTCGGGCGGTATCGACTCGTCGGTGGCCGCCGCGCTGGCGACCGACGCCCTTGGAGCCGATGCCGTCTACGGCGTCTCGCTGCCGAGTCAGGTCACGAGCCAGCAGAGCATCACGGACGCTCGCAAGATCGCCGAGAACCTCGGTATCGAGTTCGATGTCGTCCCTGTCGGACCGGCTGTCAACGCCGTTTCCCGGCAGCTAGACGAGCACGCAGAGCCTCTTACCGGGGTTGCGGCCGAGAACATCCAGGCGCGGATTCGCGGTGACGTGCTGATGGGACTGGCAAACGAACGCGACGCGCTCGTACTCACCCCGGACAACAAAAGCGAAGCGGCTGTGGGCTACTGTACGCTGTACGGCGATGCTGTCGGCGCGCTCGCACCACTGGGAGACTGCTACAAGCGGGTGGTCTACGAACTCGCGGCGGCGTTCAACCACAGCTCGCCGCCGTCGGCGACAGCGTCACCGGTCATTCCAGAGGCAGTTGTCGAAAAGGAACCAACCGCCGAGCTCCGAGAGGACCAGACCGACGCCGACGAACTGCCACCCTACGACCACCTCGACCCCGTCCTCGAACGGTATATCGAGGACACCTCCAGTGATGAAACGCTCCGCGAAGAGCATCCTGATGGGGTCGTCGAGGCCGCTGTCGACCGTGTAACTCGCTCAGAGTTCAAGCGACGCCAGACGCCGCCGCCGCTACGGGTGACGACGAAGGCGCTCGGCCGTGGCTGGAACTATCCGATTGCTGCCGAGTACGAACACGTCACCCGTGGTGAGTAGGCGAAAACACCGTGACACGAGCACCGCCGACGTGCCGTTCGGTTAGTCCTCTTCTCTCTCGTCGTCGACACCGAACGTCCGGTACAGATACGTGGCAACTCCGCTCAGGCCGGCGATACCAGCCACGGGGCCAAAGCCAGGTCCGTCGCCGTCCGTGCTCTCTGTCTCCTCCATCCCGTCGTCTGTACTCTCTGTCTCGTCCATACCGCCGCCCATGCCGTCGTCCATGTCATCTGTGACGGTAACGGACGCGTCGGCGACAACAGCCCCGCCTTCGTCGTTGACGTACGGGCCGTCTGCGCCGCCTTCCTCCTCGACGAAGTCGTACATCTGATTGCCGTTAGTGTCGCGGTGTGGCATCGCAATCAGCGTGTCGTCCTCGGTCAACTCCTCGTTGAAGACGACTTCGAGGTCCTCGTAGCTCCCGGGTTCGAGGTATTCCGAGACGCCGACAACACTACCCAGCGCATCGCCGTCGAGGAGACTACTGTCGTGAATCGTCACGAAGCCGCCGTCCTCTAGCTCTGCGGAGTCGACGATTACTGCCATCCCATCAGTCTCCTGGTCCGAGAACGAGACTGTCGCGTCTCCAAGTACTGTGACCTCCGCCTGGGCGGTAACTGCGGCCCCATCCTGGAAGTATGGTCCATCAGCGCCGCCTTCCTCCTCAACGAAGTCGTACGTCTGATTGCCGTTGGTGTCGCGGTGTGGCATCGCAATCAGTGTGTCGTCCTCGGTCAACTCCTCGTTGAAGACGACTTCGAGGTCCTCGTAACTGCCGGGTTCGAGGTACTCCGAGACGCCGACAACACTACCCAGCGCATCGCCGTCGAGGAGGCTGCTGTCGTGGATGGTGACGAAGCCGCCGTCATCTAGCTCTGCCGAATCGACGACGACGGAGGTTCCGTCCGTCTCTTGGTCGGATATCGTGACTGTCGCGTCGCCCAGCACTGTCACATCGGCTGCGTTAGTGACTGCGCCACCGTCGAACGTGTACGGGCCGTCTGCGCCGCCCTCGCTCTCGACGAAGGTGTACTCCCCGTCGCCGTCGGTGTCGCGATGTGGCATCGCAATCAGCGTGTCGTCTCCCGTGAGGGTCTCATCCAGCGAGATATTGAGGTTCTCGTAGGTGCCACCGTCGAAATACGAAGAGACGCCGACAACACTGCCGAGCGGGTCGCCATCGAGAAGTGTACTGTCGTGAATAGTAACGAACCCGCCGTCGTCGAGACGAGCGAAGTCAACAATGACCGTTTCACCCCTCGTCATCTGGTCGCTCATCTGGACCGCAGCCGCCCCGTCGACTTGTACGTCGGCGTCATCGATGACGGCGTCGCCTTCGACGACGTACGGGCCGTCTGCGCCGCCCTCGCTCTCGACGAAGGTGTACTCCTCGTCGCCGTCGGTATCGCGGTGTGGCATGGCGACGAGCGTCTCACCCTCGACAAGCGGGGTATCGAGTTCGACCGTCACGTTCTCGTAGCTCCCTGAACCGAGATACTCGGAGACGCCGATGACACTGCCCACAGCGTCGCCGTCAAGTAAGTTGCTGTTGTGGATGGTGACGAAGCCGCCGTCGGTGAGTTCGACGGCGTCGACGACGACCGACGTGCCTGTCGACGACTGGTCCGAGAAGGTGACTGTCGCCGCTGGCCCTGCCTGTGTCGTCTCGATGGACCCAGTCATGGAGCCGTGGACCGTACAGACGTACGTCGCCATCTCGTCGGCGAGTTCGCTGGTCAGTGTGAACGAGACGCTTCCGCCGTCGTCGACCCAATCCGTCTCGGAATCGCCCTCGAAGGAGCCGTCGTCGCTCTGGCTCAGTAACGTCTCGCCGTCGCTCGCACGAAACGCGAGTGGGTGCGAACCTCCGCCGTTGTTGACGAAGGTGTACCGAACGCCCTCCTGAAGCGTGAGCTGTGGGTTCTCCTCGCCTGTCGGTCCAACATCGTCCGCTCCCTCGACGCCTGTCACTTCCCAGGCGCTTATCCCGACGTTGTCCAGTGTGACTGTTACAGTTTCTTCTTGCCCGGCAACAGTGGCACTCGCGAAACCACTGCCGATTGCGGCGACTCCAATTCCGGCTAACACTTGACGCCGACGGCGACTGTCAAGTCGTTTGTTCGACATACTATACTGTTGTCAGCCCACGACAACTAGACGATACCTACCATGTTAGGCACTTCAGGAAAATATCTCGACGGTGCTTTCGTATCTGTCCGAGTAGACGGAGCAGAAAAAATGAGCCGTGGCGTCAGTCTGCGGCCTCGGCTTGGCCGATCAAGCCCTCACCGAACAGCCCAGACCAGTCCGTCTCTGTCTCTCCAGTCGCTTCGAGTGCACTCACGAGGTCCTCCGGCCCGGCGCGGAATGCGAGCGTGACGCGGTCGTCCTCAGTATCCACGGTCATGCTGTCGAGCAGCCACTCGATGGGCTGTTCCTCTGGGTCGGGGTCCTCGTCAAGCGACGGCGGACTAATAAATGGCTCGGTGAAGCCGGCAAACGTCTCTGCCCCATCAGAGGAATTGAAGACGATGTCTGTCTCTGCGTTCAGCTGGTCGTCCTCGGTGTGGTAGCTCATCGTCACCGCCTGGGCGTCGGGAGCGAACAGCGAGCCGAACCCGCCCTCCTCGGCCGCGATGTCGCTCGCCATCTCGGACTGTTTGTCGGATAGCGTGGCTGCCACGCGGACATAGCCGTCGGTCGTCCCCTCGTAGAGGGTCCGCAGTTCTGCGTCGATTCCCGGTGCGTCTCCCTCGCGGGTATCGATGACATCTTTGACCGCGGCTTCGCTTCCGGCTGCGAACGTGCCGTCCCCGAAGTCGGCAACCAACGTCGATTCATCGAGCGTCTCCTCGTCGGTTTCGTAGACGGTGACGCCGTTGTAGCTGTCTTCCTCGAACTCGGTCTCGTCCTCGCCGACACTGCTGAGCGTCTCCCAGTCGAGGTCGGTCTTGAGGATGGCTCCCGCGTACTCCTGCTCGTCGTCTTCGCCCGACCCGGCGAAGGTCGTCATGCTGTGGACATCATCCAGCGAGAGGTCTGTCTCGTTTTCGAACTCGGTGATGACTTCTTCCCAGTCCTCCCAGTCGATATCGTCGTCAGCATCAGACACGGCGTCGCTCTCGAGTACTTCGCTCACGACCGACTCGGTAACTGAATCAGTCAGGACGGCTGTTTTGACGTGAGAGACGCCGTCTGCCTCGGCTGGCACACTGTCGAGCGGCGCGGAGTCGTCTGCACTGTCGTTTTCGACGAGGCCGGTACAGCCTGCGGAGAGCGCAAGCACCGCGAGCACCACAAATGCGATGTGCTGGCGCGACAGCCCGAACACGGTTTTGGGACCTGTGGGCAGCAGTCTGCTCATGTCGTGATTCTACGGTTTTGCAGTAAAATATCTTGTGCACGCTCTCGCTGGCGCTGTTGACTGAGAGTCCGGTCAGGGTCCGAGCGCTCCCCTTGTCATTGCCCCACGACCGCGACACCTTCCGGGCGGTCGGAACGTGGCGCGTCCGAGCGCTCCCCTTGTCATTGCCCCACCAGCGACAACCTCGATGTGGCGCTGTCCGCACCACAGGTAACGGCACCGGCCAGAAGATACACCCAGAACTGACGCTTGCGCCAGAGTCAAATCTCTCTTTGACCCGTAGGTGATAGTTTATCTGTACGTCTCGTTCTCTCAGATATGACACTCACTCGCCGGACCCTCTTGGTCGCGGCCGGAGCAACAGTAGCTCTCGCCGGGTGCACTGACAGCACCTCTGAGGACGGAGACGACGGTGCCGACACACCAACCGGTACCGACACACCAACCCCTGATGGCCCGTACGGCGGCCCAGATGGCTGGACTGGCGAGGCGGAAGCCGACGTGTTCCACCTGCCGATAACACCGAGTCGCCCGCTCTGGGCAGTTGCCGACGATGCAAAGGGCTTCGTCACGCTACTCGAAGATGACTACGACGACCTCTGGATGGTCGACAACCCCGATGAGGTCGAGGGTCTCCGGGCGTGGCTTGATGAGACCGCCCCGACGGACTCGCTGGTATACCTTCAGACCGCGGGCCCGAGCACGTGTTACAGCCGGGTCGCAGTGAACGACATCGGCATCGAGAACGGCGGTATCGTCGGCACCGCCAGCGCCGTCGACACGAGCGAGGCTGATGAGATGTGTGGCGCCGCGCTGACCTATCCGTCTGCTCTCGTTCGTGTTTCCGCCGACGAATCGCCGGAAGACGTCAACTTCACCGTCACCGACGGCTGGGGAGAGTCGGCCAAAATCAGCGCCGACGGTCGGTATGTCGACCCTGAACGCCTGCCTGGCCACGTTCGTCCGGACGGTGACCCGCCACAGATGGCGGAGTTCTCGTGTGAGGGCAACGACTTCCAGCGTCTCGACGGCCCCGAAAACGTCGCGATGGGTGAGGTTCACGACGACGAAGAGCTGAGCTACGCGATGCGCGTTCGAACAGGTACAGAGAAACCGCGTGTCGGCCGTGGCGACGAGGTCACGGTCACGCTGTGGAACGTCTCGACAGACACACACCATACGGGAAACAGAGACAAGTGGACGCTCCAGAGCTTCACGACCGACGGGTGGCAGACCGTCTTCGGGGCCGACGGTGACGCACATTTCGGGTACACCGACGAAGCAATCGAACACCGTCCTGGGAAGGCGTTCGAATGGTCGTTTGAGATGACCGAGAAGTGCGTTCTCTCGGAACACGTCCACGGGGACAGACTTCGGGTCTGTCCCGACCTCCCGGCCGGGCGGTATCGCTTCGTCTACCACGGCATCGTCAGCGCCGAACCGCTGGCCGTCGAGTTCCACTATCAGAACTGACGGCAAAGAACTATATCCGACACCTCCACACACCAGAGTATGCCAGGTCCAGTTTTTATCCACGGTAAGACGGTCTCGTTACACCCCCTCGAACGCGAAGACCTCTCGTTTTTCCAGACCTACCGCAACCATCCTGACAGCCGACGACCGCTCGGTCACGCCGAGCCACAGAGTTCGGCTGAGCTGGAAGACGAGTTCGAGGGACGCCTGCAGGAGGGCGTGAGCTTAGTCGTCTGTCACGAGGGTGAGCCGGTCGGTTTCGTCGCCCTGTTCAACTGGAAGGAGGCCGGCCACGCCGAACTCGCCTACTGGATTGTACCCGAACAACAGGGCAACGGCTACGCGACCGAGGCCGTCTCGCTCGCAGTCGACTACGCCTTCGACGAGCGTCGTCGTCACAAGGTCGTTGCCGGCGTCTTCGCCACCAACGCCCCCTCCCGTGGCCTGCTCGAGAAACTCGGATTCCGCCAGGAGGGGCGACTCCGCGAGCACGCTTATCTCGACGGCGAGTACGTCGACCTGCTCCGGTACGGCCTGCTGGAATCGGAGTGGCGCGGCGACGACCAAGCGTAGCCTGTTTATACGTGCCTCACGCATGCTCTGGCAATGAGCGACAGCGAGCAGGAACTCGGCATCACCGAGTCCAAGGAATACAGCACTGGCGACTGGTACGCCGAAGTCGTCCAGAAGGCCGAACTCGCGGATTACGCGCCGATGGGCGGGTTCATCGTCACACGCCCTCGGGGCTACCAAATCTGGGAACGCATCCAGAACAACCTCGACGGCTGGTTCAAGGAGACGGGCGTCCAGAACGCCTACTTTCCGCTTTTCATCCCCGAAGGCCACCTCGAACGCGAGAAGGACATCGTCGAAGGGTTCGACCCCGAGGTCGCCTGGGTCACACAGGGCGGGTACGACGAACTGGAGGAACGCCTCGCCGTTCGTCCGACGAGTGAATCGATTATCGCGCCGTACATGTCACAGTGGACCCGTTCACACCGTGATCTCCCGCTGCGGCTCAATCAGTGGTGTTCGGTGGTCCGCTGGGAGGCGACCGAGACCAAACCCTTCTTCCGGACAAAGGAGTTCCTCTGGCAGGAGGGCCACACCGCCCACGAGGACGAGGCTGGGGCCTGGGAGGAGACGATGCTTCGCCTGGACCAGTACGAACGCGTCTACGAGGACGTGCTGGCGATGCCGATCCTGAAGGGTCGTAAGCCAGACCACGACAAGTTCCCTGGCGCGCACACGACGACGACCGTCGAGGCCCTGATGCCCGACGGCAAGAGCGTCCAGGGCGGGACGAGCCACTACCTCGGCACCTCCTTCGGCGAGGCCTTCGACATCACCTATATCGACGAGAACGAGGACGAACAGACCGCACACACCACGTCGTGGGGGCTGTCCTGGCGGGCGATGGGTGCGCTCATCATGACCCACAGCGACGACCAGGGGCTCGTTCTCCCACCGACGCTCGCGGACCCACAGGTCGTCATCGTCCCAATCTGGCAGGACGACAACGTCGATGAGATTCTCGGCTACGCCGAGGAGATCGAATCGCGCCTCGAAGCGGCCGGAATCCGTGTCCACCTCGACGACCGAGACCACCGCAACCCTGGGTTCAAATACAACGAGTGGGAGCTCAAAGGCGTTCCCCTACGGGTCGAACTCGGGCCAAACGAGATGGACGAGGAGACCGCAACATTCGTCCATCGCCCCGACGGGGAGAGCGCGACTGTCGACGCGACAGATATCGCAGAGACTACCGAGGACCATCTCGACACCGTCTTCGCGAAGCTGTACGCCAGCGCCGAGGAGACACTCGAAGGCGAGATTCGCGAGGCAGAGAGTCGCGAGGAGATCCTCGGCACCATTGGGCAACATGGCGGCTACGTCAAGTGTGGCTGGTGTGGCGACGAAGACTGCGAAGAGCCGATCAAGGACGCGATTGCGGCCGAAATCGTGATGGTTCCCCTCGACCGTGACGAGGAGCCAATCCACGACGAGTGTGCCATCTGTGGCGATGCCGCCGAGGAGACGGCCTACTTCGCAAAGACGTACTGACTACTCCGGGGACGTTTCCACCGCGCGCCAGGCCCACAGCGAGAGCACCGCCGCGAGGAGGGTCAGCCCCACGGCACAGCCAGCCACCAGCTCGAAGGCTGGGCTTGGGGTCGCCTGTTCACCGTCGACGAGGAGAACGTTCAGCCAGGTGTGGTGTGGTCCGTCGAAGACCGGGACGAAGTAATCGAGCAAGTCGTTGAAGACGTACCAGCCGACTCCCACCAAGACCGCCGACAGCGAGAACCGCGCGTATCGGGTGACGAGAAACGCCTCGATTGCCATTCCCAGGTGACTCCAGATGAGAAACTGCCAGAGCCAGAGCTCAATGGTCGCCGATTCCTCGATGAACGACTGGACGACGCCCGTCCACAGCCCGTACTTGAGACACCCAACAAAGGCGAGTACGTGCAACACCTGTGCGAGACGGCCCTTGTACCCGAGCCGCCAGGCCGCAAGCGAGAGTCCAATATACATTGTTGCCAGTGGACTGACCGGGACAATTGGCCACATGAGAAGTGGTGTCTCATCGAGCTGTGGAATGTAGTAGTAGAAGCCAAAGGCGGTCCCGGCGAGGTTGACGGCGACGAGCACCCAGACGAGGTGAAAGGCGACGTTCTCGAGCCAGGACGGGATGGGTGATAACGCGAGCGGTCGGTCCCGTTCAGGGGGAAGTGTTCCGCCGATGTGCCGTGCAACTACCTGTTCGATACGCCAGCCAAACGACTCGTCCCGACCCATAGGCGGCGTTTGACCCGGGGGACCAAAGTGCTCACGGAGCGACGGATAGAGGAGTGACTGGGAAGAGATAGGTTCCGGAAAAACTATTATCGGATGTTATCTATATGTGGACGCATGTCGAAGAAAATTAAACTCGCCCTCGCGCTGGTCGCAATCGTCCTTGTATACAAGCTCGTCATCGAGGACTGAGGGGGCCGTTGACGCACCGACAACCAACTGATTTCTCGAACAGTTACATTCCTGGAGCACGTTTTTGACTGCATGTACGGCGCCGTCACCAGAAACGAAGAGGAAGTGTCGTGGGAGGAGTTCGAGCGCGTGTTCTTCGAGATGAAAGACGTGACCGGGCGCGCGACCACTCCGGTCGGCGGTGCGGTCAACATGATTTCGTGTTTCGGCGACAACGCGGCCGTCGAAGGAGACACCTCGCTGGCACCCGTCTCTGAAGACGGCGAGCGCGCGACCCGTGAGCGGGAGTACTTCGACTGGGACTACATCTGCCCAACCGATGACACCTACCGCGAGGGTATCCTGGAGATGATCGACGATGCCGTCGAGGCAAACGAGGATGTCCGACTCGACGACGTTGGCTATCCACGCGAAGAGTACTGTCACTGTGACCGGTGTACCCGGCGCTTCGAGGCGAGCGAGTTCGATGATCGAACGCAGTGGCGGGCCCAGGTCATCACCGACTTCGTCGCACAAGCCCGCGAGCGCGTCCCCGGCGACCTCTACCTCACCCTCTATCCGGACCCGTACCCCGGCCACCTCCTAGAACGAAGCGGCATCGACCTCGATGCGCTCTCGGAGTACGTCGACGAGTTCGTCGTCCCCATCTACGATATGGCCTACGAGACGACATACTGGGTCGAGGTCATCGCCTCTGGGTTCGAGGACCGACTCGAGGTGCCGTTCAGCATCGAGCTCTACGCGATCAACATCGACCTGGACAACCTCGTCCACGCGACCGAGGTTGCCGAGGCGTACGCCAAGAGCGTCCTGTTCGGGTACCAGGCCGGCAGCGGCCGTGCGGTCATCCGTCGGATGCAGGCCGAACAGCAAGACGGTGTCGAGTTCGGCCCCGAGTGAAGTCGAAGCGACGGGCACAGACGGGCTGGATCGCGGGACGATGCTCCCGTGAGACGCTGTCGCCAACAACCCTCAGAAGTCGGTGCCGATAACGCCGAGTTTGGCAAGCAAAGAGAAGAAAAAAGCCAGAATAGCGAGCGCGAACGCGAGGAGAAACAGCGGCGCGGACACGAGCTGTGCCGTCTCCTGCCCGACGGCGAGCTGGCTGAAGCCCCGAACGACAAAGGACAGAACTGCGACAACGAACGTCCCAATCAGTAGCTTCGGAAAGAGTCCGCGAGTAACCTCCATACGAGAAGATATCACTGAGTCAAGTATGAAGCTTGTGGAGGGACTGGACGGCTCGAATAGAAGTTACACAACTGCACTCAGTAACGTGGTCTATGGCCCACAAGAGCTATTTCTCGACATACTGTCGTTCCCACTCGTCACGGGCCTCGATCTCCCGACTCCCACGGCGCGTGAGGACGTACGTGTTCGTCCGTCTGTCGCGCTGGCCCTTCTCGACGAGACCTTTCTCGACGAGTGTGTCGAGATTCGGATAGAGACGACCGTGGTGAATCTCGCTCTCGTAGTAATTCTCCAGTTCTTCTTTTATAGCGAGCCCATGTGGCTCTTCTTTCCCTGCGACCACATAGAGCAGGTCTCGCTGAAATCCCGTCAGGTCGTACATGTATTAATCCACTTTACAGATAATACCGACATATATTAAAGTTGTCCATCGAGTTGTGAGCCCGGCGGTACGCCGACTGTCTGTTTCTTACGCTCGACTCTATTTAAGTTATAATTATAGACAAATCATTACATGAATATTACTATGTATGGGTGGGTGACAGGAAAGATACATTATGGGTTGTGGCGTTAGCTCCCGTAGTCGGTAGCCGCGTTTCCTTTGACCCTGGAACTTAACAGTCTACCAGCCTGAGTACCTCCAATGACGGAGGGACACGACGGGATTGACGACCGGTCGACGGCCGGTGGTCGCGACGAGGGCCACGCCCACGATGGGTCCGGAGCCGACCGACAACGTCCCTGGAAACGTAGTCGAACGTCGCCAGACGTGGCTGCTGGTTCTGAATCCCGTGACAACTTTCTTGCCAGTCCGACCACCGATGGGTCGACGGACGCGGTGGCTGATGAGACGATAGACGACTGGGTCGACCTCGGCACGTATCTCCCGGCCGGTGAGACGCTGGTGTCGGGAGAGGTACCCCCCGAGAAACTGCACGAGTACACGACCGACCGCCGGTCACTCAATCCACTGGTCCAGATTCGCTGGGCAATCAGAGTTATTATCACTGCGGTTATCGCAGGCCTGTTGTCAGTGTGGGCGTTCGGTGCCCTCAATATTGCACCGCTATGGTCCGGTGCAGTGACCGGCGGGCTCATGCTCGCTGGGTTCGTCTGGGTCGTCCTCCACTACCGTCTGTGGGTCTACCAGATACGAGCCGATGCAATCTATCTCGAACGCGGCGTCGTCACGCACGTCCAGTCGCTCGTCCCCTACGTCCGCGTCCAGCACGTCGATACGAGCCAGAGTCCCGTCGAACGGGTGTTGGGGCTGTCGACGCTCGTCGTCTACACCGCCGGCTCGCGAGGCGCTGACGTGTCGATTCCGGGGCTCAAGCCGGAAGAAGCACGAGACCTGCAACGTCGGGTAAAAGAACTCGCAATCGAGGCCGAGGGAGACGACGCTGTCTGACGATGAATCTCGACTACCGTTCTGTCCCGTACCGTATTCTGGAAAACGCCTACCGAATCGTCGGTCTCGTTGTCATTTCGGCGCTGTTTTCCAGCGGTGACGGCGGCCAGGGAGGTGCCGGGGGTTCGGGGACATCGATTCTTGTGTTCGGCTCGTTCGTCTTGCTTGGTCTCACGGCGGTCGCTGTCTGGGAGTTTGCCTACGTCAAACGGTACGAGTATCGTATCTCCCCAGACACGCTCGATATCTACTCAGGTGTGTTCTCGCGCCGCGAGCGAGAGATTCCGTTCGACCGCATCCAGAACGTCGACATCGCACAAAACGTGTTCCAGCGCGCGTTGGGTATCGCTGAAGTCCGACTCGAAACCGCCGGGGGCGGCGAAACCGAGGCGCGACTCCGTTATGTCAGTCGACCCGAGGCGACACGAATCCAAGAAATTGTCAGCGAGCGAAAACGAGGCGAAGCTGAACGTGACCCGGAGGAGCCCGACGACGCGCTGTTCGAGCTCGACAGCGGCGAGCTCGCTGTTCTTGGCCTTACCTCGGCCAACTTCAACCTCTTTGGGCTGGTAGTGCTCCTCTTTGTCGTCCTCGGAACACCTGTTGCCGCAGAGCAGGTGTCGCCACGGCTGGCCGTATTGCTGTTCCTGGGGCCGGCACTCGCCGCGGTTGCACTCGTCGTCCTGTGGGTGCTCAGCGGCATCCAGGCGGTCTTGCGGTATTACGCATTCCGACTGGTCCGCCACGAGGACGAGCTCCGGTACCAGCGGGGTCTCTTCCAGCAGTACAACGGGACAATTCCTCTCTCGAAGATTCAGACGCTGATGATTCGCGAGAACGTCATCGCCCGGGCTGTGGGCTACGGAAATCTCGCTATCGAGACAGCGGGATACGGCCCGGGACAGGGCAACGACGATATCGAGTCCGCGATTCCTATCGCAAAGCAGGCCCGCCTGTTTGACCTCGCCAGAACAATCGAGGATTTCGGTGAGATCTCGTTCAACCGTCCGCCAAAACGTGCGCGAATCCGATACGTCGGGCGGTATACGATTTTCGTCGCTGTCCTGGTCGCAGCCCTCGGGGGAATACATCTTCAGACAGGTGTTCTCTCGGACTGGTATCTCGGCGTCGTGCTCTGGCTGCTGGTCCCGCCCGCAGCACATCTCAAGTGGGTCAATCTTGGGTACTACTGCGACGAAAACTATGTCATCACGCGGTCTGGGTTCTGGACCCGACAGACAACAGTCGTCCCGTACTATCGAGTGCAGACTGTCTCTGTCTCGCAGACCGTCTTCCAGCGGCGTCGCCGGCTCGGAACGCTGGTCGTCGACACGGCGAGTTCCGGTGGATTCTGGGGCGGTAACGGTATCGCACTCGACATCGACATCGAAGAGGCAAGCCGGTTACACGAAACCATCCACAACAGATTCCAGCTGTCTGTCAGAGAGCGCCGGGCCGGCAATCTGCGCTCACCACAGCCTGGCGACTGACCGTCAGACCAGAAAGTTCTTATAAAATACCGATTTATTCCAGGGTGCACCCGTTTTGGGTGCCACTCCCCCCTTCCCCCCTCTGCTTCCCGTTTTTGACCGACCCAAGAAAGCTGCCGGCTCTAGTTCGAATCACAACCACTACTTACCTCCCCCCTGAGTGGCTGGTATGGAACTCGGAGTTATCGGACTCGGACGAATGGGACAGATTGTGGTCGACCGGGTACGCTCGGCGGGCCACGATGTCGTGGCCTTCGACGTAGACGAGGAGGCTATCGAACGGGCCGAAGAGAGTGGGGCCTCGAGTGCGAGCTCTCTGGAGGAACTGACAGACCAGCTCGGAGCCGAAAAGTGCATCTGGCTGATGGTGCCGGCCGGTGACCCAATCGACGCCGCACTCGACGAACTCGAACCGTCACTAACCGACCAGGATATCGTCGTCGACGGCGGGAACTCTCATTTCGAGGACTCTGTCCGTCGCGCAGAGGCGACCGAGGCAGCGTATCTCGACTGCGGGACAAGCGGTGGGCCTGCAGGTGCTGATCTGGGATTTTCGCTCATGGTCGGTGGACCCGCGTGGGCCTACGAGGAGCTTGAACCAGTGTTCGACGCAGTCGCCACCGGACCCGACGGCCACGACCGGATGGGCCAAAGCGGAGCGGGCCACTACGTCAAGATGGTCCACAACGGCGTCGAGTACGCCCTCATGCAGGCCTACGGCGAGGGGTTCGAGCTCCTTCACGAGGGTCAGTACGACCTCGACCTGGAGGCCGTCGCAAAGACCTGGAACAACGGCGCAGTCATCCGCTCATGGCTGCTCGAACTCTGCGAGGAGGCGTTCCGCGAGGAAGGAGGCGACCTCGGCGACGTGGCCGACCACGTGGCCGGCGGGTCGACCGGTACCTGGACGGTTCAGGAGAGTCTCGAACAGGAGGTTCCGCTCCCGCTTATCTACCAGGCGCTCGCCGAGCGGTTCGCGAGCAGGAACGATCGCTTCTCGCGCCGTCTCGCGAACAGACTCCGGTACGGCTTCGGCCGTCACGAGGTCCACCGGACGTAACATTCCGAGAGTTGAACTGCCTCCCGCTCTTGTTCGACAGTGATGAGCGATACCGACGCGTCGAGAGAAACACATATCTGGTCGACTCGACAGTATCCGTCACTCGCATCGAACCTGCTCCCGGCGACGGCGCGGCTGGTCAGTACGGCCGGTATCGGCCCAGACGACCGCGTGCTTGACGTTGGCTGTGGCACCGGCAACGTCGCGCTCACCGCACGCAGACAGGGGGCCGACGTGGTCGGCCTCGACGCGAGTCAGCCGATGCTCGAACTCGCCGGCGGCAACGCTGGCCTGGCCGCATACGACGACATCGGCTGGACCGAGGGCGACGCGGAGTCACTTCCCTTCGGCGACGACCGGTTCGACGCCGCGATGTCGAACTTCGGGCACGTGTTCGCGCCTGCTGCCGACCAGGCCGCAACCGAGATGTGTCGCGTAACCCGGCAGGGCGGTCGGGTTGCCTTTACTGCATGGTCGCCAGACGGCCTCGTCGGCGCGCTGACGGACATTCTCACCAACCACACCACCTACCCGGACCACGACCCCCGCGGACACCTGCGGTGGGGGACCCCGGAGTTCGTGCGAGAGACACTCGGCGACCGGTGTGAGCTGAGCTTCCAGCGACGTGTTCTGCGGTTCCGGTACGTCTCGCCACAGCACTTCTGGCAGGAGTTCGCCGAGGAGGCCGGCCCGCTCTCGCCCGCGCTCCAGCGACTCGACCAGAAGGAATCGAGAGAGCGACTCCGGCGCGACGCGCTCGACTGTCTCCAGGAGTGGTTCGCCGACAACACTGTCCGAGTGGAGTATCTCCTCGTCGACGGTGTGGTCCGGTAGCTGTCGGGTGTCCCAGAGAGGTGTTGGCGCAGTGTTACCACTGTGTGCCTGTCGTCAAAAGGGCCTCACGGAGTTGCCAACGCACACTCCAGCGGCGTAATCTATTGACGCGAACTGCTAGCCGTGGTTGAATACTCTGTTCGCCACCCTCACTCTGTTCTATCGTCACTTGTGACATACCCCGGCGGTGGCGGCAACTCGACCACTTCAACGTCGGATTCGTCGTGTGGTATCGTCGCTTCTATCTCCATTTTTACTGCGTGGTCTCCGCCGACTATGTCACTCACACCGACCATCACGGTACCTGGTAGCTCTGGTGGCTCGAAGTAGTCCCGACAGGCCTCCCCGATTTCCGCCTCTGCCTCCGGTAAGAGGTCTTCACGAACGTAGTGGCGAATCATGGTGACGTCTGAGAGCTGCCCGTCACAGTACCGGCTAAGAAACGTCTCGGCGAACGAGAGGGCGCGATCAGCTTGGTCTTTCGGTGTGTCTCCAGGTGCGACGAATCCGTCTAGCTGAACGTGGTCGTACCCCTCGTGGCGTGTTCTGACTGCTGTCGCTGCGACTGCGTCTTCACCTCTGTCTTCCCGTCTAAAAACTGTCTTTTCCACACGTCCTCTCGCAGTAGTACGCTTGAATAAGTACTGGTGAACCTGGCATACCCCGAACGTATCGAAACGGAATCTGACCAATGCACATCCCTACTGAGCAGTTGCGAACGATTCTACGACACGCTAACTGTGTTGTGAGTCATCTGTCGTGCAGTCTCTGGAGGCTATCTATTAGCCCTGGCTGGCGTCGTATTCACCGAGCCAGGTTCTCGCGGACACCCCGGAGTTCGTCGGCCTTCTCGGGATGGCCGTCGACATCCGCCAGCATCTCCGCGGCTTCGAGGGTTCGAATCGAGTTATCCAGGAAGGAGAGCACGTCGCCGGGGTAGGCATACAGCATGTAGTCGTCGCCCATCACGTCGACAATGGCGTCTGGTCCCATCCCCTGCTCGCGGAGTTCGAGCAGGTAGCCGATGAACTTGCGTTCGGCACAGCCACAGTGGGGATTTGCCTGGCAGTCGCAGTCGAGGAAGTCCTCCGCGAAATCGAGGACGCGGTCCTGGGTCGCCTCGTCGAGTTTCGCCAGCCCCTCGCCCTGGAAGAGAATATCGAGTGTCGCGCCGCTGAAGGCACTCTTTGGAAACGACGTTTCGAGCTGTGAGGCTAGCTGCTGGTGGTTTTTAATATAGATTTTGTCGGTGATAGCCACGCGTATCTCTACAGAAGCTGTTCAGCGATTAAAGCGCGGCGGTTCGCCCCCAAGAGCCACCCATATATGCGCCGACTCTCTACGCTCTCGCATGGAACTGTTCGGGACAGCAGGTATTCGAGGCCCAGTGACAGAGGTGACACCCGAACTCGCGCTCGCAGTCGGGCGCGCGGTCGGAACCGACGCCGTCGAGGGAGATGGGACCGTCGTGGTCGGTCGGGACGGTCGGGAGACGGGCGTTTCACTCGCGGCCGCCGTCGAGGCCGGCGCGACCAGCGCTGGGGCGACCGTGTGCCGGGCCGGTCAGCTTCCGACGCCGGCGCTGGCGTTCGCCTCACGGGGGCGACACGGTGTCATGCTCACGGCCAGTCACAACCCACCCTCTGACAACGGCATCAAGCTGTTTGAGGACGGCCAGGAGTACGATAGAGCAGGGGAACAGCGAATTGAGAACCGCGTCGAGTCGGAACAGCCAGTTTCCAACTGGGACAGTTGGGGGTCCGCCGAATCGATCGATGTAATCGACGAGTATCGGGACGCTGTCGTCGACTACGCGACCCAGTACGGCGAGACGCCAGAGATGACTGTTGCGGTCGACTGCGGCAACGGGATGGCGAGTCTTGCTGTCCCACAGGTTCTGACGACGCTGGGGGCACACGTTCACTCACTCAACGCGAACGTCGACGGCAGATTCACCGCCAGGGAGAGCAAACCGACCGCAGAGAGCCTCACCGACCTGCGCCGGTTCGTCGCCGACGGCCCTTCGAGCTTCGGCCTCGGCCACGACGGAGACGCCGACCGAATCGTCGTTATCGACGGCGAGGGAGAGGTCGTCCACGAAGATACCGTCTTGGCGATTCTCGCCGAACACGCGGTCCGCGCTAGCGAGGCCGCCGACCCCGTGGTCGTCACGACGCCGAACGCGTCGGGACGAATCGACAACCGTGTCGAGGCTGCAGGCGGGCGGGTCGAGCGCGTCCGCCTCGGTGCGCTCCACGAGGGAATCGCCTCGGCGCGGGCGGCCGGCACCGACGACACCGAGGTGGCCTTTGCGGCCGAGCCCTGGAAACACATCCATCCGAGATTCGGGGGCTGGATTGACTCGGTCGCGTCGGCAGCGCTTTTGACGCGACTCGTCGCGGAGTCGAGTCTCGACGCCCTCCGCGAACCGGTCCGAGAACGGCCCTACAGGAAGGTGAGCGTCGACTGCCCCGACGAGCACAAGGCCGACGTCATGGCCGAACTCGAAACGGCCCTCCCCGAGCAGTTCCCCGAGGCCGCCGTCGAGACGGAGTACGGCATCCGCCTGGATATTCCCGACGACGGCTGGACGCTCGTCCGGCCGAGCGGCACAGAGCCGTACATCCGTGTTTACGCCGAGAGCGAATCGGTCGACGACCTCGTTGATACGGTGAGCGACCTGGTCCGGCGCACGGTCTGATTCACGCGAACGCTCCGCGGAGCGTACTTCCGAGTATTGCCAGCCCGAGCGCGATACCGACGGGCAAAATTGCTATCTCGTTCATCGCTGTCACGTCTCCGAAGCTGCCGGCAAATCGCAACAGCCCGGCCCAGACGACGACAACCAGTATCCCGAACCCTGCACCGGCGAGAAGCGCCCGCTTCAGCGTCGTCGACAGAATCCCGACGAACGCACCTCCGAGGACGAGGCCGGTCCAGTGGACTGTTGCCAAGGCGACTCCGAGGAGACAGGCCACAGTCAGCGCGAGCCAGTGGTACTGGTCGTCCTCGCGGAGGAGCACGAGCCAGGACCGCGACCTGTCGCTCATTCGTCTCCCCCCTCGAATTCGACGGCCACGTCTCCCTCGGACTCCCGCGAGAGGGTTCGGTACTCGCCGTTTGCCCACCGCTCGAGCTGGTCGTCGTAGTGATCAGAGAAGTATCGCCCCGAGTTGCCGCCCGGCAGGATACCGAACAGGTTGCCGTCGAGGTCGGCGTGCATCTCCCAGCTCCCGCCCCACGGCCCGGTCCTGTCGTAGTTCCAGACCGTCTGGTCGGAACCCCCCCGTGAGTAGCGGGGGTAGTCCAGAAAGTCGAGTTCGGTCAAGTGGCTGATGTGACCCGTGTGGTTGACGTCTCCGTACACCTCGGCGTCCATCGCCTCTAGGTCCGCGACGGTCTCCTTCAGGGCCGCTCGCATCACCGTCTTACGGCTGCGCGAGCCGAACCAGGGGCTGTTTTCGTCGAGCTGGACGAGCGCTGCGTCCTGTGGATAGTACGAGGAGTCGAGGTCGGCATCCTCGAAGGCTTCCTCGAAAATCTCGTCGCGGTAGGTGTCGAAAAACTCCACCCAGACGAGCGCGGCTCTGGAATCGGCGTCGAGGTGGTAGTCCCAGGCATCGAGCGTGTCGGCAACGTCGTCGAGCTCATCGTCATCGCTCTCCCGAGCCGCCTCGACAAGCGAGTCGACCAGCACCGCAGCGCGGCCGTCGAACGTGTCGCGAGCGACCTCCTGGAGGAACGCGGCGTCTATCGGTTCGCCGCTTGCGACTCGGCGGTCGAGCAGGTCGTAGATGCGTCGCCCACGGTACGGGCTGGCGTATCCGTCTGAGAGGTAGTAATCGAGTTGGTCGTCCGGGACGATCTGCTGGTTTGCCGTCGCGAAATACTCCGGATTTCGGACCTTCGGGTTGGCCGACCGCGGGACGAACCCCTCCCAGCTCGACTCGCCGAACGGTTCGAACCCCTCCCACTCTCCTTCGCGGGCGGAGCCGTCGAAAATCTGGTCGCCTCGGACCATCTCGCTGTTGGTTCGTCGAATGGGAATGCGCCCGGTCATGTAGTAGAGCGTGTTGCCGTCGCGGTCGGCGTACGCCATGTTCTGTGTTGGCGAGTCGAATTGCTTGGCGGCCGCCACGGCGTCGTCGACGCCGCCGCTGTGGCTGAGTTCGTACAACGAGAGCATCGTCTCGGTCGCCGTATGGCCGGTCCAGGCGACGCCGACCTCCTGTTCGTCTTCCTCGATTACCGGGCCGTGGACCGTCTTTCGCACCTCAACGGTCTCGTTCGGCCCGCCGTCGACCTCGATTTCCTCGGTCCGAACGTCGAACTCTCGGCGCTCGTCGCCGTACTGATACGTCTCGCCGTCGTGGTCGTACTGGTAGAAGTCGATGACGTCGGCGTTGGCGTTGGTAAATCCCCACGCGCCGTCGTCGTTCTCCCCGATGACGACCACCGGCGCACCCGGGAACGTGACACCACGGGCGCGGTGCTCGGGGCCGTCGATATGCATCTCGTACCAGGTTGGCGGGGCCTGGAGCCCGAGGTGGGGGTCGTTCGAGAGAATCGGCGCGTCGCCCTCCGTTAGTTCGGGACCGACGACCCAGCTGTTCGAGCCGACCGCCTCTGCCGGCTCGAACCGTTTGGCCCAGTCGACGAGCGTTTTGCCGGGGACCGAGCGGTTCTCGGCCGACGGCGAGCTGAGGTCGCCGTCGCCAACAGTGAACGTGCCGGCGTCGTGGTGGTCCCGAAGTATCGGGTCGACATCGTCGAACCGCGACGGGAACAGCTCCGCGGTCAGTGTTGCGCCCCGTTCTTCGGTAAACAGCTCTCCGAGGCGTTCGCGCACGAGCGCAGTCTCAAGCGTCTTGAAACTCCCGGTCAACTGCCAGGCGATAATCTTCTCGATGAGGGCTGTGTCCGTCCGGGTCCACTCCTCGGGCTCGTAATCGAGCAGCTTGAACCCGAGCGAGAGCGTCTCGTTCTCCATGGCAGCGTTGACTCCGTCAGCGTAGGCGTCGAGAATCGGAGCGACCGCGGTTTCGTCGAGGTTCTCGGCGGTGACTTCGGCGGCGTCTGAAAACCCCATCTGTCGGTGAAACCGGTCGGTATCGAGCGCGCCGGCTCCGACGATGGCCGACAGCTGTCCACGGTAGAGCCGTCGCTGGAGGTCCATCTGAAAGAGCCTGTCTGTCCCCTGGGTGTATCCGACCGCGAAATACAGCGCCTGCTCGTCGTCGGCGCTCACGTGTGGGACGCCTGCTTCGTCGTAGCGGACTGTGGCGGAGCCGTAGGGGCTGTCGACGGTATCGCCTCTGTCTGCGCGTGCTGACTTCCAGACAGATCCAGAAAGCGGCGCAAACTGGTCGAGAGGGCCATTCGCCGCCGAGAAATAGACACCTGCTGTCCCTGCACCGACGAGCCCGCTAAAGAGGGCCCGCCGACCAAGTTCTCGGTCCATACCCCAGTCTGTGGCGGTTAGAGTATGTAGCTTTCGTGTTTGTTACCACATCACAGTAAAAGTAAGTCCAGAAAGTTCTTACTCGCCGCCAGACGAGAGCAAACAATGAGTCGGGCCGTCGAGGTCAGTGTTGTCCTCCCGGCGTACAACGAGGCCGACACGATCACCGAGACCGTCGGGACGACGCTGTCGACGCTCGAATCGTTCCTCCCGGCGGGAGCCTTCGAGGTCATCATCGCCGAAGACGGCTGTGCAGACCGTACGCCGGAGATTGCGACAGAACTCGCCGCCACACACGCGGCTGTCAGACACATCCATTCTGACAAGCGACTAGGTCGGGGTGGCGCTCTCGAATACGCCTTCGAGGAGTCCAACGGAGAGACACTCGTCTACTTCGATACTGACCTGGCGACCGACATGGGTCACCTGGAGGAACTAGTTGAGTCCGTCCGCTCGGGAGAGTACGACGTAGCGACCGGCTCTCGCTGGCTCTCCAACAGCGAGGCCGACAGACCAGCCAAACGCGGGCTTCCTAGCCTTGGCTACAACTCGCTGGTCCGGCTGTTCCTTCGCTCGAACCTCAGAGACCACCAGTGTGGATTCAAGGCCTTCGACCGTGTGGCTCTGTTCTCGCTGCTCGACGATGTCGAGGACGAACACTGGTTCTGGGACACGGAGCTGCTGGTACGCGCCCAGCGCGCAGGGTATCGCGTCAAGGAGTTCCCCGTCAGATGGACACCCAAAGGCGACTCGAAAGTGGATATCGTCCGTGACGTGTTCGGGATGGGGAGCCAGATACTGCGGACCTGGTGGCAGCTCTCTGTCAGTCCACGCATCACGCGAACCGTGACGCTCACTGCGGGCAGTATCCTCGTGTTCCTTTCGCTTGCCCTGATGACGCTCTATCTCGACCCGTCGGAAGTACTCGACAGCATGGCCGATGCGAATCGGCTGTATATTCTGGCTGCGGCGGTCGTCTATCTGCTCTCCTGGCCGCTGCGTGGGCTGCGATACCGCGACATTCTCGCGACGATTGGGTATCACGAGCGCTGGGACTTCCTGACCGGCGCGGTGTTTATCAGCCAGACAGGCAACCTGGTCTTTCCCGCACGAGCCGGTGACGCGGTGCGAGCGTACATCGTCAAGGCACGACGCGACATCCCCTACCCCTCCGGGTTTGCGTCGCTTGCCGTCGAGCGAGTCTATGACCTGCTTACAATCACATTCATGGCAGGGGTGGTGTTACTCTGGCTGGCGCTGACAGGCTCGCTCGGCGAACTAGAGGCCGCCCTCGTCGGGGACCCGGTCCAGGGCAGCGAGGGTGAAAGCGGGCAGACAGCGCTTGTCGTCGCCGCCGGTGTCGGACTAGCCGCGGTGGCTGCGGTCGTTCTCATCGTCTACACCGCCCAACGCGACAGGAACTATGTCCGCCCGGCGGTTCGGCGGCTAAGCTCTGACAGCTACGCCGAGTACGTCGCTGGCGTTATCGAGCAGTTCGTCGGCGACATCCAGACGGTCGCTCAGGACCGCACCGCGTTCACTCGTGTCGGCGTAACCAGCCTGGTCATCTGGATACTGGATGTCGTCGTCGGCATCATCGTCCTGTTGGCTTTTGGGGTTGATGTCTCGCTGGCACTGCTGGTCGGCGCGGGCTTTTTCGCCGTCAGCGTCGGCAACCTCGCCAAGGTGCTTCCACTGTCCCCTGGCGGCATCGGGCTCTACGAGGGGGCGTTCACACTACTCATCGTGGCACTGACTCCTATCGGCGCGGTCGTTGCGCTGTCGGCCGCAATCGTCGACCACGCGGTGAAAAACGTCGTGACTATTCTCGGTGGCTTTCTCTCGATGGCGTTGCTCAACGTCTCGTTGACCACCGCCGTCGAAGAGAGTCCGGAGACGGACATCGTCCAGAACGATTAGGCCGCCTGGGTTTACCTGTCCGCCCGTTGTACTCCCGGCTATGACAGACTCCTCTCAGGATTTCGACCCAGAGTCACGCGAGGAGCGCGAAGTCGCCGGCGAGGCGGCCGACGACCGCTCCGATTTCCTCTCGCTGATGGGGCATGCCTACCGCGGCGAACTTGGCCGAACAACCTCTTGGCGGACGCGTATCGACCGCACGACCAACTGGGCTGTCGTGATGACGGCGTCACTGCTCACGTGGGCGTTCTCGAGTGATTCCCGTCCGCATTATGTCGTACTGGTGGGTGTCGTGATGGTCACGGTGTTTCTGGGCATCGAAACCCGTCGATACCGCGTCTACGACATCTGGCGCTCTCGAGTGCGCGTGCTGGAAGAGAATGTTTTCGCGAACGCACTCGACTCTGAGGGGGTCGAGCAGACAAACTGGCGGGAGCTTCTCAGCGAGGATTTCCGGGAGCCAAAGATAAAGACGCCGATTATCGAAGCTGTTTCCCGGCGGCTGCGGCGCATCTACTTTCCGCTTATCTCGGTTCTCATCCTCGCGTGGGGTATCCGTCTGACCGTATTCGCGAGCTCGTCGAACGGAATCGTCCAGACCGCGGCGGTCGGTGGTATTCCGGGTGTGGTTGTTCTAGGGGGTGTCGGTACGTTCTATCTCGCGGTCGCGGTTCTTACCTTCTACCCCAGCCGCCGCCGGGCGAAGGGCGAACTCCAATCTGAGACGGACACAACTAACTGGAAGTAGACTACACGCCTCGCCGGGACCCAACTTTCCTTGCGTATGCCAGTAGATTCAAACCACTCCAGGTGGTACAGAGCCGTGAGCAGATGCCACTCGAACAGTTTCTGGAGAGAGCCGAGGCTCCAGAACGCTCCATCGCTGTCCTCAACCGGACAGAGCCAGCGCCGTTTCAGTTAATGATCGAGAAGCTGTTTGTCGAGCAAGACGTCTCTGTTTCTGAAGGTGTCAGCGAGGAGTTCGAGGACGACACCGTCGTGTTGCTCGAAGGTGACGAAGTGGTAGCGAGCTCGCCGTTGCGGGCGCTGCAGGATACGATCTTGATGGTGAACACGGACCTGTTCACCACCGGGACGCGGTCGCTCGAAGAGACGACCGTCCCGGACGTGCTCGACTCGCTCACCGGAACGCTGTTCACGCTCAGGGGATACCCCGAATCGGACACCGAGAAACTCCTCCTCGTGCTCATCTCGCGGTACATCGAGAAACGAGCCTACATCGAGGGCGACGGCACGCTCCGCTCGTCGTTCCAGCGACTCTCCCGTATCGAGGACGAACAGGGAACGAAGAAGGTCTACCAGCGGGTCGCGGAGACGGCGGCGGACGTGCACGTCTACGGCCAACCCGGGTGGTATCCGTCGCCCAGCTTTTCGGTCGTCGCGCACGCCGGCCACGGTGTCGATTTCCAGACCTCGTGGTTTGTCATCCACGACCCACCCGAAGGGTCCGACCTGGCGCCTGCGGCGTTGCTCGCGATCGAACGCGAAGACGAGGTCTGGGACGGACTCTGGTCGTATGAGCCGGCGTTTGTCGCTGACCTGCTTGAATACATTACGACGAACCTGTAGGATGAGAAGCGATTTTGGGTCTGGAACCCGTATCGGTCATCATGAAGACCGTAACCGACTCGGATGACGTAAGCCGATTTGTCGACACCGACACAGGCAGACGCGGTCAGAAAGGGCCGTTCTATATCGTCTACACAGACCAACAGCGGACGACACGCTGGGGATTTTACTGTACCAACTGCGAGACGCTCGACAACGCTGTTGATGCCATGGGCCGAGTCCAGTGCAACGTCTGTAGCAACCGGACCAAAGCTGAAGAGTGGGACGCCGCCCACGAGTAGCCCGAGTTCTTGTCATTTTACTGCCTTTTGAATACGTTTATTACCTCTCCTGTGGTATGAAGTCACGTATGGGGGCAATTACCACAACCCTTCGCAAAGAAGCTGAATCCATCTTCACCGACCTCGGCTACGAGGTAGCGACCGACGGCCCCAGCCTGCGCGCCAAACGAAAGTGGCGTGTCGTCGACGTGGTGCCGATGGCCGAGCCCGAAGAACCGCCTGCTTCCGGGCAGTTTCGCTGTTTTGTCACGTGGTCGGATTCCGTAGACAGGGTAGCCGACCGTCTCACAGCGGCCGACCTTGATTACGAGTGGGCCCTTATCGGTATCAACGAGGAGGACTACGAGGTCAGCCACCCCACAACTACCGGTCTGGCAACGTAACGAATTGGCCAGTCATTTCGTTTAAGTAATAGGTCCGCAGATAGCGCATCTCTGCGCCGAGAGGGTTGTGTTGATAGTTATTATCAGTCACGATATTTTTATCATATCTGACGTGCAACTCGGTAGCGATGGCCACATCTTTCGTCCTCTCGATTCTCGCTGGCGGACTCTTCGGGTTGGCTCTTGCAGCGCCACCGGGTCCGATGAACGCAATAATTGCCGAGGAGAGTGTTGTTCGGGGATGGGTAGCCGGTGTCATCGCCGGCACAGGTGCGATGACCGCGGATATCATCTTTTTTGTGCTGGCGCTTGCCGGCGTCGCCACGGTTGTCGAACAGTGGCCGCTGCTCCGGGGAGCGATGATAACTTTTGGGGGCGTACTCATGCTGTACTTTGCGGTGGATGCGATACAGAGCACACAGGAGACGTTGACCGGTGCGGACGTGACTGGCGAGTCCAGAGGATTCGAGAAGGCGCTCGTTCTCGCGCTCACAAACCCGTTTCAGATTCTGTTCTGGCTGACAGTCGGCGTCGCGATGCTCGACCCTGGTACGATAGACGTCCTGTCGCATATGCCATACGTCGGCGACGCAGCCGCTGGTCTCGTGGTCGTCGAGACTGGGAGTATCGCGCTCCTGGCCGGCTTTTTTGGGGGAATCGTCGTCTGGGTTACCGGCTTTCCGGCGGTACTCGTCGCGACCGACAATCGCATCGACACGTTGGCCCCGGTCGTCGCGGGTGCGAGCGCGCTCATTCTCGCCGTCTTCGGAGTCCTCTTTCTGTGGGACGGAATCAGTACGCTGCTGTGACCGAGACGCTCACCGCTCCATTCCGACGACCTCGTCTTCGAGCCACTCCTGGAACCAGCGCACGCGCTTGAGCCGTCGATCCGCGATGTCCTCTGCGGACTGACTCCGCACGCGGTTGCGTGCCTCCTGGCCGCGTTCGAGCACGCGAGTCACCATCTCGGCGCTATCCATATGGGTTCGGGACTCATACCCCATGCGCAACAGGAGTAATGCCGCTCCGTTTGCACCGATTTTGTCGAGGATATCTGCTTCGATGAGACACTGGGTCTCAAGGGATAGATCCTCAAGATCTCCCTGGTAGGAGTGGTCACGGACGGACCGACAGACCTGGTCGACGAAGGACTGGGGGTAGTCGGTGTGTGTCTTCAGATACTCCCGTGCGATACGAGCACCCTCCTCGGCGTGGATGTCTTGGTCGACTTCGAGTTTGGCGATGTCGTGAAAGAGCGCAGCCACCTGCGTGATATCCTTGTTGGCACCTTCTGCTCCGGCTATCTCCCCTGATAGATCGACCACATTTCGAATATGATTGAATCGATATTCCGCAGAGTGCCACGGGTACCATCGCATCCGACCGCCTTCGTCTTCGCTGGCCACACTCGCCTCCAAATAATCGCGAACAAACTGCTCCATCTCCGCAAACTCCGTGTCCGAGACGGGTGACTCGCGTATCTCAATACCCACAGAACCACCCCCTTCGGACGAAACGATTCTGATTCATCTTATACGTAAGTTGTTCGTTCGACTCTTTAGCGTTACGACAACGGTACGAGCCACCCACTCGGACCTCAGCGACTGCTGGTCTGTCGACCTGGCCCAATTATTGTCGGAACTTGTTATGTTTATAAAACAACAAGAGACATATACGCAATCCCAAACACCAGACAGATACAATAGGACCACTCGACTCTTTTGGCGCGCTCGCAAGTAGTATCATCGCAGCAATTGTCATGCTCGCGTTCGCTATCCTAAGCCTGTTTGTCACGGTATTCATCGTCGATGCAGCCGCGGGTATCGGTGGTCTTGAACCGAGTGACGATTTCGTCGTACTCGGGGCGTCACTGCTGGCCGCCGCAGCGATCGTCGCTGGCGGTGGCCTGTCCACCGTCGAATAGCTCAGAGGAGGCAGTCTGTCGGTAAGCCACGTTCCAGTGCATACAAGCAACTCCGTACCGTTCTTCCGATATGAACCATCTCTCAACTGCCGGGAACGACGAGTGGCAACTGCCGAGACACGCTCACGTCATCGTCCACGAACAGGAAGCAGGACGAGAACTGCTGACGATTTACGACTGTGGTGCGGCACAGAAACCCCCGTCGGCACAGCTTATCGGGAACCTAGTCCGGGTCGACGCTGATCACGAACGTCTCGTCCAGCCCAACGGCTACATCGTCAAACTCCGCGAGCAAGCGACTCTCGAACGACAGGCCGACGACCACTGGGTTATCCGCGCTTGATACTCACACACGTCATCGATGAAGAAGTACAGCATTTTCAATAGTTATAACCGTGGATATTAGGCCGTAATATAATGACTTATCATGCAGGGCAATGTCTTAGCGGATATTCAGGCAGGACAGGTCTATCTGACGGCAACAGCCCTCCACGTTGGCCTGTTCACCATGGAGAAATACCATGTCTAAAACGTTGCGTACAATCCTCAAGAAACTGCGAACCGCATCGGATTCTTCAGGTGGTGCCAGTACCGAACAAACTGCTGACTCCGAAAGACCGCTGGTCTGTGACGGTGGGACACCAGTCTCAGGCGACGATCACACCGAGCACTCAGACGCCGACAGTACCGAACCCGACGGGGGCAGCGGACAATCCGGAGAGCCAGACAGTGACGGCCCCTCTGTGAATGGCACAGACCAGGAGACGCCGGACAACGCCGTCGTGCGGGCTATGAGGCGGGTGGTCCCCTCGGTCGTCCAAGAGAATCTCTTGGTGAAGGTGCTGGCTGGGATGTTGCTTGTCATTCTTCTCGGCGGACTTATTAGCGGATATTTCTACCTCGGTATCAGCGCCGACCTCGACGACGAAGTCGACCGTCAGATAGAGGCGACGACAATCAACCACGACAACTCCTACAGCAACTGGTTCGAGAACCGCCACGACGAGTTCGCCAGTCTCCGGACTGAAGTGGGGAGCAGCAGCGAGTTCCAGACACAAAACCCTGACCTGGTGATGACGCGACTGCGTACGCCTGTCGAGTCGAGTGACAACTTCCGTGCAATGCATTACATCTCGACGGACTCGGGGGTTGTGGAAGCAAGCACCACCGACGAATTTACGAGCGAGAACCTCTACGATATGGGCTACGACCAGACGCTCTTCGAGCAGTCGACGTTTGTGCTACCGGAGACGTATACGGCTCCCGACGGGACCGACGTGATAGCGTTTGGCTGGCGGATTCCCGTCTCTAATGACGTGATACTGGCCGAAATCAACTCCTCGGCAGTGGGTCCGCGTATCGAACAGGCCATCGAAGGAGCGACGACGACCGTGATCGGCCCCGACGGCGACCGGATAATCGGCGGTGAGTACGAGGGGACGATGCCGAATGTGGAAAACGGAACAACAATCGAGTCAGGGGACGGGACAATCTTTGCGTATCGACCGCTGAGTACGAACGAGGACCTCACCGTGGTAAATCAGACGCCTCAGGACACGGCGTTCTCGCTGCGAGACCAGGTGCTCCAGAGCTTTCTGGTGACGATGGTCCTCACGTTCGCAATCCTCATTGGTGTCACAGTCGTTGGCGGGCGACTGACGACCAACGAACTCGACCGGCTGGTCGACCGCGCCAGGGCAATGGGCAACGGTGACCTCGATGTCGACCTCCAGACGACGCGTCGCGACGAGATTGGGGACCTCTACGAGGAGTTCGACACGATGCGGGTCCAGCTCAAAGACCGCATCTCTGAGGCACAGTCGGCACTCGACCGGGCAGAGACCTCCCGGGAAGACGCACAAAAAGCCCAGGAAGAAGCACAGAAGGCCCGCAAGCAGGCCGAGCGGATGAACGAACACCTCGAACAGACCGCACAGGGGTACAACGAGGTCATGCAGGCGGTCGCAGACGGCGACTTCACCCGGCGCATGGAGACTGACAGCGAGAGCGAAGCGATGGCACACGTCGCAGCGGAGTTCAACAAGATGGTCGACGAAATAGAACAGACGCTGGTCGACGTAATGGCCTTCGGTGAGGACGTTGCCGACTCAAGTCAGGACGTCGTCGTCGGTGCTCACGAGATAGAGGACGCCAGCCAGACTGTCAGCAACAGCACACAGGAGATTTCTGCTGCGACGAACGAACAGACGGATAGTCTTGGTGAGGTCTCCTCGGAGATGAGTAACCTCTCGGCGAGCATTGAGGAGGCGGCATCCTCGGCGGCACAGGTCGCCGAGACAGCGGAGGAGGCCGTCGAGCGGGGCGAAGAAGGCCAGGAGGCGGCTGCAAGCGCAATCGAGGAGATGGGACGAATCGAGGACCAGACAGAACAGACCGTCACAAAAATCGACACGCTCGACGACCAGATGGACACCATCGGGGAAATCGTCTCCGTCATCACAGAGATTGCGGACCAGACGAACATGCTCGCGCTGAACGCGAACATCGAGGCTGCGCGCGCCGGTGAGGCCGGCGAAGGATTCGCTGTCGTGGCAGACGAGGTTAAACAGCTCGCCGAAGAGACCCAGGAGGCCGCAGGCGAAATCGAGTCTATCATCGACGAGGCACAGGAACAGACCGACGAGACCGTCTCCGAGGTCGAGGAGACCAGTCAGGCGGTCGACCGTGGCGCTGAGACTGTCGAGGAGGCGCTGAACGCGCTCGAAGAGATTGCCGAGAAGGTCGAGGACACGAACCGAGGCGTCCAGGAGATAAGCGAGGCGACCGAGGACCAGGCAGATGCCACCCAGCGCGTTGTCGCCCGCGTCGACGACGTAACCCAGTTGAGCGAAGACGCCGACGCCGAGGCCGAACATGCCGCGGCGTCGGCCGAAGAACAGACTGCATCTGTCTCTGCCATTGTCGACCAGACCGAGTCACTCCAGGAGCGCGCGACTGCGCTCGTGGAATCGCTCGACGAGTTCGAGGTCGAAGCCGATTCCAGACCGGCCGAGGCACGACCCGAGGACTGACCGAAGAGCGACACGGCTTTTGACCGGCCAGTACAAGCGTGCGTATGGACAGCGAGCGCCAGCAAAGCATGAGACGACGGCCGCGACGGCTGCGGACCGACGGTATCAGACCGCTCGTCAGCGAGACAACACTGTCGCCCCAGGACCTCATCGCCCCGGTGTTCGTCGACGCGACGACTGACGACCGCCAGCCAATCGAGTCGATGCCGGGCCACGAGCGGGTCCCGGTCGCGGAGGCCGTCGACCGCGTCGAGGAGGTCCGCGAGACGGGTGTCGAGGCGATTATCCTCTTTGGTATTCCCGAGTCGAAAGACGAGACCGGTTCGCGAGCCTGGGCGGACGACGGCGTCGTCCAGCGTGCAACCCGACAGATTACCGACGAGACCGACGCGTACGTCATTACCGATGTCTGTCTGTGTGAGTACACCAGCCATGGCCACTGTGGCGTTCTCGAAGCGAGTGCGCCCGAGGATGCACACGTGACCGTCGACAACGACCGGACGCTCGACCTCCTCGGCAAGATTGCCCGGAGCCACGCGTCGGCCGGGGCCGACATGGTCGCGCCCTCCGGAATGATGGATGGGATGGTCGACGCGATTCGCCGGTCGCTCGACGGCGAGGGGTTCGAGCACGTGCCGGTCATGAGCTACGCCGCAAAATACGAGTCGGCGTTCTACGGCCCATTCCGGGACGCAGCAGACGGCGCACCGGCGTTTGGCGACCGTCGCCACTACCAGATGGACCCCGCCAACGCCCGCGAAGCCTCCCGGGAGGTGAGCCTGGATGTCGAGCAAGGGGCCGACGTGCTGATGGTCAAGCCGGCGCTCCCGTATCTGGATGTCATCGCCGACGTTCGTCGCGAGTTCGACCATCCCGTCGCGGCGTACAACGTCTCCGGTGAGTATGCGATGTTACACGCCGCTGCCGAAAAGGGGTGGCTCGACCTCGACGCCGTTGCGCGCGAGTCACTGCTCTCGATAAAACGAGCAGGGGCCGACCTCATCCTCACGTACTTCGCCGAGTCGGTCGCCGAACAACTCTAACACAGCCGATCACGGCCTGAAAAACTGTTATAAAACCTCTACCGGGAAGGCAGACGATAGTAGACACTGTCCACGCGCACCACCAGCGGATTAAAATCGGCAAAAATAGCAGGCTCAGGGCAAAACTGACCGAACTGGAGCCAACAGTCGCGGGGGTCTATTATATACCAGCGTCTAGCAGTTGATGATGAGTCACTCACGTCCCCACCGAGTCGTACACCCTCCCGACGACACCTGCCAGGAGTCAGGCCCTGGGCCTGAAGCCCGCCAGCGTGCGGCAGAGGAAGCCGCCGAGTTGGTGGCTACAACGCTCGAACGCACTCGGTCGTAGTCAGGAGTCGTCGAGGAGTTTCTCGGTCAGCCCCTCGACGTCTTCCCCGCTGAGTGCGGACCGGACGAGCAGCTGGCCACCGATGACGGCCGGGCTCAACACCGTGTCTGCCCCGGCTCTGCGGAGCTTCTCGATGTTGTCCCGGGAGGTTGCTCCGGCGACGATACGAGCTTCGGGATTGAGTTCTCGCGCGGTGAGTATCGCTAGTGCGTCCTCGGCGTCGTCGTTCGTAGCGACGATAATCGCCCGTGCTTGTTCGATAGCGACCGCCTGGAGTGGTTCCTGGTCGCTTGGGTTGCCAATCTGGACGTTCACGCCATGCTCGCGGAGCCGACGTGCGCAGTCGGTATCGTCGGTGACGACGACGAATTGAGCGTCGTCGAGTTCTTCAAGAAGCGGTTCGGTCAACTCGCCGTAGCCGAGCACCACGATGTGGTCCTCGAGCAGGTCGTATTCTGTGTCTGTCATAGTTCCGAGGGCGCGTGAGAATCTGGCTTCGAGAGCAGGTCCCAACACCGAGCCGAGCGCGACCGCGAAGCTGACGGTCCCAAGGATGACAAGCGACACCGAAAACAGCGTCGCCTGTTCCGAGATCGGGGTGATGTCGCCGTACCCGACGGTACTTGCAGTCACGATGGTGTAATAGAACGCATCAGTGAGAGTATCGACTTCGACAAACTCCTCGCGCAGGGTAAACGAGCCAATCGTCCCGTACGCCAGGGTTCCGATGAGGGCGAGCACCGCCGCCACCTGCGCGTTCGAGAAGGAAATCGGTCGGTCGAACCGCCGGTAGTTAGCAGCGACGACAGGGAAGGCAAGTAGCGAGCAAACGACCAGCGGCACCGAGTAGACGCTGGCCTGTGCAACACCCTGGAGCGCCGCGACCGGGAGCAAGACGACAGTTCCGTACCAGCCGACCCGGAGCCGCCGGGACAGCTCTCTGGCGAACAGCAACAGCACAAACCCAGTGAGTGTCCCCGTGAAGCCGGCGCTTTGCTGGACTATCTCTGGAACGTACGGCGAAAGTGGACCGGCTGCTGCGCCCGTCGTGATGTTTGCGAGACCGGCCCCAAGCGAGAGCAGCGCGGACAGAGCCGCGAGGGCAACGGCTGCCCGGACTCCGACCACCCGGTGTATCCGCCTGTCTGCCATATCTGTGCCTCACAGGGCAGCGTCTTGAACGTATTGCCCTACCCTGAAACCTACAGACACATATTTGATAACGGAAGAAATCCCTTTTAGGGTCGGTACTCTGATATCAGGTATGGCATCGTTTCCGGCGGAGATACTGCTTGGCATCTATCTGGGGTTGCTCGTCGGAATCATCCCTGCGCTCGTCTCGTGGGCGCTTGGATTCTCGTTTCAATACGTTACTGGGGTGACGTTACCGGGGTTCGGTGTGACCATACTGGCTATCGCGATTGCGGGAGTCAACGGCGGGTTACTCGCGCTCACAGACCAGTCTGTCCTCGCAGCGCCGAACGCGCCTCGCATCGTTACGGCGATTCTCGTCATCGGAATGCTCTCGCTGTATGCCCACAGCAAGGGTGACCAGATGGCGGCAGACTTTCCGCGGCGACTCTCATTATCCCAGCTTCGAGAACGGACGCTCTCGCGCGAGCTTGCAGATTTCGTTAACGGCGGCGAAGAGGTACGCGTTCGCGTCACGGGGGAGGTAACAGATATGGAGGGGTATCCACCACTACCCGAGGAACTTCGGGCCAGACTCCGGAACGCTGAGGTAAAACTGCCCGCTGACCTGCGGCTGAGTGAGCTCGAACGCCGAGTCGAGGACCGCCTCCAGACCGAGTACGACCTCGGCGACGTTGCGGTCACTGTCGACGAGCGGGGGCAGGCGACCGTCGTCGCTGCACCCCCGTTCTCGGGACTCTCGAAGCGCGTCGATCATGACCGCCACGCGGTTTCGGTCACCGGACTAATTCCGACCGGGCTGGTCCACGGTGACGAGGTGACAGTCATCACTCCCGACGCACAGGTCCGGGGAATCGTTATCAGTTCGACACAGAGCACAGAGACGGACCCACCAGATGTTGCTCCGTCTTCGAACGAACAGGTGACAGGCCGCGACGAGCCCGCACCGTCGGTCAGGGAGCCAACTACCGACGGCGGCGAGGGACGCCTTACCGTTGCCGTCAGTCGGACCGATGTCCAGCCGCTGCTTCGGGCCAGCGAGGTGAAGGTGGTCGTCGAACCCAGGGGAACCCGCCGGGAGTACGAGGTAATCTCGCGGTTACGGCGCGCAGAGAACCGGTTTCGACGCTTCGTCGTTGGCCAGCACGGCGAACTCACCAACCGTCGCCTCGGAAACGTCGACTTCCAGGAGGCCTACGGCGTCTCCGTGCTCGCAGTCCGGAAAGCAGACGGCTGGCTCGTCGCACCGGACGCCGACACCACACTGGAGGCCGGCGACGAGCTGTTTGCGGTCGGTCCACAGGAGGCTCTCGACGGATTTGACGTGACAGACTCACAGGCGGGTGAGCGGGCAATATGACGCCCACACCCGACCAGGTGATGACAGGCGCAACAGAGCTGTTAGGGCTGGCGCTTCTTGCCGGTGGGCTTGCTGCGGTGGTGGCGCTTGGCTACCGGTGGGCGACACGCGAGGAGGTCCCGCTCGGGCTCGCGTTACTCGTTGGCCTCGCAGGCGTAGCAGCGTACCTGAACACAACATCGGTGCTCGGACAGGTCATCGAGGGCAACCTGGGAACTGTCCAGACAGCGCTTTTCAACGTTGGCGCGTTCCTCTCAGGTGGGGGAGGGGCAGTTGCAGGCCGGCGATGGGGTAACGCGTTCGGCAGAGACGTACTTCAGGGCGGCGAGCGTCAGGCCGTCGACGAGGAGGTGTCCCGGCTGGTCAAGACTGTCGGCAGAGTCACGACAGTGACGATGCCCCAGGAAATCGACGACGTGGTGGGATACGACCCGGTTTCCGAGCGGACACGCGACGAGATTGCGGACCGGCAGTTCGTTTTCCCCCGGAATCTGACTGTCGCCGAACTCGACCGCCGTATCCGCTCCCGGCTCAAAACCGACTTCGGTGTCGGCACTGTCGACCTCGACCTCGCCGCCGACGGGACGGTCAACCACCTGGCGGTCGGGAGCCGTCCTGCCGGTATCGGGCCGACGCTGCCGTCTGCGACCAACGCCGTCGCGCTCCGGGCAGACCCTGCATTCGATGCGAGTACCGGCGATGTGGTCCAGGTCTGGGAGACCGACTCGATGCGTCGAGTTCTCACCGGCGAACTCAGAGGTGTCGCCGACGACGTGGTAACCGTCGCAATCAACTCTTCCGACACACCGAAGGTCGACCCGACGCGGACGTATCGCCTTGTGACGCTGCCTGTCGAGGACCGCCCAGCGCGCGAGTTCGCATCCCTGCTCCGGGCCGCAGACGAGAGCTACACGTCGGTTACCGTTGAGGCCGGGAGTCCACTCCACGGGATGCCCGTCGGTGCCCTCGACTTGACGGTCGTCGCCGTCAGTCCCGAGGACGCCAGGCCGACGACGCTTCCACCCAGAGAGTACGTACTCGAACCGGGTGAGACACTGTCGGCCATCGCGCTGCCCGCAGTGCTTCGCAAGCTCGAAGCCGCGGCGATGCCGCTCGACCCGTCGCTGATTCCCGACAGCGAGCCGGCGACGCCGTCGGCCGTCAATCGCGAGCCCGACGGACCCGCCCCGAGCCCCGAGCCCACGTCTGACTCTCCTCCTGCGGGTGTGGAAGCCGATACGGATGTCGGCGATACGGTAGCCGAGGTAGACGAGCCATCTCCCGACCAGACAGCCACGGCAGACACGGACTCGGGTGTCACTGCGGGGGCAGACTCGCCGTCGTTCGAGGACCTCAAATCCGAGTACGAGGAAGGCGACGGCTGGGACGAACAGGACGACGACGACCACGAACCCATCGAGCAGATTGTCGAATCCGATGACTCAGCCACGGAGTCGACAGATTCCGGCGAGAGTTCATTCGAGGACCTCAAAGCGGAGTTCGACTCGGGCGAGGCTGACTGGGACGAACCCGACGACGAGACACGTACGGCTGACCAGGACGAACCCGACGAGGCGAGCGAGGCCGACTCAGAGCCTGGTGGCTCCGAGGACGTGGTGAGTCTCGACGAGGCGGAGATCAGCTTCGAGGAAGACGACTCCGAAGAACTGGACGAGTTCGGAGACAGCGATGACTCGGCGGAGGATGATATCACGTCGCTCACCGTCGAAGAAGATGACGACGACGGACTGTTTGACGACGACTCGCTGGATGATGATAGCCTGTTCGAGGAGGACGATGGCGGACTATTCGAAGACGAAGAGGACGGCGGACTGTTCGAAGACGAGGACGAGGCGGCCACAGAGGATGAGAACGACGAAGAAGGCGAGGACGAGACGGAAGAAGACGACGAAGACGACGAAGACGACAGTGGCGGTGGCGGCGGGTCGACGTTCGCACAGCTCAAAGAGGAGTTTGAATCGGGTGAGGCAGACTGGGAAGACGACGTCTCCGACAGCCCCGGCGGTGACATGCGTCTCGACGAGTGAGGCGTGCCCTCACGGACTCTCGTGGTTCGTGCTCGGAAGTGAGCGTTTGTGCCAGACACAGCCGAGCACCATCAGCCCGATTCCGTACAGCGGGATGACTGCCGACCCACCCAGGACGTATCCGAGATCGGATAGCGGCCCCGGTAATCCAGCGAGCGCCTCGACGACTGCTTCGGCACTGACTGTGACCGACAACAGCACGCCGCCAGCGAGAAAGAGTCGGCGGCCGCGTCCCCCTGACCAGGTATAGAGCAAGGTTATCACCGGCAGATAGAGGAAGACAATATACCATCGTAGCGAGGGAATCACTGTCATCATGGCAGCGAGGGTGACGAAAATAGCCATCTGGCGCTCGATTGGTGTTTCAATGTGCCGATAGAAGTACGCCAGGACGCCCGTGACGATGGCTACCGAGCCCGCGAAGATGACGGCGTAGGGGGCCGCCGGCCACACCGCGGAGACGAGCCAGGAGACTGGCTGTTGTATCGTGAGGTAGTACGTCTCGTCGACCGGATAGCCGCCCACGAATGCGGCTGTGTCGGTCCGACCGCTCACCACTTCTGTCAGGTAGTACTCCGTGGTGTCCGGGCCAAACGCCAGGACGCCGCCGACCAGTCCACCGACTCCCGTCGCGATTGCACCCCCGACTGCCCGGAGGCGACGGCGGCGCAACAGCCAGAGTCCGACCAGCGCAGGAAAGAGTTTGAACAGGGCAACAGCACCGAATGCGACCCCGGACGCCACCTCTCTGTTGCGATCTAGCGCCCAGAGCCCGACCACGATTCCCAGCGCTAGCAGCAGATTGATATTACCGAAGAAGATGGTCCCGAAGACGTGTGTGGAGAGTACCAGCGACACCAAGATGAGGGCCACGTCCAGCCATCCCAGCTGTGGACCCCGGGACTCGACGTAATCGACAATCAGTCCCGTCGTCACGACGGCCGCGACGACAGAGAGGCCCGTCAGTATCGCGTATCCGGTCGGCCACTCTGCTAGCGTGAACGGGTAAAACAGCGGCACCGTTCCCGGCGGGTAGAGATACTCGGCGAACTCTGGAGCACCGGGCGGTATCGTGTCGTAGAACCGCGCGCCGTCGAGGGCCAACTCGGCCGCGTGATGGTAGGTCCGAAAGTTGATACCCATCTTCTCGCCGGGATTCCATGCAGTGAGACCGACGCGGTCGCGGATGAAATACGACCGCAGTCCGCCGGGGAGTGTCGCGACTAAGACGAGCCACGCGCCGAGAAACCGACGAGCGACCAGCGGACGACCCCGGACTGTGGGGAGGGCCATACGGCTGGGTGTGTCCCGTTCATACTTAAACCGCCTGCGTTCGAGGTATCAGACCGCCGATGTCGGTCAGTACGAGCGCTCCTTGGGCTCGTAGGTCTGCTCTTGGCCTTCGAGGATGACCGGCTTATAGTAGAGGTCGGTCTCCCCGTCGTTCCAGGCGTACATGGTGTGTTTGAGCCACTCGTCGTCTTTGCGCTCCTGGTGTTTCATCCGCCAGTGAGCACCGCGGAACTCTTCGCGTGCGAGCGCGCCAACGGTGATAGCCTCGGCACAGTCGATGACGTTGCGCGTCTCGATGGTGTGGATGACGTCCGTGTTGTAGGTCCGGGAGGGGTCACGGACCGCAACCTCCTGGTACAGCTCGCGGGCCTCGCGGATGTCTTCGAGCGCCTGTTTGAGGTTGCTCTCCTCGCGGAAGACGTTCACATTCTCGGTCATCGTCTTCTGGACTTTCTCACGCACGTCGGCGTGGTTGATCCCGTCGCGCTCGATGAGCGTCTCGACGCGCTCGCGCTCGGTTTCAACGGCCGCCTCCAGCACGTCCTGTGGGGTCGCCAGTTCGCCGCCGTCGGTCGCGACCGGGTCGGGATCGGAGACGCCGCCCAGCGAGACAGGAGCGTCGACAGAACCCTCCTCGGATTTCGCGCCCGCTCCAGTCGGAATCTCCGGCTCCTCGCTGACACCGCCAGCCACGTGGCTGCCGGCCCGCGAGCCAAAGACCATCAGCTCGGGAAGTGCGTTGCCGCCCAGACGGTTCGAGCCGTGCAGGCTGTAACAGGCACACTCGCCGACAGCGTACAGGCCGTCGATCGTGGTCTGGCCGTACTCGTCGACCTCGATACCGCCCATCTGGTAGTGCTGGCCGGGCTTGACCGGCATCGGCTCGTCGAGGCCGTCGACGCCCTCGAAGTCCTCTGCCAGGTGGAGGATGTTCTCCAGCCGGTCGAGGATACGTTCCTCGCCGAGATGGCGCATGTCGAGGTGGACGTACTCGTCTTCGATACCCCTTCCTTCGTTAATCTGGGTCAGCTCGGCACGCGAGACCACGTCCCGGGAGGCGAGTTCGCCCTCGTTGTTCGCGTAGCCGTGCTCGAACATGAACCGCTCTTCGGCGTCGTTGTAGAGGATACCACCCTCACCACGCACACCCTCGGAGATGAGAACACCCGTCGAGGGGAGCGTCGTCGGGTGGAACTGGACGAACTCCATATCCTCCATGGGTGCGCCGGCGCGGTAGGCCATTGCTTGTCCGTCGCCGGTACAGGCGATTGCGTTGGTCGTGTGGTCGAAGACCTCGCCCAGGCCGCCCGTGGCGAGGATGACCCCATCCCGGGCGTAGAAGCCGTGAACCTCACCCGTCGCAATTTCGTATGCCACTGCGCCGTAACAGCTCCGCTCGCTGGGGTCGTCTTCCTCGGTGACAGCCAGCTGGCTGACGTACCACTCGTCGTAGACCTCGATACCCCGTTTGACGACCTGCTCGTACATCGTATGGAGCAGGTGGTGTCCCGTCTCTGCGCCCGCGTACGTCGTCCGCGGGTGCGAGAGGCCGCCGAACGGTCGCTGGGAGACGGTGCCATCCTCTTCACGAGAGAAGGGCATCCCCCAGTGTTCGAGTTGGATGACCTCGTCGGGAGCCTCCTGAGCGAAGGCGTCGATTGCAGGAGCATCTCCGAGGTAGTCCGACCCCTTCATCGTGTCGTAGGCGTGCAGGTCCCAGGAGTCCTCGGGGTGGAGTGCTGCGTTGATACCGCCCTCTGCCGCGCCGGTGTGGCTACGGACAGGGTGGAGTTTGCTGACGAGGGCCACATCGGCACCCTCTTCGTGCGCTTCGATTGCTGCCCGGAGGCCGGCGCCGCCAGCGCCGACCACGATGACGTCGTGTTCGTGCATAGTTACCAGAATTTGAGGTTACTTTTGACTGCTTCGCGTTTCAGCTCCTGTATGTGCTCGGTCAGCGGGATGTCCTTCGGACAGACCTCCGTACAGGAGAACTGGGTCTGACAGCGCCAGACGCCGTGTTCCTGTTCGATGATCCGGAGGCGCTCTTCTTTCCTGTCGGTTCCCTCGCGCTCGTCCATCGCGAACCGGTAGGCCTTGTTGATTGCCGCTGGTCCGAGATACTCGTTGTCGCCTGCCGCCACGTTACACGAGGACATGCAGGCACCACACCAGATACACCGGGTCGAGAGCTTGACCTTCTCCCGGTTTTCGGGGGTCTGGCGCTGTTCCTCGCGTTCGCCCTCTGGGAGTTCGTCGGGGTCGAAGTACGGCTCGACGGCGTGCATCTGCTCGTAGAAGTGCTCCATGTCCACCACAAGGTCCTTGACGACCTCTTGGTGTGGCAGGGGCTCGATGCGAATCGGCCACTCCAGATCGACCATCTGGGTCTTGCAGCCGAGGCGCTGCTTGCCGTTGATAAAGAGGGCATCTGACCCACAGACGGCCTGTCGGCAGGAGTGACGGAAGGTGAGCGAGGAGTCGTAAGTGTCTCGGGCGTAGATGAGCGCATCGAGCGCCGTCATCCCCTCGAAGAAGGGTACTTCGAAGGAGTCGAAACGGGGTTCTTCTTTTTCAGGGACTTCCGGGTCGTACCGGAAGATTTTGAGCTCGACAGTCTCCTCTGCCTCGTCAAGCAGATCCGTTTTCTCCTGCTCGCGCTCGCGCTGGAGTTGCTCCTTTTTTTCGCGCCGCCGCTCGCCCGGTGACTGTTCCTCGGTCTGTTCGTCGCCTTCGGTCTCGGTTTGTTCGGTAACTTGTGTACTCATGACTGGTTAGAGAAATCCGTTCATGTGCAGGGCGACGTAGGTTCCCTGTGCGACCAGCAACACGCCGGCAATCGTGAGCACGCCAGCAACGACTCGCCGCTGAGTGCCTTTCAGACCCTGATTGATGAGCGCGTTGTAGACGCCGTTGATGCCGTGGAACGCGCCGGTAACGAGGAAGGTGATCATCAGCGACAGGTATCCAATCTGGCCCATCCGTGCCTGCGTTCCCATGAAGCTGATCTCGGCGGCGTGGTTGACAAAATGCAGTAAGACGAAATGAAATCCGAGTGCCCCAATCAGGAACACCGCCGTCAGGCGCTGGAAGAGCCACCGCCAGGTCCCGCGCTGGAACGACGAGTAGTGTTCTGCCATTAGAAGACACCTCCCAGGAAGGTCGGAATACTCGCCAGCGCGATCACCGCGGTGAGGACGAGCGAGGCATAGAAGCTCTTGTCCTGACTGCCGAGCCCGATACCGAGGTCGACCATCAACAGTCGGACGCCGTTGAGGATGTGGAAGGTGGCAACCGCCATTAGACCAATCTCCAAGAATCTGACGACAACAAGCTCTTCTAGTCCCTGTAGCGTGCTCGTGTACATATCGGGTGACTGTGTTGCGGTACTCAATACGGCAATGTGCGTGAACAGATACCCGATTAGTATCCATCCCGTGAACTTGTGGAGTACCCAGGCCCACATACCCGCAGAGAACTCCCTCCACCGACCGAAGCTCTCTACGGTCCCGCGGTCGTAACTCGAACTCATACGTCCGGGACTCAGGAGCGAACCAACAAAGATGTTTCTACACATTCGAGGCCTATCGGCGGTTATACTGTCCGGAAAGGAACAGTTCGGGACCACAGATGGAGCTACGACAGCGAAACACTGGTAACAATCCTCTTGCTTTTTTCAGACATGTCTGACGAGCGGATTTCCGGCGGTGAGCTCGAAGCAGCACTGTCGGCCATCGCCGACCAATCCCGTCTCTCGATTCTCCAGGCACTCTGGGAACTCGACGGGGCAACTGCATCCTTCTCGGAGATTCGAGCGGCGACAGGTATCGACGACTCGGGCAAGTTCAACTACCATCTCGACAAACTCAAACCAGAGTTCGTCCGCAAGGAGGATGACGGATATCGGCTCACCTCGGCCGGAAGACGAGTAATCGGTGCGGCGGTGTCGGGCCAGTACACCGCTAACGACATCTCTGTCGACTCCGTCGAACAGGGAACATGTCCCGACTGTGGCGCAACGCTCGAAACCACCTACGAGGCCGGGACCGTTACCGTCGCCTGTCTCGGCTGTGGAGACGCGCTCACGAAAGGCATGAATGCGCCGCCGGTGCTCGCCAGCAACGCCGAACACAAACATCTCCCACAGCTGTTCAGCCGGTTAGTGTTGACGAAGCTCCAGCAAATGGCGCGTGGCTTCTGCCCGCTCTGTGGCGGCCACACCGAACGGTCACTGCTCCGTGACATTGAAAAACCAGGGGACTTCACCGCACCGTTACCGTGGCTCCAACTTATCTGCCAAGCCTGTGACTACCACACTTCTCAGCCCGTCGGCGCGCTGGTACTGGACCATCCCGCAGTTATCGGCTTTCTCTTCGAGAACGGTCTCGACATCAGAACGACGCCGCTGTGGGAGTTCGAATGGCTGACAGAGGACCACGCGACGGTGACGAACGAAGAGCCGCTCCGTGTCGAGATTACTGTCGACCTCGGAAACGCCCGGATGGACGTGGCACTCGACGAACAGCTGACAGTCGACTCGTACGAACGCGTGAGCTGAGTCTGGAACGGGTTTAGGACTCGGCAAACGCCTTCAGGACACCCTGTCCGTCAGTATGGCCGATATCGGGCAGAGACACCCGCTCTGGATGTGGCATCATCACGGCAATCGTATCGCGGTCGCCGACGATGCCCGCGACGTTGTGTTTCGACCCGTTGGGATTTGCCTCGTCGGTGACGGTACCGTCTTGGTCACAGTAGCGGAACAACACCCTGTCCTCGTCTTCGAGCACGTCGAGTTGGTCGTCGTCGATTTCGAACCGACCCTCGCCGTGAGCAATAGGGAGTTCGACGACTTCTCCTTCGTCGTACCCCTCGGTCCAGGGAGTCGTTGCGTTCTCGACACGCAGGTGGACCCGCTCACACTGGAACCGAGCGCTCTCGTTGATTGTGAACGCCCCGGGTGTGAGTGTCGCTTCACAGCCAATCTGGGCACCGTTGCAGATTCCCAACACCGGCGCTCCGTTCTCGGCTTCTTCCCGTACCTCGTCCAGAATCGGGGAGCGTGCCGCCATTGCTCCGGCCCGGAGGTAATCTCCGTAGGAGAATCCGCCCGGCAGGACGATGCCCTCCACCGGCGCTGGGAGGCCGTCCTCGTGCCAGACGAGTTCGGCGTCAACCCCGAGCGCGTCAAGTGCTCGAAGCGTGTCGCGGTCACAGTTGCTCCCGCCAAACTGGATGACAGCGACCGTCATCGTTGTTCGACCGACACCTCGTAGTCGTGAAGCGTGGGGTTCGCGAGCAGGCGTTCAGTCATCTCTCTCACACGCTCGTGGGCAGTTTCCTCGTCCGCTGCGTCGAGTTCGATGTCGAACTGGTCGGCCGAACTGAGCGACTCAAGCTCGAATCCGAGCCGTTCGAGCGCGCGCTCGGTCGTCTCAGCTTCCGGGTCGAGGACCCCCTCTTTGAGACGGACGGTCACCGTTGCACTGTAGGCGGTCATCGGTTGAACCCGGGTGTGCCCTATCGAAAACGCTTGCGGTTCGCATTTTTGATACCTCCAGCCTACGCCGAGCCACGGACGATGTCGATTGTGTCGACCAGACGCGAGTCGTCGGCGAGCGTATCGAGTACGGTCTCGGGAGCAACCGAAAGCGCGTACTGTGGTCGTCCTTTCCCGGTGGGTGACTGTCCGTGCTGTTGCTCGTCGGTGTAGGGCTCGGTCCCGAGAACACTCAGGGCCCGCATGATGTCTGATTCGCCGGGCGTGCTCACTTGCTCTGTCTCTGTCTGCTCGACCAGTTCGAGACAGCGAGATCTGATATCGACCGACGCGACGGGGGTCTCGTCGTGCATCTCGGCCTCTGTGATTGCGAGTAACACGACTCGCTCGGTGAGAGATGTCTCGTGTAGTGACAGTTCGTCGTTGCTCATATATGATCTGACAACCGCCTGTTGCATGTTCCTTACGGACAGTTGATACTGGTGCCGTCGGCTAACATCACACTCCTATTTTAATATCCCTCTATATCCGGGTCTAGTACATACCCGTCTTTGGCGGCAGGTGTCAACAACGAGCCAAATATGTCCGAGGGGAGTCCGGACCGAGACGAGTCGGATGGTTCGATAGACGAGTGTGTGTTCACCTGTCCGGCCTGCGCCCAGGAAATTTCAGTCAACTCGGAGATGAAACAGGCGATTCTCTCGAATGGCTGCCCGGTCTGTGCAACGTCGGTTACCGAGGAAAGTTTCGTGAAGTAGCTGTGTCAAAACGCTTCGCGGTCGATTTCCGTCCGGCGGCCCGCTATCTCAGTCGGCTGGAGTTCGTATAGCTTGATATCGAGTTCGTCGCGTCCGTGTCCCCAGATCTCGAACAGCGGCCGTTTCGCGTCGCCGTACTGTTCTATCTGTTCGACCGAGAGATCTGCGGGGTCCAGTTCATCGAGCGTTCCTTTCGCGACGATGCTTCTGTAGGTCTCGCCGTCACCTTCCTCGTCGTAGATAACGAGACGAATCGCCGGAGAGGAGTCGAGGAATTCTCGCTTTTCACTGTCTGCTGTCGAGACCAGACGCATATAAAACGTGGCGGTGTCGGCGTCGTAGCCGTACGAGATCGGAATCGAGTACGGTTCATTCTCCCGTGCCAGCGTGAGAACGCCAGTCTCGCGGCCGGCAACGAACTCGTCGATCTCTTCTCTCCCCATCTCTGTTTCCTTCGCGAGTGACATTGTCTCGTACTCCTGCATAGAGACCCAGTCCCTTAATTTCCGTTGGTCCGTTTCTCGCTTACTCGAGGATATCAGTCAGGAGTTTCCGCTGGGCTGCGACCAGATGCTCGGTGAACGTCGACTGTGCGATACCCAGCGCGTCGGCGATCTCTGTGGCGTTCGCACCCTTCGGCCGCCTGAAATATCCCATCTCAAATGCGACCTTGAGTACCTCCCGCTGTCTGTCTGTCAGCTTGCCGCGGTTGACGAACACGCGGTCCTCGGGCGACCCCTCAAGCGGCGGCTGGAGCAGCCGCTGTACGTCGACGGGCGGATACTCCTCGCGGAAACTGTCCATGATGGCCTGCAGCGTCTCGAACTCCGGAGCGTGGAACACGAGCGTCAGTGTCCCGTCCTCGGCGACGTACCGGTGGATCGGACAGTCGTACTCACCTAGCGTCTCGCAGGGACAGTCGGCAGGCTCCTCGTGAGTGATACGGTACAGCGTCGTCTCCCCGTAGGAGAACACCGGTTCGACCCAGGGTGCCTCTAGTCCGCTGTCGGCCATGAACTCCGAGACGCTCCCGTCGTTGTCCGGAAGCGCCACGCTCGTCGACACCTGCTCGATTGGTCCGTCAGTCGAGTGCGATGCCTTCGCTATCGGGCAGGTGCCGGGGTCGGCAAAGGAGACCGTCGCTCGAATCCCGTCAGACATCACTTGCGGTCGATTCGTCCCCGGGGGTTTTGAAACTGGTGGCGCAGACTCCTACCAGCGCATCGGGTCGAGCAGGTGGGCTCGCCCTGCGGCAAGTCCGACAATCAATCCGGTGAAATGGGCGATGAGTGCTGCCCCTGGCGATGCTGTCACGAGAGTCAACATCCCAGCGAGGAGGAAAAACACAGCGTAGGTCAGCCAGTTGGGGAGTCTGAGAGCCGATCCGAGGGTCGTCGCGACTCGGTTGCTCGCGAGCAGGTAGCCAAGCAACGCGAAGACGCCCCCGCTCGCACCGACGACGCCCGGCGAGGCGGTGAAGCCGACGACTGGGACCACCGAGAACACCCCGCTCAACACAATTTGGGCGACGCCAGCGAGTGCCCCCGCGCCGACGAAAAAGCTGTGAAACCGGACACGGGTGGTGAACATCGCTACCGGGATACCGATAAGCAACAGCGCGACCGAGTTCGAGACGAGGTGGCCGATGTCGGCGTGTGCAAAGACGCTCGTGACTACTGTCCAGGGGTCGTCCTGAATTGGTGGCTGTAACACGAACAGCTCGCTGACGAGGCCTGTGACCGCCGACAGCATCTGGAGGAGATAGACGACGGCAAACAGCCCTACCAGCTCGAAGGTCGGCATGGCCGAGCGGGAACTCATAATTGGTGGTTTGGTCTGCCGGCTGTTGAGTGTGTCGCCCGCTAGCGAAAGGTCTAACTTTCGGCACAGACTCCCTCCGTGTATGGACACCGAACAGTGGATTGCCATCTTCTTCGTCGTCTTGATGGTCGGCTCGACCATCGCTATCGGCGTCGGATCCCTCATCTGAGGGACGGTCTCGAATCGACCCATTATTGACGCTCTCGGCCACAGCCTCCGTCATGATAGAAGACCGGACAGTGGTCGTCGAAGCGACCGGCCACGACAACGTGTCGGCGGCCCACGAGAGCACGTTCGAGGTGACGAGTGACGACTATCTCACCCCCGCAGGAGACTGTATCCTCGGTATCGAAGCAGATGTCGTCCCGTCGTCGTTCGACGAGGGGTTCGTCGACGCCTGCCAGCGCGAAGATGCATCGATTACGATAACGCTCGAAACGGGCCAGCATTCGGACAGTATCGAGGCAAGCGGTCACCCAGCGTTGACATTCGAGAACGACCGAAGCATCGTCGTCCGCACGAGCGACTACGTCGACGACCGAACGGTCGCAGTCGAGGCAGACAAAGCGGCCGCGGACATCGACCGTGACCTCGTCGCGGCGCTGGCCGACGGAGCCTCGCTGACGACGACACTGCGGGTCGATTAGAGGGATTCTACGTCGACTCGGCCCGCGTACCACCGGACGCCGGCGTACAGAACGAGGCCGAGCGCGGCGAATCCGGCGACGTGAGCGATACTTGTCCCCGTCGCGCTGTCGGCGGCGAGCAGCGCAACCGTACTCGCGGGATGTTCCGGCAGGGCGATTGTCCCACCAAAGAGCAGTACCGCAAGCAGTGAGTACAACAACTGTGCCTGCCGTCGCTGTCCGGTTAACAGCCCCAGCATCGTGCCGACGACGACCGTTATCAGTGTCATGGCAGTCACGAAGGCCAACAGCAGACCGACGTTCTCGATACCGGTCCCGTTGAGCCGCAACAGCGCCATCCAGAGCCCGGCCTGAATCGGAGCGATTGCGACCATGCCGGCGGCCTTGCCGTCGACGATGTCGACCAGCGACACCGGTGACACGCGGAGCAGTTCGAGCGTTCCCTGCTCTATCTCCTCGGTAATCGAGTCGACAACGACCGAGCCGCTGATGAAGGCTGGGAGGAACAACAACAGCGGCAACAGGATGGTGTAGGTGAACCCGAAGTACGAACTCGACCCCACATCCTCGGGAACCTCCACCGGAGTCTGGTCGAGGTAGTCGACGCGCTCGACCCGTTCCAGGCGCTCTAGCTCCGTGAGTAGTTCGCGGACAGTGACGACGATGACTGTCGTTCGGAGGTCCTCGGCCGGGACAACAGCCTCGACTTGTACCTGTGTGCCGCCACCGCCTGCCGGCGCGCTCGCAGTCGAGATGACGGCATCGACCTGTCCTCGCTCGAACAACTGGAGCGCATCGTCATTCGACGCCACCCGACGGACGCTGAGGCCGTCGACTTGTTGGCCGGCTCGGAGCAGGTTCTCCTCGACATCGCCCGAGATACCGACCTCGATGTCCGCGGCACCGTCGACGGAGCCAGGGTCGTACAGCGAGGTGAGCCCGACGACCAGAAACGACGAGAAGGCGGCGATAAACAGCTGGATACAGATGGCCAGAACAATCGTCTTCTCGCGGCTGAGTGAGCCAAGTTCGCGTTTCGTAATCGTCCAGCGTGGGTGGTCAAACAACGCTGACCACCACCGTCAGGTTGTAGGCCAGGTGGACCACCATCGCGAGTCCGACTCCCGCCACGTATGCCCGTTTGCCCCGGCTAGCACCGATCGCCGAGATACTGGCAGTCACCACGTGCAGGGCAAGCGGTGCAAGCAAGAATAGAAGCACCGTCAGCACTGGCGGTCCGGGGATGATACCACCTTGCAGTCCCGCCTCACCGACAGCGAGTTCCGGCAGCCCGACCAGCTGTGCCAACAGCGCAATCTTCTCTGCGAGGAAGAATCCGACGCCGCTTGCGACACCCAGGAGCACAGCTCGCCGGCGACCGCCCGCAAACCGCTGGTGGGTGTAGCCGGCATAGATGTGGAGGCTCTTTGCCAGTTCCTCGACGACCGCGACCACGACGAGGATGAGGACGATTGAAATCTCGCCGAGCGCAAAGAGCAGGGCAATAGCGAGCAACTGGACGACGAAGACGAACGGGATGAGTGCGGCCGTGAGCCCGCCGACCGCCAGGTACTGCCGAAGCGGTGTCACATCGACGGGTAACACCCTATCCAGACGGGCCGTAACGCCACCCGATTTCCCCCGGAGGGGAATCGGTCCGACAAGCGCGTCGAGGACGCGTCCACGCAGTGAGCGCTGGTCGAACATGTCCTCTTCGCGGTAGAGCCCGGCACCGAGCCCGAAGAACACTCCCGAACACAGAAGCGGTGGCGTCGTCGAAAAGACGAACTCCGCAACCGTAATTGCCTCACCCTGGAGTTCACGGACAACGAGCGTCAGCGGCGAGATAAGTGCAACCGAACCCACATCTGTGAAGATAGCCGGCACGAACGCGTAGCTCGTCAGCGTGACCGTGATGGTGACGGTCACGAACGTCAGCTCCTTGAACGACCGGGCGAACATCGCTCCCAGGAAGGTCGCGCCCAGAAACAGCAAGACGAGCGGCGTCACCGCGAGCACCGATATCGGCCCGCCGACCTGGCCGTTGACGAGGACGAAGAGAGCGGCGATGATGGCGACTTCGACGGCCATCCCGCCCACGAGATACGGCAGCGTCTTCCCCCCGATGATGTCGAATCGGCTGACCGGCGACACCAGCAGTAACTCGCCGCGGCGGTTGGTCCGCTCTGAGAGAATCGTGCTCCCGTAGGCCTGGATGAGGAAGTTCAGGGGAACGATGACCAGAAAGGCCAACACGAGCGACTGGAACGGGAACGGCGGGTCGATGTCCGACGGCGAGCCGGAAACTGTGTCTTCGGTAAAGGAGGCACCGAAGCCGCCGATTGGCCCGCCAGACCCGCCGGAGCCTGTTGTCGGACCGCGCTCTGTGGTGGTTCCGTCTGCTCCTCCGTCACTGCCGGACTGGTCGGGCGAGCCGTCGCTGCCGTCGTTTGCTCCGCCATCGCCGCCGTCACTGTCGTCGCTACCGTCGCTTGTTCCTCCCTCGCTATCTGTGGTGTCGTCTGGCTCCCGAGAGTCACCACCGATTCGGAGCGCGTCACCGAGCGCGCTCTGTTGGCGGTACTCAAGAACGACCGAGACCGGGAACGCGGCGGTCTGGTTCAGTTCCTGTCGTAGCTGTCTGTTGTTGTAACGGTTGACCGCGCTCTGGAGTTGGCCGTAGGCGGCCACTCCCTTCCGTGATTCAGCGTAGACAATCTCGCCGTCACCGATATACAGCTCCGCCTCGCTTTGGTTGACAGCGGCCTCACCTCCCTCTTTAATGACGAACGCGTCGTCGAATTCGACCACATCGTAGTAGGGACTCTCGCTGTCGACAGAGACGCGATAGAGTCCGTCATCAAGGCCGGTATCGCCGCTTATGATGAACGGGACGGCGAGTCCGAACAGCGCCAGCGCGACCAGTGCGATGACGATTGTCCGGCGGTCGATGCCGCCGGCGTTTTTCGTCACTTCCCACCGGGCGATACGGAGGAGTTTTCGCGGCCGCACGCTCAGCCCTCCGACCGCGAGCCCGGCTGTGCGACGTTCAGGAACACCTCTTCGAGACTCGACTCCTCCGTCCGGATGTCGACGACCTCGCCGTCTGCCTGCTGGGCGAGCGTCCGCGTCTCTTCGACTGCGGACATCGACTCGACAGTCCGTCGGTGTCTGCCGTTCTCTCGGACGCTGTCGGAGACCTCGACGGTCGTGTAGACGTGATAGGTGGTCTCGCCGTGGGCCTCCTGCAGTTCGTCGAGGTCGCCCCTGGCGACGATTTCGCCGTCGTTCATAATCGCCACCCGGTCACAGATAGATTCGACGTGAAAGAGGTTGTGCGCGCTGAAGACGATTGTCTTGCCCTCTGCTGCCAGCTCTTCGGTGAACTGGATGATGTAGTTCGTCGTCAGCGGGTCAAGGCCACTTGCGGGCTCGTCGTATATCAACACGTCCGGGTCGTTGACCAGCGAGCGCGTGATTGCGACCTTCCGCTTCATCCCTTTCGACATATCCCCGAGTTGGCGGTTGCGGTGTTCCAGGTCGAGTTTATCGAGTGTCTCCGTTATCCGCTTGTCTGCAACGTCTGTCGGCACATCGTAGAGGTCAGCAAAAAACCGCAGATACGATGTTGCGGTCATCTCCTCGTACAGCGGCGACTCTTCGGGGAGAAAGCCCAGATGGTTGCGCATCTCGGTCTCGCTCGTGTCGTAGCCAGCGACCTGCGCCGTCCCGGCCGTCGGGTCGAGCAGTCCCGCAAGCATTTTCAGCGTCGTGGTCTTGCCGGCACCGTTCGGCCCGACGATGCCGAAGACCTCACCCTCGTCGACGGAGAATGTGCTTCCCTCGACGGCGACAAAGTCACCGTACTCTTTGCGCAGGTCCTGTGCTGCTATCATCGCTCGGAGGTAACGAACGAAAAACCGTATACCTTCCCCCTCACGCTACTTCGCGGTTGGCTCGTCGTCGTCACTCATCGCGTCTTTGACCTGGAGTGCCGCACTGGCTGCGAGCCCGGTCGCGATGTCGTCGCGCTCCTCGGGAGAGATGTCGACATCTCCTTCCGGAGAGTAGTCCGCACTTACGACGTGACCGACGGGGGGCTGGACGGCGACGGTCGCCCGCGGCCCACTCGTACTGGAGACAATCTCGGAACCGACGACGAACTCGCCGGGCAACAGCTCGCGCGTTCGCGAGGCGACACGCGAGAGCCCCTCACGCAGATTCCGGCGCTGCTCCGGCGTCAGCTCTGGTGGCGTCGACTCGTCGCCAATCGGGGAGTTTCCATACATAGAGGTCTTCGATATATACACGCTACAGCCGTAAAAAACCGCCGACTGGACCAGCCGCTTCGTCACGTACTTGTGGACGTACTCCTAACGGGGCTGTAATGGAGAATCTGACCCGCCACCAGGACCGCATCGAAGCGCGTCTTGAGTCGGTCCTCTCGGCGGTGGAGCCACCCGAACTCCGAGACCAGGTCGAACACGTCGTCTTCTCGGGTGGGAAGCGCGTCAGGCCGAACGTGACGCTTCTCGTCTGTGAGGTACTTGATGGCGACGTCGAGCTGGCGATGGATTTTGCGGCCGGCATCGAACTCGTCCACGGCGCTTCCCTCGTTATCGACGATATCATCGACGAATCAGAGCTCCGCAGAGGAACCGATTCGGCGTGGGCAGCCTACGGTCACCCGGGTGCTATCATCGCATCGAACGGACTCATCGGCGAAGCGCTCGCACTGTTCACCAGAGAGCCCGAGGCCATGCAGGCGGTCACGGAGGCGATGGCCGAACTCGGCGAAGGTGAGGCGACTGAACTCGCGGACAAGCCAGACGCCGAGGCCGCGTACATGCAACTGGCCCGCCGGAAGACTGGTGCCCTGTTTCGGGCGTCGGCGGAGCTCGGCGCGATTGCAGCCAACGCTGACCCCTACACCGTCGAAGCCTTCGGCCAGTACGCCGAGCGCGTCGGCGTCGCATTCCAGATTCGGGACGACGTTCTCGATGCGACCGCCGACGCGGAGACGCTCGGTAAGCCAACCCAGCACGACTCTCTCAAGGAGCGTCCCTCGATTGTCGAAGTGACTGGCCTCTCACCCGAGGAGGCGAACGAACGAGCGCGCAAGGAGGCCGAGCAGGCACTCAATGCCCTGGAAGCCGCACGTGTCGACGACCAGGAGACCGTCGAGTATCTTCAGAGCCTCGCCTTCTTCGTCGTCGAACGCCAGCGATAGGCTTCTTGAGACTCCGGGACCTGCTGTCTGGTATGGAGGCCGCAGTTGTCTATCTCCGTCACGACGGGAAACTGCTCTACTGGGAGGAGCGACCGCCCGTCCCCGTCGGCACCCGGGGCGAGACGCCGGCGGAGATGGCGAGCCGTGCAATCCGAGAGCGCGGACTGGACCCGGACTCGCTCGAACGAGTCAGGCGGGGCGACCCATTTGACGTAGCCGACCCCTCGTCTCTCGGTGCGGCGACACCGGACAGCCAGTCTCGACGGCCGCTCACGATCTATCCGTTCCTGTTTGAGTGTCCGGCTCTCCCGAGCGACGGACAACCGAGTTCGCCGGCAGAGCTATCCGACACCCCGGTGTTATGGCGTGGCTACGACCGAGTTCGGCCGACCGTGGAGACGGTGACTGCAGACACGACACACGGGTCGGCCACGCTCTCGGTCCGTGCGCTCGAAGTGCTCCGAGACGAAGCCAGTGCGCTGGCTCGCGGCGAAAGCGACTTCGACACGCCCGAGGAGATCGCTGCGGCGCTCGTGGCTGCACGCCCCACGATGACTGCGCTTGCAAACCGTGTCTGTCGCACTATTGATAATTCCAAGAACAGACGCGCCGAGACGGTTGCTGACGCTTCCAACACCGCTATCGACCGGGCGCTGTCTGCAGACGAGCAGGCGGCAGCAACTGCGGCCGAGCGCGTCGCTGGAACACGGGTCGCAACACTCTCTCGCTCTGGGACGGTCCTCTCGGCGCTGACCGACGGCAAACCGGGTGCCGTCCTCGTGGCCGAATCTCGTCCGGGCGGTGAGGGCCTTGCCGTCGCCGACGACCTCGCCGATAGCGTCGAGACCACGCTGACGAGTGACGCAGCGTTCCCGAACCAGCTTGGTGAGTGGGACACCGACATCCTGCTCGTCGGTGCTGACGCCGTCCTCCCCGACGGGCGGGTCGTCAACAAGGTCGGCACACTTGGGGCGACACTGGGAGCAGCCCATCACAGCGTCGAGGTCGTTGTCGTCACGGCGAGTGATAAAATCGCCCCCGATGACTCCTTCGACCCAGAACGACGAAACGGTCGGTTCTCGGGAATCTCGGCGGCAGTGACTTGTCACGACCCGACCTTCGAGGTCGTGGGGGCGGACTGTTACGACGTTCTCCTGACAGAGCGTGGCGTGCTCGACCGCGAGCAGATTCGCGAATTCGCCGAGGAGGCCATGCGGGTCCGGTCCCTGCTGGAGGAGTAACCCCAACTACTACCTTTTTCCCGTCGTAGTTCGACCGATGTTACTCTCTGGAACAGTTGTTGCGGACTCTACGACGGTTATCGAGGATGGTGCTGTCGTTACTGTCGACGACGAGATTGTCTTCGTCGGAACGCGCCAGGAGACTGTCGAGCGGTATCCGGACCACGAGCGTCGCTCGTTTGATATCGTCGCCCCTGGGCTGGTGGGCGCACACATCCACAGCGTCCAGAGCCTCGGCCGAGGTATCGCTGACGACGAGGAGCTGCTCGACTGGCTGTTCGACCATGTTCTCCCCATGGAGGCCGAGATGGACGCCGAGGCGATGGAGGTCGCCGCGACGCTTGGCTATCTGGAGTGTGTCGAGAGCGGCACCACGACCGTCATCGACCACCTCACGGTCAACCACGCGGAGCAGGCCTTCGAAGCGGCCGGCGCGGTCGGAATCCGCGGCGTCCTCGGGAAGGTGCTCATGGACAAGGACTCACCCGAGGGGTTGCTCGAAGCGACCGAGGCGGGCTTACAGGAGTCAAAGCGTCTTATCGAGGAGTACCACGGTGCCTTCGACGATCGTATCAGGTACGCCGTCACGCCTAGATTCGCCGTCACCTGCACCGAGGACTGCCTCCGCGGAGCACGTGACCTCGCTGACCAGCACGGGGGCGTCCGCCTACACACGCACGCGAGCGAGAACAAACGCGAGTGCGAGCGAGTCCGCGAGGAGACTGGTCGGGACAACATCGAGTGGCTCCACGAGGTCGGGCTGACGGGGCCGGACGTAGTGCTCGCTCACTGTGTCTGGACGAACGACCACGAGCGTGAGATACTCGCTGAGACCAACACGAACGTCGTCCACTGCCCGTCGGCGAACATGAAACTCGCCAGCGGCGTCGCACCCATCGAGGACTACAGAGACTGCGACATCACCGTTGCGCTGGGAAACGACGGGCCGCCCTGTAACAACACACTCGACGCGTTCTCGGAAATGCGACAGGCGAGTCTCTTGGCGAAAGCCGACAGCCTGGAGCCGACCGCCCTCCCCGCAGACAGCGTCTTCGAGATGGCCACCACGAACGGCGCGCAAGCTGCTGGATTCGACAGGGTCGGGAAGCTCGAAGCCGGCTGGAAAGCCGATGTGATTGGGATTTCGACGGATTCCTCACGGGCCACACCGGTTCACGACCCGCTTTCCCATCTTGTCTTCGCGGCTCACGGCGACGATGTCGAGCTCACGATGGTCGATGGAGCTGTCGTCTACGACCAGGGACACATGACTGTCGACGCAACCGCTGTCAGAGAGCGCGCTCGAGAACTTGCAGCACAGTACTGAAAAAACCCAGAAGACTGGGTAGGGGGTGGGGGGTAGGGGGGTAGGCACCAGATTGGCACCTATTTATCAGTTTGTGTGAGTGTATATTAAATCCTTGGCCCCATTACAGATTTTGATAGTAGTCAAGCGATGTGGTGGGTCACTCGCGATGGTCGGCACTGTTTGGAATCAGTGGGCACAGAAGATGCGTGGGGCCGGATTCGAACCGGATGGAGACGTGCTCACCAGTTGTGCGCGTCTTCCAGGGTTCGAACCCACACTACCAGATGTCAGTCTTGAATGCTGTTTGAACAAAAAATGCGTGGGACCGGATTCGAACCGGCGGACCTCTACAGGACAGCGCCCTCAACGCTGCGCCGTTGGCCTGGCTTGGCTACCCACGCTCTGCATCATATTCTCTCTGTGGGTGGATAAAAGCACTTTCGTTTGCGACTCGTGATGTGACTCGGTTACACGCCACGACGGAGCCAGGGTGTCAAAGAGGTGGGGTTTTCGACCAGATATCACCACCGAGAGAGTCTCAGCAGGAAAACTGTTCATGGAAGGCTTAAATAGGGACAGTCATCTAGCGTCCGCATGGCCAAATATTCGACCGGTAGCAGCGGAGGAAACTCCTCCGGGAGCTGCGAACTCTGTGGCGCGTCGGACGTAGAGTTGCAGACAGCAAACGTCGCCGGTGCACAGTTGGAAGTCTGTGGCAGCTGTGCCCAACACGACGACAACACCACCTCCTCCGATGACGATAGTCGCGAGAGCCGTGACAAACGCGCCGCAAAGAACATGGCGAAGATGCACGACGCCGCCAAACAGGACTCCTCCCACTGGGAGGGCGGTGCCGACTATGACGAGGACCAACTCCCGTACCTCGTCTCCGGCTACGACGAACTTGTCACGTCTGCCCGACAGGACGCCGGCTACCAGCTCGAAGAACTCGCCACCGAGCTGGGTATCGACGATAGCGACCTCCTCGCGCTCGAACAGGCCCGAGCCACGCAGGCCGGTGTCGGCGGCAGTACGGTCGCAGCCCTCGAAGAGTTCCTCGATATCACGCTCATCGAAGAGTAACCGAGAGCGATGGATGGGTACGAAACGGTCGTCTACGACCTCGACGGAACACTCGTTCGCCTGAGCGTCGACTGGGATCAGGCCAGAGCAGACACGGCGCTGGCGCTTCGCGAGCACGGCCTCGACGACAACGGGCAGACGCTCTGGGAACTGTTCGAACGTGGGGCCGACGAGGGGTTCGTCGAGCTTGTCGAACGGGAGCTAGCCGCCCACGAACGGGAGGGTGCGCGAACCTCGCTCCGCCTCGATGCTGCGGACGGGCTTCCACACGACGTTCCGACCGGCGTCTGCTCGCTCAACTGTGAGGAGGCGTGCCGGCTCGCGCTCGACCAGCACGGGCTGACAGACCACATCGAGGCTGTCGTCGGCCGTGATTCCGTCTCGTCGAAGAAACCTGACCCAGAACCCCTGCTCCGGACAGTCGACCTACTCGGTGGCTCGCCCGCAGAGACGCTCTTTATCGGGGACAGCGAACGCGACGAGATTACAGCCGACCGTGCCGGCGTAGCGTTCAGGTACGTCGAGGACTACCTCGATTCTCTCTCGGGTTAGTCCTCACGCTGTTTGCGGCGAGCGTAGAAGAAGACGCTGACAGCGATGACAAACCAGAGGACAGCGCCGGTACCCGCGGCAAACTGGGCACGCTCCGGCCAGGTTTCGAGGGTCACGAACGTCGAGAGGAGGGCCACGATGGGTGCGCCGGCCACGATGCTCGTGATGAACGTCACCTGCATCACCCACCCGTAATCGATACCCTCAGACTCCGTCCGCGTAACTTCGGGCGTCACTACGTCGGTGTATCGTCAGTACGGGTAAGCCACTAACGGTTCCCATCGTCAGCGATTGCTCCTGGGCCTCTTTATTCCTAGAATACAGGTCGACTCTGTCTATTCATAGCTAGCCAATATAGCAAGGGGAACGCGGATTGTCGGTAGAAACAACGCATGCAACGGAAACAGACCGACACACAGTGCCGAAAACATCCGGGAACAGGCCTGGGCGGGGCAAGATGCCTACCGTTGGCTAGTAGACACCGAGGCGAGGGTGTATTCCCAGACCGTATCGTCGATCAGATACCCACTACCGGAACAGGTGGCAGATACCAATGACAGAAACACAGTCCAAGGAACGAACTACGGGGTCGTCGGAGTCGGTCGTAGAGTTGTCGTCGGTCCGGCGGACGTATTATCTGGGCGAGCCAGTCGACGCACTGGATGGCGTCTCACTCTCACTGCCGGAGGGGTCGTTCACGGCGGTGATGGGACCCAGCGGGTCGGGGAAGTCGACGCTGATGAACATGATTGGCTGTCTGGATACGCCCGACGAGGGGACGGTGACGGTCAACGATCAGGATGTGGGCTCGCTTTCGGACGGGAAGCGAGCACGCCTTCGCGGGGCAGAGTTGGGATTCATTTTCCAGCAGTTCAATCTACTGCCGCGGTTGAGGGCTGCTGAGAACGTGACACTCCCGATGGTGTTCCAGAATGTCGTCGACGAGGGCCGGCGCGAGCGCGCGGAAGACCTGCTCTCTCGGGTGGGACTTGGTGACCGCCTGGACCACACACCGCCGGAACTGTCAGGCGGCCAGCGCCAGCGCGTCGCCATCGCCCGCGCCCTGGTCAACGAACCCTCGCTGTTGCTTGCCGACGAGCCGACCGGCAACCTCGATACGGAGACGGGCAGTACCATCATGGGCCTCTTTGAGGAACTGAATCAAGAGGGCCGGACGATTCTGATGGTCACCCACGAGCGCCACATCGCCGAACACGCCGACCGCATCGTCCACTTGGTCGACGGCCAGATCGAGGAAATCGAAGAACTGGGGGGTGATACGGCATGAAACTCACCGAGAGCCTGCGCATCTCCTGGCGTGCCATCACCGGCCACAAGCTCCGCTCCACGCTGACGACTCTCGGTATCGTCCTTGGTATCGGTGCCGTCATCGTGTTCATGGTGCTTGGTGGTGCTTTCGAACAGGACATCGTCGGTGAGTTCGAACAAGAAGAAAGCACGTCGATGCAGGTCCTGACGACCACAGACAGCAACTTCGGCCAGGGCGGTTTCCAGAGCAACATCTACACCCAATCCGATATCGAGGCCGTGGAGAATATCGAGGGGGTGGACTGGGTCGCACCGGACGGTGACCTGTCGGTTGTTCAACTCCGTCACGGCGGCGAGACGGTGACAGGCGGCGGCGGACTCGGCTCGTTCAGCGTAACCGCGACGGCGCCAGAACGGTTCGACCACGGCCTCTTCGAGATGGTCGACGGCGAACCATTCGAGGAGGGACAGCGCGGACAGGCAGTCGTCAACGAGGAACTGGTCGACCTCTACGACGGTGACGTCGAAGTCGGCGACGAAATCGACCTCGTATTCAAGGATGGGATGACAGAGACCGTGACGGTGACCGGTATAGTCAACGACGACACGGGGAACGGCATCCCGCCGCGTGTCCACGTCGACACCGGGTACTACCAGACGAAAATCGACGACCCTGACGGGAACCGCGAGCGGGCGTACTCGTTCCTGCTGGTCAACGCTGAGAGCTTGGACACCGTCGACCAGACCCAACAGCGAGTACAGGAGTATTTCGACGCCGAATCTGATGCCGCACAGCTAAAAGGCGACGACCAAGGTATTGATGTCCAGACCGTCGAAGACGCAGTCGAACAGTTCCAGAGCATCGTCAACCAGATTGCGGTGTTGCTGGGTGGTATCGCGGGCATCTCACTGATTGTCGGCTCCATCGGGATTGCGAATATCATGATTGTGAGCGTCACCGAGCGGACCCGTGAAATCGGTATCATGAAAGCCGTCGGGGCGCGCAAACGCGACATAATCCAGTTGTTCCTTGTCGAGGCAGTCATCCTGGGCTCTATCGGCGCAGTCCTGGGTGTGATGGCCGGCCTCGGCGTCGGCTACGTCGGTGTCTCGATTACCGGCTGGCCGATGGTCTACCCGATAAACTGGATACTCATCGCCGTGGCGGTCGGTGGCTTCGTCGGCGTCTTCTCTGGCCTCTACCCGGCCTGGCGTGCCGCACGGGTCGACCCGATTCAGGCACTTCGCCGCGAGTGATTATCCGTCGACAGCGCAGTTGTTCGGGCCGAGTTCGAGTTCGAAGGTCTCCTCGTCGGTCGCTGACTGCTGGCCGAGGTTGAGTGCGATAATCTCCTCGTAGTTGTTCGGCCTGGGCGGCAGGTTCGCCGTCACTCGCTCGATGAAGCCCTCTCTATCGTCCTCGAACGCATCGAGAGCCTGTCGTAACGAGCCAAGCCGCGCGGTGTACGTCCCGTCGCTGCTGGGTGCGGTCGTGGGTCCGACGTGTCCCGGCCCGATGATGGTCTCGTCGGGGAGTGCGGCGAACTGCTGGCGGGTCTCCCAGAGCTGCGTTGCCGCCTCTCGGGCCGCATCCTCGTCTTCGAGGTCCGGGCGGGCGACACTGTCGAGAAACAGCGAATCTCCTGTCAGGAGCAGTTCCCCGATACGGTAGCCGGTCATCTCTGTCGTATGCCCTGGGAGCCCGACAACATCGATACTCGTCTCGCCGAGTGTGAGGGTATCGCCGTCAGCGACGAACCTACCGTCGAACGTCGCCCCTCGATCCTGTGCTCGCTCGGGAACCACAACCTCGGCCTCACTCTCGGCGGCAACGGCTCTGACGCCGCTGACGTGGTCGGCGTGGACGTGCGTGTCGATGGCATACCGGAGCGTCGCACCGCGCTTGTGTGCTTGCTCGACGTACTCGCCGGCGAAGGCGCGCAGGGGGTCGATTACGGCCGCCTCCCCGTCGGAGACGAGTAGATACGCCAGGCAGCCACTTGATGGTCGATGGAACTGGACGGCGTCGAGATCTGGTCCTGTCTCGATGTGTCGCAGTTCGTCGAGCCGTGCCCACCCTTCCATGCCGTCGTCGATGGCACGCACATCCCATCCTTCGCGTGCGAGAAACTCGGCGACGTAGCGACTGGAGATGCCCTTCGCACAGCAGGTGACGAGCTGCTCGTCTGGCACGCCCTCGGGCACCGAATCTGCCGGTTCGCCGTTCTCGTCGAGAAACGCCGTAAACGGCACGTTGACCGCAGTCACGTTGGGATGTGAGATTCGCCACTGTTCAAAGGCAGATGTCGGCCGCGTGTCGAGCAGTGTCCACTCCTCGCCCTCGTCGAGTCGCCGCTTGAAGCTAGCGGCGGTAATCGACCCGACAGATTCGTCGAGCGCTGGAAACTGTCGTTCCATACGTACTGTAGCGTCGTACCCAATATGAGTGTTCGTATCACCCGTGGGATAGCCCGACACGGAAATTCGAGAACGTTATACCGCGGTATTTCAAACAACGGGCATGACCAATCGACACCGCCTGACGAGCGTCGAGACGGTCGAAGACGACGGCGCGTGGCTGTTCACCGTTCGTGACCAGCACGATATGAACCAGGAGGTGATACTCGTGCCCTGCGAGGATGGCGTGACCGCCTGGGTGAACAACTGCACCCACGAGCCCCAGCGCCTCTACCGGGACGATATCGGCGTGGTGATGCGAGACGGCGGCATTGTCTGCCCCAAACACGGCTCGATATTCGACGCGTGCTCCGGGGACTGCGGCAACGGCCCTGCTGCCGAGACGACACTGCTCAGTGTCGGTATCACAGTCGAAGACGGGTCGGTGTATCTGACCGACGACGCCGTCGATTTCCTTTGGGAGGGTGGCAACAGCTCTGACGACGACGACGATTCGGGGCCGAGTTCGACCACACATCTCACCTTCTAAGCGAATAACTCCGAGAGGAGTTACGGCGTCAATCGGTCGAAATCGAAGGGAGTGGCTTTTGTATGAGAACGAAGTAATTGAGAACAACAAATGAGTGAAGACTTCTACGATATTCTGGGTGTGTCGCAGGACGCTTCCGAGGACGAAATAGAGGAGGCGTACCGAGAGGCTGTCCGGAACTACCACCCGGACGTGAGCGACGACCCCGACGCAGAAGAGAAATTCAAGAAGGCAAAGAAGGCAAAAGAAGTGCTGACAGACGAGGAGAAACGCCGCCAGTACGACCAGATGGGTCACGAGCGATTCTCCGAGGCCGAAAAGCGCGGCGGTGTCGGCGGCGGTCGCCGCCAGGGTGGTGACCCCTTCGGCGGAGGCGGTGGGGTCAACGACGTACAGGACATCTTTGACCAGTTCTTTGGCGGCGGTGGCAGTCAGTCCCGCAGCCGCCCACAGAGCGGCCAAGACCTGAAGACGACCTTCGAAATCGATCTCGAAACCGCATACCACGGAGCGGAGAAGGAAGTGACAATCAACCGGCCAGAAACGTGTGACGACTGTGACGGTCGGGGCCACCCGCCCGGAACGGACTCGCGTGCCTGCCCGCGCTGTGACGGCCAGGGCCAGGTGACACAGGTCCAACAGACCGCCTTCGGCCGGATGCAACAGCGCTCGACCTGCCGGCGCTGTGGCGGCGAGGGGACGCTGTACGACGAGACCTGTTCGACGTGTCGTGGCGATGGTGTCGTCCGCAACGAAGCGACCCTTCAGGCAGAGATTCCTCCCGGCATTCGAAACGGACAGACACTCCGGATGGACGGCGAGGGCGCGCCGGGTGACCGAGGCGCACGCAACGGTGACCTGCTTGTCGAGATCTCAGTTGCGGACCATCCTGATTTCGAGCGTAACGGCGACGACCTCAAGACCCGCCAGCCGATTTCGTTTCCACAGGCCGTTTTCGGCGACACGATCGAGGTCGAGACCTTCGACGGCACCGTCGAGTTCGACCTCGAAGCCGGCACACAGAGCGGCGAGACGTTCCGGCTGAAAGGCAAAGGCATGCCGCGACTCCGCCGTCGGGGACAGGGTGACCTCTACGTCCAGGTCCAGGTAGTCACCCCCGACACCCTCAACGAGGAGCAACGCGAAGCCCTCGAAGCGTACGCCGAAGCCGGTGGCGAGGACGTGGAGGTCGACAGAGGCTTTTTCGACCGGCTCAAAAACAGCTTCTGAAATGGACGTATCCGAGTTCGAGACGCTGAAAGATATTGTTGCCGCGGGACGGAAACGGGAATCGACCGCACTGAATGTGGTCAGACGGCCCGCGCCGTACAGCTATCACAAGCTCTGTACAAACGTCTGGAAGGCCGGAAATCTCCTCGGTCACTACGGTGTCCACTCGGTCGGTGAGTTGGCTGTCGAAGTCGGACCGAAACGAACCGACGAAGAGAGCGATGACGCTGTCGACGTGGGTGGGCGTGGCGACATCGACTCGGCAGAGCCGTTACTTGCCGTTCTCGGCGGCGCGATGATCGGTGGGGTTGCCGACCTGACGCCCGAAGAGCCGGTTGATGCCCCCGCACTGGTCGCGCCTGCCCACTGGGATATCGAGGCAGACCCGGGCTGTACACGGCTGGCCTACGGCGGCCCGCCGACCAACCCGTCAGTCTCTCACTTCGAGCGCTTGGTCTGGAGTGAAAACCCGATTGAGCCACCCGAATCGGTCACACCGGGAGACGGTGCCCTCAGGTTCGACGGCGACACCTGGACCCATGAGGAGGTCCTCGCCGTCGTGGGTGACCTCGTCGACGAGTATGGTATCGACGAAACGACACGCGTGGTCCTCGATGCCGACGTGACGACGCCCGGCGGGTTCGTCGCAGGGCTGTTGACACCCCTCGCCGTTGGGGCACCGATTGTCGTACCTGAGGGACCCGCCGAGGAGTGGGCGGAACTGACAGACGAAGACCTCATCGTTACGAACGAGCCAACAACTGAAAACGAGGTTCTTACCGAGAACGTCACACAGTCGATGCGCGGTACTGACCGTGCATAACGCCGATTGCGAACATCACGAGTGCGAACACGACCATCGAGGGCAACACCATCGTAAGTAGGGTGTTGTTGGACATCATATCGCCTTGCGACATTCCGATGATGCCGACAGCGACGATTCCGACGATTGTGCCGATGGACACGGGCAGGCTGAATTCGACCATACCGGTGATGAGGACTCAGTATGTAAAAGATTTTATAGCGACCCTCGTCACTCGCCCGTCGGCCGGATGAGATTCGCCAACGAGACGAGTATCCCGAGTAGCCAGCCGACCGGATAGGAGATGACAAACCAGATAATCGCGTGGTCTTCCTCGGTACGGTCGTACCGGTCGCCCAGCGGCTCCGTTATCGAATCTGGTCCAGCATCGAACGCCCAACTGAACAGATCATCACCTTGGTCGATGATGATATCCCCGAGTGGTTCCCAGAACAGCGCAGCGACGACCGGCGGCAGAAACAGCGCTGTCACCGCGAAGGGATAGGCAATTAGGATAGTCAGGAGCCGACCGCCAACGCGCCAGAACCCGTACGCGAGCGCCGCGGCGAGGACGGCGACACCACTCGCTGCCGCGATACCGGTGACTGCCCCCTCTTCGAGCGCGCTCTGTAACTCCAGATAGACAGCCGCCGTCAGCCCGCCCCAGAGAAGTGCAAAGACGAGAACGACCCCAACGAAGCCGAGTCGGACGGCGGTGACGTTGAGCTTCTGTGCCTGGAACCGGACGATGTACCCGAGCAAGACGAGCGGGTAGAAGACGGCTATCACGGGCACGCCGAGCGCGTACCAGAGTCTGTACGTGATTATCTCGCGTGTCTCATCGGGCGTCCACTTGCCCAACACGGTACCCTCTACCCCACGCTGTCTGGGGAACAGCATCTCCATCCAGGTCTCGTGCATCACCCGGATGTCGTACCCAATTGCGTCAGTCAGCCCCTGTTCGTTCCCGGCAGCCATGTGGACGTAGTTGGCTACCACCCTGTTTATGCTTTCCTGACCGCGGCGCTACTCCCAGGCGTCGGGTCCGAAACCAGGATTGACCTTCCGGTCTTTGCGGGTGATGGCGTCGATGGTCTCGATTTCGTCGTCACTCAACTCCAGGGTGAGACTCTCCCAGTTGTCGCGGATGTGTTCCTCGCTCGTCGCCTTGGGGATGGCCGTGACACCTTTCTCGCGGAGCCAGGCCAGCGCGACCTGTGGCTCGCTTGCGTCGTGTTCTGCTGCGATTTCAGTGAGCGGCTCCGCGCCGATGACGTCGCTGCGGGCGAGTGGCGAGTACGCGACGAGTTCGAGTGACTCCGAGTCGGCGTACTCCCTGAGTTCCTCCTGCTGGAGGAACGGATGACACTCGACCTGGTCCGCAAACACTGGTGCGTCGAGATGTTCGCGTGCCTCGTCGACGTGGTGTGGCTCGAAGTTCGAGACGCCAACTCGGTGAATTACGTCGTCGTCGTACAGTTCGTCGAATGCACGCAGCGTCTCTGCTGGCTCGTACTCCCGTGCCGGCCAGTGGACATACAGCAGGTCGACGTACTCTGTGCCGAGTTTTTCGAGGCTCTCCTCGGTCGAGGCCAGTACGTCGTCGTAGGATAGCTGGTCGATCCAGACCTTCGTCGCGAGGAAGATGTCTTCGCGTGGCACATCTGCCTGCTCGATTCCCTCGCCAACAGCCGCCTCGTTGCCGTATATCTGGGCGGTGTCGATGTGTCGATACCCCATTTCCAGAGCCGTCTTCACGCTCTGGACGCAGTCGTCGTAGTCGTCGTTTTCCCACGTACCGAGGCCGAGCATCGGCACTCCGTCTGCCGTCGGAACGTCTGCTGGTGTTGGTGCCATACGACATTATCGGGACAGCAGCCCAAAATGCGTTCTGAAAGCGCCAAGAGCGTGTTCTTCCGGAGACATGTTCCTGTGAACGGTACGCTTTTCCCCGCCCCGGTCGGGCCTTGACAGTATGCGCGTGGCAATCCTCACCCACGGGAAGTTTCCCGACCGAGCGAAGACCGCGCTGGGCATCCTCCGGTACGGCGACCACGAGGTCGTCGCCCTCCTCGACCGAGACCGGGCTGGCCAGCGGGTCAACGACGTTGTCTCCGATGTACAGGACGCGCCAATCGTCGACTCGATGGCCGACGCTCCCGACTGCGACGCCCTCGTCGTCGGCATCGCGCCAATCGGCGGCGGCTTCGACGACTCCTGGCGCGACGACGTACGAACCGCAATCGAGCACGGCTGTGATGTGGTCGCTGGACTCCACTACTTCCTCTCCGACGACGATGAGTTCGCCCGGCTGGCCGAGGAGTGCGGGGTCGACCTCCGTGATGTCAGAAACCCGCCCGACGACCTAACCGTCGCCGAGGGGACGGCAGGCGAGGTCGATGCACAGGTGGTGCTCACAGTCGGTTCGGACTGCTCGTCGGGGAAGATGACGACCTGCTACGAACTGCGCGAAGCCGCCCGAGAGCGTGGACTCGACGCCGCTGTTGTCCCGACAGGACAGACCGGAATCATGATTTCGGGGTGGGGGATTGCCATCGACCGGGTCATCTCGGATTTCGCCGCCGGCGCGACCGAACGTCTGGTCAGACAGGCCGGCAACCACGATATTCTCTTCGTCGAGGGGCAGGGCGCGCTCGCTCACCCGGCCTACTCGGGCGTGACGACGGCGATTCTCCACGGCTCACAGCCCGACTCACTCGTGTTCTGTCACGTCGCGGGGAACGAACAGTTCGGGGGATACCCATCGTTCGACATTCCGCCGCTCCCGGAGTACGTCGAGTTGTACGAGCGGATGAGTTCGTCGCTTGGAGGTTCGACGGTCGATGCCGGTTCGATCAACACGAAAGATCTCACCGAACAGGAGGCCACAGTGGCTGTCACCGAGTTCGGGGAGGCGATAGATGCGCCGGCGACAGACCCGGTTCGTCACGGCTGTGACGAGATTCTGGACGCGATTCTCTAGTCCTCGGTCCAGGACTGGTGGACGTAGACGGTCGTCTCTCTGCCGATGGAACGGAGGTAGTAGCTCTCTTTCTCGTAGGACTCATTCAGGGTAGCTTCGGGAACAGTCTTGTCGTCCGGGATGGCGACAATCATCGGTACCTCCGCGGAGGAGGCCGATTCGACGAGCCCCTCTGGCGACCGCTCGCAGTCCGCTTCCGTGTCTGTCGTCGCGAAATACCAGTTCAGGGGCTGGGTGCTCCCCCACGACGAACAGACGGGGTGTATCTGCCACCGTCCGGTCGTGTCATCCGGAAGCGTCGAGGGTAACAGCGACGCGTACGAGTCGAAGTCCTCGCCGCGTTCACCGTAGTAGATGACAACGTCGGTCCCGTCGTGCTCGTCCGAGATACCGTCCATCTGCTCGACCAGCGGGTCCAAGTCGGAGTACGGCTGTGCGAACTGGACGAGGTCGTTGTCCGAGTCCGTATCGTCTATGTACACCGACTGGGCCGGGATGAACCACGCCCAGAGGCCGACGACCAGGACGAGCACGACCACGACTGCTGCCGGATTGATTGACGCCTCTCGGACTGTTTCTTTCGCCTGCCGCCAGCTCCAGGCCAGACCGACGGCGGCGGGAACGACAAGTGGGACGATGACGTGGACCGCGAGCCAGGCCGAATCGCCCTCAATGTGCGAGCCGAGGGGATACCCAATCAGCGAGGCGACGCCACAGTACGCCATGAACATAACGAGCGGCCGTGAGCGACCGCGAGTGTATCGCTCGAAGACAATTCCGAGAATAGCAAAAACCGTCAGAATGGGTGTATACTCGACGAGCACCGAGACGTAATCTCCGAGGAAGGAGACGTAGGTGTCGAGCGTGGTCTCCTCGGACTGTGCGAACCAGTCGACGTAGCCGCTGTATGCCTCGCCCAGTGACTCGTCGACCAGCGCAATCACGTTCGTCGGGTCGGTCAGTGTGTCACCGAGGGTTAAGGGGTCCGCGTCGGTGGCAGGGTCCAGCCGGCGGTCCAGTCCTTGTCCGCGGGGCGCAAACAGGACGACCATCGTCACGACAAATGTCAACACCATCCCGACCGCGTAATCAGCACGATACGCTGCCTGCTTGAGACGACTCCAGTAGGTCCCGAGGTTTGTCCGCAGGTACGCGAATCCGCTCTCGTCGCTTGCAGGGCTATGGAGGAACTGGTCGACCAGCAGGGCCGCCGCGCCCGCCCAGGTAACCAGATAGATGACGGCGTTCTCCTTGGAGCCGAATCCGAGCCCGAGGAATAGACCCGTCGCGAGGATGTACCGAGCCCGCCGGGTGTCCCAGAAGCGGACAAAACACCCCAGTGCCACGAACATGAACGCCGCAACCAGCACGTCGCTTCGCATGAACCGCGAGTAATAGAGCAGTACCGTATTGCTGGCGAGCAACAGCGCCAGCGCCACCGTCTCGATTCGGTCCAGATGCTCGCGGTAGAGCAGTGCTGCCGACGGGAGGAGGCCGCCGACAACTGCGACCGGCAGCCGCGCCGTGAAGTCGTTCGCGCCGAAGATATCGAACAGATTGCTCGCCGCAAGCTGTGCGAAGGGGCCGTGTTCTTCCCAGTAGTACGCCAGCGAGCCGGTCTCGTCGTAGAACTGTGCCCAGTAGGCGACGCGTGCCTCGTCCCAGTGCGCAGACCGCTCGCCAAGTGTGACGAGGCGAACGACCACCGCGAGCAGTGTCACGGCAGCGATGACACGCACCGGCGTCAGCCACGGATACCGCTCGAAGGCTGATCTGGTCACGTCTGGCTCTTCGGACGACGTCTCGGTACGTGCTGGCTCGTCGCTGTCCGGGGGAACAGCGTCGTCAGGGTCGGCGGCACCTCCGCTCATATCTACTGTCCCGGTGGGCATCGGATAGAACGGTTACGGTTTGTCAGGCTGTTCCCACCGTGGCAGGTAAGTAGGCGTACCCTGTAGAGCGAGGCGTGATTGTCGTCGCGACCGAGGACTTCGAACTGTACCACGAGGTGGTGGGCGAGCTGCGCGACCGCGACATCTCATTTACCACTATCGAGCCCGGACAGGAGCCGCCGGCGGGGGCAACAGCACTCCTCCACAGCATCGAAGAGCCACAGCCAGACACCGAGTTGCCCGTTATCGAGGCAGCGCCGGACGACCCTCGGAGCGCAATCGAGGAGGTCGTCGCCGTCGTCCGCGACGGAAGCGGCCGACGAGTGGTCGGTATCGACCCCGGAGAAACGCCCGGAATCGCCGTTCTCTCCGGAGAGATGGTGGTCGCGACCTATCAGGTCCCTCCCGACGACGTGCCGGATATCGTCCGTGAGGAGACCGCAGACGCGCCGGACCCGGTCGTCCGTATCGGCGACGGTGCTAGACTCGTCGGCGCACGCATTGTCGAGGAACTCGACTCGGTCCCGGTCGAGCTGGTCGACGAAACCGGGACCACCCCCTACCTCGGGACAGGCGCTGGCGAACGCGGGATGTCAGACATTCTCGCGGCGGTCAACATCGCACGGATGGAGGGTGAGCCAATCGAGAGCCGCGACGTAGAGCCGACTCCCGGAGAACTCAAACGGATACAGGAGCGGTCGCGCGAACACAGCACCGAGAACAGGGCAATCGGGAAAGCGCTCGCACGGCGGGTCGCCTCGGGAGAGCTGACAATCGAAGAGGCTCTCCACGAGCACCGCGACGGAAGCTGATGTGTCGACCGCGGAACCGATAGTACAGAGTCAGACGATGGAGAGGCTGTGACGGCCACGACAGGCCGTCAACCGACGGCACTTCTGGGTGCTCTCTTTGCACCGACGGGGTATTCGCCATCACAGCGGTCCGGGCCGACTCAGATTCTCGATACCGGTAATTTCGAACCGAGCGCCGCCGGTGGCACCCTCGGAGACGGAGACGTCCCACCCGTGCGCGTTGACAATCGTCCGCACAATCGAGAGGCCGTACCCAGTGCCGTCGTCTGATGTCGTGACGCCGTGGTCGAACACGCTGTCGCTTACCGTCTCGGGGATACCTGGACCGTCGTCTTCGACGTAGAACCCCGAATCGATTGGTCCCACGCCGACTGTGACATCGCTGTCACAGTGGTCGACCGTGTTCCGAAAGAGGTTCTCGAAGAGCTGACACAGCCGAGCCTCATCCCCACGGATGGGTCCAATTGGCTCGGCTTTCAGGACCGCCTCCGGGGACTGCCCGCCGGTCCCCTCCCAGGCGGTCTCGACGATTGTGTCGGTATCGACCCGTTCGGGGTCGGTAACCGCGCTGCCGTGGTTGGCTACTTTGAGGAGGTCGTCGACGAGTGTTTCCATCCTAGCGGTTGTCTCGGAAATCGTTTCGAGACGGGACTCCTCGTTTGTCTCTCGGTACACCTCCAGGTTACCCTCGATGACGGCCAGCGGGGAGCGCAAGTCGTGGGCGAGGATGTCGGTGAACTCTTTGAGTCGGTCGTTTTGCCGTTCGAGATGCTCTCGTTCCCGGCGCTTGGCTGTTGTATCGTGACTGACGACCGCGTAGCCGTGAAGCACGTCGTTACGGAGCGGCGTGAGTGTCATCGTCGCCCAGAACTCCGACCCGTCGGCACGGCAATGTGTGCCGGCCGCCTCGTGTGAACTCTCTGTTGCGTTGTCGAGTACGTCCGTGAGCGAGGTGTTCGTCGACGCGTCGGCAAACAGCATCGTTAGTTCGTGGCCGAGTACCTCCGTCGAGTCGTAGCCGTACAGTCCCCGCGCCGGCTCGGGCCACGTCGTGATGCAGCCGTCGTCGTCGAGCATGAACACGGCGTGGTTGGAGAGTCCGTCGATGAGCCGCCGGGAGGTCTCTTCGTCTTCTGGAACGCCTCGTTGCTCGGTATCCGAGAGTTCTGTCATTGCTGAATACTCGACTATAGAGAGACGTAGTCCGTTTCTATGGTACATCATGGCATATATCACACGCCCCCTGTGCTGTCGTTCGTGCGAGTAATTCGCACAGTTCCTGACGGCTTACTCGCGGGTGTAGACGGAGACGCCGAGGGCGAGAAATCCGCCGACCAGCGTCAACAGCGTGAGAACACCGACACCGAGTGCCCACAGTGCGGCATCGTCCATCCCACGTCCGACGGCGTCGTCGTATACCCAGTAAAATAACACACCGGCGACGACGAGCGTGAGGACGCCAAGCGAAATCAGGTTGGGTCCACCGAGGAGACCCAGTCGGACGAGAGTAACCATACCTCACGGAAACCACGGACGGGAGATAATCTCGCCTCATGGTTCGCCATGGGGTACAAACGGAGTGGGTTAGTCTGCCTCGGTCGCCACCCGAGTTATTCGAGTTTGTAGACCATCACTTCCCAGCTGTCCTCTCCGTCGTCGGTATTGTAGACCCAACTGCCCCGGACATCGACGCCGTTGCGAACGGCAGCAGCGAGCAGGTCCCCGACCGCGGCCTCAAACTCGCTGGCGCTCGTGATGGCGTCATCCCCTGGGTCGGTGCTCATACAGCGCCTCCCGACGCGCCCCGACCGGGCGAGGTCCCATCGCTTGACCGGGCCCTGACCTGCACAACAGCCTTTCCCGTGACAAATCTACATATCTCCATACATGTCATCGGCGTGCCACCGGTATACAACTATCGGAGAGCATGGTCTGCCATGTCTTTTCGGCCCGCCGCGGTGGCGGCAGAACTAGGATTTATCTGTTGTGTCGGTGTACAGATAGTAATGAGCGTTATCGTCGAACTGTCGCTTCCGTCCTCGACATTCCAACACGGACAGATACTGGCGACAGAGGGTGGCACGACGATTACGCTCGACACGATGGTGCCGCTGGGCGACCGCTCTGTCCCGTTTTTTCGCGTCCATGGCTCGGTACGTGAGTCGTTCGAGGCAAGCGTGCGGGAACACCCGACCGTCTCCAGGATTCAGACAATCAACACCCACGGCGATGAAACGCTGTACGCACTCGATTGGGAACACACGGACGACGCGTTTTTGAGTCTCGTTGAGCGCCTCGACGGCCACGTACTGGAAGCGACAGGCGACGCGAGCCAGTGGAACTTTCAGCTCCGCTTTCCCACCCACGACTCCCTCTCGATGTTCCAGGAGCACTGTCACGAGGCCGACCTTCAGCTCGATATCAGACGGATTTACAACCCCACCACGCCCGAGGCCGGGCCGTGGTATGGTCTCACGACCCCGCAGCGAAAGACCCTGGGAGCGGCCGTCGAGAGGGGGTACTACTCGCTGCCTCGGCAGGCCTCGACACAGGAACTGGCCGAGACGTTCGACGTCTCCGACCAGGCAATCACCGAACGCCTGCGTCGTGCCATCGAAATGCTCGTCACAAACACACTCTTGCTAACGGCTGACGATGACGACGACTGAGGCCGTGAGCTGCCAGAGACGGGCCTTCGCCGGTGTGGCTACAGCGCGTTCAGGTATTTACAGACCGTTCTCTGTCGCTCGTGCGTACTCGCATGGACCGACTCTCGAAGCCACCACTCGGAGCGTCATCTGTCCGGTATCGACGCGCGAGCGGGTAAGCTATCTCTTGTGACCCACCAGACCAATTAACAAGCAATCTCGTAGGTGCCGCCGTCGAACAGACGAGACAGCTCGAGATGGACGTTGCCCCCAGCGAGACGACACCCCGATATTTTTAGGAACGAGCACCGAGAAAGTGGATATGGCACAAGGGTACGAACCAGTTGACTCCCCTGATGAGACGACGGTATTCCCGTATCACGACCTGACACCTCCGTCTCAAGCTGATATCTACGCGGCCCGAGAGCGTATCTCGCCGTACCTGCCTGAGACGCCACTGGTCCGGTCAGACTGGCTCTCTGCGGAACTGGACGCCGAGGTCTATCTCAAGCGCGAGGACACGCTCCCGACTGGCGCGTTCAAGGTACGCGGCGGCGTCGCCCTGGGCTCACAGCTCGGCGACGAGTTCGACGAATATGGCCTCATCGCCGCGAGTACCGGCAACCACGGCCAGTCGGTCGCGTTCGCCGGCGAGCAGTTCGACCTTCCCGTCACCATCTGTGTTCCCGAGGACGCCAATCCCTCGAAGGTGCAGTCCATGGAGCGATACGGTGCCGACATCGTGTACCACGGCAGCGACTACGACGAAGCACGGGCACACGCCGAGCGGCTAGCGACCGAACAGCAGTACCGCTACGTCCACTCGGCCAACGAGCCCGAACTCGTCGCCGGCGTCGCGACGGCGGGGTTAGAGATAATCGACGAGCTACCCGAGGTCGACCTCGCATTCGCTCCCATCGGCGGCGGAACCCACGCCTCGGGCCTCTCGCTGACGCTCGGGGATATCCTTGGGGCCGACGTTATCGGCGTTCAGTCGGCCCAGGCCCCGGCCGCACACCGCGCTTGGAAGGAGGGACATCTCAGACCCCACGAGAAGATGGATACCGTCGCCGAGGGGCTGGCGACCCGCGTTCCGTTCGCGATGACGATGGAGGTGTTGGGCGAGAAACTCACCGACTTCGCGCTGGTCGACGACGAGGCGACACTCGATGCGCTCAGACAGATGATGGTCCGGTCGGGCATCATCATGGAGGGAGCGTGTGCGACGGTCATTGCGGCCGCATTAGAACACCGCGAGCTGGTCCGCGGGCAGACGGTCGTGCTACCTGTTACCGGTCGGAACATCTCCGAACAGAAACTCAAACACGTTCTCACCGACGGCTAACATTCAAGAGGGTGGCTCTCTCACCTCCCTTCGTGGACCGTACCCGTCTCGTCGACGAACTGGACGCTGAGTTCGGCGGAAGCGAACGCACACACCGTGCAGTCTCCCGACAGGCGCGAGACCTCGCAGATTCCGGCCGGCTCGAAGAGGATATGGACCTCCAACTCACGGTCGAAGCTGTCATCTCGAATCTCGACGACGCTCCCGATGACCACTCGCTCGTCGAGCGGTGGAACTGGTGGATTGGCTCGCTCGAACTTTCCTTCGGCGACTATCAGCGGTTTCGGGTCCGACCAGACCTCGAAGAGACACCTGAGTGACGCAGGACGATGAAGGTGGAATTTCTCGGCGGCGCACGCGAAGTCGGCAGAAGTTCGATTCTCGTCAACGATTCGCTCTTGCTCGATTACGGCCTCGAAACCTCGACGCCGCTTCAGTACCCCGTCGGTGACGTAGACCCCGATGCCGTCGTCGTCAGCCACGGCCATCTCGACCACGCTGGCGCGGTTCCGTCGCTGCTGACGGGCGACTCTCGGCCGCCAATCCACTGGACGCCACCGACGCGTGCACTGACGCTGACGCTAGCCGAGGACACACTCAAACTCCACGGCAACACGCTCCAGTGTCCGTTCACCGAGACACACGTCCGCAGAACGACGCAGGTGTCACAGACGCACGGATACAGGGAGTCTTTCGAGGCGGCTGGCCACAAGGTGACACTCTACAACGCCGGCCACATCCCCGGGAGCGCACACGTCCACGTCGACGACGGCGAGACGACGCTTTTGTACACCGCCGATATCGGCCCGGTCGGCGACGAGTCGATTCAGCGTCTCGTGGATGGCTCGACTGCACGGCCCGAGGCTGATATCGTCATCACGGAGAGCACCTACGCGGATGTCGAGCACACGGACCGAACACGCGTCGAGGAGTCTTTCGTCGAGAGCGTCCAAACGACAGTCTGGGAGGGTGGGACAGTCATCGTCCCGGTGTTCGCAATTGGCCGCGCGCAGGAGCTGCTCCTGGTCTGTGCGGCAAACAACATCGACTGTTATCTCGATGGAATGGCACGGGAGGTCACGGAGACGCTCAGGCGGCATCCTGACTTCGTCCGCGACCACGATGCCCTCGCCCGTGCGAAGTCGAACGCCCGGTTCGTGAGCGGCCGAGACGGCCAGCGCGAGCGCATCGCAGGGCAGAATACGGTCATCCTGACGACCGCTGGGATGCTCGGCGGCGGCCCGGTCGTCTCCTACATCCCGGAGATTCGCCAGAACCCCACGAACAAGGTCGCGATGACAGGCTATCAGGTTGAGGGAACGCCCGGCAGAGAGCTACTTGAATCCGGCCGCGCCGAGTTCGACGGCCGCGTGCTTCCAGTCAGCGCACAGGTCGAACAGTACGATTTCTCGGCACACGCAGACCGTGCCGGACTCCGTGCGTTTCTCGACGAGTACCGCGAGTCGCGGATACTGGTCAACCACGGCGACGACTGCCCCGGCTTTGCGTCCAAACTCTGCGAGGAGGGGTTCGACGCGAGCGCGCCGGAACTCGCCGCACCGATTCAGGAGTGAGCCAAATCCTTTTCTAAGATACCACACGAAAACACTGGTATGGAGCTTGGAGTGACCGTCGGCGGCGCGGTCAACCGCATCGACGCGGCGGGTGAGTCGTTCGATTTCGTCGAATTCGGCCTTGCAGAGTCGACTGGAGTGCCTGAAACTGCCGAATCCGACCTGCAGGCCGCCTGTGAGAGACACGACCTTGAGCTTGCAATCCACCTTCCGTTCAAACAGGTCGTGGCGACGGCGGTCCCTGAACTCAACGATGGTATTCTTGACTACCAGTGCCGGCTGCTCTCCTGGGCAGGAGAGATGGGCGCAACGAAGGCGGTGCTTCACGCGACAGTCCGGAATCCGAGCGATACAGACCTGCGGCCGACGTTCGCCGACCAACTCGCGGAGATTGTCTCGATTGGCCGCGAGGCCGGCGTCGAGGTGGTTGTCGAGAACGTCGGCCACCAGCGCCGCGGCCTCCCGCTGTCTGTCCTCGGCGATATCGCCGAGGAGGTCGACGCACCGGTCTGTTTCGACCTCGGCCACGCCTACATGGAGGGCGGAAACGACGCCGTCGACCGTTTTCTGGGCAACCACGCAGACCGCGTCTCACACCTCCATGTTCACGACGCCCGCGGCCGTGGCGACACCCACATCCCGCTCGGCGCGGGCGAAATCGACTACGACCAACTCGGCGACCACCTGCACGGATTCGACGGAACAGTCGCTATCGAGGTGTTCTCCGACGACCTCTCGTTGCTCGAAGACACCGCCGAGCGGGTCCGAACTGTCCTCGGCTGACTACAGCGATAGCTCCGTCCCGCGTCCGGCGTCGCTTGCCTGCTCGTAGACGGTCGTACTGGCTGCGGCATCGAGGGTCGCGGAGCCGACGCTTTTGACGACGGTCACACCCTCTCGGTCCTCTCGGCCGTCGGCAATCAGCTCGCCAAGGGGGACCAGCTCAGCGGCCGAGAGGGCGGTCGCGCGTAAATCGCCGGTTTCTATCGCTTCCTCGGGGACATCGGCGAATATCTCGGCCGCGGCATCAAACACCGCCGGGTCGAGTTCTTGCATCTCTGGGGTGAACGCGCCGACCGCGACGACGAGTGCGTCCTCCGCCAGAGCCTCCGGGGGAAAGACCGGTTCGGTGGCAGTCGTGGCGGTCACGACTGTGTCAGCACCGTCGACGGCCGCGGCCGGCGTGTCGACGGCTGTCGCTGGGAGTCCGTCTTCCCGGAGGTCCGCCGCACACGCTTCGCGCGAGTCGCTCGGCGAGTAGACGCGCACCGAGTCGAGTGACGTAACCTTGTCGATAGCACGGGACTGCCAGCGTGCCTGGACTCCCGCGCCGATGACGCCGAGCGTCTCGGTTTTGGATGCGAGTTCGCGGACTGATACCGCCCCGATACACCCCGTTCGCGCGTTCGTGATTGTCGTACCTCCCATGAACGCAACGGGGACACCGGTCCGAGCACTCGTCAGGACAATCTGTGCGTGAATCGTCGGCAGCCCGCGGTCAGCGTTTGCCTCGTGGACGCCGACGAGTTTCGTCGCGTACTGTTCGTCGCCGTGAATGTACGCCGGCATCGCGATGCCGGTTCCGGGCTCCGTGTCGATGCCCGCTCCGACCTCGAAATGGGGTCGTTCGGGCCGTTCGACTTCCCCATTGGCCTGCTTGACCAGCGCGTCGCCGACGACATCGACCAGCGAGCCCAGATCGAGTGTCGTTCGTACGTCCTCCTCGGTCAGTATCAACACCATAGAAGTTCTCCCGGCTGGCTCGGTCTTAGGTGTTTACCAGAAGAGCTGTCGAAGTTTTATACGGGTTCGGCGAGATACGCAGTCATGGACGTCATCGTCATCGGTGGCGGTATCGTCGGCCTGTCGGCTGCGTACAACCTGGCAACGAGGGGCGCAGATGTCACGCTCTTCGAGAAAGGGTCTCTCGGTGCCGGGAGTACAGCCAGAGCCGCGGGCGGAATCCGCTCGCAGTTCTCGACGCCGGTCAACGTCGAACTCTCGCTTGCGAGCAAGCCCGTTTGGGACAGCTTCGAGTCAGAGTTCGGCGTCGACATCGGCCTCAGAAAAACCGGGTATCTCTTTCTCGCCCGGAGTGAGGAGACCGCCGAGCAGTTCGAGGCAAACGTCAGGATGCAACAGCGCTGTGGCGCTGACAGCCGCGTGCTTACACCAGAGGCGGCCACAGAGTACTGTCCGGGACTTGACCCCGAACCGTTCGCCAGGGCGACATACAACCCCGACGACGGCATCGCAGACCCGAATCTGGCCGTCCAGGGGTACGCTGGTGCCGCCCAAGAGGCAGGTGTCGAGATACAGACGGGCACAGCCGTGACCGATATCTACCGCGACAGCGGTCGCGTCACCGGCGTTCAAGTACAGGGAGAGAACGGAACAGCGGAACACGACTGCACGTTCGTGGTCAACGCTGCGGGCGTCTGGGCCCCTGAACTCGGAGCGATGGCTGGAATCGACCTCCCGATTTCGCCGCGTCGTCGCCAGATTGCGGTCGTCGACCCCTCCCAAGCAGTCGAAGAGTCTGTCCCGCTGACAATCGACCTGGAGACAGGGTCGTACTTCCGGCCCGAACGCGACGGTATCGCGCTCGTCGGCGGCCACTTTGAGGCCAACCCGGACCCGGAGCAGAATCCGGACCGATTCGATGACGACATGGACATCGACTGGGCGGCGAACGCAGTCGAGCGAGCAGCAGAGTACACCGACTACTTCGGCCCGGAGACGCGAATCAGGCGTGGCTGGGCGGGGCTCTATGCTGTGACACCGGACCACCACCCAGTTATCGAGGAGAGTGTGCCGGGCCTAGTGACTGCCGCGGGCTTCTCGGGCCACGGCTTCCAGCACGCCCCTGCGACGGGAGAAGTGGTTGCCGAACTCGTCACCGACGGCGAGGCGAGCCTTGTCGACGTATCGGTGCTCGACAGCGACCGCTTCGAGCGCGACGAGGGACTCACCGAACAGAACGTCGCCTGATAGTGATTGTTGCGGTTATTTTCGTGACCACGCCACGAATATCGGTGTTTCACCGCGTGAGACCCACGTCTCGTTTCCCAACGGCGGTAACGACTCGCAACAATCACTATGACGAGAACACGACAGACAGGCAACTAATTGCGCCCTAAACAGCGAGGCGGTCTCCGGACTGCTTAAGTTGAGTCTGTGTTTGGCTCTAAACAATGGGCCCGGATACCTGGGTGTTATTCGCCGCAGTTGCTGTGCCGTTTCTGGCCGCAGGTGTGACACCGGGCCTCTATCGACTTATCGGCGAGCGGGTCAGCGTCGTGGGGATAATCGCCGCGGCAACCTCGTTTGGATTGATTCTCACGCAGGCAGGCAGCCACGGGACCGTCTCGATGCCGTGGATACCGTCGCTAGATATCGCAGTTCGGTTCCGGGTCGACGGACTCGCGCTGTTGTTCTCGCTGCTCGCCAGTGGTATCGGCATCCTGATTTTCACCTACGCCAGCCGCTACATGCACGACAAACCCGACCTGGGCCGGTTCTACATGGCCTTGCTCGCGTTTATGGGGTCGATTCTCGGCATTGCCTTCGCAGCCGACCTCGTCGTCCTCTTTCTGTTCTGGGAACTCACGAGCGTCTGCTCGTTCGTCCTCATCGGCTATCACACCGACGAGGCTGCCTCCCAGTACTCTGCCAGGATGGCGATGGTGATTACCGTCGGCGGCGGGCTCTGTCTGTTGCTCGGCGCTGTGTTGATTGCCCTGGGTGCTGGGTTCGCCGGGCAGGGCTCGTTCGACCTCGCACAGGTGCTTGCAAACAACGAAACGGTGGCCGAGTCGCTCCAGGCACACGGGCTCTTTCTCCCGTCGCTGGTGCTCGTGACTGTCGCGGCTGCGGCCAAATCGGCACAGGTCCCGCTGTACTTCTGGCTGCCGCGTGCGATGGTCGCACCGACGCCGGTCTCTGCGTTTCTCCACTCGGCGACGATGGTTAAAGTCGGCGTCTACGCGCTGGGACGGCTCCGGCCGCTCTATCACGGCCCCGAGTGGACGCTCGTGGTCGCGACGCTCGGCGTGGTAACGATGTTCGTCGGTGCTGTGTTGGCCGTCCTCGCCCGGGACATCAAGGAACTGCTCGCGTACTCGACGGCGAGCCACCTCGGGCTGATGGTCGCTGCCTTCGGCTTTCAGTCTCATTACGGCGCGGAGGGTGGCGCATTTCACCTGTTCAACCACGCGCTGTTCAAAGCCGGCCTCTTCCTCGTCGCGGGTATCCTCGCCCACCAGGCCGGCACCCGCCACGTCGACGAACTCGGGGGGCTGTGGCGTGACCTGCCTGTAACGGCTGCAGTCGCCGTGGTAGCATCGCTGAGCATGGCCGGGTTGCCCCCGTTTGCAGGCTTTTACTCGAAAGAGATTATGTTCGAGGCCGCGTGGCACGCAGGGGAGACCAGTGGCGGGCTCGCGTGGCTGTACCCGATTACTGCAGTGCTCGCAAGTGTCTTCACGGTGCTGTACTCGCTGCGATTCCTGTGGCTCTTTTTCGGCGACCGTCCCGACGACCTCGGGCCAGTTGCGCGCGCACCGGCGTTGATGGCTGTCCCCGCCGCTGTGCTCGGCATCGGAGTGACGGTAGTCAGCATCGCACCGGAGTACGCAATCGACTTTGTCGTCGAAGACGCGGCGACAGCGGCGGCCGTCGAGAGCGTCGATATCCACGCCGGACTCCCGACTGAGGTCACTCCACCGGTGGCGATGAGCGGCGTGACTATCGCGTTGGGTCTCGCTTCGTTCCCATTCTACGACCGCATCCGGAGCCGTCTGGATACGCTGTATACGCTGACACAGCGACTTCACCCGAACGTCGTCTATGATACGCTGCTCGCTCTGTTCGACCGCCTGAGCACGGCGCTCGATGAGACAGTCCACAACGGTCTCATCCGGACCTACGTCTGGTGGGTGTTGCTGTCGGCCTGCTCGCTCACTGTCGCCGGCTACGGTGCAACGGGGTCGGGGTTGCCGTCGCTGACGGGTTCGAGTACGCCGCTGTCGATACTGCTCGTGTTGGGCGTGGCAATCGTCGCGGCGGTCGCCGTGACGACGACCGAGAGCCACGTGACCGGCGTGTTGACCCTCGGCATCCTCGGGTTCATGGTAGCAATATTCTACATCCTCTCGAGCGGGGCCGACCTGGCACTGACACAGCTGGTCGTCGAGACACTCCTTCTGTTGATTTTCCTGCTCGTCCTGGAGAAGATGCCTGCGTTCTACAGCGATACGAACTGGGGACGGGTGGCCCGCGACAGCGTGTTGGCAACAGTCGTCGGCGCGACTGCGGCGATTTCGGTCCTCTACACCGCACGCGACGAGACCGACGGACTCACCGAGACTGCGCGGTACTACATCGACCACGCTGTCGAGGGAGGCGGTGGGGCGAACGTCGTCAACGTGATACTCACGGACTTCCGGGCGTTCGATACGCTCGGCGAATCTATCGTCATCGTTATTGCCGCGCTGTCTGTGCTTGTCCTGTTGACAATGCGTGACTGGGGTGAGACGGGATGACGACGGTCATCATGCGGACGACCGCCAGAATCGTCGTCCCGATTGTGCTCGTCGTCGCGTTCTCGCTGTTCCTGCAGGGGCACAACCTCCCCGGCGGTGGCTTTATTGGCGGCGTGTTGACCGTCGCAGCGTTCGCGCTGGTGTACGTCGCCTACAACCTGGACTACCTCGAAGTAGGCGTGCTCGGCCGGGAGGTCGAACGTGAGGCCAGCATCGGCCAACACCGAAGTGTTGCTGCCTACAGGCGGCTGTTTATGCTCGGACTGGTCGTCATCCTCGCCAGCGCACTGGCCGGGGTCTTCTTCGGTCAGCCGGTGCTCTCACAGACGTTCGTTCACCTGCATCTCCCCCTGTTCGGCGACGTGGAGCTGGCGAGTGCGCTCGTGTTCGATATCGGCATCTTCTGTGTTGTCGTCGGCGGGCTGTTGACCGTCTTCTCGGTGGTGAGTGCAGAATGACGCTGGCGCTCGCCGTCACGATTGGCGCGCTGTTTGCGTTCGGGACCTTCCTGTTGCTCCGGGACGACCTCGTGAAAGTCGTCTGGGGGCTCGCCATCTTCTCGCAGGCCGCAAACGTCTATCTGATTACGGTCGGCGGCGTCACCGAAGGGACGACGGACTCGGTTCCGGTGCTGGCAGACCATCACGAGCCGTTTCCGGCGACGACTGACCCGGTGGTCCAGGCGCTGGTGTTGACCGCTATCGTCATCAGCTTCGGGATGACCGCCTTCGCGCTCGCGCTGTCGTACCGCGCCTACGAGGAAAACGGAACGATGAACGTCACGGAGTGGGACCGATGACCGAGTTGCTCGCGATTGGACCGGTGCTGGCCGCCCTGATCACCGGCGTCCTGGCCTTGCTGACGAGGAGTTGGCCCCGCCTCCAGCGGGTGGTCACTGTCGCCGGGACGGTCGGTTACGCTTGTGTCGTCGGGCTCCTTTGCTGGGAGGTCGTGTTCGCGAGCGACGCGGCGAGAATCGTCTACCAGCTCGGAGGATGGCGTGCTCCGTTTGGAATTACACTGGTCGCCGATGGGCTCTCCGTGTTCATGCTCGCGATGACAGGGGTTGTGGCGGTCTATGCCGCTGTCTTCTCGGTCCGTTTCATCGACGAACACAATCAGCAGGTCTACTACTACCCCCTGTTTCAGTTCCTGTTGCTCGGGGCGACCGGGGCCTTTCTGACCGGAGACCTGTTCAATCTCTTCGTCTGGTTCGAGGTCATGCTGATGACGAGCTACGTGTTCGTCGCCTTCTACGGAAACGACTCACACACGGCGGCCGCGATGCGGTATCTCGTCCTCAACATTGTCGGTAGCGCGTTGATGTTGCTCGGTGTCGGCGGCCTCTATGCCACGACGGGGACGCTCAACATGGCGGATATGGCACGGGTCCTCGCGGCCGATGGCGCGGCGATGCGTCCGGTCGTCGGTGTCTCGGCGCTCGTGTTCGTGACCTTCGCACTGAAGGGCGGACTGGTCCCGTTCCAGTTCTGGGTGCCCGGCGCGTACCGGGCCGCTCCGCTGCCGATTGTGGCGATGTTCGTCGGCGTCACCAAGAAGGTCGGCATCTACGCAATCATCCGTCTCTATTTCACGATTTTTGGCACAGCAACGGTGCCGGTCGACGTACCGGGCGTTGCCGGCGATACGCCGCTTGCCTTTCTCGCGCCGGTGTTGCTCGTGATGGCAGCACTGAGTATCGTCGTCGGCGGCCTGGGTGCACTCACCAGAGACTCGCTGGAAGGGCTGTTTGCCTACTCCAGTATCGGCCAGATTGGATTCATCGCCGTGCCAATCGGGATTGCTGCAGCGACGACCTCGGAGACACTTCGCAAGACGGGGTTACTCGCGGGGCTGATTTTCGCGCTCCATCACGCGCTCACGAAGGGGCTGCTCTTTCTCGGGACAGGCGTCATCCGCGACACAACTGGGACGACACAGCTCTCTGAGTTGGGTGGACTTGGTGACCGTTCACCCGCGTTCGCGTCTGTGTTCTTGGTGGGTACGCTTTCGCTGGCGGGTATTCCACCGCTTGCCGGCTTTTTCGGAAAGTTCCTGGTCTTCGATACAGCTGGACGACGGTTCGCCAGCCAGACCGCAGGCGGATTCTGGGCCGTCGCCGGTGCCTCTGGTATCCTCGGGATTCTCCTTCTCGGTGCACTCCTGACGATACTGTACTCGACACGGGCCTGGATTGGAGCGGTGTGGGGCGAGGAGACCGGCCTGGTGGCGGGGAACAGTGTCGACGCCGGGGAAGTGGTGATTCTGGCGACGCTCTCTGTTCTCGTGATTGCAGTCGGCGTCGGGTTCGAGCCGGTGTACGAGTTCGCCGAGGCCGCCGCCGAGAGCGCACTGGATACCGACGGCTACATCGACGCTGTCCTCGGAGGTGAGACGGGATGAAAATCAGACGCTGGCTCGCGGCCGGTGTGCTCTTTGCGGTGGTGTGGGTCTTCGTCGAGGGGCCAGCGCTGAGACCCAAAGCAGTGCTGACGACGTTTCTGGTCGGCCTCGGGGTTGGCCTTCCGCTTGCGTATCTGTTCCGCCGGCTCTACTCCGAGACGGTCAAGCTGGGAGGGATTGTGGTCGCGTTGCCCTACAGCCTGCTGTATATCGTGTATTTCCTCAAAGAGATCGTGGTGGCGAACGTGGACGTAGCCTACCGGGTGCTCGCCCCGAATATGCCACTGCGGCCACAGGTAATTCTCGTGCCTCTCCGCGTCGAGACTGATATCGGTGTGACGACCATCGCAAACAGTATTACTATAACTCCCGGAACCATAACGCTTGATCACGACCCGGAGGAGAACGCGCTCTACGTGCACGCAATCGACGGCAGACACCCCGAGAAAATCGTGGAGCCAATACGACAGTGGGAGGATTATGCGCTTGTCATCTTCGACGAGGAGGGTGACCCCTCGGACCCTGCCCCAGAGATTACCGTCCATCCGCCGGGCCACCCGCCCGAGCCCAAAACACTCTCGGAACAGACACTGAGCAACTCGGAGGTCGACACGGAGGAGACGAATGACTGAACAGACCGTCGCGTTTGTCATCGACGCCGCGCTCGTGCTCGTCGCCGGACTCTGTATTCTCTGTGGGTACAGAGTGATACGTGGACCGACGGTCCCGGACCGCGTGGTCGGTCTCGATACGATTGCCACGAACGTCATCGCAATCGCAATGCTGTTCGCGCTGAAAACCGACAGAGGACTGTTCGTCTCGTCGGCTATCGTGTTGGCGATTATCGGCTTTCTCTCGACTGTGACGGTCGCGAAATACATCACCGAGGGCGATATCATCACACGGAGACAACAGTGACAGAAACACGACATCCCGGAGGTCGGTGGCAATGAGTGGCGTCGAGACAGCACGCCAGCTGACAATCGTCGGCCTGGTGCTCGTCGGCTGTTTCTTTCTGACTGTCGGTACTATCGGCCTGTTGCGGCTCCCGAACGTTTATAACCGGATGCACGCCACGAGCAAGCCGACGACGCTCGGGACAGCGGCGATATTCCTCGCTGGCTTCGTCCAGTTTGGCCCTGGCGGAGCGGGCCTGACCTCGCTCGTCGGCATTGTCTTCCTGTTTCTGACGGTGCCCACCGGCGCTCACATGATTGCCCGTGCTGCACAGCGGGTCGGTATTCCGTTTCTGGAGGGCGTTACATGGCCGACCGAAGGAGAGGGTGGCGATAGCGAGGAGCAACGCGACGAACCTGGCTGAGACCCAGACATCCCTCGGTCACGAGCCATTTCACGGACTGCTGGGACACGAATTATATCAGTAAGACAAGTATCTATTGTGGTATATCTCCAGCCGTACGCAAGGCTTAACTTTTCGGCAAGAGTTCATATCAATACGGGTAATATCGAGAGATGTCATCGTCGCCTGAAGATACGACAGTCCTGGTAGTCGACGACGAGAACGATGTCGCTGATGCGTACGCCCTCCAGCTGGATCTAGAGTACCAGACAGAAACGGCGTATGGCGGCGAGGATGCACTCGAACAGATTGACAACGACGTCGACGTGGTGTTGTTAGACAGACGGATGCCGGACCTCTCCGGTGACGAGGTCTTGGAAGAGATTCGGGACCGCGGGCTGGACTGTGCTGTCGTGATGGTGACTGCAGTCGACCCCGACTTCGATATCGTCGAGATGCCCTTCGACGACTACATCTGTAAGCCTGCAGACAGGGATACGCTCACCGACGCCATCGAGAAGCAACTCTCTGTCTCTGAGTACGACAACAACGTCCAGGAGTACATGGAGGTTTCCTCGAAGCTAGAGTTGCTCAAAAGCCAGAAGACAGCGGGCGAACTCGAAGCGAGCGAAGAGATAACCGAGCTCGAAGAGCGTGTCGAGGACCTCGAATCGACTCTCGATGAGGTCGTCAAGGAGTTCGACGACCCGGCACACGCCTTCCGCGACCTCGTCTGAACAGCGCGCCTGTCGGTCCTCGTTCCGTTCGTTACAGTTTAGATATGTTTTGAATCAGGTGCCTACACTTAACTGTGTCCCGCAGGTAGTCCGAGTCGAACATATTTATGCATCCGAACAAACAGAGGTGCTTCTGAGGTGTCCGCATCGCTTCGAAGACATCTTCTCAAACGAGGTGTCGGCTTCGTCCTTGTTCTCGCTGTCGTGTACGTGTTGCGCCCCCTGTTCCATCCAATCTTCTACGATATGCTCAACTCACCCGGAGCGCTAATTTTCTGGACTCTGACACTGCTGACTGTCACTGTGCTCTGGTTTCTGCCGCCACTCGATACCGAGGATTCGAGGGCCGCGGCCGCAGTTGCCGCACTGTTCGAGGAGACAGACCGCGGTGAGGTGAATTCCTCGGTGATTGTCAAACTCGCTCTGGTCGTGGGCGTTATCATCGTCGCACTCGTGCTCGCAGGGCTGTATTCGGTGCCGGCGAACGCCCTCGAGGAACGGACGCTGGCCGAGCAGACGATGGCCGAGGGGGAACCGGTCGAGAACTTCCCGGAGATGAACGCCGACAATGCACGCATCGTTCCCCGGTCGGTCGCCGACGTCCAGAGTCGGGGCTCGGTCTCCTACCGGCAGTATCGGCTCGGTACCAGTGATATCGCACGGATGGAAGACGGTCGACTGGCCTGGTCGTACCCGATTCAGCCCGATGGGTTCCGCAATATGCTCTTCGAGAACCAACAGGGCGTCCTGCTCTCGGATATGACCAGCATGGAAGACCAGGAGATTCAGGCCTTTGACGACACGCCGTTTAGTGTCGGCGAGGGTATGTTGCTCCACCGTGGTTCATCCTGGAATCTCCGGAAGTCAGACTTCTGGGCGAAGTACAACGACGACGCAATCGAGTTCGTCCACGACGGGAAACCCTACATGGCCTACCCCAAGACCGGCCACGAATGGCATCTAACTCCCATCCCACACACGACGCCAACTTGGGAGGGGGTCGCCCTGATTCACCCGGATGGGACAATCGAGAATCTCAGCCCGGAGGAGGCTCGTAATAGCGAGGTTCTTGAAGGACAGCGGCTTTATCCGTTGTACAACACGAACCGGAAGATGGAATCGCTCGGCTATCGTGAGGGAATCATCAACCAGATGGGGACAATCGGCTCGCACGAAAACGAGGTCGAAGTCGCCTCGCTCCCCCAAGGAGCAGGTAACAAACAGCCGTTTGTCGTCGACCTGAAGAGCGAGCGGATGTCGTACGTGACCACAATGGAGCCCTACGGCGCAGATACTCGCGGGCTGGACGAGGTCTGGTTCATCGACTCTCGAACGGGAGAGCCGACCTACTTCGAGAGCAAAAGACAGACCCTGACGGGTCCAGAGCGAGCAATGGGTATCGTGAGAAGCCAGGACTCACAGACTGGCTGGGGTGATAACTTCGTGGTTGTCGAGCCAATTCCGGTGTTCGTCGACGGACAGCTCTGGTGGCACTCGAAAGTCGTTCCCGTCGACAGCACCGATATCACACGACACGTCTTCGTGAACTCGGCCAACAAAGAGGCACTTACGGTCACCTCGACGAGCGAGGTAAAAGCCTTCCTCAGGGGTGAAGACGTGAACGGGACCAACGATATCGATACCGAACCTGCGCCGGGCGAGGACAACGTTGAGTACTACATCGTCATCGAGGACGAAGACGGGACCGTGATTCAGCGTATTCCAATCGGACCGGGTGAAGAGCCATCGGTCAAGTACGTCCCAGCAGAGGAGACAGCCCAAAACGAGAGCCAGGCCAGCGGGTAGCCCGTCCGGGCTGATGTCGTAATCGAGATTTTTAACACTGGGACGGGGTTCGGGACCGAGTACATGTCGTGATAGAGGAGTCTACCACCGGATTGGACGACGACGAACGCGAGGCACTCGTCACAATCGCTCACGGGGCCGTCGTGACCGCAGGAGGTGTCTCCGCCCAGCGGGTGCTCTCGACGGCTGCCGAGTTTATCCTCGCGAGAGGACTCGGGCCGGTCTCGTACGGCGTCTACGCGCTGGCCTGGCGAATCACTCAGCTGTTGATGCGCATAGTCACGTTCGGGAGTGTTCCGGCGTTGCAGCGATTCCTCCCCGAAGCCGCCGGCGATGACCCACGCCAATCCGTGCTCGTCGGGCTGGGGTATGCGACGACCGCTGGATTCGGGTTGATGCTCTTTGTTGGTGTCTGGATAGCCGCACCGACCATCAACAATCTGACCGTCGAGACCATGAGCTTCCCCTCCGCGATGCGGCTGTTCGGTGCGCTGGTCGGCCTGCTGGGCATCCTGATGCTCACGGCAGGCGTGTTCCGTGCCACGGGGTCGGCTCGTGGCGAGGTGGTGATAAACAAGCTCCTCAGACCGGGAGTTCGGCTCGTCGGCGGCGGCACTGCGCTCCTGTTTGGCTACTCTGTGGTCGGTGTGGCCGGCGCGATTCTGGCCTGCGCTCTCTTACTCGTGGTGGTGGTGCTCCCACTGTCTATCAGCACGACCGGTATCGCCCCACAGCTTCGTGGCATTCGCTCCGAGATACGCGGATTCTATAACCACGCCGGCCCGGTCGCGTTGAGCAGCCTCGGGAAGGTGTTCCAGAACCGGCTCGACCTGCTGTTGGTCGGTGGGTTACTGACAGCCGTCGCGGCCGGCGTCTACAACATCGTACTGGTTCTCGTCTCCGTGGCCTGGATTCCGCTGCTCGCGTTCAATCAGTTGCTCCCGCCGGTGGCGTCGAACCTGTACGCCGAAGACAAGATGCAGACGCTCAACGCTGTCTACTCTGCCGCCACGCGGCTGATTATTACGACGGTACTGCCCGTGGTTGCGGTCCTCGGGGTCTACGGTGAGACGTTCCTCGCTGTGTTCGGACCGACGTACACGCGGGGGTATCTGCCGCTCGTCGTCTATCTGGCGGGCGTATTCGTGGGGAGTGCAGTTGGCGCGACCGGCTGGCTCCTGATGATGACAGACCACCAGTACGCCCGGATGGCCCTCGACTGGCTGCTCGCCGTGCTTAATCTGGTGTTGACGTACACCTTCGTCGTCAGCTTCGGTCTGGTCGGCGCGGCGCTTGGCACGTCGCTGGCTATTGCCGTCCAGAACGGGATCCAGGTGGTCTTGCTCAGACACTTCGAGGGGCTGTGGCCCTACGACAGGACCTTCCTCAAGCCCCTCACGGCAGGAGTCGTGATGATCGTGGTGATGCTTCTGGTCCGTGTGTTCCTGGACGGGCCGGGAGCACTGGGTGTCGGAACTGTCCTGGGTATCGGTGGGTATCTGCTGACCCTGTGGGCTGTTGGTCTCGACAAACGGGACCGTCTCATCGTGGGTGAGCTCTCGGGCCGGTATCGCGACCGTGTGGCCGGTGTGTTCGGACGGTAGAGCGGTTATCTATCCCGCAGGACAGTCTCCCCGGGTGTCGTTGTTGCGCCGGCAGCGAGTTTCACACCCGCGTTCAGCGTGGTGTTGATAGCGGTCTTAGCGTCGTCCCCGACGATGACGCCGAACTTCCGTCGCTCAGTCGAGACTCGGTCGCCCTTGACAGTCACCTGGACTGGCCCGTCGTCGTGGCGGAGGTTGGCGACGTTCGTTCCAGCCCCGAAGTTGACGTTGCGTCCGAGAACACTGTCACCAACATACGAGAGGTGTGGGACGTGCGTTCCCGCCATCAGGATGCTGTTTTTGACTTCGACGCCGTGGCCGACTTTCGTCTCCGGACCGAGCAGTGTTTTGCCACGGACGTAGGCATTCGGCCCGACGGTAGCGCCCTCTTGGAGCAGCGCGGGTCCTTCGATGACGACGCCCGATTCGACGGTCGCCCCCTCCTCAACGACGACCGGCCCTCGAATCTCGGCGGAATCAGCAACATCGCCCCGGACCGAGCGGTCCAGGTCATCGAGTTTCCACTCGTTTGCTTCGAGCAACTCCCAGGGTCGGCCGACATCGAGCCATCGGCCGAGTTCGACCGGCGTCACCGACGCCGCCTCGATGGTTCGGGCGACCACATCGGTGAGTTCGTACTCGCCACGCTGGGACTCCGCTACGTCGAGATACTCGCTTGCTTCGGCTGTGAAGACGTACGCTCCGGCGTTGGCGAGATTCGACGGTGGGTCCGACGGCTTCTCGACGATGTCGGCAACGCGACCGTCGGCTGTCGAGAGCACGCCGTAACTGGTAGGGTCTTCGACGCGGATGGCCCCAATCGACGGCCCGGCCTCGAAGAGGGCAGTGAGGTCCTCGGACTCGTAGAGATTGTCGCCGTTGAGGACCGCAAAGGGGCCGTCGAGATGGGATCGAGCCGCCCTGAGAGCATCGGCGGTTCCTCGCTGTTGTTCCTGTGTCGTGAAGGTCACGGGAACTCCGCGGTGTTCGGAACCGAAGTGCTCGCGAACGTCCTCGGCCTCGTAGCCAACGACGATAATCAGTTCAGATGCACCCGCATCAACAGCCGCGTCTGCCGTGTGTGAGACGAGCGGGCGACCGGCAACCGGCAACATCGGTTTTGCAATCGACTCCGTGAGCGGGCGCATCCGTGTCCCCTGCCCTGCCGCGAGGATTACAGTCTGCATGGGTCGTCTATCTCCGCCAGCTGACTAAGTAGTACTGACACGCGCCGAGGGCGAGACGAGTGGCAACAATCTTCACACGGTTCGTTCCAGGCCTGTCTCCAGGTTCCGTCAACATTCGCGAAAGAACCGGCGCTTTTGCGGCTGGCCCACATAGATGGCTACATGACTGAGGAGGACTGCAGCGGGAGAGTCCCGACAGAACGGAACTCGCCGGTCGGTGACCCTGTTGTCCGAGCCGACCTGAGAGACGGAGAACAGCCGGCCCTCCAGTTCGACCCGGACGATCCGGAGAGTATCGACACTGCGGCCGAACTCGTCGGCTCGTTTGCCGAGACGGTCTCCGACGAGGCAGACCATCTCGTGATGTTACGTGGCGCAGCCGCCTGTGCTGTCCTGGTCCGGGGAACCGGCTCCTACAGAGGGGCAACAGAGCGCGCCGGCGAGCATGTGACAGTCTCGTTCATCAGGACGTGGGCACGGGTACACGACCTGCCACAGGCGGTGCGGAGGCACGTCGCGACTGGTGACATCGCCCCCTCGACGGCAAAACACATTGCCAGAGTCCAGGGGACTGCACGGCTACACCTCGCCTGGGCGGTCATCGACCACGACCTCACAGTCCGAGAGGTTCGGGACGTGGTCGGTGATATTCGGGATGGTCGCTCCGTCGAGGGAGCACTCGAACAGCGAGGCTACAGCCTGGGTGAGCTGACAGTGACGTTACCGCCAGAAGAGTACTGTCTGTTGCGACGAGAAGCCTCCCTGGACGGGCAGCGACCCGGTGAGGAGATTGCCGAGTTGTTCCAGAAATCGTAAGGTCTTAACCGGAGACTCCCCGACGATAGGGTGAGGGCCGGTAGCTCAGTTTGGCAGAGCGTCTGGCTTTTAACCAGATGGCCGCGTGTTCAAATCGCGCCCGGCCCGTGCAACGAACCGCCGAGTGGCAACGAGGGGGTGAGTGAACTGGCAGGCACGATTTGAATCGCAGGGAGGTCGCGCGCAACGAAGTGAGCACGTCCGACCGTGTGTTCAAATTGCGCCCGGCCCGTGCTTTGAACCGCCGAGCGTTGCGTGGCGCAAATAGAGTGAGTGCCACGAGTACGAGCGGCGAAGCCGCGAGCAACGAGGCGGTGAATGAACCGGCAGGCACGACTTGAATCACAGGGAACACGCAGCGCGAGCGGTGCGAGGTCGGAGCGAAGCGAAGACCTCGAATGCGAGCGGTGAAACCGCGAGCAGCGAGCGACCGTGTGAGTGAGTGTTCAAATCGCGCCCGGCCCGCTTTTCCTGCAAACCGCAGGTGTGCATTAAACGAATTAAGAGGCCAGCCTACTGATGTGCCAAGCGTGGGCTGCCGAGTGTCGAATCGCCGGCTCACCAACCAGGTCTTTGCTTTTCTAAATGACTCTGCACGGTATCGTGAATACGCATACGGCAGCCATTATATTGATTTAAGTATTACAGGAAAAGAACCCGTACCTTTATTGTATTTTTGGTATTCTATTTTTATATGACAAGAGACTCTGCAAGATTATTCAAAGGGCGAACGGGTCCTATCGTTATCGGTATCGGACTCATGATGGCTGGGTTATTGTTTCTCTTTGTGATTGTGCCACCGATTGCGTTTGGAATTCTGCTCATCCTCACTGGGGCAATCCTCTTTAGCACCTATTCGTGACTCCTGACTTGCTGAGTACGAAATAATGAACGGTAACTCGGATTCGGTGATTACCTACTGCTGGGAGAGACGCGCGCGCCATTTTGCATGGTCGTTCTATCAGGTATTTGAATTGCTTTCTTATTCATAGAGTGATGGATGGCAACTTACTGACAGAAAGTCCACTCACTCAGAGGTGTGGACCGACCTACTCCGAGTGGCTATCGACTCTGACGAGTACCTTGATTGCGTCACGCTCGTCCATCGCCCGATACCCTTCGGGCACGTCGTCGAGGTCGACCGTCTTCGTGAATATCGGCCCAGGGTCGAGTGTGCCACCCAGCACGTCTGCGAGCAACTCCTCGGCGTATGCACGGACCGGTGCGACGCCGCCACGGAGCGTGATATTGTCGCTGAACAGCGAGAACACGTCGAGTCCGGCGTCGTCGACGCCGTGGGGGACACCGACGTAGCCCACGGTACCGCCGGGTCGACAGAGTTCGATTGCAGTCTCCATCGCCGATGCGGCGCCGACACACTCCAGAACGTGGTCAGCACCACCGTCTGTGAGCTCGCGTGCCTGCTCGATGGCCTCCTCGCCGCTGGCCCCGACAGTGTCGGTTGCCCCGAACTCCCGGGCCAGCGAGAGACGGTCTTCGTGGTGGCCCATTGCCACAATCTTCCGTGCCCCTAGCCGCCGCGCCGCGAGGACACCACAAAGTCCGACCGCGCCGTCACCGACGACGATACACGTGTCTCCGGGTCCGACACCAGCACTGACGGCGGCATGGTGGCCAGTTCCCATCACGTCGGTCAGCGGGAGAATCGACCGAAGGGTGTCCTCGTCGTCGGCGTGTCGGTCTGGCACGCGGACAAGCGTGCCGTCTGCCTCGGGCACGCGGACGTACTCGCCCTGCGCGCCGCCGTTCTCGCCGCCCCACGAGTCGCCGTTGGCACAGGAAGTATGCAGTCCCTGACGGCAGAACTCACAGCGCCCACAGCTAATCACGAACGGGGCGAACACGCGGTCGCCCGGCTCGACGGCCGTAACCTCGTCGCCAGTCTCCTCGACGATTCCCATCGGCTCGTGGCCCACTCGTGACCCCGTTTCGCGGTCGCTGTCTCCCCGGTAAAACCACAGGTCCGAGCCACAGACTGCGGTGTGAGTCACTCGGACGATTGCGCCCGTCGGTGTCTCCAGGGTAGGTTTCGGGACCTCTTCGACGGTAATCTCGCCTGGGCCTCCGTAGATTGCTGCGCGCATACCCTCGCATTGGACTCCTGTCTCAAAACGGTTCCTCGTCAGCAGTTCTCGCAGCCACAGTACTGGTCACAGACCGGGTTATCACAGTCTGGACTCCGCGCCGTACAGTACGTGCGGCCGTGCCGAATCAGGAGGACGTGCAGCGGATATGTCAGTTCGTCGGGAACGCGCTCTCCGAGTACGTCGTGTGCGCGCTGATTGGTGGCGTTCTCTGGAACGAGTCCGAACCGCTTCGAGACGCGCTCGACGTGCGTGTCGACGGCCATCGTCGGTTTCCCGAAATGAAAGTTCAACACGACGCTCGCTGTTTTCGGACCAACGCCCTTGATTTCGGTCAGCCAGTCTTTGGCCTCGTCGGTCCCCATCGCGTCGAGGAAGGCAAGCGAGTACGCTCCGCCGGTCTCCTCGCGAATCGCCTCGAGCGAGCGCTGGATTCGTGCGGACTTCTGGTCCGGCAACCCGGCGACGCGAATAGTCTCAGCGAGTTCGTCCTGGTCGGCGGCCTCGATATCGGCGTAGGTCTCGTAGGTGTCGAATAAGCTCTCGGAAGCCCGTCGAGTGTTCTCGTCTGCCACGTTCTGGGAGAGAATCGTGGTCAAGAGCTGACGGACACCTGCGCCCGGTTCGGCTTCGGGGTCAGCGCCGTGTGTTTCCTCTCGGTCGATTGGCTCGTACAGTGACACCAGGTCGTCGTGCAGCTGACGGACGCGCTGTTCCGTCCATTCTTGTGCCATGTCGGGGGGTGAGGACTGGAGCCGTTTCAACCCGACGAGAGGCGATGGACTTCCTCACATCAAATAGCTAGCAAAGTGCGTGGACTCGACAGGGTATACTCACAGCAAATAAAAGAATTATTTTAAGATAGACTCGCCGGGACTGCGCAAACGCGGAGCGTTTGCGAAGGTCGGCGAGGAAGCGAGACGAACGACGTGAGTCGAGTGGACTCGCCGGGATTTGAACCCGGGGCCTTCCCCGTGCCAGGGGGATGATCTACCACTGATCTACGAGCCCGCTGTGCACTCCCTGATTTTCGGTGGGCTTGCTTAAACCCATCGGATGCGACCGAGTGTGGTGCGTGGTCTCCCGATCTGCTGGATGACAAGACCGATATGCTCGCCCAAAAAATCCCATATCTGCATGCCCTCCACCAAGCCACCAGCTTCCGTCACGGAGTACGTCGAAGAAGGCGTACGCATTGCCGCGATTCTGCTCGTCTGGGGAGTTCTCGGGACAGTCGCAACGCACGGCCTCGCGGACATCGGCGGCCCGGGAAGCCCGCTCGAAACGCTAGGCCCACAGCTCGGCGCACTTCTGCTGGCGACCGGACTCCTCAACGGATTGCTGTACGTGCTCTACCGGACCGTCGATTACTGTGAGTCTTGAATGCGCGGCCGGAGAACGCTTCTTTTTTAAGTGCGACAGGATTACAGGTTCTCACGAATGCCCAACTCCAACGGACCACAGCAGGGAACGCGGCACAAACTCCAGAACGACGCGCGCTCACGCGGCACCACCCCACCACAGCAGGCCGTCGAGAAGTTCGAGACCGGCGATACGGTCCACCTGAGTCTCGACCCGTCCTCACAGGACGGTCGCTTCCATCCCCGATTCAACGGCGAAGTCGGCAGTGTCGTCGGCAAGCAGGGCGAAGCCTACCAGGTCGAAATCACCGACGGCTCGACCGAGAAGAAGCTCATCGTAAAGCCTGCACATCTCAAGTTGAAAGACGAATAAGGCAGCGGCCTATTCGACGGTGACGCTTTTTGCGAGGTTTCGCGGCTTATCGATTGAGCGACCGAGCTGGTCGGCAATGTGATATGCCACGAGCTGGAGCTGGACGTTGCCCAGCACAGCCGCCGCACGTGGATGCGTCTCGGGAATTTCGAGGACGTGGTCTGCGTATCGCTCGGCATCACTCTGTCCGTCCGTGACGGCGACGACCGGTGCGTCACGCGCCTCGACCTCTTTGATGTTCCCGACTGTCTTTCGTGCTTTCTCGTCGTCGCCGATTGCCATGGCGAACACCGGTGTATCCTCGTCGACGAGCGCGAGCGGTCCGTGTTTGAGCTCGCCCGCGGCAAATCCCTCCGCGTGTTCGTAGCTAATCTCTTTGAGCTTCAGCGCGCCTTCAAGCGCGACGGGGTACTGGTGGCCCCGTCCGATGAAGAAGTACGACTGTGCGTCCTCGTAGTAGTCAGCGACGTCCTCGGCCGCCGACGTATCCAGAATCTGCTGGACGTTCCCGGGTAGTTCCCGCAGGGCGGGAACCACGTTGCGGCGCGTACTGCTACGCTCGACGGTGGCCATCGAGAACAGATTTAGCGCAGTCAGTTGTCCGGCGAAGGTCTTCGTCGCCGCGACGCCGATTTCGGGACCGGAACGGATGTAGAGTGTGTGGTCACACTCGCGGTCCATCGTCGAGCCGACGGTGTTCGTCAGGGTGAACGTTCGTGCTCCCCGGTTTTTCGCTTCCCGAAGTGCCGCCAGTGTATCCGCGGTTTCCCCGCTCTGGCTGATGCCGACGACGAGCGTGTTGCCGACTGGCGGGGGAGAGGTAGCGTACTCGCTTGCGAGGTATGCCTGGGCTGGCACACCGGCGTCGCGGAACAACTGTGCGCCGTACATCGCGGCGTGATAGGATGTCCCACAGGCGACGAACTGGACCCCAGCCGGGTTCAAATCGGCCAGGTCCCCGATGTCGACCGACGCCGTCTGTTCTTCGACCCGTCCCCGGAGACACTGTCGCAGGGCGCGGGGCTGTTCGTGAATCTCCTTGAGCATGAAGTGGTCGTAGCCACTTTTACCAGTCTCCTCGGCGTCCCACTCGACAGTGTGTGCCTCTTTGTCGACTCGATTGCCCTGGCTGTCCGTCACCGTCAGGCCACCATCCAATCGGGCGAACTCGCCGTCTTCGAGATAGATGACGTCACCGGTGAAATCACGGAAGGCCGGGACGTCACTCGCGATGAAGAACTCGCCGCGGTCGGAATCGGTACTCGCTCCCTCACCGAGGCCGACGACCAAGGGAGAGTCGTTTCGGGCGACGAACAGCCCCTCGGCGTCCTCGATAATCGCCGCAATCGCGTAGCTTCCCTCGAGCCGACCGATTGTCTCCCTGAAGGCCGCTTCCGGCGAGAGTCCCTCTGAGAGGTTGCTCTCGATGAGGTGTGGAACCACCTCGGTGTCGGTATCGCTGGTAAACTGATGGCCCGCAGCAGCGAGCTCGTCACGTATCGGCTGGTAGTTCTCGATGATGCCGTTGTGAACGACGGCGACATCATCCGTACAGTCTGCGTGGGGGTGGGCGTTCTCGTCGGTCGGTGGCCCGTGTGTGCTCCAGCGGGTGTGCCCGATACCGACCTCACCGGTCAGCGCTTGCCCGTCCAGCTTCTCACGGAGGTCTGCGATTTTGCCCGAGGTTTTGCAGGTAGAAAGACTCTCATCGAGCAGCGCGATGCCAGCCGAGTCGTAGCCCCGATATTCGAGCTTTTCGAGGCCGTGGACCAGCGTATCGAGCGTCTCGTCGCCGCGACCGATACAGCCGATGATACCACACATTATCGCACCACCTCCGTCTGTGCGCCGATGAGACCGCCGACCGTCGCGCCCGTCCCGATTGACGCGCCCGTTCCGACGAGCGTACCGGGCTCGAAGGCGACGTTTCCGACCGCCTGTACCCGGTCGGCGAGGACAGCCCCCAGCTCCTGAGATTCGAACATCTCGTTGCCGACGCGTACGTCCCCAGGACCGCCGGGTACCGTCACGTTCACCCCAAGGTCGACATCCTGACCGAGAACCGCGTCGACAACTGTCGACCCGTGGCCGATGCGGCTGTCGCTGTCGACGACCGCGCGTTCGAGTGTGACATTCGCACCGACGGTGGTGTTCTCTGCCAGCGAGACGTTCGGTCCGATGACGGCCGACGGGCCGACCTCACAGTCCGGACCGACGACGACCGGGGGCTGTAACACCGCAGTTTCGTGGATTACCGCATCCTCGTCAATCCAGATGCCGTCCTCGTGTGCTGTCGTTCCGATGCGGCCGCGCTCGAACACCTCGTTGGCCACGTAGAGGAGGTCCCAGGGGTAGGTCGCATCAGCCCAGAGACCATCGACTCTGACCGCGCGGACGTTGTCGTTGTCGATCTGTTCGATGATTGCATCAGAGAGAATCAGCTCGCCGTCTCGCTGTGGGGTCGACTGAATCGTCTCGAACATCTGTGACGGGAAGGCATAGACGCCCGCGTTGATGAGCCTGTGTTCGTCCGTATCTGGCTTTTCTTCCAGTTCGGTCACCTGGCTTCCGTCGAGGGTGACGACACCGTACTGACTCGCGTTCGACCGGTTGAGGACAGCCATCGAAATCCCGTCGCCGTCGAAGGCGTCGACGACACGCGACACCGACCCGCCGTCGATGAGCTTGTCGCCGTTGACGACGATGTGTGGTCCCTCGACGGCCGAGCGGGCCTGCAGCAGCGCGTGGCCGCTCCCGAGCTGTTTCTCCTGTGTCACGTACGTAAGCGGGGTCGAACGGTACTGTGAGCCGAAATACTCCTGGACGCGTTCCTGTCGATAGCCGACCACCAAGACAATCTCTTCCATCCCTGCCTCGACGAGGGCATCGAGGACATGCTGTAAAATCGGTCTATTTGCCGCCGGTAACATTGGCTTCGGCCGATTGTGGGTCAACGGCCGCAGTCGCGTCCCTTCACCGGCTGCCAGTACGACCGCCGTTGAAATGGTCATACAGGCCCATAACAGCCAGCGGACATGAACTTTGTGTCCCCGCTACTGTTCGCCCATCGCCTCGCCAGCGACCTTGCGGCCCTGGGCCGTCAGTGACACCTCTTTGCGCTCCCGGACAGTCTCGATGACATCGAATTCAATGAGTCTGTCGTAGATTTCTTCGACGCGTTCGACGTCAATGCCGACGAACTCCGAAATCGCGAACGGAGACACGCCCGAGTACAGTGCCATCACGACACGGCGTTCTATCGGGTCGAGTTCGAGGTCTGCGCGGTTTTGCTCTGCGCCCTCTTCGAGGAGTTGTTTCAGGACGGAGATGTGGTGTTCTCGACCCGAGAGGTAGGTCTGAACACTCCGGGCCTCCCCGTCCGTGTGTTCGACCTCTAGCACGTTGCGCTGCTCGCCGGCGACCGCTCGTTCGTCGCTCTCGAACTCGCCGATGTCGTCGCGCTCAATGTCGAACTTCTGGCCGTCTTCGAGCACCATCCGCACACTCTCTTTTGTCACCTTGAGCCGGCCCCGCTGCCACTCACTTCCTTGGACGACGCCGCCGACAACAGCTGGATGTTTGACGTAGATGACTGCGCCGTCGAGAAAGGCCCGATAGAAGTTTGTCTCGAAGGTCTCGTGGTCCGGTGTCGTGACGAGTAACACGTCGTCGTCGACATAGAGCGTCGTGTACCGTGTCTCCGAAGCGGCCTGCTGGTTCAGATCGTAGCGCTCCCCCATCTGGTCGATATCGCCAAGCGGGATCGATATTTTCTCGTCGCCGACGATTGCGATGCGCTTGTTCGTCAACATCACCCGGCACTGTTGCCACTCGGCGTCCGTGAGCTCCTGGCCGTTCTTAACGGCATGTAGATACTTTCCCTGCGTATCCTCGATTTTCGTTTCTGACGTGCTCATAGAACGCCGTCTCTTATCCAGAATAGGAGTCGCATCACAATTATACGTTGTGCCCTCATCAAAGTATCACCGCTCATTCATTGCCTCGCTGGCGAGATTTCGTCCGTGGGCGTTCAACGACACTTCGGTCCGCTCCCGAACCTTGTCGACAGCGCCGGTCTCCAGCAGCCGCTGATAAATCTCCTCAACTTCCTCGACATCGATGCCGACGAAACCAGACATTTCGAACGGTGAGACGCCCGAATACAGCGCCATTAACACTTGGCTCTCCATCTCGCTCAGTTCGTGGTCGTTCTCTCGTTTCTCGATTGCGGCAGCCAACACCTCCTCCAGCGAGTCCGTATGCCAGTCAGTTCCCGAGAAGTGTGTCTCGACGCTGCGTTCGTCCTCGTCTGTGTGCTCGACTTCGACGACCGTTCGCTGTTCCCCCATCACCTGTCGCTGTGCGGTGTCGATTGTACCCACATCCTCGATAGGGAACGAGACTGTCTCGTTCCCCGGGAGCCCGAGAACAATCGTCTCGTCGTCGAGTCTGAACCGCGACTTCGACCAGGTTGCCTCGTCTTGAACCACACCCCCGACTTTCGCCGGATGTCTCGCCAGGATCACCTCGTCGTGTAACGCTGCCCGGCAGAACTCAACCTCAAAGGAATCGAGTTGCTGTGCGTCGACGAGAATGACGTTGCTGCCGATGCGGAGCGGGGTCGCGGTCGCGTCTCTGTGCTCCGCTGGGAGGACCGAATCGTCGTCGAGAAGCCTGATGTTCGAGTAGGGAATCGCCTGTTTCCCCCCGTTCGTCGAGAGGACAAGGCGCTCGTTCGTTAGGATGACCCGACAGGACCGCCAGTTTGCCTCCGGCAGCGGCTCACCGTCTTTTATTGCGTACAGGTAGTCACCCGCTGTGTCGACGAGCTTCTGTTCCCCCTCACTCATACCCGATGCTCGTGTCGGAGAATACGAGGGGCCAGTATAAAAGCACTCTCACGTCGTCCGACTCTCGTGGGACGTGTGGCTGACAGACGTGTTGATTTAGGGCTCTGTACGAGTGGCCTCGAAGCCTTGGATGACGACGCGCTGGTCATCGGGGCCCATTACGACGACCTCGTGGTCGGTATGGCGGGCGTGTGTCCGCCCGAATCGCTTTGCGGGCCGCTGTTCGAGGTATAGCTCCTCTGCCGGACAGGCCTGACAGTCCGCCGTCCACGGCGACACGTCGTCCGGGTAGTGTCCGGTATGTCTGTGGTGGTCCAACGCGAACTGTTCGAGCGCACGGTTGCCGGCGTGGAGTTCTTCGAGTTCGTAGGTGAGTTGCCACTCCCGGTTACACGTCGAGCAGCGAACCGTCGGGTCCATATTGCCAGCGTGAGAGTCCGATGCGTCCGTTCCCGCGTTGAAGTCCTCTCCCACAACAGTCGACGTTTGGCGGCCCGTCCTAATGAAACTGACCCGGGCACGCAAACCAAGAGGTTTGTATCCCCCTCCACGAAAGAGAGGGTATGGTGGAAAACGTCATCTGGCCAGCGTATCTGGATGCCGGCCTCGCGCGCTCGGAGGGCCGACGCATTCCCGAGGAGTTGGCCGTCACCGAGCCGACGGTCGACGAGATTGCACAGGCGGTCCAGCAGGTGGGATACGATGCGGTCATCGAACGAGACAAGACCTACCCGAGAGAGTACGAGCCCAGAGGCCGTGTCCTGGTCAAAGACGCCGAGGACGCGACCAAAAGCGACCTACTGGGAGCAACCGCAGCCTATCTCGACGCGCTCCGGTGATGGAACGCGCTGGCACTGCCCTCGGAACCGCACAGGGCCTAGTTGTCGTCCGCAGCACCGACGAGACAGTCCCGGACCTCGGGACCGAACTCGTCGACGAGTCACTGACTGAAGTTGGTCCTGTTGTCGACGTGTTCGGACCGGTTGAGCGCCCGTTTCTGGCTGTCTCTCCGACGGTCGACCGTCCCGCCCTCCTGGTCGGCAGTCCGCTGTACACACAGCACTAACGATACGGAGAGCCTACCTTGAAGTACAGTGAGACCTACCATCTGCCATGCACCTTCACTGGCACCGGCGAGATCTTCGTCTCTCGGATAATCTGGGCCTGAACGCCGGCCCAGAGTCGGCGACGCTTCCGCTGTTCGTGTTCGACCCAGCGGTACTCGACAACGCAGCCCCACCACGGATGGCGTTCTTGCTCGACTCGCTCCGCAAGCTCAATAGCGAATACCGAGACCGCGACAGCGAGTTACTACTCGCACACGGTTCGCCGACGACCGTCCTCAGTTCGCTCGCTGAGAACCTCGACCTCTCGACTGTGACCTGGTGTCGCGATTACTCTGGACTGGCACGGGACCGAGACGCAGCCGTTCGTCGCGAACTCGACGAGGCTGGTGTCGATAGAGAGCCGGTCGACGACGCGGTCCATCACCGTCCCGGCGAGATAACGACCAACGACGGCGACCCCTACAAGGTGTTCACCTACTTCTCCCGGAAGTGGCACGATAGAGAGAAAGACGAGATTCCACCCAGCCCAGGGCGTGAGGAACTGGTCACCGTCGATGGAATTGTCCTGGAGCAGATAGCGAGCGCTATCGATGCCCACGAGGACCTCGGACGTTACTCGTCGGTTCCGACACTCGCCGAGTTGGGATTCGACGAACCAGATGCGGCGATTCCAGAAGGCGGAACAGAGCGCGCCCGGCAGCTGCTCGACTCGTTCTGTGAGTCCGACATCTATCGGTACGCCGAGCGCCGCGATTATCCGGCTGACGACTGCAGTTCTCGGCTGTCGGCTCATCTCAAGTACGGGACAATCGGCATCCGGACGGTCTATGAAGCCACCGAGCGAGCCAAATCGGAGGCCGACTCAGACGAGGAACGCGAATCCGTCGAGGAGTTCCAGGACCAGCTGGCCTGGCGTGAGTTCTACACACAGGTCCTGTGGGACCGTCCAGACGTAGTGACGAACAACTTCAAATCCTACGAGAACGACATCGAATGGCGCGAAGACGGCGAGGACCTCCAGGCGTGGAAAGACGGCGAGACAGGCTATCCAATCGTCGACGCCGGCATGCGACAGCTCCGCGAGGAAGCGTTTATGCACAACAGAGTCAGGATGATTGTCGCCTCCTTCCTGACGAAGGACCTGCTCATCGACTGGCGCGAAGGGTACGACTGGTTCCGGACGAAGCTCGTCGACCACGACACAGCGAACGACAACGGCGGCTGGCAGTGGGCCGCCTCAACCGGGACCGACGCACAGCCGTACTTCCGAGTGTTCAATCCGATGACCCAGGGCGAACGGTACGACCCAGACGCCAAATACATCAAACGCTACGTCGAGGAACTCCAGGGCGTTCCGGCCGATGTCATCCACTCCTGGCACGAACTCGAACCGGGCACCAGACGGATGCACGCTGCCGACTACGCTCACCCGATTGTCGACCACAGCGAGCGCAGGGAGCAGGCGATTGCGATGTTCGAGCAGGCCCGCGGCGACGACTAGCGCCAGCCCTCGGGGTCGACAGCACGGCCGAGAAAGAGCAACGAACCGGTCGGGCGGTCCCTGATAGCGAAGAGGAACGGGCGATTCGCGCGGAACTCGAATGGGTCCGTCGGGGCCGATGTGGTACCGGCGACGACCCCGGTTGCGCCTGCTGCTTCGGTGCCGGCCTCGTCGACGGCAACGAAGGTCTTGTGGAAGGCTTCGTGGATGAACAGGTCCTCCTCGGTGTCGGCGATGCCGTCGAAGTTCGCGGCCTGTTCTGCGAATGCGTCCTCCATTCCGAGCGCCTTGAGAGAGTTGCTCAGTTCGACACTCCAGTCGAACTCGAACCGCGGGAGATGGACGGTCCCTTCCTGCGGTTCGAGGCTCCCGACGAGGTCGTCGAGCGCTCCCTGGTCGAGGTTCGATTCGTACGTCTCGAACTCGCCCTCGGGCGGGAGCACGACGAGCATCGACACGTCGCCGCCGACATACGGGAGGTCGACAGCCTGGGCACCGTCCAGTTCGGCGTACGACCATTTCCGGTCCCGTTCCATCATCTGGACGGTGTGCTCGGTACCGCCGAGGGCGGTGAACGTCTCCTCGCTTGTGGCCTCCGTCGGGAACGTGTGTTTCCAGTTTGCGGTGAAATACACGGCATTGACAAGCACGAGCCGAGTCAGTGCCGTGAGCGAGCCCTCGGTAAGGAGGTCCTCGATGCGGTCTTCGGTCTCGGTTGCAACCCACTCATTGATGTCCTCGCGCGCCGCGGGGGCATCCTCCCGGAAATCGACCTCTTGCAGACCACTGCCGTAGTGTGAGTCGAGCGTGTCGAGGTAGGCATCTCTGAAGGGGAACTCCGACTGTCCCCACGCTGAGTTGACGACAGAGAGTTCGAACGGCTGCTCCCCGTCGGACCCACCCTTGCTGCGCTCGTCGAACTGCTCTGTGAGTTCCTCGAACCCTGCGTGGACGAGGTCATCGTCTAACCGGTAGCGTAACACTTCGCGCATCTGCTCTCTGGTGTCTTCGCGCGCTCCCGCATACGCCATCGCGAGACCGAGCGCGGCGCTGGCGGGGGAGGCGAAGACGTTCTCGGCCGGCTTGTCACCGACGAACTCTCCGTGGAGGTCGAACGCGAAGGCGTTCGTCCCGGCGACCAGTTTGTCGAGTTGGTCGTTGTCGAGGCTCAGGTCGGTGTCCGTTCCGTCGCTGTTCTCTTCTGGTGTCTCCGTCTCGGTGGGGGTGGAGGCACCACTATCACCATCGTCGCTGCCGTCTTCACCGATGCATCCGGCCAACGTCGCGGCCACGAGACCACTCGAAAGCGTCAGTAGTTGTCGTCGTTCCATACACAACAGTTCGCGAGTGGGAGATAAACTGGTTGGCCAGGATCAAATCACGGTTTGACCGTCTCCCCAGCAAGAGGGTGGCCTTATGTCTCTGCCACACATGTCACCGGTATGGATGTCGCGCTGGTCACCGTCGGAGACGAGATACTCTCCGGTGAGACGACAAACACGAACGCCGCATGGCTCGGACAACGGCTTCGCGATTCGGGTGTATCGGTCGAGCGGATGACTGTGGTTCCCGACCGAGTGGCCGATATTGCCCGCGTCGTCAACGAGTACCAGGCGGAGTACGACGCTGTCATCGTCACGGGCGGGCTCGGTCCCACGCCAGACGACGTGACGATGGAAGGAGTCGCCGCGGCATACGGGACAGAACTCGAAGCCGACGAGGCAGTCGGCGAGTGGCTCGAATCAGAGAAGGGGTACGAGAACGACGACCTCGCACCGGAGACGACACATATCCCCGAGCGGGCGGCGATGCTCAAGAATCCAGAGGGCGTCGCACCGGGCTGTGTTATCGACAACACCTACGTGTTGCCGGGCGTCCCGGCGGAGATGCGTGGCATGTTCGAACAGGTCGCCGAAGAGTTCAGTGGCGACCCGTGGTACGTCGAGACTGTCGAAACACCGGAGCCAGAGAGCCACCTGCTCGAGCGGATTACCGAGGTTCAGAAACAGTTCGACGTGACCGTCGGGAGCTATCCTGGAGAGAACGTCCGGCTCCGAATCGAAGGCACCGACGTCGAGATCGTCGACGCCGCCGCCTCGTGGCTGCGTGAGCAGGTCGAGTCGCCTCAGGCGTAGAGGCGCTTGACCCATAGCGCCGCGAAGAGGAGACCGCTCAACAGAATTGCCCACGCTGCTACGTCGACTGCGGTTGCGCCGACACCGACCTGGGTAGCGTCCAGAACTGGGAGGCTCATATTCTCGCGTTCGGCCGGGTATAATTAAGGCATTCCGGTTCATCGTAACGATGGTTTTTCACGCGCCCACACCAACGTCAGTCCGATGCGCCGAATCGGATTCGTCGTCAATCCCATCGCCGGGATGGGGGGTCGCGTCGGTCTCAAAGGAACTGACGGAAAAGTCGAGGAGGCACGCGCCCGTGGTGCGGAGATGCGTGCTCCGCCGCGTGCTCGCGACGCGCTTGGCGCGCTGGCAGACACAGAGAGAGACATTGAACTCGTGACCTACGGCGGCGTGATGGGTGCAGACCAAGCCCAGGCTGTCGGTTTCGACCCGGTCGTGGTCGGCAAGCCAGCCGCCGAGGAGACGAACGCGACCGACACGCGAGATGCGGTGGCCGCGTTCCTCGACCGGGGGGTGGATATGATTCTGTTCGTCGGCGGTGACGGCACCGCTGTCGACGTTGCACAGGCTGTCGAATCGGCAGACAAGACCGTTCCGATCCTCGGTGTGCCAGCCGGTGTGAAGGTCTACTCCGAGGTCTTCGGTGTCTCTCCCGAGGCCGCAGGACACATCGCCGGGACGTTCGAGATGACCGAGGCTGCAGAGGTGAACGATATCGACGAGGACGACTACAGGGAAGGCGAAGTCAATACGGAACTGCGTGCGCTGGCGACTGTTCCTGCCACGGACCAGCGGCAGGCGAGCAAGCAACTCGGCGGTGGCTCCATCGAGGGCATCGCCGAGGGGTTCGCCGAAGAGGTGACGCCCGGGACGACCTACGTTCTCGCCCCTGGAAGTACGGTCGGGACAATTACTGACGCGCTGGGCGTCGACGGGACGCCGCTCGGTGTCGATGTCTATCGGGACGGCGAACTCGTCGTCGAGGACGGCGCTGCCGACGACATTCTCGCTGCACTCGGTGACGAGAACGTTATCGTCGTCTCTCCTATCGGCGGCCAGGGATTCATTTTCGGACGCGGCAATCAACAGATTTCGCCTGCAGTCATCCGTAACGCTGGCGTCGAGGTCGTCGCCTCCCGGCGAAAGCTCGACGACATCGGTGTCCTCCGTGTCGACACCGGCGACGAGGAACTCGACGGATCGCTCCGTGGCTGGCAGCGCGTCCGAGTGGGCCGTCACGAGCGGCGGCTTATGGAAGTCGTGTAACGTTGCTGCAGTAGCTGCCATTCAGAGACATTCATCCCCGATAAGCTCCACAATATGTCTCAAGAGTTGCGAATATGCATATCCTTAAGGACGATAGGCGATAATAAAGGGGTATGGAAACGCGCAAGGTACAGCGGCTTGGGCCCTCGACGCTGGCGATGACGCTCCCGGCAGAGTGGGCAGGCGAGTACGATGTCGAGAAAGGTGACGAGGTGTCACTACGGCTCGGGGGGAAAGGAACACTCACCGTGTTGCCCGAGGCGGCACACAACGAGGGGGCAGAAGCGGTCATCACGACCGACGGGCTGACAGCAGACGCGGTCGAGCGCGCCATCATTGCACAGTACGTACTCGGACGGCGAGTGATCCACGTCGAGTGTGGCGAGGAGGCGACGCTCCCGAGCGACCACATCAACGCCGTCTACAATGCCGAGACACAACTCATGGGGCTCGGCGTTGTTGAGGAGACGCCAGACCGCATCACCATACGGTGTTCGGTCGACCCCGAGGATTTTACGCTCGATAACCTCCTTGAACGGCTGGAGTCAACGGGGAAGACGATGCGGAACGAGGCTGTCAGATCACTGGCACACCAGAACCCGGACCTCGCGCAGCGTGCACTCAACCGCGAGCGCCAGGCAAACAAGATATTCGTCCTCCTCCTGCGGTTGCTCTTTACCTCCTACCAGAATCCGAACCTGGCTCGGTCGGTGGGCCTGGATGACAGTTTCCCGCTTATCGGCTATCGCTCCGTGGCGAAAAACCTCGAACTAACTGCCGACAACGCCGAGGATATCGCTGAGACGGCCCTGAGCGCGGAGGGGCACGCGCTCAACGTCGAGACCGATACCATGCGGCGCATCCGCGAGTACACCGAAGATGTCGACCAACTCACCGAACTGGCCGTCGAGGCCGCAGTCGAGCGGGACTACGAGACGGCAATCGAGGTGAAGACGCTGTTCAACGACATTGAGAGCCGTGAACAGGAGATACTCGCTGACCTGCCAGAGATGCAAAACGAACAGTTGCTCCAGATTCGGGAAGTACTGGTCAGCCTCGACGAGACGGCGAACTACGCCGTCCGGAACGCCGAAATCGCCACGAACCTCGCGCTCGACGAGGAGTCTGACCACATCGGGATTCAGTAACTCCATCGCGGAGCCGTTCCGCACGAACTAAGTACCGAACAGGCAAAAGACAGGGTATGGCAGAGAGTACTCACGGGTCGGATATGGCGACCGGGCTCGGATTGCTGCTGGGACTTATCGCGGTAATCGCATCCGTGGCGACGGCCGGGACCGCCTACGTCTCGTTTCTCGGCGACCACAGCGACACAATGCAACTCATCTCTGGACTGGCACTGACTGTGGCACTGATCGGCGGCTGTCTGGCGGTCGTCGCCATCCACATCTACGAGTGAGTCGCCTGGCGGGGGTACCGACTGATAACCGTTAATACGCTCGAACACCAATATTACTCCAATGAGTGATAGCAGCGAGGATCCCACGGGGGGCGACCTCAGCGAAGAGGACAGGCAGATCCTCGACTATCTCCGCGAACAGGTGTCTCGGGGAGAGAGCTACTTCCGTTCGAAGAACATCGCCAACCACATCGGCCTCTCCTCGAAGCAGGTCGGCGCGCGATTGCCGAAGCTCGACGAGGAGACCGACGATGTGGAGATAGAGAAGTGGGGTCGTGCGCGCTCGACCACCTGGCGTGTGACCCAGAGCTAGGCGGGCGGAATCTCTTTACCTGTCTCGGTACAGAACTCCTGTATGACGCTCTCACTCGGCCTCGCACAGATTTCCATAGAGAATGCTGAGCCAGCTACGAACAGACAGCGAGCGCTTGAAGCGGTCCGCTCGGCTGCCGAGCGCGGCGTCGACCTCGTCGCGCTCCCGGAGATATTCACGGTGGGCTACTTCGCGTTCGACAGCTACGCCGAACACGCTGAACCGCTGGACGGTGAGACCATCTCCCGCCTGCAGGCAGTCGCCGACGAGTACGACATTGCTGTCCTGGCAGGTAGTATCGTTGAAGACCTGGCGGCGTCGGCAGCTGCGGGCTTCGAGACGCCGGCCCCAGAGGGGTACGCCAACGCCTCGGTCCTCATCGACAGCGAGGGAGTCTCTCAGGCAGTGTACCGGAAACATCACCTCTTCGGGTACGATTCAGCCGAACAGGAGCTACTCACACCTGGCGAGTCGCTGTCGACGGTCGACGTTGGAGGGTTCACCGTCGGGATGACGACGTGTTACGACCTCCGGTTCCCGGAACTGTATCGTGAGCTGGTAGACAGAGGAGCGACGCTGATTCTGGTACCGAGTGCCTGGCCCTATCCGCGTGTCGAGCACTGGCGACTACTCCCGCAGGCGCGTGCTGTCGAGAATCTCTGTTACGTTGCCACCATCAACGGCTCCGGCTCCTTCGACGACGCGACCTTGCTGGGTCGCTCGACGGTGTACGACCCCTGGGGGACGACACTGGCTGGAGTCGGGGAAGACCCAGGACTCGTGACCGCCCGTCTCGATCCAGAAGAGGTCGAGCAACGGCGAGCCGAGTTTCCGGCACTCGACGACCGACGGCTCTGATAGTGGTTGTCGCGAGGGTGTCTCACGACAGCGACCAACCCCCGGCTACGTCCGTAAACCGTGGAAAAGCAGGACGTGGTCACGAACATAGCTGCCATAATCCCGATGGGTTGCCCCAGTCGGGAAATTTAAACCCTGTCGGTCACAACAGCATGTTGCCGGGAGACGCTTTTCACGTCGCACCGGCACTAACTCCGACCACTCCATCCTCGGCGGCGGGCACTCGTGGTCGTCCGGACGACCACTTCTCCTCTCTCCCGGGCCTCGACTCCTCTCTTCGGGTGGCGAAAAGCTTGTGACCTGGGCAGTTGCGGTACTAGGTATGGACGAGGTCGTACGCGAACTGTTCCGTGCGAACGATCGTCATGTCACAACGAGACAAGACACACTCGGTGGGCTACAGGAGGGACAACGGCCGGAACTCCTCACAGTGTCCTGCGGTGACTCGCGCGTACTCCAGGACGGGATGTGGGACGACAGACCACCGGGCCACATCTTTACACATAGCAACATCGGCAACCGCGTCAGACAGCAGACCGAACGCGGGAAGGTCATTGCTGGCGACGTGCTCTACCCACTGGTCCATACCGGGACGGAGACCGTTCTGGTCGTCGGACACACCGGCTGTGGTGCAGTCACCGCCGCATACCGGAGTCTCACAGAAGGTATCGAGGACCGTCCCGGTATCGAGCACTGTGTCCGGCTAATCGAAGACGACCTCTCGGCGGCTCTCGACTCGCTCCCCCCGGATATCTCTGACGACGAGGCGATAAACCGACTCGTCGAGCACAACGTCGACAGACAGATTCAGCACCTGTGTGAGAGCGAGGACGTGCCGGACGCGGTCACAGCCGTCGGTGTCGTCTACGATTTCCATGATGTGTACTCGGACAAACGCGGCAGGGCACACCTCGTCAACGTCGACGGGACACACGATGTCTCCGTGTTGGAATCGCAGTACCCCGCCCTCGCCGACCGCATCCAGCGGCTGTGGACCTACTAGAGGCCACGAAGTATAATTATCGCTCTGTTTCCGGCGTCGTCGGGAAGCCGGTCGAGTCGAAGCTCTCCACCGACCGTATCCGCGACCCAGTTCGCTAGCCAGAGCCCGATTCCCATCGAATGAACAAGCGGCGTCTCCTCACCCTCGTTGATTGCGCGGCGGTCGGTGTCGGGTATCGGTGGACAGCCGTCTTCAACCCCAGTGACGACACCGTTGTCTGTCCGTTCGAGAGTGATACGGACTGCGGGGTTGTCGGCCGGGTTGTGCTGGATTGCGTTCTCGACGAGCTCTGAGACCGCTATTCGGTAGGATTTGGGTGCGGTGGCGGTCAGTTGTTCCGGCAGCGCCGTCGTGATTTCGGCCTCGGGCTGTTCGCGTCGGAACTGTACGGCGAGGTGCTCGATGAGTTCGACGAGGTCTGTCTGGCCTTCGACGGACGGATTGAACCCGACCTCGGTCTGTGCGGTTCGGGCCTTCTCGCTCAGCTCGCGGAGCTCTTCGGCGGCGTCTTCTATCTGCCTGGCTGCGTCGGCGTGCTGGTCGTTGGCGGCATTCTGGATAATCTGGGCGTGACCGAAGATTAGATTCAGTTTGTTCCGGACGTTGTGTCTGAGCACGCGGCTCAACACGTCAAGTTTCTGTTTGCGGTGACGCCGGGCGCGAACGTCTCGAACGACTCCAGTCAGGCCGTTGTACTGCTCTTCTGCAGGTAACAGATTGAACCTGATTTCGACGGGCTTGCGCTGTCCTGACTTCGCCACGATTGTCGTCAGCACCGAGCCCGAATCCCCATCTGTGCGCAGTGCTCCCCTGATATGCGTGTTGAGCTCTTCGAGCTCGTCATCCTCCAGTAAAAGCTCCGGTCCGCTTCCGATAATCTCCTCGCGCTCGTACCCCGTCAACTCGGTAAACGCCTCGTTGACCACGGTAAACTCCCCCGACTCGTCCGTCATGTAGAGGCCGTCTTCGGCCTGTTCGACGAGATACGCGTGCCGGTTCACTGCACCGTCGGCAGAACTGTGGATATCATCGCTCATACGTCAGCTCTCTTCGCTGTCAGTGCCGATGGATTCACTACACTTAAATCTGCGGCCAAGAGGGTCGTCACCGCCTGGGGACGAGACGGGTGTCGACAGGAGAGAACGCCCGTACGCCAGTCTCCCGCCGCAGGCAGCCCGAGCTACGTTCGCTCGTCGAGCGTCTGCCGTGCCTGTTCGAAATCCGTTGCCGTGATGACGACCTCGCCGGTGTGGTTGGCGACCTCCTCTGGGTCGATATCCGTCGCGACCGTCCGAATCGCCCGCATTGAGGCTTCCCGAGCGAGCGCCTCGATGTCGGCACCGGAGTAGCCCGCAGTGGATGCAGCGAGGGTTTCGAGGTCGACATCTTCGCCCAGGGGTGCACCCTCTGTGTGGACTTCCAGAATCTCGCGGCGTGCCTCTTGATCGGGATTTGGAACCTCGATATGCTGTTCGAGTCGACCTGGCCTGAGCAGCGCCGGGTCGATTCCTTCCTTCCGGTTCGTGGCCGCGAGCACCACGAGCTTGGGGTGGCCCGCGGCCCGGTCCATCTCCGTGAGCAACTGCGAGACGACACGCTCTGATACCTCGTTCCCCTGGCCGCGGCTGCTGGCGATTGCATCGATCTCGTCGAGGAAGACAATGGCCGGCGCAGCCTGGCGCGCTCGCTCGAACAGCTCTCGGATTGCCTGTTCAGATTCGCCGACGTACTTGTCGAGTATCTCGGGACCGTTGACGCGGACGAAGTTGACGCCACTTTCGCCCGCGATACCCTCCGCCAACAGTGTCTTGCCGGTGCCAGGTGGCCCGTGCAAGAGAACACCCGACGGTGGGTCAGCGCCCGCCTCTTCGAACAGCGGGCCGTACGACAGCGGCCACTCGACGGCTTCGGTCAGTCTGTTTTTGGTCGCGTCGAGCCCGCCGACATCTGCAAAAGTTGTCTCGGGCTGCTCGGCGACGTACTCGCGCATCCCCGACGGGTCGACGCCGGTCATCGCGGTCTCGAAGTCCGCGTAGGTCACCGTCAGTTCGGCGGCGTCGTGACCTCCCCGACGGAGCGCAGCCATCCCGGCTTCCCGACAGAGCGAGGCGATGTCGGCCCCGACGAAGCCGTGGGTTCGGTCGGCGATTGTCGGGAGGTCGATATCATCAGCGAGGGGCATATTGCGGGTGTGGACCTCCAGAATCTCCTCACGACCAGTTACGTCTGGGACGCCAATCTCTATCTCGCGGTCGAAGCGGCCGCCCCGCCGGATTGCCTCGTCGATGTCGTCGACACGGTTTGTCGCGCCGATGACGATGACCTCGTCTGTGGCTTCGAGCCCGTCGAGCAGCGTCAACAACTGTGCGACGACGCGGTTCTCCATGTCTGCGTCCTCGTCGCGAGCGCCGGCTATCGAGTCGATCTCGTCGATAAACAGAATCGCCGGAGCCTCTCTGCTTGCCTCCTCGAAGGCCTGGCGCAGCCGTTCCTCGGACTCGCCTTTGTATTTTGAGACGATTTCTGGGCCGGAGATTGTGTCGAAGTAGGCGTCGACCTCGTTTGCGACAGCGCGGGCGATGAGCGTCTTTCCGGTTCCCGGCGGGCCATAGAGCAAGACGCCTTTCGGCGGGTCGATGCCGAGTCTCGTGAACAGCTCCGGCTCCGAGAGAGGGAGCTCTATCATCTCCCTGACGAGATTGAGTTCGTCGTCGAGCCCGCCGATATCCTCGTAGGTCGTCGCCGTATCGGCGGAGCTACCCGAGTCGTCTGCGGTCTGTGTCGCGCTTTCCTCGACCGATGCCAGCGCTGGGTTGAGACGGACAACCGTCGACCCAGTAATCTTGACCGAGCCGCCGGGGTCCGTGTCCGTGACGACGTACGGTCCGTACCCCTCGGCGCGAATCTGTTTGCCCTGTCGCACGAGGTCGTCTCGGAGTTGTTCGCGCAAGGCCTCCTCGGAGGCCGTCTCGTTTGCGTGTTCGCTGGCTGGCTGGAGCGTAATTTGTTTGGCGTCGTTGACGCTGCCGCTTCTGAGTTTGACGGTGTCGCCGATGTTGACGCCCGCACTCTTTCGCGTGTCGGCGTCGACGCGGACGAACTGCCCGTCTTCGTCACTTGGCCAGACCTTGGCGACTGTCAGCCGTGACCCCTCGATGATAACCGCGTCACCGCTCAGTACACCGAGTTCGCTCTGGACGCTGTCAGAAATACGTGCCCGGCCGCGGCCGGCGTCGGCCTTCCGTGCACCCTCGACCGTGACGTCGACGATACCGTCGTCTGTCATACCGTAGGGTACGGACGAACGGGGTATATGTTTTCGGAGAATGACCGGCCTACTCTCCGCCGGGGAGCAAGTCACGCAGGCTTCTGCTGTAGGTGACCTGTATAATCGCGATTCCGACGAGAACAGAGAGAACGACGCCGACAGTCTGGACGATGGCTGCGGCTGTCTCTTCGTTCGTCGTCCACGGCGGTTCGAGGAGCGTTCCGAGAGCGACGATAATCACGAAACCACCGGCGAGCACGCCGAGAAATTCGAGTTTGTCGTCGTAAGCGAACGGGTTCATACCTAACGTCTTGTCGTTCTCCGTGGTAAGTCTCGTGGTTTCGGTCGGCTCCCGAAGTGAGAACACTCAAGACCGGCCCGACAGACCGTTCGGATAGAACGATGGGCATCGAACTCCCCGACCCGCTCGTCAATTTCGGTGCAGGCCTCGGATTGACGGTGACATATGGCGTTCCCAGTCGGTACAACGTCGGTCCGGAAGGACGCTGGTGGGAGGCGGTCAGACGCGAGCTGTCGGAACTCGGGGGAGTCATCGATGAACGCATCGGCCCGCGCCCGATTACCGCCGCAGAGTACGCGGGAACCGTCGATATGCCCCCGGCGCTGGTCGACGAATACCTCTGGAAGGAGGGATTTATTCGGAACCCCTTTTCGCGGTTGAAAACGCTGGACGGACAGCCAGAGTGTGGCTCCTGGGTCTACCGGGAGTCTCCGCTCGCCCCGCGCCAGCATCACGTTATGCTCTTTGCGACCGACGACGCACGGACACATCTCTACGCCCACGAGGAGGCCTCCAGTGTGAATCCACGAATGGGTGCCGACCACGTCGACGGCAACGGCCAGAACATCGCCGAAGGCGTCACGTGGGCCCGCGAGAAACTTCCGCTGACGATCGAAAAGGAGACACCCGACCCACCCGAAGCCGCCTGGACGGTTGCCTACGAGCGAGAGCAGACGTGAACGCTCTCACACTCACTCCGACTCTTCGTCGGGAGTGAACAGCGAGACGGCGTCGTGGACGAACCTGATAGCTGTCTCGCCGCCGAGCGCGCGGACGTGAATCGGCATCTCACCGAGTGATTCGACAGTCTCGACGAACTCAGAGTGAGCAACAGCGTTGTAGTACGCTGGAATCAGAACCGCGGTTTCGTCAGCCGTATTTTCCTCAACGACGAGAACGAACACCATCGGCCCACCGGTGTTTCGATAGACCTCAACGTTGTCGAACGTCCCAGTGTCAGTGAGTTCGGACAGACGGTCGTACTCCGGGTCGGGTACGAGGACGCTCAGTCCGTCCGGTTTCTCGCTGTCGTACCGTGGCGTCACGTCTCCGGGGGTGAGCGTCAGCGTCTCCCAGCCCTTCTCCTCGTATTCGTCCGCGATGACCGCCGTGTCATCGAGGAGATCCTGCCAGTACGTGTCAAACGGAGAGTTGTCGCCCAGATTATCCATACCCGGAATTGCGGGAGTGGTCGAAAAAAGCTGTTCGTCTACGACCAGACAGATGTGGCGTAACAGCCAGAATCCACTGGATTGCAACTGTCGACGGGGCCACAGTATTTATGTACATGGTGGTGCTTGAGAACGCTATGGCAGAAGATTCAGACAATCTGAACAGAAGAGGCTTCCTGCAGTACGCGGGTGCGACCGGGGCAGCAGTCACGAGTTTCGCACTCGCAGGCTGTTCCGGAGGCGACGAAGACGATCTCGAAGACGGTGAGGACGGCGAGGACGGCGAGGATGGCGGCGACACCACTGACGGCGAGGATGGTAGTGATGGCTCCGACGGTTCCGACGGTTCTGACGGAAGTGACGGAGAGGACGGTGACGACGGAGAGGACGGCAGCGACGAGCCGTTCGAGATCACGATGACCCAGCGTCAGGACCCGACGACGCTCGACCCACACGACCACCGTGAGACAACGACCGACAACGTCATTCTGCACGCCTACGAAGGTATCCTCTGGCGCGGACCGGACGGCGGAATCATCGAGAGTCTCGCAACCGAGTGGGAACAGCTGGCTCCAGACCGCCACAAGTTCACCATTCGCGAGGGTGTCGAATTCCACGACGGAACCGAACTCACGCCGAGTGACTGTGCGTTCAGCGTCCGTCGTGTCGTCGACCCCGACGTGGGCGACCTCGAAAGTCCACAGCGCGACCAGCTCGCCGGCATCGTCGACGCGGAAGTCGTCGAGGACGAGAACGCGATTATTGTCCATTCTGACGGTACGAACCCGCTTGTCTTCCAGGAAATCGCCTCGTACTGTTCGGTCGTCAGCGAGGAATGGATAAACAACAACGCAAACGAGGATATCGCGACCGACATCAACGGGACCGGGCCCTACCAGCTCTCCGAGTACACTGAGGGTGAGTCGACGCTGTTCGAGCGCTTCGACAACTACTGGGGCGAGCTCCCAGACGCCACGCAGGTCGAGATAATCGCCGCGGGCGAGGACAGCACGCGCGTCGGACAGCTCGAATCCGGTGAGACCGACATCGTCTCGGCGGTGCCGCCGGCTGACGCAGGGCGTATTGAGGGAAGCGACGACCTCTACGTCGCCGACGAGGGGAGTACTCGTATCCTGTTCCTGCCGATGCGGTACGACGTCGAACCGTTCTCGAGCGTCGAGTTCCGACAGGCGATGAACTACGCAATCGACCTCGACCAGATTATAAACGAAATTCTCAGCGGCTTCGGACAGCCAACTGCACAGCCGACGCTGCCTAGCTTCTTCGGTCACAACCCCGACCTCGACCCATACCCGTACGACCCAGAGCAGGCCGAACAACTCGTCGAGAACAGCGGTCACGCTGGCGCAGAAATCGAAATCGAGTACCCCGCCGGTCGGTATCTGCTGAACGATGAAATCGTTCAGGCGGCGGCCGGGTTCATCGACGAACTCGACAACGTCTCCTGTGAGGCTGTCAGTCGTGACTTCGGTACACTCGCGGGCGAATTGCTCGATGGCGATATCACGACCCAGCCGCCGTTCTACAACATCGGGTGGGGGAACACCACGTTCGACGCCTCCCAGACGATGCTTCCGTGGCTCACCGAGGGCACCTCCCAGACGCATTATGTCTCCGATGAGATGGAGCAGCTCATGTCTGACCAGGCCAGCGAGGCTGACGCAGACACGCGAGAGCAGCTCCTCCAAGATGCAAACCAGCTGGCACACGAGGACGCAGTGTGGGTATTCCTGAACCAGGAGTTCCTCGTCTATGGTATCAACGAGCGTATCGACTGGGAGCCCCGTCCGGACGAGTTCTTCCTGGCACAGGGAATGGAACGGTCCGAATAAAGACGAGCTGAGGCGTTGGTTCATGCGACTGACTCGGTTCTTCATACGACGGACGCTGCAGGGGGTTCTCGTCATCTGGGGAGTCGTCACTATCGTCTTCCTATTGCGCTTTATCACGCCCGGAAGCCCAATCGACTTCGTCGCTCCGATTGATGCATCTCCGGAGCTGCGACAGTCTCTCGCCGAGAACCTCGGCCTGGACAAACCAATCTACCAACAGTACGGCGAGTACGTATTCAACCTCATACAGGGCGATATGGGGTACTCCTTCCAGCGCGGCCTGCCAGCCAGCGAGATTATCTTCCGCCGACTGCCTGCGACGCTTGAGCTAGCGGTTGCTGCGACGGTCGTGGCAATCACCTTCTCGATTCCGCTGGGTGTCATCAGCGCAACCCGGCGAAACGAGCCCGTCGACTACGCGGCGACGAGCTTCTCGCTGGTCGGCATCAGCACTCCGAACTTCTGGCTGGGAATCATGTTAATTCTGGTCGTCGGGGTCCAGATAGACCTCCTTCCCACGAGTCGCCGGATTATCGGTTTCGGGGGCGCACTGGAGTTGCTCGTGACAGAGCAGAACTTCCTCGGGTTGCGTGTGTGGCTCTCACACATCATCTTGCCAGCGGTAACGCTGGGGACGTACTTCACGGCGCTTATCGTCCGGCTGACCAGAAGCGGAATGCTCGAAGAGCTCGGGAAGTCTTACGTTGAGGCGTCCCGGGCCAAGGGACTGCCAGAGACGCTTGTCACGTACAAACACGTGCTCCGGAACACGATGATTCCGATAATCACCGTCCTCGGTCTCCAGCTGGGGACACTCATCGGTGGGGCGGTCATCACTGAATCGGTATTCGACTGGCCGGGGCTAGGGACGCTGGTTATCGACTCGATACGGCAACGGGACTGGCCGGTTATCCAGGGGTCGATTATCGTCATCGGTCTCGGATTCGTGGTGATAAACGTCGTCGTCGACGCACTGTATGCGTATCTCAATCCGCGGGTGGAGCTAGAATGATAGGAGGAACCACGTAGCTATGTTGTCAAGCAGAGTTCGACAAAGTCTGCGAGCGGAGCTTCGTCGCAGCATGCTAGCCAAGTTCGGTATCGTCTTGCTCGTGGGGGTCATCCTCGTCGCGACGTTCGCCCCGTTTCTGGCGACACAACCCCCTAAAGAGCAAAATCTAGAGGACTCGAACATTCCGCCGGTCGGATTCACTGATTCCAGCGAGGAGATCCAGTTCGTCGACGGCGAACGCCAGACAGTCACCGAAACCGTCAGCGGCTCGCTCGACCACCCGCTAGGGACGAACCAACTCGGGCAGGACATCTACTCGCGGGTGCTGTACGGCGCGCGCACGTCGCTAGCGGTCGGCGTTCTCGGGACTCTCATCGCGATGCTCTCTGGTGTGACCGTCGGCCTCGTTGCTGGCTTTTACGGCGGCCGCGTCGACGACGGGCTGATGCGCTTTGCCGACATCATGCTCGCGTTCCCGGCGCTCGTGTTGGCGATTGCTCTCATCGGGCTGCTCGGACCCAGGACCCTCGAGATACCGGACCCGTTCGTCGCCGCGGGACTGGCCGACGGAATGCCCGAGGTGCTGACTATCCCGTTGACCGTGACACTCGTCGTCGCACTCGTCAACTGGGTCTGGTTCGCCCGCATCGCTCGTGGGGAAGCCCTCACGGTGCGCGAGAAGAACTACGTCAAGGCCTCCCGGAGCCTGGGAGCGAGCAACAGGCGGCTGATGTTGAAACACGTGTTGCCGAACAGCCTGACGCCGATTATCGTGCTCGCGACGATACAGGTCGCCGTCATCATCCTGCTTGAGAGTTCGCTGTCGTTTCTGGGCTTCTCGGGGACGAACCTCTCGTGGGGCTTCGACATCAACCAGGGTCGTGACCTGCTCGCGACCTCGTGGTGGATTTCGACGATGCCGGGGCTCGCAATCGTCCTTGCGGTTGTCAGTATCAATCTCGTCGGCGACTGGCTCCGGGACGCGCTCGACCCGGATATCGGTGGCGAACGGGGTGGGATGTAGATGAGCGAGCCGATACTCCGCATCTCAGACCTCAGCACCCGATTTTTCACGAAATCGGGACAGGTCAATGCAGTCGAGTCGCTGTCGGTCTCTATCGACGAGGGCGAAATCTTCGGTATCGTCGGCGAGAGCGGGAGCGGCAAGAGCGTGCTGGCGCGCTCTCTCATCGGGCTCATCGAGTCGCCCGGTCGTATCACCGACGGCAAAATCGAGTACCGGAACGCGCCATTGGCCGAGGAGTTCGCCGAATCACACCCAGACGCAGTCGACGGCGACTACGTCGACCTCCGGGCGCTGCCGAAGGAGGCCGTCAGGTCACTCCGTGGCCCCTCGTTCAGTATGATCTTCCAGGACCCCGAGAGCAGCTTCAATCCGACCCTGACCGTCGGCGAGCAGATTGCCGAGGCCGTCGAGGTCCAACGCCGAGCGAGTTCGAACCCGCGTTCGACGAAGGCCCGGACGAGTTCGTCGGCCTACTCGCTACGGTCGTACGCCTACGGGACGATAATGCCCAACCGGGGCTTCGTGAGCTCCGAGAGCAAAGACCGCGCGATAGAGCTGCTCCAGCAGGTCGGCATCCCCGACCCCGAGGAGCGCGTCGATGAGTACCCACACGAGTACTCTGGGGGCATGCTACAGCGGGCGATGATTGCACAGGCACTAGCAGGCGAACCGGACATCCTCATCGCCGACGAGCCGACGACGGCACTCGACGTGACCATCCAGGCACAGGTGTTGAATCTGCTTCGCGAAATCCAAGAGGAGACCGGCATGACTGTCTTGCTCATCACCCACAACCTCGGCGTCATCGCCCGGATGTGTGACAAAGTTGGAGTCATGTACGCCGGCGAGGTTGTCGAGCGCGGGAGTCTTGCTGATATCTTCGACACACCGGTCCATCCCTACACACAGGGGCTGCTCGGTTCGATTCCGGAACTGGAGACTGCCGGTGGTCGCCTGGAACCAATCGAGGGGAATGTCCCGAGTCTCATGGACGAGGAGATGGGCGACCGCTGTTACTTCGCGGACCGGTGTCCGAAGGCGATGGAGCAGTGTCTCGAAAAGCCCGACGACGCAGCGGTCGACGGCTCACCTGGACACGAGGCAAAATGCGTCCTCGCCGAGTCGGAGTACGACGAGTCACAGGCGCTTGGCGACGACCATTTCGGGGGTGAGGACGCGTGACCCTCGAAGCCGAACTCCAGTCTAACCGTGACGAAGCTACGGGCCCGCTGGTCGAGGTCCGAGATCTCAAAAAGCACTTCTTCGAGGGAGATAACATCCTCGACCGCCTCCTTGGAAACGGACCGGTCGCAATTAGAGCCGTCGACGGCGTCTCCTTCGACATTCACCGCGGCGAGACACTCGGCCTCGTCGGCGAGTCTGGCTGTGGGAAATCCACTACCGGAGAGACGGTGCTCAGACTCCAGGAGCCAACAGATGGGACAATTAGGTTCGACGGAGACCCCATCCTCGATATGGGGGGCTCGGACCTCCTCTCGTTCCGACGGAACGCCCAGATTGTGTTCCAGGACCCCTACACCAGCCTGGACCCACGGGTTCCAGTCGGTGAGACAGTCCGGGAGGCACTGGACATCCACGGTATCGGCACGCTAGAAGAGCGCAACGAACGGGTCCGCGACCTGCTCGAACGGGTCGGCCTCTCAGAGGACCAGTTCGACCGCTATCCAAGTGAGTTCTCGGGGGGACAGCGCCAGCGCATCGGTATCGCTCGGGCGCTCTCGCTCAACCCCGATTTTCTCGTTCTGGACGAGCCGACGAGCGCACTCGACGTGTCGGTCCAGGCCCAGATTCTCAACCTCCTCAACGATCTCCAAGAGGAGTTCAACCTCACGTATCTGCTCATCTCACACGACCTCTCGGTCATTCGTCATATCTGTGACCGAGTCGCCGTCATGTATCTCGGCGAAATCGCCGAGGTCGCCGACGTCGACACGTTGTTCGAGTCGCCCAAACATCCGTACACGGAGGCGCTACTGGAGAGTGTGCCACGCGCCGAGACAGCAGAACGCGACCGCGATATCGAGACGCTGAGAGGCGACGTTCCGTCGCCGCGCAATCCCCCGAGTGGCTGCCGTTTCAGGACGCGGTGCCCGCAAATCATTCAACCCGCAGGTCTCGATATCGACCAACAGAGCTACCGCGAGGTAATGCACTTCCGCGAGCTGGTCGAGGGTGGGGAGATATCCATCCACAAGCTCGCCGAGGACGCCGGTCTCTCGGGGCTCGAGGAGGACGACCAGGAGCTGAACAGTCGGGAGACCCGGGCCTTCGTCGAGGAGGTCAAAGAGGATGTCCTCGCAACTGAGGTCACCGGCACGCCGGAACAGGTTGTCGACGAGGCAATTGGCCACCTAGCTGAAGCAGACTGGGAGAGCGCTGCCGCGGTGCTCAGAGAGGAGTTCGAAAGCGTCTGTGAGACCGACAACCCCGAGCTGTCAGAAGACTCACAGCCGGTTGCGTGTCACCTCTACGAGAGCTGAAACGCGAGAGGTCTCTCCGTCATAGTGATTGTTGCGGTTATTTTCGTGACCACGTCACGAATTTCGGTGTTTCACGCCGTGAAACCCACACCTCGTTTCCCGACAGCGGTAACGACTCGCAACGGTCACGATCAGTCGTCGGCGACGATTGCTTTTGGCTCTGTGCCAACCCGGCGGTCGAGGAAGTCCGCGAGTGCCTGGAACATCCGGAGCTTCTGGGCCTGGTCAGAGGAGGCGTGCCCCTCTTCGCCCAGTTCCTTGTACTCGTAGTCACCCTCCTCGCCCTCTTTGAAGCCGTGCTCGCCGAGGGCATCCTCGAAGATACGGGCCTGTGAGACGGGAACACGCCGGTCGTTGACGCCGTGGACGACGAACAGTGGAGCGTCGAGGTTGTCGACGTAGTTGACCGGCGACCGCTCCTCGTAGAGGTCGGGGTTCTCCTCGGGCGTGCCGAGGTATTTCTCCATCAGTTCGGTCCGGAAGTGGGGCATCGTGTTCTCGAACATATCTTCGAGGTCCGTCAGCCCAATCCAGGCGATGCCTGCCTCGTAGAGGTCGGGGTACTGGACCATCTGCCAGTACGCAGAGTACCCGCCGTAGGAGCCTCCAAAGACGACGACCTGGTCGTCGTCGAGCCAGTCGTAATCGTCGAGGATGTGCTCTGTGGCGGTGACGACATCGCCCTGTTCGGCACCGCCCCAGTCGTCGTACAGTTCCTCGACGAACTCTCGTCCCCGACCGGTCGAGCCGCGGTAGTTCACCTGCAGGACGGAGAACCCGAGCGACACCAGCACCTGGGTGTAGAGGTTGAACCGCTTGACGTCACGCGCTCGCGGACCGCCGTGGGGGTTGACGATGAGCGGCGAAGGGCGCTGTCCCGAATCGAAAAAGAGCGCGCCGATTTCGAACTCCTCGTAGGGCTCGTGTTCGACTGCCGCCTGGTCGGTCTCGGGGACGCCGTCGGAGTCGACGGTGAAGTACTCGGCGTCGGCGAAGTCCTCGGGGTCGAAGGGACCGTACTCGGCCTCGACCAGCGTCTCGTATTCGTGACTCTCGACGTTGTAGACGAACAGCTCTGGACGCTGGGTCGGGGTGGTGTGGGTCAGGAGGACGCGCTGGTCGTCGAGAATGACTTCATTGCCGAGGCTGGCGACGCCGCCGGGCAGATCGAACTCGGTTGCCTCGCCGGTCTCGATGTCGTAGATAACCGGGACGACTTCGGCGTCTCGGCTCCGGTGGCCGAGAACACGTTCGCCGCCGGGCATGAATCCTTTCGGCCCTTCCTCGAACTCGCCGTCTTCAAGCCAGGTTACCTCGTCGGCATCGAAGTCATAGACCCCGAGACGGCCGAGGTCCGTCGAGTTGTCCGACACGAGGAGGCGCTCGCCGTCGGGCCCCCAGTCGGCCGGGCCAGATTCCGCGCCAGTGTCTCCGATATCAAGATTTTGCGGCTCGGAACCGTCGACGTTTGCGACGTAGACATCCTGGTTGTCGAAGTCGTCGCTCTCGTTTGTCGCATAGGCGATTCGTTCGCAGTCTGGTGAGAGGATAGCGCCGCCGGCAGCCCGCTCGTAGTCGGTAATCTTTGTTGTCTCGCCCGACGGCAGGTCGTGGCGATAGAGGTTCATCTGGCCGTCGCGGCTGGAGCCGACAATGAGGGTCTCGCCGTCCTCGCCGACGTCGTTGAGCGCGACCTGGCCGTCCATCTCGATGACGGCCTCGGTCTCGCCGTCGCGGGAGATTCTGTGAACGTCGTTCTGTTCGTTGCCGTCGTCGTCCAGATGGAAAAAGACGCTCTCTCCGTCGGCGGACCAGTCGACGGGCCATCGGGCGTTCCGGGGAACCTCGCCCTCGCTCCACTGTCGCATCTCGCCGCTCTCGACGTCGAGGACGTGCAGTTCGTTGCGTCCGGTGATGTCGTAGTAGAGGGCGACTTCGTCGCCGTCTGGGGAGACGGTCGGGTGCGCGAGTGTCGGCAGGCTCGCAAGCTCTTCGAGTAGTTCTTCGGTAACTTGGGCTCCGCTCATGCAGTTATTAGCTGGAGCGCCACCTGCATAAAACTCTCCAGAACAATAATTCTGTAAACGATCGAATACGAACTGGCGGCAGGACAGTTACTCGAAGTCGACCTCGGAGAGGGTCGCACGCTCGCCGAATAGCCAGTCGGTGTGCTCGACTGCATACTCCTGGTCGTCGGCTTCGAGGTAGCCGACGGCGTCCTCAACGACCACGGGCCGATAATCGCGGAACCCAGCCGCACTCGCCGTATGCAGGACACAGACGTTCGCGAGCGTGCCGGCGAAAACGAGGTCGTCGATACCGTGTGCGTTCAGCCAGCCTTCGAGTTGCGTCTGATAGAACGCGTTGTAGGTGTGTTTGACCACGACCAGTTCGTCGTCACGTGGGTTCAGTTCCTCGACGAGGTTTGCTTCCCAGTCACCCTCAACAACGTGCTCGCCCCATCGGTCGAACTCGTCGTAGTAGTGGGCGTCTTCGAACTGGTCGGGCGGATGCACGTCTCTGGTGTAGACGACAGACGCGCCTGCTTCTCTCGCCTTGTCGACCAGCGTCGTACACGGCTCGATTGCCTCTTCGCTTGGTGGCGCATAGAGGCTCCCGTCAGGGTGACAGAACCCGTTTTGCATGTCGACGATGACGACTGCCGTGTGTTCGGGGTCGAAGTTCATACAGCTAGTAGGTGGCAACCGCATAGAAAAGTTGGGACCTGTCGATTTTTGGTCACCGGTCCCGTAGCGCGGATATGCGTCGCTCGCTCGTAGTTGTCGCGGCCGTCGTCCTCCTCGCTGGCTGCTCGGGTATCGCGTTCGACGGCGGGAGCCAGGACCTGCCGGACAACGTCGGTGTGGTCGACAACGTTAGCTACGACGATTCTGTTACAGTCACGGCCGACGATGGCTTCAACGAGTCGGAACTCGACGTCCTGGTCGACCGAGCGATGGCCCGAATCGAGGTTATCCGCGGCCATGCCTTCGAGAGAACGGTGAATATACGACACCGCACGCGGACCGAGTACCGGTCCTCCTCCAGAGAACGCCCGGCGGTCGACGTTCGCTGGGAGAATCAGATCTGGGAGGCGCTCTTTCTCGTCGGACAGGACAGAGACGTAACGGCAGTGATGGACCAGACGCGCGGTGAGACGGTTCAGGGGTATTACACCCCGAACGACGGCGAAATCGTCGTCATCACCGACGGAGACGCTGCGGACATCAGGATGGAGACCCTCGTCCACGAACTCGTCCACGCTTTTCAGGACCAGCAGTTCGGACTCGCTGGGGGACACCAGCGCCGGGACCCGAGCACGGCGCGTCGGGGTGTTATCGAAGGAGAGGCCGAGGTCGTGACCGAGCGGTACTACGAGCGCTGTGGGAGCGAGTGGGACTGTCTCGACCGGGGGTCACCTGGCGGTGACTCCTCGAACATCGACCCCGGCGTCGTTCGTCTCATAATCCACCCCTACCAGTCTGGAGCGGCCTTCATCGAACAGACTGTCGAAGACGGCGGCTGGGAGGCCGTCGACGCCCTCCACGACAGCTACCCAGAGAGTACTGCCCAGATTATCGACCCCGAGGAGTACCCCGACAGCCGTCCGGTCAACGTCACGGTCCCGGACAGATCGAGTGCGGCCTGGTCTCGGCTGGACCACACCCCAGAGGGCGAGACTGTCGGACAGGCCGCGATTCACGTCATGTTCTGGCAGAACAGCATCGTCGACGTGGAGACACCGTACAGCTACAGCGATTCGCTCTCAGACGGCTGGGTTGGTGACGAACTCGTCCCCTACGAGAACGGCGACGCCTCCGGCTACGTCTGGACGCTGGAATGGCAGAGTGCTGACGAGGCGCGGGAGTTCGCAGAGGGGTACCGTGACCTGCTCGCCGAACGCGGTGGCATGGAGCGCGGTCCCCGCCAGTTCGTCATCAGTGAGGGGCCGTTCGAGGGAGCGTACGATATTCGCCGTGACGGAGCGAGCGTGACTATCGTCAACGCACCGGATATCGAGGCCCTCACCGAGATACACAGTCCCGCTGGCGATGGGTAATCTTTTCGACGGCGAAGGCCGAACTGACGATAATGTCCAACTTCGATATCGTCTCGCCGGAGGCAATTGCGGCCGGTGAGGCAACTGATGCGTACTTCGACCGGACCGTCGAGACACTCGAACACGCCGGACGAAACCCGACGGTCGTCGCCGAAGTGACCGCATCGCAGTTCTCCTCTGGTGACTGGCATCTGTTCGCAGGACTCAAAGATGCCGTCCAGCTCTTCGAGGGGCGAGATGTCACGGTCGATGCCATCCCCGAAGGGCGGCTGTTCGACGGCGGCCCCGTGATGCGAATCGAGGGACCGTATCTTGAGTTCTGTCGCCTGGAGACAGCGTTGCTTGGATTTCTCTCTCACGCGACGGGAATGGCGACTGCGGCACTCGAAGCGCGCACGGCCGCCCCGGACTCACTCGTATTGAGCTTCGGGAGCCGACACGTCCACCCCTCGCTTGCGGCGATGCTCGAACGCTGTGCCCTCATCGGCGGACTCGACGGCATCTCGAACGTCGCCGCTGGCGAGGTCATCGGCGAGGAGGCCGGCGGCACGATGCCCCATGCACTGGTCATCTGTCTCGGTCGCGGGAACCAGGAAGCCGCCTGGCAAGCCTTCGACGAGGCCGTCGACCCGAAGACGCCACGTGTCACACTCTGCGATACCTACGACGACGAAATCGAGGAGGCGATTCGCGCGGCCGAGGCCGTCGACGACCTGGAGAGCGTCCGTATCGACACCACAGGGTCACGTCGCGGCGACTTCGAGCATATCCTCCGAGAACTGCGCTGGAAGCTCGACGGGCGCGGCCACGAGGATGTCGGTATCTTCGCTAGCGGCGGCATCGACCCCGACACGATGACCGAACTGCGTGACGTAGTCGAGGGATTCGGCGTCGGCAGTTACATCAGTAACGCCAACCCGCTCGATTTCGCGCTCGATATCGTCGAAGTCGACGGGGAGCTGGCGGCCAAGCGCGGGAAACTCGACGGCAAAAAGGAGGTCTACAGAACGCCAGAAGGCGACCACGAGATACGGCCAGCCGGAGAGGATGGCAACGGCGAACCCCTGTTCGAGCGGGTGGTCGAAGACGGCGAAATCGTGGCGTCGTTCGATACCGATGCGGCCGCCGACCTGGCGCTGGCAGATGCAGCGACGGTCGGATTCAGCGCGACCGAGCAGTAGGGCCCTCGCGGCGATAGTCAGCCGTGAGGTCTGCGGCGACGATGAAGTCGGGTTCCTCGCCGATGTTCGACCTGATGTAGGCAGCGTCGGAGACATATCCCGCGGTCTCTGGAATCAACACCCGTATCCGGTCGGCACCACAGTCGTCGGCATCGACTTTGATTGCCTCGATAAGCGTCCGGGCGGTTTCGATGCTGTCCCAAGCGGCCACGCCGTACTCCGCCCACATCGCGGGCTCGTCGTCCTCGGTTTCGCCCTCGAAAGTCCTGCTCCGGTAGGCGAATCCGTGGGTTCCGTCGCCGTCGGCCACAGTGAGGACAGTCGTGTCGTCGGCGGCACGGGCAAGCAGGTCTCGAGTGAGTTCTTGGGCCGCCCAGGATTCGTCCATCGAGAGAGTGAGGCCGGAGAGCGCCGCTGCCGCGTCGCTCGTCGTCCAGTACCCCCAGGCGGCGTCGGGGTCACAGGTGACCGAGTCGGGGAAGGTTCCTGGTTCCGGCTCCGGACGAACCCAGCGGAACTCGGTAACAGGTTCGTAGCCGGTCGCACGAGACTGCCCGAGGCCGGCCTGGTTCCAAGAGAACACCATCGCCCGGGAGACGACAGCACCCTGGTCGCGCGCCCAGTCGAACAGTTCGTAGGTGATGGCCTCGCTGATTCCCTTTCCTCGGTGGTCGGGCGCGGTACGAAGACCCTGTCCCCAGGCCTCGTACGGCGAGAGCATGACCACCTGTGCGATACCGGCGACACTTCCGTCGACTGTTCCCACGAGCGTATACCTGTTCTCGCCTTCCAGCCAGTCGTGGTATACGTCGGTCAAGTAGTCGTCACCGCCCCAGGTCTGTTCGGCGATTGCGGCGACATCCTCGTAGTCGTCGTGGGTTGCCTCGCGAATCTCGAACCCCGAGTACGTGTTTTCGGGCATGGTCACTGCCTTGGCGTCGAGCGCTCAGTCAGTTCACCGGCCAGCGGTTCCTGCATCGTCGCGTCGACATCGTCCGCGTTGGCGAGTGCCCACATCAGTTTCACCTTCGCCGTGCCGGGGAGCATATCCTCCCCCTCGATGACGCCCGCGTCGAGCAGGTCCCGACCGGTGTCGTAGACACGGTCACAGACGCGTCCGTCGAGACACTGGCTCGTCATGACGACGTGTGTGCCGTCGTCGACGAACTCGGCGATGTCTTCAATCCAGTCCGAATGGACGTGGCCGAGGCCAGTCCCCTCCAACACTAGTCCCTCACTGTTACCAGCAAGGTCGAGCATCTCCCTGTCCATCCCCGGCGTGTATTTCAGCAGCGACACGTCACCTTCGAGCGCCGGCTGGATGGCGAGGTCGACCTGCCCGCGTTCGGTGTACTCGCGTCGGAACGTGACGGTACGGCTCTCGTAGTCGACCTCACCGAGGGGCTGTGCGCCGACAGTCTCGAAGGCGTCCCGGCGAGAGGTGTGGTTCTTGCGGACGCGCGTGCCGCGGTGGAGGGCGCACGTCTCGTCGGATTCGCCGGCGTGCATACAGACGAGGACCTCGGCACAGTCGCTCATTGCGGCCTCGACCGAACAGACGGCGTTCATCACGTTGTCCGAGGATGGGCGGTCCGCCGAGCGCTGGCTTCCGGTGAAGACAATCGGAACGGGCGTCTCCAGCATGAACGAAAGCGCGCTTGCGGTGAACTGCATCGTATCCGTCCCGTGCATGACCACAATACCGTCGGCACCGGCCTCGATTTCCTCGTGGACAGCGTCTGCGAGGTCTTGCCAGACCGACGGCCGCATGTTCTCCGAGAGGATGTTCGCCACGACCCGCCCCCGGTAGTTCGCCATGCCAGCGAGTTCTGGGACGGCACGCAGGATATCCTCGGCGTCGAACTGTGCGGTCACCGCGCCGGTCCGGTAATCGACAGTCGAGGCAATTGTGCCACCCGTCGAGATGAGTGAGATAGTCGGCAGGTCGTCCTCGAACTCGATTTCAGAGGTCTCAGTGTCGTCGTCGTCGCCCCCGACGTCGTAGGCGTCGGCTTCGAGGACGGTCGTCGTGGTCTCGGCCCGGTCGATACCGACGTTGTATCCGCTGTCGAGTTTGAGGACGAGATTATCAGTGGTCGACGAGGGGAGAACCACACCCTCGAAGGTCTCGCCGTCTCGCTCGGCACGTATCCTGTCTCCGGTGTTCATACCACAGGATACCGGAGGCGCTGACTTGAAACCATCTTTCTCGCGCGGTCACCGCTGCAGAAACAGGTATCCAAGGAAGCCAGCGACCGGCAGGATGATGATGAGCAGGAATCCGAGGCCGATGGTCAACACCTGGGCGGAACTGTCCTCGAGGAGCCTCGTCGCCTGGTCGCCAAACAGGAACGCACTCCAGAAGACGGACGTGGCGAGGAACGCGACGCCGATTCCCATCGCGGACAGCGGCTTCTCCGCTCTCACCTTCAGCAGACAGTACGCGACCGGAAGCGCTGTGACCAGCGGCGTCAGGAAAAATCCCAGCCCGGCGGCGATGCCACCGCCCCACTCGTACACTTCGAGGGGTCGCCCCTCGTTGTCTGGGAGGTCAGCGTCGGATGACACGCTCTCGCTCATTACGTCTATATCCGGCTACGGCGTGTTAAGTCGCGCGATTCTGAGCCAGCGACCCTGGTACCCACGCCTTTTGTACCCGAACCGTCTACACTCGGGTATGGATGAGACGACAGCGCGGGTCGCACTCCCGTGCCCGGCGTGTTCGCCCGACAGGGAGACCGTTCACGAGGTTCTCTCGGAGGGTGGCCGCGCCACGGTTCGATGTATCGACTGCAGTCACGTACACAAAGAAGAACTCCCGGAAGAGCACACAATCGAGCGGAAGGTCGTGGTTTCACAGGGCGGCGACTCGTTTTCCGATTCGGTTGCGGTGCCGGCCGAGGAGACACTCGCTGTCGGCGAGGAGTTCCTCCTCGAAACTGAGGAGGCGATACTGACAGTTCGAATCACTAGCCTCGAACACGACGAGGGCCGCACCGACGAGGCAGCAGCCGAGGCGGTCGACACCATCTGGGGTCGGGCGGTCGGGAACGTCTCTGTTAGCGTCACCGCACACCCCAAATCCGGTGAGCACGACGAGACACGGAGCTTCGACCTGCAGGTGCCCGGTGACTACGAGTTTACCGTCGGTGAGACCGATGAACTCGGCGGCGAGGAGTTCACCGTCGAAGGTGTCCTCATTCGGGACGACGCCAGCGGCTACGACTTCGACAAGCTGGACCACGACGGCGACGGAGCTGTCGCCAAGGACATCAAACGACTCTACGTCCGGGACGAAACCACGTCCGCGTGGTCGGCCTGGTGAGATGACCGTCGAGGAGCGGCGAAACGCGCTGGTCAACCGTCTCGTCGAGCGCGAGAACATCGGCGAGCGGACCGAAGCGGCGCTCCGGACAGTCCCCCGCCACGAGTTTGTTCCACCGTCTCGTACCAGCGATGCCTACCGAGACAGACCCCTCCCTATCGGCCAGAGCCAGACAATAAGCGCTCCGCACATGGTCGCGGTTATGACCGACATCCTTGGACTCTCACCGGGAGACCGAGTTCTCGAAATCGGGACCGGCTGTGGCTATCACGCCGCCGTAACTGCCGAGGTGGTCGGTTCCGAGCACGTATACAGCGTCGAATATCACGAAGCGCTCGCAGAGCGGGCGCAATCGACCCTGGCAGAGACCGGATACGGCGAGGTGTCGGTCCGGTGTGGTGACGGGAAACAGGGATGGGAGGCGAACGCTCCGTTCGATGTGATCTACCTGACCTGTGCCGCGAGCGAATTCCCCGCACCCCTTGTCGAGCAACTCCGTGATGGGGGTGTGATTCTTGGACCACTCGGAGACGACGTGCAGATTCTTACCGAGGGTCGGACGGTCGACGGCAGCTTACAGCGCGAGTCCCACGGGCGGGTTCGGTTCGTCCCACTCAAATAAAAATCGGATAATCGCCCCAGGAGCGCACGATTCATTACGTTCGAACCCGACGATTCGGTATGGACGCCGCGGTCCTCCGAGACGATATGGTCGACAGCCTCGAACACGAGAGCAAGGCGTGTGTCCGAAGTGAGGCTGTTTCGGTCGCGATGCGTGAGGTTCCCCGCCACGAGTTCGTCGACGACCAGAGAGGAGCTTACGCGGACAGACCGTTCCAGCGGTTCGGGACACGCGTGTTAGCGCCCAGTACTGTCGGTCGTCTCTATGAACTGCTGGCTCCGGAGGCCGATGATTCCGTCCTCGTCGTGGGCGTCGGTGTCGGCTACACAGCCGCTGTTGCCGCCGAGATGGCCGGTTCGCGAAACGTTCACGCCATCGATATCACCCGCAAGCTCGTCTACGAGGCCCGGGAGAACCTTTCGGCCGCCGGCTACGACGAGGTGCTCGTCGACTGTCGAGATGGGGCCGACGGCCTCCCCGAATATGCTCCCTATGACAGGATCCTCGTTGAGGCCGCGGCCGTCAGCCCGCCGCGGGCACTGCTTGACCAACTCGCCGACGACGGAACGCTCGTGATGCCCCACGGGAACCACGAACAGGAACTCGCCGTCGTCGACGCCGCCGGAGCCATCGAACGCCACGGTACCTGTGCGTTTGCACCGCTTCTGGTCGACGGCGAGGAAGCCGGTTCCGTCGAACGCAACCGAACCCACCGTGAGGACCGCGAGTTCGCAAAGCGGGACGCCCGGCGCAAGCGCGGCTGGGAGCTCGACTGGATCGACTGGGACTGACTACGGGTCGATGACCAGGATGCCGGTGTTCTCCTGGTCGTCGACGTACTCACCCTCCGGGGGTCTGATATCCAGTGTTATCGTTCCTTCCTTCTGATTGGGTCGGAGCTCTGGCTCCACTGACAGCGTTGCGACTCCGTCACTGTCTGTCTCCGCGTAGGACATCGAGTCGAGGTTCGCGGTATCGCTTTTCGCGACGACCGTTGCGTTCGAGATTGGTTGACCGTCTGGGTCGAGGACGGTAACGTTCACCGTCGTCGTTCCTTCCTCGATTATTTCGGGCTCGGGATTGGTGTCGAGTTCGGTTGTGCCGAACGTGTTCAGTCCCGAGATGACGTTCATCATGACGGCGAGACTGGCGACGCCGACGACCAGCGCGATGACGAGCCGAATCGGCAACCCTTCGATTGCGCGGTTGTCCGCCCGTAGCGTTGTTCTGGACATAGGCCGTCTGGTCCCGCCTTCCGATATAAATGGTCGGAGCTGGTTCCCGACTACACGCCCGCATCGGGCAGCGAAATCTGGCTCCCGTCGGCGAAGACAGTCGGCTCCCGCAGGATTCCGTCGAGATGGAGCGGTGCCTCGATGTCGCCGCCGATGGCGTGGTTGTCGCCGATAGCGAGATGGACTGTGCCGCCGGCTTTCTCGTCGAGAAGGACCGAGCCGACCAGTTCGGTGACTGCAGTGTTGGTCCCGATACCGAGTTCGGCAAGGTTGTACGCTGCATCACCGACCTCTCCGGCGGCTGTCTCGATCTGGTCGCTGATTTCCTCGTCGCCGATTTCGGTGACGTAGCCATCCTCGACCTCGAATCTGACCGTCTGTCCGTCGGTCAGTTCTCCGTGGGGCATCATCGTCCCGTCGACGACGACTGTCCCGTCTCCCGAGGTCGGGCTGACGAACACCTCACCGGCCGGGAGATTCGAGAATGCGCCCGGTTCGTGCACGATGCCGGTATCCTCACGCCAGTCGCGGTCGCTGACTTCAAGCGTGATATCCGTTCCCTGGGGCGATGTCACTCGAATCTCGTCGGCATCGGCTACCTGGTCGTATATCGCCGCACACTCGTCTCGAATCGCCTCGTAATCGGCGTCCAACCCCATCAGGAAGACGCCGTCGGTGATGCCCGGAAGCGTCGCGGCTCGAGCCCCGGCGTCGGTCGCCTCCTGCCGTGCGGTCGTGTGACTCAGACTCTTCGTCGTCGGCGCGAGGACTACGTCGGCACCGGTCATCGCCGCTGCAACAGGTTCGGGGGGTTCTTCCCCGTGCTGGTCCCCGACTGGATACCGGACGATTGTGGTCTCGTCGGTAATCTCGTTTGCGACGCCGTAGAGTGCCTCACCGATTGCCTGCCGTTTCTCGTCGGTAACGACGACGAACGACTCTCCTTCTTGGAGGTTCAGACACTGCTCGACGGCCGTCTTCGCGGGTGTGCGAAGCGACTGATTGCTCATATCTGAGAGTCGGACGGGGGCGCTAAAGGTGTTTCTTCACACGTCAGAGTCGGTGACGGAACTCACCGAGTGTCGGAAAGGTCAGCGTCTCTTCGGCGGTCGTGTCATGGACCACGGGAGCGAGGGCGTCGACGTCCCGGACGAGCGGCGACATGAAGTCGGTCGCGCTCATCTCGTTGATTTCGACGCCGCTGACGAGCCGGTTGAACGACGGCAGCATCAGGAGGTCCGCACCACGGTATACGTCGTCGCCCGCGAGAATACAGGGCTTGCGTGTGCCCTCGATGGTGATTGTTGGATGGTCGTGGCCGATGATATACCGCTCTGCCTCGGCCGACGGCTCAACGTGGCCGTGACAGACGACCGTCTCCTCGGCAATCCGATACTCCGAGGCCGTCTTGCCGGACCACACCGCATCGAGCATCGTGTCGTGATTGCCTGGCGTGACAAGGGCGTCGGCTCCAACCTCCTCGGCCGCCTCACACAGCCCCTCGACGGTCGCTTCGACCTGCCGGGGGACCGTTCGAAAGGAGTGTAACAGGTCGCCGGCGAAGACGACCGTTTCGGGGTCGATCGCTCGACAGAGGTCGGCCAGTCGCTCGACCATCTCGGTACCGTCACCAACAGGCAACTCGACGTTCGAGGCAGAGCCTCGTCCGACGTGAAGGTCGGCGACGACGAGGACACCGTCAAGATAGACTGCTCTGTCTCGGACGGTGACTGCCGACAGTGCGTCCATACAGACACCTCTGAGAGACCGAGAACCATAGGCGTGGCGAGTCACACGCTCTGTGCGAGGAGGAAGAATACGCTCAGGTGAACCGAAAGGAAGGCAATCAACAACAGGACAGGCACGCGTGCAGAGACGTGCCAGAGCGCAGAGTAATCCCCCGAAATACTGCCGCTCCGCCAGGTTCGGACCGCGTCGACAGTGACGTACAGAAGCGTCACCGCAATCGAACACAACAACAAGGACCCGCCCAGACTGCGAAAGCCCGCGAGACTCACGCCGAACGCCACCGGGACGACGACAAGCGTCTGAACGATTTCACCGCCGGTGACGAACCGTTCGAGATTCTCGTAGCTGGGTTCGTGGCGCTCGTAACACGTCCGGTACTGGTCGAACTCGTGTGGAGAGACCCACTCTCCCTCCCCGCGCAGGGCGAGATACCGGGGAACCAGTGGGCTGACGAGTTTCATCTCGGAACGAGGGACGCCGACGATTCGCCCGCCGCTGTAGTAGTGTCCGAGCTGGTGTACCATCGCGACGGCCCACAGGAGAAGTGGAATCGGCCCGAACTCGACCAGTCGACCAAGCATAGGTAGAGACGGGACGGCGACTGTCTAATATGGTGTGGTTTCCTGCCGAACCCAGAAAGTCCTTTGTCCAGGGGTGTCTTTGTGCGGGTATGATAGACGAGACAGCCGAGGAGATCGCCGGAATGCAGACACACAGCTCCTCGGAGGTGGCGATCAAGGCCGCACGAGCGCTCAAGTCGGTCGCCGACCGCGAGTTCCCGTCGGTGGGTGACTACAAACGGAGCCTCGAACGCAACAGCAACGCCCTCCGTCGAGCGAACCCCTCTCATGCATCGTTGCACAACACACAGCGCGAAATCGTGCGCAGAGTCGACGAGACGGATACCGACACCGTCGGTGAGGCCAAGCAACGGACAGCCGAGATTATCGACGAAGTCATCGAGCGTGTCGAACAGGGGAAATCGGCGGCCGCCAGCCGACTCGCAGACCTCCTGGGTGACCGAGAGACGCTTTTGACACACGATTACTCGACGACGGTACTCTCGGCGATAGAGACCGCCGTCGAGGACGGCGGCGAGTACACCGTCTACGTGACCGAATCCCGCCCGCGATATCTCGGCCGGAAGACTGCGCGCCGACTGGCCGAGACCGATGGCGTCGAGACAAAGCTGGTCGTCGACAGTGCCGCCGGAAGCTACCTGCCCGAGTGCGACCGCGTCCTCGTTGGCATGACCTGTATCGTCGACCGGACACTCCACAACCGCGTCGGGACGTACCCACTGGCCGCGACAGCAGCAGACAGCGGTGTCCCGGTACTCTCGGTCGGGTCGGGTGCGAAACTCATCGAAGGCGGCTTCCGGTTCGAAAACGAGCACAGAGCAGCGAGCGAGGTGATGCGAGAGCCGGCCGACGGGTTCGAAATCGAGAACCCGGCTTACGACGCCACGCCCGTCGAATTGCTCGACCGTATCGTGACCGACAAGGCGGTAATCGACCCGGCGTCGCTCGGGTAACTCGCGGAGTAAACGTTCGTAGGGATTTTTATTTCGGGCACGTGTTGGTGGAGATGTGAGCACCCTCGTCCTCTGTATCTATCGGGAAGATGACCTCGACGCCGAGTCGCCAGTGGTCGGTTCCGAGGCGGTCGAGGACCTTGTGACGACCGTCGGTGTCGAGGACCCGGAGGACAGCCGAGTCAACTGTCTCCTCGAAGGGCTCCGGGTCACACGTGACCTCGACGACGAGACCATTCTGGCGGTGCTCAGTGGCGAGGGCGATACGGTCACGTTCAACCGTTCGATTGCCGCACAGGTTGACGAACTTGTTGCGACGTACTCGCCGGAGACTGCCGTTGTCGTCGTCGACAGCGCCGAGGATGAGCGTCTCGTGCCGATAATCGAGAGCCGCATCGCCGTCGACGCCATCGACCGGGTCGTCGTCAGACAGGCCCGCGATATCGAGTCGACCTACTACCTGCTCAAACAGTTCCTCGCAGACGAGGAGCTGCGCAAGACAGTTCTCGTGCCAGTCGGACTGACGTTACTCGCGTTTCCGGCACTGTTGGCGGTTTCAGACAGCATTACGGTCTCACTGGGTGCGATTACGACTGTTGTTGCCCTCTTTCTGTTGTACAAAGGACTCAATATCGACTCACTGCTGGCGGCGTTTTCGACCAACGTCAGGGATGCCCTCTACGCGGGGAAAGTCTCGCTTGTCACGTACGTGGTGGCCGGCGGTCTCGCCCTCGTGGGGCTGTTCGTCGGCGCGTTGGGCGCTTCATCCCTCGAGAGGGCGACCGCAGGTGAGCTGGTGTTGACGATGCAGTTTCTCTACGACAGCATCCCGTGGCTCACGGGTGCGGCGCTTATTGCCAGTGCCGGCCGACTGCTAGACGAAGTCATCCGCGACGACGACATCGGGTCGGCGTACGTCAATCTCCCGTTTTTCGCGGTCGCTGTCGGTCTCATCGTCCGTGGATTTGCGGCGTACGTCATCCAGCGGTCCGACGTGTCAGAACCGTTTGTCGTAGCCGAAATGAGCTATGGCCCAATCGAGGTCGATCAGTTCTCGGTCGCGCCAGAGACGCTGCTCGCCGTGTTCATCCTTAGTGGCATCGTCGTGAGCCTGTTTGGCGTACGTGTCGCGGCCTACGTCAACAGCGTCGGCTACGACAACCTCGAACAGCGGAGCTAAGCGTCGTCGGACTCCGCCTGTGGCGTCTCGGCGTCGTGTTCGGTCACCCGAACACCCTTCCCGGCGAGATACCGCATCCGCTGGCGGGCGAACTCCTCCTCGCGCGTGCCTCGCGTTGCGAGTACGTACATGCGTGCGCGGCCGGTCGGTCGCATTGTCCGGCCCGCACGCTGGGTTCCCTGGCGTCGGGACCCGCCCAGGCCCGAGGCGACGATAGCAAGTTCCGCACTCGGCAGGTCGATACCCTCGTCGCCGACCCGTGAGACGACGAGCGCCGAGAGGGTTCCGTTGCGGAACTGCTCGAAGAGTTTCTCCCGTCTGGCGTGGGGCATCTCACCGCTGATGAACGGCGCGTCGAGTGCGTCGGCGTACGCCTGTCCCTGGTCGAGGTACTCCACGAACACCAGCGCCTGCTCGTCTGGATGACGTGAGAGGAGATGTCTCGTCTCCGCGAGCTTGGCCGGGTTCGTCGCAGCCGCTTGGCGTCGAGCGTGTCCCTTGGTGCTCACGTACTCGTTTTGTGTGTCCTCCGAGTCCCAGGGGACGTACCGAATCTCGACCTCTGGCTCGGCGACGTAGCCGGCCTCGAACAGCGCGTCCCAGTCGGTTCCGATTGGTGGCCCGATGAGCGTGTAGATGTCCTGTTCCATGTCGTCTTCCCGGACTGGACTCGACGAGAGACCGAGGCGGTGGCGGCTCTGGAGATCCGTGCTCCGCCGGTAAATTGGTGCGCTGATGTGATGGACCTCGTCGTAGACGATAAGACCCCACTCCCGGCTCCCGAAGAGCTGTCTGTGTCGGTCCATTCCGGCGGTCCGGTATGTCGAAATCGTGACTGGGCGAACGTCCTTCGCGCCGCCGTGGTACTCGCCGACCTGCGCCTCGGTGAGCGAGGTGTGTGCGAGAATCTCCTCGCGCCACTGGCTCGCGAGCTCTCGCCCCGGTACCAAGACGAGTGTCTCGCCCCCGACGGCGGCGAGGACGGCAAGGGCAGTCACGGTCTTCCCGCTTCCGGGCGGTCCGACGAGCACGCCCGACCGAGTTTCCAGAAAGTTCGAGAGCCACTCCTCCTGATAGGCCCGCAGGTCGAGTTCGAGGTCCACGTCGAGGTCCTCACCGCTATCGAGGTCGCGCTCGTCGCGAACCGGGTACCCTGCCTCGTAGAGAATTCGTTTGACCTCGGCGACGCTCTCGGCTGCGACCCAGCTTTCGGTTTCCGAGATTGGTGCCCGCAGTTGTTCATCGTCGAGTTTCTGGCGGGCGACGTTCCCCATGAGGTCGTCTGTTTCGGCTTCTAACACCACGTAGCCGTCCTCGTGGGTGTACATCCGGAACCGGTTTGCCCGCTCGTACTGGCTTTCGAGGAACTCTTCGAGATGGGGGTATCGCTCGGGGAGCACGTCTCTCACTGTCTCTAACAACGCATCGAAGCTATCGTATGGGGCCTGCCAGATATCCTCCTGCCGAATCTCGTACATGTAGGCCCCTGAGCCGGTCGTATCCACGAGGTGGGCAAACTGCGAGAGCTGGGCGCGGGTGAGTTGTGTCGGGTGGTCGACCACCAGCTCGCGTCGTTCCGGAAAGACGACGACGCGCTCGCGGTCGGCCATTCGGGCCCAGTCACTCGGATACCAGACCACCGGGTCGGTGGATACGTCGAGTCGCTGCGCAACACCCTCCTCGACGAGGAGGTCCAGCCGCTGGGTCGCTTCGTCCTGAGAGATATCGTTCGCCTGTGCGTATCGGGTCGCGTTGACAACTGGGCGGCCAGTCTCTTCAAGTGTCTCGTACAGCTCGGTATCGCTGTCCGTGTCTGTCTCCTCGTCAGTCACTGGGGAACGTTTGGTTGTAGACATACAAACGGCTTGTGACCCGGCGGGCCGACCCCACGAAACACCCACGTTTTTTAACCTGTGACCGGCGTAGTTGAGCACAGTCAGATGATTCGTCACGAGGATGTCTGCGTGCTCATCCCGACGTACAACGAGGCCGAGAATATCGGCGACGTGATAGAACGATTTGAGGGAGTCGGGTTCGAGCACATCCTCGTCATCGACGGCGGCTCCGACGACAGGACCAGACAGATTGCTGAGAATCTGGGGGCGACGGTCCACATCCAGGGCGGGGACGGCAAAGGCCAGGCGGTCCGCGAGGCGATCGACTACATCTCCCAGCCGTATATCCTGCTCGTCGACGGCGACTCGACCTATCGCCCCGAAGAGGCCGGCAGAGTCCTCGCACCGCTGTTCACGGGCGAGGCCGAACACGTCATCGGCAACCGCTTTGCCGATATGGAATCCGGGGCGATGACCCGCCTCAACCAGATTGGCAACGGAATCATCAACCGCGTATTCCGGACAGTTCACGGCCGAAATCTGGTCGACATCCTCAGCGGCTACCGCGCGTTCACCCGGGAGTCGTTCGAACGGCTCTCGCTTTCGGCCGACGGCTTTGGTATCGAGACCGAGATGTCTGTCGAGTGTGTCCGAAACAACATCCGGACGACGGTCGTGCCGATTACCTACGAGCCACGACCGGACGAGTCCGAAACGAACCTCCGGCCGTTCCGAGACGGCGGGAACATCATCGTGACGCTGTACCGACTCGCGAAAAAGAACAATCCGCTCTTTTATTTCGGCAGCGTCGGCGGGCTGAGTATCCTGGCTGCGGTCGGGCTTTCGCTGTTTGTCGTCTACCGATGGGTCGTAGCCAGTATCTCACACGAGGTGCTCGCACTCGCGGCGGGCGTTGCGCTGTTGTTCGGCGTCCAGTTGGTCATGTTCGGCGTGCTCTCTGACCTCATCCTGACCTCGAACCGAGAGCAGAGCCAGCGCATCGAGTATCTCATCGACGAGATTGATACAATCGACGCCCCGACGGGAGCCGACGACAGCCCATCGCCAGAGATGGCGGGAGACGATCACGAGGAGCCAGACGTGGGACACGAAGCGGTCGGCGAGAAATAAACTAGAACGGGACCATCGCCCGGAGTCGGCCCAGAATCGACCCCGAGATGCGCTCGCGCCGCTGCTCGAAGACCGGGTGTAGCTCGTTGAGCAGTTCCTGTTTGTCGCCGAAGTGGTCGCACGGACAGTCTGACAAAATTGCGGCGAGTGTGGCCTCATGGCCGCTCGGGTCGACCGCGATCTGCTTGTCGCCGTAGTTGTCGGCGAGTTCCCGGTTTGTGATCGGGAACGAGACGCCCCACTCCTTGACGGCGGCGTCGACGGCGACGATACCAAACTCGATAGTGTCCGGTTCGTCGTCGATGTCGTTCGATGGTGGACGGGCAGCCATTACCAGAGACATGTCTGTTCTCCCTCAAAAAACATACTGACTCCCGTCCGCCGTGGCGACCAGTTCTCGCGGGGTTTATCACTCGGCCGCGCGTTCAATCTGGCATGAGTGAGGCCGACCAGTCCGAGACCGGACGCGAGGAGATTTGGCTGGAGAAGTACCGTCCACAGCGACTCCACGACGTGGTGGGCCAGGAGACAATCGTCGAGCGCCTCCAGAGTTACGTCGACCGTGACGACCTGAGTCACATGCTGTTTGCCGGCCCTGCCGGTGTCGGCAAGACCACGAGCGCTATCGCCATCGCCAAGGAGCTCTACGGGGACGAGTGGGAGGAGAACTTCCTCGAACTGAATGCCTCGGACGAGCGCGGTATCGACGTGGTCAGAGACCGGGTAAAAAGCTTCGCCCGAACCTCGTTTGGCGGGCACAACTACCGTATCATCTTCCTCGACGAGGCCGACGCATTGACATCTGACGCCCAGTCAGCGCTCCGCCGGACGATGGAACAGTTCTCGAATAACGTCCGTTTTATCCTCTCGTGTAACTACTCATCACAGATTATCGACCCAATCCAGTCCCGCTGTGCCGTCTTTCGGTTCTCACCGCTGCCCGACGAAGCTGTTGAAACACAGACGCGAAAAATCGCCGAGAGCGAGGGTATCGAGATAACCGACGACGGCATCGAGGCGCTGGTCTACGTCGCTGGCGGGGACATGCGCGCGGCAATCAACGGGCTCCAGGCTGCCGCAGTCACCGGCTCAACCGTCGACGAAGAAGCCGTCTTCGAGATTACGAGCACTGCAAGACCGGAGGATATCGAGGAGATGGTAACACTCGCACTCGACGGCGATTTCACCGCTTCACGGACACAGTTGGACCGGCTTTTGACCGATGAGGGAATTGCGGGCGGCGACATCATCGACCAGCTTCACCGCTCCGTCTGGGAGTTCGACCTCGACGACGAGGCAGCAGTCACGCTTCTGGACCGAATCGGCGAGACCGACTACCGTATCACCGCTGGCGCAAACGAGCGGATTCAGCTCGAAGCCCTGCTCGCCTCTGTCGCGCTGGACTGACCACAGCACTGACTCGGAACTGTTTTAGGGACAGATGGGCCACCATATATCAACAGATGAGCGACCTGGAGGAGGAATACCAACTCGACTATTTCGCCGAGAATGGGTTCACTCGAACGGAGTGCACGGAGTGTGGGGGTGCCTTCTGGACGCGAGACGAGACACGGGCGACCTGCGGGGAGCCGCCCTGTGACACGTACAGCTTCATTGATAATCCGGGGTTCGACGAGAGCTACACTGTCGAGGAGATGCGCGAGGCGTTTCTCTCCTTTTTTGAGGAACACGGCCACGAACGCATCGACCCGTACCCGGTAGCTGCAAACCGGTGGCGCGACGACGTGTTGTTGACACAGGCCTCGATTTATGACTTCCAGCCGCTGGTTACCTCGGGCGAGACGCCACCGCCGGCGAATCCGCTGACAATCAGCCAGCCCTGTATCCGGATGCAGGACATCGACAATGTGGGCAAGACCGGTCGGCACACGATGGCCTTCGAGATGATGGCCCACCACGCGTTCAATACCCGAGAGGATGCCGACGACTACGCCTACGATGGGGAGGTGTACTGGAAGAGCAAGACCGTCGAACACTGTGACACGCTACTCGGTGAGATGGGCGCAGACCTCAACGACGTCACCTACATCGAGGACCCCTGGGTCGGCGGCGGCAACGCCGGTCCCGCAATCGAGGTTATCTACCGAGGTCTCGAACTGGCGACGCTCGTTTTCATGTCGATGGAACAGGACCCCGACGGCGAGTACGAACTCAAAGACGGCAACCGGTACTCGAAGATGGACACCTACGTCGTCGACACCGGCTACGGTCTCGAACGCTGGACCTGGATGAGCCAGGGGACACCGACGGTCTACGAGGCCATCTACCCGGAGATGATATCGTTCCTCAGGGACAACGCAGGCGTCGAATACACCGACGAAGAGGAGGCGATTATCCACGACGCCGCACGCCTGTCTGGCAACCTGGATATCGACGACGTAGACGACGTCGAGGCCGCCCGCGGTGATATCGCGGCAGAGCTCGGTGTCGACGTCGAGCAGTTGCGGAGCTTGCTCGAACCGCTCGAAGACATATACGCCATCGCAGACCACTGCCGGACGCTCGCCTACATGCTCGGCGACGAGATTGTCCCCTCGAACGTCGGGACTGGCTATCTCGCCCGGATGGTGTTGCGCCGGACGAAACGGCTCGTCGACACCGTCGGCGTCGACGCACCGCTCGACGAACTGGTCGACATGCAGGCCAAGCGGCTCGGCTACGAGAACCGGGATACGATTCGTGATGTCGTACGGACCGAGGTCGACCGCTACAGAGAGACCCTCGACAGGGGCTCGCGCCGTGTCGAGTCGCTCGCAGAGGAGTACGCACAGGAGGGGGAGCCGATTCCAAGCGACGAACTCGTCGAGCTATACGACTCTCACGGCATCCAGCCCGACATGGTCGAGGAAATCGCGTCAGAACACGGGGCAGATGTCGCGGTTCCTGACGACTTCTACTCGCTGGTCGCACAGCGACACAACGACGAGACAGAGACCGAAGATGAGCAAGAGGAGGGCCGCGCCAGCGGGCGCTACGAGGACCTGCCCGCGACCGAGCGGCTCTACTACGAGGACCAGGGCCGGATGGAGTTCGAGGCGATGGTGCTCGAGGTGTTCGAACACGACGACGGCTACGATGTCATCCTCGACCAGACCATGTTCTACCCAGAAGGTGGCGGCCAGCCCGCTGACCACGGGAGCATCTCGACCGACGATGAGACCGGCGAGGTGCTGGACGTTCAGCAGGTCGGCGACATCATCGTCCACCATACCGACAGCAATCCTGGAAAAGGTGAGTTCGCACGCGGCCAGGTCGATGCGGGACGGCGGCGGCGTCACATGCGCCACCACACGGCGACACACATCGTCGGGCACGCTGCCAGACGGGTGCTTGGCGACCATATCAGGCAGGCCGGCGCACAGAAGAGTACAGATAGCGCACGCCTGGACGTGTCGCACTACGAGTCCGTGTCACAGGCAGAGGTCGACGAAATCGAGCAAATCGCAAACGAGGTCGTGATGGAAAACGCCGCAGTCGACCAAGAGTGGGTCGACAGAAACGAAGCCGAGTCCCGATACGGGTTCGACATCTACCAGGGTGGTATCCCCGAAGGCGAGCAGATACGCTTGATTCACACGAGCGACGACACCCAAGCCTGTGGCGGAACCCACGTCTCCCGAACCGGCGAAGTCGGCGCGATAAAGCTGCTCGGGACCGAGCGCATCCAGGACGGTGTTGTCAGGCTGACCTTCGCCGCAGGCGATGCCGCCATCGAGGCGACACAACACACCGAGGCGCTGCTCTCGGAGACTGCGTCTCTCTTCGACGTGAGCCACGAAGAGGTTCCCGAGACCGCAGAGCGCTTTTTCGAGGAGTGGAAAGAACGGGGCAAACGCATCGAGGAGCTAAAAGAGGAACTCGCCACCGTCCGCGCCAGCGGGGGCGGTGACGGCGAGGAAGTCGAAATCGATGGGATGCCGGCAGTAATCCAGCGTCTCGACGGCGATATGGAGGAGCTCCGGGCGACAGCGAACGCGCTCGTTGACGACGGCTCGATTGCCGTCCTCGGGTCGGGTGCCGAAGGCGCGCAGTTCGTCGTGGCCGTGCCGGACGGCTGTGCTGTCGACGCAGGACAGGTCGTCGGCGAACTCGCCCGTCGTGTCGGCGGCGGTGGTGGTGGGCCATCGGACTTCGCACAGGGCGGCGGCCCCGACGCCGAGAAGGTCGACGGCGCGCTCGAAGACGCGCCGGACATACTGCGACAGGCCCTGGACGCCTGACGTAACCGGTTTACCCGACCCGGTTGTAGACGCGACTGTGCCAACGACGACCGCCGACGACGGAACGGAACTGTACTACGAGGTCGAGGGTTCGGGAGAGGCGATTACCTTCGTCGGTGAGGCAGGGCTCGGCGCGTGGCAGTGGGGGTCACAGTACGCGGCCATGACAGGACCGTATCAGACGGTCGTCTGGGATTTTCGGGGCACTGGCCGCTCAGGGTCGCCGTCCGGCGACCTCAACGTCGACCGTCTGAGTCAGGACCTCGAATCAGTTCTCGCCGCCGCAGACTGCAAGAACTGCCATCTCGTCGGTGCCGGCCTCGGCGGGATGGTCTGTCTGCGCTATGCCCGCATGTTCGACCGTGCCGAGACACTCACGCTGTTTAACACTGCTCCCAGCGGCGAGACGGTCGACCTCGATGCGTTGGAAACGCTCTGTCTCCCTGGAACAGACCGAGAGGACATCGAATCGTCGCTGTCGGTCGCCCTCTCGCCGGAGTTCCGTGACGCGAACCCCGAGGTACTCGACCGCATCGTGGGGTGGCGAGGTGAGGAAAACGCAGACGCAGGCGCGTTCGCAAAACAGGCCGCCGCTATCGAGGGGTTCGAGGCAGACCCATTGTACGAGCTGACGGTTCCGACGCTAGTCTGTCAGGCCCAGGACGACCCTGTGGTTGACTCGACGGTCGGGGAGGAGCTGTCGGCGGACCTCCCCCGCGGAACATTTGTCCCCGTCGAGGGTCGACATCTCTGCTTTTTCGAACACGCCCGTCCTGTCACCGACCGGATGCTCGGATTTATCGAGGACGAATCCGACTGATGGTCCGAAAGCTGCCCCACCCCGAGACACAAGACACTTTGATGCAGTTCACTTGATTGTCAGCTATGGCCAACTCTGTCGGACTCACGGGATACGACTACTACGTCCCAGAGAACGTCGTCACAGGAGCCGAAATTGCCGAGGAGAGTGGAATACCCAAGGAGGTCGTCGTCGAGAAAATGGGCCTTGCAGAGAAGCGGGTCTGTCCGCCCGACGAGGACCACGCGACGGATATGTGTATCGAGGCCGCCAACGGCGCACTCGCGGATGCTGCCGTCGAGCCGGCGGAGGTCGACCTCGTGCTCTATCACGGCAGCGAGTTCAAAGACCACATCGTCTGGTCTGCGGCGGCAAACATCGCCGACCGACTCGGAGCCACAGACGCCTACGCCACCGAGAGTTACACGCTGTGTGCCGGTGCACCGGTCGCACTCCGCCAGGTCCGGGCCCAGCTGGTCGCCGGCGATATCGAGACTGCACTGCTCGTCTCAGCCAGCCGCGAGGAGGACCTCGTCGACTACACCAACGAGAACGCCTCGTTCATGTTCAACTTCGGGAGCGGCGCGTCAGCGGCTGTCCTCGAACACGACCCAGACCGAAGCCGGACGCGGGCACTCGTCCACGGGAGTGACGCGGTCACGGACGGCTCCTTTTCCGAGGATGTGGTGATGCCGGCGGGCGGTTCCGTCGCGCCACCCAGCCACGAGACCGTCGAGGCAGACGACCACACACTCGACGTGCCCGACCCGGACGGCATGAAAGAGCGACTCGGCGAGGTGAGCCTCGACAACTACCTTACCGTCGCCGAGGGAGCGCTCGAACAGTCAGGGTACGAACCAGACGATATCGACTTCGTCGCCGTCACCCACATGAAGCGGTCGTTTCACGACCTCCTGCTCGACAGGTTGGGTCTCGATCCCGAGTCCGACGGCTACTATCTCGACGAGTACGGCCACGTCCAGAGCGTCGACCAGATTATCGCGCTCGAAGAGGGACGCAAGCGTGGTCGGGTCGAGTCGGGCGACGTAGTCCTCTTTCTCGCGGCAGGCACCGGCTACACCTGGGCCGCGACCGCGCTCGCATGGCTCGGGTGAGCGGGTAGGTTTTTGCGTCTCGACCGGTAATCAGGGACAATGACACGACCTCGGATTGCGCTGTTGAACGCGGCATACGAGCCCTACAACACGCGACGGAACTTCAGGCGGGAACTCGACGCCGACCTCGTCGAGTACAACGTCACGGACGGCGATATCCCGGAGACGTTCGATATCGACGGGCTGGTCGTCACCGGGTCACGGGCGTCTGTCTACTGGGACGAGGAGTGGATAGACGATCTCGAACCGTGGGTCGCCGAGGCCCTCGACAGAGAGATTCCAGCACTGGGAGTCTGTTTCGGCCACCAGTTCCTCGCTCACGTTCTCGGTGGCGAGGTGGAGGGGATGGACGAGTACGAACTCGGATACACGACGGTCACCCGGACCGGCGAGTCGACGATTCTCGACGACCTGCAAGCGGAGTTCACCGTCTTCGAGACACACTCGGACAGAGTCGTCTCGTTGCCAGAGGGTGCCCGCCGAACCGCCGAAAACGAGTATGGCATCCAGGGGTTCGAGACCGACTCGGTCTACGCCGTCCAGTTCCACCCCGAGTACGACCAGCAGACCGCACGCGAGGTGACCGAGGGCAAAGAGAACGTCCCCGAGGCGAAAGTCGAGGAGGTCCTCGATGGTATCGATGAGAGGACCCACGGAAAGGCCTGTGAGGCAAAGCAGTTGTTCGAGCGCTTCACCGACGTTGCGAGCGCCCGGGCGGCCGCCGAAGCAAACTGACACCGCCGGAAGGGACAACCGTTAAACGCGACCCAGCCCTCACTGCAGGCAATGCATGGGCGGAGGCTCGCGACGACAGACAGGCTCATTGTACTGGCCAGCCCCGACTGTGGCGAGGGACTGGACCGAATCCGTGAGTGGGCAGACGAGCACGGCATCGACGTGTCTGTGGTCGATATCGGAAACGACATCGGCGACGTCTACGAGCCCGACGCGCCGACGCTGGGTATCACACTCGGCGGCGACGGGACCTTTCTCGAAGGTATCAAGCAGTTCACAACCTACGGAATTCCACAGCTCGGCGTCAACGCCGGCACCCTCTCCTTTCTCGCCAGAGTCGAGACCGACGACATCGAGGCTGCGCTAGAGGAGGTGATTCGCGGCCGGGCAACCGTCGATAGCCGCCAGAAGCTCCACGTCGAGTCGAGCGGACTGGACACCACCGGCATCAACGAGGTGACCGTCGAACGAGTCCCTCCTGAGAACCCCTTCGACCGCAAGGTCACACGCCTCGAAGTGTTCGCGGACGACGAGTACGTCGGCCAGTACGAGGGCAACGGCGTTGCTGTCTCCACGCCGACGGGCTCGACTGGACTCTCGCTGTCGGCCGGTGGCCCAATTCACATGCCAGGCGACAATCACTCGCTCCAGATTGTCCCGCTTCACACCCACCGTCTCGGCTCGCGGCCGCTGGTGATGGCGGCCTCGACGGAGATCGAAATCGTCACCCGCGGCCAGGCGAGTCTCCTCGTCGACGGCGGACGGGCACAGAAGATACTGAGCGAAGAGAGTGTCGTCCACATCACGGGGGCCGACGAGAAGGCCCACGTCGTGCGGACGAGCTACGACGACCAGTTCATGACCGCGATAACGGAAAAGCTCGGCTGGGGCCTCCGAGACACCGACGACGGCCCTCGCGAGTTGCTTTCGGAGGATATTCCGCCCAAAGAGCCGACATTTCTCGAACACGCCCGCGACATCGCTATCGAGGCCGCAGAGAGCGTCGGCGAGCCGCTGCGGGAACTCCACGGCCGGGTCGAGGACATCACCTACAAGAGTAACAAATCAGATATCGTCACAGAGGCCGACCACCGCGCCAACCGCATCATCACCACGGTCATCGAAAACGAGTTCCCCGACCACAGCATCTTCTCTGAGGAGAGTGAGTTCATCGAGGGGTCGAGCCCCTACAAGTGGGTTATCGACCCCGTCGACGGGACCGGCAACTTCGCCCACGGCAACCCACAGTACTCCGTCTCGATTGCCCTGCTGGAGGAGGGAACGCCGGTCCTGGGTGTCGTCTATGTCCCCGAGACAGACGAGACCTTCCACGCCATCGAGGGCGGTGACGCCTACAAGGGCGAGACGAAAGTCGTGACCACGGACCGAGACTCACTCGACGAGAGTATGCTGCTGTCGGGATACGACCCCGACGGCGGCTTTCTCACCCACTTCTACGAGCAGACACAGGGAGTCCGGTCGCTCGGATCGGCGGCCCTAAACCTTTGTTATCTCGCAAACGGCAGTGCAGACGCTGTCTGGGAGTACGACACCTATCCCTGGGACGTGGCGGCCGGCCTGGTCATCGCCCGGGCTGCGGGGGCGACAGTCACCGACCGCTACAACGAACCGTACACCGTCAAGTTCGGCGTCGACGAGCGGCGGTCGCTTCTTGGCTCGAACGGCCTGTTACACCCCGTGTTGTACGAGCATCTCGACTCCAGCGACCTTGTGTAGCCGGACGCGGACGCCGGGAACGGGCCTTCCGATGGATTTAACCAGTTGTCTCCCCCACCTTCTCGTAATGGCTTTTGAGGCGTTACTGGAAGACCCAGTCATACAGAAGTACCTCCACGAACTCGTCGGTCCGAAGGGGATGCCCGTCGCAGCGGCACCCCCGGACGGCGAGGTGACAGACGAGGAACTGGCCGAGGAGCTGGGACTTGAGTTGAACGACGTTCGCCGGGCACTGTTTATTCTCTACGAGAACGACCTGGCGAGCTATCGGCGGCTCCGAGACGAGGATTCGGGCTGGCTGACGTATCTCTGGACCTTCGAGTACGAGAAGATTCCCGAACAGCTCGAAACCGAGATGCACCGCCTGTTGGCCGCGCTCGAAGACCGCTACGAGTACGAGGGAGACAACGAGTTCTATCTCTGTGAGCGGTGTGGGATTCGCTTCGAGTTCAATGAGGCCATGGAGTTTGGCTTCGAGTGCCCCGAATGTGGCTCACCGGTCGACGCAATGGAGAACACCCGCCTCGTCGACGCGATGGAGACCCGCATCGAGGAGCTCCGGGACGAACTAAACGTCGAAACCGCGGAAATCGAGGGCTGATGGCTGTAATATTTGAGGAACGACGATGGTAGTGCTGGCGGCCAAATGTTACGTCGACGGTGACGCGCGAGAGCGAACGCTCGACTCGCTGTCGTCGATGATTGCCGACGACATCGGCGACCTCGATGTCGAGAGCGATATGGGACTGCGCGAGGACGGATTCCCGTCTGTCACGCTTGAAGGGCCCGACGCGACGGCGGCCCGGAACCTCCTGCGGTCTCGCTGGGGAGAGATTACGCCACACTTCGAGAAGGGTGAGACATATGTCGGCACCCTCGAAGGCTGGGACGACGACGGGTTCGTTCTCGACGCCGGCAGAGAAATTCGGATTCCCCGCGGCGAGCTGGGGCTTGGACAGGGAACGCCCGAGCAGATTCGAACCCGGTTCGGACTCGTCCAGCACACCCCGCTGCGGTTCGTCTACGGTGACCCACCGAGCCTGGCAGCCGAGACACAAGACACTCTCTACGAGTGGACGCGTGGCGACGGTCGGCTCAACGTCAACAGCGCAACACGAGCAGAAGTGCGAGCAACGGTCAACAGAGCCGGTCACGCAGAAGACATCGTCACCGTCGAGCGTCTGGGACTGCTTGAACAGAGCATCGTCTGCAAGCCGAACACGGACCCGCCAGGGTTGCTCGCAAGCGTCGGCGACTACCTCCGGGCGGAGCTGCTCTGTGTCGTCCCATGAACAGGCGCGTCCTCGCTACCGTCGCGGTCGCAGCGCTCGTCTTCCTCTCAGGGTGTTCGATACTCGGTGGCGGCGGCGATTTAGACGAGGACGACCTGTTGGGCGATCAAGAGTACGACTGGAACACGACGGCAAACGCAACCTACGACCTGTCGGTGTCGTCTGATTCGTTCGCCGCAGTTGCCAACGTCCACAACCGAAGCTCACTCGAGGTGTACCAGTCGACTGCGTTCCGTGGCGACCAGTCCGTCTCGGTTGGCGACCTGAAGTTCCGGTTCCTGAACGGGACCGTCGTGAACGCGACACACCCGGGACTGACGGCGAACCGAGGGTCCGAGGAGACAGAAATCGTGCTGCCGGCGGACAACGGCACAGTCGCCTGGACGGAGTCGAGAAGCGGCAAACAGTGGAGCGTGCCCGTCGTCGTCGAGGGTTCTCACGAAGTGCGGCTCTCTAACTCCTCCCGGGTTGGGATTCCGCTTCTCTCACAGACCAGCCCCGACCCCGACGAGTCCACCGTCGAGGACGACCAGATGACGCTGTATTACGACGATATCGACGGCGGAAGTCTCTCGGTTCGGTATTATCTCGTCCGCGACCTCTATCTGTTCGGGGGAATCGGGGGCATCGCGCTGTTGCTGGGTGGTGGCGGCGCGATATACTATCTCCGCGAGATTCGGGCCGCACAGAAAAAGCGCGAGGATGTCGGTCTCGACGTCGAGTACGACGACGACCTCGACGACGACGGGCCGCCGCCAGGAATGCGGTAGGGCCGTTATTCGGCGTTGAGAACTTCGATTTCGAACGTGAGGGTTTCGCCGGCGAGTTCGTGGTTGAAGTCTACGGTCACCGTCCCAGCGTCGAAGTCGACGACCTCACCCGGGAGTCCGTCGTTCGTTTCGACCTCGAACCCTTCGGCGAGTTCGCGGTCGCCAATCATCTCTTCGAAATCAGCTCTGTCGTACTCGGCGACACGGTCCTCTGTGTGTGGCCCGTAGGCTTTCTCGGGCGGAATCGTGAGCGTCTTCTCGTCGCCGACCTCCATGCCGACGAGTTCCTCCGCGAGTCCCTCGATGACTCGGTCACTCCCCAGCTTTACCTCCAGCGGTTTGAAACTCCGTTCGGGATACGCCTCGTTGACGCCAGCCTCGCGGGCCAGTTCTTCGTCGGATGTGTCGAAGACAGTTCCGTCATCGAGTCGGCCGACGTACGATATCGTGACTGAGTCGCCTTCAGTGATTGGCATACCTGCTCATCAGAGACCCGGATTGGTTAGGCTGTCGGTCGCTGGAGTCAAGTTGCTCGCTCCGGTACAGACCGTAGATGACGGCCTCGGAGATACGGGAACTCGACCCCCAGACCGTCGAGCGCATCGCCGCGGGTGAAGTCGTCGAGCGTCCGGCCTCGGTGGTCAAGGAACTCGTCGAGAACAGCATCGACGCCGACGCTTCCCGGGTGACTGTCGCCGTCGAGAACGGCGGTATCGACGGTATTAGCGTACGCGACGACGGATACGGGATGGAGCGGGACGAACTCGAACGCGCCGTCGAGAAACACACGACGAGCAAGATTCGCGACATCGACGACCTTGAATCCGGCGTAGCAACCCTCGGGTTCAGAGGTGAGGCACTCCACGCAATCGGGGCTGTCTCGCGGCTGACAATTACGACACGCCCGAGGACAGGTGGCGAGGCGACCGAACTCACCGTCGAAGGCGGCGAGGTGACAGCGGTCAGGCCCGCAGGCCACCCGCCCGGAACGACCGTCGAAATTGAGGACCTCTTCTATAACGTCCCCGCCCGCCGGAAGTACCTCAAACAGCCCTCAACCGAGTTCGACCACGTCAACACCGTCGCGACGAGTTACGGGCTGGCAAACCCCGACGTTGCCGTTGCGCTCGAACACGAGGGTAGGGAGACCTTCGCCACAACAGGAAGCGGCGACCTCCAGGAGGCTGTGATGGCCGTCTACGGCCGCGAGGTTGCCGAGGCGATGCGCTCGGTTTCCGGCGACGGTCTGCCCGAAGGGCCGCTGGATTCGGTAGGTGGCCTGGTGAGCCACCCGGAGACGAATCGTGCCTCCCGGGAGTATCTCTCGACGTTCGTCAACGGCCGGTACGTGACTGCAAGCGTCGTCCGCGAGGCAATCGTCGATGCCTACGACACCCAGCTCGCGCCGGACCGTTACCCGTTTGCCGTGCTCTTTCTCTCGGTCGACCCCGCGACGGTCGACGTAAACGTCCATCCCCGAAAGCTGGAGGTCCGTTTTGCCGACGAAGACGCGGTCAAAGACCAGGTCGAAGCTGCCGTCGAGCAGGCGCTGTTAGAGGAAGGGCTCATCCGCAGCAAGGCCCCCCGTGGCCGGTCTGCACCCGAACAGACTGAGATTCAGCCGGATACGGGTGAATCTGAGACAGAGCAGAGAGACGACGAACCTGGTACCGACAGAAGGAAACGAGTATCCGAGACCAGTGACGACGCCGCGGAATCACCGAACACAGAGACCTCGACGGCTAACAGGAAGACGGATTCAGTCGGCGACTTTTCGTCCAGCCAGACGGCTACGGATGATACCGTGGAGCCAGAAACACAGCGAGAGCGGAAGTTCCAGGATTCTGGGACACAATCGCGCATCGCAGAAACGGCAGAGAGCGATCGATTCGAGAGCCTGCCGTCGATGCGAATCCTCGGCCAGTACGAGGAGACGTATGTCGTGGCCGAGACAGACGACGGTCTCGTTCTCATCGACCAACACGCGGCCGACGAGCGCATCAACTATGAGCGCCTGAAAAACGCCTTTAGCGGGGAGACGACGACACAGACACTTGCCGAGCCCGTCGATATTGAACTGACAGCCCGAGAGGTCGAACTGTTCGATTCCCACACCAACGCGCTGGCACGGCTCGGCTTTCGGGCGCGTCTGGTCGGCGACAGGACCGTCAAGGTCCAGACCGTGCCGACGATGGTCGCCGAGAGTGCCGGTCCGGAGCTGATTCGGGACGTGCTCTCAGAGTTCGTCGGCGGACGCGAGAGCGCGGCCGACACCGTTGAGGCCGCTGTCGACGACCTTCTGGCAGACCTGGCGTGTTATCCATCGATTACCGGGAACACATCACTGACACAGGGTTCTGTTGTCGACTTGCTCTCGCGGCTCGACTCCTGTGACAATCCCTATGCCTGTCCGCACGGGCGACCCGTCATCGTTGAGTTCGACACCGAAGAAATCGAAGATAGATTCGAGCGGGACTACCCAGGACATGAGTGACGTTACCACTGGATGCGGAAGACCTCAACGTCGAGACTGCGGGTCTCGTGGTCGTGGAAGTCGAAGGTTCTAGGTAACTCGAAGGTCGCCTCGAAGGCGTGTGTCACCTCGCCGCCGTGTTCGCCTGCGTAGGAGTCGACGAACGCCGCACTTCCGGCGTTGTGAATCGAGTACGAGACAGACGCGATATCGGCGGCCGCTCGCAGAAACGGTCGGTCGGCGTGTTCGTTTCCCGACTGGGCACCGAACGGCGGATTCATCAACACAGTCACCTCGCGAGTGAGAGAAAACGGGAGTCGAGAGACATCTCCCTGAATCCAGGAGACCGTCGTATCGGTCGCATCGGCGTTCTCGCGGGCCGTATCGAGTGCGCCGCGGTCAAGGTCTACCCCGACGACATCGACGGCACCGCCGAGAGCGCCTGCCAGCGCGAGCATCCCCGTTCCACAGCCGAGGTCAACCACTAATCGTCCGCCAATGTCGTCGTGCAGGCCCGCGGTGTGGACGAGTGTGGCGGCGATTTCGGCCGGCGTCGTGTACTGTTCGAGGTCGGGGGTCGGATTCTCGAAGCCGGCGACGAGAGAAAGTTGTCTGGCGAGTTCGCGTTTCCCGGTCATGGGGCGGGTCTACCAGGTGCCGTGGAAGGTGTCGAACTCGAGTTCGTCGAGTGGCTTCTCGCCGATAGCGATTTTGTACTCGCCGGGTGTGAGCATCGGCGCGTGGAACTGCGGGCCGTCGTCGGTCGTAATGCGCGGACAGCCCGTGTTAACGTAGGCGTCCATCCCGAAGTTCAGCAGTCGGTCGGGCGTAATTTCGTCCATCGTGATGAGGTAGGCGTCGTCGTTGTTGTCGACGATTTCCTGGGCCTCCTCCCAACGGCCTTGGCCGATTTTCGTACAGAAGATGACACCCCAGGACTCGGCGTCCATCGCCTTGTGGACTGAGGCGTAGCGCTCTTTCAGGAACTGCTCGGCGTCTGCGATGGTGACAGCGTTGTTGACCGGGTCGGCGATGACGACGTTTTTGTCCTGGTGTTCCATGGCGAGCCCGAGTGGGTGGAACTTGCCGCCGCCGACGTAGAGGACCTGGTCGGCGTCGATATCGGCGGATTCGTAGTTACAGCCGAGCACCTGCCCCTCGTGGGTCAGGCGGTCGTCGCCGCGGCGCGTGTGGACGGTGTACCCCTCGTCTTCGAGGAACTCGCGCATCTCCTCGAACTTGTTCATGTGCTGTGCCGTCGTCACGAGTCCGACATCTGGGTCTTCGTCTGGGGAGGCGAGCTGGTTTCCGATAGCCTCCTCGATAATCGGAAAGACATCGACATTGGAGAAAAGCGGGACGTAGAGAATCTTGTTCGAATCCTTCATCGGGGAGTGACCGAAGTGGACGAACACGTCGGTCCGTTTCATCAGATAGGTATCGAGGTCACAGGCACCGTAACAGGGCTGGCCGGAAATCATGACCGAGACGTCGTCGGGCAGGGACTCTCGGAGGTCATCGGCGACGCCGGGACCCCGGCGCTTGAGCCCTTCGGGGAACTGCAGTCCGACTGTCTCTGCGCCGCGTTCTTCGACTTCCTCGACGATGCGGTCGAGTTCGTAATCCCACTCTCTGTCGTGTCGCAGTGACATTCCGGTGTTTCGAAGGTCGCCGTCCGGCCGGTCGTTACGTTGCTGGCTCATTGCAACGCTATAACCAGTGTGGGCGTATAACAGCGGCGTTTCGGGACCAGTGACTGGAGATTCCAGACTGGCTTTCGTCATCACCGCTCGCGTTCGGTCCGATACTCAGCAAACAGAAGCTCCGTCTGTTCGTGCCGAGCGATGAGCCGGTTGTTCTTCCGTGTGAAGGTCACCCCGGCGAGGTCGACACTCTCGTTGTGGGCGGGCATCTGCACTCGGTCTCGGGTCCCGTTCTCGCCGAGGACTGCGATATCGTAGAACTCTGTCGAGGGAACGATGCCGAATCGCGATCCGTTGATTGTCGGCTGTCCCTCACCGAGAGGCGCAGTGAACAGGAGCTGCTGGTCGTCCATCTCCTGCCAGTGTTGGCCGTAAACTTTGTAGGTCGAGTTTCCACCGGAGAGTTGCCACTGCGTGTGGTTCATGATGACGACCTCGCGCCACGTGCTGTCACCGATGACCACGACCGAGAACCCGTTTAATGCTAGTTCGTCGCGTGGCGTTTCGAGTGACCAAACGTTTCGTTTGTCACTGGTCACGATGACACCACTGGCGTCGACAGAGAGTGCGTCTCCAACCACTGGAATGTCAAGCGAAGTGTACTGATCCTCGACATTCTCGGCGTACGTGACGGTGTAGCCGTCTATTTCGATGCCACCGTCGACTCCGTCACCGGAAGAGACGTCGGCGAGATTGTACGGGACTCCGGCGAGTGCAACGAGAACGACGAGAACGACGAGAATGACGACACCGACTCGGCGGGCAGGAACCTCGATTCGCTCGCCCACCAGCGGACGAGGGTCCGGGAGGGTCGCGATAGCGATTATCGATGCCAGCACCACGACCGATGCAGCACCGAGCCCCCTGAAGAGCACGAACTCCGTATCGCTGAGAAACCAGAAGAGAGTCCACATCGACCGCGAAACCGTGAAGACGAGCGCAGCGAACCAGACGTGACCGATGTTCGGTGACCGCTTTCGATACCGCAACAGTGCGACACCGAGCAAGACGCCGGCTACCAGGCCGAACAGATGTCCCTGCAGGGCAGTGTCGGCCCAGTACGGAACCGAAAAGTCGGGCCTGGCTTCGGCGAACCCGACTGGATTCTGAAAGCCACTGTAGACCAAGTCGACCCCTTCGAGTCCGAGAATACCGCCCACCGTCACGAGAGGGCGGGTGACGATTGCGACCCCCGCGAGCGCGAAGACGACCCCAGAAAAGCCGATTATCGCCCCGGGTACGAACACGGACCCAGCAAGCCCAACGGCGGAGATTCCGACGACGTACAGACCGACCCGAGCGTAGGGATTAGTCCGCCAGGACGAAAACGACTGTTGGCCGGTTTCTGTCGGGTAGTGGCTCCAGGCGTATTCGGCGATTCCGCCGAAGACGACCGTCGCGAGCAGGTTGCCGGTGAGGTGTGCGCTACTCGCATGAGAGAGCCACGAGAACAAGATACCCTGGGGATACCACAGCGACCAAGAACGGAAACCGACGACGTTCGGTCCGCCGGGGTCGCCAGCACCCTGGACCACGTGATAGACGAGATAGACACCGACGACGACCAACACCGTTCCCCAAGGAATGCCGACGATGAACCGCGTCCTGAGGCGCTGGAACGGGGACGGACGGTCGCCGAGTCGGTACACGACCAGATACGAGAGAACCAGTCCGCCGACGAGCAGCGCCACACTCACTCGTTCGAGGAGCGAAATGGTCTCCGGCGAGAGCAGGAGGGGATGCATCGACACGGTTGCAGACACGACCGGAGCAGTAAAAATATCATCGCCCCTGGACACGCTCGCGAAAGCTATCGTCGTCTCCCGACCGACGGTGCAGGTTCGTGCGAACATTTCCCGTGGTCCGCAACTGCGTCACCTCTGTGCGTATAACCTATGAACATTATACTAGACTCTCTGTTCTGGCTCGCCGGTGGTTCCCCGTCGCTGCTAGCGATTATTGCGAGTGTTTCCCGCCATGGGTTCGCTTCTCTCCCGCATCGGACGATGAAACGAGCGATTCACTAAAACAGATCTGCAAATTACCGCAATAACACAATGAACGACTGCTATCGTGTTTCGCTGTGCGTACCTGGGACGCTATCAGGCCTGGGCATCTCTCGGAGTCAAAACGGGGCCTCGGACTGTTTGCCCGTGGTGGCTGAATCAGCGTTCTTCCCGATGAGAACTCGGAACTCGCCGGAGTCTCTCTGCTGGTACTCCCAGTAGAATCCGTCTCCAGTCTCTGCTTCGAACTGGTGATATAGCGGCTTGGGGTCGTGGTCGTTGATCAACACGAATCCCTCACGAACAGCAAGGTCCGTGTAGGTACTGAAGATTTTCTCGTGACGCTGTGCCGGCGGCAGGTCCCGCACGTCGAGTTCTTCGGTGAGGAGCAGTCGGCGAGTCTCTTGTTCTTGGGAGTCGAACGCCCCCTGAAGCAATAGTTGACGAACTTCGCTCTTCGGAAGTACATTGTTGATGGCTTGCAGTATTGCGGTTTCAGCTCGTAGTGTCCACTCTGAGGAAGTGCGTTAGAGCGGTTCAAGCGGAGGATCTCAGGCCAACAGTTACGCACCGTAGCTGTATCAACAATCTCCTTCACAAGAGCGACGAACTTTTTGCGTCTATTCCCGAAGGTAATGATGTCGGAGAAAATCCAAGACCGAATGCAGGAGTCCAGCGAGATGCTTATTTTACTGCTACTAATGCGACGTGATCTGAAAACTAGATTACATCGATTTTGATGAAGAGCGCGATTTACACCTTGTAAATTCGCCTGCCGCTTTGACGCTCTCCGTCTTGGGGAGAGGCCAAACGGCGAAGCCCCACGCCATCGTGCGCGGGGAGGATATTTATCGTTGGGACAACTCATTGTGTATTCGCTGTTCGCTGAGGTTTTAGCGAAGACTCATTGCAGTCACGCCAGTGTACTTTGACCGTGAGTTGGTTTGCTGATGTATAGGTGGCCTCCACTCTATCGATATTCGAACGGAACTTTCTCTTGTGTCGGCCTTCCGTCGAGACTTGGTACTGTTCAGTAAGAAAATCGAGTTCAACAAGTTGGTCTGTTTTTCGATAGATAGTCGAAAGGGAAAGACTGCAAGTCGATTCAAGGTCTTCGGCAGACAATGGATGACGACCAGTTGCCGACAGAATCTCCTGTACGTGATCGTCGACCAATACTGCCAGCACTCTGGTTGGATTCTCGACAGTCGTCGCTTCAGTGTCTGTCTGACGAGTTGGCAAAAATGATTGGTTATTCATTGTTGTGGTTCTCTCTATTTGCCCTTGTTTCACGGCACTGTTGAGTTCTTTGTTGGTATATACCAACTATACCGCTGAGAGAACACGGGATATTCGGCAGTGAAATCGGTTAGAGTGTTTGCTGGACAAATTGCGACATGATACGATCCTCAGCAGTCCGGAGGCGGTACTGCACAGTTGACCGGGGTTCATCTAAGATTGCGGCTAAATCAGAGACGGTCACGTCTCGCGGCCGTTCGTAATAGCCATGATCGACGGCAGCCTGTAAAACCTGCCAGTGGTCCGGTGAGAAGTCCGAAATAACCCTCTTAGTTGCGTTCCAGTTACCGGCACTTGAAATATGAGATAACGAGAGCGACACACCATCACGAAGATTTGATTCGATCGAGTCATACACTTCACCGATAGGATGGTCGCCAGGGAGAAGAACACGCCAGCGATACTCACTCTCAGCTCGTCGGGATTCGAATACAACACCTTCTTCGACATAGTCCAGAATAAAATGTGGTAGCGAGCGGCACGCTTCAATCTCGTGACGGAGCGTGTAAATAGTTCGACTGGTTTCTCGGTGATCAAGAACATGATACGTCCGTCCAGTTTCACACTCGTGGACATCAAAACACTCGTTGCAGCGGCTGTCGTCAAGAAACACTTCGTCAAATGCACTCAGCGCTTCATCCGCCCCTTTCGCGTGGTCGAGTCGCCACATATGTTTGCTGCTCACAAAAATTGCGGATGACCATAACGAAAGGGAATCGTGTTGCCTGAAAACGTCCATCAACCTGTCAGCCCCTGGTTCAAACTTGAGAACGAACTCAAACTCACGTATCTCCTCTCTTGTCGTTGAGTTGGGTCCCATCTTGGTTTTTGCTAATTATTGTATTCGTAAGTACTTGTTGTAACTTGAATCTACTGGCCCTCATTCAAGAATATTAGTGTATACCATACGGTGGTGTTCAGATAAGGATTGAAGAATGAGGCGGGTCGGTTTTTCAGTGTCCATGCCGAAAATCGCCCGCCTCAACGGTAGTATCGACCAGATCGACTTAGAGTTTGTTGAACGCGAAGCGACACCGCGGTTTTTGATGAAGCTCAGTATTCAGCTGCATCTTGCTGGCCTATCTCTCTCGAATACTGTTTCAATACTTGAGATATTCGGTGTCGAACGTGCTCGTTCTACTGTTCACAACTGGGTTCACAAAGCGGATCTACAGCCCGAAGATGGGCAGAGTCCGGATCACGTTGCGGTCGACGAAACCGTGATCCGACTCAATGACGAGCAATACTGGCTGTACGCTGCCGTCGATCCGAAATCGAACAAATTACTTCACACAAAGCTTGAACCGACGAGAACGAGCGTTATCTCTCGCGCGTTCTTTGCCGAACTTCGTGAGAAACACGACGTTGACGACGCGGTGTTTCTCATTGATGGCGCACCACAACTGAAAGATGCCTGCTCTCGGCACGGTCTCGATTTCAGATACGAACGCCATGGAAATCGGAATAGTGTCGAGCGTGTCTTTCGAGAGGTAAAGCGCCGAACCTCTTCGTTTTCAAACTGTTTCAGCAACGCCAACGCAGACACAGCTGACGACTGGCTCAGATCATTCAGCTTCGCATAGAATCAGCTTATCTGAACACTACCTACCATACAAAATCTATGTACTATCGAAGAATATCGATATCTGTGATGTACATTCAAAACAAATACGAAAATGATGCTGTTGAACCGGAACACATAGACAAACGAACTGGAACTCAGTTCAAGAATTGGCGCAACAATCAGCAACCGAACCTCAAAAACTGGGTTGCTACGATTGACTACGACTTCTGTGTAGTTAGTGCTTGGCAAATGCTAAGCAATCATTCACAATCGTTCCCATAGTACACTCTATTGGATATCACAGATGTCAGGAAATGATATGACAAGCGGAAAAACAACCCAAGACTGGTGGCCAGACCAGCTGGATGTAGAGATTCTTGATCAGAACGCTCGACCGGTAGACCCGTACGGCGATGACTTTGATTATGCAGAAGCGTTCGAGTCGCTTGACTTCGATGAAGTGAAGGCAGACATTGAAGATGTGCTAACCGATTCTCAAGGATGGTGGCCAGCGGACTACAATCACTATGGTCCACTTATTATCCGAATGACGTGGCACCAAGCCGGAACGTATCGAGTCACCGATGGTCGTGGCGGCACATCCGGCGGTACGCAGCGGTTTGCACCAGTCAGCAGTTGGCCCGACAATGCAAATCTCGACAAAGCCCGTCGTCTGCTTGAGCCTGTCAAGATGAAATATGGTCGCAAGCTCTCTTGGGCCGACCTGCTCGTTCTCGCCGGAAACGTCGCAATGGAGTCGATGGGATTCGAGACCTTCGGCTTCGGCGGCGGCCGTGAAGACGCTTACGAGCCGAACAAAGCCGCGGATTGGGGTCCAGAAGAGGAGATGCTCGAAGACAAACGCCACGACGATGACGGAAACATCGATGGGCCGTTCGCCGCCGACCACATGGGCCTCATCTACGTGAACCCGGAAGGGCCAGGCGGTAAACCTGACCCCTTAGAGTCCGCAAAATACGTCCGTCAGTCGTTCGACCGAATGGCGATGAACGACGAGGAAACTGTCGCCCTCTGCGCTGGCGGCCACACCTTTGGAAAGGTCCACGGAGCTGACTCGGATGAGAATCTCGGTGCTGAGCCGGAGGCCGCACCGATCGAAAATCAAGGCCTTGGCTGGGAGAACGAGTACGGCGAGGGCAAGGGTGCCGACACCATCACGAGCGGCATCGAAGGACCGTGGACACAGTCTCCCACGAGTTGGGATATGGAGTACGTCGATCTCCTCCTCGATTACGAGTGGGAGCCACACAAGGGTCCGGGCGGGGCGTGGCAGTGGCAGCCCAAAGACGAAGATGTCCACGGCTCCGCAGAGCCCGCGCACGATGCTACCGAGAGTGCCACCCCGATGATGTTGACGACGGACGTCGCGTTAAAACGAGACCCAGACTACCGAGAGGTTCTCGAGCGGTTCCAAGAGAACCCAATGGAGTTCGGCATCAGTTTTGCGAGAGCATGGTACAAGCTAATTCACCGGGATATGGGGCCAACGTCTCGACTCCTCGGGCCGGAAGTTCCCGACGAGGAGATGCTCTGGCAGGATCCAATTCCAGAGGTCGACTTCGAGCTGATCGACGACGAGCAGGCAGCACAACTCAAAGAAGACATTCTCGCAGCCGATCTCTCGGTCACAGAACTGGTCAAAACAGCATGGGCGGCCGCCTCAACCTACCGTGACAGCGACAAGCGCGGTGGCGTTAACGGCGCTCGAATCCGTCTCGAACCACACAAAAGCTGGGAAGTGAACGAACTGGAGCAGTTGGAGACCGTTCTCGACACGCTCGAAGGGATTCAGGAGGAGTTCAACGCCGCCCAATCTGATGGCACGCGTGTCTCCCTTGCTGATCTTATCGTACTCGCCGGAAACGCAGGCGTCGAACAGGCCGCTGCAAACGCCGGCTACGATGTCGAGGTCCCGTTTGAACCAGGTCGAACGGATGCCTCGCAAGACCAGACTGATGTCGAATCCTTCCAAGCGCTCAACCCTGATGCTGACGGCTTCCGAAACTACTACACAGACGACGCCTACAAAGGCCCAGAAGAGATGCTCGTCGACAAAGCCGACCTCCTCAATCTAGATGCGCCGGAGACGACCGCACTTCTTGGCGGACTCCGCAGTATCGGTGCAAACTACGATGGATCAGAACTCGGCGTCTTTACCGACGAACCGGAGGCCTTAGATAACGACTTCTTCGAAACGGTGCTCTCGATGGATTACGAGTGGGTCTCCACGGATGAGGAAAACCGGTATAAACTCCGCGACCGCGGGACCGGCGATATCGAATGGGAAGGTACTCGCGTCGACCTCATCTTCGGGGCGAATTCCCGTCTCCGTTCACTGTCACACGTCTATGGTGCGAACGATGGTGAAGAGAAACTCGTCACGGACTTCGTCCAAGCTTGGAGCAAGGTGATGCAAAACGACCGCTTCGATCTAGAGTGACCGAGGAGGGTCTCCAACGATGGACTGTAAGCGCATGAACCACATCTTGACCGTGTTTCCCTGAAAAGCACTTTTCATTCTCACGGAAGTCGCTTTTTTACGAGCGAAGAGTTATTTGCCCAATTTCGTCAGTAATCTAAGAAATCTCGGCGTCTTAACTATCGTCTCGTACGATTGTTCAAAGACGTGTGTTGTCCCAGAACTCATTGGAGGAAATAGCTAACATCGATCTCCAGTCATGCGCTGATTCGCTGTAGTTTCGTTTCGTTCGAACTGTGCAAACTGTTCGGTTGCAGTGTTGTGATCGACAATTCTCACGCTGGCATCGTCGAAGGAGTGTAACACGGCTCGGTTGAATTCAACAAGAGTCTCATCTTTCCAGAGTGAACGATTCTGCTCTGTTGAATAGCGGCTTCTGAGCTGTGGTAAGACGATATCTGGTTTGAAATTACGCCCCTCAACGGCTCACAAGGCAACTCAGAGGTAGTCCGTCCCACAACCACTGCAATTCAACAAAGCAGGCTAATCTGTGACTGAGTTGTCGCCAAGTGGACCCCAGGCGAGGCAGTACGCAATCGATGACCACGCAAGGACGCCGCCAACTGCAATCGAGCCGAAAGCAGAGATTGACCCTCCTGTAACGCCAACAGTTGCCCCTCCAGCGATAATCAGTACGATGCTTACCAAGACACCAGCCATCCCCAAACAGTCGTCGGGACCGGGCACACCGAGAAAGTCAAATGGCTGCATTGATTATTCCGTCTGGTATTCTTTCTCGAAGCCCTCAAATTCGGTTCTGTGGGCTTCTTCATCGGCAAGTATCGTTACAGCAAGGTCTTCCGTGACGGGGTCGTTCGCCGCTTCAGCCGAATCGATAAGTGAGCGATACATCTCGATCGCGTCCTGTTCTGCATCAAGCACACCTCGGATTACAGACAGAACATCTGTTGAATCCTCAGGGGGCTGTAAAGTTTCCTGTCGTGCAGTGAATTCGGTTGACCCAGGTGGTTTGGCGCCCAGTTGTTTGAGGCGTTGTCCCAACTGTTCTGCGTGGTTCAATTCTTCCTGTATATCCTGTTGGAGACTCTCTTTAATCTCTTCGGCACGAACTCCATCGAGGACGATTGCATTTGTCTGATAGTTCATTACCGTCTCCAGTTCATCAAGGTACGCTCGATGAAGAAGGCTGGTCACATCTTCTGACATGCCTCATCGTTATATTGCGGGCATTATATAAGTTGAGTTGGCAAGTGACAACTCAAATTCGAGGCGCCATTCAACAAATACACAGTCAGTGTGTCATAGAAACAGTCACAGTCGTCCACTGCGAACAGGCTGGGCGTGAAATATTGAGAGAGACATGGCTCCTGAAGTCCGCTTCGATCGAAGCAACACGTACCGGACACGCAGGCTCCGGATTCGGGGTCGTTGCCGACGAAATCAAAGGACGGTATTTACCAGCCGGTACGAGTTCTCTGAGGTAGCCATTTTAGCGAAGACCGGCGGAGACTGGCCTCGCCGAGAAACGATTCCGAGATGCAACAAGAGCGAAGTCGACAGACCTGCACCGAGTTCAGAAGAACCGGACGAGAGACGGGCAGCTACTCGTCGTCCCCGTCACCTTCGGCGCCCCCTGTGCCGTCGGGCGTGCCGGTATCGACCAGTTCGTCGTCTGTCTCTCCGACGCTCTGCAAGAGGAGGTCTGTCCCGGCTGCGGCGACTATACCGACGCCGACCGCGCGCAACTGTCGGAGATATGCCGGCTTCGCCTCGAGTTCCGAGGCGTTGTCGAAGTTCTTGCCGATCATATTTTTAATGAATTTGATACTCATCTGCGGAACGAGTGCGGTCACAACTCCCTGCAGGAGTACAAACGCTGCACCGAATGTGCGACGTTTCTGATTGTTCATCACGTCTTGTTGTACGTGCTAGGCCGGTATTAATATTGTGTATTATAAACAAATCTGGGGCATAGAAAATATCTCACCAATAACGGATACTGTGTCTCAAGCCTCAGGTACCGAATAATATAAATATTTGCTGTTGAGTGGAGGGCATAGTTTTGTTGTATGTATTCAACGCTGGGTTTATATGTGTGGCAATCATATATAGAGTATGAACAAAAACGTCGGCTCGGTCGACCAGGTTCTCAGAACAGCAGTTGGTGCAGTCGCGGGCGTCGCCGCGATTGCAATTCTCGCTGAGGCTGTCTCACTTCCGACAGTGGTCTCACCCGTGCTGGGGATTGTCGCGATTATGATGCTCGCTACGGCAGCGATGGGAACCTGCCCCATCTACTCGATGTTCGGCGTCGACTCCTGTTCGCGGACCTCCAGTCCGACGTAACAACAGATGAGTACGACCCGCCAGAGTTCAATCGACAACCAGACGCTTGCCACACGTGGGTTCGGTACGTTGGCAATAGCGCTAGTCGCCAACTTTGCCCTCGGTTGGGCCGTGCTAAGTCAGGACCTCGTGGCGTCGACCGAGTTCTTTCGGTATCCGGCTATCGGAGTCTGGACCCTGCTTGGGATAGGCGGTGCGACTGTAGTGTACTGGGGGCTGACACAGCGTTCGGCAACCCCGGACCAGACGTTCGTCCTGGTCGCCGCAGTCGTGTTGGTACTCTCTTTTCTCCCGGACATCGGACTCGCGCTGACTGCCGATAGCGTGACGACGAGCGAGGCTATCGGTCTGATGATACTCCACGTCCCGCCAGCAGTCGTCGCGGTGCTGGCGTTACCGGAGACTCCGCTGGGTCGATAGGTCGCAGTTCGAAGAACGCCAAGCAGGGCAGTATACGACACAGCACATCGCTGTCTATTTTGTGCAGTGGAGAAACACACGCTCCGACTGCCCGTCATCGGCTAACGACCGGCTCTCAAGCCTACTGCTCACGGCGCAATTCAAGGATAAACACGCTCCCGCCGGGGTCATTGTCCTCAACTATGACAGCACCTCCGTAGCGGTCAACGAGTGTCTGAACGAGATATAGCCCTGCCTCCAGTTCCCTCACTCTCGAGGCCTCTCTCACCCTCCTGAAAGACGTGAACGTTCTGCTCGTCGGGAACTCCTGGCCCGTTGTCTGCCGGGGTCTGCTCAACTCCACGTGTCGCATCGATTCGACGCACATCACTGCAATCCAGTACAACGATGAAACGACGTGGAACTACGATTCAACAGCTGAAGAACACTACTACGGCTTCGGCTGTGTAATTGTCTCGTCCGGGCCAAAGATCCCGATTGCTGCGGAGTTCACACAGCGAAAGCAAATCAATGCTGAGACGGCGATGCGCGTCACGAAGGACGCGCTCACCGTCGATACACCGGTTTGGATGCTCGGAGACAGTGCCTACGACATCTTGGAGTGGCACGACTTCCTGCTGGCGCAGGGAGTCGTGCCGATTGCGCCGTACAACTCACGCAATACGGACGATCACTTGACATCGAATACAGGGTCGAAGACCGCATTGACGAACACACCGAAGACATCAGCCTCAAGCAGTCAGTGCTCAGCGAGACGTACGATCACCGGACACAAGTGGAGCGAACAAACGAAGCCTGCAAGGACTGCGGCCTCAGACACGTCCGCGCCCGAGGCCCCGTCCACGCACGAACACAAGTGTTCGTGGCGCTGTGTCTCCGTCTGATCGTCGCCATCAGCAACTACGAACGAGGACACAATCCCGGACGAACGAAGCTTAAAACCCTGTGATTGATTCTATGACACGCTCTATGTAGACTATTTGGAGCTAATTAGAATTTACGACATGACTGATAACCTAGCTAAGTCACAATCACGTCGTCTGGCGATATTTTCGGACAGGCTCGTAAACAACGTAAGATAGCGATATTATTCTGAATAGATTTTATAATTATTGACTATCCACTAAACAGCATGAGGCGACGGATATTTTTTACCAGTCTTGGAAGTACCTTCGCTGTCACAGCTTGTGGGTGCTTGAGTAATGATTCGGTGAGGAATCAGAAGTATACTGTGACTGCTTCGGATATCTCACCCGACCGCCCGCTCCGTCACGAAGTCAGCATACTACAGCCGAATATTCGATCAGAAGCAGAGCCTCTAACGATTGAGATCTCGGTGACAAACAGTACAGAAGAGTTATTCGTTTATAATGAACGCCGTGAAGTGCTAGGCTATTGTTTAGAAAGTGATGATTTCATACTTTTACTAAAAGACGAGCGTCCTTATGAATATAACGCTAACCGTGGTTTCTGGCAAGCATCGGTGCCAATCAGTATCGACGCAGAAATTCAAACCGCGGGGCTATCACCAGACGAAACTCACAAACAATCGCTAGTCTTAGTAGCCCGACAAATAGAAGATCTCCCGTCAAAGGTTCCCGAGAAACTCGAGTCTGATGTAACAGTTACAGTTTCTGCACCACAAAAAGTACAACGAACAGACGTTTTAATGGGCCTTTACGCTACAAAACAAGATTAAAGACAAATTAAGTTATCGAAACCATGTCTGGTAACGAGAATATTTTAATAGGAGTCAATATTCAAAACTTCAACTTCGCGTCCGTGTGTGTCTCCTGTAACTGCTTTCTTGAATACACCCAGTTTCCTTTGAAAACCCCTCAGCAGTGAGAACTCCGAGTTCTATTTCATTGCGTACACGTTGAAACCTGCGCATTATTCACCCATCTTCCAATCTTCTGAGCGGCGAGATATGATATATCGACATGTGCTTTACTATTGGCTGTGGAAGTCTATCTCAGCGGACCATGCGCGAAAATATAATAATTTCATATATTTTTATTATGTAAATTATGGGATAACTATAAAATATGCAGCCGGTTGGCTGCTCGATTGGTAATCTGTAGATAGCATAGCTAGCCTGTTGAGCAGGTGGAACGAACTCTTCTGAAAGGACATCGGGGAAGTTGATCAGTCAGTTTTAGACACAGTTCCGGCCAAGATGTAGATCGACGTTCTACCGACGAACTCTACTGTCGGAACGACCCAGTTGGCGATGGTGTTCCGCGATAGACTACCAGTCCATCAGTAACGACGACAACAGCAGTATTCAGGGAAGGAATCACGGCAGCAATTGAGATGGAGAAAGCCCTCGCCGCCCCCAACTCCCGCGTTTTGAAAGACGCGCTCCGCTCGTCTTTCGTCGTTTCGTTCATGCCATTCGCAGAACACTCGTTGCGCCCTGCAGTATCTCCTCACGGCGCAACGCGCCGTTCTGACGGACCGAGGATACACTGCCGCTTGCTTGGTCATTGGACTTTGTCGAGAGCGTCTCGCCCCTTCAGTTGTCTGGAAGACAGTGTCTTCCGGCCGCCCGGAGATCTCCGATTTTTGCAGGCCGCTAGGATTCGACTGATTGGCCGGAAGAAACGGACTCGTTGACCGGTCCTTATCTGAACAGCGCCATGTCAGCGTCGCGTGAGCCTATCGTGCTTGGGCGGAGCCAGCGGCATATGTCGTGTGTACCCGTCGTGCACGGGGCCATGCCCTGGGTGGTGTAGACGACGGCGTGTGGGCACTCCACCGCTGCAGAGCTACCACATACCACACTACTCAAAGACGCCGAACTGTGCCCAACTGGCTTTGACAAAGCACCAATAGACAGCGCCGACGAGCCAGTCGATCACAAATGATTCAACGGCGAGCAGACCAGGGCCGACGGGCTTGCTTCATATGGGCACAAATACGAGAGGGGACAGAACTGTCGCTGTAGAAGTGTTATAGCGAATTAACCGACCCCATATAATAGAACTGGTTTGAGGGAGTATTCATCTCTGAACCTTTGCTTCAAACAGCAGAGTAACGAGGGATGAGATAGTCGGCCTGAGCTCCGTGAGACTCTGTCGACACGATGTTTCCAGGATGGTGGGCTGCCGTATGAGCTTGATAGAATATTTAGATTGGACTGTGATTCAGAGCTTGCCAGGTTCGGGGAGTGGCAGCGGTTTTAAGATATCATATACACAAATAAGGGTCTTTAGATAGGAGCCTAATATCAGACGCCTAGGTTTCGGCGTCATTCGGCCACACCTCGCATTCTGAGATATATCGCTGCTAGTTCTTCTTTTGTCAGATGCATATCTTTTCCTCTGAGGTCGGGATTGCGGTAGTTTGATCTGGTCAGCATGGTTGCGATGAGTCCCTCTCGAAGGTACATCGACTGGACCCACTCGAGGCGCGCTTCATACGGCCACTGCTCGATGCCTGGCGGGAGATCGTCGGGCGGGTCGTCTCGGTAGTTGTCGCTCTCTGTGCTCACGCCTGTTCACCTCCATTCTCCAACCCAGCTGTCGCCCAAGCCAGATAACGGACGGTTTCGGGCTGGTCTTCGAGCGCCTGCTCTCGGCAGCGGTCGCCAGACGTGAGTAGGTATTCACTCTCGCGGTCGCATCCATCACGACCGCAAGCCGGTGGGTCACTCACTGAGAACCACCCCCCGCATGCGGGTGGGGGTCCTGACCACTGTCGGGGCACCCGTCGACGTGCTGAATCTCGTCTGGTGTGTCGCCGGTCTGCCCGCAGAAGTCACACCGATAGAACTCGTCGGCGAACGTCTCGATACACGTCACACTCACTGTTGCTCACCTCCGTCTGCGACGATTGGCTGGTAGTTCTCGTCGGGCTCGGCTTCGCGGCGTGCTCGCTCGACCAGCTCGGCGTCTTTCACCTCTTGCCACTCGTCGCCCGCGTCGTGTTTCAACACAGTCTCGACAGGCTCGACGAACTTGATACGCTGGGGCGGGAGTGTCCGCCGGGTGCCGTCCCAGAACTCGACCCAGAGCCAGCCAGATTCCTGCGTGGCGTGGGTCGCACAGAACAACTCGACACCGTCGCGGAACTGAACAAGCGCGGGGCTCGCGTCGGTCGGCAGACACTCGGGGTCCTTACGCATCGTCATCAGCCTCCTGTCGTTTCGCGTAGTCGGCAGCCTGAATCAGCGCGAGCCCGAGCTGCTCGGCTTCCTCCGGGTACAACCGTGTGTAGGCTTCGACGTTACTACCACCTGTGTCGGCGACAGTCGAGAGTCCGACCAGTGCGTGTGAAACATCATCGACTGTCAGGATTGCCTCGGCGTCGACCAGGCGAACGTGCGATACGTCGCCCTCGATTTCGACGGCGAACTCCCCACCTGCTTCGGTGTCGTAGAACGCTGGCGTCTTACTCATCGTCATCACCCCGGAGATAGTCGACAACTGCACCGAGGTCTGCGAGTTCTTGCTCTCGAAGCGCGGGTTCGGCGTGGTCCATCACTCCCTGGATTTTCTCGGCGGCGTCGTCGTCATCCATCGACCGACACCTCCTCGTGAACGCCGGCGAGACAGTCTGAGCACACGCGGCGCGGCGTTTCGACGCGTCCACAGACGGCGCACAACACAAACCGCATGTTGCTATATCGTTCGCTAGCGCTCACTGTTGCTCACCTCCAGCAATAACCTCAGATTCACCGTGACCGTCGTCGAGGACGACTTGATGGCGAACCTTCCCGTCGGCTTTGATTTTGATTTCGAGCGGGCCAGCGTCTTTGCACACGACGGCGCGGCCGTGGGTAAGCAGGTGGTTCAGGTCGTCGGCATCGAGCGTGACGGTCACGCCGCCCTGGGTCTCGATCTCGGCATCACTCATCGAGACCACCCCCCGCATGCGGGTTGGGGGTGTCGACCTCGCTAGCGACGGCCGCGCCGTCGGCGGTGACACCGTAGTACCGGCCCTTCTGTCGGTCTTCGTCGACCAGCAACTCAACGAGCCCGTGTTCTTTGAGCTCCTGAATCGCTCGCGAGACGTGGGCAATATCCTCGTCGGCGGTCTCGGCGATATCCGACGGGGTCGCCGGGCTGTCGTTGAGTGCCACGAGCGCGAGCCCGCGGTACCGTGAGGACGCGACGACGCCCACCGCGTCCCAGTTGAGTTTATCTGTCTGCGATTCCTCACTGTCAGTGCGGGCCTCACGGCCCGCGCGTGGTTCGCTTTCGCTCATACCAGAGGGCGGAACCACTTTCTCAGGGCCTGTGTTGTAGCACAGGCCCGAATTGACCCACTTACTAGCGGGCCGCTTGCGTGGTTCCTATGTCGTAGTAATGCCCTACCATTTCATAAATGCAACGGTCGTTTGAAATAGAGAGGACTGTCGAATATATTCATATTCATCGGATATACAGGCACTTGTTTAGATATTACACGTAATGAGGAAATCTGGCGAATGGATGACACTGTGGGATGACCGTATCTTAGAGATTTGTAGAAACGACGAAGACAATCTGTGTAAGGTCTCGGAGTTAGCGAAGAACGATTACGTACGGGTGTCACGCTCTACTGTCTCCCGACGCTGTAAAAAATTAGCCGAACACGACCTCTTGAGGCCTGTGGGTGACGGTGTCTATATCCTGACCGAACGCGGCGAAGGCTATCTCGACGGCAAAATCAGTACCTACGAAGACGAGCCCGACAGAGTCCCCCAGAACGACGACGAAAACAGCGGTGTGTCCTCCCCCAGCTCCCCCGAGTCGCCCTAACCACCCTCCATGTCACAAGCTGATAGACAGAGCGCCCACTGGATGAAACGCGAAGACGACCGCATACTCGAGTTCCTCCAAGACGAGGGCATGGCTTCGCCGGGGTTGATAGCCAGTGAAGCATTCCACAGTGTCTCTTCGGGCCACGTCGAGGAGCGGCTAGCGATGCTTCAGTACGCTGGCTTTGTGTTTTGTGTCGGTGTGGAGTCCTACGAGCTGGCCGACGCAGGACAGCGGTACCTACGCGGTGATCTAGACGCTCGACACCAGCCGACGCCAACGGTTGATAGTGTTCTTAGGTAGAAACGCCGGTTGGTCGACCGCGGGGGAGACGACGCGGTATGTCAGGGATTACGGCCCGCAGTCAACGTTCGGCCCCATGCAAAGGCCTACCGACACCCGAGGTATCACTGTCTCACAGATAAACCCAGTGGCACTGTCTCACAGAATAAAAACTCGACTCGTCTGAATTACGCGTCGGGACCCTCGTGGGTCTGGAGCGTGGCGGACGTACTGCCGTCGTCGCTCTCCCAGACGAGTGTGATGGTGTCGTCATCAGCCATGAAGATGTCGAGGCTCTCGCCAGCGCTCATTTCACTAGTATTGAAGCTGGCGTTAGACTCCGAAAAGTCATCATACGGTGGAACAGTGCCATTAGTTTCATTTGCACTACTTCCAGTTGCGCCCAGCAATTCAGCACTGATACTAGGCCCGTTGCTGTGTTGGATTGTTAGAGTACCGTCAACAGTCGTGTTATCTACCGCACCACTCGAAACACTGCCACCGGTGCCATCTTTAATTACATAGCCAAACGAATCTTCATCATCAATGCCTGGCTGTGTCTCGTTGTAATCGAAGTCGAAACTCGCCTGCGGTGCTGTATCACTAACCTGTTCTCCGAGGCCCAGGACGAACGTGGCAATGACAGCCGCCAGAATAACCGTAATGGCGACCATCAGGATCACGCCGATGACCGGGCTGACTGCGTTATCGTCATTGAATAACTTTTTCAGTTGCATTGTGTATCTAACGCAGCAACAGACCCGAAGAGTGATACGCAACTGAGCACATACCCCAAATGGGCACAAGGCCGAACCAGGGCTCTGTCGCCCACCCCTCAGATTCCGTTTTCACTGCGCGTAACATCAATTAGCTACCCATGGTTAAATAAATGTTATTCCGCTTGTCGTAATTCTGGATTCTGATTTTTAGATAGGGCAACAGTCCTCCCGCATACGGGTGGGGGGTTAGAGCCCAACGTCGACAAAGGCCTCGTCGACGACCTCGGGCGTCGGGGCGTTAAGATATGGCTCGATAGCGGCGAACGAGTCCCACCCACCGACCTGCATCACCACGCGCGGATTCATGTTCTCGTCGACAAGCAGGCGCTGGGCGAACCGTCGCCGGAGATCGTGACTCGATACATGCTGAAAATCCTCGTCGCCCGTCTCCTCGACGGCTGCCTCGGCCGTGCGCTTCACCACAGCTCGAACTCCCCGCTCGGTCAGGTCGACGAACGAGTTTTTCGGAGCGATGTTCTCGGCGTTCTGGAACTGTTGAAGCGAACGCTCCACATCGTCCGGCAGATAGGCGTCTCGCGGCTTCCCGCCGTTGCCTGTCGTATCCTTCCCTTTCGGAACGCGCAGGCGGTACTGGCCGCTCTCGGTCTCTGAGATGTCGCTCGGTGTCACCTGTGGAATCTCGAACGCGCGAAGGCCAACGTAGGCACCGAGTTGGATAATCACGTCGTCTCGATAGCTCGCGGCAGCTCGTCGTAGGTCTTCTATCTCGGCGTCGGTAAGCCAGACGTTGAACTCTCCCTCGGCACTCGTGGCTTCTAATCGCATGTAGGTTACTTTAATTTCCGACGTATTATATCTGTTGTCGTAACTGAATTGGCGGGGGTGTCCGGCGTGATCGGGCCGACGACCAGGGCAATTTGACGGGTCTGTTTCCGACTTCTATAACAAGTCGTCATTCACTCAATAGCGCTGTAGACCGCGCACAATCGGCTGATCCTGCGCAAATATTTCTGGGGGTGACTAGCTTACCGTCTGTCCTTTTTGACGGCAATTACGTATTGTCTGACCGTGTTGAAAGATATTCCTTGCATCTCCGTTAGTTCTTCAAAACTCCACCCATGAACGGCGAACAGATAGCTGGTGACTGCGGCTTTGCCTTCATTGACGATGTTGATTGGTACATCTCGACGGTTCTGGGTTATTCGGAAGTCCTCCACCCGCTCTGCGAGTTGAAGAATAGCTCGCGCACGCCACCGTACATTGCGCCACCCTTTGCCAGATATTCGTCGTGGCTTCTGGTTTGGCGGATTTGCTATAAGCCACCTACTCCATCTCTGTTTGCCGATTCTGGTTATTTGCCCCCCGTTTGTTCCTTCTACGAGGGTGACTTCTCTCCACTCTTCGCCCATAGTGTTAGTTATCTGGGAGATGTATATAAATTGTAACCGCGAAAGTTTTCTACGTACTCACCCTTCGCCAAAATGTGGTGCGAGCGAGAAAGGGTCGGGCGGTCTGATAGAGAGTGAGAGGTGCTACAGAAGTTCGATCAGAGGCATCTCTCTCGATTGCGTTGGCGCACCCGTCAAAAGCCGCGTGGTAAGGCACGCGGCAGCGATGGAGGTCTATCCCCCACATGAGTCAAACAGACGAGCCAACGAAAGTGCATCGGCCCAAGCTGGTTCCACCGCTGGTTTCAGCGATGGATGTGAGTCCAGCAAACCGGCCTCGAGCGCACTTCGATGATAGTATCGGGTTTGCAATTACGGAAACCGCACGCCAACGTGCCCCTACTCGTTCAAGTGAGTGGCGACACCGGGTCGGATTCGCAGGAGAAGTCGCGGCCGCATCGTACTTCGGAGTGCGTGCCAACTGGGAAATCACCGATGATTACGTAGGCGATGATGGGTGTGATTTCATCTACGACGACGCACGGGTCGAGGTGAAAACGACCACAAGTGAGCAGGATTTAGAACTCGTTGTCCCTGCCGATCGGGTTGATGACGCTGACTACTTCGTGTTAGCAAAATGTTCGAGTCCGAAGGAGTTGGTACATTTGGTTGGGTGGGTGAGCCGACCGGAGTTGAAGATGTTCGGGTATCGGTTTGACGGAAAGATTCGGGTTGAGGCTGAGTATCTGAACCCGTTCGAACCGCTCGAACTGTTCCCTGACCGAATCCGGGACATCCAGAGCGTATAGGATCTGTATTGCTTGTTTAATTTATCCTCGCACAGCACTGACCGTCTCCAGCGTGACGTTCGAGTTGTCTAAGAAGTCGTCACCGCTCCGAGCACAAACACAAGCGGATTCTGACCGATGCTGTCCCACTTCTCGGACACTGAGCGCAGTGAACTATCCTGTATTACTAAGTGGTACCACTAACTAATATTTACCATCACGCTCGCTCTCGCTTCGCGGGGGGCGTGACAAAACCACACTTCAACTATGGAACGATTTGGTGACGTAACAACTCGTATCGTGCTGGAAATCATCGCGGCGATTGCGGCGCTCAACTGGGCGGCTGTCGAGTTCGCAGATACAGATATCCTCGTCGACACGCTGTCACTCACGGGTGACACCTACACGGCCGTCATTGCCGTTATCGGCGCTGCTGGCGCACTGAGCTTGTACAACGGCGCGGCGTACTTCCTCGCGGACAACAGCGACAACTGACCATGACAGAGTTCGAACTGGATCTGGAAACGTTCCTTTTGTTCCCGCTTTTCGCGCTCGGGACGACGGTCTCGCTCGGGCTCATCGAGGCGTCGGCTATCCCGATCCTCGACCTGGGCGAGACGTTGTTCACGACGGGGAACATCGATTGGACGATTGGCCGGGGCCTCTCCATCGCGGCGCTGGCGGCGGTCGTCATCAACCGAGACGATCCCCTCGACTTCGACGCCTGGGGCATCATGGAAGCCTGGGCGGTCTACGTGACCGTCGGTCTTCTCGTTGCTCCTCCGTTCTTCCCGGCGCTTGAGTCGACGCTCGCCAGCACTCCGGCGGCGGTCGCGGCGTTCATCGTCCAAGGCATCGGCTTCTCACTGATTACGTACATCAACTGACCAATGGAACGAACACACAAACACAAGACCGGTCTTCTGGTGGTGGCACTCGTCGCGGCGCTGGCGGCGGTCGTGCTGACCGGCGGCGCAACAGCCGCGCTCGTCGACAGCAACGTGACCGTCGACGACCCGAACAACCAGACGGTTGAGGTAGACGTATCGTTCAGTGGCTCGACCGACGCCACCGCCGAACTGACCGAGGGTAGCTCGGTTGTCGAATCGGCCACTGTCTCCGGCTCGTCCGGGGCCACCGAGACGGTGACTCTCAACGCCGATGGTATCCAGAGCGGAACATATGGCATCGACGTGACGGCCACCGACGAATCAGTTGTCTCGCTGAGCGAGACGACCCTAATCACGCATCGGCCCTCTATGCTCAACCTGAGCAAAGACGAGACTGTGACGGTTGACGTTGAGTTTAGCTCTGCTGATGATGCGTCGGCGGTCGTCGAACTATCCCAGCACGGCACAACTCTCGGCAGCGAGACTCTCAACTGGTTTTACACCAGCGCAGGTGATGAGTCGGGCGTTAAGACTGCAGAGATTGCCGTGAATCAGAACGTGGAAGCGGCAAACATCACGGTCGAAACCTCACCTTCGAACGCACACTCTCAGGTGTGGGTATCGGGTGACGACGACACCAGCGGCGGAGTCCTGGGCGGTGGCGCTATCGGTGGCGCATCGCAAGATCAGCTAATCGGCTTCGTCGCGGTCGTGGTCGGGCTCGTCCTGGTCTACCAACGAGACCTTATCTGAGGTCTAAAAACTCAGATGTTTTTTAGAGAAAGATGAGCAAAACCGACGCACAAGAACACAACACAAGCATAGACACGAAACCGATGAAGAGGCGGGCGTTTCTGCGAGCGGCGGCAGGGACCGGCGTGATCTTGGCGGTCGTCGTGCTCGGTCTGGTTGCCTCTCCGGCGTCGGCGGCTAATTCCGGCGATGGGGACGGCATGGTTAACCTCACCGCGCTCGACGTAGGGCAAGGCGATGCCTATGTCATCTGGTCCGAGAATGAGACGATGGTGGTCGACTCGGGCGACTATACCGACAACGGCGAGCAGGTTATCAAGTACGTCTCCGAGACACTGAATCGAACAACGATAGATTACCTCGTCTCGACCCATCCAGACGCCGACCACATCGGCGGACACGAGGACATTATAGACCACTTTGAAAACAGCACAGACGGCGGTATCGGTGAGGTTTGGCGCTCTGGCATGTCGTCGCCGAGTGCAACCTTCGCCGGCTACAACAACTCAATATCGGCTAACTCGATACCGGATAATCTCGCTCGACAGGGCGACATTATCCCGTTCGAGGCGGCTGATGTAGAAGTGGCTTTCCCCAAAGCTGACCCTGCTGATTCCAGCCCCAATGATGATTCTGTCGCGCTCTACATCCAAGACAACGGCTCCGAGATGCTCCTGCTTGGCGACCTACCGAGCGAGGAACAGAACGAGGTTATCAACTATCTCCCGCATGCTCTCGATGGTGTCGACCTATACGAGAGTCCCCATCACGGCGCATCGTCGTCCACTGATGCAACGGTAATCAACTATCTCGACCCGTCGCTCTCGCTGGTGAGTGCTCCCTACGACAGCAGTTACGGACACCCAAACAACGAGACGCTATCGGCGCTCGCGGATAGTGAGATACCGACCGTGTGGACCGGGATACATGGGACCACTACCGTCGTCAACAACGGTGACGGTGTGCTCGACGTGCTCACCCAGGCGAACGTGACGACCAACACGACCGAGATGAAAACGTTCCCCTCGGATACCACGGCGTCGGAGAGCCCGACTGCGTGGAATATCACAGCACAGCAACCGTTAGACACGTTCAGCAAAACCGACGATTCGCCGGTAGTCGCTGCGCCTACTGACGGCGGTAGTTCTGACGGGCTCCCCGTTTGGCAACTTGGGTTCGGCGGGCTGATTGCTTTCTTTGGCGGTGCAATATGGAGGGTTCGCTAATGTCTCGGTCACGGTCACAGAGAACCGATGCAAACACTCGAATGAAGCGGCGGGCGTTTCTCAGGAGTGGCGCGACAGTCGCGGGCGCGGCGGCGGTCGGCGGCCTCTCCATGCAATCAGACGAGTTCTCTCCCGTCGGCAACTCGGAGGCATCCATCACTGGCGTCCTGGCAGGCGCGGCGGCCGTCTATGCCGGTTATAAGGTCGCAGACTACGCGATTGGCGAGCTTACGGGCGGCGATGACGACGACGCGGCCGACGAAGCAGAGCAAGACCTGATTCTGAACATGGCCTATTCCTGGCAGGATATCAAGCGCAACCGGGCGTTTTTCAACAAGGATATGAACCAACTCGCGGGCGTCGAGAACTTCGAGACGGCCGCGTGGCAGGATATCCGAAACGCGACGGCTCAGGGCTGGAAAGACGGAAAATCACCGTCTGAGGTGGCGCAAGAAGTAAGCCCGAAGCTCGACGAACGGGCGACGAAAGCCATCATCAGCTTCGTGAGGATGTACAATGTACTGATCGAGTCGATAACACCCGACCTCATTATGAAGGTCAAAAAGAGCCTGCCCGGTAGTGGAAGTGGGCCATCATATTGGCTAGGCCCCGGCGACCCTCTCCCTGGCGCGGGGTCCCCGACCGACAAATGGGATGGATTCGAGGGCGGGCATGTGACAGACAACCAATATGCCGTGTTCAAACGGCCACTCTCAAAAGAGAATGGAGAACTACCAGCAGACCCGCGAGAGGTCGACGGCGTGGACGTTTCAGATGATGGGTCTGTCCCATTGCTTGCAGTCTATGATAGTGGCGAGAACAAATTTTACTCGACCGGGGATTACGGGAGGACCGCGGATGTCGGCCTTGGCTGGCTTCTGAGAATTAGCACCCCTGAGACTGGGAAAATCGTATTTGGCGACTCGGAAGAAATTGGGCATGCAATGTCGGATATCAAAAGCTCCCTCTCGACGCTCAAAAGCGAGGACATGCAGGCCTACATTGACAAGATGTATCAGGCATTTGACGAGGGCGTAGCGTCCCCGGCCGATATCCTCACCCCCGAGCAATTGAACCAGCAGTTCGCAGATAGCGACCAGCAGAGCCGTCTCATGCTGGAGCTTATCGCCAGCGGCCAGACCGCCCCCGAGGAGTCGGGCTATCAGGCCGAGGTGTCGCACCCTGATATACAGTCTGACTCTCTCTGGGGCTGGCTGGTTCCCCAGTTCCCGAGTGGTTCAGAACAATCCATTAAGCCGGGCATGACGCTCGCGGCAGCCGACTACGACGGCGCTTATTTCGTCTACGAGACGGCCCAGGGCGATCAGGACAAGATGATTCTGTCCGGCTCAGAGGACCTCGAAATTCTGTCCCTCGCGGGCGTCGACGGCGAGGAGGACATAACCGAGGAGGCAGGGGACTCGACAGACTCAGATTCAGGCGTGGTCGTCTGGACGGGTTCGGACAAGTCCAACGCTCCCGAGCCGATTCAGTCCCCTAGCGACCACTCCGACCACCGGCTCGTTGTCAAAGGGGCACAGAATCGCTCGTCTCACGCCCTCTCCGAGCTTGAGAGGACGGACCAAGACGGGACGGTGACGTACTCGCTCCCCTCGACCTCGCTCAACGCTGGCGAATCTGTTGAGGATATTGTCATCGTCCCCCCGGTGGACTACACGCAGGGCGTCAACAAGGTGACCGACCCCCAGGACCTCACCACAGAGGATATTCAAAAAGAGGTTGAGCACCAGAAAGAGGTTTACAAGGTGTTCAAGGAGCACCATCAAGACGATTCCGGCGGCGGTCTGTTCGGCGGCGGGTTACCCGACCTCGGGCCGGATATCCCGACCATTCCGGGGCTTGGAGTCGTCGAGTCTGTCATCGTTGGTGGTGGGACAGTGTTCGGTCTCAGCTTGCTCAGGAGCTAACGATGAAAGCAGACTATATCCGAGTCGTCGGCTTCTCGATTGCGGCGCTTGTGTTGTGTGTTTGTGCGACGGTTGCATTGGCGGCTGGCGCGAGCGCCCAGGAAACCGGCAACGAGACGACGACGGACCAGGAGATTACCGAGCAGCTGGGCGACCTCGTGGTTCACTCCTACGCGTACGAGGATACTGACGACGGACCCGGCCGCTTCACTATCGACATGACCTGGACCGGCCGCGCCCCCGAGCAGGTGACGCTTACCGAGATGCTTGAACTCGACTCGGGCGGATCGACAGAAATCTCATTCCAGCAGCAGCGACTCGTGCCCGACCAACGGACGGAGATCACGATGAACGCCGAGGTTCGCAGCGGCGGGACGGCCGCTATTCTCGTGTCGACAAGCGAGAGCGTCGAGCGCGGCGAAGCCGTGGTTCTTCAAGACGGCGACCCGACCGAGCGGCCGAGCATCAAATTCAGAAATGTGGTCGTCGCTATCGGCCTCTCGTCGGCGCTGACTGGCGCGGGCGCGTTTATCGTGGTGCTGCGACGGAAGAACGACGAGAACCGAACCAAGGAGCGGATAGCATGACCGACCAAGACCACGATCTCGAAGACCGGGCGCTCGACGCGCTCGACTCGGTGAGACAGACGGCCGACGAGAACAGTCAAATCATCATCGGATTCCTGGGTGTGGTGGCGCTGTTGTCCCTCACGGGGATTATCAGCCTCTCGGTCCCCGCGTGGTGGCCACTCGTGCCCTGGATGATAGCAGCGGCGGCGGTGACGGCCGTCGGTGCTGGCATCTATATCTGGAAGCTCGTGCCCGAGGAGGAGGGCATCTTGTTGGTGTCACTCCGGGCCGACGAACCCGGCGGGGAAATATGGGAACTCTCAGAAGACGAGTTCGAGGCGATGGACACGGTGGGCGAACTCAACCAGTGGGACAACTCACCCCGTCGGGTCTACGAGGTGAGGGATTATCTCGATGACGCGAACCAAGCGCGGGCGAACTGGCGAGAGGCGAAACCCGCGAGTGCGATACTCTCGGAACGAACGCCGAGCGATGCAATGGAGCAAGTCGCAGAGTTGAGAGAAGTCTACGAACCTGAGGCGGCGAAGGCCAGGCGGTTACGGCGACGAATCCGGGGCATCGTTCGGCGGCTGGACCGCGAGCGAACTGAAGCCCGCGACCGGCAGCTTGACGAGGCGACCGGCCTGGAAGACATCGACGCCCCGACCATTGACGAGATTCTGAAGAAAGAACTCCCCGAAGACCTCCACCCGCATGCGGGTGGGGGGGACGACGTGGACGAGAAGACGAACGGACATCGAGATAATGCACAGTGGGAACTGCAACAGGAGGAGTTTGACGTGCTGCTCGACGAGGAAAGACCTCCGAGGGGGCTTTGAAAATGAGCAAACAATCAACATTCGTTTCGGCAGAGGTAGCAACCGAGCTTCGCGGCGAGAGTCCAGGCGACCACGTACGCGAGTGGGCGGGACTCGTCGACGACAAAGAAACATTGGAGCTTCTGAATTACCTGGAGACCGTCACGGACAAGCCCCTTATCGAGACGCAGATGGGACAGGAAATAATCCAGCGACAGGCGACGGAAACAATCGACGAGGCAATCCGAGCGGGCAACACTTCGCAGATGAAGCAAGTCCGTGGGATGACCAACCAGAACAGCGACGGTCACGACTTCTACGGCGAAGCTGCCGAACAACTCACTCACGAGGGCGCTATCGGTATCATGTTCGGACCACCAGGAGCCGGGAAGACTGCGACGACGCTAGACGTGGCGCTCGACTGGCGCGCCCGCACAGGCGGGTACGTCATCGGAAATACCTCATACAGCGGCTTCGACATGCAGTTTTCGAGCGACACTGAAATGCTCGAAGCGATGGGGTCCCTAGACGGTCCGGTTCTCGCACTCATTGATGAAGTTGCTCAGGAGTTGTCTGGATTCGGCGAAGGCTCGAAACGGGCTGAGGCGTTCTCTGACGCCCTGCTATTCATTCGGAAAAAAGAGGAGCGACACGGGCCGAATCCAAAGAAAGGCTCAGCCCTGCTCGTTGGTCACACCCGCCGAAAGGTCGCTAAGAGTATCCGCCGGGTGGCCTCGTTCGGTATCGAGAAACCGTTTCGAGGACAACCGGACAAGGCTCGGCTGCTGGACTCTGAGGGCGGGAAAGACGAGTGGGACGAAAGCGACATGTACCAGGGTCTGACCGACACCGCCGAAACGTACGCCGAATATGAACCGTCCGAGTTCGTCATCGAGGAAGCGTACAACGACGACGAAGGTGGGTCGTCGCTCGACCTCGACAAGATGAAGAAACAACAGGCGATTGAAACGGTGGTTCGGGCGAAGGTCAACCAGGAGATGACGTACGCCGAGATAGCCGGAGATGACGACTCTGATAACGAGGGCCTCGTCGAATACGGCTCCTACTGGTGTGGTGAACGATTCCGCGAGTGGAAAAACGGCGACCATGATTTTGTCGGAGTTGAGAGGCCGTGAATCGACCGACGGCAAGACGGAACAAACCGGGTGGGTGGATGGGTGCCCCCCGTGCAAATATATTTTTAGACGCACTCGCACGCGGGGGTTTACTGACCACTCTAAGGGGGCACTCGCGGCCGGGAAAACCTGGGTGGAGAAAGAAAAAATGGCTCCTGTATTGGACACTCGCGGTTCTCAGAATCTACACAAAACACAACACAAAATGGTGACTTCATGCTGAAAAAATACGCTCTCGTGGCGCTGGCGGCGGTCGTCGTGCTGGCGCTGCTCGACGTTGAGACGGGGGTACAGATACTCGACCAACTGATTCAAGCAGTGCCCGACGGGTGGCTCAGAGAGGTGACTGGGCTGTGACCAGGCGAGAACACGACGGACCACCGGAAACGGTCGTCGACAAGCTCGCTCGCCGGGCGTGGCGCGGCTTCAGCGACTTTCTCAGAAAGATTCTTGGACGGTACTACGCTCCATTTTCTCGGAATCTCATAGCTCTCGTGCTCCTGATTGGGGGGCTGGGCGGTTACGGACTCCTCGCCGGCGTCGAAGGCTCGGAACAACTCTTGTTGGTTGCTTCACTCCTCCTCGTCGCAACGCTCTGGGCTCTCTATCGGATTGAACAACGTTGGAGGGACACAGATGGGTGACAGCCGACGCTCGCCGGGCTTCTACGGCGCGCGTGTCGAGTCGTGGGTACTGGACCACTACGACCTTGAACGGAACTACGACGAGATACACGGCGCTCGGATGGATGCTGAGGTTCCTGAGAACGGACAGCCTGTCGAAATCAAAGCAGTGGCGAGGAATCGCCGGGGCGGTCGTGCTGACCAGTCTCGGTTCAAAATCTGGCGAGACCAACACGCGGCGCTAGCGAAAGCGAACGGGTACTATGTGTTCGTCGTCTACCAGCTCCAGGCCGACGGCATCCGAGTCACGAACTCTCGAAGCGTCCGCGCTGGGTCGCTGAACATCGACTGGTACGGCGAGACCCAGCCGCGCGGCACGGAACAAGCAGAACTCCCGGCAAGCGAGCTGTTCTAAAAAATAGACGACGGTGCGACTTACTCGACGCTCTGCCAGTGGTGCTTGACGTGCAGATACCAGAAGCCAGCGAGCCCGGCGTAGAGCATGACCGGCTCGACGAGCTCACTCACTCCTGACCACCCCCCGCGCGCGGGTGGGGGGTGTCGGTCCCCCAAAATCGGGCGTCGAGGTGGGTCTGATCCAGGTCGACAAGGTGCTCGGCGGCGCGGGCGTCGACCGCGCTCATGTGGTCGGTGTCGAGCTCGGTCTCACAGGTCATTCTGAACCCCCGTTTCGCTACGTTCCCGTCTCGTCGTTGCAATCACCAGCTTCGAGCGGGGAAACAATCCTGGCCGCGAGAAGCTCAAGCTATGAGATTGTTTCTATGACAGGCTCTAGTGTTTCTATAACGCAAGAGGAATTGTAGTGCGACCAACCACCGATAAAGGCAAGTGATAATGAGTAAATTATGAATATATGGCAGGGAAATTCGCTCGGTTTCTTGAGGAAGAAATCAAAGGTGAAACTATTCTCATAGCAGTCCCGAAAGATGAGGCAGACGACACAGTGACTATCAAAAGTAACTGGCTCAAGGGAAATAATGGGTTAGAAGACGCAGTTCGGTCAATTCTGCAAGACCGGCTTGTTGACAAACAAGAAATTATCAACGGAGACAGTGCAGTGCTCCGAAGGGACGCGATTATCGAGTCACTTCGAACATCGAATATGGGGCAAATGAGTACTATCACCGACGATGATACCGCAGAAGCACTCCTCGAATATTTTATTTCTGAAGAAGTGTTTTCAACCAACGAGGATGGTGTAGTTGTTCTCCATGATCCCCACCAATTTGAAGGACTACCATCAACTACCGTCAAATACAGAAGTCGTTGCTGGGCGGCAAATATTGAATCCTATATCGATTTTTTTAATTCTATAGACCAAATGATTGATGGTATTTATCAGGGATATAAACAAAGATATGTTAATAGATCCTCACTAACCGGGAGTTCAACTGGATATGACGATCAATTACCTCGATTTATCAAGCGATTCAAAGCAGCTAAAGGTGTCAATGAAACCCGTTCAAGCGAAATGCAAAAGCAGGTCATAAAGGGAATTAACGATATAGAGAAAGAAAGCCTAACTACCACAATACAAGATATATCAGAACTTATCAAACTATACGATAGTTTTGAACCAATCTTAGACCCCGAAAGATTTGCAACCGATTGTGAATCATACGAACAATTAATTAAAGAGACAAACGATGTAATCTTAGACGATCTTGTAACAGATCCACCATTGCCGGTAGAAGAGTTAGGTGATGCAGAAGAATTGTCCGAGGCCGTTGATCAAATGTTCGAGGAACTGGGCGACCCAAATTCACCTATAGAAGACGGGTCTAAGAGCGACGATTCAGGCGACTTACGTTTAGAATGAATTGAATGTGTGGAAAGTTGAACTGTAATAGGCACGGACAGACTGGCGATTAAAGTTTACCTGTTAGAGTGAAATATCGGGCCGGAAATAGCATACCAAATCGATAGAGATAGATAAGAACTAATTCCCAAGTGCTGCTAGCTTCATTGTGGAGTCAGCAGTCCCACCCATTTTTTCACCAATCTTACGCGGAACCGTCCGCTCACTGCCGTCTGTAGACTCACTCATCGTCGGACCCTTCCGTTCCCGGCTCGACTGACCGCTGAGTGTCTTACTAGTATTCGTACATTCCTAAACGCCGTACAAGATGGAGGGCACGAGTCTTGCAAAGCGAGCGTGTGGTTGTCGTCGCCCGGGAGTGGTCGGTCAACGCGAGAGAGGGAAGCGCTGGCACCGAGCCCTCATTGCGCCAGCAGTGGTCTCGGTGATCCAGCGGTTACGTGCCAGAGAGCCAAAGCCTGGCTATTGGTCGCCAAGATCGTCGTCAGTCCACCGCTTCAGGAAGTACACTGCGCCGCTGAGCCCGGCGACTGCTCCGCCAATCCCAAATCCGGGGCCGGAGTTATCGCTATTGTTCTCGCTGCCGGTTGAGTCTCCGCCGTCTCCGGGTTCCTCGGAGTCAGTATCGCCGTCGGGAGTCTCGTCGGCCTCCGTGGGACTCTTTGTGGTATCGGTCTCATCGGTATCATTACTCTCGCTGTCGTTGTCAGTCGCCGTGGAATCGTTCTCGCCGTTGGGATTCTCGTCGGCCTCCGTGGGATTCTTTGAGGTATCAGTCTCATCGGTATCATTACTCTCGCTGTCGCTGTCAGTCGCCGTGGAATCGTTCTCGCCTTCGCCAGTGCTCGTGTCTCCATTCCCGTTCGCCTTAATCGCGTACAGGTTGCTGTCAAAGCTGCCGACGAAGACTGTCCCATCCGCTACTGTCGGTGACGACCAAACAGTATCGCCGGTTTCGAAGGCCCACTGTTCGTCGCCTGTCTCGGCATCCACCGCGTACAGGTTGCTGTCAGCGCTGCCGACGAAGACTGTCCGATCCGCTACTGTCGGTGACGACCGAACCCAATAACCCGTTTCGAAGGACCACTGTTCGTCGCCTGTCTCGGCATCCACCGCGTACAGATAGGCGGCACTGCTGCCGACGAAGACTGTCCCATCCGCTACTGTCGGTGATGAATTAACCTGTCCGCTGGCTCTGAAGGCCCACTGTTCGTCGCCTGTCTCAGCATCCACCGCGTACAGCTTGCCGTCACGGCTGCCGACGAAGACTGCCCCATCCGCTACTGTCGGCGATGACTCAACCGGAGAGCCAGTTTCGAAAGCCCACTGTTCGTCGCCTGTCTCGGCATCCACCGCGTACAGGTGGTTGTCATGGCTGCCGACGAAGACTGTCCCATCCACTACTGTCGGTGACGACCGAACCTGATCGCCGGTTTCGAAGGTCCACTGTTCGTCGCCTGTCTCGGCATCCACCGCGTACAGGTTGCTGTCAGCGCTGCCGACGAAGACTGTCCCATCCACTACTGTCGGTGACGACCAAAACCCATCGCCGGTTTCGAAAGCCCACTGTTCGTCGCCTGTCTCAGCATCCACCGCGTACAGGTTGCTGTCAAAGCTACCGACGAAGACTGTCCCATCCACTACTGTCGGTGACGAGAAAACACTACCGTCAGTTTCGAAGGTCCACTGTTCGTCGCCTGTCTCGGCATCCACCGCGTACAGGTTGCTGTCATAGTTGCCGACGAAGACTGTCCCATCCGCTACTGTCGGTGACGAACGTATATAACCGCCAGTTTCGAAGCTCCATAGCACCCTGTCAGCAGTTTGAGCACCAACTGATCCACTTCCCAGGGTGGCCACAAGGCCGGCCATGCCAACTGTTTCCAGCACTGTTCTACGTGAGACAGCCAGCGTATGACGGGGTGTTTCAGTCATATATTATGATTTCACACATTAGTTGAAATAGATGGTGTGACAGGCGGTGTTCAGATAAGGATTGAAAGGCGAGGCGGAGCGTTTTTTGAGTGCCTATGTCCAAAAACATCCGCCTCAGCGGTAGTATCGACCAGATCGACTTAGAGTTTATTGAACGCGAAGCGACACCGCGATTTCTGATGAAGCTCAGTATTCAACTGCATATTGCTGGATTATCGCTTTCGAATACTGTTTCTATTCTCGAAATATTTGGTGTCGAACGTGCACGTTCTACAGTTCACAACTGGGTTCACAAGGCAGATCTACAGCCCGAAGACGGACAAAATCCGGATCACGTTGCGGTCGACGAAACCGTGATCCAACTCAATGACGAGCAGTACTGGCTGTACGCCGCTGTCGATCCAGCAACGAACAAATTACTGCATACAAAGCTTGAACCAACGAGAACGAACGTTCTTTCTCACGCATTCTTTGCCGAACTTCGTGAGAAACACGACGTCGACGACGCGGTGTTTCTCATCGATGGCGCACCGCAACTGAAAGACGCCTGCTCTCGGCACGGCCTCGATTTCAGATACGAACGCCATGGAAATCGGAATAGCGTCGAACGTGTCTTTCGTGAGGTGAAACGACGAACATATTCGTTTTCAAACTGTTTCAGCAACGCCGAAGCAGACACAGCTGACGACTGGCTCAGATCATTTAGTTTCGCATGGAATCAGCTTATCTGAACACTACCGTGTGACAAACGCTAACTCTCTTCCCATAGTTTTGCAAGAGAGACGCTCTGAGGGACGCAGTAGAACGGAGTCTGTGTGACACTGACTAAATGCTCTGGCTGTAGAAGCCCTCTAAAACTAAACCGATAGGTATTCTCTCTTTTTACGGTGCCACTCACGCTCTGACGCTCTGCACGGCAGTTCTAATAAATCACTGACAGGTCTGTCCTGTCATCGGTCACTACCGTCTGTAGACTGACCGGTCATGCTGTGGCCTCCGCGGGCTCGCCGTCGGTCTGGTGGTCCATCGGCCGAACTCCGATCCATACCTCCGACATTCCCCAGCCAATCGTCACGTATCCCTGCCGTTCCAGCGGCTTGATGAGCTTGTCGACGACACTATCTTTCGGGATTTGCTTCGAGTATAGCAGGCTCTCTGCTTCTTCCATCCGCATTTTCGGGCGGGACCGGTGCTCGGCGAACACTTCCTCGTGGAGCGTCTGATAGGCGGCTGCTAGCTCGTCATCGTCGGGTAGGTCGGCGGCGGGGCCACCGACGTTAGTCTTCTTCCGAATCTCGTCTTCGACCAGCTCGCGGAGTTTCTCGCTCCGATTCATTCCTTCTCTGTCGGCGATCTCGTCGAGCGCGTCGATAGCGTCTGATGAACACCCGAAGGATATTCGGCTGTCCGGGTTCCAGTCCATCGTCATATTATCGACCCCCCGATTTGCATATCTTGCATACGCCGTGAATACGCAGACGGCGCGGCGAGACGGTATTCGTATGCACACCCGTGGGGGTTCTACGAAAGAGGGGGTATCGCGGGTGGGTGTTCGCGTGTGATGCTCCGAAGCCCTCGGAACCGTACCCCGCATGCGGGTGGGGGGTTCGGCGGGTCATCGTTGACCACCGTCCGTGTAGGCAACACCGTTGTCGACCTTCTGGCGTGCTCGGCCAAGAAGGTTCCCAACAGTGCCGGGGCTGCGGTCTGTGAGGCGGGCGTACTCGCGGACGCCAGCGTCTCCGAGGTCGCAGGTGAGGTACGCGTCGAGCTCGGCGCTCGTGAGGCCGTCGACGGCCTCCTCCTCGACGGCGTGCCGATGCTCGCCGAAGCGCAGCCAGCGCGGGGGCATCTCGTACTCGCGGCCGGTCTGCCGGTGGGTGACGACGATCTCCCCGCGGACCCACTGCCACCACAGAGAGGCGACGTGGGCGCACCAGTCGCGGTAATGATAGCCGGCGCAGGGACATCTGGCGCGAAGCCGGGCACCGTCGAGCACAAACACAACACGGTGAGGCTTGCTCGACTCCTCCAGGTAGACCATGCGCTCGGCGTCGTTGAGAGGACCTCCCTCGTCAGCCTCGGTCTGGGCGCGTTCCCAGCTCGTCGAGAACTCGAACTCGTCGGGGAACCGAAGCGGCGACGGCTCGCCGAGTTGCTCGTCGACGGCGTCGGTGTCGGCGGACCACTCGAAGGTGGAACTCACGACAGAACACCTCCCGACTCTGATACTAGACGACTAGACAGCCTGACACCCCTAAGAGTCGGAGACTGCACAGAGTCGCCTAGGCTGGTGAATCGCCGGGAGACTCTGAAACAGTAAGGCTCTAAACATATCAGGGTCTTTAGATTGGAGTGTAATATCACTACGCCACCAATAGTAATAAATTTGTCAGGATTGCGGGGGAGACTCAGCAATTTTGTTGCTTACGATAGGTTATAATAGGAATAGCACCGGTCTTCCAGAGGGTGCTCTTTCTTCCGGTGGATGAACTAGATTGAAGGGGATAGGAAGCGACCACAACGTATGGCCACGGACCCAGATGTCGACACATCTCGGACTGTTGTCCAGGTATACGTCCCGGCCTATCAGCGCGAAATGTGGGACGAACACGCCGATGAACTCGATATGAGCAGAAGTGAGTTCGTCAAGACGATGGTGCAGGCTGGACGCAGGGGATTTGGGGGTGAGCCTGCTGTCGAGAGCCACCAGGACAGCGAGGCGGGCGGCGAGCAACGCTCCGATTCCAGCCTCCGGGCCCAGATACTCGAGATTCTCGACGAACAGGACTGTCTGTCGTGGGACGAGCTGCTGGCAGCGGTGACGGGGGATATCGAGACACAACTTGAGGAGACTCTCCAGGAACTACAGGAGAGTGGGTCTGTTCGATACAGCGGACGTGACGGAGGATACGTCCTCGAATCTGAGAAAGACACATGAGCAACACGAGTACCCAGCAGTCGAGTACTCAAGACCACGTGGAGTACTTCCTCGACGACATCCGATACCAGGGGAAATCACCACGCACACAGGCCGCCTACGAGCGAGTTCTCCGCGATTTCGAGACGTACCTCTCTTCCCGAGACCTCTCGCTCAGTGGAGCCAACCACCGAGACTGCATGGCGTACATCCACCAACTACGCGGAGAGGTCGCGTCGAGTACTGTGGCAACATACGCATCCTATCTCCATCGATTTTACGACTACATGACCAGAGTCGACGTGTTCGATAACAATCCGATGGCGATTGTTGTCGAAGAACTCGACGAATCGATCAACACAGACCCCACCAGGCGGGATATTTCGGTCACTGCGATGCGATCATTTCTCGAAAGCGCCACACATCCTCTAGACAGAGCCGTGCTGATGATGCTCTTGAAGACAGGCATCAGGGCCGGTGAGCTGTGTAATTTGGATACACGCGACGTATTCCTCGCCGAGTCGCCGATTGAATCCACACACAGGCCACGACTAGATGGACGACCAGATTCGCTGTACATCGACAGCGCGCCCGCAAACGGCACAGTGTACAACGGCGAACGCCGGTCGGCCTCAAACAAGCGAAAACGGGCGACAACAATTCCCGTCGACGATGAGTTGCAGGCGGTCCTCACTGAGTGGCTGGCCGCCCGGCCGGACCCCGTCTCGGATGCAGACCCACTGTTTGTCAGCACGAGCGACGACTGGGGCAAGCGACTCTCTCCTGCCATGGTTCACCACCTTATCGAAACACACGCTCGAGAGTACGGCTGGTACCGGGAGGGCGGCGGTCCCGAAGAGAACGTCACCCCACACTACTTCCGCCATTTCTTCACGACACATCTCCGTGACAGGACCGGTGACCGCGGCGTCGTCAAGTACCTTCGCGGCGATGTCGCGAAGGACGTTATCGATACCTACACCCACGACTGGGGCAACCGGGTCCGGGAAGAGTATAGGGACAATATCTACTCACTTTTGTGAGAGTGGTACGAAAGCAGTTTGCCAATAGCTCCTCTGTTCGATTACCCAGTAAACTATATATTGATATATCAAATGGTCTTGTCCCTGATGTCACAGGTTCGGCAAATCAATCACTACAAATAATTAGATTTTTTATATGTCCGACGGGGTGAAGTGTAGAGTATGTTTCAGGCCGAGTCGTTTCCATATGCTGCTGTTGACGGCCATCAAATCATCGAACTTCCGTATGTCGGAGAAGAGACGAGTATGGTCGTGATTCTTCCGGCTGATGGGGAGTTCGAAACATTTGAAGACGAACTGGATGTTGATCGCATAGACACTTTGCTGGCCGAACTCAACAGTGAATACGGGACGATTGAACTCCCTCGAACTCGCAACGTCGTATGGGCTTCCCGAGGTGCTCGAAGATTTGGGTATGGGAGTATCGTTTACACGCGATGCAGAATTCAGCGGAATGGTTGAGGGCGGAGGATTATGGATTGATAATACCCTTCACGACGCATTTGTTGCCATCGACGAAGAAGGGACGGAGGCCGCAGCCGCAACTGCCGTTATTGGGGCCGACTCCGGGCCACCACCAGAGGAGTTCGAGATGGTTGTTGATCGGCCGTTTCTGTTCCTGATCCGTGACCGGCCAACCGATGCGGTTCTTTTCCTTGACCGTGTAGTCGAGACCCCCGATAATCCCAACTGACCACGCTCACTTCGTAGCTATAGTGAGTGGTAGTTTTACGAGAGAAAATATCTACAGAGGAGGATTTCAACAGAGCCAGTTAGGTAGATAGTTATCTCATACTTCTCAGGAAAACTTATTTACCAATTTATCTGCATATAGCTAGTATGAAGCGCCGGACTATCCTTGCGGGTGCTACAGCGATGATAGGGTTTGGTGGGTGTTTATCCTCGCAAAACGAAAATACCCCCCAAGCCGAAAGCCCCTCCCCAACCGAGAGTCCCTCCTGTGAGATTGCGTGTTTCGAGTTTACTCACGAAGCCTGGGACGACGCTCCCGACTGGTTAACTATCAAACACACAGAGGGCCGAGATCTTCCAGCAGAGGACGTCTTCATCACGAATGTCGTCGTTGAGTATAGTGGAAATCTCGAAACTGAATCGGAACAGGTCATTGAGACTGTCGCCTGGCACGAAGTCGACGATGAGGTCGTCCCCTCCGATGGAATCGCTGGCGAAAGGGTTCGAGTCGATATTGACCCTCAACGGGTCGTGAACGTTCTCTGGCGAACTAAAAACGAAGAGCATGTCCTTGACGGAATTTCGTCATACGGATACGATTAGCAATAAGGTATCTACCGTTGTCCTGACTGATTTCGACCAATAATTCTAAATTCCACGTCCATTTTCACCCCACGATCTGTCCAGGCTTGAGGGAGGGTAAGGCGTCGCTTAGTACTTCGATGGACCGTCTGAATGGGTTTAGTGAATCGTAGGATTTAGAGACTCCGCTGGCCGTAACTACTGTCTCAGGCGAACTGTCCCCTGTGATCTGCGTACGTAGAGTGGCCGAATCCATTGGTATCACGTTACCACAAACGGTTCAATGTCTCAATGGAGTTTTTATTAGAGAAAGTAAGGAAACGATAGTTGGTTCTGTATATTCTAACCAGGGATTATTTCTCACCTCGCGTTTCATTGTATATATGGGATCTCTCGACGAGACTGACATCGAAATTTTGCGGCTCCTCAGTCACGATGCCCGGCGGACGATCACCAACATCGCCGAGGAGGTGGAAATGTCTGGTCCTGCCGTCGCCGACCGCATCGACCGGTTACAGGATGCGGGGATTATCAATCGGTTCACCGTCGAACTCGACCGGACACAGCTGGGAGCAGGTGCGCAGATTTTCGTCCAACTCGATCCCGGAAATTCGTTCAATCAGCTCCGGTCTCGTCTTGACGGCGCCGACGCAGTCGAGCACGTGATGGTTACTGCCGACGGAGAACTCTGGTTCAACGCACGGGCAGAGGTTCACAACGTCCACTCGTGGCTCACCGCGCTGCTGGAGCCCGCAGACGATGCGGAGTACAGCGTCACCCTCATCGACGAGATCGAGTGGCAGCCATCGCTCGATGGAACCGATTTCGCTCTCACGTGTTCGGAATGCGGGAACACCGTCGACAACGAGGGTGAGTCTGAGTGGATCGACGACCGGATGTATCACTTCTGCTGTTCGACCTGCCAGAATCAGTTCAAAGCCCAACTGGATGAGCTCAAAGAGGGTGTCTGAATGGCTTGAAGCTCAAGATACTGAGCACTACTGGTCTTGAGATACCATTAGAGGAGGAATATCGGTACCTGCTAACCGGCGCGCAAGCCGGCGAAAATACCTAGTCTTGATGATACAGAGGAACCCCGCATCAGTTTGTTTATGGGAGTTCGATCGTGCTTCCGACGCCGACGGAACGGAACGCATCCGGTAGACGTTCCGAGAGAATCTTCTCGGCTTGGAAGCCAGTGCAGTGAGTGCCGGCGAAGAGCTCAAGTTTGCCTTCTAACCAATCCGCAAGACCGTGGATCTCACTCTTATCACAGGCGACGAGATGGGTACCGCCGATGACGTGGCGAACCTCTTGCCCGGTGACTGATTCGGCATGTTCAATAGTATTTCGTAGGCCTGCATGACAGCACCCGAGGATGAGTGCGGTACCGCCGGTGGTTTTCACAGCAACCGACTGATCGTCGGGTACGGTATCCTCGATAAGTTCGCCGTTTTCTTCACGCAGATGGACTGGATTGCCGGCGTGAGTTCGCGGAATCTCACCGAGTGCAAACACCCTCTCGCTCACCTCTACGGGGTCACGGTGTTCGACGATGTCGGCGCCTGTCGCGATTTCGGACCGAGAGTACGGGATTCCAATATGGATCGGCTCTTCGAGTGTCCGACCGTCCGCTGGTTCCCGGATAAACCGTTCGTTCCAAACGTCGGGATGGCAGTACACCGTCGGGCTCTCGAACGGATCGAGGAAAGCGTCGAGACCTTTGGTATGATCGTAGTGGGCGTGGCTCAACACGATGTCATCGAACTCCGTACCCACGTCAAGCAACCGGGCATTCTCGAGCGCGGCAGTGGATTGGCCAGTATCGAACAGCACGTCGCCGACCGCAGCCGCGAACCCCCATTCACCACGCAGACCTTTCGGTATCCCAGTTGCAACCGTGTTATCGGCTAAAATCGTGACGTTCATAGCTAGTTGCCTAGCATTGATCGGTATATTTCGTCACGGCCGGCACGCTTAGAGTGCTGTTCACAGAGTAGGTCCGTTCTCGATTGTGTAACCATTGACTGTTCACGAGAGAACATACGTCCGGTTAACTGATTGCGATTTTTGATTGAAAATAGAAGTACGAGAACTGCTCAGATTGATTTTTTAATCAAAACGCAACTCTAGGAGCGTCAATCCACGCTACAGAGTCCACTTGTGATACCCATCTGAATACTTTTTAACATAGCGTTCAGCTGAGAAAGGAAGAACAGGCGACCAAGGCCCGCTACTGAGACTCTGTGTCGGTGCACGATTCGTTTTGATTTTCGAGTTTCGGTACTAGCATATCTTTGCTATTTTAGTGCCAACTGCATTAGGGACACCGTCCGAATATCTGCACAACGCAAATGAACAGTGAAACCGGGAATCATGTCGTCTCGATCCACTTGCGGAACACGAGCTATTGACCTGAGCCATCGCCATGTCACAGATCAAGACACGTGAGCTACGATATAGATACCGTGGACGTCCGGAGTGGGCGCTTTCGGGTGTTACTCTCGACGTCAACGCCGGGGAGTTCATTCTGCTGTTAGGTCCGTCTGGCTCCGGAAAAAGCACGCTTGCAAGATGTTTTAACGGCCTCATTCCCCACAGCGTACCCGGCGAGCTTACTGGAACAATCGAGGTTTGTGGATTCGACGTCACTGAGACGCCAACAGCTGAACTCGCGGAACGAGTCGGTCTCGTGTTCCAGAATCCCTGCTCGCAGTTCGTCACGTCGACAGTTAACACCGAGGTCGCCTTCGGCCTCGAGAACCTCTGCATGCCGCCCGCAGAGATGTCGGACCGAATCACCGATGTCCTAGATGAGGTCGGCCTTTCGGGGTTCGAGACACGCCAAATCGACACGCTTTCAGGGGGAGAGAAACAGAGACTGGCGATTGCGTGCCAGCTGGCGATGGACCCCGAAATTCTCGTGCTTGACGAACCGACGGCGAATCTTGACCCACGGGGAACCGAGAGCGTGTACGGGCTCCTTCGGGAGTTGGCCCGGGACGATTCCAGGACGATTGTGCTAATCGAACACCAGTGCGAATCGCTGATCGAAGCCGTCGACCGGACGCTCGTACTCGACGGGGATGGCAGTTTGTTACTCGAGGGAACTCCGAAAGCCGTCTTTGGCGAGAATCCGCAGCTGCTCCGGCGTGAAGGAGTATGGATCCCTGAGATAACGCAACTCGCACTCGAACTCCGGTCCTGCGAGGGTTGGCCCAGTTCGACGTCGCTCCCCGTCACTGTTGACCAAGCGGTCGATGGCGTCGGTGACATAGTCGCCAAGCGACGGGCCGAGTGGACGGGGTCCGACTCTCAATCATCCGACGCAGGGGGCCGCCCGGAAGGGTGTGTCGACCAGTCAAATCGCGGCGTGGTCCGAGCGGACGGGGCTACCGAACCGGAGGTCAGCGAAGGGGCCACGATGTCGCCCGCACTAGAGATTCGTGGGCTGGACGCTCGGTATGGAACACCCAAGGTGTCGGAACCGGTGCTGAGAGGTGTCGAACTCTCCGTTCCGGACGGCTCATTCCTTGCCCTCGTCGGACCCAATGGAGCAGGAAAATCGACACTCGCGTCACACTGCGTCGGCGTCCGTTCCCCACCATCGGGCACAGTGTTCGTCAACGGACGTGATGTGACGACGCTCTCCTCACGTGAGATCAGTCAACGCGTCGGATACGTGTTCCAGAATCCCGAGTCTCAGTTCATCACTGAGAGCGTCCGGGACGAGCTGGCCTATGGGCTGCGACAGCTCGATTTCGATACCGAGGAAATTGAACAGCGCGTTGAACAGACACTTGAGCGATTCGACCTGACTGGCTATGCTGAGAGAAATCCATTCACTCTCAGCCACGGCGAGAAACGCAGGCTCAGCGTGGCGACGATGCTTGTGGTTGGTCAGGATGTGCTCATTGTTGATGAGCCGACCTACGGACAGGATCGTGCAAACGCCGACGCTCTCATGGAACGGCTGTCCGAGTTGCACGACGCCGGACGGACGGTCGTCGTGCTCACCCATGATATGCGTATCGTTGCGGAACACGCTGACGCCGTCGCCGTACTGGTAGACGGTAAAATACAGTTCCACGGAACTCCGGCGGACCTATTCGCAGACCCCGAGACGCTCTCGGCGGCACACCTCTCTCAACCGCCCCTAGCCGAACTCGTCGAGGGGCTGTCCGGGTTTTCGGGTCCTGCGACGCTGGACCGGTGCTACGAGTACTGTACCGGCGGGCGGACGAAACCGGCGACATGTAATCACAACGTATCTTCCGAACGGACACTGGATTGCGGGGAGGAGCGGTGAGTCTGATGCGGGTCGAACTGACCGATCAGACAGACGATTCGGGGGTACTCCAGCGACTAAATCCTGTGAGTAAGCTCATAGCTATCACACCGGTGATGGGGCTCTTGATGCTCGTCACTGACCCGTACACACCGCTGGCCTTCGTTGTGTTCGGCGCTCTCGTGACAGTCGTCCTAGGTCGTCTCTCACCAGTCGATTACGTCCGTGTGGCCGCCCCACTTGTGACACTCGCTGCGTGTTTTGTATTCGTCTATCCGTTCGTCGTCAGCAGTCCTGGTGGCGTTACCTCAGAAGTCGTGGCGTCCTTCGGGCCACTCACGGTACGACGAGCAGGCATACTGGTTGGGGCCGCCACGGGACTCCGCATCCTTGCACTGTCAGTCTTATCGCTGCTGTTCGTTCTGACGACGAATATAGAATCGTTCCTCGGCGCACTGGTACAGAACCTCGGGCTGCCGTACCAAATTGGCTACAGTGCGATGGCGGCCTTTCGGTTCGCACCCGAGATGCAATCCGATGTGGAGACGATACGTGCAGCCCATACAGTTAGGGGCACACCGGATACCGACGGGATTCGCAACCGACTGTATCGAATGAGTCGCTACGCAATACCCCTGTTTGTGAACTCGATTCGTCGCGCCGAGCGGACAGCTCTTGCGATGGATGCACGGGCCTTCGGCGCATCGAATAAACGAACCCACTACCGCACGCATACGATCACCGGGGTAGACGTCGCGTTCGTCATGGTATTCTGGATGCTATCGGCCGCAATCGTCTTGCTACTGTGGGAACTCGGAGCGCTCGGCACATTGTGTCTTCCCCAATAATAGGGCGCACTTGCTGTTGATTACAGGACGGAACTGCGTAGGGTTGAAGGGTGGATCTTTGAGATTTTTAGGCCAACCTAAAAATTTAAAAGGACATAAACCTAATCAACAAGAGATGTCAGCACTCAACAATCCATGGATAAGCATCAAGAACTGGGAGACGAGAGACTTACTGGTCGTGGCCGCACTGGGTATCGTCCCAGGAGTGGCGCTCTTACCAGTGGTGTTCGTCGGGTTCACGGTCCGTGCAGCAGTTGGACCGCTCGGAACAATCCTGAATGCCGGCTTGTTCTATCTCCCTGGCCTCATGGCGCTGTATATCGTCCGCAAACCTGGGGCGTCGATCCTGAACGGGATATTCGTTGGACTCGTCTGGATCCCGCTCACACCGTTTGGATTCGCCGTTGCGATCCCCACGATAGTGGCCCGGATCGGTTCGGAGATTCCGGTTCTTCTCACACGTTATCGTCGCTTCGACCAGGCGATAATGGTTGTCAGTGGCGCAACGGCAGGACTCCTCGCGCTCGGTGTAATATATATCCCCTCAAGTTTTCAGACCCTGGCGCTACCGATACAAGCTGTCCTCATCGTTGGTCACGGCCTCAGTGGGGCGGTTCTGAGTGGTCTTCTCGGGAAGCTGTTGGCTGATAAACTCGCAGAGACTGGGGTCCTGTCTGCGCATCCAATCGTCGACAGTGTGGACACTGGGGCCTGAAAGTAATGACTAAAATCACAATCTTGTCGGATAACACAGTTGCACAGCCCTACCCCCGTGGGTTGCGTGGTGAGTGGGGGTTTTCGGCCGCGATCGGAGACGTGCTTCTGGATACTGGCCAGTCGGCTGCCATACACAACGCGAAACTACTCAGTGTGCCAGTTGAGGAATTCGAATCTGTCGTGGTAAGCCATTCGCATTTCGACCACACAAGCGGAATGCTGGACGTATTGAACGTGATGGACCAGCCCAACGTGTACTGTCACCCCAACATCTGGGATAACCGATATCTCGACCGTGAGGGGCAGTTCGACGGTTCACCGCTTGGAATACCATACACGAAGTCGACGATCGAAGCGAAGGCGGATGTCGTCGAACATCGAGACCCCGTTGAGGTTGCTGACGGCATCCACGCACTCGGCGAGATCCCTCGAACGCATCAGGATCACGTGATCGGCAAAGTTGAACGGGAAGGCAGCATCGTCGAGGACCCGATCGTAGACGACCAGTCAGTCGTTGTCGAGACTGATGATGGATTGGCACTGGTGTTGGGTTGCTGTCACGCCGGGTTGCGGAACACAGTCGAGCACGCGGAATCGGTGTGTGACGACGACGTTCGATATATAATCGGAGGGACACACCTCATTGCCGTCGATTCCGAGGAGATTCGTGAGATAGCAGACTGGCTGGCGGAGAAACTCGATCTCCTCGTCGGTGCCCACTGCACAGGAACGACGGCGATGGGGATCCTCAACGAGCGTATTCCAGAGATCTTTGAACCAGCGGGCGTCGGGAATACGATACGGTTCGACGGAAAGTGACCATCTACATATTCTCCGATATCATAAAGATGAAGTAATGTCATATTTCAAACTATTATCCGAGGTTGTGGTAATTGATATAGAGGAGTCAGTAGGCCTGTAATGCGTGAAGTTGATTGATTCGATGAGCGACAACGGATCCAGATGGCTCTCCAAGCGGCCATTGTTGTCAACGAAGTAGTCAACGTTTTGAGACCCCAGCAGTGTAGCTACCCAGAAAACACGCTAACCCGAACAAAATCTCCACTATTCAATTCTAATTTCCGTCTGCTTTCGGATAGTGTAGCTACTCAAATTTCAGCAGCGTCAGCGTGTTGTCCGCTGTAACCACCGGTGAGTGCTTGTAAACCGGGTCATGTTAACATACACGAGCAACTCAACTGGTCACCAAATTGGACAGAGCAGACACGTAAACCCCACAGTAGAAGCACGTAGCTTGAGATTCGTTGGTGTCGTTGCAGCTAAGTACCGCTTTCTCGACCTGTCGCCACTCTCGATTTCTCGCCTGTCGCTATACTCTGTGAGAAGATTCACTCCCTCGATTCGTGATGAACACCGAGTACTGTCGGTAACCGTCGTGTCGGAGTCTGTGCCCCTTCGGTTGGAGAGGCGTACTCGGATATCCACGCGAACGGAGCGTCAGTCTCATACAGTTCCAGTAATTCGAGTTGTCCAAGCGCCGGTCAGGGATGTATTCGACGTAGTCGGCGAACTGCTCGGTACTTATGTCACGTATTTCCTCAGACGTCTCGTAGGTGTGATTTTTTCTAATTCGCCTGCGTCAATAATCAGGCCGACGACTCCGCCGCCGAACCCGTCAGTCCACACGCTGGGGCTTTTTGATAAAATCTATTTGATGAGAGTCATGCAGAATGCATCAAGCACCGAAGCACGCATATACCGAGGGGTGGCGTCGTTTACACAGATAACTCTATCATACCGACCGGTGGGTGGTTAGCTCTCACAGGCCTTGCATTCGAGGATGTCTCGGCTGAACTTCTGTGCGGCGTTCACGCTGTGTTGGTAGTAAAGGCTCTTGATACCTTTCTTCCAAGCCTCGATATAGAGCTGGTTGATTTCCTTGACGCTCACTTCGCTCGGATCAATCGAGACGTTCAGGCTCTGTGCCTGATCAATGTGGTTCTGCCGCTGTGCTGCCTGGTTGATGATCGCCATTTGTGGGATCTCGGTGAAGGTCTTGAACACCTCCTTCTCCTCGTCGGTCAGACAGTTGAGGTGTTGCACACTCCCGTCGTTCTGTGCGATGCTGTCCCAGACTTCACGCTCGTCTCTACCTCGCTTTTTCAGTATCGCCTCGAGGAACCGGTTCTTCTGCGTCGATTTCAGCTTCGCACCGTCGCGGACGAAGTAGTTCGATTTTAGCGGTTCGATGCTCGGACTGACCTGGCCCAAGATGACACTGCTGGATTTCGTCGGGGCCACGCTCATTGTCGTCGCGTTCCGTCGACCGTAGCCTTCGAGCACCTCCGGCTCGCCGAACTCGTCGGCGAGCCGACGGCTCTCCTCGTAACTTCGTTCCTTGATAGTGCGGAAGATTGCCTCGTTTTTCTCCATTGCCTCCATGCTGTCGAACGGAATCATCTCGCTCTGGAGGTAGCTGTGCCAGCCGAGAACGCCGATGCCGATCGCTCTGTGTTGTTTCGCAAACCGCACCGGGCGCTCCATAAACTGCGTTCCCTCTGCCTCTTGGATAAACTCCTCCATGACGGCATCAAGGAACCGCGTCAGCGTTTCCACTGCGTCGGTATCCTTCCACTCGTCATAGTGGAGCGCGTTCATCGAGGAGAGACAACAGACGAAACTCTCATCCGGCGTGGCTGGCAGTGCAATTTCGGTACACAGGTTGGAGGCATTGATTTCGTAGCCCTTGTCCTTGTAGACCTGTGGCTTCCCTTCGTTCATGTTGTCCCGGAAGATGATGTATGGGACACCGATGTTGATCCGCGTCTCGATGATTTCTGCCCACGTCTCTCGCTTTTCCTCGTCACCGTCGACCATCGCCTGGAACCAGTCGTCACCGATGATGACGCCGTAGTAGATGTCTTGAACGGGATCGCCCTCGGTCTTGATGTTGAGCCATTCGTCCAGGTCGTCGTGTTCAACGTCTATGTACCCCGCAAACTGGCCGCGCCGCGTCTCGCCTTGGCTGACGACGTTAATGATCGTGTCGAACAGCTCGGTGAAGCTGTAGCTCCCGTTGCTCTTGCCGTTGTTCGTGATCGGGCTGCCTCGGGGCCGGATCTCGCCGAAGTACCCGCTTGTCCCGCCGCCTAACTTGGTCATCTCGCCCACTTCGGCCTGCGTGTAGAGGATGCTCTCCATGTCGTCTTCCATGTAGCTACCGAAGCAGCTGATGGGCAGACCTCGGTCCAGACCGAAGTTCGACCACACCGGACTCGCGAGGCTGTAGAAGCCCCGACCCATGTAGTCATAGAACTTGTCAGCGAAGCCGTCGTCGTCCAGGATTTCCTCGGCCCGCTCCGCAATCTCCCTGACCCGCTCCTCGGCCGTGACGCCCTCGGTCAGATACCCCTCGTTGAGGAACGCCCGGCTGTCCTCGTTCAGCCAGTAGAACGGTTCCTTGTGATGCTGGTTGACCTCGTCGAGTGTTGGTTCTGTTTGTGCCATCGTTAGAACATGTCCTCCGCGGTGACGCTCTGTGCGTGTTTGTTGTACGTGGTTGACCGCTTGCTGAAGAAGTCGTTGTCCTTCGTCATCATGATGTCCTCGTCGAACCACCGTGTCTCCTCGAGCAGGTCATCGTCCGGGTCGAATATCGACTCGACACCGACGTTCTCGAGGCTCTGGTTGAACCGGTCCCGCAGGAACGCGTCGACGTGTCTCCGGGGAAGGAACTCCAGCTCGCCCTCTCCGAAGATCCAGTCCAGGATCTTCATCTCTGCCTCGAACGCCTGCTGACAGGCCGCTTGGACCTCTTCTTCGAAGTCCTCGTCGAAGAGGTCCGGGTTCTCCTCGCGAATCGTCTCCACGAGTTCGACACCGAACAGGCCATGAATCTGTTCCTCCTTGCTGGTCGCTTCGACAGCGTTCGCGATCCCCTTGAACTTCTTTTCGTGTTTGTCGAAGCTCGTCATGATGAGGAACTGCGAGAACAGCGAGACGTGCTCGACGAACGTGGAGAACAGCAGGAGGCTCATCACGTACTCCTGTGCGTCGTCGCTCTCGCTCTTTTCGAGGTACTCGTCGAGGTAGTCGATCCGTTCCTCGATTGCGGAGACGTCGGTCACCTCCTCGAAGTCCTCCGTAATCCCCAGGATATCGAGAAGGTGGCTGTACGCGTCCATATGTCTGACCTCGCTCTCGGCGAAGGTCATGCCGACGTTCCCGATCTCCGCTTTGGGCATCTCGTCGTAGATTTCTGCCCAGAAGGTCTTGACCTGGACCTCGATCTGCGCGATGGCCAGCATCGTTCGCTTGATGACGGTCTTTTCGGCCGGAGTCGTGTTGACCTTGAAGTCCTGTACGTCTCCCGAGAAGTTGAACTCCGTGTGAACCCAGTAGCTGTTCCGTATCGCGTCTTTGTACTCGAGGACGTCGGGGTACTCGTACGGTTTGAGCTGCGTTCGTTCGGAGAAGATGTCGGTCTCCGAATTTCTGCCTGTGGTTTTGTTTTCAGTCATTGGCACGTACGACCGGAGAATCGTTCTCTGTTGGTTGGTTCTCTGTACCTCTGGACGTGGGCCATGCTCACCCGGTCAAGAATTGACCGACCATTCGTTTGATTTGCGTATGTTTGTGTCATTGTGATTTGTTCGAGGCTTCGAAGTCGTCAAGCTCTGCATCCAAGACTGCATCAAGTTCGTTCAGGAATTCCTGTGGCTCAGAGAATGCCTTGTAGACGGAGACAAATCGAATGTAGGCTACCTTATCGAGCGTTCGGAGGTTCTCAGAAACGAGTTCGCCGATTCGACTTGAAGGGACAATACGTGCCTCTCGGCCTTGCAGTTCGCTCTCGATATCATCGACGAGAGTAGTCACTGCTGTCTCGGTTACACCTCGTTTCTCGACGGCTCGCTCGATTCCCGCGCGGAGTTTCTGTCGGTCGAACGGTTCGATGGTTCCGTCGCGCTTTTTCACTTGGAGGGACTCCCACTCCGGACGTTCGTAGGTAGTAAAGCGGAGCGAACAGTGTTGACACTCGCGACGCCGTCGGACGGAGGTTCCGTCGGCACTGGTCCCTGTATCGACAACACGCGTTCGCTCGTTCCCGCAGTCCGGGCAGTTCATAGTTGTCACTGCTTAATTCTCCAGGGTATTAACCCCATATGTAGTACATCCCGAATTTGACCGCAACATCTGATGGTGAACACTGTCAAATAAGCCTTTCCAAATAGAATTTAGATAACACAATTGAGTTTGATTTGTGGATGTGGCTATTTGAGATGAGATGCATTGCGAATACCAGCCACAAATTCTGGTCTGATATCAACGACAATCAGCTCACCCTCAGGCTATGTGATAATGTTGTGGTTTAGAGTATATCAGGTGACAGGAATCTGGAAAAAAACACCAGTATCGCCCTCACGGTTGTTGAACGACTGATTTATACGTTATCGTTGGTCGATAACGTTGGAATTTGCACTCTGGCATCCGAGAATCAATCTTGATAGTAGTAAGGAACGTTTAAAAAGTTTCATCACAGAACCTGAAGCGACATCATCTATGACGGGGCAACAACGAAACCAACAGTTGCACAGACGGGGCTTTCTCGCTGCCATTGGTGGCACCGTCGCTCTTGCTGGCTGTCTCTCAGGGACGGGAGACGACAGCAGCGAGAGTCGTCTACCACTCACAGAACGGACACTTCGGTACGGGGCGGTACTACCCCAATCAGGGGCGCTCGAAGCGGCTGGGCAGGTGCTCATCAACGGGGCAGCGCTCCCGGCCAAAGAACTCGAGGATGCAGGTATCCCAGCGGAAGTCGAGTTTCAGACTCGAGATTCGGAGACAACACCGACGGGTGCTATCGACGCTGCACAGTCACTAATCGAGGACGGATTTCCAGCTATCGTTGGAGCGGCAGCATCTGGAGGGACTCTCCAGATGGCCCAACAGGCGACAATCCCGGCAGAAGTGGTCTCCTGCAGTCCATCGGCGACGACGCCGACGCTGTCGATACTGAGTGACAGGGGGTATTCGTTCCGGACCGCGCCGGTCGACTCATTGCAGGCCGTCATCGTCGCCCAGCTTGCGACAGCCGAACACGACGCCTCGTCGGCGGCGACGCTCTACGCACAGGGTGACTATGGACGACAGCTATCAGGTGCGTTTTCTGCATCCTTTGACGGCGAGATACTTGCACAGCAGTCTTACTCGCCCGAGTCCGACTCCTACCGCGGAGTCCTCGACACCGTATTGGACGGGGACCCAGATGTCCTGTTCGCCGTCGGCTACCCGGAGGGAGGGATTCCGCTGCTGGAGACGTACTACGAGGAGTACGAGAACGACGAAGTCTTGTTTATCAGTGACGGGCTGATCGATGGCACTGTCCAGGAGAGCGTCGATTTTCACGACGCTGTCTACGGGGTCGTGCCAGCCTCCGTCGGCCCTGGACAGGAGCGTTTCGTATCGATGTACAACGAAGAGTACGGGACAGAGCCGGGGCTGTTCGGCTCGAACACCTACGACGCGGCGGCGACAATCCTGCTGGCAAACGCGGCCGCAGGAGAAAACGATGGAGCGGCTATTGCTCGACAGATGCGAGAGGTAACCGTCGCCGGTGGAACAGAGATCCAACCGGGCGAGCTGGCTGACGGTATCGAGCGAGCCGGAGCCGGCGAAAAGGTCCACTACCGCGGTGCAGCCGGCGAAATCGAGTTCGATGAGAACGGCGATGGCGGCCCAGTCCAGTACGAGTATCTCACCTTCACCGACAGCGGCCGAGAGATTCTCGACCAGCTAACGCCGCCGGAGGGCTCAGCATGAGCGAAAACGAAACCACCGACGACAGTCAACCGCTGTCTACACGCTTCGTGCCGGCGTTTATCCGCCGGAGCTACCGGGCAAAGTTCATTCTCACGATACTGGCCGTCGTCGTTGTCATCTCGGCGGTCGGGGCCGCGGGGTATTTCAATGCCCAGCAGACCGTTCAGGACGATGCCGAACAGCAGCTGACCGCGACAGTCGAGATGCACGCGGACTCCATTAACCAGTGGACGATTTCGATGGAGTCACACACGCGGTCGCTCTCCTCCGCCCCCGAGCTTGCGGGCACAGGCCAGGAGCGTGCCGAAGCACACGTGATACAGGAGCAGGCGAAGCTCCCCGTCGATGTACGAGCGATCCATATTGTCGACACGAACGAGGATCAGGTGCTCACGAGCACGAACGCGGAGATTCGTGGAGAATCCCTCGACAGCATCGGTGAGCCGTGGACAGAGATCAATCTGGGTATCGACCTTACCTCGGCAAACGATGTCTGGAACTCCCCGACCGCCTACAGCGACCAGACTCTCGACGACCAGGTGATGTCGTTTGCTAGCCCGATTGAGGGCGACGAGTCCCGGATTGCGGTGCTCGTCGGTACCATCGAGTACCGCGTCGACGGACTCCGACAGCTCCACGACGACCAACAGACCCTCATCGTCGACACCGAGAACCGTACCGTACTGGGGAATGACGACCTCAGTGGCGACTTCGACCAGGAACTTGTTGCTGACCTCGGGACCACGAGGGACGGAGCCGAGTTCGAACAGGACAGCGAGACAGTCACCGCATACGCCGCCCTTCCGGACAACGAGTGGGTTGCAGTCTCGACAGTTCCGACCAGTCAGGCCTTTGCAGCCAGTGACGCGGTCGGGCTAACACTCGTAGTCGTCATTGGAACAGGCCTGCTATCGCTGCTGGTGGGTGGGTTTGTCCTCGCTCGCCAGACAGTCACGCCGCTCAAAGACCTGCGTGACAAAGCCGAGAAAATCGAGGACGGAAACCGAGCTGTCGACCTCAGGACAGGCCGTACTGACGAGGTCGGCCGCCTCTATCGGGCGTTCGACGAGATGCGGACCTCACTCGATGCACGCATAACGGCCGCAGAAGAGGCCCAGAGTGAGTCAGAACAGGCAAAGAGCGAAGCCGAGCAGGCAAAAGAGGACGCAGAGGCCGAGCGAGAACGCATCTCAGCGATGATGGACGAGCTCGAACGCGTCGCTGACCAGTACGGCGAGACGATGCGTGCGGCCGCAAACGGGGACCTCACCGTCCGCGCGGATGTGGAGACAGACAACGAACAGATGCGTACCATCGGCGAAGAGTTCAACGCGATGCTCGCGGACATCGAAACTGCAGTCGGCGAGGTCAAACAGTTCGCAGCCGATGTCAGGAGCGCGAGCGAAGACGCAACGACCTCTACAAAGGAAGTCAAATCCGCGAGCGAGCAGGTGTCGACCTCGATTCAGGAGATCTCGGTCGCGACGGAGAAACAGAGCGAACGGCTGGGCGAGACACAGACCGAGATGTCGAACCTCTCGGGGACGACCGAAGAGATCGCATCGACAGCCAGCGAGGTTGCTGGCGTGGCGGAACAGACCGTCGAATCGAGCGAGGCGGGGCAGGCAGCCGCCAGAGACGCAATCACCGAGATGAACCAGGTCGAAGAAGAGTCCGAGCGGGCAGTCGAGACGATTCGCTCGCTTGAGACGGAAGTCGAACGAATCGACGAGCTCGTCGATGCAATCTCCGACGTGGCCGATCAGACGAACATGCTCGCACTCAACGCCTCAATCGAGGCCACGCGCGCGGGAGAGGGCAACAACGCGGATGGGTTCGACACAGTCGCCCAAGAGATCAAGGCCCTGTCTGCCGACGCCAAGGAGGCTGCCAACGAGATAGAGGCCCGGATCCAGACGATTCGCGGCCAGACCCAGGAGTCTGTCGAGGTCGTCGAAGCGACACGCGACAGGGTGAAACAGGGGACCGAGGCCGTGGAGCCGGCCGTCGAAGCGCTCGAAGGAATTACCACCTACGCCGAGGAGACCAACAACGGCGTCCAGGAGATTTCGGCGGCGACCGACGAACAAGCAAAATCTACCGAGGAGGTGGTATCAGCAGTCGATGAAGTGGTCGCTTCGAGTGAAGAATCCGCTGCGGAGGCAGAGACAGTCTCGGCGGCCGCAGAGGAACAGACCGCGTCAATCACCGAGGTGACCGACAGCGTTGCCACGCTGGCAGACCAAGCATCGACGCTCTCAGACCGGCTCGAACGGTTCGAAACAAAAACACGCTAGACGTGTCAGTGACGGCTCGTATCTTGCGAGTCAACCCTCTCGTACTGATTGGTGCGGTACGTTTCGTGACTGAGACATAAGACGATTCGTATCATATTGTGTGGATAGCAGCTGCTGTTGTCACGGCGAGGGAAACCCGCAAAATTGCTATCGGTGTGGCATGCAAACCAGAGAGCATCGGCGTCCCGCCGGCCGTTCTACAAGACCGGCGTATCCCAGTATGACGGTTCTGAGATTGCGCATCACAGATCTATTTGAGTAGCTACACTATCCGAAAGCAAACAAAAAATATATATGATTTTATATAGATATCCTTTCGTACGCATGGTACCCCTGCCCTCACACCTGTTGTTGCTCTCCGTCGATGCCTGGTTGGACCCGCTTGTCGTCCTCCCGTTGCTCGTCGAACTCGCGGTACTCGGTCGCGGGATATACACCCGTGAGCCGACCGACATCGTGCTTGCTACCATTGCCGTTCCGTGCCTCTTCTTCTCACTGTGGGCCGTTGTAGAGAGTGGAAATCCGTCCGGTGTTATCTGGGGCGGCCTGTTCTCCGCAGCTGCTGGTGGTATTCTGACGTTCCTTGTCGTGTCCGACATAGTTCTCAGAGCTTCTCTTTTGACACGCACGGCGGATTGATATCTTCCCTGTTATAAATCCTGAGGCAGTCGCCTCTAATATCCGTAACCCCCACCACAGACAGATTTGTTTTTGGCTGGCCTAAAGTTCGTAACTGTTTTGTATATTTAGGCAGGCCTAATTCATATGTTCAAAAAATATCCGACACACAAGAGACCCACGCGAAGCAAGTACGTGGAGATCAGCAACGGAGTGATCTACGTATGACTGCAAGCGAAACGACATCGACAGATAACTTCGATGTCGTCATCGTCGGTGGTGGGCCGACAGGCTGCTCGGCGGGCGTGTTTTGCGCCCGAGAGGGGCTTGACACACTCATTTTCGACCGCGGTCGATCCTCGATCCAGCGGTGCGCTCACCTGGAGAACTATCTCGGCTTTCCGGCGGGAATCGACATCGAGACGTTCTACGAGCTGATTCAGGACCACGCGGAAACGGCCGGTTGTGAGATTGTTCCCGATCTTGTCGAATCGGTCGAGCGCACTAACGACGGGGACGGCTTCCGGGTCACACCACAGGACGGTGACGCTGTCAATGCCCGACGGGTGATTGCGGCAACGCGCTACGACGGCGAGTACATGCGTGGGCTCGACGACGATGCGGCGATGTTCGAAAGCCACGAACACGGCGGCGAAGAACACGAGCACTTCGACCGAGAGTACGCCGACCACGACGGGACAACGCCGGTTTCGTCGCTGTATGTCGCCTCGCCGTCTGAGGAGACTGACTCGCAGGCGATTATGGCAGCAGGCCGTGGCGCACGAGTCGCCCATCGGGTCATTGCCGACGTTCGGATGGACGACGGATGGTGGCAGGAAGTCGCCGAAGGTGTTGACTGGGTCCGACGTGAGGCCGAACTTAATGACGAGTGGAGCGACCGCGACAGGCGGATTGAGTGGTTCGACAACCATTACGGGGAAGATGCACCTGTCGACTCGGACTCCGACCGGTTCCAGCGGGTCCGCTCGGCATGTATCGACGATTCAATGTCGTCGTACGTTTCGCCCGACGAGATTGGTGCACGGGCTGTGACAGGGCAAGAATCGCTCGCGGCGAAGCTCGACCCAGAACACGTCGCTGCAGCAATAGATGACGAGACACTCCTCGAACATGTCGACGACGACCAGATACTCGCTATGGCCGAAACCATACACACCAGTCCAAAGGCTGCAGGTGGCGACGAATGAGCGGACAGATGGTCCACGAAGGAGTCAGCAAAACACCAGTTGACGGGAGAGACACTGCGACAGTGTGTGAGACCGATGAGTAACGAGACATCGGTTGGTGACGGATCGGTGACGAGAACCCGCGACACTCGGCGGTTCGTTTGGCTGTTCGATCGTAAATTGGTGGCGACTGCGATCGGGAGCATTGCAGTGGTTGTACTCGCGGGACTGGTGCAGGTGAGCTTCGGATCGTTCTCAATGAGTCTCGGCAAGACGTGGTCGGCGGTGTTCAACCCGGACGTAGTCCTGAACCAACAGGCCTGGAACGCGTTTCTCTTCGGCGGCGAGATGCCGGAGATGAGCAAGGAGAGCCTTATCGTCTGGAATATCCGTCTGCCGCGAGTGTTCGTTGCGATTATCGTCGGAATGAACCTCGCGGTGTCGGGTGCGATTTTCCAGGCTATCACCCGAAATGAACTGGCAAGTCCGTTCATCCTCGGCGTCTCCTCGGGTGCCGGGCTGATGATTCTCGCCGTACTCGTGGCGATTCCCTCCTTTGTCCTGGCGTTCCCATTTCTCACGCCGGCCGGTCCACAGGGAGGTCTGGTATGTGGCGCGATTCTCGTCGCGTGGCTCCTGGGGCTTGGTGGTGCCTGGTGGTACGGAATCGAAAACCAACAGTTACTCATCGCAGGTCTGCTCGGGCCTGCAGCCCTCGCAGTTGCGTTTGTCGCCGCCCCCGGTGCCAGTCTGCCAGTCGGTGTCGGAGAGGTGGCGTTTACCGCCTCGTCGTTACTTCCGGTCATAGCGGCTCTCGGCGGAATAGCGGCGTTTCTAATTGTCTATGCAATCGCCTGGAAGAATGGCACCTCCCCCGTTCGGCTGGTGTTGGCTGGCGTGATTGTCGGTACCGTTTTCAACAGCCTGCAGACCGGGTTGTTCTTCTTCGCAGACAACCTCGCCGTCGTCCAGTCGGCGATTGCCTGGACGACTGGCTCGTTGACAGGAACTGACTGGGAGCAGGTGCGGATGGTGCTCCCGTGGTCGGTCGTCTCAATCGGGCTTGCAATTGCCGGCGCACGGCAGTGTAACGTGATGTTACTCGGCGAGCAAACCGCCAAATCACTGGGCATGTCCATCGAGAAGGTGCGGTTCGCGCTTTCGGGCGTGGCTGTGTTGGCGGCGGCTGCGAGTATCGCCGTCGCAGGTATCGTCGGTTTTGTCGGTCTGATTGTCCCACATATGGTTCGGAATCTGGTCGGCAGCGACTACAAGAAGGTAATCGTCGGCTGTCTGTTCGTCGGCCCCGCATTGATGGTCGGTGCAGATGCCGGGGCGCGGTTGGGAATGGGTGTACTGACCGGCTCTGACGGTCAGATACCTGTCGGTATCGTTACCGGCCTCGTTGGCGGGCCGTACTTCCTGTATCTGATGCGCAAGAAAGAAGCAATGGGTGAGATCTGAGATGGTACTAAACCTAGCTACCACACAACATCAAAACGGCACTGAGGAATCGGTCTCAAAAGAAGCTGCGGCCGAGACAACCGACGCAGAAACGGCGAGCGAGCTGTCAGGAGAGGATCTAGTCATCGGGTACCCGTCGATGGACGACCCGGTCATCGAAGACGAGACCCTCGTCGCCGAACCCGGTGCAGTGACTGCGCTGGTCGGTCCGAACGGCTCAGGCAAAAGTACCCTGTTGAAGGGGCTTGCTAAACAGCTCACTCCCAAAGTAGGCTCAGTGTTGGTCGACGATCAGGACGTGTTCGAGATGGACACCAAAGAGCTGGCTCGCAAGCTCGGGTTGCTCTCTCAGGAGAGTACCTCGCCAAATTCGATCACTGTCGAAGATCTCGTCTACCACGGCCGATACCCCCATCGCGGCTTCTTCGAGACGGTCACCGAGGAAGACCAGCAGGCAGTTAATCAGGCAATCGAGCGTGCGGGCTGTGGCCACCTCCGCGAGCGCGAGGTGGGCAGTCTGAGCGGTGGGCAGAAACAGCTCGCGTGGATCGCAATGGTGCTCGCCCAGGACACTGACGTGTTGCTGCTCGACGAACCGACGACCTTCCTCGACATGCATCATCAGCTAGAGGTGATGGAGATTATCGAGACACTCCGGGACGAGAGCGACATTACGGTTGTCGTCGTGCTTCACGACATCGAGCAAGCCGCCCGCCTTGCTGACCGGATTGTCGCGCTCAAAGACGGGAAGATACAGGCGCGTGGTACACCCGAGGAGGTCGTCACTGAGGAGCTGCTCGCGGACGTGTTCGAGATTGATGCTGTCGTCGATGTTACCGATCGCGGACCCCGGGTTACGCCGATTCGCGCGCGCCACGACACCGACGATGATGTGTCGGAAGACAGCGAGACGATACCGCAAAATGCGTCCGGAATGGAGTAATCAAAGGCGACGAGATCGTCAATTGCGGCGATCACGACGAGCTGCTGCTAGTAGGTGGGCTGTACGTAAATCACAGGGCCCCAAAGGCCGAAGATAGCCGCCAGAAGCAATCGGTGAGCGGGATTCTTGCGGGTATGTTGGCCACTAATATTTTAGGTACGCCTAAAAATCGACAGAGTTATTCGTATTAGGGTCACCTAAAAATACATGTCGAGAGAGAATACAACACAGGAGGAACCGACGCGGCGGGACTACATGAAATACGGCGGGGCAGTTGCAGTCGGCGGCTTCCTTGCCGGGTGTACCGACGATTCGAGCTCGGGGTCAGAACCCGAAGACAGCACAGAGTCAACCCCGACCGCGACCCCTGAGCAGGCCGGCGATGGTGAATCGACACCGAGCGCCACCGAGACAGAGACCAACACGGATGAAAAATCCTACTCTGCGTCGATGCCGCCGATGGGCGAACTGACGCTCGAAGAGCCCCCTTCGACATGGGTTGGTGGGCTCGGCTTCACCGCTGACGTGTTGACCGCACTCGGCCAGGCCGACGGTGCTGTCGGGATGGCCGACCCTCGGTTCTGGTACCAGGGGTTCTACGACTTCCTCGACGGTGTGACAGTACCAGCTAAGGATGAGCTCACCAAGTACACGACGACGGAGCGTAATACGGATCTCGAGGCGTTGTACGACCTCGACCCAGATCTGGTGGCTTTTGACCCGAACCCTCTCCTCGCGATTTACGGACTCGATACAGAGGAAGCCGAGGAAATTCAGGAGAATATCGCGCCATGGTTCGGGAACGAGAGCCGGCGAAAGCGTTTCGATGGGTGGACCCATTGGCCCGTCGGCGAATCGTATCCCTACATGTCAATTCCAGAGTATATCCCCAAGTACGCCGCACTCTTTGGCGAGCAGGAACGGGGCCAAGCGATACTCGACCTGTACGAGCCGTTTATCGAGGATATTAGGTCACGCGTTCCCGAAGAAACCGAGCGCCGGACAATGGCTCTGGTAAACGGCCGGTATAACCCCGAGAACCGCGATGGGTGGCTCGTCTACAACCCGAAGTCGGAGGTCGAAAAGACGTGGGGAAAGAAACAGTACCGGGACCTGGATGTTACCGACGCTTTCGAGGGCGCATACAGCGGTCAAACGTCGGTCAAGATGGGGTACGAAGGGCTGTTGGAGTACGACCCGGATGTTATCATCTTCAACTTTGGAATTACGTATCGTGACTTCCAGGGCAAGAACCTGATTCAACAGCAGCGAGAACTCCTCCAAGACCATCCGGTCGGAAGCCAGCTGACCGCAGTCAAGAACGACGACCTCTACCTCGGCGGCACTCCGTACCAGGGCCCCATCATCAACTTGTTCCAGACAGAGATGGCGGCCAAACAGCTCTACCCCGACGAATTCGGGTCCTATCCAGGATACGGAGAAATCCCGGAAGACGAGCAGCTATTCGACCGCGGGCGACTTGCTGACATTATCAACGGCAACATCTGAGCGAGACCCGCGTTTTGACCGTGGGGTTCCGTGGACTGCTGTAGAGCAGGCGAATTGGTCTCCGGTTCAGAGAAGATCTGCGTCGTCGAGGCGGTCGATAGCTTCTGCGAGGCGGTCTTTGCTGTTTGCATACGAGATACGGGCATAGCCCGGCGTGCCGAAGGCACTTCCTGGAACAGTGGCGACGTGGGCCGTCTCGATGGCGTCGTCACACCAGGCTTGGTCGTCTTCGGCCACGGGGACCATCATATAGAACGCGCCCTCTGGCTCGACAATATCGATACCGTGGTCGGCAAACGCCGACAGCAGGAACTCGCGGCGCTCGGCGAAAGCCTCGACCATCTCGTCTATCTCCTCGTCGACATCTTCCAGTGCAGTGATACCCGCCCGCTGCACGAAGTTAGTCGCACACGAGACGGAGTGACTATGAACCTTCCCTGCCTGCTCGATGACGCCCTCGGGTGCGGCAAAATACCCTAGCCGCCAGCCGGTCATCGCATACGACTTCGAGAACCCGTTGAGGGTCACTGTCCTGTCTGCCATCCCCGAAAGCGCTCCGATACTGGTCATCTCCACACCGTTATAGGTTATTTCGCTATATATTTCGTCAGAGATGACCGTGAAGTCGTGGTCGACGGCGAGGTCTCGGACTGCTTCGAGCGCGCTTTCGCCGTAGACTGCACCGTGGGGGTTGCCCGGCGAGTTGAGCACCAGAAGCGTCGTCTCGTCCGAGACCGCCTCGGTGAGTGCCGGAATCGCTGGTTCGAGTGCAAAGTCGTGAGCCGCGGTGTCGACTCTCGTCAAATCGCCGCCCGCGAGTTTAGTCATTGCCTCGTAGGAGACCCAGGCGGGGTCGAGGAGGACGACTTCGTCACCGTCGTCGACGAGCGTCTGGAACACCTCGAAGAGGGCCTGCTTGCCGCCCGGCGTGACGATGATATCCTCGGGGTCGTAGAAATCTAGCCCGTCCTCGGCGAGGGAGTCGGCGATTGCCTCGCGGAGTGCTGGCACTCCGTTCGAGGTCGTGTAGCCGGTGTGGCCCGCCTCCAGGGCACTCTCGGCGGCGTCTTTGATTGGCTGTGGCGTATCGAAATCGGGTTCGCCGACACTCAGATCGACGACGTCGACGCCGTCGGCTTCGAGTGCCGAGGCCTTGTTGCTGATCGCAAGCGTTGCGCTGGGCGATACACGTTCGACTCTGTCCGCGTAGGTGAACTCTCTCATGTATGGTCTCCGGGTGGTTCGAGGGTGGTGGCCAGGTCTATCGCGCTCGCTACGGCGGCTGCGCCGTGGTCAACCCGTGCCTGTGCTTCGTCGTGACTCATATCCGGACCGATGATACCCAGAGTTACGGGTGTGTCACGGTCGAGACTCACGTCAGTCAGTCCCTGGGCTGCCGCGTCGGCGATGACTTGGTCGTGGTCAGTGTCGCCGGTGATAATAGCCCCGATGGCGACAACGGCGTCGATATCGTCACGTCTCGCCAGTCTGTCGGCTGCAAGCGGCGTGTCGTACGAGCCGGGCACCTCTATCGTCTCGACAATCTCGGCGTCCTGTCGGTCTGCCTCCTCGCGTGCGCGAGACTCCATCTCGGCCGTTACCGGACTCTCTTTGTTGAACTGGGCAACCACCAGCCCCAAACGTACCATGTTTGCGAAGGGGGTACGGTGGCGTATAGAACTACCGCTCTCGGCAGGACTCACGGCAACGATTTTTGTACGGGGGCGGCAAAGTAGCCAGTATGAGTTTAGACGACCATGCCGAGGAACTCGCCTCCAGCCTCGGCGTTGACAAAACGGAGGTCAAAGGGAAACTCGAAAATCTGGAACAGTACGGTGTTCCGATAGACGAGGCAAAAGAGACGGTCCGCCGGAACTACAGCGACAGTGAGTCCACCGGTGGAGGGGAGATAGCAACCAAATCAGTCGCCGACGTCTCGACTGCCGACTCCAGGGTCGACACCACGGCGACAGTGCTCTCGGTCGGCAAGCGCTCTATCCAGTACAACGGCGACCAACAGGTCATCTTCGAGGGCGAAGTTGCCGACCAGAGCGGGAAAATATCCTACACCTCCTGGGAGGATTTCGACCTCCAGCCCGGAGAGACGGTTCACCTGGGAAACGCAGACGTTCGTGAGTGGGAGGGACACCCGGAGCTGAATCTCGGGGATTCGACGAGCGTCGAACGCGTCGAAGACGACCTCGACATCGAGTACGAGGTCGGCGGCGACGCACGCCTGGCGACGCTGGAGCCGGGCGACCGCGGCGTGAACGTTGAGGTACAGGTCCTCGATGTCGAGGAGAAACAGATCAACGGGCGCGACGGCGAGACCGAGATTCTCAGCGGCGTCCTCGGCGACGAAACGGGGCGTCTCCCGTTTACCGACTGGGAACCCCGGAGCGAGCTATCGGCCGGCACCTCCGTCCGAATCGAAGACGTGTTCATCAGAGAGTTCCGCGGCGTCCCGTCGGTCAACGTTTCCGAGTTCTCGACTGTCGAGGCCCTGGAGACGCCCGTCGAGGTGGCAGACTCGGGCACGCAGTACCAGATTGGCGACGCAATCGAGACCGGCGGCATGTTCGACTTGGAGGTGACGGGAAACGTCGTCGCAGTCCGTGACGGCTCTGGGCTCATCGAGCGCTGTCCCGACTGTGGCCGCGTCATCCAAAGCGGCCAGTGCAGAAGCCACGGAGCCGTCGACGGCGAAGACGACCTCCGGGTCAAGGCAATCCTCGACGACGGAACCGGAACCGTGACAGCTATCCTCGACGAGGAAATCACGGCTGAAGTCTACGGCGGCGACCTCGATGACGCACGGGAGCACGCACGCGAGGAGATGGACCGCGAGGTCGTCGCAGACAGTATCCGCGACAGCATCGTGGGCCGGGAGTTCCGCGTCCGCGGGACACTCACCGTCGACGACTACGGCGCGAACCTGGAGGCGACCGAGTTCACGACCCACAGCGAGGACGCGAAGACACGTGCCTCGCGCCTGCTGACGGAGGTTGAGGCATGAGCGAGTCAGAAGACGACGGTGCCGGCCAGCGTGAGGTCGCGTACCGGCTGTTCGCGACCGAGTTCGAGGACGCAGATCTATCGTACTCGGCGGGTGACGACGACCGCTCGCCGAACTACGTCATCACGCCGACTGGCGCGCGGGTCAATCGACTGTTCGCTGTCGGTGTGTTGACCGAAATCGAGCCGGTGAGTGATGACGTACTGCGCGGGCGCGTGGTCGACCCGACAGGAGCGTTCGTTACGTACGCAGGCCAGTATCAACCGGACGTCCAGGCGTTTCTGGAGCGAGCGGAGACGCCGATGTTCGTCGCGATGACCGGCAAAGCCCGGACCTTCCAGCCCGAGGACTCCGACCAGGTCTACAGCTCCGTCCGGCCCGAAAGCATCAACGAAGTAGATGCAGAGACCCGAGACCGCTGGACAGTCCAGACGGCAGAGCAGACACTCGAACGAATCGGGACGCTCGGGACCGCGATAGAGCTCGAGGAGTCTGGAGACGCCCTCGAAGCGGCGTTGCTCGACGGCGGCGTCAGCGAGGGGATGAGTGTCGGTATTCCGCTGGCTCTGGAGCATTACGGAACAACACCGACGTATCTCGACCGACTGCGAGACGTGGCTCTGGATGCCGCACGCGTCGTCGCAGATGAGAAAGACGAGGTCACGTCGCTGGATGAATCGCCGGATGAGCCTGGACCCGTGTCAGTGAGTGAGATTGCGGATGCCGGGATTGAGATATCTGCCGCCGCGGAGCCTCCCGCAGGCGAGACGAGCCAGGACACCTCGACTGCAGAACCGGAAGGAGCAACGATATCTGACGAACAGGCGTCACCAGAGCAGACTTCAGAGGCCGAAGTGCACGAGGGCGGTAGTGAGACGACGGTCTCCGAGGAGGAGACAGCCGCGGCTGAGACAACGACCCCGAGCCAGGAGACTGCCGCAGTCGAGCCCGAGGACGAGGAAGCCAACAACATCGAGGACAGCGCGGAGACGACGGTAGTCACCGACGAAACGCCAGCGACGGAGTCTGTGTCCGACGAGGAGCCAACGGACTCCGGGGCTGACGAGGAGCCAGTGGATTCCGGAACTCTCGACGGTCCGGGCGAGTTCGACCCCGAGGAGTTCGAACTCGAAGAGGAGACCCGACAACAGGTCGAAGAGGAGTTCGGAACAGAGTTCCAGACCGGAACAGAGGTCAGCGACCCTGGAGAAGCCGATATCGAGACCCCGGCAGCTGAAGACGCACAGGAAGAGGAGTCGGAGACGACGGCCCCTCCGGAGGAGACGGAGACACAAGCGGACTCAGAAACGGCAGAAGAGATGAAAGTAGACAGTGTAGACGAGCCAGATGATATGCAGTCGACGGTCGTCTCCGTGATGGGCGAACTCGATGAGGGAAGCGGCGCAAGCAGAGAAAAAGTCATAGAGGAGATGACAGAACGATACGGCGTCGACGCCAAAGAGACCGAGTCGGCAATCCAGGACGCACTGATGGACGGTGAGTGTTACGAGCCCGACGACGGAACGCTCAAACCAATCTGATGGGGGTCGAGCCAGTACCGGAGCGTCCCGCGGCGACGGTCGATACCGCCGAGGGTCGGCTGCTCGTCGTAGCCGATTATCACGCCGGTATCGAGACCGTCCTCAGAACGGAGGGTGTCGAACTCGACAGCCGAGGCGACCAGCGCCGTGAGCGACTGCTCGGCCTCGTCGAGCAGACATCTCCTGACAGGCTGGTCGTGCTCGGCGACCTCGTCCACGCTATCGGCGACCCGTGGGACGCAGAACGCGACGAACTCGGGGAGCTGTTCGACCAGCTTTCGGTACCGGTAACGCTCGTCAAGGGAAACCACGACGGCGATATCGAGCCGTTTCTCGACACGGTCGACCACGACCTGACCGTTACGCCGACCGAAGGCGTCCGGGTTGGGGATGTCGGATTCGCCCACGGCCACACCTGGCCGAGTGAGCCAGTCCTCGACGCTGATTTTGTCTGTGTCGGCCACGAGCATCCCGTCGTTAGGCTCGAAGACCAGGTCGGTGGCGGTCGGGTCGAACGGGTCTGGCTCAGAGGCGGGCTTGATGACTCACCGTTCACAGACCGTGACTACGAGGCCAGTATCGACGGTGAGCTCGTGGTGTTCCCGGCCTTTAACGACCTGTCGGGCGGGACGTGGGTCAACGTCGAAGGTCAGGACTTTCTCTCGCCGTTTCTGCCTGATGGGCTTGCTCAGGGCGAGGCCTACCTGCTCAATGGAACGCGGCTCGGGCGCTACGAGACGGTGTAACAGCGAGAGATTAAAGCACCTCATCGTGCTATCATTCCCCATGAGCGTCTCAGGACCATGTGCAATCTGTAACAGCGCTAGCGTCGAATACACCTGCAACCGATGTGGACAGCTCGTGTGTGAGGACCACTACGACGAGTCGACCGGCTACTGTGTAGAGTGTGCCGCCGAGCTCGGCCAGACAGAGAACATCCCGGAGAGTGGCGAGATGCCCGACGGCGTCGATACCTACGAGTTCTGAGAGCGGTACTCGTTGAGTCCGTGCTTGAGGTTTTTGGCTGCCTGGCCGGCTGCGTCGAAGAAATTACCTCTCGCGTTCTCGCCGGCGAAGATGATGCCACGCGAGGAGTTCACAAGGCCGACGCCGTCTGCGAGACCGTGTTCGACAGCAGCCTGCTCGTCGCCGCCCTGTGCACCCACTCCCGGAACGAGGAAAGGAAGCTCCGGAGCGAGTTCGCGGATTTCTTCGAGTTCCTCGGGCGCGGTCGCGCCGACGACGAGGCCGACGTTGTCGTGATTGTTCCACTCCCCGGCCAGGCTGGTCACGTGTTCGTAGAGGGGCTCGCCGGACGCGAGTTCGAGGTCCTGGATAGCAGCAGCGCCGGTGTTCGAGGTACGTGCCAGGATGAAGATGCCCTTGTCCTCCCGCGAGAGGAACGGGTCCAGTGCGTCGCGGCCGAGATAGGGATTCACCGTGATGGCATCGACCATATCGAGCACCTCGGCGTACTGGCGGGCTGTGTTGCCGATGTCGCCGCGTTTTGCGTCCAGTAACACCGGGATATCCTTCCCGTGTGCGTACGCGACCGTCTCACGGAGCGCTCGCCACCCGTCGCCGTCCTCGTAGAAGGCAGCATTTGGCTTGTAGCAGGCGGCGTGTTCGTGAGTTGCGTCGATAATGCGGCGGTTGAACGCCCATCGGGGAAGATCAGCATCCTGTACCGTCTCGGGAAGCCGATTCGGGTCCGGGTCCAGCCCGACCGAGACGACGCTGTTGACGCGTTCGATACGTTCACCGAGCCAGTCGAAAAACGGAGCAGACATATTCACCGGTCGACCGTGACGCGATATGAAGCTTGCTGTCTCTCGTCTTAAGGGCGTTCGACGCGCACGCCGTCGGCTGTTCCGATGTGGATTTCGTCGGTACAGTCGACAAACAGGCCGTGCTCGACGACTCCAGGGAGTCGACTGAGGTCGGCTGCGAGTGCGCCCGAATCAGATATCTTGCCGAAGTCACAGTCCAACACGAGGTTGCCGTTGTCGGTGACGACAGGGCCGTCTTTCCGTTCGGCATCGCGCAACACTGAATCGCCGCCGAGGTCGCGGACCTGTGTGGCGACCGTGCTCCGAGCGTCCGGGAGTACCTCGACTGGGACCGGATGGTCAAGCGTCTCTGCGGTTTTCGATGGGTCGACCACGATGACGAGTCGCTCGGCGGCAGTGTCGACGACTTTCTCGCGGGCGTGGGCAGCGCCGCCACCCTTGACTAGCGTGGCGCCGGAAACCTGGTCGGCCCCGTCGATTGCCAGGTCGGGTGTGGTCTCGTCGAGCGACGTGAGTGGGATACCGTGCTCGCGGGCGAGTTCCCGCGACTGGAACGAAGTTGGAATACCACGGACGGAGAGCCCATTGTCGACGCGCTCGCCCAGGGCACGGATTGCCTGTGCGGCAGTGCTTCCGGTTCCCAGTCCGATGGCCATCCCGTCAGTCACCAGCTCGGCGGCGCTTTCCCCGGCCGTGCGCTTGAGAGCGGACTCGTCTTCAGTCATACTCGTCCCCAGCCGTGGGTCCCACAAAAGGGTTCCTCACCGGCGGAATCTGAAAGCTCTTAGTGTGTGGCCCCGCCGAACACGTCTATGGACGACGCACTGGGTCCACCCGAGAAGATGACCGAGCGACGCGACGACCTGACGCCGATGATGACCCAGTATTTCGAGCTCTGTGAGCAGTATGACGACTCGCTGGTCCTGTTCCAGGTTGGGGATTTCTACGAGGCGTTCTGTGCGGCAGCCGAGACCGTCGCGCGTCGCTGTGAAGTGACGCTTACGAAACGCGAGGATTCGACCGGCCAGTACGCGATGGCAGGGCTCCCAATCGACAACGCAGAGTCCTACGTCGAACGGTTGCTCGAAGCCGGCTACCGCGTCGCGGTCGCAGACCAGGTCCAGGACCCCGAGGAGACGACAGGGGTTGTCGACCGGGCGGTCACGCGGGTTCTCACGCCGGGGACGCTGACCGAAGACGAACTGCTCGACGGCGACCGGAACAACTACGTCGGGGCGCTCGCCGCCGGTGATGCGTATGGACTGGCGGTACTCGATGTCTCGACCGGCGAGTTTTACGCCACGAGTGTCGAGGGCAAGAGCGCGGTCACAGACGAGCTGAGTCGATTCGCCCCGGCAGAGGCAGTTCTGGGGCCAGACGCGTCTCCCGACACGTTGCCCGACCGCTGTACCGTGAGCAGGTTCGAGGACGACGCCTTCACGAAACAGCGTGCGACAGACATAGTCGAGCAGTATTTCGGCTCGACCAACACGTTGCTGTCGACCGACGAGACGCGGGCTTGTGGGGCATTACTCGCGTACGCCGAGTACGTCCGGGGCGGCGAAGACGGGAGGCTCGACTACCTCAACCATCTCACTCGGTACGACCCCAGAGAGTACATGCTTCTCGATGCGGTCGCCCTGCGAAGCCTCGAACTGTTCGAGCGCCGGACAGTTCACGGCCACGAGAGCAGAACGCTCGCAGCAGTCATCGACGAGACAGCGTCGGCACTTGGTCGGCGGACGCTCGACGACTGGCTCCGTCGACCCCTCATCGACCGCGATGATATCGCCGCACGCCACGACGCCGTCGGCGAACTCCGTGACGACGTGACGACACGCGAGAACGTCTACGACGAGCTCAGGGATGTCTACGACATCGAGCGGCTTATCTCTCGGATTGCCAGAGGCCGAGCAAACGCGCGCGATCTCCGCTCGCTCAAAGAGACACTCGATGTGGTACCACGACTGACCAGCCACCTCGACGGTGCTGACTGTGAGACACTCCAGGCGCTTCGGGAACGACTGGACCCGCTGTCGGAGATTCGCTCGCTCATCGACGACGCAATCCAGGAAAACCCGGACAGGGAGATAACCGAGGGTGGTATCCTCAAGCCTGCTTTCGACGAGGAACTCGCCAGACTGCGAGAGACCGAACGCGACGGCAAAGCCTGGATAGACGACCTCGAAGCGGACGAGTGCGAGCGGACGGGTATCGACTCGCTGAAGGTCGGTCACAACTCCGTCCACGGCTACTACATCGAGGTGACCGACGCAAACCTCGACCGTGTCCCCGACGAGTACGAACGCCGCCAGACGCTGAAAAACGCCGAGCGGTACTACACACCCGCCCTGAAGGAACGCGAAGACGAGATACTCAGGGCCGAACAGCGGGCCGACGAGCTGGAGTACGAACTGTTCTGTTCCATTCGTCAGCAGGTCGCAGACGAGTCCGAGCGCATTCAGGAACTCGCCGACGCCCTGGCAGAGCTCGACGTGCTCGTCTCCTTTGGGACTGTCGCAGCCGAGCACGGCTACTCCCGGCCCACCGTCGGCTCCCCGCCAGGCTCGAACGAGCAGTTTACCGTCGATGGCATCCACATCGAGGAGGGTCGCCACCCGGTCGTCGAACGGACCGAGGAGTCGTTCGTCCCCAACGGAACAGTGCTCGACTCCGAAGACCGAATCGCGGTCGTGACTGGTCCGAACATGAGCGGAAAGTCGACCTACATGCGCCAAGTCGCGCTCATCTCGATTCTCGCACAGGCCGGGAGTTTCGTGCCGGCGAGCGAGGCCCGACTCCAGATTGTCGACCGCATCTTCACACGCGTCGGTGCCAGCGACGACATCGCAGGGGGCAGGTCGACGTTCATGGTCGAGATGACTGAACTCGCGGATATTCTCGACAACGCCACCAGGCGCTCGCTGGTCCTTCTCGACGAGGTGGGGCGCGGGACCAGCACCGCCGACGGGTTCGCGATTGCGCAGGCGGTGACCGAGCACATCCACGACGAGGTCGGTGCGCTGACGCTGTTTGCGACCCACCACCACGACCTGACGCACGTCGCGGACGCGCTCGACTGCGCGTACAACCTCTATTTCAGGACGCGACAGAGCGACCAGGGTGTCCACTTCGAACACGCCGTTGAGCGGGGCGCTGCCGACGCTTCCTACGGTGTCGAGGTGGCTGCGACAGCCGGTGTCGACGTGCACGTTGTCGACCGGGCCCGCGGGCTTCTCGGCGGCGAGTCCGAACGACGACAACGGGCCCAGCAGGACACGACGGCGGCCACCCACGACGCCAGCGTGTCATCCGCTCCGGAGACAAACGGTGAACCAGCCAGCATCGGTACCGGGATAGCTAGACAGGGCGACCAGCAGACGGCGACCGACGCGGGCATCTCCGAGGAGATATACCAGACACTCACTGCCGTCGATATCGCGACGATGACCCCGCTGGAGGCGATGAACGTTCTCTCACAGCTCAAGCAACAAATCGAGGAGATTGGCGAGCGACAGACGGAGTAAGCTCGCATCTGGTGTCCTTGGGTTTTTTGCGTTACGGCGAAATGTACACGACGATGGCCGAGCGACGACAGTACACCGGGACGCAGCGACTCCAGATAGCCTGGTCGGTGGGTATCGGTGTAGCTATGGCTCTGATTGTCGCACTCGATTTTGCAATCGGCCTTCCGTTCTCTTCGCTCGTGGTGGCACTTGTTCTCACAGTGGTGTGGTTCGTCGGACTCGGCGGCTTGGGTCTTCGGGAACGTAGCCAGTGGAACAACATGGTCGAACAGTCCTCGTTTACCCGCCAGATTGGGCCTCACACCACAGACCTGGAAAAGATTGTCCAGGGCCGCTCGGTGACCGTTTCGACGGCCGTACAGGGAGTTCTCTCACAGACACACACCGAGGTCAAGACGGTAGTCAACGATGTCGATGCGTCGTTTACCGTCGAGTTCGAGCGTGACTCTGGCGGGGAATCTGAGGGTGGCGTTCCAACAGGGAACGAGGAACTCAACGACAACTTCGTCATCAAGGGGACCAGCGGAAACGTCGACAGAATCCTCACTCCCGAGGTGGCGTCCGCGCTGCTCTCTTTCGAGACGCCTGGGATCTGTACGGTGACCGGAGACGCCGTCACCTACGAGGTTCCGTTCACGGCGCTGACTGCCGACGAACTGGAGACAATTGCAGAGGCACTTGTCGTTATCGCCGCGCGCGTTGAGGAAGTGGGACAGACAGCGTAGCTATTCGTCGGGGGGTGAAAGCGAAACGTACTCCAGTCCGTGTCTGTCGAGCAGGTGGTGGGCACTGTCCGTGAGCGACGGCGCGACCAGAATACCACGCACCGCCATCTCGGCGTGGAGGTCGCGTTTCAGTGCACCGACGTAGCGGTTGAGCTGACTCACAGCGTCTGGACCGACCCGTCGGCGCTTGAGTTCGACGACGACCGCATTCCCGCTGTCGTCGACGCCGTAGATATCCACGGCTCCCGCTGGAGTCTCGCGCTCGGTTGCACGTGGCTCGAAACCGTCCTCGACTAGCGACGGCTCCGAGAGGATACGCTCGCGCAGATCTTCTTCAGTTCCCTGCAACGAGAGGTCCTGCTCGTCGGTCACGTGATAGGCGACCACGTGTGTGACGGCGCTGAACTCGACCGTGAGCTCTTCCTCGGGATTGTCCCGGTAGCTCTGGACCACCAGGCCGTCGTCGGTTGTTGTCTCTTGTGTACAGCCGGGCGGTTGCCAGTTGACCGGCTGTTGACCTTCCTCTGTATGGACGAGGACGGTGCCGTCTGGTTTGAGAACCACCAGCCTATCACCGGACTCAAGCGTGCTGGATGCCCGTCCGTCGTACTCGACCCGACACCGCCCGAAGACAGTGACCATCATCTCCTCGTCGATTCCCGTTTCGACGATTTCCCGAGCGCGGTCACTGCCGGGTAGGGTCGCAGTGAGTGTCTTGCTCGCGCTCACACCGCTCTCTATCCGATGACCCCACTAAAGAACACTGTTGTCTCGGTTACTGGGCGAACAGGTGACACGACCGAACCGCGACGTGCTGTGTCACACGCTGCGTGACACGCCGCGGTAGTTCTCAGCGCATGCCGGCTGTGGTCTCGTCATCACGTATAAATGCTTGCCATACGGCGGAACTGAACAGCGACCGTTCGAACGAGCGCAGAGACCTGTTGGGAGAGAGCATGCGCACTCGCCGGGTTCATGCCCTCAGACACTGCGTCGAGTATCTCCGCTTTCAGTCCCCGGTGACTCCGGCGGAGGTGTCGAACCTCGCTCAGCGACGAAACAGGGACCAGCACACCTTCTGTCGGTTCGGCAGGCGGGTCGAACAGCCCCGTCCCAAACCAGAGCGGGACGAACACGTCGACGCCGCACGGTCGAATCTGGTAGACGATTTCTGTTGTTTGCATGTCGAGACCCCGATTCTCTGGAAAGGAAGGTATCGGACGCCAGTCGATGGCGGCTAACTCCTCTATCGGATGGTCGGTACTGAGTACTGAGTTGAGAACGCCATCGCGGGCCCCCCACCCAGAGCGGTACCACTCCACTGTACTGGAGCCGACGACACAGGCGACGGCGCGTTCACTCATGTGACACCTCCGAGCCGGCAATATGCCGGTCCCGCGTCGGGTCGTAGACGATATCACACCAGCGCTGCACAGGATGTCTGCACTCCTGCCGATATAAAAACAGAGGGACCAGGCCAACTACCGGGGCGACTGGGCGGGCGTGTTCGCGTCGTCCTGCTCGGAATCGCCACTACTGACGAACTCGTAAAGTTTGAGAAGGAGATAAATCGGGAGTAACGGAGCCAGCACGATTGCCATCCCGACAAAAATCATCCAGCCGAATACGCCCATCCCGTTTTTTCCCTTCAACTCCCGTTGTGGCGTCACAGTATCAGTCATATTGAAGAGTTGTAGCAGGCCAGCAAAATAGGTTACCGTCTGGACTCTAGCAGTGGCGAACTTTTATTTTGACGGCTTGGTAACGATAGGAAAGGGGAATGGGGAAAGTTATCGACCTGACCGAGTACGAACAGCGGCCAGAGATACTGACGAGTACGTCGCTTACCGGCGGCCTGCTCGGCGGTGGGAAGATGTTGTCAGCAGCCCCGCTGGAGACGTACCTCGACAGGCAAGAGTCGCCGAGCTACGCTGCCAGAAACACGAAAGCCGGCCTGGAGATCGACCGCGAACAGGGCAACGAGCACATCGAGCCAGACGACGACCTCCAGGCGCTTGCCCTGTTGACCGACCTGCGGCTTCTCTTTGTCGTTGGGCAGCGTGGTGGTGATCAGACGTTCGAGATTCCGCTCGACCGTATCGTGGAGGTAAAATCGGAGTTCGAGAGCTTCCGGACGAGTACAGTTGAAATCCACACCATCGCTGACGAGCGTTGGCTGTTTCGGTGCACGGAGGACATCGAACCACTCGCCGAAAGGGCAGACGAGCTCGCACAGCTGTGGACACACGCACAGCGTCTCCTCGACGAGGCGGAGATGCAGGTGTCGAGCGCGGAGCGGGCGCTCGAAGAGTCGGCTATCGACAGGGCACGCGAGGAACTGGGCGACGCCGACGAGAAGGTTAGACGGGCACGCAACAGGATGTCCGAGGTCGGGCCGGCAGCAAGCGACAGGGTGTATTCGCGGGCCACTCCCCTCACAGAGCGAGTGAAAGTGCTCGAACGGAAATTGACCGCGGCCGAGGGTGCTCGCGCCCACAATCGGGCACAGGAAGCCTGGACAGGGGAAAGCTACGAGACAGCGACGGAGCGATACGAGCGAGCCATCGGAAGATACGAGGCCGCACTCTCGACGGAAGGGGCCGAGCCCCCGCAGGATACCCTCGAGAGACGGCTTCGAGGTGCAGTCAAGGAACGGGAACTGCTCCGAGTCGCCCCGCTTGTCGACGCCGACACGGACAGGCGACATGCTATCGCGACAGATGACCCTGAGAAAGCCGCTACCCGGTGGATGAAGGCACTGGACGGCTACCGGGAACTACTTACGCTCGAGTGGGCCAAAGAGTCCAGGGAGTTCGTCGTCGACAAAGAGGAGATAAAGGAGCAGACCGTCGAAATCGCCGATAGAACAGTTGAGAGCTACATCCGCGCCGGTCAGCAGTGGGTTCACGCAGCCGACCGGCTGGCCCTCGGTGGTCACGAGGAACAAGCCGACAGTGTCTACGAGCGCGCTACAGAGCAGCTCACGGAGGCAGAACAGATTGCACGAGAGGTCCGCCCCAGCAAGCTCGACGACATCCAGACAGAGCAGGAGCGAGCAGAGACGCGCCGTTCAGAGGGCCCCCCGGACGAGCCACTCGGGCAGCCGACTCCCGAGACGGTCAGCATCACCGGCTTGCATCTTGACTCCGAGGACGCGGTCGTACTGAAGGCGGATGACGACGATCCAGCCCGACAATCAGTGGCCGACGACGCCGTAGATGGCGGACAGACTGGCGGAGAATCGGCCGAACAGGCTGGCGACGAGACTCAAGACGAGACAGCCCGCAATCAGCGACAAGAGCGTGCAGGCGAAGGGTATCCCGAGAAAGCAGCCACAGCCAGCAACAGTGTGGACCGCACGAGCGAAGAGGATTCACTGCTCGAACAGATGCAATCTACACCCGCCGACGAGCGTCAGCCAGAATCGTCCGGGGCGACGCCGGATACAGACGACAGCGACGAGCAGTCGACGACGCTCGCGGGGCAGCTCGCAGGGCTGACCGACGACCAGTTCGACACTGTCGTTGAAGAGCTCTGGAGTTCACAGGGGTGGTCGACCATGTCGCCGTCGGTACAGTCCGCGTCTGCGTTCGACATCTTGGCGATGCGCGACCGCCCGAGTGAGGAACGGCTGGGACTCTGGACGCTACACGCTCCAGCCGGCAGCGTCGAGGCTGCGGACGTGACCGACTGCAAGGAGACACTCGCCGCGAATGATGGAGCAGACGCAGCGACAATCGTGACCACGGCAGCACTCACCCCCGAAGCAGAGGCGACGCTCACTGACCAAATCACGGTCGTCGAGACAGCGGAGTTGTGTCAGCTCCTCCGGTTTGAGGCGCTGGCAGACAGGGTGCACTCGCTTGCGGAGTCGTAGCGATGCTACTCACAAATACTTAAGACCGTTCCATCCGGTTGTTCACGACATGGAGTATTCACTGGAGCTAGAGAACACGCCGGAGTCGATTCCAGCAGGAAGCAGTATCTTGCTCGTCCATCCGAGTACAGGTGAGACAGACCGTATCGATACGAACTTTCTGAAAACAGACACCGACGAGTTGCTCGCAGTCTCCACACGGACGACCGCCCGTGAGGTCGAACAGAAGCTCGACCACTACGAAATCGGGGAGTCGAATGCAACAATCCTCGACGCGGTCTCGGCAGACAGAGGCTACACACGACGACAGAGCGAGCACATCCGCTACATTTCGACACCAGAAGACCTCGACAGCATCGTCGAAGAGACCGGACAGTTCCTCGAATCCACCGACGGAAAGCGCCGGGTGAGCGTCGACTCGATAACTGAGATGATTTACTACGCGGGCGAACAGCAGACTCGCGAGGCCGTTCACGCGCTGTTAGGCCTCATCGAGAGTCACGACGCCGTTGGACTCTTCCATCTCGCACGTGGCGTCCACGAAGATGGCATTATCGATGAATATCGGTCGATGTTTGAACGTGTCATCGAGCTGGACGAATCGGGAGAAACAACTGCCCACTTCCCGTCGTAACGCCTTCTTGGATGTTATGTTCCGGTCGTGTATCAGTACCATACCACCAATAGTTAAGATGACTGAGTTACGTAAGAATATACGTATGCCGGAATGCCAGAACTGCGGTGCTTTCGTAACGGCGGATTATGCACGTGTATTCACACCAAATGGCGTCGACGCGCCCAGAGTCTGCCCACAGTGTGAAGACAAGATACGTGATGGCGCGGACGTGAGACAGGCACGCTCGACGCGACGAGGATAACGCGCGTTCTGTGGTCTCGGTGCAGTTACAGTGATTCGAGAACCGATGAGAGGATTGTCTGTGCCTGTTCGAAGATATCCTCAGCACAACGCTCCTCGCGCGCCTGTGCTGTGAGACGGACGAGTGGTTGAGTTCCGCTCGCTCGCAACAGGAACCAACCGCCGTCTAGGTCGACTCGGACGCCATCGGTCGCGGATACGTTCTTGAATTCTGTGGTAACGCGCTCACGAACAGCGGCCATCACAGCCGCCTTGTCAGCAACCTCGATCGAGTCTCGGCGAATCGGATACGTCTCGACCCCGTCCACGCGGGCTGAGAGTGGTTGCTCCGAAGCCAGTGCGGCGAGGCGACAGGCGGCCAGCGGCCCGTCGGGACAGAGTGTCACCTCGGGCCAGATCCACGCACCGCTTGGCTCACCACCGAACCCGACGCCGTCCTCACTGGCTTGCTCTGCGACGTAGACATCCCCGACCGGAGTTCGCGTCGTCTCGATGCCGGCCTCCCGAAGGTGATCCTCGACAGCGAGGCTCGTGTCGACAGGAACAGCGACGGACTCACCGGCCTGTGTGGCGTCGCGAGCGAGGAGAGCCAGCAATGTATCACCACCCACGAACTCGCCGTCTTCTGTCACCGCGCGCATCCGGTCGGCGTCACCGTCGTGTGCAATGCCCAGGTCCGCGTCGCTGTTGGCGACGAGCGCGCACAGTGACTCACAGTTTTCTGCGGTCGGCTCACTGGGCCGGCCCGGAAACGCACCGTCCGGCTGTGCGTTGAGTGTCTCGACCGCACAGCCGAGCGCGTCGAGTGCGTCGACGGTAACTCCGCCCGCTCCGTTACCGACGTCGACGACAACCGAGAGCGGTTCCTCGATAGTGACCTCCTCGACCAGACGGTCACGATGTGTCGCGGTGTGGTCACGGTGGCTCCGCGTCCCGAACGCGTCCCAGCTGGCAAGCGCCGCGTCGCCGTTTTCGACGCGCTCGGTAATCGCTCGCCGAAGGCCGGCGTCGAACGCCTGGCCCGACGGCTGCCAGAGTTTGATACCGTTGTCCTGTGGTGGGTTGTGTGAGGCTGTCACCGCGACGCCGGCGTCTGCCTCCTCCCAGGACACCGCGCGTGCAATCGTCGGCGTTGCGGCGATTCCTAAATCTACCACGTCGACACCGGATTCACGCAGGCCCGCAGCCAGCGCATCCAGAAGCGCCGCGCCGCTGTCTCTCGGGTCTCGTCCGATGACGACCCGTTCGTTGTCGACGCCGAGTGCGCGGCCCACCGAGAGCGCGAGCGAGGCAGTCACTTCCTCGCCGACCGGTCCACGGATGCCGCTCGTTCCGAACATCGATGATTATTCGATTTCTGCGAGTCGCGCGGCGATTCGCTGGGCCCCGACGGTCGCGGCGAGGTCTGCTCTGTCCGCGGTAATCGCCTCGACGTCTCGACCGAGTTCCTCGCCCAGACGCTCCTCGAAGGCATCGACGATGCCCGGCACACATGCCATGCCGCCGGTGAGGACGATAGGCTGGTCCAGCGCGAGCTGGTAGATCTTCATGTGGTCGTTCGCGAGCTGTGAGAGGAACGTGTTCGAGAACTTCTCGACGGCCTCGTCGAGATACTCGTTCGTGGCGTCCATCACAGAGCGCTCGATTGTGAACTCGTGGCTGCCGCCGCCGGGTTGTTGGATGATGTCGGTGAAGGGCTCGAAGCTGTCGAAATCGGCGTGGTTCTCCTTGTACTCTCGGGCCTGCGTGACATCCACGTTGACCCGGCCCTGGGTCTCCTCTTCGACGTAGTTGGCGATGATGCGGTCGACCTCGTTGCCGGTCACCGCACCCGTCGTGAAAGGTGAAATCTGCTCGCCGCGGCGGTACGCGGAGGCTTCGAGGTTCGTCGAACCCATGTTGACAGCGATGAATATCTCTTCGATTGCCTGGAGGTCGTCGCCAAAGGCTGGAATCGAGCCACACAACGACTCGGGGTAGCTCTCGATGAGCGCCGCTCCGATAGAGCTGTTCTCGATAACCTCACTGAGGTTGTCCAGTCCAGCAGGGTTGTCGATGGTCGGAATCGCGTAGACGACGGCGCTCTCCTCGGGGATGTCGTAGGAGTCGATGACCGCCTCGAAGAACTGCTCGGTCAACTCGGCGCGATCCTCGTCCTCGGGAAGCCCAGACCGGAGCATGAACTCAACCCGGTCGGGGTACTCGCGGGCGGCCTCGTTACCGTAGAGGAACTGCTCTTCGCCGGTGAGGGCGTCCTCGTAGCGGGCGAGGCAGGTCAGCGTCCGTATCGTCTTGAGGTCGCCGTCCTCGGTGGGGAGAACGATGACTGTTCGTGTACTTCCTAGTTTGACTCCAACTGGAACGGGCTCGTCGTCGTCGACCTCGATATCCGCCGACAGCTCCTCGATTTCGGCGTCCACGTGCGAACTCATACGATGTGGCGTTCTCACCCGGCGGGTATATATCAACCGGAACTTATCAACCTCAGAAAAACTGTCGCCAGCGTCAGATAAGCAACCGTCCTCAGGGCGCGCCCGCGATGACCATCGTGCTCTCCTCGCCGAAGGTGAGCTGGCGCGACGCGTCGGCGTCGACCCGAACGGCCTCACCGGGTTCGAGGTCGATTTCGTCGCCCTCGACTGTCAGTACCCCCGAGCCATCGACGAGCAGATAGACCTCTTCCTGGCCGTCTTCCGCGTGGTCGTGTTCCATCCCGTCCCACCCTTCTCCGGCATCGAGGACGGTGAATCCGAGGTTCTCACAGCCGAGTTCGGTCCGGAGGAAGTGCATGCCTGGTGCGCGCGGTTCGACCTCGTCGTAACTGACTGTGTCGTATGACATACCTCAGTGTTCGGCCACCAGGCAGAAAAACATCAGGGTCCTGTTACTCGAACAGTTCCTCGAAAACCTTCGCCTGTGCAGCCCGGAGGTGCTGGTGGTAGGTCGGTCGGGCAATATCCATCGCCTCGGCGAGTTCGTTGCCGTCAATATCTCGGGGCCAGTCGAAGAAGCCGCCAAGGTAGGCTGTCTTGAGCGCAGTCTCCTGTCTGTCGGTCAGGCGATCGCTCAGCGCCGCCTTGAAGTCCTGTCTGGTCTCGACGGCCCGTTCGCGCTCGTGGTACCCAAGCAGGTCCGTCCCGGGATACCGCGACTCGACCAGCTCGAACAGCTCTCTGGCCTCGGCTTCGGCGGGGAGTTCGACGGTGAATCTGGCTCCCCCGTCTTCGGCGATGACCTCCTTGGTGACAGCCCCGTACTCGGCGAGCACCGCCAGCAGCGACTCCTCGACGACCAGCTCGACGAGACACTCGTCCTCGTGGTCGACGATTGTCGTCATCTCAAGCACCACGCTGTCAGTGCGAGCCCGCTCGATGAATGCCTCGGTGTCGACGTCTTCGGCCGAAAGATAGAGCCGGACTGCGCCGTCGGACCGATAGTCGATACCGACCGCTTCGAGCGTTCCCTCGGTGGGGCCCGAAAGGCGGTTAAACAGGAGGTCGGGGCTGTCGACGGCGAACTCCAGTTCGATAATCTCCGTCGCGTCGAGGATGCGGCCGCGCTCGACCGCGTTGATTGCGTTTGCCACCGCCCGACCAAGCGCATCCAGGATGACCTGCTCGCGCTCGTCGAACACCTCACTGTCGTCAGCACACACCGAGAGAACCCCGTAGGTCGCGTCCTTGTAGACGAGTGGGATGATGACGACGGCCCCGACGTCGCTATCGGCGACGACATCGGACAGCGGGCCGTACACCTCGGTCATATCGGTGAGTACCTGTGTCGTGCCCTCGTGGTATGCGCGAGCGACCGGCTCGTTCTCGCGTGAGAGGTCGAACCGCTGTCCGTCGACAGACAGAGAGCCGTCACCGTCCCACGCAGTCGGCAACAGCTCTTCTGTGGTCACGTCGGGCTGGCCAACCCAGGCAAACGAGTAGGGCTCTGTCGCCGCGAGTTCTGTGACAACGTTACTCTCCAGTTCGTCGCGTGTCCGCGCCTGAACCAGTACCTCGACAGTATTCTGGACCAAGCCGTTCACGCGGTCGAGCAGCCGGTCGGACTGCTCGCGGGCCTCTCGAATCTCCTGGGTCCGTTTCGCGCGCATGCAGGCTGCGGCCGCACTCGTCGCGAGCAGTCCCAGGATGCTCTGGTCGGTCTCGTCGAAGGCGTTTGGCTCCGTCGAGCCGACCGTTATCGTCCCGTGGACACCGACGGGGTAGTACATCGCCGACCGGATGTCGCCGTACTCGAAGTCGTTGTCGATAACGGCGAAGTCATCGACGATTGTCGGCTCGCCGGAGGCGAAGACGGTGCCGGGATATCCCTCATCGATGCCGTAAGTGGGGCGGTCTCCTAGCTTTTGTTCTGCTGCCTCGGTGGCCGCAATCGGCTCCAGCGTCCGGGCGTTGCCGTCGTACAGGCGAAAGAGGGCGACGTTTTCGTCGACGAGCTCCGCGGCGGCGTTGGCCGCGAGTTCGCCGACGTGTTGCCTGTCCCGGGCCTGCATCAGCGAGCGAGTCGTCTCCAGAATACCAGAGAGTTGCTCGCGGTGCATGTTCCGTTCGGTCACGTCCCGGCCGACACCGGTGACGCCGGTGATTTCTCCGGACTCGTCGTACAGTGGCGCTGCCGAGAACTCGTAAGGAATCCGTGTTCCCTCCTTCGTTTCGAGCATCGCCTCCGCCGACAGCCGGTCACCCGACAGCACCGAGTCGAACATCTCGGTCATCTGCTGGCTGTCTTCAGCGGTGATGATATCCGTCGGTTCGATATCTGCAATCTCTCCCGGTCCGTAGCCGGTGATCTCCTCGAAGCGCTTGTTCCACTGGATGAGCGTTTCCTCCTTGTCGAAGGCGTACACCGGGTCCGGAAGACTATCGAGCAAGCTCTCGACGACCGCCTGCTGGTGTTTGAGCTCCTGCTCGTATGTCTCGCGTTCGAGCATCAGCGTCAGCCAATCCGCCAGCGCCTGGACCACGGACTCGTCGTGCTCGTCGAAGCCGTCGTCTTTGGGGTTCCTGTCGGCAAAGCAGACGGTGCCGTACTGGTCGCCGTCGACCGAGAGAACAACGCCGAGGTAGCATTCGAGCTCGAATCGCTCATAGGCGGGCTCATCCCCCCAGCCCTCTTCGCTTGCGGCCTCAACGGTCTGTGCCTCGCCGTCTTCGAGCGTATACTGGCAGTACGTCTCGGCCAGCGGTGCTGACGCTCCGGCCGTCAGGTCCGGATGGTCACCGACGCTGTGCAGTATCCGCTGGGTATCGTCTGCGATACGCGTGACGAAGCCGTACTCCACACCGAGGTGCTCGGTGACGAGTTCGAGCATCCGGCGGATTTTCTCGTCGCGGTTCAACGCGAGCGCCGACGCCACGTCATGGAGCTGGGCGAGAATCGATTCCTGGCGGCTCCGCTCTCGGTCCAGAATTACCGCGACACCGGTATCGAGCTGTCGTACCGACGCGGTCAGGTCGGCTGGGATTGTACTGCTGACCGCCACGGTCGTGGTATCACCGGCACGAACCGCGTCAGGAATGTCCGTCTTGTCGAACAGCGAATCGATTGAACCGTCGGTCACGCCGTCGGGGTCGACATCGAGCAACTCGCCCGCAGTCTCGTCGATGTATACCACCTGATTCTCGTCGTCGACTACCACCACGCCCTCCGAGACGTGTTCGAACAGTTCAGGCGCGACCCGCTGGGGACTCCCGCTGTCGAGACTCATCTCTAGTACTAACTAGGTAGGTACGAGTATATATAAAGTCTCGTTCCCGGCGTGTCGTGGCGAGACAGGGACAACTCCGCACGACGGCCCTCACTCAGGCTCTGTGACCTGTTTTCCCTCTGCCTTCGGGACAACGACTTGTTGTGCGTTGGTCCACTCTCGGTCGAGTTCCCGACCCTCGAAGAGTCGGTCGAGAAAGACGGCGAGTGACGCAATTTCGGAGTGGGGTTGGTTCGTAACAGCAACGTTGAACGCGGCCGCCTCGTAGACATCGAAGGGGACCTTCTCGGCCCCGACGACGACGAGTAGGTCTTCCGTGTCGTCGCTTCCGATGCCGGCGACGTCTCGAATTTCGCCCTCGACCTCCTGAATCGGCAGGCCGTACATCGTCAGGTGGACGACTGGTCCCTCCCAGTTCTCGACAGTCGCTATCGGCTCGTCGGTGCTCTCGACCGAGAAGGGGCCGCCAAAGCGGTCGGTGATGTCCTCGATTGTCTCGCCGCGTCCGGCCCCAGAGCCAGCGAGGATGACACGGTCGGCCCCCAGCGCACGCGCTGTCAGTCCGACGTGTGTGGTCGTCCGCTCGTCTCGACCCGGCCGGTGGCCGAGTCTGAGTACCGCAACCTCCGGCGTTTCCTCCATCGTGGTCACATCCTCGGCTCGCAGTCTTAAAACGGCCCTGTTCTCCGAGACAGGGAGAAAAAGGCTTTACCGACCCGGCGACGTACCTGCAGGCAAATGGTACTCGATAATCTCGGCAGTTCGCTCCGGGGTACGCTCGACAACCTCCGGGGAAAATCCCGTATCTCCGAGGAAGACGTCGAAGGCGTCGTCAAGGAGATACAGCGCTCGCTTATCCAGGCAGACGTGGACATCGCGCTCGTCCAAGACCTCTCAGACAGTATCAAGGGACGGGCGCTGGAAGAAGAGCCACCCGCCGGCACCTCCGCGCGGGATTGGGTGCTTCGTATCGTCTACGAGGAACTGGTCGAGTTGCTCGGCGAGTCGACCGAACTCCCGCTCGAAGAACAGACGATTCTTCTCGCGGGCCTGTACGGGTCGGGGAAGACGACCACTGCCGCCAAGATGGCGTGGTGGTTCTCGAAGAAGGGGCTCCGGCCCGCAGTCATCCAGACTGACACCGACCGTCCCGGTGCCTATGACCAGTCCAAGCAGATGGCAGAGAACGCCGAGGTGGACTTCTACGGCGACCCGGACGAGGACGACCCAGTGAAAATTGCGACCGACGGACTCGAAGCGACGGCAGACGCCGACGTTCGTATCGTCGACACGGCCGGTCGTGACGGCCTGAACGAAGACCTCATCGACCAGATAGAGCGTATCGAGGCAGCCGTCAACCCGGACCGCAATCTCTTGGTTCTAGACGCGGCGATGGGGCAAAGCGCCAGAGACCAGGCACGTGACTTCGAGGACGCAATCGGTATCAACGGTGTCGCTATCACGAAACTCGACGGGACTGCGAAAGGTGGTGGCGCGCTTGCGGCCGTCGACCAGACCGACTCGACAATTGCCTTCCTCGGTACCGGCGAGACCGTCAAGGACATCGAACGCTTTGAGTCCTCCAGTTTCGTCTCCCGCCTGCTGGGGATGGGCGATATCGAGCAGTTGGCCGAGCGTGTCGAGCGCGCGATGGAGGAGGCCCAGGAGGAAGACGAAGAGTGGGACCCCGAGGACATGCTCGAAGGGCAGTTCACCCTGCGGGATATGAAAAAGCAGATGGACGCGATGAACCGGATGGGCCCGCTCGATCAGGTGATGGACATGATTCCGGGCATGGGCGGGGGGATGATGGACCAGCTCCCCGACGACGCGATGGACATGACCGAGGAACGGATGCGCGATTTCGAGGTCATCATGGACTCGATGACCGACGACGAACTGGAGAATCCACGCACTATTGGCGCGAGCCGGACCAAACGTATCGCCCGCGGCTCCGGCAAACCCGAAGAACGCATCCGTGAACTTCTCCAGCAACACAAGATGATGGACCAGACCCTCCAGCAGTTCCAGGGGATGGGCGACGCCGACATGGAACGCATGATGCAACAGATGCAACAGCAGGGCGGCGGCCCCGGTATGGGCGGGATGGGCGGCGGCGGCGGGAACCCGTTCAACTAACGGCTGCGAGAGTAGCTAGTCGTACGACGCAGCGCTTTCGTCGTAGTACTGCCCGGCCGCGATGAGAAACGAAGTTATCGCGGTCACAAACGCGACAGCTCCGATAGCACCGATACCGACCCGCAACACGTTTCCGGAGAGTTGCTCGGCGGCGAGGAGGACGAACACCGCGGTAACGAAGGTGATGAGCAGTGCCGTCCGGGCTAATCTGCCAACATCGACACCACTAGCGGACATAACTCAGGACCTCGTTGAGAACGCCGTCGTACTCGACGCCAGCGGCTGTGCTGCCAAGTGAATGAATCGACTGGCAAATCCACATGCCGGCAGTGAAGTTCACGAAGGCGACAAACGAGACCAGCCCGATCTGTCCCTCGACGAGGAGCGCGGAGGTGGCTGCGCCGAGGAAGCCAAACGCCATGATTGCGTGGGTCAGGATCGAACGAGTTCCAAAGTCAGCGAGTTCCTGCGGTGGGCCAATTGCCATACTATAGTGTAGGACTACACCGTCTTAAATCCGTGTGTGAGCTGACACACCTCGGTTGAGGACAGTGGCTGTCGGTTACTCAGCTATGGGATTGGAGTCCTCCATCAGGTCAATCCGGACAGCAGAGACCCTCGTCCCGTCGATGTCCGTCACCTCGAACATATACCCCGTCTCCTCGACAGTATCGTTTGGCTCGGGCGCTCGCCCGAGATGATCAAGTACCAGTCCGCCGACGGTCTCGAATCCTTCCCCCTCAAAATCCGTTCCGAGTGTGTCGTTGAGCGTCCCCAGCGGGACGCTCCCGTCGACGAGATACTGGCTCTCATCCACTTTCCGGATGGTCGCTTCGTCGTCCCCGGCGTCGAACTCGTCACGGAGGTCGCCGACAATTGCCTCGACCACGTCTTCCTGTGTGGCGATACCCTCCAGTGCGCCCCACTCGTCGATGACCGCGGCCATCTGTCGGTGTTCCTCGCGAAACTGGATCAGCAGATCGCTAACGGATTTGGTCTCCGGGACGATGATGACCTCCCGAGCGAGGTCACCGGCCGTGACAGACTCGCCGGATTCTGTGGCCCGGAGAACGTCTTTGAGGTCGACGTATCCGACAATCTGGTCAGGGTCGTCGGCCTCGACGACCGGGTACCGGGTGTGTTCCGATTCGAGAACTGTCGCCCGAATCTCCGAGATAGACGCGTCCGCCGGGAGCGCCACCACGTCCGGGCGCGGGACCATCACCTCCATGACGGTGGTATCGTCAAGGTCGAACACGCGCTCAATCATCTCGACTTCGGCCATGTCGACGTGGCCTTTCTCACCCGAGCGTGCGAGCACGCGACGAATCTCACGTTCTTCGAGTGTCTCTTCGGTCTCTGAGGCCGGTGGTACTCCGAGGAGTCGAGTGAAGGCGTTTGCCGTTCCGTTGAACACAATCAGGCCCGGATAGAAGAGAAGATAGAATATTTTCATCGGCGGCGCGACGAAAAGAGCGAGGCGTTCGGCCTCGGCAATTGCAATCGTCTTCGGGGCGAGTTCCCCGAACACGACGTGCAGGAACGTGATGATACTGAATCCGAGTGCGAAGGCGACGAGATGGAGGGCGCTCTCGGGAAGCACCGGCTCGAGCACCGGTTCGAGAAGCGCCGCGACAGCGGGCTCACCGACCCACCCGAGCCCCAGCGACGCGATGGTGATACCGAGCTGTGTCACGGCGAGGTAGTTGTCGAGCTTATCCATCACCTCCTCGAGGACCGCCGAGCCGGGCCGCCCCTCCTCGGCGAGTTGCCTGACAGATGTCTCTCGGATTCTGACGAAGGCGAACTCCGAGGCGACGAAAAAGCCGTTCAAGACGACCAGAAACAGCGCGAGGGCGAGCTGAGCCGAGGAGAGGACCAGGTCTACCACAGGTCCCCTCCAAGAAAGCTATCACTACTTGCGGGTGTGAACATAAAAAGTAGCATCCAGGCCAGCAATAAAAAGCTTCGTCGGCGTATCCGAGACAGCATAGCAGAGGGACCTGCCCGACACACCGCACGAGACCAGAACCTACATTTTGTTCGCGGAAGTCGGTGGGGCTATGGACACCACAGTCATCCAGCAGCCCCGTGAGACTCTCAGAGCTGTTTCGCATCCCCTCCAGGCAAACACAACAGGCGATACGCCGCAGGCAGTAGGAGGTCACAGCCGTGTCTGACCGATTCTCGCGCCGTGAGGTCCTGACAGCCGGTATCGCCGGCATCACAGCCGCGGCCGCCGGCTGTCAGGCACCGGAAGCGGGGTTCCGCGCAGAGGGAGTCTTCTTCGAGGGCGGAGCCACGGCGTTCGACAGAGTCGAAGCGTCGTTCGGGCATACGGTCCTCGACGGCGTGAGCCAGTTCCGTCACTCGCTGGAGAACTGGGGTTACCGACCGGGGGAAACAGTCCCTGATGCCGTCGAACAGGAGTGGCGGATTCCCGAACACAACACCGGCGAACACAGCGCCGCGAAAGCCAGCGCCGTCTCGCTGTCGGACGGAGAAGTCGCCTTTCCCGGCGATACGGGGCTCCTCTCTGCAATCTCTGCCGACGGGGAGATACAGTGGCAAGGAGAAACCGACCTCGTCGGCCGCGGTATCCACGGCACACCCGTCGTCGCGGATGGCCGCGTTTTCATCGGGGCCTACGACGGCGTGTTGTACGCCTTCGATGCGGAGACCGGACGCGAGGAGTGGTCGACGAAGCTGGGTGGCTCCATCGGGTCGAGTCCGAAATACGACGGCAAAGCAATCTACATGGCGGTCGAATACCCGGACCCCGAGGGGAGTATCTTCGCGGTCGACCCGGAGACAGGAAAGGTGCTCTGGGAGGACGAGAAGAGCCGTCCGACCGACCACCCACACTCGACGCCGGCTATCGACCCCGACGCGGGGTACATGACGGTCGGGTCGAACGACGGCATGCTCTACGGCTGGGAGTATCCCTCCCTGGAGTTCGCATGGACCTTTGAGACGAACCCGACGAACGATACCGACGGCGAAATCAAAGGGCCAGTGACGACATACGACGGCGCGGCCTTTTTCGGCTCCTGGGACCAGAACATCTACCGCGTCGACCTCGAAACGGGGACCGAGGACTGGTCCGTCAAGACGGGCTGGCTCTCGATGATGGGGCCGGGCGTCGACCCGACGCGTGACCTCGTCTTCGGCGGCAGCCACGACGACAACCTCTACGCACTCGACGCACAGACCGGAGAGATAGAGTGGACTTTCGAGACGGGGGGACCGCTCACTGGCTGTCCAACCGTCTGCGAGCATCGGGTCGTCTTCGGCTCGAAAGACCAGTCGCTGTATGCGGTCGACATCGAGACCGGCAAGGAGGTCTGGGAGGTCGAACACGAGGGCGTCGTGACGAGCACGCCCCTGGTCCGGGACGGCGACATCTATTACGCAGAGCGCGCCCCGGACCCAGAAGATGACGATATCGACGGCGGTGCGTACAAACTCGTCGACGCGGCGTGAACAGAGTAACACGGCGAGCGATTTAAGCTTCTTTCGCCGTTTAGTCTGCGTGTGACCCGTCGTCGATTAAAAGCCGGGCTGTGGCTCCGAATGGTTGTTGCCTCCCTCCTGTGTCTGGTCTCTGTCGGGATACTGCTTGCCGCGGAGGTCGTGCTGGCTACAGCTATCTCTGGTTTCGTATTATTACTCATGGGTGTGTTCGGGATATCGCTGCTCGCCCTCGCCGCGTTCGGCGTGTTTGTATTCCTCTCCTGGCGGCTCGTGATTGCTGGCCTCCATCAGGTGACATCTCCGGGAATACTCACACGTCGTCTCAGCGAGGGTGACCCGGTGTACGGACCGGTACAGCGAGTGGGCAAGAGCCTCTGGGAACCGCCATCGATTCGAAACAGGAGCCGAGGACTGACGATACTAGCCGGCGCTGGCGTCGGTCTGATTCTCGTCCAAGCCCTGGGTCAGGCAGTCTTCGGACCAAGTGACGTGGTGGCAGTCAGTATCGCGTCTGGAACACTCATTGTCGTCGGGTATACTGCTTGGCTCATCCGTGACGAGTTACACTCTACCGGGAGTATCCGAACGCAACTCGAAGACGAATACGACCTCATCTCGGACCCGGAACGAGAACAAGACGTTAGCCGTCGGCTTCAACGGCTGGCAGCGCAGGCAAACTGTCAAGCCCCAGCTGTCGAGATTGGCGCATCCCGGCTGCCACAGGCCGCAACCGTCGGCTACCGACCGCAGAACTCGGCAATTCTCGTCTCACAGGGGCTTCTCGACTCACTCGACGACCAGGAGATAGATGCGGTCCTCGCCCACGAACTCGCGCATCTGCTCAACCGGGATGCGGCAGTGTTAACGGCACTCTCGTTCCCGCGAGTGAAAGCACAGGGGTTCGTTCACCTCACACAGCGGGTGGAGGGTTCGGATGGAGACGTTTTCCTGTTTCCACTCCTGCTTCTCGCTGCCCCAATCTACGTCGTCAATCGGCTCGTAGTGCCGACAGTCACACGATACCGGGAGTACGTCGCAGACCAAGCCGCCGCCGAGTTGACCGGCAACCCCACTGCGATGGCGAGTGCCCTGTCGACGCTCGACCGAGAGTACACTGTTCGGTCGCCGAGAGACCTCCGGGTTCAGTGGTCGACGGCGGCCTTTGGAATCGTCCCGCCGCCGTGGGAGGAACGAAAGTTCTTCGACCGCACAGCCAAGTTTCTCTATCGTCGCCTGCTGGGAACACATCCACCGACCGACGAGCGAATCGAGCGCCTCCAGACACAAATCGAGTAACAGTCCCACTCGTTATATCCCCGCGGCGAGTGCGTCCAGTGCCTCGTCACCGGCGACGGTGACCGGGTCGCCATGTCCCATGCACGCAATCTCGAACGACAGGTCGCGGGCAGCAAGTGCACGGATACTCGCTCTGTTCTGGCTGTTGCTGGCAGCCAGCGGCCACGGTGGCGTCTCGAGCTTGCCGTCGTCACCTGTCACCAGATCGCCGAGGACTGCGAGACCCAGGTCCTCGTGATAGAAAGCTGTATGTCCCGGCGTGTGCCCAGGCGTGTGGTAGGAGGTGAATTTGCCGACGGTTTCACCGTCCTGGATGCGACTGACACCGGTCTCTGGCGGGCGCTGGAAGAGGCCGGCAACACGCTGGAACGCGCCTTTCTTACTCGCCAAAGGCGGGCTGTCCGTGCCGTCCAGGAAGCTCGCGTCTGGTTCCATCGCGTACATCGGCACATCAACACCCAGGCCGGGGAGGCCGCCGACGTGGTCGAAGTCGTAGTGTGTAACGAGGATTCGCTCGATTGCGTCGGTGTCGTATCCCGCGGCGTTGATTTCAGCGACCAGCGTATCGACTGATCCCGGTGTACCGGCGTCGACGAGTGTTACCGTCCCGTCGTCGACCAGATACGCGTTCACCATACCGAGGTCGAGCAGCCAGATTGCACCCTCGTCAAGTTGTGTTACCATGGGATACAACAGATAGAGGCTACGAAGACAGAAATCTACCGCCCCGCCTACGACGCGTCCTGTTCAGCGTCGGCAGCAGGCTGTTCGTCGCCGCCCGGAACGGTCTCCTCTGATGACTCGTCTTCGGGGAAGTACCCCGACGGGCCGAGATACCGCGTCCACAGGACCAGAAGCGAGGGCAACACGAAGACACTCGCCAGGAACGCGTAGATGATTGTGAGGCCTGTGATGATACCGAACTGTTGGAGAATCGGCAGGATAGCGATTGCCAGCGTGCCGAATCCGCCGACGGTCGTCGCGGCGCTGCCGAGCAACGCACCGCCGGTGCCGGTGACGGTCGTCTCCATCGCCTCCCAGACATCACCCCGTCTTCGGAGTTCGAGTTCGTACCGCGAACTGATGTGGATGCTGTAGGCGATTCCGAGCCCGACGGTCAGGGAGGTGATTGTGCCGGTCAGCGTGTTGAACGGAATCTCAAGTAACCACATCGAGCCGAGAATCCACGTGACCGCAAGCGCAACAGGGACGAGCGTGACGAACCCGAGCGACGCCGGATTCCCCGTCAGCTTGTACGCAATCGAGAGGAAGAGGAAGACAGCAACGAGCGTAATCAACAGCCCCTGGATGACCGTATCGAGCAGGTCCTGCTGGACCTTGTCGAAGATAACCTGGTCACCGGCAGGGGTTGCCGTCAGGGAGCCCCCGCTTGCCGTCACGATGGTCTCGGACACGTCACGGTTGTCGTCGGCTATGTCGCCGATTCTCGCGTTGCCGGTGACGCCGAACTGGAGGCGAATCGCCCGGTACTGGCCGTTCTCGTTGTGGATGAACTCAGACGCATCTGGGTTCGCCGTGAGCAGGAGGTCGTACAACTCCTCGACGTTGCCCTCGGGGACCCCGTCTTCGCCGGTGGCCTGGTCGTAGGCCCCCGCGAACTCGGCCAGCGCGTTTTCCTGGTCAGTGCGCTCGCCGGCAGGAATCGCAGCGGCCTCGGCCCCGCGTGCGGCGGTTCGCTCCATCACCGACAGCGGCGAGGAGATATCGGGACCGTTTGGCCCGACGAACAGTGTTTCGAGGCCACCAACCTGTTCACTGGCCTGTGCAAGCCACCGCAGCGTCTGCTCGTTTGTCACGTCGCCACGTATCAGTACCTCTGCCTCGTTGTCTTCCTGCTGGTAGTTCTCACCGATGAACTCCAGGTCCTCGTTTATCTGGTATGTTCCGGGAGCCATCGGACCTGGCAGACTTTCGGTCCACTCCGGTGGGCTATCGGCCAGGAAATCCGTCTCGTCGAAGCTGGTGTCGACCTGCGTGGCACCGTACCCGCCCGCCAGCGAGAGCAAGATAGCGAAGACGACAACGGCAACCGGGAATCGCCGTGCGGCCGCGACACCGCCAGTCAAGAGCCGACCGAACGTCGACCCACCGGTGCCGAAGGCCCGTTTCTGTCGGTCGATTCCGCGGGCTTCGAGGAAGCCGTCGAGCTCGATTTTGACTGCAGGCATCAACGCGCCGAAGATGACGAGCGCGGCGACAACACCGACAGAACTCACGATACCGAAGTCCTGCAGTGGTCCAATCGGACTGGTCAGATTCGCCAGGAAGCCGATTGCCGCCGTTACGGTCACCCAGACGAGCGCCGCGCCGACGCCTGCGAGCGCGAGCGACATCGACCGACGAATACCGATATCGTCCTCGCCGGCACCACGCTGCTCGCGGTAGCGCATGAAGACGTGTATCGCGTAGTCAATCGAGAGCCCAATCAGGAGAACCGGGACAGACAGGAGCAGTTGGTTGAACGAGATGTTCGCCCATCCCATGAATCCGAAGGTCCACACCAGTACGCCGATGATACCGACGACACCGAGGATGATGTCGAGCACGTCGCGGTAGGCGACAGTCAGCGCGACGACGACGAACAACAGCGCAAGCGGCCCGACGAGCGCACCGCTGTCACCGAGTGACTGGCTAATCTCGTCGTTCAGGATGCCGAATCCGAAAATCGAGTACTGCGTGCTCCGTTCCTGCGTTATCTCTCTGATTTCGAGCTGTGCCTGGGTGAGGTCCTCGGGGAAGGAGTTCGGGTCCTGGACCTCGGTATCGAGTGACTGTCTAACGATGGTGCTCCCCGCCTGTGCGGTCGTCGACCCAGGCTCGTAGGACGCCGGCATGAAACTCAGCGCCAGGGGATTTCCGTCTTGGCCGAACACGTCTGTGACGATAGCTTCGAGCTGTTCCTGGTCGAGTTCTTCTACCGCCGCGCGCTGCTCGGCGAGTGTCGGCGGCTGCTCGCTCGCCTCGCCCTCTGGCTGCCCTGCGCGGACTGCAGCCGTCCCGATAACGTTAGCGTACCCAAAGACCGGCCGCTCGTCGGTGAACGTCCGGCGAATCGTCTCTCGCTCCTGCATCTCTGCCTGGAGCGATAACGACTCCAGAACGGACTCTTTTGTGAGGACGTTCTCGCCGCGCTGGATGACCTGAACGAGGGCCTCGTTGTTGCCGTCGTCGATTGTCAGATTCTCTTCGATGTAGGCCTGGGCGTCTGCCGCCGGCGAGTCACTCTCGAACTGCTCGGTATCTGACTGCTGTTCGACCTGTGACATCCCTGCGCCGATTGCGACAGTCATCACGAGGACGACGAGGATTACGGTCTTCGTGTATGTTGTCAGAAAGTCACCAACCCGCGTCGGAATACTACTCATCTCTCTCCTCCTGGTGGGTAGAACAACATCGACATTGCATTGCTTATTTCTGTTTTTTTGTTCAACACATATAAGTCCATTATCTCACCCATAATTTGGGCTCGCGTCGGTGCTCTGGCATCATCAAGTATACCTGTCATAAATCCCAGATACAAAGCTGAGAGAAGCGTATTGCGACGTCCGCTTCCAGTGTACCTCGCTCTCACTTGGTGTGACCATCGTGAGTCATCACACAGTCAAACGGGAGATGTCCCTCGACGACGCCGGTTAGGGTCGCCGGAAGAACCATTTATCTGCCGGGAAACGTATCCGGTATGCCAGCCATCGAGGTCGAATCGTTGACAAAAGAGTACGGTGACGTTCGCGCCCTCGACTCGGTCAGTTTCGCAGTCGAGAGCGGCGAGATATTCGGATTTCTGGGTCCGAACGGGGCGGGCAAGACGACCACCATCCGAACCCTGCTCGGACTGCTGAAGCCGACGGCAGGGGGCGCGACGGTGCTCGGTGCAGATGTCAGCAACGAACGAGCACTCGTTGATGCAAAGCGGCGAGTCGGCTATCTGCCGGCGACGCTCGGATTCGACCCTGGGGTGACCGGCGAGACGGTTCTCGACTACCACGAATCGATGAAAGGCGGTCAGCGTCGCGAAGAACTCTGTGAGATATTCACGCCACCGCTGGACCGGCCGGTGCGCGAGTATTCGAGCGGCAACGAGCGTATGCTGGGCATCATCCAGGCGTTCATGCACGACCCTGACCTCGTGATACTGGACGAGCCCACTTCGGGTCTCGACCCACTCAAGCAGGAGGAATTCAACGAGTTCGTCAGAGCAGAGCGTGAGCGAGGAAAGACAATTTTCTTCTCCTCACACGTCCTGAGTGAAGTCCGGCGCGTCTGTGACCGCGTCGGAATTCTCCGGAACGGGGAGCTGGTCACACTCGAAGACGTAGAGACGTTGTTGGAGCGGGGCGGAAAACGCGTTCGGGTCCAGATGGACTCAGAGAGTGCCTCGGAGCTTGTCGATCTTGATGGCGTTGTCGACGTGACCCACTTTCCCGACGGAATCCAGTTCGTCTACACCGGCGAGTACGACAGACTGCTGGACGAGCTCTCGAGGTACGATATCCGTGAGATAGATATCAGTGAACCACCACTGGAGGATATATTCCTTCACTACTACGGGGCCGATGAGGTCACTGGAGGAGAGTCACATGCTTGAAACCGCCAGACACGAGGGCAGACGACGGCTCAAAGGAACGGCAGTTCTGACCGTTGCAATCGCCCTCTACAGTGGGTTCATCGTCTGGTATTTTTCGGCTCTCGAAGGCGTCGAGTACGAGGAACTCTTCCAGGAAGCCCCGGCCGCAATCAGGAACGCGTTCGGAATCGAGGCACTCTCGACGGTCGAGGGATTCCTGAGTGCACAGATTTTCAATTTCGTGTGGCTGCTTGGATTGGGACTGTATTTCGCGTACACCGCCGGGGGCCTGATTGCCGGTGACATCGAGAACGAGCGGATGGACCTGTTGCTCTCCTTTCCGATCTCTCGGTCCCGGTTGCTGTTGGAGTTATTCACATCCCTGCTCGTGCCCATCGCCGTGGTCAACGCCGTCACAGCCGGCGTCCTTTACGGACTGGTAGCGGCAATCGGGGAGTCCATCGACCCGGTGGCACTCGCGGTCGTCCACCTCCTTTCGGTTCCATACCTTCTCGTCTGTGCGGGCATCGGTCTCGTCTTCTCTGTCTCGGTCGACCGGGCCGCTATCGCCGAACGGGCGGGCGTCGGCCTGGTCTTTACCCTCTTTCTCGTCGAATCTGTCGTCGGGGGCAGCACCGATTTCGAGGTACTCAGGTATCTGAGCCCGACGAACTACTATCAGCCGACAGAGATTCTCGTCACGAACTCGTACTCGGTCACGGACACGGCGGTTCTACTGGTGGCGTTTCTGGTACTGCTCGCAGTGAGTCAGGCGCTGTTCAGACGGCGAGATATATAGGACATTGATTGGTCTTGTCACACCTCAGTCGTCACTCGACAACACTCCCGGAGGACCACCACCCTCGGGGTAGACGCTCTTTGCCGGAGATGGCGGCTCTTCGCGGATGTCGGTCCCGATGCCGCTGTCGAGGACTTCGGCGTAGGCATCGGGAAAGACACGGACGAAGTCGTCGAGTGCGGCCGTCCAGTCGTCGAGAATTGCTGCCGCCCGGTCGCTGTCGGTGTACTCGTGGTGGTTCTCGACGAGACAGCGGAGCAGCGCCCGGTCGCTGTAGTCGAGGCTTTCGGAAACACTAACCATCTCGTCGTTGAGGCGGTCCTCGAACTCGTCATCCGGGTCGTAGACGTATGCGATGCCGCCGGACATGCCGGCAGCGAAGTTACGGCCTGTCTCTCCGAGCACCGCGACGACGCCGCCGGTCATGTACTCACAGCCGTGGTCACCGAGCCCTTCGACGACTGCGGTGACCCCGGAGTTACGAACACCGAAGCGCTCACCGGCGACGCCGTTGACGTAGAGTTCGCCGTCGGTCGCCCCGTAGAGACAGACGTTGCCAGCGACGACGTTCGATGCCGGGTCGTAGCCGGCCTCAGCCGGGGTATTGATGACAATTCGCCCGCCCGACAATCCCTTGCCGACGTAGTCGTTGGCGACCCCGTCGAGTTCGAGCGCAACGCCAGCGGCGAGAAAGGCACCGAAGCTCTGTCCGGCAGCTCCGTCGAACCGACAGGTAACCGTTCCCTCAGGGAGCCCGTCACCGCCGTGTTCGGAGACGACCCGATTCGAGAGCGTCGCCCCAACTGCTCTGTCTCGGTTCGAGATGTCTGCTTCGATAGTGGTGGGGTGTCCGTCGTCGATTGCCGACGCCGCCTCGTCGATGAGGTCCCAGTCGAGCAGGTCGTCAATCTCCGCGTGGGCCTGCTCTCGAACCTTCGTTCTGGTCTCTCCGGCCGGCTCGGCGAGCAACCCAGAGAGGTCGAGATGCTGTGCCCTCTCGCTTGATACCTCGCGCTGGGTGAGAAACGCCGGCCGGCCGACGAGATCGTCGACGCGACGCAGCCCCAGCTCTGCCAGAATCTCGCGGAGTTCCTGGGCAATGAACGTCATGTAGTTGATGACGTGTTCTGGCTCACCGGGGAACCGCTCGCGGAGGTCCTCGCGCTGGGTCGCCACCCCGACAGGACAGGTATTTTCGTGGCACTGTCGCGCCATGACACAGCCGGAGGTGACGAGTGAGGCCGTCCCGAAGACGTACTCCTCGGCACCGAGGGCCGCCGCCACAGCCACGTCCCGGCCCGTTTTGAGCCCGCCGTCGGCGCTTACTCTAACCCTGTCTCGCAGGCCCGTCGCGGTCAGCATCTGGTTTGCCTCGGCGACTCCGAGCTCCCAAGGCAAGCCCGCGTTCTTGATTGAGGTCTTCGGGGACGCACCGGTGCCGCCAGAGTGACCAGAGATGTGGACGACATCAGCATTCGCTTTCGCTACTCCCGTGGCAATCGTCCCGATACCGGCCTCCGAGACCAGCTTGACGTTGATGTCGGCGTCCGGGTTGGCCGCCTTCAGATCGAAGATGAGCTGCTTGAGGTCCTCTATCGAGTAGATGTCGTGTTGTGGGGGCGGCGAGATGAGTCCCACGCCGGGCGTCGAACACCGTACGTCGGCTATCATCTCGTTGACTTTCTCGCCGGGGAGGTGGCCGCCCTCGCCGGGCTTCGAGCCCTGTGCCATCTTGATCTGGAGTTCGTCTGCCTCGGCTAGGTACTCGGAGGTGACCCCGAACCGTCCGGAGGCGACCTGCTTGACTGAACACTCCCGCTCGGTGTCGAAGCGTTCGGGAGGTTCGCCGCCCTCGCCGGTGTTTGACTTAGCTCCGAGACGGTTCATCGCAATCGCGTTGTTCTCGTGTGCCTCCGGCGAGAGACTCCCCAGGCTCATCGCGGCCGTCGAGAACCGCTCGACGATGGACGCGACTGGCTCGACCTCCTCGACCGGAATCGGGTCGCGGTCGGAGTCGAATTTCAACAGACCTCGCAGCGTTTCTGCGTCCGCGCCGGTCCCGTTGGCGCGGTCTGCGAACTCCTGGTAGGTCTCGTACTCGCCCTGGCGTACCGCCTGCTGGAGTGTGCCGACCGTCTTGGGGTTCCAGCCGTGACGGAGCCCGGACGAGCGGTTCTCGTACTCGCCGATTGTATCGAGTTCTGGATCGGCACCGAAGGCCATCGCGTGGCGCGTCCGAATCCGGTCTTCGATATTGGACATGCCGATTCCCTCGGTCCGTATCTCGGTCCCCGTGAAATACTCCGCGACAAAGTCGGAGTCCAGTCCCACCGCCTCGAATATCTGTGCACCCCGGTAGGATTCGACCGTCGAGATGCCCATCTTCGCCATCGTCTTCAAGAGGCCGTCTTCTAAAGCGTGTCTGTAGGCGCCGATTGCGTCGTCTTCATCGGCACCGTCGGGCCCGGCCACCGTATCGGCAATCGAGTCGTAGGCAAGATACGGGTGAACCGCCCCAGCACCGTAGCCGACGACTGCGGCGAGGTGGTGGACTTCGTGGATGTCGCCGGCCTCAACCACGACGCCGACGCGGTTCCGGAGTCCTTCCCTGACGAGGTGGTGATGAACGGCGCTGGTCCCCAGCAGACTCGGAATCGGAATCCGCTCTGGACCGGCCTTGCAATCCGAGAGCACCAGCAGGTCGGCTCCGTCCTCGACAGCAGCTGCGGCCCGGTCCCGGAGACGTTCGACCGCAGATTCGAGCGAGGTATCGGGGTCGAAGGTCATATCGAGGACGGCAGAGCTGAACTCTTCGGTACCGTCGAGTCGCTTGAGTGTGGCCGTCTGCTCGCCGGTGAGTACCGGCGAATCGGCGACGATCTGTCTGGCGTGGGCGGGGGTCTCTGCGAGAAGGTTACGTTGGGACCCGAGACGTGTTTCGATCGAGGTGACAAGCTCTTCGCGGATGTAGTCGATCGGCGGATTTGACACCTGTGCGAACAGCTGCTTGAAATACGAGAACAGCGGCCGCTCTACCTCCGCGAGGACCGACAGCGGCGTGTCGTCACCCATCGACCCGACCGGGTCCTTCCCCTCCTGGCCCATCGGCTTCAGGAGGTGGTCGAGCGAGTCGGTCGTGTACCCAAACGCCGCTTGGTGAGCACGGAGCGGTACCGTCTCTTCCTGGTCTGTGCCGGCTCGGCGTTGGGGGGTGCTGTGGTCCGCATTCGAGAGCGGCGTGTCTTCCGTGAGTGACGAGAGCGACCGTTGCCCCTCGTCGACCCACCGGCCGTACTGTTCGTCGGTCAGTCCGTCGAACACCTCCTCGTCGGGGACAATACGACCCGTCTGTGTGTCGGCGACGAACAGTTCTCCCGGCTGTAGTCGGTCGCGGGTCTCGACATCTTCGGGGTCGGTCGGGAGTGCGCCGGCCTCGCTCCCGATGAGCAGCCGGTTGTCGGTCGTCACCTCGTACCGACAGGGCCGGAGCCCGTTCCGGTCGAGCACGGCAGCGAGTTGGTCGCCGTCAAATCCGATGACCAGGGCCGGTCCGTCCCAGGGCTCAACAAGAGAGGCGTGGTAGTCGTAGAACTCCCGTCTGCTCTCGTCCATGAGATCGTCGCCGCGAAACGCCTCGGGGACGAGCATCCGAAGCGCGTGGGGCAGGTCTCGCCCACTCTGGACGAGCAGTTCGAGGGCGTTGTCGACGCTTGCGGTGTCTGACTGTTCGGGGTCGTCGATAATCGGCGTCACCGTTTCGAGTTCCGGGCCAAAGCCCTCGTGGGCCAGGTCGTTCTCTCTCGCCCGCATCCAGTTGATGTTGCCTTGTATCGTGTTGAACTCGCCGTTGTGGACGATGTTGCGAAACGGGTGAGCGAGGTGCCATCTCCCGAGCGTGTTCGTCGAGAATCGTGCGTGAACGAGCGCGACGTGGCTCTGAAAACGAGGGTCGCGCAGGTCCGGGAAGTAGCCTGCCAGCTGAGTGCCCTTCAGCAGCCCCTTGTAGACGACGCGGCGGCGGTCGAGTGAGAGTATATAGAACGGGTCGTCGGAATTTGGGGACCCCACGTGGTTCTCGACTGCACGGCGGGCGACGTACAGTGCTCGGTCGAAGCCACGAAGCTGTGGATCGCCCTGGGCTTGCTCGGCGGTGAACTGCCCGGCGAGGTCGGCGTCGTCCCCTGGTGCGACGAAGACCTGTCGGATATCGGGCTCGGAGGCCAGCGCGGTTTCCCCGAGTCCATTGTTGTCGGTCGGGACGGTCCGCCAACAGAGTACGTCGAGTCCGTACTCTGTCAGTGTGTCCTCGACGACACCCTCTAGCTTCGCTTGACGGTCATCGTCGGTCGGCATGAACATCGTGCCGACGCCGAACTCCTCTGGCAGATCGGTATCGAGCACCGCCCGGAAGAATTCATCAGGTCGGCTCACCATGATACCGGCTCCGTTGCCGGTGTTTGGCTCCGCGCCGGTCGTCCCGCGGTGCTCCATGTTTTCGAGCAGCGAGACGGCGTCAGCGACTGTCTCGTGAGATGGCTCTCCGTCAAGGTCGACGATACAGCCGACACCGCAGTTCGAGCGGTCGTCATCGAGCGATACAAGCCCCGCTTGGTAGCCGTCGTCAGGGTTGGATGCTCCTGACATGTCCCCGGGAGGAGTCATGGTAGAACATGACAACTTGCCCGTTATACTCTTAACCCTGGTATTCTGTGGCGGAGCCTCATAAACATTAAGAAATATAAGGCAATAATCTCGGGTGCGGGTGAACGATGCCGCTTAGACCGCGCTAGGGCCGCGCTCGCCGGACTGTATCTCGATTGCGTCGTCGACGGCCATGATGAATATCTTTCCGTCACCTGGTTCGCCGGTTGACGCCGCCTCCCGAATCGCGTCGACAACATCCTCGGTCGGGGTATCGGCAACGACACACTCGATTTTGACCTTCTGGTGGAGGTCGATGACGTACTCCTCGCCGCGCCACTGGCCGGTCATCGCCTCCTGGGAGCCACGCCCCGAGACGTTCGTCACGGTGAGCGAGGGTGCATCTGCCTCTGCGAGTGCGTGTTTCACGTCGCCGAGTCTGTCCGGGCGGATGACCGCAGTCACCATCTCGATTGCGGCTCCGCCATCAGTCCGGAGGTCGTAGGCCGGAACGCCGCCGTCGGTGGCGACACCGCTGTCAGTCGAGATGTTGGACTGGCCGAACTCGGGGTACGTCTCGACGCCGTGCTCCGAGATGTCCAGCCCGTCGCGTTCGTGTTCCGGCGTGACCCGGGCCTGGCCGAGGGCTTTGAACGCTCCCCAGACCGCACCGGTCGCAACGACAGTCCAGATCGTGATGACGGTTACACCGACGACCTGTGCCAGAAACGCCTCGGGGATCGAATCGACGACGCCCGGGGCCGCGACGAATGGGAACAGAAGCGTCCCCAGCACGCCCGCGCTGCCGTGGACCGGGAACACCGCACAGACATCGTCGATTTTGAGACGGTTTTCGACGAACTCGAAGACAATCGGGAGCTGTATCCCGGCGAGCAGCCCCACGAGGAGTGCGCCCCACCAGGCGGCCTTGTTCGGAATTGCGGTGATACCGACCAGGCCGGCGAGCAGCCCGTTTGCGACATACAGCGTATCGACTTTGCCGTTTCTCCACAGGGCGACGGCACCGGCACCGACCGCGCCCATCGCCATCGCGACGGTCGTCGTCATAGCGACACGCCCCAGCGCGCCGCCCATGTATGCACCGTCGTCCATCACGGCCGCGGTCCCGACGTTGAACCCATACCAGCCGAAGGCGAGGATAAGCGTGCCGAGAACCGCAAACGTCATCGAGTGGCCGGGTAGGACGTTGACGCGTCCGTTCTCGTCGTATTTATCCATCCGTGGGCCGAGCATCCAGGCCGCGGTCAGCCCGGCGATGCCGCCCACGCCGTGGACGACCATGCCGCCGGCAAAGTCCTGGAAGCCAGTTCCAGCAATTTCTGCGACATACTCCCCTGTCCACGTGATGCCCGTCACCACGGGGTAGATAACCGCAGCCAGCAGGAAGGTGTACCCTACGTAGGCCCGGAGCTTTGCCCGGCCGGCGACTGCCCCGGAGACGATAGTCGCTGCGGTCATCGCGAAGACGGCACTGTAGAGCCAGCCGATGTACCCCTCGCCGGCGTCTATCGTGTCGATAAATCCGTTGGCGTCGTACGGCAGGGTGAGGCCGTTACCGGCGACGAGGCCGTCGATGCCGATGCCGATGAGGAAAAACACCATGACCCCGACGCTCCAGGTCAGTAGGTTCTTCGTTAGCTGGTTTGCCACATTCTTCGAGCGGACCTGTCCGGCTTCGAGCATCGCGAACCCGGCGTGCATGAAGAAGATGAGAAACGATACCAGCAGATACCAGACGTTGTTTATCGTGGTCTCGAAGGTGTCTACGCCGACCTGCAAAACGGTTGTCTCGTACATCTAGCAGACCTCTCCAATTCTGATAGTCGCGTACTTGTCCAGCGATGCGCCGAAATTGTGTCTGTTTATCAACCCAATCACGGGTGACGATCCGGAACTATTGCTTATAAAACTACGCATCATAAAGTAATAAAATCCCCCCATAGAACAGTCATACGTCCAGAATATACAAGAATATCATCAGTATAAGGATGTAATGCGTTCGATTATGAGACGAATTGGCATCCTATTTCTTGACATTCGTCGACCCGATTGGTCGGATGTTCGAGCCAAACTGCCGCTGTAATGTTACTCGCGTTGATGATTTGGGACAATACCCACAGATTCCAACTCTCACTAGGTGCAGCAGGACTCGAAGTGACTAGCGAGTAGTTGCAGAGAGTGGTAGCGCTGGAGCTGGTATTTGACAAATCAGCACTCACCCCAACCCATATCAGGGATGATAGAGATATGGGCATTATGAGCAGCGTAGATGGTAGCTCTACGGCCCAGGGTTATCGGGGAATTGTCGAATCTGCCGAACCCGAGGAGGAAAAAGAGCGAAGCCAACTCCGCCGGGAGCGCGACCAGTGGCGTCACCTGTTTAATCAGCTAATCGAGAAGTTCCCAGAACCGATGTTCGCGGTTGATGACGACCGGACTATCCGGTATTTTAACCACGCGGCCGAGAGTGCTTTCGAACGCTCACAGCAGGAGGCAACCGGGGCGAAGGGGTACGAGTTCTTCCAGACCGAGGGCGAGTCGGAGATTCTCGCAGAGACAGTTGCCAGGAAAAACGAGACGATCCGGGAGACAGAGTTCCGGAAGGTCACCACGTCGAGAGATGACATCTGGAACAGGGCGATGGCGGTACCGATGGAGAATATCGACGGCGAGGTGATCGGTGCTGTCGAGATGACGTCGATTGTCACGGACCTGGTCGAACAGCGACAGCGCATGGCGACCGCACAGGAGACCGTCTCACGCGAGGTCGGCACCGCAATCGATGACCTCCGGGAGACCGCGGAGATGGTGGCAGACAGTTCTACAGAGAGCGCCCAGATGGCAGCGACACAGCGCGAGCAGGTAGAGCAGGTCTCGGCCGAGGTGGCGAATCTCTCGGCGAGCATCGAGGAGGTCGCCGCCACCGCAAACGAGGTCGAAGAAACAAGTGCAGAGGCCGAGGAACTGGCACGCGAAGGCCAGGAAGCGGGCTCACAGGCAATCGATGCGATGGAGTCAGTCAACGACTCCGCAGACGAGATGGCCGAAGAGGTCACACAGCTACAGGAGCGAATCGCCGAAATCGACGACATCGTCGACGTCATCGACGGCATCGCTGACCAGACGAATATGCTTGCGCTGAACGCCTCCATCGAGGCCGCTCGTGCCGGCGAAGCCGGCGAAGGGTTCGCCGTCGTCGCGGACGAAATCAAGTCACTGGCAACCGAATCCCAGGACAACGCCGCACGTATCGAGGAGACAATCGGCGTCGTCCAGTCGACGACAGAACGGACCGTCGAGAGCATCCAGGAGACAGCCACCGAGCTCGAAGCCGGGGTTGAACAGGCGCAGGTCGTGCTTGAGAACCTGTCGGCGATCGTCGATGCAGTCACACGGACAGCCGAGGGAATCCAGGACGTTGCGGAAGCAGCCGACGACCAGGCCACCTCGACAGAGGCTGTCGCCGGCACTGTCGACGACGTTACGACGCGAGCAGAGAAGCTCGCAGACGAGATCGAGACCGTCGCGGAGGCAAACCAGGAACAACACGAGACGATAAACGAGATTGACCGCTCGATACAGGACCTCAAAGAGACGATGGGAGAAATTACCGACTAGAGCCTGCCGCCGGACTCGCGTGACCCTGTCCGGCGACTCGACCCAGGTGTGTTCGACACCTGCTCATAGTGATTATTGCGGTAATTTTCAGACATGGTGCAGTGAATCATCGTTTCACGGTCCGATACGGAAAATAAGCGAACGCATGGCGGTAACGACTCGCAATAATCACTATCAGTCACTGGTAGCCGACTGTCGAGCGGTTGCGACGAGTGCCTGTCCGTACGCAATTCCGCTGTCGCCGGGCGGAACTCGGTCCGGGCCGACGAAGGTGAGACCCGATTCGGTGACAGTTTCTCGAAGCGTCGTATAGATTGCATCGTTGTACGCGACGCCGCCGGTGAATCCGACGGTCTCGATTCCGTGGCTGTGGGCGTACTCGGTCGCAATCGAGGCGAAGCCGCGCGCGAGGGCGTCCTGTGCGGTGGCAGCCACGTCTGCGGTCGGCACGTCCTCGGCGAGAGAGCGGAGACGCGAGACCAGCGCCGGTGTGTGGAGTACCCGACGGCTATCTTCGCTCTCGAAGGGAAGGCTAACGTCTCGGACCTGTCCTTCCCTGGCGTGAGATTCGAGACGGAGTGCAGGCTCGCCCTGGTATCTCCGCGTGCCACAGACGCCCAGCAGTGCACTCACGGCATCGAGATACCGCCCGGCGCTCGTCGTCGTGGGGGCATTCGTGCCTGTCTCAGCCTGTTGTCTGACGATTGTTGCCTCGTCCAGATTCGCAACCGCTCCGGTTTCGACCAGGCTGTCGTCGACTGTCTCAGCGTCGTCGAGGACGCTGGCGAGGATACGGGCGGGATACCGAACCGCCTCGTCGCCGCCGGGAAGCGAGAACGAGGCCAGCCCGCCGACCCGGTCGGCTCGCTCGTAGCGTGTGTCGAGCACCTCGCCGCCCCAGATAGTCCCGTCAGGTCCGTAGCCCGTCCCGTCAGCGGTGATGACGACGGCCCGCTTCCTGTCGTGTTCTCCACAGAGCGCCGCCGCATGGGCGTGGTGGTGACCAATCTGGACGGGACCATCGAGCCCGTCCTCGGCACGACGGTGTGCCTCGTCACTCGTCAGATACTCCGGGTGACGGTCGCAGGCGACCAGAGCCGGGTCGGTTCCGACGAGATTGGTCAGTCGGTCGATGGTTCGCCGATGAAAGCTCAGGCTATCCGGGTCGTCGACCTCGCCGATATGTTGGGAGAGAACGACTCCATTGCCGTCGGCTACGGCGACGGTCACGTCTCTCGCCGGGCCAACAGCGAGCACCGAGGGAGCGTTCGTTTGGGCGGCAGGATTTGGAAGCCGCGAAGGTGTCCACCCACGCGACCGCCGCAGGAACCGACGGTCTCCGTCGACGATTCTGATGACACTGTCGTCACACCGGGCGACGATTTCCCGGTCGTGTAGGAGTGCTCCGTCAATTACATCGTCGAGAGTCTCCCACAGCGCAGCTGCATTCGTGACCATCGGCTCGCCGGGCCGGTTCGCGCTCGTCATCACCAGCGGACCGTCAATCTCGTCGAACAGCAGGTGATGCAGGCCGGAGTAGGGAAGCATCACGCCGACAGTGTCCAGTCCCGGCGCGACTACCGAGAGCCAGGGTGTTCTCTCGGTTGTTTCGAGCAGCGTTATCGGACGGCGCAGGTCAGTCAACGCCTCCTGTTGGGCCGAGCTGACAGCCGCGAACGACTCGACCGATGATACGTCAGATGCCATCACAGCGAACGGCTTGCTGGGGCGACCCGTCCGTTCGCGGAGGCGGCCGACCGTTTCGGCATCTGTTGCGTCACAGACCAGATGCGTGCCGCCGATTCCCTTGACGGCAAGTATCTTCCCGTCGGCGAGCGCTTGTGTGGCGCGTTTGAGGGGCGTCTCGATCTCGACGACCGTCTTGTCGACCTCGTATTGAAGTTGTGGGCCACAGTCCGGACAGGCGACCGTTTGTGCGTGATACCGGCGGTCGCTGGGTGTTTCATATCGCTCTTGGCACGACGAACACATCGGAAACTCGTCCATCGACGTTCGAGAGCGGTCGTAGGGAACCCCCCGGACGACGGTGTATCGCGGCCCACAGTCGACACAGCTCGTCGCCCAGTAGTCGTGATACCGCGAGTCCGGGTCTCGAACGTCCGCCAGACAGTTCGCGCAGATACCGGTGTCTGGCGGGACCGGGACGCCCCCGCTTCCCGCCGTCCCCGAATCGGAGTCGCGAATCTCGAACCCGTCGGTGCCGGTCGGTTGTTCCCAAGATACGTCGACAATTCTGACGCGAGACAGCGGCGGGGCGTCGGAGCAAATCGCCTCGATAACCGTCTCGACATCGTCTTTGTTTCCTTCGAAGGCAGAGTCGACGTACTCACCGGCGTTACGGACGTAGCCTCCGACCTCGGCGGCGGTCGCCGTCCTATAGACGAACGGGCGGAATCCGACACCCTGGACGACCCCCTCGACGCGCACCGAGGCACGGACGCGCTCGTCCATGGTCAGTGAGGATGAGCGTGCTGTCTCTCGGTGAGGTGCGCTGCGAGCGCGTCGATTCCCCCGCCATCGCGGGCATTCGTCTCGAAGACCGGCATCTCCGGGGCGATTTCGGCGACATCGTCGCGCATCTGGTCGATGTCCGCCCCGACGGCGTCGGCGATGTCGGCCTTGTTCACGACGGCTACATCACAAGCCTGGAAGAGCAGCGGATGTTTCCGGACTACGTCGTCGCCTTCGGTCGTGCTCACGACAAGTACACGAGCCTGGGCGCCGAGCGGAAAATCCGCCGGGCAGACCATGTTCCCGACGTTCTCGACGTAGAGCCGGTCGAGGGAAGCGAGGTCGAACTCCGCCACCGCGTCGGCGACCAGCGAGCCGTCGAGATGGCACTCCTTGCCGGTGTTGACGTTGACGACCTCGACCCCGTGTGCTTCGAGGCGGCGAGCGTCGTCGTCACCGGCAACGTCCCCGACGATTGCGCCGATTGTCTCCTCGGGCGGCGCGCGTTCGACGAGGCGCTCGACGAGTGAGGTCTTCCCGCTGCCGGTGCTTCCCAGAAATTCCACACAGGAGACGTCGTGGTCGTGGACAACCTCCTCGTGGACAGCTTTTGCCTGCTTCCGGAACTGTTCGAGCACGTCGTCCTCGTCGGTCGTCTCGTCCTCGTCGTGGCTATGGCCGAATCGGTGCAGCGAGAGCGGGCCGAACAGGTCAGTCATGAGTCGGTGCATCGAGCGGTCGAGTCTGTGTGCGTGCATGTGCATGATTATGTGGCGTTGGCTGTCTCTGGGACGGAGATGCGGGCGAGACGACATTCGGTGCCGGCGGTGAGTTCGAGACGTGAGTCGCACTCGGGACACCGGAGGTCAGGTACCGCCATCGGGAGGTCTGGAATCTCCGCTGGCTGGCCGGACCACCCGCAGTCACAGACACCCTCCGGCGAGACCGAGGTGACGGTGACTTCGGCTTCGGCCGCGGGCGTCTCAGCGGCGACGGTTTCGACACAGAACGTCAACTGGTCGGGGTTGAGGTGTGTCGCCTCGCCGACGAGGAGTTCGAGCCTGTCGATTCGCTCGGCTCCGTGTTCGTCGGCTGCGTCGACCGCTTGTTCGACCAGTGACTGGGCAATCGAGAGTTCGTGCACCGTCAGGGCACCTCCGTCTCGACCGTGTTTTGCTGGCGAAACATCGTCAGCAGATTCGTGGAACAGCTTCCTTGCTCGGCTCGCGCATGTAGCGGTTGCCGATGCCGGTGTCGAGAACGACTCGGCCGTAATGGTCGTCGATGGCTTTGCCGATGGCCGCGGCGTTTGCCCCTTTCGGGTGGGCACGAAGTGCTTCGAGGACGTCCTCGGCCGCAGTCGGTTCGACGCCGAGAATTGCGACGCCCTCGTTTGCTATCTGGTAGGGGTCGAGCCCGAGCAACTCGCCGGCACCGGTCACGTCGCCTGTCACCGGCACCCGCTCGTCGGTCACCTCGATGCCAACCTCGCTCTTTCTCGCCATCTCGTTGAGCGCGCCCGCGAGCCCCGCTCGCGTCGGGTCTTTCATCGCCGTCACGGCCTCGCCGCCGGCTTCCAGTGCGGCCGCGAGCAGGTCGTTCACCGGCTGGACGTCCGATTCGAGGTCTGCCTCGAAGTCGATACCCTCGCGCTCGGCGAGCAAAGCGATACCGTGCTCGCCAATCGTGTTGGTGACGAGCAGGACATCCTGCGGAGAGAGGCCCGAGTCCGGCGTGACGTGGTCCGCGACGCCGACGCCGGCGGTGTTGATGGTGACGCCGTCGAGTTCGCCGTTTCCCATCACCTTCGTATCTCCCGAGACGACCGGCGCGTCTGCCTCCTTGCAGGCCTCGGCCATCGAGTCGGCGATGCGTTCGAGCTTCTCATGAGGGTAATTCGCCTCGATGACGACTCCGCTCGTGAGCCCGCGAACATCGGTCGCCCCCATGACCGCCAGGTCGTTGACGGTCCCAGAGACGGCGAGGCGACCGATATCTCCGCCCGGAAAGAACGGGGGCTGGACGACGTGGGTATCCGTCGTCACCACGAGATTCTTTTCGCCGATCGGGAGGACCGCGCCGTCGTCGAAGTCGGCAAGTCCGACCAGCGCGTCTGTCGCATCCTCGAACCCGGCCGTGAGCGTCTCGGAAACGAGATCCCGTGTCGCCTGCCCGCCGGTCCCGTGGGTGAGTGTAATTCGCTCGTCGTCCTCGCTCATAGCTCGGGTCGCCCTCCATACTCCTGCCATATCTTGCAGGTGCCCTCACTACTGACCATGCACGCGCCCACGGGGTCTGCCGGCGTACACTCCTCGCCGAACAGCGGGCAGTCCGTCGGGTCGGCCGTCCCAGCCATGATATCCCCACAGATACACTCCTGAAGCTGTTGTGAGGCCGAGGCCTCGCGGAGTTCCGACGGGTCGATGTCGAACCGCTCGCGGGCGTCGTACGCGGTGTACTCCTCTCGGAGTTCGAGGTTAGCATCTGGGATGTGTGCGATACCACGCCACTCCCCGTCGACAGCCTCGAACACGTCCCAGAGTTGCTCCTTGGCGACCCGGTTACCTCCCTCTGTGACACAGCGCGGGTAGGCGTTCTCGACAGTCTGGGTGCCGTCGCGGATGTTTTCGAGCAGTTTCACGAGCCCGGCGAGGATGTCGAGCGGCTCGAATCCCCCGACGACCACTGGCAGGCCGTGGCGGTCAACGATGCCGTCGAAGATGCCGTGACCGGTGATGATTGCGGCATTGCCCGCCGCGAGGTAGCCGTCGATTTCGGTGTCTGGCATCTCGGCGACGATGTCCATCGCCGGCGGGATGTACTTGTGAGCAGACAGCACCGAGAAGTTCTCCGGCGGGTCGGCCTTGATTGCGGCGGCCGTCGGTGCGGCGGTCGTCTCGAATCCGGTTGCAAAGAAGACGACCTCCTCGTCGATATCCTCAGCGAGTTCGACGGCGTCCTGTGCGCCGTAGACGACTCGAACGTCGGCACCCTCGGAGCGGGCGTCGTCGAGGGATTTCGACGTACCGGATACCTTCAGCATATCGCCGTAGGTCGCCACGGTAACGCCGTCCTCGGCCAGTGCGACCGCCTCGTCGACCTCGGGCATGTTCGTCACACAGACCGGACAGCCTGGACCCATCACAAGTCGCACGCTGTCGGGCAACAAACTCCGCAGGCCGAACTTGGCAATCGACTGCTCGTGGCTACCACAGACGTGCATCACCGTCGCCGGCGGGTCCGGAAGCTTCTCGCCAATCTCTGCGATTTTGTCCGCAAGCGCCTCTGCCTTCTCCGGGTCCCGAAACTGTAGCTCGTCGTCGCCGTCGCCGCCGGGAATCGAGCCGGTCGGGCCGGCTCTGGTCGGGTCGCCCTCAGACATCGATACCCAGCTCCTCGAGCAGGTCGTCGTCTTCGTCGCCTTCGTCGTCGTCCTGTGCCCCGGGGGCGGGAGCGCCGCTGTTCGCCTCCAGCTCCTCTATCATGTCATCGGCCATCATGTCTTCGGGGTCGGCGTCCAGCATCGTCTCGAACAGCTCCATTGTCTGCTCGACCTCCGACTCTGGAATCTTCCTGATGGCGTAGCCGACGTGGTTGAGGATGTAGTCGCCTTCCTCGACTGCGTCACCAACGATATCGAGTCGGACCCGACGCTCGACGCCCCAGAAGTCTGCGACAGCCTCGTGGCCGTCGATTTCTTTGATTTCGCCGGGGACACCGAGACACATCAGACACCACCCCCGTCGCCGTCGTCGATCTGTGAACCGATCATCTCCGGGTCTCCGGCCAGAAGTCGGTCCGGTCGGAACCGACCCTTGACGTGATGGCCGTCGGACTCGTGCTCGTCGATTGCTTCCTGTTCGATACGTTCGCCACAGTCGGTGCAGTACCAGTGTCCGTTCATCAGTTCTGAGTGTCCTCCACAAGCCGCTGTTCGATGCGCGATACAAGCTCCGGAAGTGCCGCCGCGACGGGCTCAGACAGCTCTACCGCTGGGTCGAGTTGGTCGGGAACGACGCCAAGTAGCCGGACCCGGTCGGGCACGTCGTAGGCGACATCGCCGACTGCGAGCGCGTCGGTAAAGCTGTAGTCGTGCATTGTCACCTCCGGCGCGTCAACGTCGGGACGGTCGAGTCGGAACTCTCGAATCGTCCCCGGCGGCTCCTCAAGTGCGAGCGCGTCGACGACGAGCGCCCGGTCGGCACCGCTCATCGCCTCTAGGGCGAGAAACGCCGTCGTCCCGGCGTGGGTCAGGCTCGTTCCCTCGGGAAGCGAGCAGTCCTCCAGCGCCTCGATGGCGTGATAGCCAACGCCGTCGTCGCCCATCACCATGCTGCCGACGCCGACGACGGCCTGTTGGTGTGCGGTGGCCGTCTGGGCCGCGTCGCTACTCGTCGTCATCGTCCTCCCTGACGACGTAGGCGTCAATGTTTCCGAACACCATCGACTTCAGCGCCGCGTGGTTGCTCGGCAAGACCGCGAAGTAGACGTGCCCGAGCACCATCGCGAGGACGACAAATGCGACGAGCAGGTGAATCTGTAGGAGGTGTTCGAACGCCAGCCACGGCGAGAGGAAGCCGAGGATTTCGACCCACCAGACCGGGTCTTCGAGCATCTCGGCGTACATGCTGAAGCCAGTGACTGCGAGGACGCCGAAGAAAATCGACACCCACCAGAAGAACGTCTTCTGCATCGGGTGATACGCCACCCAGTCGCCCTCGTCTTCGTCGTAGGTCTCCCGGGCGCGGTGGTAGCCGGGAATGTACGACTTTAGGCCGACAAAGGCCTGTGCGACCCGGACGGTCACCCGAACGTCGTCGGGTTCGGCGAGCTGGCGGTGGCCGTCGACGAAGACGTGATACAGCGGAAAGAGCACGAACAGGACCGCCATCAGCAACGTCCCGGCCCACATGTGCAGCCCGAAGGAGATGAAGTAGCCGTCCCACGGTGCGACGTTCAGGGGGCCGTAGTTCCCCGTCCAGATGGCGTATCCCGTCACCATCAACACGAACATCAGAAACGCCTGTGTCCAGTGAGAGATCCGTGCGCCAAGGCTGTGGCGCTGTACCGTCTCGCGCTCTTTGACCTCTCTGAGGCGCTCGAAGCGGTCGTCGAGTCCCTCCGAGGGATGGCGGAGTGCCGCGGCAAACTCGGCGAGTCGGTCCCGGAGGCCGGAGTCGGTGCTCACTGTTCGTCCACCTCCTGACCGGCGTACGGTCTGTCACCCCCCGTTGCGACACTTGCTGGTGAGGCGGGCGTGACCTCCTCGGAGTAGGTACCCGCTGGGCTCTCGACGTGGACCGAGCAGGCCAGACACGGGTCGAACGACCGGACCGTCCGCATCACGTTTATCGGGTTCTCGTAGTCTTCGACTGCCATCCCCTCGACGGCCCCCTCGAAGATGCTGGGGATGCCGCTCTCGTCGCGGGGACCGAGGTTCCACAGCGTCGGCGTGATAATCTGGTAGTTGGTGATGGTTCCGTCCTCGATTTTCACCCAGTGCGAGAGCGCGCCACGGGACGCTTCCCAGAGGCCGACGCCCTCGCCGCTGAAGTCGTCGGTCCAGCCGTGGTTGACCGTCGAATCCGGCTCGATGTCGCCGAGGAGGTCGAGAATCTGGTCGCGGAGGAGAAGTGATTCCTGGGCGCGCGCAATCAGGCGGTTGAGCGTACTGCTCTTGGTCGGGTCGCCGCCGAGTGTCGCCCGCAGGTCGAAGGGGTCACGCTCGGTGACAATCAGCCGGGCGAGCGAGCCGGTCTCCATGTTCATCCCGTCGTAGCGCGGTGCCTTCCCCCAGGAGTACGCGCCCTCTTTCTCGGGGTCTGGCTTGGGAGGAGACTCCTCCATCGGATGTCCGCCGGAGTCGTCTGTGTACCACGAGCGGGCGGTGCTCTCACTGATTGCCGACGTGATATCGGCCTTGTCAGGGTGGGAGAGTTCGCCGTCGACGTAGATTCCGGGCGGAATCTCTCTGTTGCCGTCGCCGTCGGGGTAGATTCCGTTGCAGTAGTACCGGCCGGGCCCGACACCGAAATCGTCGGCACCGGCTTCCTTGGCGGCGAACAGAAGCGAGACGATGTCGTGCAGCCCCTCGCCGAGGTCCGGGTCGAACTCGTCGTTGCGGACGTTCTCGATGACCTCGGGGACGGCGTCGGTCGGCCCGAGCCAGTCGCTGACGAACTCGACCTGGTCACGGATGTTCTGGAGCTTGCCCGCGGTCGGCGTCGCCGACATACCGCCCGGTGCGTAGGTGAGGGGGTGGGGGGCTTTCCCGCCGAACTCCGCAAACCCTTGCAACAGCTCGCGCTGTGCTTCGAGCGCGCGCTTGTAGCCCTCGCCTTCCATGGGGTCAAGCCGCTCCAGTCCGGTGCCCGCGACGGCGTCGCTGTAGTCGGGACCGACCAGCGCGAACATGTGGACTGCGTGGTTCCACAGCGTCGCAATCCGTTCGAGGAGGTTCCGCATCTGGCGAGCGGTCTCGGGGACGCCGTCGAAGACGCCAGCCCGTTTCGCGGCGTTTTCGATTGCCAGCAGCGAACTCATCCGGTGGACAGTGAAACAGACCCCACAGACCCGCTGAGTAAAGACCGGAGCATCCGACGGCGGTCGGTCCAGAACGACCATCTCCATCCCCCGGAACATATCCATGTGGCTTTTGGCCTCTGTGACAACACCGTCGTCTACCTGTAGTGTCGTGCTGTGATGGCCCTCGATCCGTGTCGTCGGGTCGATTTCGATTTCTGGCATCTGTAATCACTCCGTGTTGTCTTTTTCATCTTCCTCGGGCTCTGTGTCGCCGTAGCCCATCGCCTTCCGAGCCGCGTGTGCGCCGAGACCAGCGACGGTCGCACCGACCGCCACCTTCCCGGCGGTCTCGACGTCAGTCAGCGCAACGCCCTGCTCTTCGATAGGGTCATAAAACGGCGTCATGCGGTCCCAGAACCCGGGCTCCATACAGCCGATACAGGGAGCACCGACGTTGCGACAGACACTCGTTCCGTCGTTCCAGAGCCGGACCGAGTCGTCGCAGTGGCAGTATGGTCCCTTGCAGCCGACGTTGTACAGACACTTCCCGGAGCCGTCGCCGACGTGGTCGACGAATTCGCCGCGGTCGAAATAGCCACGCCGCGAGCACTGGTCGTGGACCAGCGGTCCGTAGAACGCCTTCGGTCGGTTAAACTCGTCCAGGTCTGGCTCGTGGCCGTTAAGAAGCGTCGCAACCGTCAACAGCACGTAGTCCGGATGTGTCATACAGCCGGGGACGTTGATGACCGGAAGCCCCGAATTCGCGGTGAAATCCGGTCCGAGTACGCCCGCGTCGTCTTCCCTATGGGTGTACTGAAGGCCTTTCGCACCGGTGACGTTCGTATCCATCCAGGGACCCTCCTCGTCGAAGTCCTCGACAGCGGGTGCGCCGTTCTGTGCCGACTGCCAGCCGCCGTAGCAGGCACAGGTGCCGATACCCATGACGTACTCCGCCTCCGGGGCGAGTTCGAGCAGCCAGTCGACGGCCGGTTTGGGCTGCCCGTCTTCGGTCCGCCCGAACGTCGCAGCTGAGGGGATTTTCGTCGGAATCGCACCCTCGACCATCAGGATGTCCGGCGAGGAACTCATCGCTTCGGTCGCCGCCTCGCCAGTCTCGGCCATGATCTCGGGGTGGAATGTCACGTCGAGCTTGAACTGTGAGATGGCCTCTTCGAGGCTTGGCGATGTCCCTTGTAAGGTGGACATCGTACAGGCCGAACAGGTCTGGCCCTGGAGCCAGACGACCTCCTTGGTTCCGTCACTTGCCTTTTCCAACGCGTTGGCGACCTCCGAGCTGTACTGGGTGATTACCGTGCCGGCGCTGACGGTGCCGACGAGCTTGAGAAAGTTCCGTCGTGTCGTTGTCGTTCCGGTGCTTGTCTTCCTCTCAGTGTCAGCAGTGGTCATGGTGTTACGTTATAGCGTCGAGTGGTTTCCCTGCCGGACCCAAGTCACACATTGACAGTCCATCCCGGCGGGTAGCGATACAGTTACTGTACCAGTTGATGACGGCTGGAAACCCAATGATGAAAGGCCAATATATACAGGGCTTTTTACCAGATAGGGAGAGAGTAAAGGGGTCGAAACGACAGTAACCGGGCTATACGTCAGATGCCAACTCCCCGTCGGCCAGTCGGTCTACCGTTTCTGTTATCTCGTTGATTTGGGTCGCCTGCTGTTCGTTGGCGGCCGCTACATCCTCTATCTCGTCGGCGACCTGGGCGGATTGTTCGACGAGCTGGTCTACCATCGAAGCGAGCTGCTCTGCACCGGCGGCCTGGTCGTCGGTCGCACTCGATACCTCCTGAATGCCCTCGGACGCCTCCTGGACGTTCTCTGCAATCTCTTGGAGCGTCTCCATTGCTGTCGTGACCTGGTCGATTCCCTGTTCGACCTGCTGGGTGGTCTCTTCGAGACTGGTGACAGCCTCGGCTGTGTCCTTCTTGATTCCATCGACCAGCGCCTCTATCTCGCTTGCGTGCTGTTGTGACTGTTCGGCGAGCGACTTGACTTCCTCGGCGACGACGGCGAATCCGTCCCCAGCCTCGCCTGCGCGAGCGGCCTCAATGGAGGCGTTCAGCGCAAGCATATTCGTCTGGTCGGCGATGTCGTTGATGATGTCGACAATCTCGTCAATCTCCTCGATGCGCTGTTGAAGAGTATCGATGTCGGTAGCGACTTTTTCAGCCGAGCCGTCGATGCGACGCATCATCTCGATTGCGTCAGTCGCCACCTCTCTACCATCGTCAGCGAGCGTTTCGGCGTGCCGGCTCGTCGCCGCGACCTGTTCGGCCGTCGACGCAATTTCCTCAACTGTCGCCGACATGTCGCCAACCTCCCCGGAGGCATCTTCGACGGCTCCGACCTGAGACCGCGCGAGGTCACTGATCTCCTCGGTGCTCGCCGCGATGTCGTTGGCGGCAGTCTGGAGTTGTTCGCAGGCGTCTTTAACGGTGTTGCTGACATCCTGTTGTCGCTGTAGTTCGCGGGTGAGATTCTGGCTGTAGGAGTGGATGTACGTGTCGGTCGCCACCTGCATGTCGAGGTTGATGAGTCGTAGGATAGCGAGGATGTCGTGCATCGCTTCATCGACCTCTCTGCCGACAGTCCGTTCGAGTGCTTCGCCAGTCGGGTCGTCGGTTATCTCCGTCTCCGAGTTCCCGATTTCGTCGACGAGTGACTCCTTGAGACGGTCACAGACGAGCGGGAGAATCAAGTCGTAGTAGACGCCATATTGCCCGATATACTGTTTCATCGGCATATCGAGCATATCGTGTAACTTTCCAATGCGTGCTCTATCACGGAAGTACTGCATGTCGTACTCTCCCTGGACCAGTGTCCGGAGATACGCCGACTGTGTTCGTTTGAGCTGCTCGACATTTTTCCCCGACCGTCCCATCACTTCGGTTGTCTCGTCGTACTGTGTGATATTCTGGTAGAAGTCGTCGGCAACCTGCTCGGCATGTTCGTCGAAGGCGTCTCGGTATTGTGTGAGACGGTCCGCATCAGCCGCTGAGAAGCCGATAAAATCTTTTCGCCAGGCAATCTCCTCCTCGTCAATCCCGATTTCGGAGACCAGGTCGTATGTGTCGATTCTTGAGTTAAGCTGTCCCTCCCCAAACACCCTCTCTGGTGCCTTCATGATTGGCTGCAGTTGCATCAAAAACAAATACACAAGTGTTCGTTATCAGTAATTAATAATCTCCCAAAGGAGGAGACGGCAGCTTGAGACAACAGCTATTTTTTGAAAAGCGTGGCGTCTGGCGTATCGAGTTATCGACGTTCCGGCAGTACGCAGGCTGGCACGACAAGGTGAATCGCTGTCAGTACGAAGCTCCGTCAGATCCGTGGCGGCTTGTCGAGATTCCCCCCGAGGAGGTGACGTATTTCGCCTCCGAACTCCGTCTCAACTACGGAATGGGTCGTGTCCAGGGTGGTGATTGGGACAGGGGCGGCAGCCACCGTCGGATGCGCGAGAGCACACTGTATCGTAGCCTCGAACAGTACTTTCTGAACGACGTTCCGTGGGAAGAGACTGGTCTGTACGAGCGTGCAGCACAGCAAATCAAAACCACCGGACAGTTTCGGGGTTACGAGATCCTTGATGCCTTTCGGCAGGTGCGTTGTGAGTACATCGACGACCTCTACAGGTCGATTAGCGAGACGGGGTACCGACCCAACGCTGCTGCAGGTCACGAACAGGCGACAGACAACGCGTTCGAGAGTACGTACGCAAACCATCTGGAGCCGCTCGTCCTCGTTGGACGTGACGGCGACATATTCCTGACCGAGGGCTCACACCGCTTCACGATTGCATCGCTACTCGAGCTGGAGTCGATTCCAGTGAACGTACTCTGTCGACACGTCGAGTGGCAACAGATCCGCGACCGCATTGCTGTTGCCTCCGGTGATACGTTTCCGGAGGACCTCGACGCGTATCACGGGCATCCGGACCTCTCGGATATTACGTCGTGCTGAGACGGTCGTGTGTGGCCGTTACCGCCACTTGCTGTAGGCCTGACATAATCATCTGTACAACATTGCTCGTTTGAGACCCGAGGACACTCGTGTGTGAACTGCGAGCCGAACAAGAGCAGATGAGCAATCGACAATTTATCATACCACAGATCAGCGATTGGACAGTTTCAGCGGGCAAATAACTGTCCCGTAGTTTGATACTGATCGAAAAGATATTGAGATGATACAGTTCTCACTGTAGGTGTAGTTCACTTTATTCGGTGTTTCAAATCCGGCCCCGTCAATGCTGACTCGGGCGTTGATGACATCTCAGACATAGCTATCAGCTCTCGTACAATCATCCCTCGAGAGACTTCTTCCGTTGGATAGTGGACTGCAATGTCTCAGCTCTGCACCTCGTATGTGACCACAACGATATTAACGAACTCATGACGCTCAGTCGGTTCAGTTTCAGTCGCCATTGCCACACTATCGATTATTGCCTCACGCTCGTTCGTATAGCTTAACACGAGATACACGTCACCACCGTCTGAAACCGCGCTCTGGTACTCCTCCTGTGGACTGAACGAATAGAGTGGATTAATACTGACATCATCGCGGCTGAAGTAGTGATTGAACGCGTCACTTGGCCCGTTCCAGGTCCATCCTGGGACAACGAGAATGGTATCCCCAGATATCGCATTGTCATCAACGTATTCGGCTGCGTCGTCCCACTGGTCCTTGTGTGGCTCTGTATAATAGCCCGGTAACGGCACGAGCATTCCGATGAGAATGACTGTGATAAGCGCGTATCGTAAATAACGACTTTCCATCAGCTGGATGCTTCGGGCAACCAAAATTAGGAACGCAGGCGCTGCCACAATCAGGTACCTGAGTTCAAACATTGGTCGGACTGCAACAGATAGTATGAACGGAACCCCAATCGGAACAACCAGCCAGAGAACCACGAGACTGAACTGGTTTGTTTCTTTGATTATCTCACCCATTGTGGACAGGCCAATCAGCACAAGCAAACAGAGTACCACCGCCATCAGAAACACTTCTGAGGGATGTGTTAAGATATTATACGGCCGTGTCGCTTTTGTAACGCCAAATGAAAAAAGCGAGAACGTCTCAACGAGCGCACTGGGTTCGGGTGACTGAAGCCAAGCGGCAGCATCCGCTGGGTATTGCTCCGGCGCGATTGCGCGGTGCAGGAGTAGTCCCGTCCACGGACTGGTGAGGAAACCGATACTCACGTATATGCTACCTCCACTCCGCCACGATACATCAAGATCCGACGGATTGATGAGCAACCTTGTTCCCAGATATAGTGCCTGCGCAAGCAGAACGAACAACCCGTATACGTGGAGATACCCCATCAACACCCCGACGGTGACATAACTGGCTGCAGATAGGCAAGAAAAAGAATCCGACAGTCGGACCAGTAAGTAGAACGAAAGAACCGTAAGGAACACCAGCAGAGCGTACATTCGCCCTTCCTGAGCGTACCAGATCTGCAGCGGTGAAATTGCGAGGAAAGCGACGGTAACTGCCGCCGTTGGTCTGTCGAAAAGCTTTCGCACCAGAAGGTACGCCACCGGAAGCGTGGCGACACTGAACAGTACCGAGGTGAATCGCATCGAAACCTCAGATATCCCAGCAAGTCGAACCCACCCCCACATGAATACGTTATACAGTGGTGGATGAGGCTCAAATTGAGGAACCTCGAATAGTAATTCACCCAACGTCCTCTCAGTCGTCATCGTGATCATAAAGACCTCGTCTATCCAGAACGCTTGTTCACCTAGGCGGTAGAGGCGAAGCACAGTGCCCACAAGCATCGCGAGAAACAATTCAAGTGGAACACTCAACCTATTGGAGATAGAGTTAGACAATGAGTCAATTGACCAAGTGTTCATTATGCCTATATCACAATTATGTAGCAACTGCCGCGTTCAGCGTACTTAAAACTGGCGTGCGTCAGTGGTGACGGTTGATGACGGCTAGAACTCAGACGTATTACCTTCCGTCAGATGCCTCTCCCTGCCAAAATAAGGTACCAGTAAATCGGTGGCCTCGGCACTCGAACCCGGACGATGTACATGTACCGCCAACTCAATGCAATCGTGTACTGGTGGTACGCCAACTGTGAAATGAGACGCTCATAACCGGCTATCCAGATATCGGATCTGGAATGTTTCTTGTTATGTGCAACAGACAGAGGTTGTAGCCACCGCAGCGAAGATTACTCACCGGATCACCCCCCGCCTGTGGCTTCAGTGCTGATAACAGCGCACAAAGGCTTTTGAAGTCTTCACATGACTGGTACACCATGGATACTTCGCCAATTCGGGTCCTTCACGTGGACGATGATCCAAGTCTCCTCGAGTTGACCAGTGAGTTGCTCGAAAGCGAAGACAACCGCCTCGTTCTCGAAACGGCCACCAGCGCCGACAAGGGACTCGATCAGATCGGAGACCGACCGCCCGATTGCATCGTCTCTGATTACGATATGCCGGGCAAGAATGGTATCGAGTTCCTGCAGGCTGTCCGCGAGACCCACCCCGATCTCCCATTTATTCTGTTCACTGGAAAAGGAAGTGAAAGCGTCGCCAGCGATGCGATGGCTGCCGGCGTCACTGACTATCTGCAGAAGGGTTCTGGCACTGAACAGTACGAACTGCTTGCCAACCGGATCACGAATGCCGTCCAAGCCCAACGCGCAACACAGGAAGCAACCCGGCAGGAAGAACTGATGCGGCTGACCGAATTTGCTGGCGATACTGGCGGGTGGGAACTGGATCTTGAGACTGAAGAGTTGACATTGACTGACGGGACCCGACGGCTCATCAACCTCTCTCCAGACGACAGCCTCGGGCTTGAGGAAGCAATCGACCTGTATCATCCTGACGACCGCGACGAAGTCCGCGCTGCGCTTGATCAGGCTGCCGAGACGGGCGAACAAGTCCAGGGGACATGGCGTGTCCGGCCAAACGAGGGAGAGCAGCGTCTCCTCGATGTGACGGTCACACCGGTTAGGTCCAATGGCGACATCACGACGCTTCGGGGAGCTGTCAACGATATCACCGAACGATACGAACGCAGGCAGGAACTCGAATCCGAGCGCCGGTTCATCAAACAGTCGCTGAATGCGCTCGATGACCTGTTCTACGTTCTCGATACTGACGGCACTATCCGGCAGTGGAACGATCGAGTCATCGACGTCACGGGATACACCGAGTCGGAACTGGACGGGATGGACGCTACCGAGATATTCCCCGAAGACGAACAGGAGGGAATCGCCAACGCAATCAGTCAGACACTAGCAGACGGCCGGGGGGCTGCCGAAGCCGACCTGCAGACCGCTGACGGCGACCGGATCCCCTACGAGTGGACTGGCGCTCGCCTGACAGACACGGACGGCACCACCACCGGAATCGTCGGGATCGGTCGGGATCTGAGCGAGCGCCGACAACGTGAAAGGCGGTTCCGGGCACTCGTCGAGGAGTCCAACGACGTTATCTCGATCATCGACGCCGATGGCCGATTCCAGTACCAGAGTCCGTCTCTTGAACGCATCCTGGGATACGACCCCGAAGAGATGGTCGGTGGTCTGGCCTGGGAGTACATCCATCCCGACGACTGTGTGGCTGTTATGGATACTTTCGAGGAGTGGCTAACAAGCCCCGAATCGAGGGAATCGGTCGAGTACCGCGCCCACCATGCCGACGGCTCATGGCGATGGTTCGAGGCTCGCGCGAGTAAGCAGTTCGATAATCCCGCTGTCGAAGGCTACGTCGTCAACAGCCGGGATGTCACTGAACGCAAGCAACGAGAGCAGGAACTGGAACGAACACAAGACCTCATGGCCAATATGGAACAGTTGGCCGACGCTGGTGCGTGGGAGTACGATTCCGGGACTGACTCGCTCATGATAACGGACGGGACACGCCGACTCTACGGACACGACCCGGACACGGACCTCTCACTCGAAGCCGCGCTCGACGCCGTCCACCCCGGGGACCGGGACCTGCTCAGAGACCGATTCAATAACTGTCTCGAAACGGGCGAGCCATACGAGATAGACATACGTCTCACCACACGCGATGGCGGACAGCGATGGCTTACTGCCCGCGGTGAGCGTGTCACCACCGATGGAAACAGCAGCGTTGTCCGGGGATACATACAGGATATCACCGAGCAGACCGAACAGCAGCAGGAACTCGAACACCGGACCGACCTCTTCGAGAAAGCCCAACAGATCGCTGATGTCGGTGCGTGGGCTTACGATATCGAGCGCGGAACCCTCACCTGGACGGACAAGGTCTACGACATACATGGCGTCTCCAAGGACTTCGATCCGTCTCTCGACGACGCTAAAGAACTGTATCATCCTGAGGACCAGCCGAAACTCAGTGAAGCGGTTAATCAGGCAGTGACGGCGGGCGAACCCTACGATTTGGAAGTCCGTATAACTGCCAGAGATGATAGGACACGCTGGATTCGAGCCGTCGCAGATCCACAAACTGAGGATGGCGACGTGGTTCGAGTCCGTGGCACGGTGCACGACATCACCGACCGCAAGCAGCGTGAACGCGAACTCAGACAGTACGAGCACTTCTTCAAGAACTCACCGGACCAGATTGCCCTTCTAAACGAGGATTTGACCGTTCAGTACCAGAGTCCACCATCCTCGCTACACGAACTGGACGCGATCGAAGTCGAAGGGGACAATCCGCTCGAATACGTGCACCCCGATGATCGCCAGACGCTCTCGAACCATTTTGAAGAGTCGTTACGAAATCCGGGCGAATCGTTCTCCGAAGAGTTTCGCGCAAAGGACGTGTCCGGGGAGTGGCGGTGGGTTGAAACCCGGGCGATAAACCTCCTCAACGAAGAGCCAGCTGATGGGATTCTCGTGATGATTAGAGATGTAACACAAAAAAAGCGTCGGCAACTCGAACGCGAACGGCAGAACGAGCGACTGGAGGAGTTCGCCAGCGTCGTGAGCCACGACCTGCGCAACCCACTGCGGACTGCCGGGGGCCGACTGGAACTGGCACAAGCCGATTGCGACTCGACTCACTTGGATAATATAGGTGATGCACTTAATCGGATGGATGCGCTTATCGAGGACTTGTTGACTCTCGCCCAAAGTGGTGAGACGGTCGGGAATACCGAGGCGGTGTCGCTTTCGTCACTGATTGAGAAGTGCTGGGAGGTGGTTCCTAGCGAGAACGCCGCGTTGACCGTCGAGACCGACCAGACAATCTCGGCAGACCGGAGCCGTCTGCAACAATTACTGGAGAATCTCTTCGCAAATGCCGTTGAACATGGGGGCAAAGACGTGACAGTACGAGTGGGTGACCTCAAAGAAGGGTTCTACGTCGCAGACGACGGCGTGGGTATTCCCGAGGGAGAGCGGGAGGACATCTTTGAGGCGGGGTACTCGACTGCTGAGGAAGGGACGGGCTTCGGACTTCGGATCGCCAAACAGATCGTGGACGCTCACGGCTGGGACATCCGAGTCACCGACAGCGACGACGATGGCGCACAGTTCGAAATCACCGGGATCGATACTCCCGAATAGGAGATGCCTTCTTCGGGTGACTGAATCTCGTAGCTGGATCAAGCCAATCTCCCGTGCAAGACTCGCGCTGCATCTTGGACAGTGCTTTTGTTAGACTGTGGGACACTCAACGACAAACCGGATTGAGGAACCCCTCGATCGACGGTTGAGGAGTGACGGCTCCGTTCCTGAACTCAACTATCTCTCTTGGCTTGGACAGAGACCGAGAACGTACCAGTAAATCGGTGGCCTCGGCACTCATAGGGTTCGTCATCGGAGTACCCTCAGACCAGAGTGATTCGTCATCGGCCATCGGGACGTAGTCTACGGACCCTGAAACCAGTTACTCCTCGCGGAGCGACGCTTCCATCGCGGTGAGATACTCCGCAGCCACCGCGACATCCCCGGCTCCGTCCGCTCCGAGGTGGGCCCTCACACGCTGACAGCCGTGTAAGAGGCGCTCGCGCTCGTGGTCGTTCGGAATCTTGTTCGAGATGACACGCTCGGCAGACTCGATGGTACGTCGGGCCGTCTCCACGTCCCCGCCTTTGGCTGCCTGCGCTCCCTCAGAGAACAGCTGCCCCAGCACTGCCACAACATCGGGGGGCGTATCTCGACTCACAGGTACGATAGTTGCGGTAGCAAAAAAAGGCCACTGCACTCCAGAAATCGGACTGGCTCGTCAGTCGTCTTTGGTCTTGATGTCCGCCGACAGCCCCTGGGCCATCTCGATATCCTTGGAGTTGTTGAGCGTCCAGGCACTCCGGTCGGTGACAGCCTCGATAACCTCACGAGCCGAGGGGTATCCGTTACCGGACTTCTTCACACCGCCGAAGGGCAGCTGGACCTCGGCACCGATGCACGGGAGGTTTCCGTAAGAGAGGCCAACTTCGGCCTGGTCTCGGTAGCGGTTCACCTGGCGGTAGTCCTCCGAGATGACAGCACCAGCGAGTCCGTAGTTCGTGTCGTTGTGGATTTCCAGGGCACGGTCGATGTCGCCGTCGTATTCGAGCAATGCGACGTGGGGGCCAAAGACCTCCTCGTGCGTACAGCGCAGGTCCTCGTCGGGGTCTGCCTCGTAGACGAACGGACCGACCCAGTTGCCGTCCTCGTGTCCGTCCGGAATCTCGTCGTCGTCGAGGTGGGTCCGGTCGACGAGCACGTTCACACCCTCTGTCTCTGCAAGTTCGTTGTAGTTTTTGACCTTCTCGAAGTGCTCTTCCTCGATGAGGGGACCCATGAAGGTGTCCTCGTCGAGCGGGTCGCCGACAGCGATATCCTCGGCCACCTCAACGAAACGCTCCTTGAACTCGTCGTACACGTCAGAGTGGACGATGAGGCGCTCGCTGGAGACACAGCGCTGGCCAGTCGTCTTGAAGGAACTCATCACGGCAGCGTGGACGGCGATGTCGAGGTCTGCCTCCTCGGTGATGACGATACCGTTTTTGCCGCCCATCTCGCAGGCAGCCCGCTTGCCGGGGTCTTCGGCGCACTTCTGTGCGACCTCGTGGCCGACTTCGGCAGAGCCGGTAAAGAGCACCGTGTCGGTGCGGTCATCGTCGACGATAGCACCGCCAGCGTCACCGAACCCTTGGACCATGTTGAAGACGCCGTCGGGAATACCGGCGTCGACCATCATCTCTGCGATAACCTGGCCACACAGCGGCGTCTGCTCGGCTGGCTTCCAGACAACTGTGTTCCCTTCGACGAGCGCAACAGCCATGTGCCAGAACGGAATTGCGACCGGGAAGTTCCACGGCGTGATACAGCCGGTGACACCCCGTGGCTTCCGGCGCATGTACGCATCTTTCTCGGGGACTTCGCTCGGAACGATATCTCCCTTGGGGTGGCGTGCGTCAGCTGCGGCCCACTCGACCATGTGCCAGGCTTCGGTCACGTCGGCTTTCCCCTCGGAGATCTCTTTGCCACACTCTTTGGTGACGATCTCGCCCAGCTCCTCGTGGCGGTCTTTGAGTTCGTGATAGACATCCCAGAGGTACTCCGCACGGTCGATGCGCGAGAGTTCGCGCCACTCTTCGAAGGCCTCGTCGGCGGCCGCCATCGCGCGGTCGACATCTGATTCGGTCGCGCGCTGGAACTCGCCCAGTTCCTCGCCGTTTGCCGGGCTGTAGCTTTTGAACGTCTCGTCGCCGTCTCCCTCTACCCACTCACCATCGATGTAGTGTTTGTGTGGCTCGGACATATCTGATCCTTTCACGTGCGTCGCTTAAAAACCCATAGAACCTGATTTCTGTGCGTGTGTAACACATACACACTGCGTGGGAGTTGTGCTCGAACGCAAGGATTCGACGGTGGCGCTCTTTTGTACACACAAGTTATTCAGTGACGAAAGCGTAGTCTGAGCATGGTAAATCCTCTCCGCTGGCTGTCGGGTCTCATCGGCAGCGCCGGTGACAGCAGCGAAACGGAAGCGACAGACGAAGAGAATCAGTTTGTTCCCTCGGAGATGGACGCCTCAGTCCTGCAGGCCCACGGAATGGAGACGGCCAGCGCAGAGCAGGAGCTTACACAGATGGAGGAGCAGGCAGACGAACTCGAATCACAGCACCGAGAAAATCGGTAATCAGGGAGTGCCGGCGCTCTGGACGGCCCACCCGCCGTCGAGATCACACGCCTCCCGTACGGTGAACTCGAAGCTGGTCTCCTCGGTGAGTCGCGCCCCGCCCTCGACGGATTCGACGCGAATCGGTACGTCGAGCGCGCTGCCACAGCAGCCGACGCCGACGAACTCCTCCCACGTCTCGCCCGTCGTCGCGGTGTCGTGTGCCTTCGGCAGATAGCCCTTGAACGGTTCGTCTTCGACGATATCGCGGCCCCAGTCCGAGAGGTCTGCCGGGTACGAGAGCACGACGTGGCTGGCTGTCTCTGTCATAACTGTCGGTTCGAGGGTGAGAGATATAGGTGTTGTGCGCGCGTGTGCTTGAGCTACAGCTTCGCCACTGTGCAGGTCGATAAGAGAGAAATGTGGTCAGTTATCTACGCGTCAGGTCCTTCGTAGGTCTGGAGCGTGGCAGACGTACTGCCGTCGTCGCTGGTCCAGACGAGGGTGATCGTGTCTTCACTGTCGATGAAGATATTGACACTCTCGCCAGCGCTCATGGAGTTATCAAGAGCTTCAGAGAAATCATTGTACGGAGTGAACGTACTCCCAGAAACCTCGGTTGCATTACTACCGGTTGCACCGAGTAACTCCGGTTCAATACTCGGACCGTTTGAATGTTGAATCTCTAATGTCCCATCAACAGAAGACTGAGTTACATTCGTGCTTACAGTGTTATTGAATGTGTCTGTTGCAGAGACTGGCTGCGTGTCGTTATAATCGAAATCAAAGCTCGCCTGCGGTGCTGTATCACTGACCTGTTCCCCCAGGCCCAGAACGAACGTGGCAATGACAGCCGCCAGAATAACCGTAATGGCGACCATCAGAATCACGCCGATGACCGGGCTGACTGCGTCGTCTTCGTTGAATAGCTTCTTCAGTTGCATGGTTTGTGGTTCCGTGCACAACGGCCGAATGCCGCCGGTTCCCTGACGGAAATCGGTTTGTCTGTTGTAGACGGTCGGATCGGTCTCGCTGTGCTTATGAGCCTTATACACCACCACGACGTATTAAGTATTCGCTCCGATTCCAGCGAGTGAAAACGCCGTTCAATTATCAATACTGACAGAGGAGACCGCTACAGATGTAGGTCGACCTGGTCGAGATCCAGTGTCTCTTCGAATTCGTCGATGTTCGACTCCAGCTCAGCAATCTGGTCGGTAAGTGTCTGATACTCCGGCGAGTCTTTGAGTTCGCCGCGGGCCATCTCGACCTCCAGGACGTTCCGTTTCAGCTTGAGAGAGCTGAGTTCCTGGATTTGGTCGTTATACTCCGAGATGGCCATCGCGCGCTCGACGACACCGTGGAGTTCCTCCTTATCCACAGGCTTGACGACATAGTCGTCGACATCCATCTTTGCGATGTCGAAATCCGGGTCGACCGCTGTCACCATGACCACTCGACAGTCGATTCCCCGACGTCGTATCTCTTCGAGAATCTGGTCACCAGACAGGTCGGGCATCCGGCGGTCGAGCAAGACAACATCGAACGAGTCGTCGACAGTCTGTAGTGCCTCCTCACCGCTGAGCGCGACCGTGGTGTCGTACTTCTGGCTCAGCCGGAGTTCGTACGTCTTGGCTACCCGTTCCTCGTCGTCGACTAACAGTATCTGAGGGCGGTCCGTCCTCTCCGTCACAGTACGTTCTTGATCATACACCTAATTATAACTATCCGATTCGTCCGGCACCCTGTCATATTCCGCGAGGAACGATTCGAGCGCGTTGTTGAACGTATCCGGCGCTTCGAGCATCGCAAGATGGCCTGCTCCCTCGATGACCCGCTGCTCGCAGTCAGGAATATTCTCGGCGAGGTACTCGTGGTACGAGGGCGGCGTGAGACGGTCGCCATCGCCGACAACGGCAAGTGTTGGGACCGCGACATCAGCAAGCCGCTCCCGTACATCGAATGTGTGACAGGACAGGAAATCACGACGCGTGACGCGCTGGCCGACGGCCTGCATCGTCTGTTTTGACTGGGCAAGCAGTTCCGAATCCGGGTCAGCGAACAGCATCGACGGCCGATGTAACATATCTACCGCGGCCTCGAAGTCCTCAGTCAGGGCCGTCTGTAGCTCCTCGGCGACGGCGAGTTTCGCTCCTGACCCAGCGAAGACGACTGCATCGGGGTCGAAGGTCGTGTCGAGAAGGATCTTGAACACCACAGCACCGCCGAGCGAATTCCCGACGAGGACCTCGGCGTTCGTTTCTCTGGCGACTGCAACGACATCCGCCGCGTATGCAGCCAGCGTCTCTGGTCCTGACTCTGTGGCGATATCGTCGGATTCGCCGTGGCCGCTCAGGTCCAATGCAACGGCTGGGTGCGTTGGACCGTCGGGGGCATACTGGTGAGCCCAGAGGCGGTGTGTGCCGCCGCTCCCGTGAACGTACAGCGCCGTAGCCCCGGATTTATCAGCGCCGGCCAGTCGGTATGCCGTCTCCCGTCCGTGGTGTGTAACTCGTTCCATGCCGAAGGCTATCGGACCGAGCTACTTTGTCGTATCCCCCGACGGCACCGACAGCTGTAATGGAGTGTCTTTTTAACCGATGCCGACGTAGCTCAGCCCAAGATGTTCAACGCCATCGTGCGTGCGGATACGTTACAGGCGACGCTCGACTCCGTGGGAGTACTCGTCGACGAGTGTAAAATTCACTTCGACGATGCGGGGCTCGAAATCCGTGCAGTTGACCCCGCAAACGTCGGCATGGTGGACCTCACTCTCGATACCGATGCGTTCGAATCCTTCGAGGTCGACGAGGGTCTCATCGGTGTCGACCTGGTCCGCCTCCAGGACATCGCCGGCATGGCAAGCGGCGACCAGCTCGTCCATCTCGAACTCGACGAGGAGACCCGCAAGCTGCATATTTCTATCGACGGACTGGAGTACACGCTCGGATTGCTCGACCCGGAGTCTATCCGTGAGGAGCCTGACCTGCCCGAGGACCTCGACCTCCCGGCGAACATCGTCATCGAGGGCCGGGATATCGACCGTGCTGTCAAGGCCGCCGACATGGTGAGCGACCACATCGAACTCGGCCTCGACGACAGCGAGGATGTCTTCTACGTCGCCGCAGAGGGTGACACCGACGACGTCCACCTCGAACTCGATAACGACGACCTCATCGACCTCGTGAGCGGGCCCGCCTCCTCGCTTTTCTCACTCGAGTACCTCAAAAACATGAACAAGGCGATTCCCAAAGATACAGAGGTCACGATGGAACTCGGCGAGGAGTTCCCGGTCAAACTCCATTTCGATATCGCCGAGGGCGAAGGTGCAGTGACGTACATGCTCGCGCCTCGCATCCAGAGCAACTGAGGCCCCGCCTCGGAATTGACGGACTCCCAATCAGGGTCGGTAGACTCCTGTTGTCTTTCTCGCTTTGACCGTCTCCTGGCGGTTGACTGGTATGTGACTATATCACATTACAGAGTCAAAGGGCACGCATATAAGTCCCCCGAGAACAGACCTCTGAGCCACATGTCAGACGAAGGTCCAAGCACCCTGGAGAATATGCGCACGCAGATGGAGCGTGCACAGGACTACGCCCAGGTCACAGAGAACGTCTTCAAACGGCTGAAACACCCGGAACGAACGCTCGAAGTGTCGCTTCCAATTTTGCGCGACAACGGCGACGAAGAGATTTTCAAGGGCTACCGCTGTCAGTTCAGCGGCGCACGCGGCCCCTACAAAGGCGGCGTTCGATATCACCCGAGCGTCTCGATGGACGAGGTCATCGCGCTGGCTGGGCTAATGTCCTCGAAGACCGCACTTGTGCAGTTGCCCTACGGCGGTGCGAAAGGCGGTGTCGTCTGTAACCCGAAAGAACTCACCCGCGACGAGATGAAGCGAGTGACACGACGATACACAGAGGGAATCCGACGGATGATCGGCCCAAAGGTCGACATCCCCGCGCCGGATATGAACACCGGCCCCCGCGAGATGGCGTGGATGATGGACACCTACTCCGTCTACGAGGGACACACTATCCCGGAATCGGTCACCGGCAAGCCCATTGAACTCGGCGGCACCCCCGGACGGGTCGAGGCCACCGGTCGAGGCGTCGCAAACACGACCGAACAGATTCTGGAGTACTACGGTCGCTCCGCCGAGGACGCGACGATAGCGGTCCAGGGATTCGGCAACGTCGGTTCCTGGGCAGGTCGCCTGCTGGCAGAACGCGGCGCGAACGTCGTCGCCACCAGTGATGTGACCGGCGGCATCTATAACCCAAAGGGTATCGACACGTACGAAGCCGCAGAGCTCATCGAATCTGGCGGCCAGATAGCCGACTACGACGGCGACGCAGACCCGATTACGAACGACGAACTCCTCCGTCTCGATGTCGACGTGTTGATTCCGGCGGCGGTCAGTCACGTCATCACCTCAGAAGTTGCCGAGGAGGTCCGGGCCGATATCATCGTCGAGGCCGCCAACGGTCCGACGACGCCCCAGGCTGACGACGTGCTCGCCGAGCGTGATATCCCGACGGTGCCGGATATCCTCGCCAACTCTGGCGGTGTCATCGTCTCCTATCTCGAATGGGTCCAGAACACCCAGGAGTACCGCTGGACGCTCGAAGAGGTCAACGCTGACCTGGAGCGGCGGATGACCGAAGCCTTCGAGAACATGATGGAGGCCTACGACGAGTACGAGACACCAGACCTGCGGACCGCGGCCTACACTATCGCGCTCGACAGCCAGGCGACAGCCCACGAGCAGCGCGGTCTGTTCCCCTGACACGTCTGTCGCCCGTCTGACGCATCGTTTTGTATCAGGATACTGTATTAGCGGCTATGACGAGCCTCGACGAGGCCTACAACCGAAAACGGTCCAGCGCGCGGGACCCACGACGAACAGTGGTCGGATTGGCACTCGTCGGCGCCGGTGTGCTTGCGCTCCTCGTCGCGATGGGTGTCGTCTGGTTCAACGGCGACGGAACCGACGCCAAGCGATTTGCCGGTACCATCGCAGGCCTGGGCATTCCCGGTCTCCTGCTGGGTGTCGTTGTCGTTCTCCCATCGAGCAGTCGGACCCGCCTGGGTGTCGTTCTCGGCACAATCACCGCGAGTCTGGGTGTGTTTCTGTTCCGATACGCCTATCCAGACCGCTGGACGCGGACCGCAGAGCCACTGGCTTTCGAAACGGCGATGCTCTACGGCGTGGGGTGTGCCATCGCGCTGTGGTTTGTCTTCAGAGCCATCGCGACCTTCCGTCTCCGGAACAATCCACAGGGAACGGTCAAGCTCGAAGTCGTCCGTCAGGGCGAAACCAAGACGGTCCAGGTAACCGACGAGCAGTACAACAGTCTCGTCAACGACGGCGGGACCGCAGACCAACTTATCGAAGAAATCGAAGACCGGTGACCGCCGACTTTTTCCACCGGCGGTCGCAAGGAGGGGACGATGAAAGGGCTTCACGCGCGCTATCCGTTCTTGCAATCAGCGCGGGAAGCAGTTGAGGCGATGGACATCGCTATCGTCGAGATCATCCGGACAGACGAGGCCGTCGTCGAGCGGGCTGTCGAGCGCATCGAGACGGCCCTCGAAGACGGCGTTGTCGGTGGCACCCACCGCCGGGACCGCGTCGAGTTACTCTCGTACCCGGTCGCCAGAGTGGTGGTCTCTCTCGTCGACGAGCATGCGCTGACGCGGAAATACGCCAGCGCAGAGGCCAGAACCGCTCAGGAACGACTGGAGTACGACCGTACGCAGTCTGTCGAACTGAAAAGCACACAGCGCGAGCAGCTCACAGTTGATGCGCTCCTTCAGGAGTTCGATATCCGCGGGGCCGTCCGAGAGACACCGGATGGGTACGCCGTCGACGTGGGAACCTATCTCGACCTCGCGGCCGACAAGCGCGGAGACGAGTGGCGACTCGTCAACAGGAAGCTGGCGGACGGCGAAGTGACGCTCGAATCAGCCGACTTACTCGTCTTGATTCGGCAGGCGATACAGCAACGCATCGACGAGGGCCTCCCGTTGTCGGTTCCCGACGAGATTGCCGCCGAACTCGATGGCCCCCTTCGGCGGGTCAACGAGGCCCTGGCCGAGCTCGATTTGATGCGGGATATCGACACGGTGGTTCCGGAGCTGTTCCCGCCCTGCATGCGAGCGCTGCTAGACGATGTTCAAAAGGGCGAGCATCTCGAACACCACTCGCGGTTCGCCATCGCGTCGTTTCTCACCAGCATCGGGATGACGACCGACGAAATCGTCGAGCTGTTCCAGGTCAACCCCGGCTTCGGCGAGGAGGCAACACGGTATCAGGTCGACCACATCCGTGGCGACACGAGCCCCACCGAGTACTCGACGCCGTCGTGTGCGACGATGCAGTCGTACGGCGACTGTGTCAATATGGATAACCTCTGTGAGACCATCTCTCACCCGATGGCCTACTACGAGGCAAAGATCGACGACGCCGACGAGGACGAACTCGTCGACTGGCGCGAGGCCCAGGCCGGAGAATCCTGACGCAGGCAGCTACTCCTCGAAGTCGTAGTTCTCGACAACGTACCCCATCAGTGGGAGAAAGACAATGTACGCCACGATAAGCCCGATAAGGGCAAGGCCGCCGTCAGCGGAGAGCGTCGTTCGTGTCTCTCCTCGGGCGGTTCCGACGTAGGTTCCGTTGAACGACCCATCGTCGATTGTGCCGTTCATCTCTCCGGTAGTGTTCCCTTCGATTGCGACGCTAATCGAACCCTCGAAGGTGCCGGTGAAGACACCGTCTTCGACGGTGCCGGTCACCTGTCCGTCCACCGGCATGTCGACGCCGTTCACGTAGTCGCCGCTGAATCCGCCGCTGGCGGTTCCGTCGTCGGCTATCTCGAAGTCGTCGCCGAAGTCACCGGAAAGCGTCCCATCGAGCTGTCCCTCTTCGTCGTCGGGGCCGATAGTCTCGGTCTCGCCGTAGGCCGCTGTTACAACCACTAACCCGGTTATAAACAGCGCTACAGCGACGACTGAGACGACAATCTGCACGACCGTCTTCCGGTCGAGTTCCATGCTCGCGGATTTTACAGGAACGGTCAAAAGGGCTTCGAAGCGCTCGCCTCACCTGTCGAGGGCCGCAAGGCCACCGCCGAGCCCGCCACAGAGCCCGGGATAGACGAGTCCGACCAACAGTACGCTGTAGAGTCTGTTTGGTCCAATCTGGCCCGCCGCCTCGAAGAGAAACGTTCCACCAATCGCGAGAATCACGGTCCCGAGCACCATCGACACACCCAGCTTCACACCGGTCGCAGGCGTTCTCGCGCCGACAGACCGGGCGAGGGCGAACCCAGCGATGACGTACGCGAGGATTGGAATAGCGTGATAGACGACCGACGGGACGACGACCGAAGAGGTCGGTGCCGTGTCGAGCCCCTGTCCCGTGAGGTAGTTTATCGACGCCAGATTCTCGACGACCGGTCCCGTGAGCGACGCGCGCTGTTCGACCGGGACGAACTGTGCATTGTAGAATATCCAGCCCGCGCCTTCGACGATATCTCCAACGAATCGCTCGCCTTCGAATATCAGAACCAAGAGGAGTGTCGCCAGATATCCCGCTGCGTAGGCAGTTATGCCATGAACGGAGCTATCGACGACAGGCAACTCATCGAGACCGGACTCTGACTGCTCGCTCATCAGCCTGCCGTTCGACCCGGAGTCAAAAACCTCCGGCGAATTCTCGCGAGTCAGCGGAGCATCTCGACGCCGTCCTCGACACCCAGGTCTCCACGGTCGACTGCTTCGAGGACACGGCGAATGTCTTTGGTCTCGTCTGCCTCGTCGTCGTCCTCTTCGCCGATGTTATCAAGCGTGCGTTTCTCGGAGTGACCCGTTAACTCGGCGAAGTCGGTGCCATCCGACAGTGCCGTCTCCTTTTTGACGCGGTAGTTGCCGCCGTCTGTCTGGTAGAGGTCGTCGGGGTGGAAGAAATACCAGTCCTCGCGGTCGAACCGGACGCCGATTCGGGGTTTTGCGCCGAAGTTACGCGAGAAATAGACTAGGGCGTACACCTCCTCCCCGTCGAGATAAATCGGGTCACCGGCCGAGGATTTGGCCTCGATAGCGTAGAAGTTCGTCCCGTCACCGGCGAGTACGTCCGGCAACTCCCGCGTCGTCGCGCTGCCGCTCGCTGGGGCGCGCATCACCGCGAAGCCGGCGTCGTCGAGTAAGTTCACGAGCTCCCGCTCCCGACGGTCGCCCTTGGCGTTTGACATGGCTCGTCCTCTGGGTGGGAGGACAAAAAGCGTCCTGTTCGGCCGCGGGTCAGCCCATGACCCGCGCCTCGGCCTCGATTTCGACGAGCATCTCGGGGTCGATGAGCCGCTCGACTTGAACCATCGTCGCCGCTGGCCGGGCGTCGGAAAAGGCCTCGCCGTGGGCACGCCCGATTTCGTCCCAGTCGTCGATGTCGACGGCGTAGATGCGCGTCCGCACCACGTCGTCGAGTCCGGCACCCGTCTCGTCGAGTGCGTCGGCGATATTGGCGATTGCCTGTTTCGTCTGTCGGTAGGGGTCACCCTCGGCGACGACAGCGCCGTCCTCGGTTGCGGTCGTCCCAGAGACGTGGACGGTATCGTCGACGCGAACCGCCCTCGAATAGCCGACCTCTGTCTCCCACTCCGTTCCGGAACTGATGCGCTGGCGTTCCATGCGGTCTGCACCGACGGCACGAACAAAAGAGATGTGGATCTTAGTCCTCTCGGTCCTGTCGCCTCGCAAGCGCGTACATCGCGCCGCCGAATCCGGTCAGCGCACCGGCGACGCCGAACCCGGGACCGTCTCCGTCCGAGCTGTCGGGCGTCTCCGTGGCGACCGACCCATCTGTCGGCGTCGGTTCGGGGGTAACTGTTGGAGCCTCCGTTGAGGTTCCCGTCTCGGTTCGCGTGGGCGTTGAGGCCGGGGTCTGCGTGGGCGTCGGCCCCTCGCTTTCGTACCGAATCAGGCCGGGCGGGTCCTCTTGGACGCCCTCCTCGTCGGGGAAGACGTACAGCGCCGGCGTCGCCGGCTTGCCGTCGAAAGACGTTTTCGAGAGGTCCGCACTGCTGGCGATAAACGTCTCACCGGGGACAGCACTCTGTGCGGTCCAGAAACTCGCCTCTTCCGGGTTGCGCCACCAGGCAAGCCGTTCGGGGTCGGCGGGGTCGCTGATGTCGTGAGCCGTGACACCGCCGAAGTACCACGAGGCGTAGACGCGGTCGTCGACGATGTCGCAGTTATGTGCGGTCGTGAAGTAGCCGCCCTGTGTGCTGTCGTCGGACTGCGGTGGTTCGATTCGGCCGAGCCGCTCGGGTGACTCGGGGTCGTCGATGTCCCAGATGGTGATGCCGCCGGGGCCGCCGACCGTTCCGTCCTCGGCGTCGGGGTCCGAGACTGCCCAGGCTTCCTTGCCGGCGAGGAGTCTGGTGGCGTCATCATTGACGACGGCGTAGTGGTCGTTGCCGGACGGAGTTAAATACTCCTGGCGGGCCTCGGGCCGGGAGAGACCGGTTAGTTCCTCGCGGTCGAAGTCACCGACCTGAGAGAGGAGTGTCGGGTCCGACGGGTCGCTCACGTCGGCTATCACCGTTCCAGCGTCCCAGTACGACAGGTACGCGGTGCTGTCTTGGACGTAAACGTCGTGGAGGACGCGCGACCCCAGCGGTACGTTGAGCCACTCAGGCTTGGCGTCGACGAACGACCAACGACCGACTTCTTCGGGTTCGTCGTCGGCCACGTCAAACATGACGACCGGGTACCGGCGTGTGCCGCTCCCAACGAGATAGACAGTGCTGTCGTCGAAGAAGCCGTTGTGGATATAGAAGTCCGTCGAGTGCCAGGCGACCTGTTCGGGCGATTCGGGGTCGCTGATGTCGAAGAGCGCAAACCCTTGGGCTGCGCCGCGAACGGGGTTGGCTGGACCGGCGAGTACCAGCCGGTCTCCATCCGGCCAGAGGTCCCAGGCCAGGGCCATCTCCTGACCGCCGGTGTCTATGTCACGTCGTTCGGCGAGTATCGACGGGTCCTCTGGGTTCGAGATATCCACCGAAACGAGGCCGTCGTCGGCGGCGACGTACGCAATCTCGCCGTCGTGATGGGTCGCGGCTTCGAACGCGCTGTCGATTTCGACACGGCCGAGCGGTTCGTATCCATCGTCGGCTTGCGGAGAGCCTGCACTCACACTCGTCCCGAAAAGCGGTACCAGGGCAGCGCCACCAGCACGGAGGACCTGTCTGCGTCTCATACCAGTCACTCGGGCGGACAAATAAAATAGCTGACGACTGGTTTCAGGGCTCGGAGACGCCCTGAAGTCCAGTAATCTCGAAGCGTGCGCCGCCGGCCCAGCTCTCTGTGACCGAGATATTCCAGTCGTGGGCGTCGACAATCTCTTCGACGATAGCGAGCCCGAACCCGGTGCCGTCGTTGGAGGTCGTGTGACCGGTGTCGAACACCACCTCACGCTGATCCGGCGGCACTCCTGGTCCGTCGTCGGCGACAACGAGGGCACCGTCTTCGAAGCCGACACGGACGGTCACATCCTCACCGCCGTGGTCGATGGCGTTCCGAAACAGGTTCTCGAACAGCTGCTTGACTCGCGGCGGGTCGGCCTCGATCTGGATGTCGGCGGTCTGTTCCAGCGTCGCATTCTCTCCGGCGATCATTCCCCAACAGCCGTCGAGAATCGTCGAGAGCTGTACCGACTGGGTCTCTGTGACCATCTCGCCCTGTTTTGCGAGCTGCAGGGTCTCGCGTATCAGCGTCTCCATTCGGTCTAGGGCACCTTCGACGTGCTGGACCGACGGGCTGTCGTAATTGTCCTGGATAATTTCGAGATGGCCCATCGCGACGTTGAGTGGATTTCGCAGATCGTGAGAGACGATGCTGGCAAACTCTTCGAGGCGCTCGTTCTGGCGTCTGAGCTCGCGCTCGTTCTCCTTTCGTTCCGTGATGTCGTGAAAAACGAGGACGACCCCAGAAAAGACAGTCTCCGCAGGAAGCAACGACGCGTGAATCTCGAGTTCGCGTGTCTGGTCTCGCTCGGGCTGAATCTCAACCTCGATTACCTCCTTGCGCGCGTCATCGGATTGGAGTTCTGAGACGACCTCCTCCCCGATATCGGACATCCCCTCAGAGATGACACCGTCGCGGCGCAGCTTCAACAACGACTGTTCGACGAGGTCGTCGACACTGTAGCCGAGTATTTCGGCACCGGATGCGTTGATGTCCTGTATCGTCCAGTCGTCATCAACCGTCAACACACCCATCGGAATCGTCTCGACAATTGTCTCGTACCGTTCGAGTTCGCTCTCCCGGCGCTTTCGCTCGGTGATATCCGAGTAGACAGCAAACCCGTCAATCTCGCCCTCTGCGCTGACGGGAATCGACCGGAGATTGAAAATCCGGGTGCCGTCGGCCGCGCTTCGGCGGACTACGCGGTCAACCATGTCACCAGAGTCGACCTGGGTGTCGATTTCCTGTGACTCCGGGCGCGCGTCATCAGGAACGATAAGATCGTTGACAGACTCGTCGCGGATTGCTGTTTCATCGAAGCCGAACGCTGTTTCGAACGCATCGTTGACGGCTTTGAACACGGTCACGCCGTCGTCGATACCGTAGGCGACTGTCGGCTCCGGGAAGTTCGAGAACAGGTCCAAAAACCGCTCACGCTCGCGGGCTAGTTCCTGGCTCTGTGTTGGCCCCTCGTTCATGGGGCTGCCGTCGAGTAGGTCGACAATCCGGTCGAGGAGCGTTCTCTCTGCCCCGGGGACAGCCATCACGTAGTCTGTTCGGCTGAGTTCGTACAGGTCGCGTACAATCTCTGTGGAGGCGTCGGCGGCGAACAGGATGAACGGGACCGAGTCGTCGTACTCTCGGACCCGGGACAGAAACGAGACGACATCCTCGGTGCCGACATCGAGGGCAGCGACGATACAGTCGAACGACCCCGATCGGAGTTGCGCCATCGCACGGTCGCTGGTCGGTGCAGCCGTCACCGTCGGAGACAGATCTGTCTCATCCAGGGTAGTCTGCGTCTGGCTCCGCCTGTCAGAGTCTGAATCGACAAGTAACAACCGGACGCCACGACCCATTTGTCCGTACTGCGGCGGGCACTCATTTAACAGTTCGGGAGTCACTCACAATATGAAACTGTTTTCGGTTCTCACAACCACTGGCTGCCGGGCTCAGTCCGACCAATAAAACCGCGGTCCGAGGAACATGTACGCCAGTGCGGCCACCAGCAACACTCGCGGGAACACGCTGTCGAAGGCAGTCGGTAGCAGGATAGCACCCATCTGGACAGTTCCCATCACGATTGCGTCGCGCGCCCGAAGCTTCGGGTACGGGACCGGGGCGACCATCGCCACCGAGAGCACGACCGTTGCACCGAGCAACACAGTTGGGTTGACGACACCACTCAGGTAGGCGGCGGCGAGTATCGACGCCCCGAGCGTGTTCTGGATTCCGGGACGATTCTCGCCGTCATCAACGTGGACCGTATAGAACGCAGTCCGCACGAGCGAGAAGACGACGAAAACCGACGCCGCACCGACTGCAGCCACCAGCAGCTCGGGATCGTTGGTCAGTGTCCCCCACTCCTCCTTTGCAACGGCAAAAACAAACAGCCCGGTCGCCGTGCCGAACGAGACGATGTCGGCCATCGAGTCGAGGAGTGGGCCAACAGAGCTTCCCCCGAACGACCGGGCGAGGATACCGTCGAGAGCGTCTGCGGCCGCACCGAGTAACAGAAGCTGTGCGACAAGCATCGGCTCCCCCAGAACAGCCCCGACCATCGCACCGACGCCGACGACTGCGTTTGCCAACGTAATCACGTCAGCAACTCCGAGCCGGTCGACCACGCGAAGCGACATACACGACCCGTCGGGAAGAGCGTACTAATAGGTGGGGATTCTCACCGACGACAATGTTCAGATAAGCACCAGTCAACAAGCTAGTTTTCGCCGCCCAATCAGCCAAATCCTGGCGGCCTGCGAAAATCGGAGATTTTCGGGCGGCCGGAATACTTGTCTTCCGGCAAACTGATAGTGATTGTTGCGAGTCGTTACCGCCGTCGGGAAACGAGACGTGGGTCTCACGCCGTGAAACACTGATATTCGTGACGTGGTCACGAAAATAACCGCAACAATCACTATGAAAGGGCGAGCCAGTTCCGGGCCGAGTACGAGGAGATGCAAACCCACTGGAAAGCACTGGAGAACAAGCCGCTGCTTGCTGGCGTGGCCGCACTCGTCGTGTTGCTGTTTGTCGTTCTTCTGGCGGGAGTGTGACTCGACGGACAAAACACTGTAGTAGTTGGTTCGTGTTATAGCGGTATGGCAGAGCGGACAGTACTCGTCGTCGACCCGGACGAGGAAGACAGGCGTGAGACGGCCGAGGCGTTCCGGACGGCAGCAGTCGAGGCGAACATTGTTGCAGCAGGTTCGCGTTCGCAGGCAGTCGACGTACTTGCCGAGACAGCGGTCGATGCGGTCGTCACGCGGTATCACCTCGGCGACGGGACGGGACTGGAACTTGTCGCCACCGTCAGAGAACAGTATCCCAAGACGGACTGCTTTCTCTACGCGGAGACGACAGCAATCGACACGGAGTCGTTTGAAGTGACGGTCGTCGAGTTTGTCCCGAGGGACCGACCGGACGCGAGTGAGACACTTGTCTCGCTGGTGACTCAAGAACCTGAAGTGGGGCAGGCAAACTATCCAGTTCCGAGCGACGAATCGGGTCGCCTCGCCGCTCTCGACAGGTACGGGACCCTCTCCGAGCAGACGACTACAGCACTCACACGGCTCTGTTCGCTGGGCAGGCAACAGTTCGACGCATCGACTGCCGTGGTTGCGCTCGTCGACGAGCACTCACAGCGCGTCGTCGCCAGCGAAGGGCCGCTCGACCCTCCGAGTGACCGGGCGACCTCACTGAGTACGCACACCCTCGTCAGCGAGGACGGGTCGATGGCAGTCGACAACCTCCAGGCCGACCAGCGCTTTGTCGGGGAAGAACACTTCAAGACGGCCGATATCGGGGCTTACCTCGGTGCGCCCGTCACGACGCCCGAGGGCCACCCGGTCGGTGTCGTGAACATCTACCGGACTCATCCTCGCGAGTTCACGGCATCAGACAGAACGTACGTAGAGACGCTTGCAGAACTCGCGGCCGACATATTCCTGCTGGGGACCGCGGGAGCGACCGGCCGAGGTGTCAGCGAATGACGGAACAACGGTACAACGTTCCAACCTTGCCGCTAGAGCCGCTATTTCCCGGGACGACACTCCTCGTCACCGGGCCAAAACGGCTCGCAACGACCGTCGCCGAGCGGCTCGTCCTCGACAAGGACGACGAGGAAGGGACAATCTTTGTCTCCACGAACACCGGCGCGACGACATTTCTGAGACACTGTCGAGCTAGTTACCCGCATCTCTCGCTCGATTCGGTCGGCTTCGTTGACGCAAGCGGCCGACGCGACGTGGATATCGACACGGAGATGCGCCTCCGAGCAGTCTCCAGTCCCGGCGATTTGACCGGAATTAGCATCGGGACCTCCGTCTTCTCTGCTGGGCTTGCCGACGACGGCTTGACCCGTCTCAGGAGCGCGTACGTCTCGCTGTCGATTCTCCTGTTGTACACGAACCCGAAGGTGACGACGCGGTTTGTCCACACCGTCAGGAGCCGGGCTAGAGCGACCGACAGCCTTGCGGTCTTCGCGCTGGACCCGTCGATGCACCAGCAGTCCGTCACCCACACCCTCGAACACGTCTGTGACGGCAGAATCCGAACCGCTGTCGCCGACGGCGAGGCCGTCCTCCAGGCGGAAGGAATCGACGGCCAGCCGATGGACTGGCTGCCCGTCGACCAGTGAATTACTGGTACTTTCTGGCCTCGGGTTCGAGGTCGATTGCGTCGTAGAATTCGTCGTCGATGCGGTCGCGCTCAGTGAGCCACTCGAAGTAGCCCTCCCGGGAGGCGGGATAGTTCTCGTAGTGTTCCTCGTACCGGTCGACAAACTCGCGGGTCGTCCGAAAGCCCATGAGTGCCTCGTAAAGCATCTCCTTCGAGACGCCCAGGTGGTCGAAGGTTCCCTTCCGGTAGTGTGAAATCAGGTTTTTCGTCGCACCCGCAGCAATACTCAGCTTCGAAGCGAGGTCGTCAAACGACGTCTTCGTGCTGACAATCTCTCGAATCTCGTCCTCGGGAAGGATCGCGGCCACCGCACGCAAGACCGGGATATCTATCGAACTGGCGGCGACGTTGTAGGCGTCCCGCGCCGCGAGCTTCGAAGCCTCGCCGTGTTCGACATAGAGGTAGTGGTTGTGTTCCCAGAGCCGTTGTTCGCTCACGTCGCCGTCAGCAACGGCTGCTGCCGCGGTCTTTCCGGCCGAGTAGCCCGAAAAAGCCGCGCCGCGAATCCCCTTCCCGGTGATCGGGTGGGTGGTTCCGGCCGCACAGCCGACGGTGATGTAGCCGGGAGCGACCATGGAATCGAGCGGGCGACGCAACGCAAGTGCCGCGCCGAGTTTGTTTTTCTTGTCGAAGCGGTCGGCAATCGAGGCGTTCTCGAACTCGGGCCGGTCTTCGACATCCTCTCGGAGTCGGTCCGCGAGCGCAATCGGCTCTTTGTTCATCTGGAAACCGAGGCCGACGTTGATCGATGTCGGCGAGCGCGGGAAATACCAGACATATCCCATCTCTTCGAGTGGTTTGCCGACGATAGCGTTCTTGTAGTCGACGGGTTCGTCGGTCTCGATAATTTCGCGATAGGCAGAGCCGAAGTGGGTATAGTGTGGTTTCTCGAAGGTCGACTCGGGCTCGACAGCGAGCTCCTCAAACGCGACCATGTCCTGAATCACCGACTGGGCACCCGCCCCGTCGATGACCATCTCACCTGTGTACTCGACGGGCTCGCCGTCTCGAATTGCCTCGACGCCCTGTACCTGTCCGTTCTGGATGATACCGTTGACAACGGTGTTGAAATGCTGGGTGACACCCAGGTCGCCGGTCTGTTCGAGCAGTCGCTGTCCGAACTCGTAGCGGTCGATAACGTTGCTGTGGCTGTCGTAAGGGAGGACCTTCCGAACGCCCAACTCCTCGTCCCACCACTCGATTTTGTCGATATTGCCGTTGGCCAGGACGGCCTCGTCGCTGGTGATGCCCGCCATATCGATGGGACCGGGGTATCCCTTCGGGTCGGTCGGACTCTTTATCGCGTCACCACAGGCGATGAAGCCGCCCTGGTCAGCCGGTTTCCGTTCGAGTTGGACGACCTCGGCACCGTTGGCTGCCGCCGTCGCCGCCGCGAAACAACCCCCGATACCACCGCCGACAACGATTACCTCGTAGGCTTCACTCCGGGCCATATACTGCTATTCGTATGTGGGGGACGTTTGTGAATGTAACTGTTCGTTGCGTTCCGTCGCTGCGTTTTTCTCAGTACGGGTGAAATGTCAGCTATGGGCGACCATGACATCCACCCCTCGGTCACAGAGATCGCCGAGGATATCGCCGAGATGGAGATACGCGGGGCCGCGACAATCGCCGACGCCACCGCGCGCGCACTCGCGGAGCAGGCAGCCGGGAGTGACGCAGCGACACCTGAGGCCTTCGAGTCGGAGCTTCGGGACGCAGCGCGGCGACTGCTCGACACCCGCCCGACTGCGGTCAGTCTGCCCAACAGTCTCCGCTATGTGCTCCAGCGGACGGAGGGTGAAACGGTAGAGGAGCTACGGGAGTCAGCAGTTGCCGGGGCACGGGAGTTTCGCGACCGTCTCGATTCGGCACAGACTGACCTTGGATCAATCGGAGCGAACCGGCTCCGAGACGGCGATACCGTCCTCTTTCACTGTCACTCGACGGACGTGATGGCTTGTATCCGTGCTGCGCGCGAGCAAGGGAAATCGATAGACGCAATCGTCAAGGAGACGCGCCCGCGCAGACAGGGTCACATCACCGCGAAACAGCTCCGGGAACTCGGTGTTTCGGTGACGCTCATCGTCGACGGCGCGGCCGGACGATACCTCGGAGACGCCGACCATGTCTTCGTCGGGGCCGACTCGGTGACTGCCGACGGCTCTGTTGTCAACAAGATTGGAACTCGCCAACTTGCGGTCACAGCCCGCGAGCGGGACACACCCATCGTCGTCGCGGCACAGACACTGAAACTCGACCCAACGACACTCACCGGACAGACCGTCGAGATAGAGATGCGCGAGGAGAGTGAGGTACTCAGTGAGGGCGACCGCGCGGAGATCGGCGATATCACCGTCGAGAATCCGGCCTTCGACGTGACGCCGCCCCGATACGTCGACGCGATTGTCACAGAGCGCGGACAGTTCCCGCCGGAGAGTATCGTCTTTCTCATGCGTGAACTGTTCGGCGAACAGGCGAGCCAGCCCTGGGAGGAGTGACGATGGCTGTGCCGACGGTTCTCTGTGCCGGCCACGTCAACTGGGACGTAACGCTGTACGTCGACCGCCTCCCCTCGGCCGACGGCGAGGCGGCTATCGTCGACCAACACCAGTCCGGCGGCGGGAGTGCCTCGAACACCGCTTTCGTGCTCTCGACGCTCGGACTCTCGACCGTGTTGGCGGGGAGCACCGGCGACGACAGATACGGCTCGCTCGTCCGCGAGGAACTCGACGAAGTTGGCGTCGACACCAGTCACGTCGAGGCGGTCCCGGGCGCGGTGACGACGGTCAAATATCTCGTCGTCGACGAGTCGGGACAGGTGATGGTGCTCGCGAACGACGGCGCGAACGAGGTGTTCGACGCGGAGTCTGTTCCAGCCAGTGTCGTCGAACAGGCAGACTACCTCCATCTGACGAGTCAGCGGCCGTCGACGGCCCGCACACTTGCACAACGAGCAGTCGAGGCGAGTGTCCCGGTGAGCTTCGATCCCGGGCGGCGTCTCGATTGCCGGGAGTACGGTGACGTTCACAGACTCGCAGACGTTGTGTTTCTCAACGAGAGCGAGGCCGCCGCCGCACAGCAGTCAGACGACCTGGCGTCACTGGACGGGATTACGGTCATCAAGCGCGGCTCTGAGGGGGCGACAGCCACGACCGACGGCCAAACGGTCCGCCACGATGGATTCGAGGCCGAACCAGTCGATACGACCGGCGCAGGAGACGCCTTCGCGGCCGGGTTCATTGCGGCACGACTGGACGACAGCTCACCCGAAACGGCACTCGCCGTCGGGAACGCCTGTGGCGCGCTGGCGACGCGGACAGCCGGCGCTCACGCGGAAATTACCTGGGACGACATCGATGCCCTGCTCGACAGCATGTAGACTCACTCGGGTAACCGGGCGGCGAGCTGGTCAAACTGCTGGCGAAAGCGCGCCTCTGCCCGGCCCTGTGCGAGGTCAGAGAACTCCGCGAACGCCGCGTCGAACCCGGCCATCCGCCATAGAAGCGTCGAAAAGTGATAGACGGTGCGGCGTTTCTCATATCCGTCGTCGGGGTCGAACGGTCGGTGTTCCCTGTACCCCTTATACAGCCGTTTCCGAAGGCGACTTCGGGTGTCCGTGTCACGAAACGCCGGGTCGACAAAGAGGAAGTCGGTTCTGGCAATGTGGTACTCCGGGTCGGCGGCGAGCGCGAGCTGCCAGTCTAGCACGGCGGAGATTGGCTCTGTCCCGGCTCTGTCGAACATGACATTCGCCGGCCGAAAGTCGTCGTGAACGAGACGCGGGACGGCATCGCTCTTGATAACCGGGAGGCTGTCCTCGATCTGTTGCTGTGCGGTGGTTTGGAGGTCGGCAAACGGCGTGTCACCGAGACGGTCGATGTAGTCGTCGACAATCTCACCGAAGAATTCCTGCCAGTCCCACGAGAAATTATCGACGACGAGTCGGTCATCCTCCAGGGCGAGGGTGCCAAACCCCTCGAAGCCAATTTCGGCGTGCATATCGCCAAGGATGCTCCCGGCGTGTTCGACGACCTGCTCGAAGGTCTCCTCCTGGAGGTCGCCCAGAATCTCGACGAGACTCTCTCCGTGCACCCGTTCCGTAACAAAATACGGCTCGACGTCGCGTTCCGGCTCGTCCTGGAAGACGAGAATACGAGGCACAGGAACCTCGGTCCGGTCGGCCACGAACTCGTGGAGGAACGGTTCGAGCGCGAACCCCAAGTCCTCTTGCTCGAATTTGACGACGACCTCGTACTCTTCGCCGGCGTACTCGAGTGTCACCATGAACACGTCGCCCTGGTGGCCCGCAGTCGGACGTTCAAACGAGAAATCGTCGTAATCGGGGCCAGATTCTTCCAGAACTGCCGCGATATCGTGCTCCGGTGTGGCCACAACTGTTCATACGATGGTCGATACAATAAGTGTCTCCATCGACAGCCACCGCCCTCACCGTGGCGTCTCGGTACCCCACTTCTCCAGGGCGCGTTCGAGTTCGGGGCACTCCTCGGCAGCCTCCTCGACGGAGTTACCCTGTGCGGCCGCCTCAGTCGCTCGGCGGAACGCGACAGCACCGGCGTGAGTCCCGTCGGGATGGCCGTGGATACCGCCGCCGGCCTGGACGGCGATGTTCCCGCCAAGTGCATCGAGCAACTGCTCCAGTAGACCCGGATGGAGGCCGCCCGAGGCCACCGGCAGTACGTCTGTCAGGCCGTGACACTCGCCCTGGAGCCAGTCGTTGATTCCCTTGCTGTCCTCGTTTTCGAGCTTGCCGAGCCCTGCTGTCCCGGTGTGGATATGGTCGACCCCACAGAGGCGGGCCACCTGTGCGATGACGCGCATCGAGACGCCGTGTTCGGGGATACGGTCGAAGGCGGCGTGCATCGCCCGATGGGCGTGGATAGCCAGTCCGTGGCGCTCACATCGTTCGCGGACCTGTTGGACGGCCGCCCAGCCGGTCGTCACCACGTCGACCATCACGAACTCACAGCCGTGTTCGGCTGCCATATCGACTCGTTCGAGCATATCCGTTCCGGTGCCGGTCACGTTCAGGAGGTAGCTTTTGGTTTCGCCAGTCTCGTCCTCGGCACGGTCACGTTGCGCGAGACTCTCGGTCAGGCGGTCCTCGAAGGGATTGAACGACTGGTCGGTGAGGTTCTCGTCGTCTTTCAGGAGGTCGACGCCGCCGGTCCAGGCCTCGTACCCAATCTGTGCGTGCTGGTCGGTCGTGAGCCCGACCTTCGGCTTCGGTACCGTCGCCGTCGCCGGTCTGTCACCTGCGTCGAGAATCTCGTGTTTGACCGCACTCCCGTACTGAGGACCCGGGAAACTCTCGACGAGCGTCGCGGGCCACTCACAGTCGAGCAGGCGGATACGGTCGACCGCTTTCATCCCCATGATGTTGCCGGCGATACAGGAGAGTATCTGTGGCATACTCCCCGGCTCGAAGAGCGCGTCGGGATATGCCACCTGGATGATGCCAGTCTCTTCGTCGATGTCGAACGCGGTCGCCGAGAGGTCTCGGATTGAGCCCTCGACTTGCAACTCCGCCCAGGTGCCGTTCGAACTCTCGGAGGCGACCCGACTCGCTGCGGCCTCCCAGTCGAGACCGTCGGCCGGCTCGATGTAGAACTCACAGAGAAGGTCGTCGTCAAGCGGGTCGTACGCCAGGTCGAGAAAGTCTTCGTAAGTGATTCCCATACCCGTTGTCTAACGTAGCGCCGGCATAAATTCGTTTGCGTCACTTCCGTCCGGTCACCCGGAGCGCGCCGTCATCGGTGAACTCGCCGAGGTCGCCCGTGTGATACCAGCCGTCGCGGATAGCGTAGGCGGTCGCGTCCTCGTCGCCCCAGTAGCCGTCCATGACGTTCGGACCTCGGAGGAGAATCTCGCCGTCCTCGGCTAGCGCGATTTCGGTCCCGGGGAACGGCGAGCCGACAACGTCGGCCCGGTAGTCTTCGGGCTCGGTAATCGTCGCCAACCCAGTCAGCTCCGTCGACTCGTATATCTCCCGAACGGGGACCCCCAGCCCCCAGAAGAAGTGTATCACGTCGTCGTCGATGCTGTTGGTTCCGGTCAGCGCGTAGTCGAGTTCGTCGAGCCCGAACTCCTCACGGATTGACGGGAAGACGGTCCGTTCGGCCATCCGCTGTTTGAGCGACAGCCCGACGGATGCGCTCTTGCCCGCACGCATCTGTTTGCCGTAAGCCCGTGGCACGTCGCCATCGTTGGCAAAGAGCTTCTTCGTCCCTGAAAGCTCCGCCATCCGGTCACAGATATCCTCGTACAGGCGGTTGTACGCCTGCGGGACGCCAGCCATCACGTCGGGGCGGACCGCCGGAAGTTGCTCGTCGAGCACGTCGGGGTTCATGTATGCGACTGAGCCCCTGGCGTGCCACAGATAGTAGGCGAGGACACGCTGGTAGATGTGCGCCATCGGCAGGAAACACGTGCCGACGCTGCCCGCGGCAAGCGGAAGTCGCTCGGACAGCATCTGAACGGCTGCAAGCAGATTCCGGTTGGTCAGCGCACAGCCCCGAGGGTGTTTCTCGGTACCGAGTTTGTAGACAATCGTCGCGACGTTGCTCTCTTTGCGGTCGAATCCTGGCAGATTGTCTGGCTCTGCGGATGGGAGGTTCTCGATTGGAATGACGCCGTCGACCCGCCGTTCGAGGACGACCGGTAGCTTCGGCTCAGCGATGAGGAGGTCGACACCGGCGTCGTCGATGACGTGCAGTGCCCGCCCCTCTGAATACAGTGTCGAGACCGGCACCGAGACGAGTCCTGCCAGGTGACAGGCCATATCGACGACCGACCACTTGTAGGATGGTTCGGCGTAGATACCCACGCGGTCGCCGGGGCCGAGACCCTGTTCGAGCAGTCCTGCTGCGACCTCCCGGGCGCGCTCTCTGAACTGGCCAAAGCTCTGTGCGTCTGTCTCCTCCTGGTTCGGGAGCTGGACGGCCGTTCTATCGCTGTGGCTTTTGGTGGTGATCTCGAACCACGAGGCCATCGGCCCGTCAGGTATCGAGACTGATTCACCGCCGTAGATATCAGTCGCCAGCGAAACGTCGTCGCTCCTCATCGACGCGTCCTCTTGGAGTGCTTCGGGATGAGCTGCTTCGACCTCTCGGTCTTTCTTGAGTTTGCCCGGCGAGTACTCGTAGTCGTCGGGAATCTCTTCCTCGTAGTAGTCGCTGTAGTTCTGGTCCTGGTTCAGCCCGGCAATATGTGAGTCCAGCCAGTCCCGGACGAACATCAACACCTCCATCGTGATGTACTCGCCCGCCTGGTGTTTTTTCCGGAGCTCGGTCACCTTCTCTGCGAACTCCGCGTGTTTCTCCTTGTGGTTGTAAAAACAGTCGGCACAGTCCATCGAGAACCCACAGTCTTGCATGAACTCCTCTTCGTCGCCGAAGTGATACTCGGTATATCGCTCCAGCTCGACGAGGATACGACGTATCTCGTCGTCGGACTCACCTCTGTTCATTGCGACATGAAGCTCGTTCAGTAGCCCGAACAGCTGCTGGTGTTGCTCGTCGAAGCGGTCAATGTCGGTGCTATAGCGCTCGTCATCCCACTCGATGAATTTTCCCTCGGTGCCCGAAGACATAGCTAGAACTACTGTCAATGCCTTTCTAAAACGCCCGGCAATTCCAAGGCCCTGAAAACGGCCCGCTACTCTGTAGTCACTCCCCTCCGAAGTGGCGACTATGCGACTGACATGTCACACCAGGAGTGAGTGCAGCAACCACCCGCCCGTTGGTTCCCTCCTACAGGACAATGAACGCCCTGAGTGACGACGAGATTGCGACGGTTCTCGAACGAAACGGTGTCGGTGTACTGGCTATCGACGGCGACTCGGCACCCTACCAGGTTCCGCTGTGTTTCGGGTACGTCCCGGTGGAGGACCTGTTCGTCCTCCAGTTGACCGGCGGCGAAGAGAGCAAGAAAAAGCGCCACCTCCAGGAGAACCAGCGTGTCAGCGTCACAGTCTACGAGGAGACAGAGCCCGACGAACGCTGGCGGAGTGTCCTCGTCTCCGGTGTGCTGGCGGAGTGTTCTTATCAAGACGCAGAGCGCGGATTCGCGGCGCTTGCGAACAATTCACAGTCCATTCCGAATCCAATATCATGGGCGGATTCGCCAGCACAGGCGGAGCTCACACCGTATCAGCTCGATATCGAAACGCGAAGCGGCCGAGAGTTCGACCTTCGGTAGCTACTCGTAGAGCCAGGTCTCGTCGATGCGTTCCCACTCGGTTAGCTCGTCCTCGTCGAAGAAGAGGTCGATCTCCCGCTCGTTCGCGCCGGGGTCCTCGTTGTCGGAGCCGTGGATGACGTTACGTCCCAGGTCGAGCCCGAGGTCGCCACGGATGGTACCGGGCGCGGACTCAGCTGGGTCGGTCTCGCCCATCATACTCCGGACCTGACGGACCGCATCCTGACCCTCCCAGACCATCGCCATCACGGGACCAGCGGTGATGAAATCGACGAGGTCGTCGAAGAAGGGTTTGTCCTCGTGTTCGCCGTAGTGTTCCTCGGCGAGTTCCTGATCGATCTGCATGAACTTCGCGCCGACGAGCTTCAGACCACGGTCCTCAAACCGGGAGATGATCTCACCGGTGAGGCCGCGCTGGACGCCGTCGGGTTTGACCATGACGAAGGTCCGTTCCTGCTCGCTCATGCTTCAGCCTCCGTTTCCTCCTCTTCGGCGTCGCCGTCGTCGGCTGCCGGTTCGTCTTCCGTGTCGGCCTCCTCTTCGGAGTCGTCAGAGACAGTCGTGTCGTCAGACTCCTCGACTGCCGGTTCGTCCGCATCGGTCGTCTCTTCTTCCTCGTAGCCAATCCATTCGAGGTCGCGGGACTCACGGCCGAGGAAGTAGTTTTTCTCTGCTTTGGCGTTCTTGAACCAGAGGATGGTACCGTCCGTCTTGACGTACATCTTGCCCGTTCCGGGCTCGATTTCCTCGCCGGTGTAATCACACGTCCGTTCTTGAACCATTATTGTCCTCCGATAGTGTCGGCTTCGCGGGCTGTCTCTCGCAGCTGGAGAACATCGCCCTCGCGGACAGGACCGAGCACGTTCCGGGTGATGATACGGCCCTTGTTCGAGCCTTCTCGGATGCGACATTTGACCTGCATGGCCTCGCCGTGCATCCCGGTCTTGCCCACGATTTCGATGACCTCAGCTGGCGTGGAACCGCCGTCGTCTGTGTCCTCTGCGCTCATCCGTGGTCACCTCAGCGGAGTTCCTCGACTTTCTCGGCGATATCCTCGACGTCTGTCGAGGCGTCGCCGGCGTCGGTGACGGCAGCAGCGGCGCTGCCGACCTCCAGCCCTGCGGCGTGGCCGATGTCGTCCTGTGCCTCGACGAAGAGGAACGGGACGTTTTTCTCGTCGGCCAGCTCGGGGAGGTGCATCACGACCTCCTCGGGCTGAACGTCTTCGGCGACGAAAACGAGGTCTGCGTTCCCTCGCTCGACGGCCTTCGTTGTCTCGTTTGTACCTTTCTTTACAGCTCCCGTATCCCTGGCGACTTCGAGGGCTTCAAGCGCGTCCTCCTCGAGGTCTGCCGGGACGTCGAAGTCAACGTATACTGGCATAGTTGTGTTCACCTCCTGTGTGTGAGCTCACACTCCCCCGCCGTCCGCGGCAAGTGCCGCGTCCGCCCGATGGCGGTGTAGTCCTATACCGGCTGGGAGCGTCATCAACTCCACACAGGCTGTATACATTACTGTCCTAGCAGCCCCTAAAGCGCTTTCGAAGAAATATCGGCTTGGGACCGCTGGACATACTCACGCGAGCGTACAGAAATATACATATTCCTACAATAAGGCCGATTCAGCACGCGTCAGGCGACTGTGTGTGGCCTGTGGTGTTGCTTTCTGAAGCGGCGACTGTCGGTTGCATGAGTATGGTATTCAATCCCCAGGTAGATTTAACACAATTGCCGACTGACACGTTATCGAATACAGTTCGAACGCGGTGATTCACACGATGACTGCTACTCGCCACCACGCGTTTGCCCTCCGCTCTAGAGCGGTTGCTGTCTTCGGTGGCGGGTATGTCGGCCGTGTGATGCGGTCTATTTGTCCCCGGAATATTGCCGTCCCGAATCCGAAGCGTCCGAGTCTACTTCGGGACCGCTGACCCCATAACTCGTCCCCCACGCGGAGTACCCGCCCGGGGACGGGGAACACGGGGCTGTCACCGGCGCTGACTCCGCCTATGAGTCGATCGTACCGTTTTGCCGACCACACCACACACCAGAGGAGAATCCAATGTCAGTCACGACACATCGACAGGAATCGACACGGGTCACCGCCACCGTCTCGGTGCGTGTCCCCGAAAACGCCGACGCCGACCTCGCGACCGACGCCCAGCAGCGCCTGACCGCTGTCGACACCGTCCAGACCGCGACCGTCGAAGCCATCAACGGAATCGACCCCGGTCTCTCTGCCACCGTGGTCACGGTGCGTACCACTATCGAGACGAACGGCTCGATGGCGGACCTCCGTGGGGCCCTGTCGGGAACCGTTGGCGTCGAGGACGTTGAGAAAGTCACGCAGTGAGCCTCCCGCTCTGTGTAGCCGCTACTCCGGCCGCAGCCGCCGCACTCCGTTTTATCCAACCGATCAAAACAGCGTTTCCGTCGTCTCTCTTCGTGAGGAAGCCGGCAGCTCACCGCGTCTGCTCTCGAACACAGCGGGTCATTCTGTCTCACCGGACCTGCGTTTCGGAGATGTCGCACGCAACCCAGCGTAGGTGTACCCAAGAACCGCGCCGAGGCCGCCACCAAGACCAGCGCTAGCTGCTCCGCCGAAACCGGCGACAGTCCCGACAAGCGACCCTGTGGCGGCGAAGAGCCCAGCGCAGAGGGGCCCAGCACGGCGTGCGCACTTTTTGACACCAGGGTCGGTCCAGTCGACAGCGCGTAGTTTCTGGAGGACTCGCATTATCAGATTTTCCTCTCCGCGACATCAAAAACACCGTCGGTTGCCTGTCCGTGCGCTGTCGGTTGCGGATAACCCAGTGTGTAATCCTAAGTCACACTCTTGTGATTTTACAATAATTCGCTTCAGAAAATACATTTTGTGCCTCCGCAAGAAGTGGACTCTAATGAAAGAAAAGCCTCGGCTGGTCGCGGTCTGTGGGAGTCTGCGTGAAGACAGCGCGACCCGCATTGCGCTTGCACACACACACTCGCTGCCGCAGAGCACGCAGGAGCCCAGACCGCGATGCTCGACCTTCGAGAGTACGACCTCCCGCTGTACGACGGAGACGCCAAAGACGCCGGGGATGCGCCGGCGCTTCGAGACGAGATTCGCGCAGCTGACGGCATCGTGCTCGGAACGCCAATCTATCACGGCTCTATTGCGTCTCCCCTAAAAACAGCACTCGATTACTGCGGGTTCGATGAGTTTGAAGACAAGCCAGTTGGACTGTTGACTGTCGCCGGCGGCCGCTTTCCCACGCCGTCACTGCTCCATCTCCGGACAATCTGTGTCTGGCTACGGGCACTCCCGCTCTCCCATCAGGTCGGCATTCCGAACGTGAGTAGCGTCATCGAAGACGACAAACTCACCGATGAAGACACACGCGAGCGCACGGAGAAGCTCGGAAAGAAGGTCACAGAGTACGCGACGCTCCTTCGCAGAGAGCCCACTGACCCACCGACGCCGGGATAACAGAGTTCGGCCGTCAACGCTGGTCGAACGCTCGAACCAGTCGCGTTCCGGTCGGTGTCAGGACGTACTGCGCGTCGTCCTTCCGGACGAGTTCGTCCTGTAGCTGGTCGAGGTGATAGTTGAACCGACCCGAATCCGCCACGTCGACACGACGACGGAGCGTCGAGAACTGCAACCCGGCAGACTCGTCTGGGGACGAGCCGACATCGTACAGCGTTTCCAGAATCCGGATGCGGGTCTCGTCGGCGAGGAGCGCGCCGATAGAGGCCTCCAACTCGGGACTGATCAACGAGTCGTCGGGTTGTGTGGTCATCGTTCGGGTCACTCCTCAAACACCACGTCCTCGATTTCGACGTCGTCAACAATCGGCTCACCGTTATCTCGACTCCAGGAGAGAACCGGCGTGACGCTGTAGACCTCCTCGCCGCCCCCGAGTTCGAGATGGACAGACGAACCAGTCGCCAACCCCTCCGCGATACGGTGGCGCACACTGCGGTCGAAGGCGTTCATCCCCTCGACGGATTTGCCCTGTCTGACTGCCACGACGGTCACGTCGACGCTACCTGCTCGCATCTCCAGTTCGACCCGCAGCGGAATCCGATAGGCCTCACTCTCGTCGAGGAACGGGAACGTGAGTACCGCGTTCTCAGCGTTCTCTAGGGATTCGACTTCGTCCTCGTAGTTCGGCGGCCGACCAGGAGCGTCCCGACGGTAGGTTTCGATACCAAGCGCGTTCTCCAGTGATGTCTCGATGCGTTCTTTCACCTGACGCTCAATTCTGTCGCCGATGTCGTCTTCTATCGCGTTGTAGTCGTCCTGGCCTGTGGACGGTTCGCGTCCTCGTGCTGGCTCTCGCTGGAGACCTCTGTGAAGCACTTCCCGCCAGGAGAGGTCCAACTCCTGTTTGGCCCGCTTCATCTGTTCGAAGACTTCGTCATCGTCGATGGTTATCCGTATCTCTCTGGCCATGTGTGAGTTTTTGCGTTCATAGTATATAAATTTATCCTCAATAACTCACATTGAACTCACAAAATAGTCAAGATTGTGAGTTTGGTCGGTGGTAACTGTGTGGCAGTGGCTAAAGATGCGACGAGATTGCAGGACAAATCTATCGCTGTCGGGCCGGTAATCAGCAACTGGAACAGTCCGGAGACGGTCAGCGTAGTCCTCAGAAGCAGCGAGGCCGGATGCCGTCCAGAAAAGTCAGGGCATATACCGGATACTGACGACGCCGCGGTCGTCGTCGGTGCGAATCTCCACGCGAGAGACGTCTTCGTAGCGGGCAGCGTTCTTGTAGGTCGTCTCGTCGTCACGCAGTTCGGCGACGGTGTCGGCTGTCTGTTCGGCACCGACGTTGAGAATGTGAATCTCGCCTTTTCCTTCGCGCTCGATAGCAATCGCGTCGCCTTCATCCAGCTCTTCGGTCGCGATGTCGTGGACGTGAGTCGTGGGCGCTTCGGCACTTTCCTCGACTGGAATCGAGTACTGGTCGTCGAGTTCCTCTATCAGGTATGAGACACCCATCGGCGGCTGTGCTTTGAGCGTTCCGTCGATTATCTCGTGGCGTTCGAAGCCCGGATTCTCGACGAGTGTACAGATCTGTGCCGTGTCGATATCGTGCAGCGTCACGGAGTCGTCCTGTGCGTATTTCACGTAGAAGGTGCCGTTGACCTCCTCCAGATCGCCGCCGCCCGGTTCGACCATCGGAGCCTCCAGGTTCGACCCGGGAGAGTCGGCGTCTGTCTCCTGGTCTTCCGAGTCCTGGCTCTCGTCGGTCGTAGATTCTCCGGGTGCGACAGAATCGTCCCGGTCGTACATCGAGACGACATCGTCGATATCCTCGGAATCCTCGTCTGTCATAGCCAGCAGTACGTGTCGTATGCTTTTCGTGGTTTCGACTCTGCCCGGCCAAAGTCGTGGGTTCTAACCGCACTCCACGCGAGAAGGCACACATGAACATTGATATCGGGAACGCACTTCTCGACGACGCAACGCCCGGTCTCAGGACAGACCGCCTCGAAACCCTCGACGAGCAGGTAGCAGACGCACACGAGCGCATCGCCGACGGTCGCGCACGCGACGAGTTTGGGTACGCCGCGCTGAATCTTCCAGAGACGACAGACCCCGACGGAATCAGGGAGGCCTGTGGCGACTTCGAGGACAGCGAGGCCGTTCTGACGGTCGGCATCGGTGGGAGTGCGCTCGGCGCAGCGACGATTACCGAGGCTATCGGCGACGGGACAGCGCACTACGTCCTCGACAACGTCGACCCGGCCCAGACAGAGTCGGTGCTGGCAGCCCTCGATTTCACAGAGACAGCCGTTCACGTTGTTTCACGCTCTGGGACGACCGCGGAGACGCTGTCGAATTTTCTCCTGGTCCGCGAGGCGATGGCCGACGACGGCGTCGACTGGACCGAGCGTACTATCGTCACCACCGGAGACTCTGGACCGCTCCGATCGCTTGCAGAGACACACAACCTGCCGGTGCTAGAGGTGCCAGCGGGCGTCCCCGGGCGATTTTCCGCACTCTCGACTGTCGGCCTCGTCCCCGCTGTTATTACGGGGTGTGACATCGAGGCGCTGCTTGCGGGTGGCAAATCTGGAGCGGAGAGTCTTTCGCCGTCACTGTTCGACTGTCCGGCATACGCCTACGGTGCTGTGGCCTACGCGCTCGACCAGCAGGGAGCCGGTGCGAACGTCATGATGCCCTATGCCGAGGGGTTGGAGGCGTTCGCGGAGTGGTTTGCTCAACTCTGGGCCGAGAGCCTCGGTAAGGCGGGAATGGGACAGACGCCCGTGCGCGCGCTGGGAGCGACCGACCAGCACTCGCAGCTCCAACTCTATCGGGCCGGCCCCCGAGACAAGATGGTCACACTGCTCAGGCCAGCGCGCCGTGAGCCGCTCACGATTCCAGAAACCGATATTGAGGCGCTTGAGTACCTCGGCGGAACCGACCTCGGAGAGGTGTTAGACGCGGAGTTCGAAGCAACCGAAGCGAGCCTCGCCGAAGCGGGCTGTCCTAACGTCCGCATCGAGTTCGACCGTCTCGACGCCCACAGCCTCGGACGGCTGTTGTACGATATGGAGGCTGCCTGCATCCTCGCCGGCGAACTCTACGGGGTAGACACCTTCACCCAGCCGGCAGTCGAGTGGGGGAAACGGGCCGCCCGAGGCCTGCTGGGTGCCAAAGAGACCGAGGAGGCACAAGCGGTGACCAACAAACGTACCCGGCGCATCGAGTGACCGACAAAGAACCAAGATAGTCGGGGCCGACAGCAACGGTATGCGACTTGCAGACCACACGACAGCGACCGCAGCCGAGGCACTCGAAGCAGTAGACGTTGCAGTTGTTCCGGTCGGTAGCACCGAACAACACGGCCCTGCCTTGCCCCTCGGGACAGATTTCACGACAGCGGAGGCCTTCGCCGACGCCGTCACCGAGCGTGACGACGTCGCTGTGCTCCCGACAATCCCGGTTGGGGTCAGTGAACACCACCGTCAGTTCGATGGGACCCTGTGGGTCAGCCCGGAGACGTTTGAGAGCTACGTGACCGAGACCGTCACCTCCATCGCGTCACACGGCGTCAACAAAGCGGTCTTCGTCAACGGCCACGGTGGCAACGTCGACGCACTCGAACGGGCGGGCCGCAGCCTGCGGGCTGACGGGACGGCCTTTGCACCGACCTGGAACTGGTGGGAGAGTATCCCGGAGGTGAGCGACGACCTGTTCGAGTCCGAGGGCGGACACGCCGGTCCCGCCGAGACCAGCCTCGTGCTCGAACTGGCGGAGTCGCTCGTGCGAGAAGACAGACTGGCGGAAGCCGGCGACGGCGTGCCCGGTAGCTGGGGGAAGTCCGTCCACGGCGCGTCCGTCGGGTTCGATACCATCGATTTCACTCCGACGGGGGCAGTCGGCGACCCGACCGAGGGGTCCAGGGAGGCGGGCGAAGAGCTGTTCGAATCGGCACGCCAGGAACTCCACGCACTTGTCGACTGGCTGGAAGCTCAGCCGTTCGACGCACTACTTCCTGAAGACCACCGATAGGCCTCACTCTGGAGCTGGATACAGTCGGTGCCGGCAAAACCGACCGACAGGACGGCGTTCCGATTCGAAACCTTCAATTATCCCCCGCCGGTACATTGAGTTGCGAGGGTTCGTGGTCTAGACCGGTTATGACACCTCCTTGACATGGAGGAGGTCGGCGGTTCAATTCCGCCCGAACCCACTCCTAATTAAAATAAACAGGCGCTCTCTGTCTATATTCACTACTTCGACACCAGGAGGTGAGTCGCGTTGAGCCCACAGCGACAGCAGCAGCACAGCCTCGGCGTGCTGCCGAGCCCTCACTGGTTGTCTACGGATTCAAAATACATCAATTGTGATACGTGTATCTGGGGTGTTCAGCCTGTTCAGGGCGATAGTCAGTGCAATTTGGGCGTGTGTCCGACCCGCACAACAGGTCGTCATTCACTCAACAGCGCTGCGAGCGTTGTACGGACAGAGTGTTCAAATCAGGTTCATCGAATCGGTTGGTACATAGCTGGTACTGCCAGTTGAAACTGGTTCAAATCGAAAAGCTGAGCAAGTTCAGTGTAACTCGTCGATTGTTTCCAACAACACAGAAGGGTCCTGAGATCCGATGACGATTGATTTTGCGTTCTCTCTGTCAATCTTGATGCCACTCCCCCAAGTGGTCATGTAGGCCACGGTGTTCGGTGTCCACCTAATTCCAATCCCACCGTAGGTGAGCAATCCAAACTCCGTGCGTTCAACCCGCTCTATCCCATCGAACGGTAGTCGCCGAAACGAACGATGGACCGGGGCGAACCGCACGTAAATCCCATCGGAACGCACCTCTGTTACGAGTTGTATGGAGTAGAACAACCCAGCAACAGCCAGTACGACCAACGCTCCAACCACAGAACCGAGTACGAGTATCGGAACACTGACTAGGACGAGAGGTACCCAAATCCAGGGTTGCGGTATGCGCTGTGTTTCGCGGAACAGAGGCTCTTCGGTCATATAATAGCTGACATGGTATGTATATTTAAATAGATTTCCAGCAGCACAATACTGTTAACAATATATCAGTACCCAGCATAGCGAAATCTCCTTGATTAAAGCACCCTACCATTCGACATGGACGACGCTGAGGAGAACAAAGCAGTCGGGAGAGGATCGACGGGACCTCCGGTAACACAGCTTTCGCTCGCGCCGTTCAAGCTTGTCACCGAAGAGACTCGTGCCACCATCCTTGGAACACTTGCGAGTTATCAGGCCGAGAACCCGCACGACTCGGGGATTGGATTCAACGAGCTACGTGAGGCAGCAGGAATCGGAGATTCTGGAAAGTTCAATTACCACCTCGACAAGCTACAGCCAGCGTACGTCAAACAGACCGAAAGCGGGTACGCGCTGACAAATGCTGGGGTATCGCTCGTCGGGACGCTCCGGGCCGGTGTCGGTGCTGAGACGGTCCGCGGGCCGGAGACGCTTGATGCGGCGTGTAGCATCTGTGACACCGAACTCACTGTTCGCTACGAGGATGCAATCCTCTCGGTGTCGTGTGAGAACGACCACAGCGATCCACGGGATTATCTCCCTCCGAGGGCAGTCGACGGACGGACACTCCAAGAAGCGGTTTCACTCCAGAAGCGTCGGACGATGCACGACTGTGAGTTTATCCGTGAAGGGGTCTGTCCTGCGTGTTTCGACGATGTCGAATGCAAGTACACGGTGCTCGATGCACCGCAAGCGAGTCACGTTCTTGTTGCAACCTGCGAGGGCTGTGGAAGAGTCTCAGGGTCCCCGCTCGGGATGTACCTGCTTCGAGAGCCACCAGTCGTGGCATTTTATCACGACCACGGTGTCGACGTCACTGAGACACCACTGTGGACACTGGATTTGGTTATCGCAGAGCCGACACTGCGTTCCGAAGACCCACTCCAACTGTCACTGTCGGTCGAGCGGGACGGAGAACAGCTGACGCTGGTCGTCGACGAGGCACACAACTGCTCGACAGTAAGCGTACTCGGGTCGACTGATATACCAGGTTGCACTCCCCGGAGCCCCCGACAATCTGTTTCCAACTGTTCTCAATGTCTGCGAGGGAGAGGTCTGTCGCTGACGACTCGGTGAGTCGCTCGTAGGCGGGTTCAAACATGCAGGCCTCCTCATCTAATGAATCAAGAAACAACAGCGCGTCCCCGCTTCCGACGTGGCCACCGTTAAATCTCAGTCGTTGCTTCGCAGCCTGGTGGCCCATCTACGGCAGGACCGTCAGCATAAGCTACCTCCAAGTTCCGAAGAGCTACCAATCGACCTCGTACCTTCCCAGTTGATTACTTCCTGACTCCGTTTCTGATATAGTCACGTGTTTGACGTGGTCAGACGCCGCTTCCAGCGCTCCTTTGATTGCACCCTTGGCAATCTCACTTGGATACGGCCACTTGTCGGTGACGCCAACAACTGCGCTGTTGTCCGAGACCTCCTCAATCTGGTACTGGCCGATGGGGTACTCCTCTGTCGAGTTTCGATATGCATCCTGGTTCGTTTGTGCGACCATCTTGAGAACCTCTGTCGGGTCGTCACCTACCTCATCAGCCCAGGGAACGTTCCGTCCCATGTCGATGCCCGCCTGGAGTACCGTTCTATCACCGATTGTGTTTGCAACTTCGGTGACCGCGTCAACGAATGCTGTTGCCTGGTACCACTCCTCTAGAGTTGGGTTGGTAATTCCATGGTCGTCAAGGACTGCTCGGAGTCGCTGTTCGAATACCGGTGAGACTTCGCCTGCACTCTCGAGGAATGCAGTCACATATACTCCCGTAACTTCAGTCTGGGAATCCATTGTAGAATGTTCTTCCGTGGTCTCTGCATTGTAAACTATGCCTGAACTATCAAGCTGTTACATATCGGGGATGATATACCATGGTGGAACCGTCAGACACGGTTCGGGAATATGCAAACTCTCAGAGGCTACCTCTTATAAAACCAGCAGGACAGCCCAGGCAGTAGGTTGATGATATATGATACCCATCACTGCCGTATGTCAGACTACGACCCTGACGCCGAGGTTGTCGGGAAGTACATGTTGGCGTTCATCGAATCGGCCGGCGAAGTGTCACCGGTCTTCGAGAGCAAGGTTCGAAGCACGTTCGAGGAGTACACGGGGAAAGTCAAGCCAGACAAGTGGTATCGTGCAGAGGATGTAAAGCAGACATACGAAGCAATTTTGGCAGACGTGGGTCCGAGGACAATGAAAAACGGCGGTGTCGAGACTGCCAATACGCTCCCGTTCGACGAGGACAAGTCCGTGGAAGGAGCCCTGGCGTTACTCTGTGAAGAGCACACTAGCAGCGAGGTCTATCGGAATACAACGAGCAGGCGGCCGGCCGGACAGTACACATACGAGGTAGACGGCCAGTCGGCACGCCTCGGCGCGACAGAGGGGTATCCCTACACTAAACCGTTCGTCGAGGGTATCTACAGCGGCCTGATTTCGAGATACGGACCACCAGAGAGCAGGCCGGCTTTCGACGAAACCACTCCTCGGGCTGACGAAGCGTTCGCCTGGGAAGTCGAGTGGTGAGGGTGTGGGGTATCTAGTTCTGCCTCTCAGCAAAATGACTACTGTGAGACGAGGTCCTCGTTTTTCGCCACAACCTCGTCGCGTTTCCGGTCGACAAACAGTGAGTCGGTCCACTCGGTCTCTCTAGTCCCCTCGTCCCCATCACTTCCGTCGAGCGCTTCGAGCCTCGCGACAGAGGCGGCCCTCGCGACCGACAGCGACCGGTGGGTCTGGTCGCCGACGACCTCGATTTTGTTTCGCGCTCCGCCGGGGACGTAGACGAACTCCATCGGCTCGACGACGAGCGTCTGGTGACTCCCGTCCTCGCGTTCCAGCGTGTATTTGGCCCGGCCGTCGAGACAGAGGTTCACCTCGTCTAGTCCCGGGGTGTGGGTGTGCCAGTCGAGTTTCTCGTCGGGGCGCAACTCGAAGTACAGGCATCGGAGCTCGTTGGTCCGAATCGTCTGTGGTGGGTGGGCCACGTCGTCGGCGTCAGCACCATCTGCCTGTGCTGTCTGTATCTTGTACATCGTCTGCTCGGGTAGCTGGCTGTACGCGAGTTCCTCGGGCGTTACGTCGGGTTGTTCGTCTTCGTCGTGGTCCATGTGTTCGCTTATTTCGTTCCCTGTTTGTGTTCTTTGCTAAGATGTTGGGATTTCGATTCAGCCCTCTCCCCAGAGGGCAAGAACTGTCGGTCAAGACCGATGCTGGACTGGGCTGTTCGCTGACACACCCTCGTGGGGGCCACGGCCTCGCCTGTCAGTCAGTGTCTGATTCGTTGTCGCCCTCGTCGCGGCGGTCAGAGAGATGCTCCCATATCTCGGCACATCCCGCACCGTCCGGAACTGAGTCGAGGTGGCCTTCGGCTCCGTCGGTTGCTTCGTCCTGAGAGTCGTCATCGCTCATTGGTCCTCAGTAGTGCCGCTATTGGTATAGATACTTCTGCGCGGGTAAGCCATGCCAGTTGTCCACAATACAGGGAATGGTTTCCGGTACCACCGACAAGCGTTCTCCGCAGAACCCGGAGTCTGCGGTCGATTCTGGTCGAAATCGGTATCATAGGAATCGGCGGTGGCTGACGGCGACAGCACATTTAGCCAGCATGACTGTTGAACAGCAGTATGGTGACGGCTATTCATCAACTCGACGACGGAGCTTGGTTGAGTGTGAACGACGAACGGCAGGTGACAGTGAGCAACCTCTGGTTGCTGGCTAATCACGATGTCTGTCGCTGTCAGCCGGCCGATTTCCTTGCAGAAGGGTTTGTGGAGATTGGTGTTGACACCGGGCGTGTGGAGGGGCGTATTGCCGGGCGGTGCATACGGTGTGGCACCAGCGACGTAACAGGCTGGCTGGAGTTCGGTCGTGCCGACCCAGAGACCGGTGAGTTTCGGCCAGTTGTCCCCGATAGCATCCACCTATCCCGCCGTTGTACCCGACTCACCTCCCGGCGGTAAGTGTTGTCTACGGAATACCAGCAACATTCTCTCTTGCCTCGGTGCATCGGTAACGATTGACTCTTCGTATATGAATTTACATCCAACCCCCCTGGGTGTTCCCATGCCGACCGAAGTCGAATCCTGGAAAGAAGAGGTCTACGGCGAAGAGGTTCGCGACCACTTAGAACAGTTCGCGAAGGAGGGATGGGACGCTATCCCAGAGGACGAGCACGACGCTTGGTTCGAACGGTTCAAATGGTGGGGGCTGTATCACCAGCGGAAGGGCCAAGAATCGTATTTCATGCTCCGTATCGGTGTGCCGATGGGCCGTCTGACGCCCCTACAGCTACGTGAAGTGGGCGAGATAGCACAGGAGTTCGCGACAGGTCCTGTCGAGAACCCAGAGTTCCCGGGAGGCTACGTCGATTTCACGACTCGGCAGTCGATTCAACTACACTGGATATCCATCGAGGACGTGCCAGAGGTATTCGACCGCGTGGAATCCGTTGGCCTCTCGACCATTCAGGCGTGTGGTGACTCGTGGCGGAACATCGTCGGGTCTCCGTTGGCGGGACGAGACGCGGACGAGCATATCGATGTCTGGCCACTCGTTCAGGAACTCAACGACGATTTCAAGGGGAACCCGGCACACGAGAATCTTCCCCGCAAATGGAAGGTATCCGTGACCGGTGATACCCGTGGCGCCGGGCAGGGTGATATCAACGACCTCGCGTTCGAACCAGCGGTCACAGACCGCGACGGCGAGCAGGTGAAGGGATTCAATATCCGTGTCGGCGGTGGGCTCGCACGCAAGGAGCCCCGGCTGGCCCGTGATATCGACGTGTTCGTCACGCCAGAGCGGTTAACCGACGTGGCCGCAGGAATCAGTGCGCTCTTTCGTGACCACGGTGACCGCGATGACCGATTCAACGCGCGGTTCAAGTTCCTCGTCGACGACTGGGGAACTGAGAAAGTCCGTCGGGTGCTCCAAGAGGAGTACATCGATTACGAACTCCCGCCTGCCGGCGAGGACCTGCGCGAGCAGTACGACTACAACGCCGGCAGGACAGACAGACCCGGCGATTACGTCGGTGTCTTCGACCAACACGACGATCAACACTACGTCGGCCTGTCTGTGCTTACCGGGCGTGTGAACGCCGAATCTGTCGTGGAACTCGCAGATGTTGCAGAGCGATATGGTTCAGAGCTCATCGGTGTTACCCAGCGTCAGAATCTCGTTGTTGCAGACATCGCAGACGAGGACCTGGATGCCTTCCTTGATGAGCCATTGCTCGACACCTACAGCCCGAATCCGCACCCGTTCGAGCAAGGGTCGATTGCCTGTACTGGCACCGAGTTCTGCTCGCTCTCGATTGTCGAGACGAAAAACAGGATGGTCCGGTACGCAGAGTGGCTTCAAGAGAACGTACCCGTCCCGGATGGGCTCCCGGAGTTTCACATCCACCTCTCTGGCTGTACTGCCTCGTGTGCACAGCCACAGATTGCCGACCTCTCGTTGCGGGGGATGAAGACGCGAAAAGACGGTGAGCCGGTCGAGGCGTTCGACATCGGTCTCGGTGGTGGCCTGGGTGAGGAGCCAACCTTCGCCGACTGGATCGAGATGCGCGTCCCCGCAGACGAAGTCCCCGGCTACATCCAGAATTTACTCGCTGCCTTCGACGACGCTGGCGCTGACGGCGAGTCGTTCCGGGAGTTCGTCGCTGCCCGGAGTGAGGATGAACTCCAGGCACTCGCTGACCCAGAGGAGACAGATTACGAGGACCCGTACATGCACAACACCAAAATGACCTGGTATCCCTACGCCGCGGACGACGCAATGGAGGCCACGCCAGCGCCGACCGATGCAGAGGGACAGCCACTCGGATCGGGTGACTAACCGTGGTCGACCGCATCATGCGGGTCAACGCGTACACCACCTTCGACCTGCTCGACGCCACCGTGGAGGGCCACGGGTTCACTGAATCGGCACCAGCGACGCTGAACGTCTCGGTACCGCGAGGACAGCCCGATCACGTCCGGCTCGAATTAGAGGTTGACAACGTCGAACTGGAGACGGTCCGGCCACACAGCGACAGCGTCTCACTCAGCGCAACACAGGCCCGTACACTCGCGGCCGAACTCGAATCGTACGCTGCCGATGTCGAGACAGCGGCGTCCGAACAGGAGGGGAAAGATGACTGAACAGGCGCTGATTCTCGCTGGACACGGCTCACACCGGAACCCCGATTCGGCACGTCCGACGCTCGCACACGCAGACACGGTTCGGGAACAGGTCGACATTCCAGTAAAGACCGCCTTTTGGAAGGAGGACCCCTCGTTCCGTGCAGTCTTGCGGACGGTTGACGCTGATGAAGCCATCGTCGTCCCGGTGTTTATCAGCGAGGGGTATTTCACCGAGCAGGTACTGCCCCGTGAGTTTGGACTCGGAGCAGACGACCGAGACGGCAGCGTTGCGGTGACTCGCTGTCCGCCGGTCGGCACACACGACGCGATGCGGGATGTCGTACTGGGTCGGATTGCCAGGCTCTACGGAGAGCCAGACGAATCTCTCGGGCTGGCGCTGATCGGACACGGAACCGAGCGCAACGACAAGAGCGCCCGTGCAGTGCACGACCACGCCCAGCGGCTTCGAGAGTCGACCGCGCTCGGCGAGGTCAACGTAGCGTTTATGGACGAATCGCCCGGAGTTGACGGCGTCGTTTCGCGGTTCGATACCGACAGTGTGGTCGTCGTTCCGATATTCGTCGCTGATGGCTTCCATACCCGTGACGAAATTCCAGAGCTGCTTGGCCTGGTCGACGAGCCCGGCGACGAGTTCACCCTCCCGACGACTGTCGACGGCCACACGGTGTATTACACGTCGGCAGTTGGGACCGACGAAGCCGTCGCCAGTGTGATTCTCGAACGTGCGAGAGAAGGCGGCCTCGACCCAGGAGCCCCACCAGATGGTCCGTACAGTGATGTACCGGTGCGCTCCGAGGCCGCACAGGCGTTCGAAGACTGGCTACAGCCCGTCCCAGAGACCGGCAGACAGTTTGGTGAACTTACAATCGAGGCCAGAGCAAGCGGCTACGAACTCCGACACACTGACGACGACCGGGCGAACGAGACGGTCTCGCTTGAGGACCTTCGAGAAACGGTCAGATTCGACCAACATGGACGCTACCGCCCATTCGCCGGCGAGCGGTCGCTTCCGGCCGGATGGCGTGTGTCTGTCGCGGACACGGCCGAGTTGATGACTGCAGTGGCGACGGTGTATCCGACGGCTGTCGAGGACTGGTACGCCACGCAGACAGGGGGTGTCGACCCGGTTCCGTGGTCAGCGGTCGCCAGTCGCCAGACGGGAATCTACGCATCTGTCGACGACCTCGACCAGGGTACCGTCGACCGAACTGTCGATGCGGTCTGTGACGGTTGTGTCAGATGCCCCGCCTGGCGCGAAACCGGTGACGACGGTACGACAATCCCGTGTCTGGAGCCGTGTTCGTTCCTCGTTGCTGCGGCCCGTGAGTTCGACGCCCACGGAGCCACCGCCGATACCGATAGTCTTCACTCCTCGGAGGATGTCGAGCGAGGCGATCTCACCGACCCAGCAAACCGCTACCGCGTCCGGTACAGTCGACAAGCCAGCAAACTCACTCAAAAATGAATACGACACCACAGACAGGGACGGTCCACCTCGTCGGTGCAGGTCCCGGTGACCCCGAGCTACTCACGATGAAGGCTCGTCGGCTACTCGATGAGGCAGACGTCATTCTTCATGACTCGTTGGTCGGCGACGCAATCGTCGACACGCTACCAACCAGCCCGACTGTCGTCCACGTCGGGAAGCGACCAAACGGTGAGCGCACCCCGCAAGTCGAAATCAATGCTCGAATGGTTCGCGAAGCTCGTGCCGGCAACGATGTCGTCCGGCTGAAAGGTGGAGACCCGACGGTGTTCGGTCGTGGTGGCGAAGAGGCCGAACATCTCGCCGCCCACGGCGTTCCGTTCGATGTTGTTCCTGGCGTCACCAGCGCTGTTGCGGCGGGTGCCGGTGTTGGCATCCCCGGGACACACCGGGAACACGCCTCAACTCTGACCATCGTGACCGGTCACGAAGACCCATCGAAGGAGGAAAGTGCACTGGACTGGGAATCGCTCGCGGCCACCGTCGATGCCGGCGGGACGCTGGTCGTGCTCATGGGCGTGGGGCGACTGCCGGACAACGTGGCTGCACTCACGAGCCAGGGTCTCGCTCCCGATACGCCCGTTGCACTGATTGAACGGGCGACGTTGCCCGAGGAACGCGTCGTTACCGGGACACTCGCGACAATCACCGAGGTCGCGACAGACCATGAGGTCGAACCGCCCGCAGTAACAGTTGTCGGTGACGTAGTCAGCGTGCGCGACACCGTCAAGCACTCGCTTGGAGGGACCGACGGTGCCGTGGTACCTCACTCCTCGCCACCGTATTCTGAGAGGCGAGAGGCCGAAACGGAGGTCGAGCGATGACCGCATCAATCGACGGCGACTGGTCCCTGAAGCGTCTGCTCGTCGAGAAAATCGGTTCGGGACCCAAGACCGCGGCGGACCTGACGTACGACCAGGCTCGCGAAGGGTTTGCACGAGTGCTCGACGGTGACCCAGACCGCGCCACTGTCGCGGCGTTTTTGCTCGCAAACCGCTGGAAGGTCTCGACACCGACGGAACTCGCTGGATTTATCGATGCCGTGCGCAGCCGTTCAGTGAACACTGCTGTCCCAGCGGTCGACCCTGTCGACTGCGGGGCAAACTACGACGGGAAAACAGATACCCTCGTTCTCGGTGTTGCTGCTGGCCTCGTGGCGGCGGCAGCCGGCACACCTGTCGTGACACACGCTGGACCGCCACTCCCGGGAAAAGAGGGGACGACCTACCGCGACGTACTCGCCGAACTCGGTGTCGTCACCAATATTACGCCAGCGGCAAGTGCTCGGATGACCGACGAGGTTGGCTTTGGATTCTACAACCAGACACAGTTTAGCCCAGCTCTCAACGATATTCGTGACCTACGAGCAACTATCGGAGTTCGAACCTCGATAAACACCGTCGAAACCCTCGCTAACCCCGCAAACGCGAGCGTCCACCTGGGAAGTTTCTACCACCGCACATACGGTGAGAAAGTGGCCTCGGCCGTCCGGGAGAGCCGAACACTCCCGACCGAGGAAGTACTGATGGTTACCGGCCTGGAAGGGTACGACGATATCCGCCCCGGCACGGTCCCGGTCGCGGAGTGGACCGGCGGCGAAACAATCACCGAACGACAGGCGTTCGACTCACCACCCGAGTTCGACCGCGAACCACTCAGCGCCGACGACGTACGAAAGGCGTCTGCACGGGTCACCGAGTCGGTCCTCTCGAACGACCGCGACGGTCCACTCGTGGAAGCAGTACTGGTCAACGCTGGCGCCCGTATCTACGCTGGCGGGAACGCCGACACCATTCCCACTGGGGTCGAACAGGCGCGGACGGCGTTACATAGCGGGGAGGCTACAGCGCGTCTTGGCGCACTCCGGTCGTTCTCTCCGTAGCTGGGATGATGGCGAAAACAGTCGCTTACATGTAACCGAGGTCGCGCAGGCGCTCCATCAGGTCCTCTTTGTCCTGGGCGCGGCCGGCGCGTTCGGTCGTGTCTTCGAGATTCTGGAGCCAAGCGGGTTCGTCGGTCGTCTTCTCGGTCGAAACCTCGGAGCCGAGCGAGCGGAATCCGGCGACATACTTCGGCGAGATGGGAACGTCCTCCCACTCGACACCCTCGGGGAGGTCGTCGCCTGCCTGGGGGATGTACCCCTCGTCGGGGAACTCCTCGGCCTCTTCGGGAACGACGTAATGCCAGAAGGCGTCCCAGACATCGGCCTCTTTGAACTGCAAGATTGGGTGGACGCGGTCGTGTGGGGGGTAGGTATCAGGGTCGTGACGCGGCGAGAAGAACGTCTCGTCGGCGCGTGCCTCCTGCTCGTCCCAGCGGACGCCCGAGATGACGCCGTCAATCTCGTGATCTTCGAGAGCGTCGTTGAGCGCGACCGTCTTGAGGAGGTGATTCCCGACGTACGTGTCGAGCAGGAAGGGGAATGTCTCCTCCTCGTATTCGAGGATGTCGCGAACGTGATGCTGGTTGTGCGCATCGAGCGCGCTAACAGGGATGTCGTCACCGGGTTCGAGCCCCTGCTCGGAGACGTAGTCGCCGACGCTCTCGTTGCGAGCGTAGACGAGGTCGATGTCCCATGCCTCAGCCCAGCGCTCGACGAAGTCGGTAATCTCGTCGAAGTGCTGGAAGTGGTCGATGAACACCGCCGTCGGCTTCTCGTAGCCGAACTGGTCGGCGACCTCGTTGATGAAATACAGCGTGAGCGTCGAGTCTTTGCCGCCGGTCCACATCACGGCGGGGTTCTCGTACTCTTCGAGCCCCTGCCGGGTTACTTCGATTGCCTTCTCAATTTTCGATTCCAGCGACGGGTACTCGGTGGGTTCCTCGCCTTCGCCGTCGTCGTAGTCGACATCGACGTACTCCGGAAAGTCTGCCGTCATAACTCAACTGCGACACCTGCGTTTCATCAAACTTTTCATTCACTTCGAGGATGACATTAGCTGACGAGACTACGACCTTCCATCTCGCGGGTGTCGGTGTCGACCTCCATGAGGTCGAGAATCGTGGGGGCGATATCGTAGAGGTCGACTGAGTCGATCGAGAGGTCGGCCGTCGAGTAGAGACAAGCGTTCCCGAACTTGTGCATCCCGTTGCGCGCTTCTTTCGCGAAGATTTCTTCGCCGTCGTCGAAGCCGGCTTTGAGGTCGAATCCATCAGCGGGCACGACCACGACATCGGGCGCAATTTCCGTGTGTAGGCCGTCGAAGACCTCCTCGCCTTTGACGATGCGGTCACAGACTGCGCGGCCGTCAGGGCCGGTCAGCGTTTCGAGGTCGGCGATGAGTTCCTCCCGTACCTCCTCGTACTCGCTTTCCGGAACAACGCCACCCGGTTCGCGACCCTCCAGATTGAGATAGAACCGGCCGGGGATGAGCGAGTACGCCCGTGCGTCATCGCCGATGTCGGCCAGTTCGTCGGGCTCGTCGGCCTCGTAGGTGAGCCAGCCCTGCTGTGCGAGCCACCGGTTGCATTTCACCTCGTGGTGGAGTTCGGTGAACCCGTGGTCGGAGGCGATGACGAGTTCGGTCTCGTCGTCGAGTTGCTTGCGAACCTCGCCGATGTAGTCGTCGAGCGTGCTGTAGAACTCGAGGAACTCCTCGGCGTACTCGCCGTCCTGTGCGTAGTCCCGGAACAGGAAATGATTCACACGGTCGGTCGACATGAAGACCCCGAAGAAGAGGTCCCAGTCGTCCTGCTCGACATAGTGACGGAACGCCTCGTAGCGCGCATCGAGCGTCTCGTTTGCGCTTTCGATGAACGCGGTCTTGTCGTCGTCGTGGCCGAGGCTGGCGTCGACGTCGATATTGTACGAGAGGTCCGAAAGCGTCGCCTCGATCTCGGGGTCGCTCGCCGCCTGTTCGAGCGACGGCGAGAGAAAGCCCGAGACCTGTCGCTGGATGGTCTCCGAGGGCGGAAAGGTCACAGGCACGTTGAACACGGACGCAGACCGGTCGGCGTCGGTGACGATATCCCAAAGCCGAGGTGCTTCGACGTGTGCGCCCATCGGCACGTATGTCTCGTAGGAGCCTGACTTCCGGTCCTGGAAGCCGTAGACGCCGGTTTCACCGGGGTTCTTGCCGGTCGTCAGCGCTGGCCAGCACGCGCTCGACTCCGGTGGAACGATACTAGATATCTGTCCGCCGGCCCCGTCGGCCGCAATCGCGTGGAGGTTCTCGAACACGTCGGGGTGGTCTTCGACGAGGTCGTACGGCACGCCATCAATACCGAGAAAGACGACCCGAGGGCCGTCATCGCCGCGCAGGCGGTCGAACAATCCCATATCGCTGCTTGATGCTCCGAGCGTGTAAATAGATGCTGTCTTCGGTCGTGTCCGGTGTTCTTACTTCAAATCCCTCAATATCGTGGTCGTGGAGTCATTCCGATAGGGTCGTAACCCATCGTATGGCGACACGCAGACAGCGCGTCGACCGATTCGCTCCGCGTCGCATCCAGGAGTCCGGTACGGGAGTGTTCGGCTGACGGGTCGAATCCGACCCAGTTTTGGTCGTTCGGCTGGACCGTTTCGGTAATGGACGAGGATATCGAAAACCGAGCGACAGAGGCAGCGGAGATTAGCGCCCTCTACAACGCCCTGAAACACGACAGCGACGCACAGGTCGGTGCCATCATGGGGCCGCTGATGGGGGAGAACCCCGACTTTCGCGAGTACGGCGACCAGATTCCCGGCGTCATCGCGCCGGTCGTCGAGCGGGTCAACGGCATGAGCAGGGACGAGCGCCGCGAGCGACTCGCCGAACTCGCGCCGGACCAGCTCGAAGAGCTCGAATCCGAAGACGAGGAGGACGACCAGGTGCTCCCAGAGCTACCGAACGTCGAGGAGTACGACCAGGTTCGGATGCGAATGGCACCGAACCCGAACGGCCCGTGGCACCAAGGGAGTGCCCGGATGCCCGCGGTCATCGGGACGTACAAAGATATCTACGACGGGTGGATGCTCTGTCGGTTCGACGACACCGACCCCGAGACAAAGCGTCCGGACCTCGACGCTTACGACCAGATTCTCGATGCTGTCGACTATCTCGGCTTCGAGCCCGACAAAATGCTTCGCGCGAGCGACCGGCTCGACATCTACTACGACCACGCCCGAGAGCTCATCGACGCGGGGGGTGCCTACACCTGTTCGTGCCCGCAGGCGGACTTCTCCGAGATGAAAAACAACGGCGAGGCCTGTCCACACCGCGAGAAAGACGCCGAGACCGTCCACGAAGAGTTCGAGGCGATGGTCGCGGGCGAGTACGGCGACGGCGAGATGGTCCTCAGAGTGAAGACCGATATCGGCCACAAGAATCCCGCTCTCCGGGACTTCGTCGCGTTCCGGATTATCGAGACACCACACCCCCGAGAGGAGGCTGCAGAGTACCGGTGTTGGCCGATGCTCGACTTCCAGAGCGGCATCGACGACCATCTCACGGGAGTGACCCACATCATCCGCGGTATCGACCTGCAGGACTCTGCCAAGAAGCAGCGGTTCGTCTACGACTACTTTGGCTGGGAGTACCCCGAGGTGGTCCACTGGGGCCACGTCAACGTCGATGGCTACGACGTGGCAATGTCGACCTCGACGATCAAGGAACTGGTCGAGTCCGGCGAACTCGATGGCTGGGACGACCCGCGCGCCCCGACACTCGCAAGCCTCCGGCGGCGCGGCATCCGCGGGGAGGCAATCGTCGACGCGATGGTCGAACTCGGCACGTCGACCTCGAACGTCGACCTCTCGATGTCTGCTATCTACTCCGAGAACCGCGAGCGAATCGACGACGGGACCGACAGGGCGTTCATGGTCCGGGACCGTGACGACGCTGAAGCCGTCGAACTGCCAGTCACCGGCGGTCCAGACGCCGGCCACCCACCGGTCCATCCGGAACACGAAGAGCGCGGCCGACGAGAGATTCCGGTCGGCGACGGCGTCCTGCTCGAAGCCACAGACCTCCCCCAGGAGGGTGAGCGCGTCTGGCTCAAAGGGTACGGCTGTGTCAGATACACCGGCGAGGCATTCGAGTATGTCGACGCCGAGATCGACGTGACCCGGGAGGAAGACGTCGACATCGTCCACTGGGTCCCGGCCAAAGACAACCGCGCAGTGGTAATGCGGACCCCCGACGGGGACGTGTCCGGGTACGCGGAGTCGACGCTCGAATCGTACGAGTCCGACGAGATGCTCCAGTTCGAGCGCGTCGGATTCGTCCGCGTCGACAGCCACGACGACGAGACGACGGTCTACTTCGCACACAAGTAAGCGAACACCACCGGTTCAAGACTTAAGTGTCACCCCGGTCTGTGTGTAGCTAGCAATGGCAATCGACCCAGAGTTCGAGGACACATACACGGAAGTAGAGCGACACGACGGACACCGCGTCTGGACGCCCGACGGAGAGGAGACGACCACAGAGAAGCAGGGAATTCACGGAACCCACGTCGCGGTAGATTTCGACATCTGTTTGGCCGACGGGGCCTGTCTCGAAGACTGTCCGGTAGATGTCTTCGAGTGGGTCGACACCCCCGGCCACCCAGAGAGCGAAATCAAGGCCGACCCAGCCCACGAGGACCAGTGTATCGACTGTATGCTGTGTGTCGATGTCTGTCCGGTCGACGCAATCGACGTCGACCCGAGTCGGGCGGGACGAATCTAGCAGGTAAAACCCGGGTGCCCTCGCTGTGTCGACAGCCTATTTCTCGGCAATCCACTCGCGGGCCTCTGGCAGACTCTCGGTAATATACGACCGGTGTTCGGAGTCGTCCATCCCATCCATGAGCTGTTCGATGTCCATCTCCGCGATGAGAGTTCCAGGATAGACAACACCGCTGTACATCATTCCGGCGTCGATGATGTCCGGCGCCCACTCTTCCTGTAGCCACGTTCTATCAGCTTTGGTGTGGGCTTCGATTCTGTTCGAATCAATAATCATCTTGAAGAGGTCGTTGTCCGCCGCGAACGCCAGCAATGCATTTGCGCCTTGCCGGAGTTCCTCGCCCGAAACAGGTTTCGTCCACGTGTAAATTACCGTATCGATGTCTTGGTCCACCTCGATTCTGTAGGTCTCTGTCTCCTCAATCACCCGCGTCATACCCTATCTTTTTCGTGTCTCTATATAAACGTCCTGTGCAGCAACCGACAGCCAACTCCGGTGTCAGAACCCTCGGCTTCCTGAGCAGCTAGTGACAAACGTCTTAATCCCCCGGTGAGATGATTCTGTGATAGGGTAGTGTTATACATGCACATGGTCACACTTACCAAAGGCGTTCCCGACTTCAGAGAGGGAAAGGTATCGTTCGACGAGGATGGCCACCTGGAACGCGGCAAGACGCCGACAGTCATGAACCCGAACGACAAGGTCGCGCTCCAGGCAGCACTCCAGACGAAGGTCAAACACGGCGGACACGTCTCGCTTCTGAGCATGGGGCCGCCAGGCTACAAGGAGGTCCTGCGTGAGGGGATGGACGACGTCTACGCGGACGACCTCTACTTGCTTTCCGACCGGGAGATGGGTGCAGCAGACACGTGGGCAACAGCCATGACGATTGCCACAGGTATCGAGATGCTCGACGAGGAGCCCGATATCATCTTCGCGGGCTTCAAAACCGCTGACGGCGAGACTGGCCACACCGGCCCACAGACCAACTGGTGTATCGACATCAACGACGAACTCACGGACAGACCGCTGATTACGCACGTCATCTCGCTCGATATCGACGAGGAAACAGAGACGGTGCGTGCGAAGCGACTGGTCGAAGGAGACCTCTCGGAGATCGAGACTATCGAGGCCGACCTACCGGTGTTTATCGTCACTGACCCGGAGTTCGAGGCGAACTACCGTCGAGCGGAGCACCGACTCCGGTACAAGGACCTCCGCGAGCAGACACAGGAGCGGGCGGCGAACCTCGACCCCGACGAGGACGTGACCGTCTGGGACCACGAGGCGCTCAACCTCGACCCGGATTTCATCGGGCTCGACGGGTCGCCGACCATCGTCTCCGGGGTAGACCCGATTCCCAAAGGCCCCTCCGAGCGCGAGGCGACGATGGTGACGCCCGACGACGAGGAGGGGATGACAGCGGTATTCGAGGAGCTGAACGCGTTCGCGGGGGGTGACTGAGCATGGTCGATATTGACCCGACCGACCACGAGATTGCCGACCTTGGTCCCGAGGTGAATCGCATCGAAGATGTTGGGGAACTGCGGGAGATGCTCTCGCTCGAAGCGGACGGCGAGGACAGAGCACCTGTCAAGACACTCATCGAGAGCCGCATCGAGACACTGGAGGCCGACGACGAAACCGACCCAGAGACGGTCGACCTGACGGAACTGACCATCGCGGACATCGCGAACATGGTCCGAGACGTCGAGGACCCGGAAGTGCTCCGTGACATCCTCGAACGCGAGAAGGCGGGAGACGAGCGCAAAGGCGCAATCTCACAGATCGAGAGCCGCATCGAATCCATAGAGGGGACAGAGGACGATGGTGACGAGCCAGAGTACGAACCCCCAGAAGAGAAATATCCCGACCTCGACCACCCGACCGCGGACAAACAGTACGTCGAGGGCCTCTCGGGCGAGCAGTACCGCGACATGTGGGTCTACTGCGAGACCCAGCAGGGCGAGCTTATCGATGTCTCCAAAGAGATGCTGGGCCGTGCCCGGGAGTTGATGGACGCCTACAACGCCGACGAGGATATCGCCGAGGATACGGCGGCCTACGGCGGCGACGAGGATGGGAATAGCGAGGAGGTGGTGGCGGTACTGATCGGAGACTCGGTCGCTGACCTCGCCGACGAGGCAATCGCTTATGGAGCCGACCGCGTGGTCTATCACGAGGACGACCGGCTCGGACGGTTCAGACATAAGCCCTACACTGAGATATTCTGTCACATGTGCAGAGACTGGAGACAGGAGTGGCGAGACTACCACGAACCCCGGTACAACATCTTCCCGGCAACGAACAACGGTCGGGACCTCTCGGCGCTTGTCCAGGGCGAACTCGACTCCGGGCTGGCCTCTGACTGTTCAGACCTCTACATCGACGAGGCGATGATCTCGAACCCGGCGAAAACGGGCAAGCCAGGCGACAGCGTGGAGTTCGAGCGCGTGCTCCACATGCCCCGACCGGATTTCTCCGGGTTCGAGTACTCCACGATTCTCTGTATCGACAAGCCGTTCCGGGACTTCCACCCACAGGGTGCAAGCGTCATCCCAGGAACGTTCGACCTTCCGGAGCCAGACGAGGGCCGCGAGGGCGAGATACTCGAACACGACATCGAGTTGCCCGAGGACTGGTTCCAGGTCGACGTCCTCGAACACGACCAGCTGGAGGAGGGTGTCGACCTGACGGGTCACGATGTCATCGTCGCGATGGGTCGCGGCATCGACCGCGTCGACCCGACCGAGGGCATCGAGTTGGGACTTGAGCTGACAGACCAGTTCGAGGACGCCGGCTTCGGTCTCTCACGGGGTGTCATCACAGCCTCTTACGAGTTCGAGGGCCACGTCGAGGGCTACATCACCGAGGAGCGCCAGATTGGTGAATCCGGCCAGGCGGTCGAACCAGCCCTCTACATCGCCGCGGGCATCTCCGGGGCGGTGCAACACAAAGTCGGGATGGACGACTCTGAGACCATCGTCGCAATCAACACCGACCCTGAGGCCGACATCAGAGACTTCTCGGATTACTTCATCGAGGGAGACCTCTTCGAGGTGCTTCCTCGGTTCATCGAGGCACTCGAGGAGGGGAGCTTCGAGCGGGCGGTTGCCGAGGTGAGTAACGACTGATGACGTTCTCGACACGCCACCAACAGCTACAGGAGGGATACGATGACTGAATACGAACACTACGAGGCGGTTGTCGTCGGGGCCGGTCCCGGCGGTGCCGCCGCCGCAGCAGCACTGGCAAACCAGGGAATCGAGACACTTGTCCTCGAACGTGGCGCGGACGCGGGCGCGAAGAACGTCTCAGGCGGGCTCATCTACGCCGAGGAGTGGGCACCGTACACAATCGACGACCTGTTCCCCGGCTTTCGCGAGGCGGCCGCCGAGCGCCCGGTCGAGGAGTACTACATCCACAACATCGCTGGCGAGAGCGTCAAGACGTTCGACCTCGACCGGATTCACAACAAGGGAACGGAGTGGTGTGACGCCGTTCTCAGGCGGCGGATGGACTCCTGGCTGGCCGAGCGGGTCCACGAGATGACACGCGAGACGGGTGGCGGTCTGCTAACCGACGTTCGCGTCAACGGACTGCTCCGAGAAGGCGGGACAATCGTCGGCGTCACCTGCGACGAACTCGACCCCATCACGGCAGACGTGATTATCGCCGCAGACGGCGTGAACTCCGAACTCGCCCGAGACGCGGGCCTGATGAACTGGGACGAGCCCGAGGATTGGTTCCAGGGCGTCAAGGCGGTCGTCGACATGGAGCCGTCGGTCATCAACGAACGCTTCGATGTGAGCCCAGAGAGCGGGTCGGCACATCTCTTCTCGGGCGACCTCTTCGACGGCATCAGAGGCGGTGGGTTCCTCTACACCAACGAGGACTCGCTCTCTGTCGGGACCGTTTTCCACCTAGACTCACTGGCAGACGGCCGGGCAGAGCCACACGAACTCCTCGATAGCCTGCTCACCCACCCGTTGCTTGACCAGTGGTTCCAGGGTGAGTACGACGAACGCGAGTACGCCGCCAAACTGGTTCCGGACTCGAAAAAAGTCGCCCACCCGTCGCCACACCGGGGTCGCCTGCTGCTTGTCGGCGACGCAGCCGGACAGATGCAGGCCCAGGGACCCATCATCAAGGGGATGAACCACGCCGTCACGGCCGGCGGGCTCGCGGCCGAGGCAGTAGCGGAAGCAAAGACACGGGGGAACAGCCTGGCTGCGGGCGCACTATACGAGCAGAAACTCGAAGACGAGGGCGTGATGAAACGGCTGCGGCCACGCCGGTACCGCGCGACGCGGCTCGTCTCGGAAAGTGGCCCCGTGAACAGGCTCGGGTCGGCGGTTCTCAACTCTCGCGTCGGTGCGATGGGGCTGCAGCTGTTCGACGGCCTGCTGGAGCGGTCGTTCAACTCACCGTTCGTCCTCGGAATGATTCCGGACACGAAGATGACCTACGTGACGATTCCCGAGCGCGTGGGGGAGGTACTCGGTGACCCGGTCGACGGCGAGAACACGGTCGAACCGCCGGAACTCGACGACCGTATCGGCGACCTGACCTACAACGTCGACGACCCACACATCGAACTCCGCGACGACAGCTACGAGGCGAGCGGGACTGCCGTTACCGCCTGTCCGGTCAGCGCAGAGGGCTTTGGCGGTGGCTGTTACCGCGAAGAGACGGTACAGACCAACGGCACGACCGAACGCAAGGTGAGCCTCGACACCCAACCGTGCGTGGAGTGTGGTACCTGTGCCGTCGTCGCAGACACCCACTGGGAGCACCCCCGCGGCGGCAAAGGCGTCGAGTTCAAACAGGGGTAGGCCAATCATGGCACAGTCAGAGACGTTTCACCGGCGGGTTCACGAGATCGCAAGACGGGCGACCAAAGACTGTGCGGCCTTCGAGCCGCCAGCAGAGCCGCCGGACGAGGGGCGGGCGATGGAGATACTCCGAGAGGGCGTCGGTCCTGCCGTCTCGCTCTACGTCGAGGCCAGGACAGGCGGCCAGAACATTCACTTTCCCCCCGACAAGTACCAGGCGCTCGAATCCTCAATGAACGATTGGCTGGCACTGTACACCGCCTGCTACGGCGTCGACACTGAGCCAGACGTGACCCTCCGGGTGGCCGCGGAGTTGTTGGTCGACACGCACAACATCAGAGATGTGGCACAGATTCTGACAGGCGTCCCAGAGCGAGCGTGAACGGTCTGAACTGTCCCAGTGGCCTGTCAACTGTACCAAATAATTATAACCCGTGGCGTGGTATTTCTTATCATGACAGGAATTGTCACACCAGAGTTTGCACACGACAGCAGACGCGACATCTACGACTACGTTGAGCGACACGGCGCGATGGAGCCAGACGCGGTGCGCGAGGCGATGGGAATGGAACGACGGGCATTCGGCCATCACGTTGCGATTCTCAAACGAGACAGCGTACTCGAACAGCAAAAGGGGAAGCTGCGGGTTGCCTTCGAGGGCGGCGCAGAAGAGGAGTACACGAAGGGCGACGTTTCCTTCACTATCCGCCAGGCACGGGAGGAGGACCTGACCGGCCTCGTAGGGGCAATCCGGCAGGCCATCGGCGGCGGCCAGTACGCACGAGCGGAGACTGTTGCCGACGTGGTCGACAACGAGGGTGTACTGCTTCGGCACAACGAAGTCGAGTCACGCATCTTCTTCGTCGCCTGCGTCGGCGGCGAGGTCGTCGGCTGGGTCCACCTCAAACACGTCGACCTCGACAAGCTGCGCCACACTGCACAGCTGACCGTGGGGGTCCTCGAAGAGTACCGCGGCAACAGTATCGGAAGCCACCTGCTCGAACGCGGCCTCTCGTGGGCGGCCAAACAGGAGTTCGAGAAAATCGAGAACGCGCTGCCCGCGACCAACGAACGGGCCATCGAGTTTCTCAAATCCCGCGGGTTCGAGGTCGACGCGGTCCGGGAGGATCATTACAAGCTCAACGGCGACTACGTCAACGAAGTCATGATGATGACACAGCTCTAGTCTTCTCTGTTTGCCGCCCCCTCGGGCAGCTCATCGTCAGCTGTCGTCAGCGCATCGGCCACCACGCCATCCTGTCGCGAGCGAACGCGGGCGTGTCCCGCACAGACGTACTCGTTTTCCGTCCACGGAATGTGTAACTCGACGGTCGCCTCGCTGTCACACTCCTCCTGTGCACACTCCATAGTACATTGTATACACGGGAGTGACTTAACCGAGGGGCTATAGCACGATGACGGCGACCATTACCGCGAGGATGACGAGGCTGACAAGCACTTTCACGACCTTCTGGCCGAAAGACTGGAGCACGACGACGACAGAGGCGACCGCGCTCCCGAGTAGGTTACCACGCTGTCGATACTCAAGGACAAAGACGGTGCCGAACAGACCGACGAGTGAGGCCGTCGGCCCCCAGATGAGGAACACCACCGTACTCACGAGACCACCTGCAGCGGCCGTCGTCGTGGACGCACCGCTGACCTTGGCGGCGATGACCGGGCCGATAAACTGGGACGCGATGACGAACAGACCCAGCAGCGTCAGGACCACGACAATGGCTGTCGACGGCGAAGTTAACCCGGTCTCCCACCAGTAGAGGTAGACGCCGGCGAGCGAGAGTGGCATCTCGCCGGGCGTCTGTGGGAGGATAGAGGTGACGGCACCAGCGACCAGAAGCGCCAGCGCGAGGAGCGTGAGAATCGACATCAACGCCGTCTTGGGACTCCTCGGTCCTTAGTGTCACGGTCGCGCACTCATTCCAGGGACTCCTGCTCCTCGTCTACGATTCCGTCCGCGTCGAGCACGGACCCGACAGCGTCGCCGAGTGCCCGATTACAGGCCGCCGCGGCGTCGTACCCCAAGGCGTCGGCGACACCCTCTGCAGGGCGAAGCTGGAGACACCGCATCACCAGCAGTCGCTGCTCACGCTCCGAGAGGACCGAGTCGGAGCCGACGAGCGCACGGAGAGCCAGGTCCCGAACTGGACCAGGCGCTGTCTCGAAGATGCCGGGGCCGGCGGCGACCGAGGCGAGGTGTCGTTGCTCGAACTCACCCAGCTCCAGCGCCGGTGGCGTCTCGATGGCACGGCAGACAGCGCGGACAACGTCGGGGTCGGCCGCTGCAAGCGCGTCGGGAAGCGTATCGGGCAGCCGTTCGAGAAACCACGCTGTGTGCGTCGAAAGCAACGCCTCGCCCGCAGGAGAAAGCGGGCGGAGCATGATTACCGAGTGTTCGCCGCTCCGTCGGTTCCGGGTCGTCGAGAGATGGACCGGCGAGAACTCGTTTGCTCGCCAGAACTCGACAAGTTCGGAGGTCGCGCCGTATCCCACGCCGAGCCAGTCAGCATCCTCGTACTCTCGGGCGAGTTCGTCGAGCAGGCGCGACCCGAACCCCTCCGAGCGGACCTCGCCGTGTGTCGCAATCCGCATCACCCGGTGACCCCGTGTCTCGCCCGCTTCGGGGTCACGGAGCTGGCTCGTGAGGACGTCCGGAATCATGTTCCCCCTGATGCGCTGCCCCTCGTAGATGCGCTCGCGGGTCCCGGGAGAGAGTCCGCCCTCGCGAGCGAGCAGCGCCACCGAAACCGGATGGCCCTCGTGAAAGAGGCCGTGGACGGAGACGTTCGGCGCGTCGAGCAGGCGCATCAGGTCGTTGGGTTCTGTCCGGTAGTGTGCGAACACGAGCAGCCCGAACACCTCCGACAACAGCGTCTCGTCGGCACACAGCTCTTGGCTCGACAGTGAGCGATAGGTCACCGACTCGGGAGAGGCCTCGACGAGCAGGTCCGCGACCGGCGGGCCAGCGCCGAGAGCAAGCGCCCGAAACGACCACACCTCGACAGGGTCTGCCGGCGCGTGTCGGACTGGCGTCGACAGGCCGACCTCGGTCACGTTGTGTGGCCCATCGAGCAGACGGTCCCGGAATCTGACGGCGAACCCACGGCCGGTCCCCTCGTAGCCGTGTGTGGTCGTGATATATGCGACAGAGGAGACAGCAAGCGTCGCTTCGAGGCGGCGAACCGGGAGGGCAGCGGCCTCGTCGACGACGAGACAGTCAGGGTCGTCAAGCGAGTCAATCTGCTCGACGGGGACGTATCGGACGCTCCCATTCCCCCCCAGCAGTCGGGGGTTGTCCGCTGGCCGCACCTCGTCGAGTCCACCTAGGTTTTCGAGTAGCGTACGGGCGTGGTCGATGAGGGTGGCGACATTTCGATACTGCGGACCGGTGACGACGACGTCGTACCCCTCGTGGGCGAGACCCCCAGTGGCCAACCCGGCGACGGCAGATTTCCCCCTGCCACGGTTGGCCTCGACGACCACGGCCTCGCCGGGGTCGGCTAGCGCTTCGAGGGCGGTAAGCGCCTCTCGCTGGTCGACTGTCGCGCAGTGGTCGTACACCTCAGTTGGAAGCACACTCTCGGCCGGTGGCTCGTCGTCGGTCTGGTGTGTCGATGGGCCGTACTCGACGAGGCCGTCGCGTTCGACGGTTCGGCTATCCGCGTCGACGACGGCCACTCCTCTGTGTGCCTGGAGTGTGTCTGCGAGTCGCTCGCGGAACCATACGGTCACGTCTGTCGTCTCGAACGGCGGGACCGCGAGCGTCTCGTCGAAGTCATCCCGGCGTTCGTTCCAGGAATCGAGCGGCGGCGCGAGCAACACGAAGAGGCCGCCGCCGTCGACGGCCCCGACGAGCTGTCCGATGTGGTTGGGTTCACACCGCTCGTGACAGTCGAGCACCACCGCAGACCGCGTCGTGCCGAGCAGGTCGGCGGTCCTGTTGTACCCGAGCGTTTCACACTGAAACGAATCTGCCGGGCCGACGTAGGTGGTCTCGCCGAGCGGAATATCGATGCCAGCGAGCGTTTCCGCGGCCAGCTCGCGGGTGTTCGCTGGCACTCCAGCGAGGAGCAGCAGGCGACGCTGGTCGTCGGCGCGGGCCTGCGCGAGTAGATTACGTGCGAAATCAATCACAGCCGTGGCTCAGCGTAGCGGCCGCGTCGTATTTAAACCCGAGATATCGACCGGTAGGCTTTTTCGAGCCTGTCGAGCATGGACAGATATGACCGACCGGACCAGTTACGAGGCAGTCGCGCCGCTCGACGGGCGGTACGCTCGCTACACAGAGCCGCTCACACGGTACGTCAGCGAGCGTGCGCTCATGCGTGCGCGAGTCGAAGTCGAGGTCGAGTATCTCATCGCGCTGGCAGACCGCGATGCGACACCACTCGAAATCGACGACCAGCAGCGGGCCCACCTCCGTGACCTCTATGAGTCGTTCGACAGCGAGGACGCTGATATCGTCAAACAACTCGAAACGACCGGCTACGGCGAGTACGCCGCCACCAACCACGACGTGAAAGCCATCGAATACTTCATCCGCGATGGGCTCCCCGAGGGTCTCGACTGTGCCGAGTGGATTCACTTCGGGCTCACCAGCGAGGACGTGAACAACCTCGCCTACCGGCTGCTTGTCGGCCCTGCGATAACGGAGGTGCTCGTCCCATCGCTCCGGGAGGTTCGGGACGCGCTCGCCGCGATGGCACAGGAGTACCGAGACCTGCCGATGCTCGCACGCACCCACGGCCAGCCCGCGACGCCGACCACCTTCGGCAAGGAGATGGCAGTGTATGCCTCGCGGCTGGGCCAGCAACTCGGGCGTATCGAGGCGGCTGCCGGGTCGCTGTCAGGCAAGCTGGCTGGCGCGAGCGGGACATACGCAGCGCATACGGCGGCGTACCCCGAGGTCGACTGGCGGGCGTTCAGCCGTGCGTTCGTCGAGGACCTCGGTCTCGACCACGAGCCGTTGACGACGCAGGTCAACCCCTGTGACGACCTCGCCGAGCTGTTCGACGCGCTCCGTGGCGCGAACAACGTCGCCCTCGACCTCGACGTGGATATGTGGCTCTACGTCTCGGACCGCTATCTCGGCCAGGAGGCCGTCGAGGGCGAGACGGGCTCCTCGACGATGCCACACAAAGTCAACCCCATCGACTTCGAGAACAGCGAGGGGAACCTCTCGAAGGCAAACGCCGACCTGGCGTTTCTCGGGGACTATCTCACGCGTTCGCGGCTCCAGCGTGACCTCTCCGATTCGACGGTAAAGCGCAACATCGGCGCGGCACTGGCTCACTGTCTCATCGGCTACGAGAAGCTCGGGGCCGGCCTCTCGAAGGTCGTTCCCAACGAGCAGGTCATGGCCGAGGAGTTGGAGGCGACGCCCGAGATACTGGGGGAGGCCGTCCAGACGATACTCCGCCGGGAAGGACAGGCCGACGCCTATGAGCGCGTCAAAGAGCTGACTCGCGGCCAGGAGGTGACACTGGCTGATTTCCGGGAGCTGTTTGGCACACTCGACGTGCCCGAGTCTGTTCGCGAGGAGCTCCGGGCGCTGACGCCGGCCGGATACACCGGCATCGCGGCAGACATGGTCGACGATATCGATCGCTGAGGCCAGCAGAAAACAAACGTTATCTCCCCGCCCGCTCATGCTCGGGATATGAAGGTACTGGTGACGGACCCGATAGCCTCGGCGGGCATCGAGCTGCTTGAAGACAACGGCCACGAGGTCGAGAAATCGTACGCGCTGAGCGACGAGGAACTACTTGAGGCGGTTTCGGGCGTCCATGCTCTCATCGTCCGGTCGGGCACAGAGGTCACCCGAGAGGTCTTCGAAGCGGCCGAGGACCTCCTCATCGTCGGTCGTGCCGGCATCGGCGTCGACAACATCGACCTGGACGCGGCGACGGACAACGGCGTCATCGTCGCCAACGCACCTGAGGGGAACGTCCGTGCGGCCGCAGAGCACACTGTCGCGATGACGTTCGCGTCGGCACGCTCGATTCCCCAGGCACACGCTCGGCTCTCGGGAGGAGACTGGGCGAAAGGCGAGTTCCTCGGAACCGAAGTAAACGACAAAACGCTGGGCGTCGTCGGCTTTGGCCGCGTCGGCCAGCAGGTCGCGAAACGGCTCACGAGTCTCGGGATGGACGTGGTGGTCTTCGACCCTTACATCAGCGAGGAACGGGCCTCTCAGTTCGGGGCCGACCTGGTCGAGAGTCTCGACGACTGTCTCACAGCGGCCGATTTCCTGACGATTCACACGCCGCTGACCGACGAAACTGAGAACATGATCGGCGAAGCCGAACTCGCCCAGCTCGAAGGCGGCTACGTCGTCAACTGCGCCCGGGGCGGCATCGTCGACGAGCCCGCACTTGCCGAGGCTGTCGAAGACGGCATCCTCAAGGGTGCAGCAGTGGACGTCTTCGCCGACGAGCCCGTCTCGCCGGACAGCCCACTCCTTGATGTCGATGAGGTTATCGTGACGCCCCATCTGGGGGCCTCGACGGAGGCGGCACAGGAGAACGTCGCCGTCTCAACGGCCGAACAGGTGCTCGCGGCCTTCGAGAACGAGCCCGTCACGAACGCACTCAACGCGCCCTCTATCGACGAGAGTTCATACCCCGCAATCGAGCCGTACGTGGGGCTGGCAGACACCGCGGGCGAAATCGCCGTCCAGTTGCTTGACGGCCGCGTCGAACAGGTCGAGGTCTCGTATGCCGGTGACATCGCTGACGAGGACATCGACTTCGTCACCGCGAGCGCGCTGAAAGGTGTCTTCGAACCGCTGGAGTGGCAGGTCAACGCGGTCAACGCGCCCCGCGTCGCAGACCAGCGCGGCATCGAGGTCATCGAGACCAAAACCCGACGCGCCGAGGACTTCCAGTCGCTCGTCACCGTAACGGCAGGCAACAACGAGGAGAGCGTGAGCGTCTGCGGGACGCTCTTTGCCGGCGAGGACCCCCGTATCGTCCGCATCGACGGCTACCGTGTCGATGCCGTCCCACACGGCCACATGCTCGTGGCACGGAACACCGACGAGCCGGGAGTCATCGGCTTCATCGGCTCGGTACTCGGCGAGGCAGACGTGAACATCGCGGGCATGTTCAACGGCCGCGAGACAATCGGCGGCGAGGCGCTGTCGGTGTACAACCTTGATGATACCGTCTCCGGGGAAGTGCTGGAACGACTCGGCGAGGACGAACGGATTATCGAGACGCGGTACATTTCGCTCGATAACGGCGAATAAGCCAGAAAGCGACAGACAGTTACTGACGGCAGCGAACTAGACAGCATGAACGTACGCAGGACGGCAGACCTGACGCCAGCGACGCGACGAGCTATTTTCGAACGGTCGAGCGGGGTCGAATCCGTCAGGGGCGATGTCGCCGAGATCATCGAGCGGGTCCGAGAAGCCGGTGACGTTGCAGTTCGAGAGTACGCCGAGGAGTTCGACGGCGTCACGGTCGGAACAATCGATATCACCGACGAGGCAGAACGAGCGGTGGATGCCGTCGACGACGAGGTGCTGGCGGCAATCGAAACCGCAGCCGAGAACATCCGTGCCTTTCACGAGCGACAGAAACCCGAGGACTGGCGCGAAGAGTTCGACGGCCGGGAGCTCGGACGGCGGTTTAAGCCGCTCTCCTCGGCTGGCGTCTACGCGCCCGGCGGGACCGCCTCGTATCCCTCCAGCGCACTGATGGGCGTCATTCCGGCGAAGGTAGCCGGGGTCGACCACGTGGCGGTGACGACGCCACCCGCAGACAATATTTCGCCGGCGACGCTTGCGGCTATCGAGGTTGCCGGCGCGGACGCCGTCTATCAGGTCGGCGGCGCACAGGCAATCGCCGGACTCGCCTACGGCACCGAGACGGTCAACGCCTGTGACGTCGTCGTCGGCCCGGGCAACAAGTGGGTGACAGCGGCCAAGGCGGAGGTTCGTGGCGACGTCAACATCGACTTCCTGGCTGGTCCAAGCGAGCTGTTGGTTGTCGCCGACGAGACCGCAGACCCAGAGCTGGTCGCCAGCGACCTCGTCGCACAGGCCGAACACGACACCGACGCCGCGGCCGCGGCGGTGACTGCAGACGAGAACCTCGCCGAGGAAATCGCCGCCGAAACCGAGGCACAAGCCGAGGAGGCGGCCCGGTCTGAAGTCGTCAAGGAAGCCCTGGAAAACGAAGCAAGCGGCGTCTTCCTCGCTCGCTCGATGAGCGAAGCCACACTCTTCGCCGACGAGTACGCGGTCGAGCACCTCTCTATCGTCGCCGATGACGACGAGGAGCTGCTAGCCCGCATCGAGAACGCGGGATCAGTCTTTCTGGGGCCGTACAGTCCCGTTGCCGCGGGTGACTACGCCAGCGGCCCCAACCACGTCCTCCCAACCGGTGGCGAGGCAAAACGAGTGGGCGGTCTCTCGGTCGAGACGTTCCTCCGCTCGTCGACGGTCCAGCGACTCTCCGAGGAGGGTCTCGACGAGATTGCCGATGCGGTCACGACGCTCGCGCGCACGGAGGGACTCGACGCCCACGCAGAGAGCATCGAGAAGCGACGCTAACCGCGCCGAAGCGGCGGGACGGACTCGTAGGTGACCAGTCGCCAGAGCCACTCCATCGGTCCGAACCGGAAATACCGAAGCCATAGTACAGACAGTGGTATCTGGACCAGCCAGATGACGACCACCAGCCCGAGCGCTTCGGCGCGGGTGACCTGGCCGAACTGCCCGAGTCCGTGGCCGTAGAAAATCGTGGTCGCGACGAGGGTTTGGAGGATGTAGTTGCTGAAAGCGGTTCGGCCGACCGCGGCAAGTCCCCCCGTCACAGCTCCACCGGCAAAGCGCCGCGAGAGCAGCATGATTGCGCCGATGTATCCGCCGGCAAGCAGGAAGCTCCCCCAGTAATTGAACTGCTGCCAGAGGAGAATCGAGTCGACGGCCCAGTCGTTGGTCTCGATGAAGGCAACACCGGCGAGTGTCAGCGCCAGACCGACGACGCCTCCGCCGACGGCGAGTCGCCGATAGAAGCGAGAGGACCGCTCGTTGGTGAGAATCCCCTCTTTGAACAGCGCCATCCCAAGTATCATCGCCCCGGCCACCCGCCAGAAAGTGTAGCCGAGGTAGCCCTCTGTCTGTCGCCGGAAGGATGTCGGCACACGGTGGTCGAGCTGTTCGACCCAGCCGCTACGGTAGGTCTCGATTTCGCTCTGGAGGGTAGACGCTGGCGGGTCGAGCGTACTCGCGAGGTCGCCGGCCTGGCTCGTCAGGGCGACCGACACCTCTGTCAGTGAGGGAATCGCGAGAAGGACAATCGCGAGTCCGAACAGGCTACGGGCGTCGTGGTCTCGAAGGAAGACCACGAAGAAGGCCGTCACCCCGTAGGCGACGAGGATATCACCGTACCACAGCACGTAGGCGTGAACGAGGCCGAAGACGACGAGCCAGCCCGAACGCTTGAAGAACAGTCCGAGCGCGTCTTTGCCTTTCTGTTCTGCGTTTCTGGTAAAGAGCAAAACGCCCCCGCCAAACAGAATTGTAAACAGCGTGATGAACTTCTGTTCTGCGAGGACGTGACCGGCGAACCACGCCCAGTAGTTCGCGCCCGTGAACTCGCCGTATGCGGTTGGATTCGAGAGGACGATTTCGGGCATCGAAAACAGCCGGATGTTGATGACGAGGATGCCGAGCAGCGCGAACCCCCGCAGGGCGTCGAGGGCGACAATACGCTCAGAGGGCGGTGTCGGGCCGCTCTCTGCGGTCATCGCCTCTGCCCCCGGGTGGAATCTACCGGTCGGCCAATCAGTCGTTCACGGCCGAACGCAATGGGAGTCCCGTCGTGCCACATTCCTTATCTGTGACATCGCATGGCAGCCACTAAAGCAATTGTATTTCTGTGGCGAACGCCGCCATGTGCTGGCATTTGGGAGGGACAGTAACAATAGTTACCAGATGTCACATCTTATCGTGGTTTTATGATTCGGGGAGAAAAACACGCCCTCGGAATGACAACAGACCCTTTCGGTCGTGCGCTGGCAGACCACCACCACGGCAGGCGGACAGAGCCACTGATACAACGAGACGGCGCACAGACGCTCGAACACCCAATTGAGGAGTTCTACTTCGAGGAGTACACCGGCGACGAGGCGTGGGCCGACTGGTTCGATTCCGTTCTGGAGGGGCCGCTACTGGATATCGGTGCAGGGGTTGGTAAACACGCGCTGTACTTCCAGGACCAGTTCGAAACTGTCGCCGTCGAGGTCAGCGAACACCTCGTCTCCCTGATGGACGAACGCGGCGTCGAGAACCCACGGAGAGCAGATATGTTCGACCTGCGGGAGACGTTCGACCACGACCGGTTTCAATCGGCGCTGGCGTACGGAACACAGGCTGGTCTCGCCGGGTCGATGGCCGGCCTCCGACAGTTCCTGCACGACCTGGAGGTTGTCACCCGTCCAGACGGAACGGCGATACTCGACAGCTACGACCCGGAACGCGAAGAGACGAGCGAGTTACTCGGCTACCGGCCGGACCCGACGCCGGGGCTGGCCCCCCGGGTAATGAGTTTCGAGTACGAGGAGGGCGTCGGCGACATTCTACTCTTTCGGCTGTTCAGTCCAGACCGCCTCCGCGAGGCGACCGTCGGCACCGACTGGGCAGTGACCGACGTGCGATACGGAGACAACGGTTCCCACTACTGCGCTGCGCTCTCGAAGTAGTCGATGAAAACAAGCCTCGGATTATCTTTCGGGATGGTATTCGCCGACGGGCAGATACGTCGCGATGTCGGTCGTCGTCACCATCCCGGCGACTGCTCCCTCTGTTTCGTCGAAAACCGGGACCTTTTTGATATTCTCCTCGGTCATCAGCGTCGCGACATCGCCGAGGGTTTCGTCTGTCGAGGCCGTGACGACTGGCGCGCTCATACAGTCTGCGACGGTCACCGTAGTCGGCTCCTGCTCTGTCGCGGCGAGTTCGACGAAGTCGCTCTCGGTGATGATTCCATCCGGTGTCCCGGATTCGACACCGACGAGAAGCGAACCGATATCGGACTCAAAGAGACGGTTCGCCGCCGAAGACGCCGTTCTGTCGGCTCCAATCGTTTCCACCGCCTCGGTCATCACGTTTCCCACGCACACATCCCGAATCGACGGAATTTCGCGCTCCGTCATGGAGCGTTATTGGAGTTGGCAGTGTGAAAACCTATCGCACAGATTCTGTCCTGTCGGTGCGTCTCGTCGGACAGACACTCGCGGCAGTCGCTATCAGTCGATGTCGAGGCCCTGCTCCTCGGCCCGGCGTTCGATTGTCTCGGCGTCGACGTGTTCGGGAACGAACTCCTCGGTGGCCAGCTCCGCGACCCCAGCCGAGAGCAAGACAGCGAGGTCACGGAAGTCACGCTTATCGAGCTTGTCCAGCGTGTCGGCGTGGGTGTGTCCCCAGCCACGGCCGTCGGACTCCGAGACCGAGTAGGCCATAATTCCCGGCACACCCTTCTGGACGAACGGCCAGTGGTCACTGTGTGGCTTGATATCCTCGTCAACCTCGATTGGTGTCTCGAACTCCTCGGACACTGCCTCGAAGGTCGCGGTGAGTTCGTCGAAGCCGTGGGTGGCGACTCCCAGCGACCGCGAGCCGCCGATTGCGTCGAGATTTACGACCGCGCGAATCTCATCGAGGTCCCGCGTCGCCGCCATGTGCGAGGAGCCACGGAGGCCGGTCTCCTCTGCGCCGAAGGTGGCGAACTCGACTGCAATCGATAGCTCCTCGCTCACCTGGGAGAGGAGGCGGGCGAGTTCACAGACGAGCGCCGAGCCAGCGCCGTTGTCCTCGGCCCCCTCCGCGATATCGTGGGCGTCGTGGTGTGCGGTGACGAGAATCCGCTCGTCCGTATCCGGACCGATGACACCCGAGACGTTCTGTGAGGTAGCGGTCTCGTTGCGACAATCGACCGACAGAGTGGCCTCGACGCCGTCCTCGCAGTGTCGGACCAGCCGGTGACCGAGTTCGCGCGAAACGCCGACAGCCGGTATCGCGCCAGGGCTGTCGCCCTCGTGGATACCGCCCGTGGGTGGGAGACAGCCCTCGACGTGGTTGCGGAAGACGAAGCCGACCGCTCCGCCCTCGACGGCGGCCTCGTATTTCTCCTTGCGGTGGATCCAGCGGTCGTGGTCTTTGGGGGTCTTGCTCGATGCCATCGCGATTGCGCCCTCGATATCGGCCTCTTCGAACTCGTCGGGCGTGCCGTGACCGACATCGACCAGCTCGGCCGTCTCCTCGCCCGCAGGCGTCCCTGGGAGCGCGATACTCTGGTGTTGGTGTCCGTAGCGTCCCTGCTCCGTGAGGTCGAGGCTCGAAGAGCCACGCCACCACCCAGGTACCTCGAACTCCTCGACGGAAACGTCACTTACACCGACCTCCTCTAAAGTGGACGCAATCGTCTGTGCACCTTTATCCTCGCCCTCGTGGGCGGCCATTCTGTTCTCGATGTCGACCAGCGAGACGAGTGTCTCCCAGGCGATTCCGTTGCGATACGCGTCACCGACAACCCGGGTATCGAGCCGTGCCATACCGGCCCAAGCGCGGCCCCGGCCCTGAATGTATTGGTTTCAGCAAGGACGACCGTCGGACCTGTTCGCAGTGTTTATCCGGCGGGTAAGCCAACTCCCGTCAATGACAGTTATCGGTACGGTCGGCCTGCCGGGCAGCGGCAAAAGCGAGGCGGCCGAAGTCGCACGAGAGATGGGTGTTCCGGTGGTGACGATGGGTGATGTCATCCGCGCGGAATGTCGCGACCGCGGACTCGACCCGGCGACCCACCACGGCGAGATTGCACAGGCACTACGCGAGGAGAACGGCCCCGCCGCAGTGGCCGAGCGCTCGCTCCCGCTCATCGAAGCCGAGCTCGAAGACAACGAGACGGTAATCGTCGACGGCATCCGCTCGGACGTGGAGGTCGACGCCTTCGAAGACGCCTTCGGAGACGCCTTTCTGCTGGTCCGTGTCGAGGCACCCTTCGAGATGCGGGCCAACCGCCTGGAGCTGCGCGGACGAGATGCCGGCGAAGAGGAGGGCGGCGAGTCCCTTGCAGAGCGTGACGAGCGAGAGCTGAGCTTCGGGATGGACGAGGCGATGGAACGAGCCGACCTGGCACTGGAAAACGACGGCAGCCTCGACGCATTTCACGAGGAGATACGCGACCTACTTGACCAGCCATGATACACAGCATCGATGTCGAAATCACCGCACCGGTGTACGACACCGAAGTAACAGACCGCGTCGCAGACGGGATAGCGAATATCTTCCCGCCCGCCGAGCCGACATTTCGTCACGGCGAGTTGACCGCGGAAGTACACGACCTCGAACATCTCTCCCAGCTGCTTCACAGACAGGAGATTCTCGACACCGCCCGGGGTGTGTTCTTCGATAACCGCCGCGGTGACTCGTTTTCGTTCCGGCTGAACAAGCAGGCCGCCGTCGAGGAGGTCGTCAACTTCGTCGTCGACGAACCGGGCGAACTCGGGGCTATCGCGGTGCAGGTGACCGTCTCCGAGCCGACTGTCGAAGAGTTCATCGACTACCTCGCGCCACCGACCGAAGGCGGCGCGCCCGTCGATACCGACTAGACGGCCGCGAGATACGCGCCAGCGACGAGGAGTGCGTTATACCCGCCGTGGACGGCGGCGACGACGAGGATGTTCTCTGTCCGAACGTAGACCGCACCCCAGACACACGAGACCACGAACAACAGTCCGAGCGTGACAGCTGTCCCGAGCAGGTCACCGCCGAAGTAGGCTGGGAGGTGCGCCAGCGCAAAGATACCACTGGCAAGGACGATTGCCGTCAGCGACGAGAACCGTTCGCCGAGGTATTTCTGGATAACATTGCGATAGAGGAGTTCTTCGACAGGGGCGTTGACGAACAGGACGAGCGGGACGAGCGCGAGCAACAGCCAGGCGTCGCCTTCTTCGGCACTGAACAGCGGATGGTCTGCCACGGGAAGCCCGAGCCCCGAGATGAGGAGACTCGCAATCGCCCAGACCGCGACCGATGCCACGAGGCCACCAGCTCCAACCAGGAGGTCACGCCGTGAGGGGCGAGCGAGGTCGAGATAGCCGAGCCCGCGGCGCGTGACGTAGAGAAATCCAACGGCAACGAGGACGTAACCGGCGTACTCTGCGACAAACAGGAGCGGAAGTAACAGCGCGACCGGCCGGTCTAACCCGACGACCAGCGCGACGGAACTGCCGACAGCCTGGCCGAGAACAAGCGCGGCGACAGCCAACAGGAGGCTCGCGTACACGCGGAACAACCCACCGAGCCCGACCTGGTCCCGGCCGTAGTCCCGGAACCGTGCAATCGCATATCGTCGCGAACCGTCGGCCGTGACGAACATCGCGAGACCGAACAGGCTAAAGACGGCGACAGCCTCCCCGCCAGAGAGCGGTGTCTCGGACGCCGTCGACAGCGCTCCGAGTGCCACCGCAGTGGCAGTAACGAGGAGCATCGTGGCCCCGTGAATCAGAGATGCGACGATGGAGGGTGCGACCGTCTCGACGCTGTCGAAGACTTCCGTGGTCTCGAATTTGGGGAGTACCGAGCCGATGCCGAGCGCGAACGCCGCGCTGGTGAAGACGACACCCACGAGTAACGGAACGACGACGGCTGCGAGCGCGACGGTGACGAATGGTCCCGTGAGGAGATAGAGGACAGCCCCCACGAGACTCACAGCGAGGCCGACACAGACGCCCACGAGCAAGCGTGCGTGGAGAAACGCCCGTGCTGGTGTCGATGAGAGAACAAGCTGTGAGAGCATCGCACCCTCTCCCCCGAGAGGGTTTAAACAGACCAGCCCACCGGACAGCCAGACACCCAACACGACGAGAGCACCGCCGACAGCTGGAGGCAGACGCGCCGGCGACTCCAGCCCCACGGGAAGGAGAATCGCCAGCATCGGGAAGACATAGTAGAGGAGATAGACGTACTGGTCGGGCCGACGAACGACTCCACGAACGAAGCCGAGCGCCAGGCGAAGCGTCGTCGAGCGGGACGCGAGTCCGTCACCTCGCCCAATTGTCTCGCTTGGGGGCTGCTCGAATGTAGGACGGGACTGTTGGGGTTTGGTGTCGTCCTCGGCGGCTGTCTTCGGTGCCGCGTACCAGAACGCGGGCGCAATCCGGACCTGGAGAGCGAAGACGGCAGAGATTGCTGTTGCGACGACGACGGCCGCGACAAGCGTCTGCCAGCCGAGTCGCCCGCCGACAGGCGACCCGATGAACAGCAGGTCGGCGTACCATCCCAGCGGCGTCACGGGGTCGCCTGTCGGGAGTTGGTCGACTGTCGCGCTCGCTTTGCCCGAGAGAAAGCCACCGGTAAATGCCAGCACGAAGACGACGAGCGTCACAGAGGCGGTCACGAGTTGGCGCGCGTACTCAGGGAGCCCAAGGCGTTCGACACCCACCCAGAGCAGATACGCGAGCGTCAGCCCGACGAGTAGCGCCAGGAACAACAACGGCACCCCGAAGACGATGGCCGCGACTGGAAACAGCGGTGCTTTTGCACCGACAGCATACGCGAGAACCGGAGCAAAAGTTAGGCTCATCGGAACGAGCCAGGTTCCAAGCAGGTAGAGCGACTTCCCGACGACGATTGCCCGCGTCGGGGCGCTGGTCAACAACAGCGACTCCACAGGGTCACGCGCCAACGACTGTACGGCTCCTAAGCCCCCGAGAACAGCGAGAGCGACCAGACCCGGGAGCAGGAAGTTCCGGGACGCCGCCACGACCGGTGCGTCTACGCCACCACGGCTTGCGACGCCGAGTGCGTACCCTTGGTTGACGAACAACAACACCGCAGGCAGCGTCAAAAGCGCGAGAAAGCCGTAGATGACACGCTGGCGGCGCGAGTCGTTTCGGCGCCAGAGGTCGGCCGCCTCGGCGTATGCGATTGTCCAGCCGATGCGAAGGTCACGCACCAGCGCGGAACCTATCGTACTCATAGGGCATGTTCGTCGGTCGTAACCTCGAGGAATGCCGCTTCGAGTGTTCCTTCTCCCGCTGTCGACTCCGTGCGCTCGATGAGAGTCGCCGGCGTGTCTTCGGCGACCAGCGACCCCTCGTAGAGAACACCCACCGTATCCGCCAGCTCCTCCACGACGGGCAGGATGTGTGAGGAGAGAAACACCGTCGTTCCTGCTTCGACCTGTTCAGCAATCAGGTCGATGACCGCCCGAGAGGCCCGCGGGTCGAGTCCACTCGTCGGCTCGTCGAGAAAGGCAACGTCGGGGTCGTGCAGAATTGCCTGCACCAGCCCAACCTTCCGGCGCATCCCCTGCGAGTAGGTGTCGATACGCTCGTTGGCCGCCTCAAGCAGACCGATCCGGTCGAGCAAGGCGTCGATACGGTCATCAGAAGCCGCGGCGTCGAGGTTCCGGATATCGGCGGCGTAGGCGAGCTGTTCTCGTGCGGTATAGGACTCGTAGACTGGCGGTTCGTGTGGGAGATAGCCGAGATGCTGTTTGACGCGGTCGCGCTCAGAGACAGGAACACCCATAACCCTGGCCTCGCCGCTGGTCGGCGGAAGCAACGAGGTCAACATCTCGATGGTGGTCGTCTTGCCGGCACCGTTCGGGCCGAGAAATCCGTAGACACTTCGCCGGGAAATATCTAGGTCGAGTCCGTCGACAGCCAGCGTCTCGCCGTACCGCTTTGTCAGCCCGTCGGCTGTGATGGCCGCCGCTGGCGGTGCCGAGGGCCGGGAGGAATTACTTCGTTCGTCTTGAATAGGACACATACGTTGAGTGTTCAAGCGGGAGACAAAACCGTTTATGAATTGAGCACTGTCCCGCTACACCGAAGGAAGACGTGTAACTGCGGTCAGTGAACGCTCTCCGGACCGAACAGAGAACAACTGTCCACGGGAGTCGACACTGGCCGACAGTTGTACATCATTTTCTCATGTAGACTACAGCTTCGACACGCTTATACGTGTACCTCTGCTGTAGATAGTTGCAATGGCAAACGGTAAGGTTGATTTCTTCAACGACACTGGCGGCTACGGTTTCATCGACACAGAAGACGCAGACGAAGACGTTTTCTTCCACATGGAGGACGTTGGCGGTGAAGACCTGACTGAAGGTACCGAAATCGAATTCGACATCGAGCAGGCCCCGAAAGGCCCGCGCGCGAAGAACGTCGTTCGCCTCTAAACGAGGATTCGAATCTCACTGCGGTCGTTTGCGGTCATCCGACGGCATACGACCGACCATCTTTACTCAAACACTCCCGAGCGGTAGCGCTGGGGGGTGTTGAAACTACACAACAGAGAGCAACAGTACTACAGCGTCGAGACTACACGACAGAGAGCAACAGGTACGAAAAGAGTTGTCAGTCGATATGGCCTTCGCTGCGGAGTTGCTCGGCGTTCTGGTTCGTGTACCGCCACTCGATGTTAGCTTTCTCGTCTTGCCAGTCCCAGGGCTCGACCAGCACCACGTCTCCCTCTTCGATCCATGTTCGGTACTTCATTCGGCCTGGGATACGGCCGAGTCGGTCTTTACCGTCTTCACACTGGACGCGGACGTGATTACCGCCGTCGTGGCGGGTAACGACCGCGAACAGCTCGTCGTCGTTGGGCATTCGGAGGTTCCGACGCCCGTTTTCCTCAGTCACAGTATCGATATGTGCCCGAAACTTTAAAGTCCTGCGTGACGCGTGTGAGCTTATATCGACCCCAAGACGGGAGGCAGGCGCGAGGATTCGACACAGTACCTGCATACTTTAGCCCACGCAGAACTGAGCAACAGCTATCAGATGTCAGAGGCCGAGTCCACTCCGCTGGAGGAGAAGCTCACGGCACCCGTCCGAGCAGCTATCGACGAGTCTGCATACGGGAGTTGGCGAAGTATCGCGACCGAGGACGCTGTCTCGCTGAGTTTCGGGTTTCCCGACCCGGACCTGTTCCCACAGAGTGGCCTCGCCGAATCGGTCGACGCCGTTCTCGCCGAGGAGGGCGACGAGGCCCTGCAGTACGGTGCTGGGGAGTACAGAGAAGAGCTTCGATCGTATCTTGTCGAACAAGAGCGCGAGCGCGGCATCGACTTCGACACTCACGACCTGCTGGTGACAAACGGTGCGACCCACGCAATCGATACTGTCTGTCGGGCGTTTCTCGACCCTGGAGACACGATTATCGTTGAAGCGCCGACCTTCATGGGTATTCTCGGCGTGTTCCGGAACTTCGGTGTTGACATCGTCTCGGTTCCGGTCGACGAGGACGGGATGATTGTCGAGCAGTTGGCAGCGAAACTTCGACATCGTCGCGAGCGGGGAGCAGAACCTCCAACGTTCGCGTATACGATACCGGACTTTCACAATCCAACGGGAACGACACTCTCACGGGAACGCCGGGAGCGACTCCTCGAACTCGCCGAGGAATACGATTTCGGCGTCCTCGAAGACGGTGCCTACAGCGACCTCTGGCTCGATGCGGAAGCGCCGCCACCCCTGGCAACGATGACCGATTCCGAGCGTGTTATCCGAGTCGGCTCGTTCGCCAAGACGCTCGCGCCCGGCGTTCGGATGGGATGGCTGACAGCACCCAAACGGATACAGGAGGCCACAGAGACAGTCGCTGCCGGTGGGACAAACACGTTCACCGAGTCCTTCGTTGGCCACTACTGCGAGTCCGGGCAGCTCGACGACAATCTGCCGGCGATTCGTGAGGCCTATCGAGCGAAGCGAGACCACATGCTCGACGAACTAGAGGAGAACATGCCCGCTGAGGTAGAGTGGACAGAGCCTGCCGGCGGCTTCTTCGTCTGGGTCACACTTCCAGAGAGCGTCGATGCCGAAGCGATGCTCGAATCTGCTGCCGAAGCCGGCGTCACGTATCTCCCGGGACCGATGTTCTACCCCGGTGACGGCGGCGAGAACGCGCTTCGACTATCGTTCACGTACGTCAAGAAAGACGAGATCACCGCAGGAATCGAAGCGCTGGCTGCCAGTATCGCGCAGGCGAGATAGTCACTCCTCAGTCACAGCACTCTGTTGGTGATGTTTTTCGGACTGCTCGCTGTGAGCGCGTCGTAGTTCTCGGCGATGAGATCGGCCCAGCGGTCGGTCGTCTTCGATGTCGTCCAGGCCATATGTGGCGTCACGACCACGTTTGAAAGGTCCCACAGGAGAGAATCCGGCGGCAGTGGCTCCTCGTCAAAAACGTCGAGCGCAGCCCCATCAATGAGACCGTGCTGGAGTGCCCTAACAAGATCGTCCTGATCGACAATCTCACCGCGGGCAACGTTGATGAGGACGCTCTCCCGACTCATCAGTCGGAACTCATCGATACCCAGGAGACCCTCGGTCTCGTCGGTCAGCGGGCAAGCAACCACGACGTAGTCGGCCTGGGTCAGAATCTTGTGATACTCGTCTGCTGGGAACACCTGATCGAGTGCGTCCGGCACTGTCGTGGTATCGCGTTTCGTGCCTATCGTTTCGGCCCCGAAGGCACTCACCAGCTCTGTGACCCGTGACCCGATGGCCCCGACGCCGATGATACCGACCGTCTTCGTGCCAAGCTCACCGCCACGAATCGACTCCCAGACCCCCCGTCTGTGATTGGCCGTGGCCTCGTTCAAGCCGCGCTCGAACTGGAGCATGTAGCCCAGCACTTGCTCGGCAATTGGTCTGGCGTGAACGCCGGCCGCGTTGGCCATCCACACGTCTGCCTCTTCGATGCTGTCGAGCGGATACATGTCGACGCCGGCCCAAAGTGTCTGTACCAACTGCAGTCGACGAGCACGGTCCAGCCACTCCAACTCGAACTGCCCGGCAACGAGCATCTCCGCGGATTCGACGGATGCAAGAGTCTCGGCAGGAGTCATTGCGTTCTTGATTGCGTCTGTCGGAAGTCGGCCTGTGAGTTCGGCAGCTATCTTCTGGGACCACTCGGGCGAAACGGTATGTGCGAGCAACAGCGACCGGTTTGTCTCCATGACGGCGGATTAGACGGCCACCCAATTACCGATAACGAACTCGAACAGCAGCGCCCATGGAGAACTGCCACTGTCGAGGAGATGGAGCCTGCGGGACTGTCAACTCAAAACCAGTCTCAGTGGGAGACACTTAAAAAGCCGCTATCACAGCAGCTACTATCAAATCACACGGAGGACCATCTCGATATGCAGACCACAGACCGACGCTGATACTCACTACGACTGGATTCTCATACGTGATAATCCGACGCGAGGCTTATATACTGTGAGAACCAATAACATATTGGAGGTAGAGACGGCCCGTTGGCCCAACTAACCATGAGCACGAATACCGCGGACGATACGGATGCACCGGTTGTCGAGAACGAACAATCCCGGTACGCCGAGCTCAATATCGGCGACGAAGAGTACGTCATCTACGACCGAGAGAATCACCAGGCCTGGATCCAATCGACAGTAGCGTTCGCTCTCGACGACCGTCAATAACCGCGGTTGCGATTCTTGTGCCTTTCGAGACCAGCCACATCATTTTTTGAGCCCTGGTGAGTAGCCCGGGTACTGGTAGATGGAGTACTCGATAGTTGGCTACCCCCCAGACGGCCCGACGCTGGAGCTCGATTACAAGGAGTTTGCCTACGCCGGGAAGTTCGTTATGTCCTCAACCGGCAAGAGTGTCGTTACTGACGATGGCGTTGTGGGTGCTGTCGCGTTCAATGCGGACCGAGATAATCCCACTATCGGCCACCTAAGATACGTGACTGTGCGTGAGGACCGCCAAGGCGAAGGTATCGGGTCACGGTTGTTGCGCTTTACCGCTGACGCACTCGACGGCGATGCCTACAACAACATTACGATAGCGGTAAACAATCCCCGAGCCTACCGGGCCTGCTACAACGCCGGGTTCAGGTACAGTGGGCGAGAGACAGGGATTGCAGAACTCGTGATGGAGTACGATCCAGCGGAACCGGCCGAGAGGGAACAATACGAGAAGGGAGTGGCGATATTCCAGTCGCGCGACCTTCCCCCAGAGCAGCGCAGTGTCCTCGAACGGAGTGACGTTCCCGAGACGGTTGCCGTCCCCGACAGCTGAGGGCCATCATAAAATCGATGCGCCCAGGGATGTGTGCCGAGGTTCACTCGGCTGGGTTGACAGTCTTGACCGTTCCGACGCCTTTGCTGTGGCCCTCACGGAAGACAAACCGCTGACCCTCCTCGACGAGATACGGCTGGAACTTGAATCGAATCGTAGCCGTTCCGGAATCGCCGGGCAGCAACTGACCGTTAGACGGTGTGATAATCGCAGCCTCGCTGACCGTCTCTAGATGTACCACCGGCTCGTATCCCTCGTCGATGCGTGTTGGATGGTTCAGCACCATCACCTCGGCCTCGAACTCACGAACCGGCTTGGGGTCACTGTCTTTTGGTACCAACACCATCCCACGCTCGATATCGCGTTCGCTGATGTTCTTCAGGGCAATGCCGACAATCCGCCCCGCAGAGGCCGCATCGACTCGATGGTAGTGCATCTCGATGCTCCGGACCTCGACCTCGCGAAACTCACCGTTCGACAGCGGGCCAAGCAGGAGTTCGTCGCCTGCTTCGACCGAACCAGACTTGATAGTGCCCGACGCCACAGGGCCGACACCAGTGACGTTGTACGTCCGGTCGACGTACATTCTGAACTGCTCGTCTTCGTGGGCCGTCCCCGTTTTCGGTAGTTGTTCGAAGAACTGGTCGAGGGTTTCGAGTCCATCCTGTGTGACCGCGCTGGTCGTCACAATTGGCACGACGGTCTCGTCGATTTCCTCGATAGCTGTCTGGACACCGTGGCGGTCGACACGGAGTGGAGTCTTGCCGACATCCCGTAACAGTCCCTCGACCTCGCGCTCGACCGTAGCAAGCCTCTCGTCGTCCACAAGGTCGGCTTTCGTGATTGCGACGATAGTCGGGAGTTCGGTCGCCAGGAGGATGCCGAGGTGCTCGCGGGCGGTCTCGGTCGGCCCGTCGTCGGCCGCAATCGTCAAAAGCCCGTAATCGAGCTTCTGGCCGACGAGACCACGTATCGTCGTCCGGAGCCACGGTTCGTGGCCGACAGTGTCGACAAACGAGACAAGGCGGTCGGCCTCCTCAACGATGCGGGCCCTGTCGCCTTTCCGGTGAGGGTTGTCCATCCGTATCGGCCCCTCGGCGTCGAACCCGTAGACACCGTACGAGAGGTCCGCTGACAGCCCGCGTTCGACCTCGTGGGGCTGGACATCGAGAAAACTCCGGGTCCCACCTTCGCCGTCGTCGGCCTGTCCGGTCACCAGCGAACCGACCAAGGTGGACTTGCCGTGGTCGACGTGCCCTGCGGTGCCGACCACGATATGTTCGTCGTCGTTCATCACCGGCCCCTCCCGAACTGTGGCGATACCGACCAGCCGGTCTGGCTCCCCAGTCTCGTCTTCGCCCCACGTCTCGACGTTCTCGATGTGAGCATCTGCCTCGTCGGCCAGCAGGGAGAGCACGTCCATCGATTCGGAGAACGCCTCGATTGGGATTCCTGGGACACCGCCGTCGTCGGTAACGCCGATGACGTAGGTCGCTTCACCGTCGCCCGACAGAATCCGGTGGCGGAGCTGTGCGGCAAGGCTCTCACGTCTCCCGTCCTGGAGGTGGACGTCCTTGGTGAGCCGCTCTTTGAACTCGACGCTGCCGCCCTCGCGTTCGCCTTCGTCGATAGCGCGTCTGAGAGCGGCCGTTTCGGGGCTCATAGGCGAGGGTTACGGGCCACCCAACAAAAGCTTTCCCCGGGTCAGCGGGTATTGTTCAGATAAGAGATTGGAGAAAGTCGGAAGACAGGAAAGCCCTCGGGGCTCTCAACTCCCGCGTTCCGAAAGACTCGCTCCGCTCGTCTTTCGTCGTTCCGCTCATGCTATTCGCGGAACACTCGCTGCGCGTGGTTCGAAAGAGCGGAGCTCTTTCGTCATCACGAAAATCTTTGATTTTCGAACGACTTCGGCCGCAAGCGGCCTGCAGTGTCTCCCCACGGCGCAACGCGCCGTTCGGACGGGCCGAGGCGGCACCGCCGCCTCGCGGCTTACGTCGCCGGGGTTCGCCGAGATCCCCTCGCCCTTTCAGTCCGCCAGGATTTGCTGGATTGGTCGGCCGAAACAGGCTGTTTGTCCGATGCCTATCTGGACACCACCGGTCAGCGTACTGGAGCGAGCAGACGGCACAAACGGTCCACGGGGTGGTGTGCCGTACAATCGCTTGCCACCCCGTGGCAACTGTCAGGTCATGGGCCTGGGTGCTTCGCAACCGTATATAAATTCTCGCTACCGGTGTCGCTCAGAGAGCCACTCGACGGCTTCGAGGAATCCTCCGCCGTACGCTTTCGAGGTGGTGTAATCGGCGTTCGGCTTGACCGAATCCGGCGCGTTGTCGACGGCTACAGCGGTACCAGCTATCTCGAACCCTGGCACGTCGTTCGGCGAGTCTCCGATGAATGCAAACTCGCCTGGATTGCGGTCGAGTTCAGACGCCATCCGCTGGAGCGCGACCCCCTTGTCGACCGACGCCTCGTGGACGTGATAGGCGTAGCCGGTGTCGACGACCGTCAGGCCATATTCGTCTGCGAGTTCCACAAGCGGGTCGAGTGGGGAGTCTCGGCTCACGGCAAGCTCTGTTGCTCGCCAGCGGTTCACAAGGTCAGAACTCCCCCAACCGAGGCTGTGTCCGCGCTCCTGGTATGCTCTCGCCAGCGATTCGACGGTCTCAGGATCCGCGAGGAAGATAACATCCCGCTGGCGGTCGGGAATGACGACGCCGCCGTTCTCGGCGATAACGCGCGTTTCGATCCCAAGAAACTCACAGAGGGAAACCGGATATGGCATCGCCTTCCCTGTCGCAATGACGACAGCCGACGGCCACGACTGGAGCACGGGAAACACACGCGGGTCGACGGCACGGCTGTCGTCAGTGAGTGTTCCGTCGATGTCGACAGTCAGCGGCGGGAGCGACTCGGGCAACGACCGGGCGAGCGCCAGACTCTCCTCGAAGTCCATACGTCGGTTCAGAGTGCTCGTCTCTTTTCGCTTACGTTCGGGACAGGAGTAGACTTATTCCGGTCGCCACCAAGGACCAGTGCATGAGCCAGAAGGCCCCGACAGCAGAGGAGGCGCTCCATACCACACTGGATATGTCGTTCGAGGACGCCGTCCCGTTCGTCCAACTGGAGCACGAACTGGCTGACTTCGAGACCGTGAAGGTGACGCGTTTGGACCGGATGATATCGGGGATGCTCGGCGAGGAGGTCTCGCAGACAGCACTGCTGGTTGTCTGTCACCCCACCATCGCGCGCGACGCCATCGAAATCGACCAAGAGCTCGCCGGCATGTTACCATGTACGACCGCTGTCTACGAGAAAGAGGACGATGACCTTGTGCACGTCCATCACTTTTCAGCCACGAAGGCCATCCGTGACCTGGGTTGTTGTCCGGGAGATGACGATATCGAGGAACTCATTGAGTTCACCGGCGAGCGGATGACGGAGGTCTGGGAGAACATCGAGACCCACAGCTGATGCGGTCCGATGGGCTTAATCGCCTGAATCGCCTACCTATTGGTCATGACTGACGGGGAGGCTGTCACGGGTCCAGCGGCGTTTACCACGCTCGGATCAGCGCTCCGGGACGCACTCTCGGAACGCGGCTTCGAGACGCCGACGGAACCACAGCGACAGGCAATTGGCCCCATCGCTGCTGGCGAGAACGTTGTCGTCGTCGCACCGACCGGCAGCGGCAAAACCGAGACCGCGACCCTCCCCGTTTTCGACGCACTCGCCGGCGAGGAAACCTTTGGCATCAGTGCGCTGTACGTAACGCCGTTGCGGGCGCTCAACCGCGACATGCGCGAGCGCCTCGAATGGTGGGGACAGACGCTCGACATCGACGTCGATGTCCGCCACGGCGACACCACCGACTACCAGCGCCAACAGCAGGCAAACGACCCGCCAGATCTGCTCGTGACCACCCCCGAAACACTCCAGGCGATGTTGACCGGCTCGAAACTCCGCCGCGCGTTGGAGGACATAAATCACGTCGTCATCGACGAAATTCACGAGCTCGCGGTCTCGAAGCGTGGCGCACAGCTGTCTATCGGCCTCGAACGGGTCAGAGAACTGGCTGGCCCGTTCCAGCGGGTCGGTCTCTCGGCGACGGTCCACGACCCGAGCGAAATCGGTCGGCTGCTGACTGGGGGCCGGTCGTTCCGGGTTATCGAGGTCGACGTTGGGAGTGCCCTAGAGGTGAACGTCGAGGCACCGACAATAACCGAAGACGACGAGCGCCTCGCTCAGGAGCTGGTGACAGAGCCCGAGGTGGCGAGTCACGTCCGTCGCATCGACGAACTCGTCGCCGCGAACGAGGCGACACTCGCCTTCGTCAACACCAGACAGACTGCCGAGGCGCTGGGGTCACGACTCAAGGAACTCGGAACGAACATCGGTATCCACCACGGCTCACTGGCTAAGGAGACGAGAATCGAGGTCGAACAACAGTTCAAACGGGGCGAACTCGATGGGCTTCTCTGTACCTCCTCAATGGAGCTCGGCATCGACGTGGGACAGGTCGACCATGTCATCCAGTACAACAGCCCTCGCCAGGTCGCGCGACTCCTCCAGCGCATCGGCCGTGCCGGACACCGAGAGGGTGATACGTCCGTCGGAACGATTCTCACGAGTCACCCCGACGACATCCTGGAGTCGATGGTGGTTGCCCGCCGCGCCAGAAACGGCGAGGTCGAGCCAGCGCCGCTCCATCACGGGAGTCTCGACACCGTCGCCAACCAGATTGCGGGACTAGTGATGGATTTTGGCGAGATAGCCGCGCCGCGAGCCTACGAGATTGTCACGCGGGCCTATCCGTTCGCCGAGCTGAGCGAACAGCAGTTCAAATCCGTCGTGCGCGAGTTGGCGAGTAACAACGTCATCTGGCTCGAAAAAGAGGCCGACCGCCTCGAAAAACGACGGGGAACCTGGCAGTACTTCTACCGGAACCTCTCGATGATTCCCGACGAGGCGACTTACGATGTCGAAGATGTCGCCAGCGGCTCACAGGTCGGCACGCTCGACGAGCGCTTTGTCGTCAACTTCGCCACTCCCGGCGAGGTGTTCATCCAGCGCGGCGAGATGTGGCGTATCACCGAAGTCGACGACGAGGACGAGGTCGTGACTGTCTCGCCAATCGAGGATCCTGCAGGCGAAGTCCCCTCTTGGACGGGCCAGGAGATTCCAGTCCCACAGGTCGTCGCCGAGAACGTCGGCGAGCTGCGTAGCGTCGCCGGCTCACAGCTCGCTGCTGGCGGGGATGCAGCGTCTGTGGCTCGAGATCTGACCCGTCGGTACGAAGTCGGTACTGAGACCATCGCCGACGGCCTGGAACGGTTGGCAGACCACACGGCGGACGGGAACCCCCTCGCAACAACGGACCAGGTACTGGTCGAATCCGGAAATGGGACCGTCGTGGTGAACGCCTGTTTCGGCCACCAGACGAACGAAGCGCTGGGACGGCTCATCTCGGCACTGCTTGGCCAGCAGACGGGGTCGAGCGTCGGCCTGGAAACGGACCCCTACCGCATCGAGTTGACCGTTCCTCCAGGGGTCCGTGCGGGGGCCGTCGTCGAGTTGCTAGAAGAGACCGACCCCGAGCACGTCAGGGGCATCATCGAGTTGAGTCTAAAAAACGCAGATACGCTGAAGTTCAAGCTCGCACAGGTGGCGACCAGTTTCGGCGCGCTCAAGCGGTGGCGCGGTAGCGGCAGTTCCCGCTTTGGCAAGGGCCGGCTGTTGCAGGCGCTCGAAGGAACGCCTGTCTACGAGGAGGCGCTCCGCGAAATCTTCCACGAAGAACTCGCTGTCGACGACGCCGCAGCGGTGCTGGAACGGATACAGTCGGACGAGATCAGTATCGAGACCGTCGGCGGCCACACGCCGCTCGGGACCGGCGGCCGCGGGTCAGGAACAGAACTGCTTACGCCGGAGAACGCGGACGCGAGCGTCATCAAGACAGTCAAAGATCGCCTCCAAAACGACCGTGTCATCCTCGTCTGTCTGCACTGCACCGACTGGAAGCGCAAGACACAGGTCAAACGCGTGGCCGACCAGCCGGCCTGTCCCGAGTGCGGGTCGACGCGAATCGCGGCGCTGAACCCCTGGGCCGAGGAGACAGTCAAAGCAGTCAGAACAGACAACAAGACCGACGAGCAACAAAAAGAGACCGAGCGTGCGTACCAGGCCGCGAGTCTCGTCCAGAGCCACGGCAAGCGGGCAGTCATCGCGCTGGCGGCACGCGGGGTCGGGCCACACAACGCGGCACGCATCATCAACAAGCTCAGAGAGGACGAAGACGACTTCTACCGGGATATCCTCTCCCGGGAACGCGAGTACGCCAGGACGCGCTCCTTTTGGGACTGAGAAAGGGCTAAGGCCGTGGCCCGACACCCCACAGTCGATGCGACTGGAGGACTACTGGGGAATCGGCCCGAAGACGCGGGACCTCTTGGCCGAGAGCATCGGCGAAGCGGCCGCAATCGAGGCCGTCGAGAACGGTGATGTCCGGACACTTACCGAGGCAGGGCTGTCGGGTGGCCGGGCGACCCGGATACTCCGGCACGCGGGCGGCGGCGCTGCACTCGACGTGCTCGCCACCCGGGACGGGCGCAATGTCTACAAACAACTGCTCGAGACGATAAGCAGCTACGCGGTGACAGAGAAGGCGGCGGACAACATCCGTATCATGACGCCGCTCGAATCGACCGCCGAGATAGAAGCGCGTCTCGACACGGTCTTCGAGGCAACAGAGAGCTGGCAGTCGCTCTCCGAGAGCGAGCGCGAGGCCGTCGTGGAGGCCTTCGAGGAGTACGACGAACGCGGCGGCAAGCGCGCGACCGTCGAGACGGCACTACAGCTGCACGCGCTGGGCCTCGACAAGGGGATTTTCGAGGCTGTCGCGGCCCTCGACGCAGACGCTCTCGAAAAGTCGTCGCGCGCGCTCGCAGGACTGGAAGGCGATGGTCACGGCGTCGACGATGGAGCTGACGACCGCCTCGACGAGCTTCGGACACAGCTCGGCGACATCCAAGACCTCGCGGCGACGCCGGATGCGGTCCTCGAATCTGTCAGGTCGGGTGCACGCGGAGCCTCAGAACTTCGGGAGGAGCTCACTCGGTATCTGGCAGACGAGACGGGCATGGACCTCACAACGGTTCGAGATGCAGTTCCTCAGGAGGCAACAGACGCGAGAGGATTCGTCGGCGAGACGCTCCGGGCGATTGCCGAGGAGTTACGCGAGGCCGCCGACGAGCGCGAACAGACTGTCGCTGCCGAGTTCAAGGAGACGCTTGCCGATGCAGACGAGGACATCACGGCGGCTGTCTCGGCTGTCGAAGACATCGCATTCGCCATTTCGCTCGCCCGGTTTACCGTCGCCTTCGACCTGACGCGACCGGCGTTCACCGGTGGGAAGGTGTCGGCGGTCGTGAACGCACAGAACCTGTTTCTAGAAGCTGCCGGCGAAACCGTCCAGCCGGTCACATACGCCGTCGGCGACCACGGCCTCGACGTGCCCGCGAGCAGAAAGCCGCCAGCGGCCCGGGTCGCCGTCTTGACCGGCGCGAACAGCGGCGGCAAGACGACAATTTTGGAGACGCTCTGTCAGGTACAGCTCCTCGCGCAGATGGGGCTACCGGTGCCCGCCGAGCAGGCAGAAGTGACTCTCGTCGAGCGAATTGTCTTCCACCGGCGACACGCGAGTTTCAACGCTGGCGTCCTAGAGTCGACGCTCCAGTCAGTGGTGCCGCCGTTGACCGAGTCGGGCCGGACGCTCATGCTCGTCGACGAGTTCGAGGCGATTACCGAGCCGGGACGTGCGGCCGACCTCTTGCACGGTCTGGTGCGCCTGACAGTCGACCACGACGCGATGGGCGTGTTCGTGACACATCTGGCAGATGACCTGGAGCCACTGCCCGACGAGGCACGGACCGACGGCATCTTCGCGGAGGGACTGACGCCGTCGCTGGAGCTGGAGGTGGATTATCAGCCCCAGTTTGAATCAGTTGGCCGGTCGACCCCGGAGTTCATCGTCTCTCGCCTCGTGGCAAATGCGGGCGAACCCGCCGAACGCGCCGGCTACGAGACGCTGGCCGAAGCGGTCGGCGAACGGGCGGTCCAGCGGACACTCGCCGACGCCCGGTGGACCGAGTGAAAATCAGTCCGCACCAGCGACTACCGACTGGCCGTGCTCCTCGATACCCGAGCGTGTGATCGAGAGCTCGATATCACTATCGAGTGAAACGTGAACATCTTCCACGGAGCGGGCGTACTCGCTGGTGTGTTTGCCGTTGCGGGAGATGCGGAGCTGTTCTTCGAGCAGCCCCGTCTCGGTCAGCAGTTCGAGCTTGCGGTAGGCCGTCGACAGCGGGAGGTCACAGCTCTCTGAGAGTTCGTTCGCGGTGAGCGCTTCGTCGGTTGTCGCTTCGAGGATTGCGCGACAGTCTTCGTCTTCGAGTGCGCCAAGCAGTGCCTCTACCTGGCTTGCATCGCTAATTGTTGTCGACTCGACACTACCGGCGGGCTTGGTCCGGGAACGCGGCGAGTGGCTCATATCTGTATGTCTCTCCCCGGTACGGACCAGTGTACACCACAGATATCGTGGGTGATTTATATACCCCACCCGCGATATGCAGGGACAGTCTGGAAGGAGTAGGGTTTACTTGGTCACCCAACTACCGACAGATATGAACAGACTCGTCGTGCCAACAGCCGGGTACAGCACACACGGAGGGGAGAGACCGTGAACAGCGCAGCCAAAATCGTCTGTACACTCGGGCCGGCCTCCGAGAGCGCAGACAGCATCGAAGCGCTTGCAGAGGCCGGCATGTCGGTCGCACGGCTCAACGCAAGTCACGGTACCCCCGAGAGTCGTCGCGAGCTGATAGACCGCATCCGTCGTGTCGAAGACCGGGTCGGCTTTCCGATTGCAATCATCCTCGACCTGCCCGGCCCCGAGGTCCGGACCGCGCCAGTCGACAAGTCAGTCCACCTAGAGAGTGGGTCGAGCGTCGAGCTGTTCGAGGGAGAGACAGCAGACCAGGGCCGCGTCGGACTCTCTGCGAATATTGATGCTGTCGAGCCTGGCGACCCAATACTCGTCGACGACGGGCGTATCGAACTTGAAGCGACCGCTGTCGAGGGCGACGTTGTGACCGCGGCCGTCACCTCGGGCGGTGAGTTGGCGGGTCGCTCGGGTGTCAACGTCCCCGGCGTCGATCTGGGGTTGCCGACGATTACCAACCGCGACGAGCGAGAACTCGACGTGGCCGCCGAGAAGGAGGTCGATTTCGTCGCCGCGAGCTTCGTCAAAAGCGCGGCCGACATCTACGAGATCGGCCGTGAACTCGAAGCCCGCGGCGCAGACCTGCCGATTATCGCGAAGATAGAGCGGGCCGACGCCGTCGAAAACATCGACGGTATCATCGACGCGGCAGACGGCATAATGGTCGCCAGAGGCGACCTCGGCGTCGAGTGTCCGCTTGAGGACGTGCCGATGATTCAAAAGCGCATCATCCGGTCGTGCAACAGAACAGGCACACCCGTTATCACGGCGACCGAGATGCTCGATTCGATGATTTCTGAGCGCCGGCCGACCCGCGCTGAGACCTCTGACGTGGCGAACGCGGTGCTCGACGGGACCGACGCTGTGATGCTGTCGGGCGAGACAGCAATCGGCGACCACCCCGTGCGAGTTGTCAAGACGATGCGACGCATCATCGAAGATGTCGAGACGAGCGAGGAGTACGCCGAACTTCGTGAGAGTCGTGTCCCGCCGGCAGACGAGACGCGGACGGACGCGCTGGCGCGTTCTGCCCGGTTTCTGGCCCGAGATATCGGTGCCAGCGCCGTCGTCGCCGCGAGTGAGTCCGGCTACACCGCTGAAAAGGCAGCGAAGTACCGCCCGAATATCCCAATCGTTGCGGCGACCCCAGACGACGAGGTCCGCGGCCGGCTTGCGCTCCGGTGGGGTATCATCCCCCGTCAGGTGTCGTACGACGGCGAGAGCGCCGATTCAGTCATCCAGAGCGCAGTCCAGGCCGCAATCGACACGGGCGCAGTCGACGGCGGAGACACCGTCGTCGTGCTGTCGGGGATGATGACCGAGTACGACGACCTCGACACGGCGAATATGCTCAAGGTCCACGTGGCAGCCGAGGCGGTCGTCTCCGGACGGTCTGTTGTTTCGGGGTCGGTCACTGGCCCGATTCACCGACTGAGCGACGGCGACCTCACGGAGGTGCCAGAGGGAGCAATCGTTGCCCTCCCCGCCGGGTTCGACGATGAGTTCGAGGGCGATATCGCGAAGCTGGGTGGCATCATCGATCCCCACAAGGGGTCGACGAGCTACGCCGCTATCGTCGCCCGCGAGCTCGATGTCCCGATGGTCAGCTACGCGACGGTTCCGGAGCGAATCGAAGACGGCGAGGAGATCAGCCTAGACGCCGAGCGCGGCGTCGTCTACGCTGACCCAGTCGAGACGTGGGCGGCCTGAGCCGGCTGCCAGCAGCTTTTTGAGAGGGGGCGTCCAGAGCCTGTGTATGGGGGATTTCGACGGACTCGACCTGCAGGCGGTCGAAGACCAACTCGACGAGGAGGCAGGCGAGGACAGCGACGGCGGCCCAAACCGCGTCATTCTGGGAGTTCTCGATGGGTCGACCGATCCAGAGGAATGGGTCTCCGTCGTCGGTGCAGGAAATGTCCTCGTCCTCAACGTCGAGGGAGACCTGAACAAGCTCGCCTCGGAGTTTGCCCGGGATATCAAAGACGACGGCGGGAGTCTGACGCATTTCCGGGGCTTTCTGGTCGTAACTCCTGCCGGCGTCGATATCGACGTCGACCGGCTCCGGGAGTGACTCGGAAGCGTCTCCCCGGAATCACGCCGATGCGGGCACGAGCGTCAGGTAGTGGCCGTCGAGGTCCCGCAGTCGGATTCCCTCTTCTCGCTCGTCGATAGTTACCACATCGTCACGCACCTCGTCGACGACCGCAGCCGGATTCTCGACGGTGACACCCATATCGACGTGGAGTCCACCGCGGGCGTCGGCGATACCGAGCTGTGGCTCCCAGAGTTCAAGCGCGAACGAACCGGCGTTCAGGCGGACGCGTCGACGGTCCTCGCCGCGGTCAACGACCTCGAATCCCAGCCGCTCGTAGAGAGAAACGGCCCGCGCCAGGTGCTCGACTTCGAGGACGACCTCGAACAGGCCAGCGACGCCCGTTCCGTCGACGGACGCCTGCCCCAGTTCGAGACAGTTCCCGTCAGGGTCATAGAAGTACAGCGACTTCGAGTCGCCGAAGCTGTGTTCGACGAGGTCGAACCGCTCGTCGAGACTCTCGTACCACGTGTCGTACTCGTCTGTGGGAATCGAGAAGGCATAGTGGGTGTGGACGCCGCCGCGGGGAACCGGCCCGGGCGACCGGAGAATCAGGTCGGTCTCACCGGCTCCAAACGCGACCTCACCCTCTGTACGAGACCGAACGTCGAGATCGAGAAACGCCTCGTAGAACGCCTCTGCTCGGTCGATATACTTCGTTTCGAGTGCGAGCCATTGGAGTCTGTCGACCATATCGGGCGTTGGTCGCCCCCAGATATAAACAGTACGTGATTACAGGGAGAACACCAGACGCTCGCGGCCGCCGCGTGAACCCGGCAGCGAGTGGACGACTTCGACAACCTCGACGTTGGGTGGGAGCGCCTCGACCAGCGTGACGATGCGAGCCTTCCGTCCCGGGGGCAGCTCGACCTGTCTCGTGTGACAGCCGGAGCCAAGCTGTGCCGGGTCGAGCGAGGCACGCGCCGGCCCGTAGGTGTACTCGTCGTCACCGATAAACTGCGTCCGACTCGACTGCCAGCGGAGGGGACTGTCACTCGTGTTCTCGACATCGAACAGCGCAACAGGCTGCTTGCCGCCGTCGTCTATCTGATGGTCGTAGACAAACTCCCCGACGTCGATTACAGGGACCCCGACGAGTGTCGCTCGTGCGGACTCAGAGGCGACAGTCACTGCATCCCGGCTGGTCAGCGAGCCCGAGACAGCGTCGGCAATCGAGTCTGTCCCAGCTGATTGGACCGCGTCGGGTTCGCGTCGTGAGGACAGCGGCCGCCGGTCACTCGTCCGTGACGAGTCGGGGCGCGACCGGTCCCCGTCGTATCGCTCGATGTCGCCACGCCGCCCGTTCTCGTCGCTCATTCACCGAAACCTACACACGAGGGATATGAATAGCCTTCGGTGAGGTCAGTCTGTTCTATCACTGTTAGGCTCGTTCTTTTTAAAGAGGGGAGACGAAGCAAATGGCATGAAATCATCCGGACCGGCTGCAGACTGGCAAGAAATGGATAGCTTCGACGGTGGGTTCAGCTGGATAGCCTACCCGGACGAGACGATGGAGCGGGCCAGCCACGGGCTGGCAGTCGACGGCGAGGTCTGGCTCGTCGACCCCGTCGACGCCGAGGGAATCGACGACCGCATCGAAGAGTACGGTGAGGTAGCCGGCGTCGTAATCCTCCTCGACCGGCACAAGCGCGACGCCGCCGCGTTCGCCACCCGTCACGATGTCTCCGTATGGGTGCCTGCGTTCATGGACGGTGTGGTCGAGGAACTGGACGCACCGACCGAGCGATTCCGCCACGAGCTGGCTGACACCGGCTACGTTGCCCACACACTTGTCGACAACCGCATGTGGCAGGAGGCGATTCTCTACCACGAAGACGACGGGGTTCTGGTGGTGCCGGAAGCCGTCGGAACGACCTCGTACTTCCGTGCAGCGGGCGAGTCCCTGGGAGTCCACCCGATGCTCAGGCTGACCCCGCCACGGGAGCTCGACCGCTTCAATCCCGAGCGGGTACTCGTCGGTCATGGACCGGGAATCCACGAGGACGTGGCCGATACAGTCGGCGACGCAATCGATGGGTCACGGCGGCGTGCCCCACAGTTGATGTTCAAGACGGTCAAGGACACCGTCTTCGGCTGACTGGCCCGGCGTGCCGTATAAGTTGCTCCCGGCCGAATCAAGGGCTGTGATATATATTACGCGCGGGCTCGTCGAGACGTTGCTCCGACAGGCCGAGGAAGCCGAGCCCGACTCGCGGGCGATTCCGTTGGCGGTGACCCGGTCCGAGAATCTCCCAGATGCTGAGCTGCCGCCGGATACCCCTGTCTTCACCCACTTTTACCTCTCCAGCAAGGGCGACACAATAAACGCCATCTTCGGCGTCGATATGAAGACGCCGGCGGCACAGACGCCGGGAATGTTCGTCTCGCATCCACTTAGCGAGCTGAAAGTCACGAAAGAAGACGACATGCGTGAGGTCATCTTCGTCGCCGTCCCGCCCTGGTCGGTCGACTCGTTCAAGGCTTTCGGCCGCTCCGGGGACACAAAGGAGCTGGAGATACTCGACGTTGAACCGCCCGAAGAGACGCAGTTTGCTGAACAGTAACGCTACTCGCCGACGACCAAGTGTTCGTCGTAGTCGACGATGTTCTCGTAGCCGTCATCGGTGACGACGACGAAGTCCTCGATACGGACGCCGCCGACATCGGGGTCGTACAGTCCTGGTTCGATAGTGACGACATGTCCGGGTTCGAGCGTCTCGCCGCTGGGCGCGACGCTTGGCTGTTCGTGAACATCGAGTCCGAGTCCGTGTCCAGTGCTGTGGATGAATCCGGTCTCTGTTGTTGGTTCGTTCCGCAGCGTTGGTTCGCCCGCATCCTCGTAGACCTCACAGACGGCCGCGTGTACCTCCTCGCCGGTTGCCCCGGGCTCGAGGGCCGCCAGCGCAGCCTCCTTTGCCTCCTGGGTCAGGTCGTACCACTCCCGAATCGTGTCGCTTGGCTCGCCGTGACAGAACGTTCGGGTCATGTCGGCGTGATATTTGGACTGTTTGTTCTGTGGGAAGATGTCGACGATTATACTCTCGCCGGCCCGGAGCGGCCCGCTACCGCGGTCGTGGGGGTCTGCGCCGTCGCTTCCGCAGGCGACGATAGTCTCGTCTAACCCACAGCCGTGTCGGAGCAGCGTTACCTCGATTTCTTCGCGGACGCGTTCGCTGGTCAAGAGTTCGCCGTTCTGGAGGAGTTGCCCCTCGTCGTCGACGGTTGCCGTCGAGATGAGCTCCTCGGCGCGGGCCATCGCTGCCTCGTTTGCCCGCTGTGCCTCGCGGATGTACCCGACCTCCTCGTCGGTCTTTTTTGCTCGTATCTTCGTCACGATGCTGCTGTCGTCGGCGGTCACGTCGATACCCTGCTCGCGGAGCTGGTCTGCGGTCTGGAGCGGGAACTGTGGCGGCGTCGCGATCGACCCGACGCCGTGTTCAGAGAGGAATGCTTCGAGGACGCGGGCACGGGCTTCGTCGGGGTCGTACTCGGCGAGCAGTGACTCGAAGTCGTAATCCGAGCCGCGCTCGACGGTGGCTGCGCGGGCTTCCTTTTTCGCTCTGCCGTATTCGAGACTCCGGAACAGAAAGAGGTGGACCTCGCCGTTGTACAGCGTGATATACGGGTCGGGGGCGTCGAAGCCAGAGAGATAGTACTGGTCTGACTCCTCGGAATCCGCGTGCACGAGGTAGCCGTCGGCGTCTGTCTCGGCCAGATACGAGTCGAGCTCGCTGAAGTCCGGTTCCATGGCTCGACAGTCGGCCGGCCGGTACTTATGGATTAAGACGCCCGCAGCGCCAGAAAGTACTTATCCAGTCACGCCACAGTCTCTCGGTGCGATGGTCGAACAGCTCTACTCTGAGTACCCCGAGCTGTACGATGCAATTCAGTCCGAGTGGGACTACGACCGAGATGTCGCTTTCGTCACAGAGCGACTCGACGCGAGGGAGCTGGCCGGCACCGAACTGCTCGAAGTCGGCTGTGGCACCGGCGAGCACACCAAGCGATTCGTCGACGCTGGATTCGACGTGACGGCCGTCGAGCCGAACGAAGGAATGCTCTCACTCGCACGAGAGAAGACAGACGCCACGTTTCACACCGACGGGCTGCCCGGATTCGATATCGGACGAGAGTTCGACGTTATCCTCGCAATTCGGGGCGTCATCAATCATCTCGTGCCCGGGGAGCTGGGGCCTGCAATCGAGACGCTGGAAACACATCTGGCTCCCGGTGGCGTGCTCGTGTTCGATAATTCGCCACTCCCGCCAGAGGGCAACGAGGCCGCACTCGATGTCGGGACGTACAAGCACGGCCAGTATGCCCGGGTGGTGCAGATGACTCCCATCGACACAGGACAGCTGAGCTGGGACTCGCTCGTCTTCACACCCGACGGTGAGTTCTTCATCGACAGTTACGACATGACACCATTCGAAGACGTGACGATTGCGGCAACACTCTCACAGCACGGGCTAGCCGTCGAAACGGTCGCGGGATACGGACCGGACGATAGTCGAACCGTGTTCGTGGCCGGATAGCGGCGTCAGTGGAACGTCCGGCCGACCTCGGTCTGGCCGGTCTCGGGTTCGGTGGTGTCGAACTGACCTTCGATTTCCTCGTAGCGCTCGCGGGTCTCCTCGGTGACGCTTGGGCCGACCTCGTCGAGCGCCTCCTCGAAGTGCTCGCTCGTCACGAGAACGTTTCCGACGCTGTCGCCAACATCCTCTGGCGAGACGCTGTTGATGAACTCTCGGGAGGCCGCCATCGAAGCCTCGCGGCAGACTGCCTCGATGTCAGCACCGACATACCCATCGGTCCGTGCAGCGATGTCGTCGAGGTCGACATCCTCAGCGAGTGGCTTCTCGCGGGTGTGGACCTCGAATATCTTGCGACGGGCCTCCTGGTCGGGCACCGGAACGTGGATGTGGCGGTCCAGCCGGCCGGGGCGCAGGAGTGCCGTGTCGATGAGGTCCGGCCGGTTCGTCGTCGCGATGACAACGACATCTTCGAGATCTTCCAGTCCGTCAAGTTCGGTCAACAGCTGGGAGACAACGCGCTCGCCGACGCCGGAGTCACCGGTGTTCTGCCCCCGCTCGGTCGCAATCGAGTCGATTTCGTCGAAGAAGACTACTGTCGGCGCATTCGAGCGAGCCTTCTCGAAAATCTCACGGACGCCTTTCTCGCTCTCTCCGACGTACTTGTTCAGCAGTTCGGGACCCTTGATAGAGATGAAGTTGCTCTGGGCCTCGTTGGCGATGGCCTTGGCGAGCAGGGTCTTCCCTGTCCCGGGCGGTCCGTACATCAGGACGCCCTTCGCAGCTTCCATGTCCATCTGCTCGAAGACCTCGGGGTACTCCAGAGGCCACTGGATTGTCTCCCTGAGGCGCTCTTTCGTGTCTTCCAGGCCGCCGACCTGGTCCCAGGTCACGTCGGGCACTTCGACGAAGACCTCGCGCAGGGCCGAGGGTTCGATACCCTTCATCGCCTGCTTGAAGTCCTGCTCGGTGACGCGGAGTCCTTCGAGCGTCTCGGCGTCGATCTCGTCCTCTTCGAGGTCGAGTTCCGGGCGAACGCGCCGGAGTGCGTTCATCGCTGCCTCCTTGGCGAGTTGCTCGATGTCGGCCCCGACGAAGCCGTGGGTGTTGTCGGCGTAGGTGTCCAGGTCGATATCGTCGGTCAGGGGCATCCCCCGGGTGTGAACCTGGAGAATCTCCTTACGGCCGTCCTTGTCCGGGACGCCGACCTCGATTTCGCGGTCGAAGCGGCCGCCACGGCGCAGTGCCGGGTCAAGCGCATCGACGCGGTTTGTCGCACCGATAACGATGACCTGGCCGCGGTCTTCGAGACCGTCCATCAGCGAGAGCAGCTGGGCGACGACGCGACGCTCCACATCGCCTGACGTTTCACCGCGCTTGGGGGCGATGGAGTCGAGTTCGTCGATGAAGATGACCGCGGGGTCGTTCTCGGCGGCCTCTTCGAACACCTCCCGGAGCTTCTCCTCGCTCTCGCCGTAGTATTTCGACATAATCTCTGGCCCGGAGATGTCAGTGAAGTAGGCGTCAATCTCGTTTGCGACAGCCTGGGCCATCAGCGTCTTCCCCGTGCCGGGCGGGCCGTGCAGGAGGACGCCTTTCGGCGGCTCGATGCCGAGCTGCTGGAACAGTTCGGGGTGGCGCATCGGCAGTTCGACCATCTCTCGGACCTGTTCGAGTTCCCTGTCGAGGCCGCCGATGTCCTCGTAGGTGACGTTCGGGGCCGTCTGGGTCTCCTCTTCCTCGTCGCCGGCAATCTGCTCGGCGGGCTGTTCGCTGAGCGAAATCTCTGTCGAGTCCGTCACAACGACGGTTCCGTCGGGGTCGGTGTCCGCGATGCGGAGCGGAATCTTCTGGCCCGACATCGAGGAGAGCGGCCCCAGTCCGAACGAAATCTGGACGGTCTGGCCCTGTGTGACGGCCTGTCCGCTCAGATTCTGTTGAATCATCGGTGCGACGTTCCCCCGGACCCGGAGGTTCTGGGGGAGCGCGACGGTCAGGCTCTTTGCCGGTTGGACATCGGCCTTGTCGACGGTGACGCCGTCATCGATACCGGTCCCAGTCTCCTGTCGGAGCTGGCCGTCGATTCGGACGACACCTCGGCCGCTGTCCTCGGGGTAGCCGGGCCAGACGCGTGCGACCGCACGGCCGCCCTCACCCTCGATGAGGATGTAATCCCCGTTTTCGAGGTCCATCTCCTCCATCGCCTGTCGGTCTACCGCCGCCAGTCCGCGACCGGCGTCTTTCTGTTTCAGTGGTTTGACTGTGAGCCTCATTTTTTCACCTTGATAGTAAGAACGTCATTGTTCATAAACACTTGCGCGCCGGCGGGTAGCTCGACCTCGTATTGGGTGTCGTCGGCCACAATAATGGCCGTCTCTCCGACAACATCGACGCTAGCGTCGTCTCGGCTGCCGAAGTCGACCACGTACTCGGCCCGGCCGCCGTAATCGACCCGGCGAGTCTCGAGTCCCTGCTCTCTCAGCGTTTGTTTCAGCCTCATCCTAACTACAAGTAAGTTGTAATAGTATATAAGTCTTTCTTCAAAAGTCCGGTTACGTGTGCCGTCTATCGTAGAGAACACTGATTGCGGTTCACACCTGTAACGACAAAGACACGCTACGGCGCAGACGCTCGTAAGTGTCAGAACAGAGGTCACGGAAAGAGGACGGGCATTCACCACAGGGCGGCGGTCTGTGGATTCAGGGGCCGAATACCTGCCAGAGGAACTCCTCGTCGTCGGTCAGTGTGTCGAACTTACCGGCGAACAGGAACCCAGCGAAGACGAACGCGACACCAGAAAGCACGCTGAGGACGGCCACAGTCGGGAGATGTTGAACGGACGTGAGGACGGCACTCGTCGCAGCGATACCCAGAAATCCAGTCGCAATTGCCATCGTGAACAGGAGACTGCGCCGCCGCTCGGTGGTGTTTGCCTCGAACAGTTGTGCCCGTTGCCGGAGTGTTGCCAGCGTCGATTGTGGTGAACTCATAATGCGGTTCGGTAACATGTAACATCTCGACCCACTTGAGAGTTGGTCAGACAATCGTCACATTTCCCCGTGAATCCTGAGAACACAGAACGTTTACAAACAACAGGCCCGAATCGCTGGAGGATGAGTTCTGTTCCTGACCGGAGCGACGTAGACAAGCAGTACCGATGGGAGCTTGGCTCGCTGTTCGACAGCGACGAGGCCTGGGAAAACGCGTACGAGGAGGTTGCCGAGAACATCAACGACCTGGCGGCGTTCGAAGGGCAACTGGCCGACGACCCAACGACGCTTGCAAACTTCTTCGAGGAGTACCAGGCGATAATGCGGCGGGTTGAAAATGTCTACACGTACGCACGTCTGCGGAGCGACGAGAACACACAAGACAGTGACGCACAGGCAATGGAGACACGCGCGAAGTCACTGTACACCGACGCCCAGACGGCCACGAGCTTCATCGAGCCCGAACTTCAGGAGCTAAGTGAAGACGACGTCGAGGCACTGCTCGACACAGAGCCACAGCTTGACCAGTACGACCATTACATCGACGACGTACTCAGACAAAAGCCACACACACGGTCGGAAGAAATCGAAGCACTCCTCTCTGACCTTGGTGAGGTGACCGGCGCATCCGGCGAGATATACAACATGCTCGCCAACGCGGATATGACGTTCCCGACCGTCGAGGGTCCCGACGGCGAGGACGTCCAGATTACGCTCAGTAACTTCACCACACATCTCAAAGACCCCGACAGGGAGTTCCGCCAGCGCGTCTACGAGGCTTACTTCGACGAGTGGCGGAATGTCCGTAACGCCGTCGGCACGGCCTACCGCAACAGCGTCAAGAAAAACGAGAAGCTCGCGGCGGCAAGGAACTACGACACCGCCCGAGAAGCCGCACTCGACGACACCAACATCCCGACAGCGGTGTACGACACCCTCGTCGATACAGTCCGTGACAACCTCGACGCGTTGCACAGACACGCAGACCTGAAACGGGAAGTCGTCGGCGGTGACGAGCTCCAGATGTGGGACCTCTACGTGCCGCTTGTCGAGGACGAGGGGCCGGAGATTCCGTACGAGGACGCCTGTGAGTACGTCATCGAGGCCGTCGAGCCGCTTGGTGAGGAGTACCAGGACAGACTCGCCGAGGGGCTCGATTCGCGGTGGGTCGACGTCTACGAGACCGAGGGGAAACGCTCGGGCGCATACAGTAGCGGTACCTACGACTCACAGCCGTACATCCTGATGAACTATCAGGACGACATCTCGTCGATGTTCACCCTGGCACACGAGCTGGGACACTCGATGCACTCCGAGTTGGCGAGTGAGTCACAGCCGTACGTCTACGCGAGCTACTCGCTGTTCATCGCCGAAATTGCCTCGACGGTCAACGAGACGCTGTTGACCCACCATCTGCTCGACACCCTCGACGACGACCACCTCCGCAAGCACGTTCTCAACGAGTACCTCGAACGATTCCGCTCGACGCTGTTCAGACAGACCATGTTCGCGGAGTTCGAACACCGCGCACACGAACGCTCACAGGCGGGCAAGCCGCTCACGTCCGATGCCCTCGACGAACTGTTCGCGGACATCAAAAGCGACTACTACGAGCCGGCGGCCCTCGACGACCGCATCGCCCGCGAGTGGATGCGGATTCCACACTTCTACCGGGCGTTCTATGTCTTCCAGTATTCGACGGGTATCTCGGCAGCCGTCTCGCTGGTCGAGTCCATCCGCGAGGAGGGCGAGCCAGCTGCACAGCGGTACCGCCAGCTCCTCCGGGACGGCTCTCACGGCTACCCGCTCGATATCCTGAACGACGCAGGCGTCGATCTCACCGAGCCGACACCAATCGAGGAGACAATCGACGTCTACGAGAATCGGCTCGACGAGATGGCGTCGCTGCTGTAACTGTTCGCCACGAAACAGACAGCTGGAGTTGCGCCGTGCTCCCGAAAACCTTTATTTCGCCCTACCCAACAGTAAGCTAGCCAAATGTCTCGAAGTCCATCACTCCCTGAGCGTCCGCACCTCGATTTAGACCCAGATATGTCGCCCGAAGAGCGGCTAGAAGCACTCCGGGACCACTTCGAAGAGATCGTGGCGGTCAACCAGAAGCTCGAAGAACAGCTCGAAGTCGCCCACGACCGCCGGGAGACACTGACCGACGAGGTCGACTCGCTGGAACGAGAGAACCGGACCCTGAAGTCGTCATCTCTGTACGTGGCAACGGCCGAAGAGGTGACCGACGACGGTATCATCATCAAACAGCACGGCAACAACCAGGAAGTGCTGACCGAGAACGCTTCCGCCGTCACGGAAGAGCTGGAAGCCGGCGACCGAGTTGCCATCGACGACTCCTTCGGTATCCAGGCTGTGCTCGACGCCGAGACCGACGCGCGGGCACAGGCGATGCAGATTGACCGGAGTCCGGGCGTTACCTACGACGATATCGGCGGCCTCAGCGAGCAGATTACAGAGGTCGTCGAGACCGTCGAGGACCCCTTGAGCGACCCCGCACAGTTCGACGCGGTGGGTATCGATCCACCGTCTGGCATTCTCTTGCACGGCCCGCCGGGGACGGGGAAGACGATGCTCGCCAAGGCCGTCGCAAACGAGACCGACGCCACGTTCATCAGAATGGCTGGGTCGGAGCTGGTCCAGAAGTTCATCGGCGAGGGCGCGAAGCTGGTCCGAGACCTCTTCGAACTCGCCAGTGAACACGAGCCGGCGGTCATCTTCATCGACGAAATCGACGCCATCGCATCGAAACGCACCGAGTCAAAGACCTCGGGCGACGCAGAGGTCCAGCGGACGATGATGCAGTTGCTCTCGGAGATGGACGGCTTCGAGGACCGCGGCAATATCCGCATCATCGCCGCCACCAACCGCTTCGACATGCTCGACCGCGCTATCCTCCGCCCTGGCCGGTTCGACCGCCTCATCGAGGTGCCTGAGCCAAACATCGAAGGCCGGACCCGCATCCTCGAAATCCACACCGACGAGATGAATCTTTCCGACGATGTCGAGCTGGCAGGTATCGCGGAGGAGACAGACGGATTCACCGGGGCAGAGCTCGCCTCGCTGGCGACCGAGGCCGGGATGTTCTCCATCCGCGACTCGCGGACCGCGGTCACGATGGCCGACTTCGAGGACGCCCTCGAAAAGGTCCGCGAGGAGGACGATACCAGCGGAACGCCGATTGCGTTCGCCTAGTTACTCCTCTCCGACGGGCCTGGCGCGCGTCGTCTCGTCGACATAACAGACTATATCGAAAGCGTCGCCGTAGGTGTACTCTGTCAGGTACTCCTCGGGTGACTCGTCATCGTAGGTCGCCCCGATAGAGAAGTGAGGCTGTGGCTCTGTGAGGAGGTCGTCGAGTGGTCGCCCTCGCCGTGGACGACGGAGTCGTTTGTCGCCAGCGTCTCGGGCGCGTTCGCTTCGAGAGCGAAGACCCCGGCCCCCCGCTCGACGAGATACCGGAGGAAACGATGTTTCAGCTGGAAGAACTCACGCGTTCCGTGTGTCGCTTCGCCGAGGGCGATGATGCGGCCGTCGATAAGGCTGGCCGGCAATGTCTCTTCGAACGCGGTAAATGGGTCAGTACTCTGGAGGCGGCGGTGTTCAGATAAGCGCCAATCGGCGAGCCAGTTTCTGCCGCACGATCAGCCGAACCCTGGTGGACTGAAAGGGCGAGGGGCTCTCGGCGAACCCCGACGACGTAAGCCGCGAGGCGGCACTGCCGCCTCGGCCCGTCCGAACGGCGCGTTGCGCCGTGAGGAGACACTGCAGGCCGCTTGCGGCCGAAGTCGTTCGAAAATCAAAGATTTTCGTGATGACGAAAGAGCTCCGCTCTTTCGAACCACGCGCAGCGAGTGTTCCGCGAATAGCATGAGCGGAACGACGAAAGACGAGCGGAGCGAGTCTTTCGGAACGCGGGAGTTGAGAGCCCCGAGGGCTTTCTTGTCTTCCGAATTTCTGCAGCCTCTTATCTGAACAGTACCCTGGAGGCAAAGCGTATACTCTGTGAGTGCTGTACTACTGGTCTCTGGTGCGAAGTTGTCTGTCATCGTGCTGTGACGGAGCTGTTGGTTGTCACCTGCTGTCCGGCAGATGCCTGAAAACGGGCCGACTCAGCACCGGATTATCTGCATCTTTCGGTAAGCTAGGACGATGGATGTCTCACTGTTGGCTGTTGTCCCAAGATTCAAGTATGTTGCATGGTAACAATTGTATGAGGCCCTAATACGTGGGGCTTCCGGCGGGAACCACCGTCGCAGGGAGCTGTAAATTGGCACCGCAGTCCAGGCAACGCGCCACGAGTTCGCTGGCCAGCATCCTCGTGGTATTTTTCGGGAGAGAAATTTAAGGGACGGACACGCAGTGGTCGTATGGGCCGTCCCTCACGCCTTCCAGGGACCGATGTCGACGACCAGCTGGTCTGTCACGTCGACATCGACTGTTTCTACGCGGCCTGTGAGCGACTTCGCGAGCCTGCACTCCGGGGACAGCCGGTCGTCGTCGGGATGGGATACGAGCCGGGAGACACCATCGGCGCTGTCGCGACCGCGAGCTACGAGGCTCGTGAGTACGGCGTCGAGAGCGCACAGGCCATCTCGACGGCACTGGAGCGACTCCCCAGAAAGCATACCGCAGCAAAGCGCGACGACCTCGATGTCGCGGAGGCTGCCTTCTATCGTCCAGTCGATATGGAGTACTACGAGTCCGTGGCTGCCGATATCAAAGCTATCCTCGACGAGCGAGCGACGGTCCTCAGAGAGGTGAGCATCGACGAGGCCTATCTCGACGTGAGCGAGGAGACAGACTGGGAATCGGTTGAGGGGTTCGCGAGGGCGGTGAAAGCAGCAATCTCAGAGGAGGTGGGCTTGACAGCCAGCGTCGGCGTCGCGCCGACCATGAGCGCGGCGAAAGTGGCCAGCGACCACGACAAGCCAGACGGACTCGTGGTTGTCAGGCCCGGCGATGTCGCGGGCTTTTTTGCGCCACTCGATGTCGAATCGGTCCACGGTGTCGGCCCGGTGACCGCCGACAGGCTCAGAGAGGCAGGTATCGAGACGGCTGGTGACCTCGCAAATGCCGACCCGGCAGACCTTGACGACTGGTTCGGTGAGCGCGGCCGGCGCATCTACCGATTCGCACGGGGCGAAGACGAGCGGTCCGTCGAGCCACGGGGACAGCCAAAGAGCCTCTCCCGGGAGTCGGCCTTCGCTGGACCGACAGACGACCCAGACCGCCAGCACGACCGCCTGCAGACGCTTTCCCGTGCCGTCGCAACGCGTGCCGGCAGCCGCGATGTGCTCTATCAGACCATCAGCATCAAGGTGGTTACGCCGCCGTACGATGTTCAGACTCGTGCCCGGAGCCTGCCGGGACCGGTCGCAGACGAGCGCCTCGTTGAGGAGGTCGCTACGGAACTGTTCGAGGAGTTCCAGGGATCCCGGGTCCGAAAGCTCGGTGTCAGGGTCGCAAACCTCTCGTTTACCGGCGAAAGCCAGTCGAAACTGGGTGAGTGGGCGGACACGAACGACGGTGACCCGACAGATAACACAGCCGCTGAATGTCGCCGGTCGTCCCGCCAGCGCCCCCTCACTGACTTCGAGTGAGAATGAGCCAAGGGTTTAAACCGAACAGCCGCTTTCGTCCTTCTAGAAGCAACGCATGTCTACGGATGATACACCTGACGGAGAGCGAGGGGAGGAGTCTGTCGACGCAGATGGCACTGTCGGCGACGAGGACGGTGACTCCGACCACGGCCAGGAGCTTGTCGGGTCGGAGGTCCGCGAGCGCCTCGGCGAGAGCGCCGACAAGGCAATCGACCAGTTCGACGAGGGACTCATCGACCTGCTTGCCTGGATACTGGAGACAGAGACACGGGCACGAATCTATATCAGCCTGCGTTCTGCACAGGACCAGACCAGCGACGAAATCGCCGAGCGCACCGGACTGTACCCCAGCACGGTGCGTGAGGCGCTGGCCTCGCTCCACGAGGACGATATCGTCACACGTGGCAAGCGCCAGAATGCTGGTGCCGGCAACAACCCCTACGAGTACAGTGCAATTCCGCCGAGTGACTTGGTCGGCGAAGTCGTTGACGACATCCAACACCACTTGAACGCTGTTTTCAACCTCGACAACTACATGGACCGGTCGAAGTCATCGGAGAACGGGTCCGATCCTGTGACGATAACCGTCACCGAAGAGGACTCCGCCGAGAGCACGTCCGACGGAAACGACTCCGAGGACAACGAAGACGACGAGTAACACCCGTACCGCTTCGCAGAAGCTAAAGGTCGCGAGAGTTTCTACAGTGGTATGAAAGTCGCGCTGGGCGGGACGTTCGACCCGATTCACGACGGCCACCGGGCGCTGTTCGACCGAGCATTCGAGCTCGGAACAGTCACCGTGGGCCTGACGAGCGACTCGCTTGCGCCCAAGACCCGTAGCGAAAAACGACCGGTCCGCGCATTCGAGCAGCGCGAAGCTGCGCTTCGTGCCGAACTCGAAACCTATGCCCGAGAGTACGACCGCGAGTTCGAGATTCAGAAGCTGGCCGAGCCGACGGGAATAGCGACCGAAGAGGCGTTCGATGCACTCGTCGTCTCGCCGGAGACCAAGACTGGCGGCAAGCGAGTCAACGAGATTCGCCGCCAGCGCGGTATGGAGTCACTGCAGTTGGAAGTGGTCGACTTCGTCCACGCTGACGACGGGGAGGTTATCACCTCGACGCGCATTCTTCGGGGCGAAATCGACGAGCACGGACATGTGACCCCCGAGCGTGACGGCCGGATGAGCGCCGATACCGACTGACTACCAGCCGGGCGGTTCCAGACCGGCGGCTTCGAGTTGGTCTTTCCAGTGTTGTTGAACCGATAGCCGCGAGACGCCAACAGCGTCGGCAACGGACTGCTGCGAGCGCTCGTCGCCGGCCACCAGTGCACCAACGTAGAGTGAGGCCGCGAGCGTCGTCTGCTTCGATCGGTCTTCGTCGGGGACTGTCGACAGAAAGACATCCCGGGCACGCGAGCGAGCATCGGTCTCCAGTTCGAGCCGGTCGGCCGCGACTTCGAGTTGGGCGAGCCAGTCGGCATTGTCCCGTTCGTCGCTGGCGCGATACACGACAGTTTGTTGGTCGTGGTGGGTAATAAATACCGCCCTAGAGCGAAGCGTTCTTGATGATGGTGAAAGAATAGAGAGATGCGCGCGGGTAGCCGAGCCAGGCCAAAGGTGCAGCGCTTAGGACGCTGTCCCGTAGGGGTCCGCCGGTTCGAATCCGGTCCCGCGCACTGAACAAAAACTGCGAGCGCAGCGAGCAGTTTGCCGTGAAGGAGCAGGAGCGGATTTGTGGCCCAGAGGACGAGCGATGCGAAGTCCTCGTGGTTCGAATCCGGTCCCGCGCATGAGCGAATTTTCGAGCGAAGCGAGAATATGAGCGAAGAGCAGGACCGATTCGAACCCTGGAAGGCGCGCGCAACGCAGTGAGCACGTCTTCATCCGGTTCAAATCCGGGCCCGCGCATTTCTCGGCTCGAACGAACGTGAGAGCGCTGAATGCGCAGCTTCTTTGACGTGGTTCAAATCGGTCCTGGTTCCGTACCCACCGAGACGAGCGTACAGTTCTCGTCGCGTGAAACAGGTATCAGACGTTTATATTTGGCCAGTCAGAAGACAGGACATGAATCTGAGGGGCCTGAAGATACTAACGCTTGTCGTCGGACTCGCCGTGTTCGTCGTTTTGGGTGGCTGTTCGATGCCGACATCGTTCGGCGATGACGCCGATAGCGATGGGGAGAATCAACTCGGAACCGAAACCCCAGAAGCCATCGACACGCCTACTACTCACAATCAGAGTGCGAGCGACAGCCCGGAGGACGGCGACAGAGATGGTGATTCCGTCTCAGATAACAAGTCGCGTACTCCAGATGGCAATGACACGGAAAGTGAGGACGCAGAGTCTGGCTCCGCCACAGCGACAGAGGCCACGAGCGGTCCGATAACGAATACAGGACTGGCCGTCGACGAGAACCGCGTCTACAACCTGACCCGGGACCTGCTCGGCTCGGACGCCGACGCGCCAACGGTCAGCGTCGAAGAACTCGACTACAGGTCGGGGCAGACGGACCGACCGTTTTTCGAGTACATGGGACTCACCAACGAGTCGGACGGAGGGACCACCGGCGCAGCCGCGGCCGCGGTTGCACGAGGGCCGGACTCCGTTGTCGTCAACGAAGAGGCCGTCGAGCAATACAGGAACAGCACAGACCGCTTCGGGTTGTTGCTCGCCCACGAGTTCACACACACCGTTCAGATGGACGAGGGGTGGTCCCGGTCTGCCCTTCTCGGGAAACTCGACCTCTCGACGAGCGAGTCGCTGATGCTGTACCGGTCACTCGTCGAAGGCGGGGCGGTGTTCACCGCAGACCAGTATGCCGACAGCATGGACCTGGACCTGAGTCAGGTGAGTCGGTTCGACCGCCAGTACGACGATGCGCCCGTCGAGCAGGTCTATGCCTACGCCCCCTACCACCACGGCGGCCACTACTTCGAGAGCGTGCTCGACTCCGCCAGCGAACTCGGCTCTGTCTACACGGACGACACCCCACCGAGCACAGAGGCGATTCTCCACCCGACCTACAACGATACGGCCCCCAGTGAGGTCGCATTTTCTGCAGAGGCCAACCGTGAGGGCTGGACTCGTCAACGGTCAGGCGACGACCGACTCGGAGCGCTGTTCGTTCACGTCGCTCTCACTGCTCACGCAGAGGGGACTGTCGCCGACGAGGCCACGAAAGGCTGGGGGAACGACCAACTGTTCCGATACAGAAACGAAAACGGGTCGGCGTTTGCCTGGGCGACACACTGGGACACCCCAGACGACGCGACCGAGTTCGCCGAGGCGTTCAACCGGACGCTCACCAGTCGGGCCGACGACGATGCCAGCGACATCGCCGTTCGTCGCGCGGGCAACCGGTCTGTCGTGGTTCTCGCGGGACCACAGGGCTTCAGAGACGCGATAGCGGTCGACGGTGAGAACAACTCTCTCGACATCGTGCTCCAACAGAGCGCCGATGAGTCAGCGAGCTCTCAGATAGACCGGCCTAGCAGAGTACAACAAGTAGCCGCGCCCTGACCGAGTGACTGCAAGGCAAGAGCTGGTGAATCGGCGAGAGATAATACGGAAATATACTCGTATATATCAGTATTATAAATCCTCATCACTGTCTGTCAAAACAGAATAACATGGGCTCACTGAGAGAGAAGCTCGCCCTGAAACGTAACTACAAACGACGGTTCTCTCTTGCATTGATTCTCATATTTGTCGTAACGGGCGTCGCAGGTGGATACATCTATATTACTGTCGACCAGCAGATAACTGAAGAAACACAACAGCAGCTAATATCAACAGCACAAGGAGAAGCCGCAGAGTTAGACAACTGGCTCACGCTGACAGACCAACAGCTCGTCTCCTCGGCACGCACCACCGCAGTGCGCTCCGGTGATAGCTTCCAAATTGCAGACACACTCACCCGCATCTCGGAGCGAGACGCAATCACGGAAGCCCACCTCGTCGATAGCGAGACTGGCGAAGTTCTGGTCCAGACTGGGTCCGAGAGAACGGTGACCCACAACCAGACCCTCGCCGAGGGCGCACTCACGCGCGTGCGGAGAACGACCGCAGACAACAGCGTCGGAGTGGCGTTTTCGACCCCGTTCAGGACCGGCGACGGAACCCCAGTGTTGCTGGCAGCGAAAGAGACCGAAAGTCAGGACGGGCGGGTGCTGGTTTCGGTGGTTGACCTGCACAAACTGTCGAAACAGCTGTTGTTAGCGGGAACTGGAAACGACAGGAACCGCATGATTCGCGTTCTCGGGCAGGATGGAACAACACTACTGTCGACCAACGAGTCCGCAATTTTGCGAGAGGATCCGACCTGGGAGGCGGCCACGTACAACGGCAGCGGATACGGGACATACTCAGCCGGGAGCGAACTCGCGATTGGGCACGCCGGTCTCGACAGTCAGTCGTGGGTGGTGACAGACCAGGTCGAAACCGACGAGGCGTACGCACTCAGAAGCAGCGTGGCGAACCGGATTCTCCTCTTGCTGGCGGTGTTGCTCGTCGGGCTTGCCGCGTTTGGGCTGACAATCGGGCGCGATACCGTCCGGACCGTCGGGCGACTCGTCACTGAGGCTGAGACGCTCCAGTCTGGCGACCTCGACACGCCGGTCGAGACTGAGCGCACCGACGAGTTTGGCGACATATTCCGGGCACTCGAACAGCTACGCTCCTCTCTTGGACGCAAGATTCGAGAGGTCGAAGAAGAGTGTGAGCGAGCAGAGTCAGCACGGCAGGCCGCAGAACAGGCACGGTCTGAGGCCGAACAGGCCCACAGCGAGGCTGAAACCCTCAACGAACATCTCGAAGCGAGGGCAACCTGCTTCAGTGAGGCGATGGCAGATGCCGCAGACGGCGACCTGACGCGGCGGATGGACACCGAGACCGAAAATGATGCGATGGCCGAGATTGCCGCGTCATTCAACGAGATGATGGCCGAACTGGAGACAACGTTCGGACAGATTCAGTCGTTCGCAGACGAGGTCGCTACTGCGAGCGAAGCAATGAATCATACCTCACAGGAGAGCTACGACGCGGGTCTGCGAGTCACAGAGTCAATTCAGGCAATCTCCGCCGACGCAGACGTGCAGTCACAGAATCTCGAAACCGCAACCGAGGAGATACGAGAGTTATCAGCAAACACCGACCAGGTGTCTGCGCTGGCCGGCGACGCCACGGAGATATCCGAGGAGACAGCACAGACAGGTCGCCGAGGGAAGTCGGCAGCCTCGGCGGCGATTTCGGAGATGGATTCGATAGAGGAGAAATCAAACGCGACGGTACGAGAGATGGAGCGGCTCGACGCCAAGGTAGAGGAGATACAGGCGATTAGTGACCTCATCGCAGATATCGCGGCACAGACGAACACGCTGGCACTGAACGCCTCCATCGAGGCGGCCCGGGCTGACAGCAGCGGAGACGGGTTCGGGGTCGTCGCAGACGAAATCAAAACGCTCGCCGACGAGACAGCCACAGCAACCGGCGACATTCAGCAGTTACTCGAGGAGGTCCGAGAGACGACAGACAGCACGGCAGACGATATCCGGGAGATGAACGAACAAGTCGTCACTGGCACGACGACCATCGAGGAGGCACTCGCCGCGCTCGAAGAGATTGGCGAGGACGCCCAACAGGTCAACAGACGCGTCCAAGAGATCAACGCAACGATGGACGAGCAGGCCAGTTCGGCATGTGCCGTGTCGGAGACTATCGAGGAGGTTGCGACAGCGGCCGAGAAAGTAAGTACCGAATCCGACACTGTCTCCGGGGCCGCTCAAGAGCAGACTGCCGCACTAACCGACGCCGTCAAGCGGGCAGAGACACTCAGTCAGAAGGCGACACAACTCCAGGTGGAACTCGATACATTCAGTATCGATGGCAACAATCAGTCGGTGTTCAACTCAGAGACAACCGACAATACGGTTTCCTCGGCGCTGGACGACTGATACTGATTATTGCGAGTTGTTTCCGTCGTGGTGTCGCCTGTTCCCCGCCTCGGGCTGTGACACATCTGCTTCAGTGAAGTTGGTCCGAGAATCACCGCAATAATCACTACGACTGACGGTTGAACGAGCCGTCACAACAGGAACGACCGGTTCACTGCCGTCACGGTCGGCCCGCTCGAAAAAGTCGACGTCGGCGGTGTTCTGGGGGAAGATAACCGTTATACGTATCGCATCTGACTGTGGAGGCAATGAACGATTCCAAGCAGGAAGAATCCGTCTCGGCCGAGGGGTCCGAGCACGGAGCACCAGCGACGGGTAAGGTCCTGCCAGATAAGTTCTCCTCTGACGAGGTGTTCCAGCGCATCGTTGCGGACGCCGAACACGAGGTGACATCGAACACCCGGGAGCTGTTTTTCAGCGCGCTCGCCGCCGGATTCGCTATCACGATTACGTACTTACTCTATGCCTCAATGTCGGCAAAAGCCGACAGCAGCGTCATCGCAGTGCTTCTGTATCCGCTGGGATTTATTTACATCATCATCGGCGGCTACCAGCTCTACACGGAGAACACGCTGCCGCCGGTGGCGCTGACACTCGAACGACTGAGTTCTGTTCCGGCGTTGTTTCGACACTGGCTGGTCGTTCTCGCAGGCAACTTCGCCGGGGGCGGCCTCGGTGCGCTCGCACTCGCATACGGCGGCGTCTTCGACGAGCAGACGAAGACAGTCGCCATCGAAATCGCTGAAAAGGGACTGAAGACGCCGGTCTGGGACCTCTTTTTCAAGGCGGCGTTTGCGGGGCTCATCGTCGCCGGAGTCGTCTGGATGATATTCGCTGCGAGTGATACGATATCGAGGCTGGCTATCGTCTATCTCGCCTTCCTTGCGATTCCGCTGGGGAACCTGTTTCACGTGGTGGTCTCCTTTACAGAGGTTATCTACCTGGTGTTGGTCACCGACCTCGCAGTCGGCGTCGGATTGACCGAATTCGTCGCTCCGGTGCTTGTTGGAAACACCCTCGGAGGGATTCTGTTGGTCACTGTCGTCAACTACTACCAGACCAGCGAGCAACGCCTCGAGATCGCACGGTTCGAGAACGTCCGCCGACTCACGACGCGCGAGCTGTTGCTTGGGAACCTGGCCGGGCGGTCGTACGTGCCTTTAGTCGACACACTCGAAGAGATCGCCAGAGACCCCGACTCCTATCGCATTCTGGTCCCGATTGCGAACCCCCGTACCGAACAACGTCTCGTCGACTTCGCCGCCAAGATTGCAGGGACCCGCGAGAACGGGTGTGTACACGTTGTTCACGTCGTGCAGGCACCAAAGGACATTTCGGTCAGCGCAAACAGCCGTCAACACGACCGAATCATCCGGGAATCCGAGCGGTTGCTTGAGGACTTCGACCGTCTGGGAGAGCGCCACGACGTGCGAGTCGATACGTCGACGATTGTCTCGCCGCGCTCGTTCACCGAGATTTTCGACCGCGCACGCCGAACGAACCCGGACCTCGTCGTGATGGACTGGGACAAAGAAAAGGTCTGGAACTCCGCCCGTGCCGAGGGCTATCTCGACGAGTTGACCAACAGGCTCCCATGTGATTTCCTGGTTGCGCGGGACCGTGGCCTCGACGCCTCGCGAATCCTTATCCCGACCGCAGGCGGCCCGGACTCGGACCTGAGCGCACAGACGGCACGGATGCTCCAGCTGACCGACGATGTAGAGGTGTCGTTGCTCCACGTCGTCGAGACCCCCGCAGAGCGCGAGGCCGGCGAGCAGTTCCTTCGGACCTGGGCAGATGAGCACGACCTGGAAGACGCGACGTTCATCGTCGATGATGGGGGAGACGTCGAAGACGCAATCATCCGCGAGGCCGACGACGAAACGATGGTGCTGATTGGAGCAACCGAACGCGGACTGCTCGCGCGGCTGGTGACAGACTCGCTTCACCTCGATGTCGTCGACCACGTCGACAGCTCGGTGCTACTGGCCGAGCGACCCTCGAACCGTGGCATTCGCGAACGGCTCTTTGGCAGAGGGCGGCGGCGAAAATAGCAGTTTCCGAGCGCGCTACTCGTGGCGAAGTGCCTCAATCGGGTCAACCCTGGCGGCCCGCCACGCAGGATAGATACCTGAGAGGACCCCGACGCCGAGACCGACGGCAACGGCGATGACCACCCAGTCCACCGGGTAGACCATCGGCCAGCCGATGAGCGTCACCCCAAGGTAGCCGACGCCGATGCCGACGAGCACCCCGAGTAACGCGCCGACAGCACCGAGGATGCTCGATTCGATGAGGAACAACTGGATGATGTCGCGTTTGCGCGCCCCGACGGCTTTCATGATACCGATTTCGCGGGTCCGCTCGGTGACGCTCACGATCATGATGTTCGCGATGCCGATGGAGCCGACAATCAGCGAGATGGCCGCGATGCCCCCGATGAACGCCGTTAGCTGGTCGATGACGTTCGTAATCTGGTCGACGGCGTCGTCGATAGTCTGGACCCGAATATCGGTGCCGTCTTGTTTCAGCGCTGTTGCGTCGGCCTCGGTCTCGAAGTACTCCGTCGCCTGTGTCTTAATATCGTCGACGACAGCAGCGTCTTCGGCTCCGATAATCAGCGAGCTGTAGGCTTTCTCTTCGGTCCCTCTAGGCGTCTCGATCGTGGTGTTGTAGTGGTGGTCGAGCGAGAGATAGATGCCCGCGCTCGGCCCAGTTCCGAAGCTCTCCTCGACGATGCCGGTGACCATGAACTCCTCGGCCGTGCCGTCGTCGAAGCTGACGCGTATCTGATCGCCCACCAAGGCCTGGCCGTCGGTCATATTGACCAGGGCCTGCGTGAGAATCGCTTCGTCGCCACCGTCGAATAGTTCACCGTCCAGCATGTCCCCGGAGTCGTACTGATCAGGCGAAACCGCCTGTACGCTGAAGCCGCCGGTCTGGCGAGTGTCTCCGACGACGAACTGGCTCGCGGACAGGCGTGCCTCGGGGCCGACGAAATCCACCCCGTCTATCGATTCGAGATTCGCAACGTCGGTCTCGGTGTAAATCGGGTCAGGAATGAACCGGAAGCCGCCGTTGCCGGTCTGTTGCGTGTTGACCAGCATCCCCGGCTCACCGTCATCATCCTCGAAATCCTGGATGATGTTCTGCTCGAAGGCACCGCCCAACACCATGAAGACGATGACCGCCGCAATACCGATGATGACTCCGACGGCAGTCAGCGTGGAGCGGAGCTTGTGGCCGGTGATGGCACGCCAGGAGATGCGCAGGCTCTCGGTGAGTTTCATGCCGTATCACCCCCCAGTTCTTCGATTTCCTCGATCTGGCCGTCGACCAAGTGGACGATGCGGTCGGCGTGTTCGGCGATGTGGCGCTCGTGGGTGACCATCAGAATCGTCCGGCCCTCTTGATTCAGTTCCTCAAAGAGGCCCATGATGGTACTGCCCGTCTCCGTATCGAGGTTGCCGGTCGGCTCGTCGGCAAGCAACAGCGAGGGTTCGTTGACCAGGGCGCGGGCGATGGCGACGCGCTGGCGCTGGCCGCCTGACAGTTCCGGCGGTGTGTGGTCCAGGCGGTCACCAAGTCCCACCCGAGAGAGCAGGTCTTCCGCGCGCTCGCGCCGGCCCTCGTCGACGACATTCTGGAACACCATCGGGAGTGTCACGTTCTCAGCAGCCCTCAACCGCGGCAGTAGATTGAACTGCTGAAAAATAAAGCCCAACTCCGCCCCGCGAAGGCGTGCTCGCTTCCCGTCCGAGAGCGAGCCCACGTCCTGATTGTTGACCGTCACCGTTCCCTCGTCGGGCGTATCCAGACAGCCGATCATGTTCATCAGCGTCGACTTCCCCGACCCGCTGGGACCCATCACCGCCGTGAACGACCCCTCCGGCAATGAGAGCGATACACCATCCAGTGCGTCTACCGGCTCGCCCAGATAATACGTCCGCCGGACCGACGACAACTCTACGACTGCTTCGGTATGTTCCGGTCGCTGTGTCTCTGTTGCTGCCATCAGTTCGACCCTCCAGCTCTCTCTCGCCCGGTTGCTGACCCATGCTGGCGCGGTGTCAAGTACGCCGCGTCGGCAAACTGTTCGATGCTCATTACTCTACCTGTACCAACTATCTCTTTCCTGCTATCCATGTAGGCTAGCTATCGAGAGTATTGTCTCGATTACATGCTAGTAATAAAGACCTACTATCGCAGCAGGGTATCGAGACTTTCAGGAACGACGAGAACGTCACTGCCGGGTTCGATAGCATCAGCGACATTGGGAGCACTGGACAGCAGACACTCCTCGACGACAGCCGGGTTCTGTGAGTTGGTCACCCAGACGTCGTGCTCGCGGAGACTCCGGGCGACGACGAACGCTCGCTGTGCGCCGGGTTCGTATCCGTCTTTCATCTCCTCGAACAGCGACTCGGCGTCGGTCGCCGTCGAGAGCCGCTCGTAGAAACGCTGTTCGCCCGTCCCCTCACCAGCGCCTTCTCCGAGCGCTGCCGGGACGACGACGCGCCCATCCGCTCGAAGGGGATTGTTCGCACCGAGAATGACGTAGGTGGCCGCTCTCGTCGTCTGATAGAGGTTGGCATCCTTGGGTGCACCGACGCCGGCGACGACGGCGTCGTACTCTTCGTCTACGTCGACGGCGAGCGCATCGAGTGCGACCTCGGCGAGCTCTGAAACGACGGCTCGCGGGTCGCCGGCACGGGCGGCCATGATGCCGTCAGGACCGTGGGTGACGTTCAGACAGAACTCGACGCCAGCAGCGTCACCGGCGCGGTCCAGAAACGACCGGAATGGGTTGTCCTCGATACGGCCAAGCCGGACGCCGTCTCGGCTCAGGAGCTCTGGGCCGTGCGTGTAGCGTATCTGTGACTCGCCGGCAGCCCCGATGACGGCAGTCTTTGCGCCGCCAGAGAAGCCAGCGTACTGGTGTGGTTCGACCATCCCCGTCGAAATCAGGTTGTCGGCCTCGGCCGCGGGCTCGAACAGCTCGATTGGGCAGCCGTCGACTTCACCAACCCGAACCGTCTGGTCGGGGTCGTGGTTTACCGCGAGGTCGGCGTACTCCCCGAGCAGTTCGGTCATCTCGTCGTCTGTCAGCGGCCGGTGTAATCCGAGTCCGACAACGACCGAGATAGCCTCTCGGTCGATACCCGCATCAGTGAGTTCATTAACGAGAACGTCGAGCAGGACCTGCTCGGGCGTCGAGCGTGTGATATCCGTGACGACGATACAGACGTCCTCTCCAGGAGCAACGCGTTCGGCCAGCGGCGGGCCGCTCGGGTCCGAGACTGCGTCGCGGGCCGCCGAACGAACGTCTACGGGTTCGCGACCCTCGGGCGTCGCGACTGTCACCGAACAGTCCGGCAGCGACACGTCGATATGACTATCTCCGAAGGGGACTTCGACCATACCCTCCGATTGGGCGGCCCAGCGAAAGTCAGTTCTGGTCACCCTGTCGTGAACTGCTCGTCACCGAGACAGTCGAGGTGGTCTTCGAGGGCATCGACGACTGCAACAGGGTCGTCGATGCGGCCGAGGTCGTGGCGGTGGTCGGGCCACCATCTGCGGACCAGTCGGAGCTCGTCGTCATTGACCTGGTACCCCTCAAACTGCCGCCACGGAATGAATCGGTTCGAGGCCGGATGCTCGATTTCGATACCGCCCTCGTACACCCGAAAGCGGTCGGTCCGGACGCTTATGCCGAGCAACGACCCTCCGATGCCGCCGAGAGCGGGGGCCAGAACGTGGTAGCCAACGGAGACAACGGTATCAACAGCGAGTAACACGCCGGTCCCGAGGAGGACGACTACACTGAGGGTCAACCGCTGTCGCCTGGCTGCAGGTGACGATGTCGCCTGCCAGGTGACGGCGGCCTCTGAGGAGAGATACTGTCGCCTGACGTATCGGCTCCTGGCCATCATCACCACGAGAAAGGCCGGAGACGCCGACAGCAGCGTTGCGAACACTCCCACGGTGACAGCGGTCGAACCGAGAGCCAGCAACCACGCGACTGCGGTTCCAGCCAGGAGAACGAGGCTCGGCGCGACGAGGGCGTACCGCAGCCGCGACCGTCCAAGCCGTTCGGGACCGTCCCGAGTCCGAGGGATTGCCAGTATTCCGAGAACCGCCCCCGAGAGGAACGCGACGACTGCCGAGACACCGAGTCCGGCAACGTCGATGATACCTGCAAGCGAGAGACCGAATACGAGCACCCCAGCGAGTACCGTTCCGGTGTAGCCACCGACAGCGAGCCGAAACCCCAGGTCAGGCGTGGGGTCTGCTCTCTGTGACAGGGTGTTCGACGTCTCCGCCATTTGTCCGAATACATTGGTAAATTGGCATAAAAACTGTTGGTTCGTCGCTCCAGCGGCAACTCAACTGGCCCACTCGACCATCCGCCGGTAGCGGTCGTCCTGGGACAGCGAATCTGTGTCTCCAACCAACACGAGTCCTTTCTTCGCCCGGGTGAGTGCGACGTTGATGCGCCGGTAGTCCTCGAAGATTGGGCCGTCGAGGGCTCCGGTCGTCACGAACGAGACGAGGATGACCTGTTTGCTCGACCCCTGGAATCGGTCGACAGTATCGACGGTGACACTCTCCGGAAGGGCCTTCCGAATCTCGGCGACCTGCGCCCGGAACGGCGCGATAACGCCGATATCGTCTGGCTCGACACCGGCGTCGAGATACGTCGCGACGAGGTCAGTGACCGTCTCGGCCTCCTCGGGGTTGGTGTTACCGACCTGTGTTCCGTCGGGGTCGACGAACGTGACGGCATCGTGCAGGCGCTCGGGAAGTTCGTCGACCGTCACGCCATCGAGGTCGACGAGTGACTGTCCAGCCACCTCGGCGGTCGCGGGCCGCAGTTGTCCGTCGTAAAACTCCGCCGAAGGGAACGCCTGGATGCGCTGTGTCATCCGGTACTGGCGGTCGAGCAGGACACCGGAATCGGGGTAGGTCTCGATGAGCCGCTCGAACAGCGACTCCCCGAGGTCGGCTTGCGGTCGGCCGTCATCCGAGGCATCCAAGACACCCTGTACTTCGCCCTGGTCGGCTTGGACGACGGGCGGTAACTGCTGGTGGTCGCCGACAAGAACGAACCGGTTGGCTCGCGCGATAGCGGCGAGTGTTCCTGGCTCGGTCAGCTGTCCAGCCTCGTCGACGACGGCAACGTCGAACTCCTGTGTTTTCACCGCACGAGAGCCACACGAGGCGGTAGTCGCCGCGACGACCGACGCTTCCTGCAGAGTCCCTGCACAGTCGTCGGGGTCCCCAGACTGTTCGAGCCGATACTCCTGCATGTCCTCTCGGACGCCGCTCTCGGTCCCGTATCGGACGATATCGGAGATCCCCTCGTCTTCGAGGGTTTCGAGGGCGTTGTCGACCGCGCGATTCGTGAACGCCGAGACGAGTACCCGCTGGTCGCGGTCGAGTAACTCCGACACGATGCGGGCCAGGGTGTATGTCTTGCCCGTCCCCGGTGGCCCGTGGACGAGCGCGAAGTCCTGGGCCCCGACGGCAGCCCGGACGGCGTCGTCCTGTGCCTCGTTGTTGTCGACGAAGGTTTCCTCGGGCCTGTCGAACGCCGGCGCTCGTCGCTCGAACAGCGGGTCCTTCCACTCCGGGGGCTGCAAGAGCAGGGCATCGTGTAGCGAGGTGAGCAGCCGGTCAGCCGAGAGTTCGGAGGGGTAGACATCGAGGCGGCGGAGGTCGACCGGCTCGTCGGCCGTCACCACGATTTCGTCGCTGTCGGCGGAGCCGAGCCGTTCGACTCTGGCGAGTTCGGCAGCGCCGCCGATGGGGTCTCCGTCGCTGGCGAGGACGACATCGCCCGTTCGAATCTTCGAGACGGCACCGGTCCCGCGGGCACGAAGTTCCCAGCGGCCGTCCTCTAACTGCTGTCGCCCTGTCGGTTCGAGGTCGACGAGCGCCCGGTCGTCGTCAGCCCGCTCGTCGGGACCCTGTTCCCAGAGCTTGGCGTACTCGCGGTGGACCTCCTGGCGCTCGTTCTCGATTGCTGCGTAGAACCGCTCGAAGTAGGCCCGTTCGTCTTCGGGGAGTGGTGTCCCGACCTGGCCGGCTTTGGACTCCTGGTCGAGTCGGCCCGAGACAGCCATACAGGTGTCCTGCTCGAAACAGTACTCGCATTTGGCGTCGGCCTCGTAGCCGGTGGGAACCTGGCCGCCAGCCTCCATCGCCGCGAGGTGGTTCCGGGCGCGGAGGATGAACTGGAGAAAGCCCGTCGAGATAGAGAACTCCTTGGCCGGCGAGAGGTCGCCGGACTCCTCGTCGCCGTCGACAGCGGCATTTTTGGTATACAACAGCGTCCCGGTGTCCGGGCTGTTCGCGACGGAACCGTCTTCGTCTGCCTGCTCGCCTAGCAACAGCGCATAACAGCCGGCCTGCACCTTGTCGTGAAAACGGGGGTCTCGGCGCGTGTTCTTGCCCGTCTTGAGTTCGACCGGCGCGCCGCGCCTGATGGCGTCTGCACGACCTTTGAGGCCGTACCGCTCGCTGAGAAGAAGCTGTTCCGAGCGCCAGTTATCGGCGTCGGTGAGTCGGCCCTGCTGGAGCCATCCCTCGATGGCGCTCGCGTGCTGTCTGACCGTCTCCCGCATCGCCTCGGGGTCGGCACCGAGCAAGCCGAGGTCCAGTCCCGACTCCTCGACACGCCTGTCGACGGCCTCATCGAGGTCAGCGCCCCGGAGGAGGTCGCCGAACACCTCGTGGACAATTGTCCCTTTCACCAGCGGCTCGGAGACGTCGGCCCCGTCGAGTTTGTTGAGGTAGTACATCCGCGGACACTGCACCCACGAGCGGATGTCCGTCACGTCGACGAGAAAGTCCGGCTCGACGACAACCATCGTCTCCTTACCGGTCGTGTACTGTGTCTCGCCGCGATACTCTCGCTGTTCGGCGTCGTAGACTGCAAGCTCCATCCCCGGGACGAGATAGTCGCCGGTCTCGATCCAGTCCTCCCACAGGGTGACGGTCGTCTCTGGACCGGCACCCCGGTCTGGACGGATCGTGACTTCGAGGAGTTCGGACTCGCCGTAGCTCGTGGTGACTGTCTTCGATTCCGGTACGTCGACAACGACGCCGCGAACGTGCACGAATCCACTCCGAGGCCCGCTCAAAAAATCCTGTCGGTAACGTCAGAGACCGATGCGTATAATCCCCTGGAGTCCCGAATTTCGACTAGCAATGCGCATCAGAGACTGGGACGACATTCTGCATGATGTTGTCGAGAGCGACGTCGACCCGGACGGCTGGCGGGCGGTCGGCGGCGACCGACGGAGCGGTATCGGTGAGGACCTGTATCTCGCTCACCCTGGTGTCGGCACCTACCAGCTCAAGACGTACGCAAAAAACCCGTTCCAGGTCGAGGGGGTCGGCGCACAGGTGGCCCGCCGGGTCGACGAGGACATCGACCCCCACTTCCCGGCAGAGGCCACAGAGTCGGGACTGTTCGGCGTCCAACAGCCCGTCGAAGACGAGGAGACTGCCTCCGAGCGGGCCAAACAGCTCGAATCGGTCGTCGAGACCCACGCCGACGCACCGACGACGCCGGACGCGTTGTTCGAGGACATCATGGACGCCCTGGAGAGTCCGGCCTACGGTCCGATGGAGTTCGACCAGCACGACCGACCCGATCAGCTTGAGGATCTCACCGAGACCTTCGAGGAGGCCGAGGAGCTGCTCGAACAGGAGTTCGAGGACATCATCGACGACGATGTCGAACGCGGCTTCTACTAATACCGGAAACACTCAACTGACAGCACGCCGTAGCTGTCGGCAATGGACCGCTCTACTGTCCCCCTCGTAGTTGTCGGCTGTCTGTTCGCGCTTGCGGTCACCGGCGCGGCAGTCGGCAGCGACCAGCCGACAATCGTCTACCCCGAACACGAACAGCAGACCGTCGCGCCCGGCGAGACCGTCGACGTGCGAGTCTTCGTCGAGAGCGACGGCGGGTACGGAGATATTGGCCTCACGAACCTGACTCTCGGCGTTTCCTACGAGCGTGAGATCCTCTCGGTGACGGATATCGAGACCGCGTCGTATCTCGAACAGGGGCCGGAGACCGAGGTCTACGACGAGACCAGCATCGACGACGAGAGCGGAACCGCTGTCGCCCACCAGTGGCGTGATCCGCCACGGAACGGTTCGACCGGCATCGCACAGTTCGCCACGGTCACCCTCGAAGTCGCCGAGAACGCCCCCGAGACGAACACGACGCTCTCCTTTGTCGACTCTCGGGCCGAACTCGCCGGCGACTACGAGGTGTTCGTCTACGAACACAACGCGACGCTACGCATCGAGAACAACGGAGACACTGCCGGCGCGGTCGCCACAGAGGAGTCACCGGCAGACAGCGGACCGCCCGTGATAGCAGTGGGGGTGGTCGGCGTCGCCACGGTCGGCGGACTGGCCCTGTTCGTTGGGCGGCGGTACCGGAGCTGAGCTACTCCAGGCGTTTGCTGACGTAGGGGCCGTCCTGTCGGAAGTCGAGCTTCTCGCGGTAGTACTCGCGGACGCCGATGCCGCTGAGCACCGACAGTTTGTCGTAGCCAGCATCGACGGCGAGTCGCTCGGCTTCAGCCAGCAGACGGGTGCCGTACCCCTGGTGTTGGTGTTGGTCGACCGGGGTGCCGTCGGCGGCTGCCTCGCCGACACCGACCTGACTGCCGTAGACGTGGAGTTCGCGGACGATTGCCGACTCTTCGAGTTCCCGGCGGACAGGGTCGTTCGGAAACCGGAGCCGACAGAATCCAACCAGGAGGTCGTTCTCGAAGTCCTCGAAGCTGATGAAGTGTTCCGTGCCGCCGGCGACCTCGTAGGTGTCTATCTCGAGGGTGACGTTCTGTGGATCCTGGTCGTTGTGGCCGACCTCGCGACACCGGATACAGTCACAACTCCAGCCGTGTTCCTCCATGCGCTGTCTGGCGAGCTGGCGTAGGTTCGACTTCCAGACACCACCTTCGATGAAGTCGGCCGGGATATCACGCTGGACGCGCTGGAGGCGGGTGTAGCGGGGAATCATCGATTTGATTTCGGCCACCAGTTCGGCTGCTTCCTCGTTGTCGAGAGGGTCGAAGTCGCCGGTGTGCCACGAGTCGTAGACAGCGGTCCCTTCGATGACCAGCGTCGGATAGATTTTGAGGTAGTCGGGTCGCCACCGGGAGTCCTCGAAGATACGTCGGAAGTCTTCGAGACACATCTCCTTGGACATCCCCGGCTGGCCCGGCATCATGTGAAAGCCGACCTTGAATCCGGAGTCACGCAGGCGGCGGTTGGCATCGATCGAGTCTTGGGTGCCGTGGCCGCGGTGCATCTCGCGGTTGATGCGCTCGTAGGTCGTCTGGACGCCGACCTCGACTTTCGTTCCGCCGAGGTCGAGCATCCGGTCGATCTGCTCGGGGTCACACCAGTCGGGTTTCGTCTCGAAGGTCGTCGCCACGTTCCGGACGCTGTCGACCTCGTTCTCGGCGATGACGTCTTCGAGATACCGGAAATCCACCGACTCGGGGTCGGGTGCGAAACTCTCCTCTTCGGCAGGCTCGGGGCGGCTGTCGACCTTGTAGTCGTTCATTGCTTCGAGCGCACGCTTGACGAACCACTCTTGGTAGTCGTGCGAGCGCGCGGTCATCGTTCCGCCCATGAGAATGAGTTCGACCTTGTCGACGGGGTGACCGATTTCCCGCAGTTGGTTGAGACGGAGGGTGACCTGCCCGTAGGGGTCGTAGTCGTTCTGTTCGCCGCGGGCGGCCGCGGGCTCGTGGCCCGTGTAACTCTGTGCGCTGGAGAACTCCGAGTCCGGCCCACCCGGGCAGTAGAGGCATTTCCCGTGTGGACACCGCTTTGGCGAGGTCATAATCGCCACTGGCGAGACGCCCGATGCTGTCCGAACCGGCTTGCGTTGGAGGACTGATTCGAGTTCTTCGCGCTTTTCGAGCGGCGCGAAATCGAGTAGATCCGAGTTCTTGGGGACCTTCGGCGAGGAGTACTTGCCACAGACGTCCTTCTTCGCCGACTCGACGTCGTCGCGCTCTATCTCGCCGTCGAGAATACGCTCGACGAGCTCCGAACAGGCCTGTTTGAAGGCGTCTGTCTCCTCACCAGTGTCCGTACTCATCGGTTCTACATCCCTGCTAAACTCGAATAAGCGTGTCGCTTGCCGGTAAAAAGCTACGCACCCTGACGAGACCAGTGGCCCCTCGATTACTCGTCGCCGAGTTCGCGAATCGTCGTGATGAAGTCGTCTTCGTCGTCGACGCTGCCAAGCGTCTCGGACAGTTTGTCACGCCGTTGCTCGATGCGTCGTCGAAGGTCTTGGTACTGCTCGCTGTTGTCGAGTTCGCGGGCGGTCTTGTTCGCTTCCAGGGTGGCCCGTTTCTCGACGAGGGCGTAGTACTCCTGTAGCATCGAGTCGTATGTCGAACGTTCGAGCAGGTCCTGGACGGTCGAGCGGAGTTTGTTCCCCTTGACTGGCTTTTCGAGGTACGCATCGAAGCCCATTTCGAGAATATCGAAATCCGGCTCGACAGCGGTGACCATCGCCACACGGCACTCCAGCCCACGAGAGCGAATCTCTTCGAGAACCTCGCCGCCAGAGAGGCCCGGCATCCGCCTGTCGAGTAACACCACATCGACGGCGTCGCCGAGTTTGTCCAGTCCTTCGTCGCCGTCTTCGGCGACGCGGACACTGTAGCTGTCGGCCAGCCAGAGGCGATACGTCTCTGCGACATCTGACTCGTCTTCGACGATAAGTACGACAGGGTCACTAGCAGACATCGGCTCCTGGGCGTAATTTGACGACTGAGACACATAGCTTTGTTGGCACGTGTATGGACCCTCAGAGGAAAGTTCGATTAGGACCGATGTGAGACGATGCGGTCGGCAATCTGGCGCGAGGAAAGAACCATCTCTTCGTCGGGCTCGTACGGAGAGGCGCGACACACCTCACAGTCGATACCCCGGCGCTGTAGTTCCTCGGCTATCGCGGCCTCCTCGTGGTGCTGGTCGTGGCCCAGCGCGATAACGTCTGGCTCGATTTCCTCTATCGGCGCGAAAATATCCTCTGTGTGTCCGGGCCGTGCCTCGTCGACGGGCTTCAGCGCGTCGACCATCTCCACACGCTGGGCGTCTGCGATAACCGGACCCTGTTTGTGGGTCACGTTCTCCGAGCGTGCAACGATGACGTGTAGCTTCTCACCCATCGCCTTTGCCTCTCGGAGGTAGTGGACGTGGCCGGGATGGAGCAGGTCGAAGGTCCCCTGGGCGACAACTCGCTTCATCGTTCATCCTCCCGTAGTTCACGGTCAATATCTTCCTGTGTGAAATCGAAAAAGTCCTCCTCAGGCGGGTCGACATCGAGGACCGGCAGGTCGATTGGCTCACCGTCCTGGTCGAACGCTTGCCAGTCGTCGGAGCCGTACGGCGCACCGATGATGATGTGGACGTGGTTCCGCGAGAACGTCGAGAGGTCCGCAGCGCTGGGCCGGAGCACGCCGTTCGGGTGTGAGTGGACCGACCCCGCAGCGCTGAGGTCGTTCGGCGTGTTAATCGGATTGAACTCGGCGCTGACCGGATTAGTCTTCGTTCCGGGAACGACGAGCACCTCGGAGAGAACCGTTCCGTCTTGGTCAAGCCCCAGATTGGCGGCGTCCTCTCCGCGGAGCATGCCCATGTACTCGTTTGGGTGTGCCTCTTCGGAGGCGGCCAGTGCGAACTCGAGTGCGGAATCGGCGATTCCGATAATCTCACTCGAGCGGAAGAGTCCCATACACGCAACTCAGCATCGCCCCCTTCTAAGGGTTCCGGAACCGCTCTTTTGACCACAGGTCTGTGCCATCGACGGCGCTGAAACCACGGATGTATATCGAAGCTTAAAAACCGGCAAGTGACGTACAAATTCGATATGTCTACACCAAACGGTACCGGGGACGACGGTACCGACCTCGCTGACGAACCGACGACCGTCTATGACCTCGCGGCTGGCTGTACGCTCGACGATGTTGACTCCGGCGAGAAGTACGTCGGCACCGTCAACGGTGTCGTCGAATACGGCGTCTTCGTCGACCTCTCGGATTCTGTCGCCGGGCTTGTTCACTCCTCGAATCTCATCGGTAGCTACGATGTCGGTGACGAACTGATTGTCGAACTCGCGGAGGTCAGACCCGACGGCGATGTGAGCTTCGCAGAGGTCCAGCTTGCGGACCACTCGCGGGAACGCGTCGGGCCGGGACAGGGAGTCACCGCAGAGACGCTGTCCGACGCGGTCGGTGACGAGGTTCACCTCGACGGGAAGGTAATCCAGATAAAACAGACCGGCGGCCCGACCATCTTCCAAGTCAGGACCGCCTCGGGGGTCGTCCCCTGTGCCGCATTCAAGGAAGCGGGCGTCCGTGCCTTCCCCGACATCGAACTCGATGACATCGTTCGCATCTCCGGGACTGCCGAGGCACGCGAGGGGTACACACAGATAGAGGTCGACGGCATCTCCGTCCTTGAAGACGAAGCGCGTGCGGCAGTCACCGAGCGATTCGAGGAAGCCGACACCACGGACCCGGCAGCGGTCGAGCCGCTGGTCGAGTGGCCGGCCTTCGAGAAGCTCCACGAGGACCTGCAGACCGTTGCCGCTCGCCTCCGAGAGACCGTTCTCGAAGGGCGTCCGATTCGGATGCGCCACCACGCCGACGGTGACGGACTCTGTGCGAGCGTCCCACTTCAGTACGCCCTCGAACAGTTCATCGAACAGACCTGGGAGGACCCGGAGGCGTCCCGGCACCTGCTCAAACGCCTCCCGAGCAAGGCCCCGTTCTACGAGCTCGAAGACGTGACGCGCGACCTCAACTTCGCGCTCGAAAACCGCAACCGCCACGGGCAGAAGCTGCCGCTGTTTTTGATGCTCGACAACGGGAGTACCGAGGAGGATACGCCGGCTTACCGTAACCTCACCCACTACGATGTGCCGATTCTCGTCGTCGACCACCACCACCCGGACCCTGAGGCCGTCGAAGGTCTCGTCGAGAAACACGTCAACCCGTACCTCTACGACGAGGACTACCGCATCACGACGGGCATGATGTCCGTCGAGCTGGCACGGATGATTGCGCCGGACGTGACCGACGAACTCCGTCACGTTCCCGCAGTGGCAGGACTCGCGGACCGCTCCGATGCCGACGCAATGGATGATTTCCTCGACCTGGCACGCGAGGAGGGGTACGACAAACACCGGCTCGTCGATATCGGTGAGGCCCTCGACTACGCCACCTACTGGCTGAAGTACAACGACGGCCGGGAGCTGGTCAACGACCTGCTCAACGTCAACTGCGACGATACCGAGCGCCACGAGCGACTGGTCGACCTGTTCACGGAGCGCGCAGAGCGGGATGTCGAGACACAGCTCGATGCGGCCATGGAGCACGTCACCCGCGAGGAACTCGACAACGGCGCACACCTCTACCGAATCGACGTCGAGAGCCACGCGCGGCGGTTCACCTACCCCGCACCGGGCAAGACGACCGGGAAGATTCACGACCGGAAGGTCGAGGAGACGGGCGACCCCGTCATCACCATCGGCTACGGACCGGACTTCGCGGTGCTTCGCTCCGACGGCGTTCGGCTGGACATCCCCGAGATGGTCGCCGAGCTACAGGAGGAGGTCCCCGGCGGCGGCGTCTCCGGCGGCGGCCACCTCGTCGTCGGCTCTATCAAGTTCGTCAGCGGCATGCGCGAGACTGTCGTCGACGCACTCGTCGAGAAGATGGCCGACGCCGAAATCGACGAGGAACTCGGCAGTTCGGCGGTCATCTCGGAGTAACCAACCGGCGCGTCGGATTCTGCGCACAATCCGCGACTACTAAGAGCGTTCCCCGTCTGGGGACGACTATGTCCATCAGTCTCGACGACCTCGAATCACATCTGTTCAAATGCGCCGATATCATTCGAGACGCCGTCGACCCGACTGACTACAAGGAGTACATCCTCCCGCTGGTCTACTACAAATCCATCTCCGACGAGTTCGAGAAACAGTACGAGGACAATCTCGACGAGTACGGTGAGGACTTCGCTCGTCGGAAGCGGCTGTACGAGATTCCTGTCGTTCCCGAGGGTTACCTCTGGGAGGACTTGCGGGCGGTCTCGGACAACGTCGACCAGACGCTCAACGAGGCCTTCGACGCGCTGGCCGAGGCCAACCCCGACCTCGAAGGCGTCTTCCGGGCTGACTACATCGACGCCGATGCGCTCGACGACGACCGACTCGGACGCCTCGTCGAGCACCTCTCGAAGTACGACCTCGACCGCGACAGCGTCCCGCCGGACATGCTCGGCGAAGCCTACATGGACCTCGTGCGCCACTTCGCCGAAGAGGAGGGTAAGTCCGGCGGCCAGTTCTTCACACCACCGCACATCGTCCGGCTCTGTATTCGTCTCGTCGACGACTTCGAGGACGGCGAGGATTTCCACGACCCGACAGTCGGCTCGGGTGGGATGCTCACCGAAGCCGCCCAGTACTACCAGAACAAGCAGGGCGGCGACCCGTCGAAGCTCACCTTCACGGGGCAGGAAATCAACCCCGACATCGCCGCCATCGCCAAGATGAATCTCTCGATTCACGGACTCAAGGGGGAGATTGCCCGCGAGGACTCGCTCTCTGCGCCGCAGTTCACCGACGACGACGAACTCGACCGCTTCGATTACGTGCTGGCCAACTTCCCGTTCTCGGCGGACTGGGCGAAAGACGACCTCCAGGACGACCCCTACGGACGCTTCGACTGGCACGAGAAACTCCCCCGCGCCGACCGGGGCGACTACGCCTTCATCATGCACATGGCGAAGCAGTTGAAGCGGCCGGAGCGGGACGGCACCGGCGGGAAAGCCGCCATCGTCATACCCCACGGCGTCCTCTTCCGGAAACACGAGAGTCGGTATCGGAAACCGATGCTCGAAAACGACCTCGTCGAGGCCATCGTCGGGCTACCCGAGAATCTGTTCCAGAACAACTCAATTCCCTCGGCGATTCTCGTCTTGAACGCCGACAAGCCCGAAGAACGTGAGGGCGAGGTCCAGTTCATCCACGCCGCCGACGAGGACTTCTACGAGGAGCTATCGAACCAGAACGAACTCACCGACGCGGGCGTCGACCACATCGTCGAGAACTTCCGCGAGTGGGCCACCGAGGAGCGCGTCAGCCGAACGGTCGACATCGAGGAGATTCGAGAGAACGACTACAATCTGAATATCGCGCTGTACGTCGACACCACCGAACCCGAGGAGGACATCGACGTGGAAGAGGAACTGACGAAACTGCGGAAGTTGCAGGCCGAGCGCGACGACATCGAGGGTCGGATGACTCAGCACATGGAGGCGCTGAACTATGAGTGAGCAGGACTCGACACTTGACGACTTCACCAAAAATGAAAATGACTCCGTCGAAGAAAACACCTCATCAACTCAACTGAGAGAAGAGGGATTCCTCACTTTGCCTTACGACTGGGATATCTCAACGGTCCGCAAGGCCGCCAAACAAGATGGCCTTGTCGACGGAGACTGGATTGAATCTGATGACATGGACGAAACAGGTGAAATTCAGCTTGTTCAACTCGGTCATCTTGGCGAAGGACAGTTCAAGGGAGAACCAGACCGTTTCATTACAGAAGAGTTTGCAGAGGAAGAAAACTGTACCATTCTTTCAGAAGGTGACCTTCTTATTTCCCGAATGCAGGCACCGATTCTAAGAAGTTGTCTCCTTCCAACATTTGATTATGACAGCATAATGGCTGTAGACATCGCTCGTCTCCAACACACCGACAATTGGAATCGGCACTTTCTGAAGTTTCTATTTAATTCACGGCCCATCTGGAAACAAGGTCGCGCCTGGGCAAGTGGCACAACTCGAAAACGAATCAGCCGGACAAACATGGAAAAAATCCGGCTCCCTCAACCAACACTCGACGAACAGCGCAAAATCGCCACCGTCCTCTACACCATCGACGAGGCCATCCAGAAGACCGAAGAGATTGAAAGCCAGCTACAACAAATCCAGAAAGGACTTGTCAAGAAATTCCTGAGCGAAGGCATCGATGCCACAGAGACGAAAGAGACCAATACGAAACTCGGCACAATTCCGAAACACTGGAATGTAGCTACCATCGAAGAAATCCTCGCTGACGAAGATAATGCATTTACTGACGGTGCTCGATATTCTCTTTCTTCCGAAGAAATCCATCCAGAAGGTGAAGCTCGTGCTATTCTTCTCGAAGAAGTCGGCGAAGGTGAGTTCAAGGATACAACACCAAAATTCGCCACACAGGAAAAGTACGAAGAAATCACACACCGTGCGATCTATCCCGGAGAAGTCGTCGTCGCCAAAATGGCTGAACCGGTCGCCCGTGCCTGTATCGTCCCCGACACCTACGAGAAATATCTTCTCGGCTGTGCCGATGTGGTCCGGATTGTACCTAACGAGGAAGTTGATGACCGTTTCCTCATGTACTGTATGAACTCCCACAAGGTCTGGCGTCAAGCAGTCGCTCATCTCCGTGGGACTGGTCGTAGTCGGATTAATCTCGAAAATATTGCTGAATTGAAAATACCGAAACCACCACTACCTGAGCAAAAACGAATAGCTGAGATACTTCACGACTACGACCGACGAATCGAAAACGAACGTGAGTATCGAGACCAACTCAAACGCCTCAAACAGGGCCTCATGCAAGACCTCCTCTCCGGCGAGGTCCGAACCACCGACGCCGACATCGAGGTTCTCGACGAGGTTCGCCAGCACGGGTAACACAGCCGAACACATCTGCGCTGTTCTCTGAGAAACTCCCTTCCGTGTCGAAATCTGCCTCATATTAAGCTACACCCGGTACAAGACTTAAGCCTCTATCTGAACTATTAGGTCATATGCGAACTCAAAGCTCAGACAACGCGGGAGAAACCCAGAGCGAGGCGTCGGTTGGGTTGCCGATTCCAATCAGAGACGCCAGCCTGTTCAAACACAGCGCGAGCGCCCCCGTCGTGAATTTCCTCGCGGACAATCCCGAATTCGACCTCTCGGTGCGCCAGCTCGCACGCGTGACAGACGTGAGCGCCCGCGCGACTGCCGACGCGGTGGACGCATTGGCGGCCAACGGCATCGTCGAGGTCGTTCACGAGGGTAACGCCCGACGGGTGCGGCTGAATCGTGCTCGGTTCGACAACCCCGGAGACCCTGTCGAACGAATCCCACAGGTGCAGTACCGCACACCGGTCCGGATCGCTTGCCAGTACCTCACCGACGAACTCCAGGAGGTGCTCGGTATCGTTCTCTTCGGGAGCGTTGCCCGTGGCGAGGCCGACCGTCAATCCGACATCGACCTCTGGGTTCTCGTCGCTGACGACCTGCTCGAACAGCGCAACGCGGCAAATACACTCGCGCGGAAGCTCGAAGAACTGCAAATCCCACCCTCAGTTGCGCTGCTCGAAGCACAGGATCGTGACTTTGACTCGCAGTGGCCGGCGATGCGACAGCGACTGGAGGCCGACGACCGCGAGTGGGCCTCGGCCCAGCGCCACAGCTTCGAGTTCGTCGTCGAAACGCCACAGTCGATCCGCCAGCAGTCCACACGAGTCAACACACGACGGCTGTTCGGCGAGGGAATCACGATTCGATCCAGCGACGGACTCGACAGCGTCAAACGTGAGGTGCTCCGAGATGAGTGACCCCTCGGCTGTGCTCGATCGACTCGACGCCGCCGAAGACGCCTTCAGCCACGCCGCTGGTCGTCCGGCGTTCGAACCCAACGTGAACGCGGCACCCGACGCTGACGCCGGCGAAGTCGCGCTTCAGAAAGCCTGTCGGCTGCTCACCGTCGCGCACGATCTCGAACAGGTAGGCGACTACTACGGCGCGATGCTGGAGTCGTCGTTTATCGCCATCGAACATACACTGCAGTCGTATCTGCTCACACTCACGGGCGTCGCGGAACACGACCTCCGAGACCACGACCGACCCTACGAACTGGCAAAAGGCCGCGTTCCTCTGACAGCTGACACCATCGACCGGCTCGAAACGCTGTACGATGCCAGACGGACTGATCACTACTACGGCACAACCGTAACAACACGCAAGCAAGCGACTGCGATGCGAGACCTCGGATCTTCCGTTCACGATCATATCGTCGGCTTTGATCAGACGCTTGGGACGTTCTGTAACTGTCTAGATAACCGATAAACACATCCATCTGGCAAGAAAACTCCACGCCATGGTTCAGACTCCCAACGAGAGCGGCGTCGAACTCTCCGTTCTCTCGTGGCTCGACGCTCTCGGCTGGGAAACACACGGACAAGACGGCGGACGCGGCGCACGCGTTCTCGACAACGCTTACGACCGCGACCACCACGAAGTCATCTACTGGGATTTGCTCGCCGAGCAGGTCGTCGAACTCAACGACGCCGTCACCGAAGACAACGTCGAGAAGTTCATCTCCTCACTCCGACGCGACCTCGACCACGAGAATCTGATGGACGGCAACCGCCATTTCCACGAACTGCTCACCAAAGGCAAGACCTTCTCGGTCCAGCAACCCGATGGCTCGACAGAGTCTGTCTATGTCGATCTCGTCGACTTCGACACACCTGAGAACAATCGCTTCCACGCTGTCAATCAGTTCTCGGTCTCGCGGGGCCAGACCATCCGACCCGACATCAATCTCTTCGTCAACGGTATCCCCATCGTCACGATGGAACTCAAAAGCGTCACGCAGGATAACGACTACTGGAACGCTATCGACGACCTTCAGGACTACGAGAGCGACGTGTCACGGCTGTTCGTTCCCAGTCTATTCACCATCGCCGCCGACACGATGGAAGTGCGCTACGGCGCTGTTGGCGCACCTGCTGAGTTCTATATGCCGTGGAACGACGCCCCCGAACAGTACCAAGACGACAACGAGAACAAGCGAGCAATACAGGCAATCTGCAATCCCGAAACCTTGCTCGACCTGCTCAAAAACTTCGTCTTCTACGAGGAGCAACCCGGCGGGACGGCCAAAATCATCCCTCGGTACATGCAGTACTACGCCGTCAACCGCATCCTCTACAGGGTCGAACGCGGCGAACACGACCGGGGACTCATCTGGCACACACAGGGGTCGGGCAAGTCGTTCACCATGCTCTACGCCGCGAAGAACCTCCTGTCCCGGCCTGATATCGTTCGCAATCCACAGGTGTTCATCATCGTCGACACGGACAAGCTCAACAGCCAGATGCGCGACCAACTGGCGAACCTCTCCTTGGAACGTTGGACTGAGGCCGACAGCATCGATCACCTCCAGCAACTCATCGAAGACGGCCAGAGCGAACTCGTTCTCACCACCATCCAGAAGTTCGCGGACGTGGAGCCAGAGAGTCAGGGCAACGACAATGCCATCGTCATGTCCGACGAGGCTCACCGCTTCATGGAAGCCGACCTCGGTAGTCGTCTCGAAGCCGCCCTGCCCGACTGCTCACACTTCGGTTTCACTGGCACGCCCGTCCGCGAAGGCGAACGTCACGAAGATCGCAATACCTTCCGTGAATTCTCACCCGACGACGAAGAGTACCTCCATCGCTACTCGATCAAGGCAGGAATCGATGACAAACTCATTCTTCCGGTCTACTTCACCCTGCGTCACGAGATGGTCTGGGACATCGACGAAGCTGCCCTCGACGAAGCATTCGAAGCCGAGTTCTCCACCATGTCCGCCGAAGAGAAACGAGAGTTCATACAGGATAACGTCACCAGCAAGACCATGGCGGAACTCGAACCCCGCGTCGAGAACGCAGTCGCAGAAATCGTCGACCACTACACCGAGAAGGTCCAGCCCAACGGCTGGAAAGGCATGGTCGTCACACCCAGTCGCCGCTCTGCCGCGATGTACGGGGAACGACTCATCGATCACCTCGGTGAGGATGCAGTCGAAGTCCTCTACACCGCGACCGACGACGACCCAAATCTCATTCAGCAATTCCACACCGACAACGAACAACGCGACGACATCGTCTCCCAGTTCAAGAAAGAGGAGGACCCGAAACTCTTGGTCGTCCACAATATGCTCCTGACTGGCTTCGACGCTCCAGTTCTGAAGACGATGTATCTCGACCGGAATCTCAAAAACCACAACCTCATGCAGGCTATCGCTCGAACCAATCGCCCCGCTGAAGGCAAGGAAAACGGCGAGATAGTCGACTTCCAAGGTGTCTTCGAGAACATCGACGACGCGCTCGATTACGACACTGAAACGAAGACGTACGCGGCTCGCGACAAAGAGGACCTCTACGACGACCTCGTCGAGCAGCTCGAACAGGTCATGGATCTCTTCGGTGGCATTCCGAAAACCGATAGTCAGGAAGCCACCAGTGCGGCAATCGAACGGGTCAGTACCCATCCCGAACGCCGGGAGTTCACGCAGGGCTTCCGTCGCCTACAGAATCTCTACGAATCAGTCGCCCCCGATGGCCGACTCATTACCGAAGGCATCCAGGACAAATACCAGTGGCTCAGCAAAATCCACGTCGGCTTCCAGCGCACTACCAGTGGACAGGACAATCCCGAAGAAGAGATGCGCGAGAAGACACGAGACATCCTCAACGAAAACGTCGACATTGAGGACATCAAACGTGACTTCCCGACCTACAAACTCGGCGAAGAGTATCTCGAAGATGTCGAAGACTTCGATAATCCTGGCGTGAAAGCCTCGCAGGTCGCGCACGCGACGCAGGAACACCTGCACCCACGGATGAACCAGAATCCACGCTACAAACGCCTCAGCGAGCGCGTGACCGACATCGTCGAACGCTGGCAGGGAGACGACCTCTCGGACCCCGACGCCGTCGATGCCCTCAAATCCGTCGAAGAGGATATCCTCAGAGTCGAAGACGAAGCCGAAGAACGCGGCATGGAACAGGCAGAATTCGCCATCTACACCCACCTGACCGAGGAAACACCTGATGCTATCGGCTCTGACGAACAGGCCGAAGCGATTGCCGAGGACATCGTCGTCGAGTTCGACCAACGTGTCGACCGAGAGTACGACGGCTGGGAAACCAACGAACAGACAATCAGCGAAATTGAGACAATCCTGCTCGATGTGCTGGTCGTCGACTACGACCTTGGCGAACTCCTCAAGGGAGACGACGACGTAACCGACGCTATCCGGGCCTATCTCATCGAGAACTATGCCTGAAACCACCGGGCCACGCGAGCGCGAGCTTCTTGGCCAGACGGTCAGCTACGACATCCGCTACAGTGACGACGCAACACAACCTCGCATCGACGTTGATATCGATGGCGTGCGCGTTATCCTGCCAGCCGATAGCGACGATGACCCCGGAGCGCTTCTTGAAGAGAACGCTGCCTGGGTTATCGAGAAAAAACAGAAGTACGACAAATATCGCGAACAGGTTCCCGACCGGTCGTTCGAGGAGGGCACTAGCTTCCCGTATCTCGGAGAATCACACCGCATCGTCATCGAACAACGACCAGCTTCCGATGTGCTCGACGGTAAACTCTGCCTCGCACAGCATCACGTCGAACAGACCTCGGTGAAACGCGCCCTCGAAACGCTCTATCGACGGAAAGCTCGAAATCACTTCGAAAATCGAGCAGCTCAGCTCGCCGACGAGATGGGCGTGGAATACGAACAGATCGAAATTAGAAACCAGCGCACGAAGTGGGGCAGTTGTTCAACAAACGGAACGCTCGGGCTGAATTGGCGGCTGATGATGGCACCAGCCGACGTCATCAACTACATTATCATCCACGAACTGGCTCATCTTCGAGAACCAAATCATACCACTGACTTTTGGGACATTGTTGCTGAATACGACCCTGAGTATCGAGCACATGCAGAATGGCTTGATGAGCATAGTACCCAACTGATATTCTCTAACGATGACTTGTAGCTCTCGTCATATTTTTGTGGCTACCGGCGTGCAGTAACCTGGCTGGCCGTAACCAGATTTTACTGCGTACCTATTCCGATCACAAAATAATATGTTATATAACGGAAATTACCCATCGAACTCGATACGCCGACCGACCGCAACAGCACCCAGCGCACCGACCAGACAGCCCAGCACGTAGCCGACCGGCATTTGAGTGTCGTCCTGACGCCAGTCACGCTCAAAGACGCTACCGAAGTACTCCCCGACCGCCTCGCCGTCGAGTAACAGCCCGACCTCCCGGTTGTTACGCAGCGAGTTGTTCCCCCAGTTGATGCTGCCAACGAACGTCTGCTCACCGTCGACAATCAGTCCCTTCGCGTGAATCTTCTCGAAGCTACCGGCTGGCTCTGCAATTTTGACCGACAGTGGGAGATCGTCTGCGGCTGCCTGCTCTTCCAGCCACCGTTTCATCTGGCGGTTCTCCTCCTCGACGTACCACGCCCCAGAGAGAAGAATCCGGACGCGGACGCCCCGCTGAGCCGCCCGTAAGGTTGCTTGCAACAGGGGCACGTTCCGGCCGCCGATACGGACCTGTTTGATGTCGAGCGACTCTTCGGCCCGGTCGATTGTCCGAACCAGTGTCTCTTCGGCGTTGTCCGGTGCGACGAGGAGTCGCGTTCTCTCGACCGGTAGCTCTGTGGCCTCGAAGTTGCTCGGGTATCCGCCGTCGGCACGTTCGTCGTCGGGTACTGTGTCCGTTTTTGTCTCTTCCCACGGTTTCGTATCGGCCCACGAAGCGTCGGCTCGGAATGTCTCGACCAGCCCCTCGACGATAGCCGTCTGGCCCGTGATTGTCGCCCACCCGCGGCTCGCCTTGCCGCCGGTCCCTGCTGGCTTCCAGTTCTCGGTCGTTACGAGCGCTCGCCCGTCGACGACGGCGTATTTCGCGTGGTGGTACCGGTAGCGCGCGGGGTCGCCCGCAAAGACTCGAACAGAAACGCCCGCATCGACGAGCGCATCGAACGCCGCCATACCCTCGTCAGTCAGTCCGCCGACTGGGCTGGCCTCCGCAAGCACCGCCACGTCGACGCCTCGGTCGTGGGCAGCGATGAGTGCGTCGACCACCCGGTCCGAGGTTACTGTGTAGCCTGCGAGTCGGATTCGCTCGGAGGCACTCTCTAGGAATTCGACCGCCCTGTTGGGGCTGTCCGGGAGAACGAATGTCTCCACGGTCCCGCCACGCCCGGAGACGACCGGTCGGTCGGTGCGCCCGAGTGGCTTCCAGGCATCTGTTTCGGCGTCGTACGCTTCGCCTTCTGGGGCGCGGCCGTAGGTGACTTCGTCCACGACGGACCCATTGTGAAGGAGCCGGAGGCGTTCACCACCGTTTGCGAGCTGGATGTCATCTGAGAGCTCGCGTACAGGTCGACCAACGAGAGACGTCGTGCGCTGTGGGTGAGTGGAGAACACCACAGCGGACGAGTTTCCCCAGGTGTCATCAAGTCGGACAGAACGCTGCTCATCGGCCAGCCTGTACTGCGATAGGTTCGTACCGGGTGGAACACGAACTGTGACGAACTCGCCGTGGTCTCCGTCTGCAGTCGGGTTCGGATAGAGTTCGACGATTTCCGGCCCGGCTGGTCCAGTCGTGGCTGTCGACAGACCGGCGGGCAGGCAGAGACACCCAACCAGAAGGATGGCCGCTACACGGTACACGCGAGGGGCTGTTCCCGGGATACTATATAAAAATCTGCACCGAGCCGACAAACAGCGGGTCTGCACTCGGAAGCTTGATGGGTAGTGACCTCCTGACTCTGTGGATGTGGTGGCGATGACGAAACGTTACCCCCACTGAGCCCCTTCTGACGAGGACTTCCAAGCCGAGCCACCATCTCTCGAAATCAGGGACAGAATACTTACCAGACGGTTTTACCACGTCCTGATGTTACGAAAATCTTAAATGTAAATTTTCTCAACCTGACAATCTATACTCTACGTGAACGACGATGTCGTCTGAAACATAGAAAGATCAAGAGAACACCTCACATGAGTTTTCTTCCGACTTGGCCCCGAAAAAAGACATTACAACTTCTCGTTAGAATTAATACCAACCAGATGAAACTGATAGATTGCGATGTACGACTTGACAGGATTTCAGCGTGACTTGTTGTATATAACCGCAGGGATGAACGAGCCACACGGCCTTGCAATCAAAGAGGAACTCGAGGACTACTACGGGACAGAGATTCAACACGGGCGACTCTATCCCAATCTGGATACGTTGGTCGACAAAGGACTCGTCGAGAAAGGCGAAATCGACAAGCGGACCAACTCGTATACCGTGACAGGTCGGGGCCAGCGCGAACTGGAGGCCAGAGAGGAGTGGAAGCGCAACTACATCGAGGTGTAGTCCCGAGACCGCTGTTGCTGGCACCACCCGCCCGAAGCCGCAAAGAGCGTCCCTTGTTGAGAATCCATTCACTATCTTTCGGTCAACTCTGGACTGGCTCGACAACACACGCGTTAAGTGGTCCGGTACCGCAGTCACGTGTACTCGAATGGGCTACACACCGCACGTGCTGGTCATCGGTGGTGACGTCCTCGCAACCGCAATTGCCAGAGACCTCGCTATCCGCGGACTCGATGTAACGCTCGCCACACGGGATACACTGGGAGCCGAATCGCCAGCCGAATTTGGCGTCCTCTACAGCGGTGCTCGGAACGTAACACGCGAGCCACTGGCACGACTCCTCTATCGCGAGAGCCAGACTCTCCAGCAGATAGCGGACGGCTGTGTCGACGAAACAGGGGGACTGATTGTCTCGCAAGACCGGGAACGACTGGAGGAACTACACGAGGCTGCGGAGTCGGCCTCAATTCCAGCGCAAGCTATCGACGGCGAGACGCTTCGAGAGCAAGAGCCCGGCCTGTCTGAGGACATAGAGCTGGGTATTTCAGTTCCGGACAGCGTCGTCGACCCGTTCAGGCTGACGCTGGCAAACGCGAAGGGGGCCAAAGAGTACGGGGCAACAATTAGAAGCCGAACGGCAGTGACCGAGGTTGCCGTCGATGAGGGAACAGTCGGGACGGTCCGACTCGCCCACGACCCGTCCCCAGATGCAGAGTTCGAAACAGCACAGGCGGTCACAGACGGGGGGAAACCCGGTGTCCCTGGCGGGACAGACCAGACGATGCCAGGTGAGGCCGTCGAAACCTCAAAACAGATCGAAGAGCGCGAGACAGAGGAGATTGACCCGGATTACGTCGTCAACGCGGCTGGCGGGCGGGCCAGAGAGGTGGCATCGCGTGCCGGTCTCGACATGCAGATACCGACAGTCGTCGAAAGTGCGGTCCTCCTCGATGCGAGTCCGGTCGATACCGTACTCACTCGGTATGGCCCGGACGGCGATGAGACGACCGTCAGACCACACCAGGATGTCGTGAGGGTCGGAACGGCGGTCTCGGAGAACGGAGAGATGTCTGCCTCGGTTTCGGCAGTGAAAGCGTTGCAAGCCCAGACGGAAGGAATGATGCCTGCCGTGGGTGATGCAGCGATGCTCAGAGCCGACTCCGCACGCCGTCTCCGGAGTGCCAGCACAAACACCGGCCACGAGCACAAACTACTGGACCACGGTGACCGGGACGACTGCTGGGGGATGACGACGGTCGCGGGCGGTTCGCTGACGACCCACCGATACGTCGCCGAGCAGGTCGCCGACGATATCTGCACCAAATTCGGCATCCGCCGGGAGTGCCAGACCGACGAGATACCACTCCCAGCGGTGGACCCACTCGGCGTGGCGACCGACAGGCGAGCGGAAGGTCCGGTCGTCTGTGACCAGCAGTCGGTGACACAGGCAGACATCGAAGCCGCGTTCGAGGCGTGTGATTACCCCGACCTGACCGAGGCACTGCTCCGGATGCGAACGCCGGCGCACAGCCCTGTCGAGGGTCGCTGTGCGTACAGGCTCGCAGGAGTTCTCTATCCCGAGTACGAGGAATCGGTCGTCTCTGGGGCCCTGCGTGACTTTCTCGACAGACACTGGGCGACACAGCGACCGGTCCTCGTCGGCGACAGGCTCGAAACCGCTGCGCAGACGTATCGGTCTCACGTCGAAACGATGAATCTCGGAGGTAGCGTGCCCGTGATTGACCCCGACGACATGGACGATGAAACGAGCGACCGAGAGACAACAGACCGTCCGGACGGTGGAATCGACCTCGCCTCGTTCGCTGACGGACGAGACACCGCTCGCAGGGAACCACCGCAGGTCTGTGAGCGAACGACCGGAGGTGAGCTGTCACGATGAGTCGAGTTGTCGTCGTCGGCGCCGGTATCGGCGGCTGTTTCGCTGCGCTGTCGGCCAAGAACACCGACCCGGACGCCGATGTTCATCTGCTCGCAGTCAAGCCCGACCGATACCGCTACGAACCCGGTACCGTAGATGTGCTTGGCTCGGTTCCTGATGAGGAGAAGCCTGTCGTGAGACCCACAGAACGAATCGGCGCGCTTCCAGCGGAGCATCCCTACAAGCTGGTCGGAGAGGAGGGCGTAAACAGGGCACTCGACTACCTCGATGACGTGCTTCGGTACCGGGGAACCGACAGGAACGCGCTCGCGCCGACGGTCACCGGTGGTATCCGACCGACGTATCGGTATCCGGCAGCAGTCGCCGCTGGACTGGTCAGCAGCCAGCGACCCATGCATATCGTCGGGCTGGAGTCGGTCACTCACCTCGACGCCGAACTGGCGGCCGAGCGGCTCGATTCGGCGCTCCCGTTCGACGTGAACGCCTCGACCGTCGAGTTCCCCGTCGATTCTCCGGAGACGCCGCCTCTGGAGGGGTTCGCGCAGACACTCGACGAGAACAGCGACACAACCGAGGGAACGCCAGTCCGTGAGGCACTGGCTCGACGGGTCCGCCCGGCGCTCGATATCGAGGCCCGGGTTGGATTTCTGCCGGTACTCGGCCTCGCCGCCCACGACGAAATCCGCACGGAGCTAGAATCTCGGCTCCAGGCCGACGTGTTCGAGATTCCCGTCGGAGAGCCGAACCTCCTCGGTATCCGCCTTCGAGAACAGTTGTTCGACGCCGTCGAAGCGGCCGGTGTCGAACTAACCCGCGCGTCCGTGACCGACTGCTCCACGGTCGGAGGGTCGATACGGTCGGTCTCGGTTGACGGTGCCGACAGCCAGCGAACAATCGAAGGAGACGCGTTCGTTCTGGCGACCGGCGGCGTGGCTGCTGGTGGGCTCGTTGGCACCGGAACCGAGGTGATTGAGCCAATCTTCGACTGTCCGGTCGACTACCCCGATACCCACAGGGAGTGGGCTGCGGAGGGCCCGCTGGATGACCACGCTTTCGCCCGATTCGGCGTCGATGTCACGCCGTCTCTCAAGCCGTCCGTGGATGGTGACCCTGTGTTCGAAAATCTCTTTTCGGCTGGCAGTGTGCTCGGCGGATACAACTTCGTCGAAGAAGGCGCTCGGACGGGCGTGGCGGTCGTCACCGGCTACGAGGCGGGGCGCCGGGCTGTCGACCGGTAGCTACGTCTTGGGATACCAGGCAAGCGGGTGGTCGGACTTCAGCGAGACCGCGACTGGTTGCTCGTGTTCGAAGGTTTCTGCGTGGTTGTGGAGGCATCTGACAGTTGTGCCGCTTTCGAGCTCGACCTGGTAGACGAAGGTTGGGCCGTTGTACTGGCGGTGGACGATGTGGCCGTCGGCGGTCGCCTCGTTACACGGAACGGCTTCGAGGTCGTCGGGCCTGACCAGTACGTCGATCTCGGCCCCGTTGTAGGCGTCGACCGGACCGTTGAGCTTCTCGGTTCTGAGCGTTCCCAGCTCCGTCTCGACGATGTCGTCGATGACACGGCCCGGGAGGAAGCTCGCCCGACCCAGGAAACTCGCGACAAACCGGGATTCGGGGTTCTCGAAGACGACTTCGGGTTTGCCGACCTGTTCGAGTTGTCCGTCGTTCATAATTGCGACGCGGTCGGAAATCGACAGCGCCTCTTCCTGGTCGTGTGTGACCGATATCGCCGTCACGCCTGCCTGCTTGAGAATTCGCCGGACCTCTTCGCGCATCTCGATGCGCAGCCGGACATCGAGATTCGAGAACGGTTCATCGAGCAGGAGAACGTCGGGTTCGGGGGCGAGCGACCGGGCCAGCGCGACACGTTGCTGCTGGCCGCCCGAAAGCTGGTCAGGTTTTTTCTCTCGGTGGCCGAGAAGGCCCACGAGTTCCAGTAGTTCCTCGGCACGGTCGCGCTTGGCCTCCTCGTCCCAGTTCTTGATGCCGAAGGTGACGTTCTCCTCGACAGTGAGATGTGGAAACAGCGCGAAGTTCTGGAAGACGAGGCCGACATCGCGTTGCTCCGATGGGACGAACGACTCGTCGTCGGCGACAGTCGAATCGTCGATACGAATCGAGCCCTCCGTTGGTCGCTCTAGGCCCGCAATCATCCGGAGCGTCGTCGTCTTCCCACAGCCAGACGGCCCTAGCAGCGTCACGAGCTCTCCTTGCTCGACAGAGAGCGAAAACGAATCGACGGCACACTCCTGCTCGTAGGTCCGTGTGAGCCCATCAATCTCGAGAACAGTCTCCGAGGACGCCCGTGTCTCGGAGTCGACGACCGGCATCTCCGCGGTCTCAGACGTAGTTTCTTCGTAGACGTTGGTTTGACTCATATTCGAAGGGTACTGTGTCACTCTCTCGCTCGAATTAGGAGGACACTGTCTGTATGTTCTAGAGTTTTAGGGGTGCCAAAAGAATCTATCGGTATTTCCCAGGTGGCGAAGACCGGCAGAGAGTGGCTGTTCGAAGGGCTGACTCCTGGACCCGACTACCAAAACCTACACAACAGCCCGGACGGTGGGTATGACATGGACGTTGCAGTACTTGCGGCATCGATGACACCGTTCGGCGACCGCGAGGCGTGGGTCAACGAGCTCGCGACAGAGGCGGCGCTTGCTTGTCTCGACGGCGCGGGTGTCGAGCCCGCTGCGCTCGACCACCTCTATCTCTCGAACATGGCAAGCGGCGAGTTCGAGGGCCAGACCGGCGTTATGAACGCCCTCGCTCACGACATCGGCGCAGTTCCGGCCTACGCCCAGCGCGTCGGCCAGACCTCTGCCTCCGGCGGCGCGGGGCTGTACGCGGCGTGGCAATCGGTCGCCTCGGGAGCCAGCGAGATGACGCTGCTGGTCGGGGCAGAGAAGATGACCCACCAGACGACCGGCGAAGCAGGCGACGTTATCGCCTCTCTCACCCACCCCACCGAGTACGCCCATGGCGTGACTCTCCCCTCGTTCGCCGGACTGGCTGCCCGGCAGTACCTCGACCGGTTCGACGCACCCCGGGAAAGTCTCGCCCACATCGCCGTGAAAAACCACGACAACGCCCGCAAGAACCCTAACGCGCAGTTCCGCAAGGAAATCGATATCGAGACCGCACTTGCCAGTCCGATGGTTGCAGACCCGCTCCGGCTGTACGACTACTGTCCGGTCACAGACGGGAGCGCCGCGCTGTTGTTCTGTCCCGCGTCGGTCGCTCGCCAGTACACAGACGACTTCGTCTTGCTCTCCGGCGTTGCTGGGGCGACCGACACCCACGTGGTTCACGAGCGCGATGACCCGACCTGGATGAGCGCAGTCGCACAGAGCGGCGAGCAAGCCTTCGAGATGGCTGGAATCGGTCCCGAAGAGGTCGATATCGCCGAGCTACACGACATGGTGACGCTGCTCGAAGCGCTCCAGCTCGAAGCGTTCGGATTCGCTGAACGCGGTGAGGGATGGCAGTACGCGATGGACGGAACCACGACCCTCGACGGCGAGCTTCCGGTGAACACCTCTGGGGGACTGAAGGCTCGCGGACACCCACTCGGGGCGACCGGTGTCGCACAGGCGGTCGAGATATACCAGCAGCTGATGGGCACCGCCGGGAAGCGCCAGGTCGAGGCCGAGGTTGGACTCACCTGTAACGTCGGCGGCTTTGGAAACTGCGTGACAAGCGCGGTGCTGGAGGCCGCAGAATGACTGCCGAGACGACGCCGCAACTCCTAGCCCACGCCTGCGAGAGCGGCCACGTGACGTACCCGGCACACCCCCGCTGTCCGGACTGTGGCAGCGAACAGACCGATACCGTCGACCTGACGGCGGAGACGGGAACCGTCGTCTCCTGGACAACCGTCGAGTCGACACCCCCCGGTGTTCGAGAGCCGAACACGCTGGCACTCGTCGAGTTCTCGCATGACCGAGGACAGGTCAGGGTTCTTGGGGGCACGACCGCCGATGTCTCTCTCGGCACGGAGGTGACGCCGGTCTACGTCGAACAGCTACGGGACCCCGAACAGAGCGTCCGAAATGGGGCCGACCAGCCCTGGGACGGCTTCCGATTCGAGCCGGCGTAGTCAACGCTGTCCGTGACCAGTACACGTAAGTGTCGTCGTATGTCACTTTCTCGCATGGACGGACGAGCAGCCGCGCCAGCCGCGGGGACGGTGTTGAACGCACTGGCAACAGGAACCGGGTCGGCGTTCGCAATCGGCCCCGAGGTCACGGCGACAGTAACGCTCGGCAAGGGGTCGGTGAGTGGCACTGTTGACGGTGTCGACGACGCCGACACTCGCCTTATCGAACGATGTGTTGAACTCGTCACCGAAACGTACGGAGACAGCCAGGGGGGAACAGTCCGGACGGACAGCGAAGTACCACTCGCCTCGGGACTGAAATCCTCCAGTGCAGCAGCGAACGCGACGGTGATGGCGACGTTGTCGGCGCTTGACGCTGCCGACGAGGTCACGCGCACCGAAGCGGCCCGTCTCGGCGTTGAGGCCGCCCGCGATGTGGGTGTGACTGTCACCGGGGCCTTTGACGACGCCAGTGCGAGTATGCTCGGCGGCGTGACTGTGACAGACAACGACCGCGACGAGTTGCTCCATCGAGCCACCCGAGAGTGGGACGTGCTGGTCTGGACCCCGCCCGAGCAGGCTTTCAGTAGCGACGCCTCCGTCGAGCGGTGTCGTCGAGTCGCTCCAGTCGCTGATCTGGTCGCCGATCTTGCACTCGACGGCGAGTTCAAGCGTGCGATGACGGTCAACGGCTTCGCGTTCTGTAGCGCGCTGGGGTTCAGCCCCGACCCGATACTCAACGCGTTACCCGACGTGACGGGTGTCTCGCTGTCGGGAACGGGACCCAGCTTCGTCGCTGTCGGCGACGCTATGGACCTCACGGCGGTGCGCGAACGATGGGACGAGCGACCTGGGACCACACTGCTTACTACGACACAGAATGACGGTGCACGTATCGATGACTGAGACAGATACCGTCGACCCCGAGTCGATGAGCCTTGAGGAACTGCGCGCGGAAATCCGGAGCATCGACCAGGAGCTCGTCGAGCTCATCGCCCAGCGAACGTATGTCGCCGACACCATCGCCGAGGTCAAAGCACAGCAGGGGCTGCCTACAGTCGACGAGCAACAGGAACAGGCGGTGATGGACCGCGCCGGCGAGAACGCAGAGCGCTTCGACGTGGACGCCAACCTCGTCAAGGCCACGTTCCGGCTGCTCATCGAATTGAACAAGGTCGAACAGCGCGAGAATCGGTAGCTTCCAGTAGGATTTTCTCCCGGGCGGCCATTGGATCGCTCATGAAGGCAGTTCAGTTCACCGACCACGGCGAACGAGATGTCATCGCGTACGACGACCACGCCACACCGGAGCCCGAACGCGGCGAGGTCCGTGTCGAGATGCGGGCGGGCGCCCTGAACCACCTGGACGTCTGGACGCGGCGCGGGCTACCAGGTCTTGACCTCCGGATGCCACACATTCCCGGCAGCGACGGCGCCGGCGTCGTCGAGTCGGTCGGCGAGGGCGTCTCCCGGTTCGAGCCCGGCGACCGCGTCGCTGTCTCGGCGGGCGTGAGCTGTGGCGACTGTGAGTTCTGTCGGCGCGGCGAGCCGACGCTGTGTGTGAACTATCACATCATCGGCGAACACGTCCGTGGCGTCCACTCCGAGAAGGCAGTCGTCCCCGCTGATAATCTCGTCTCCGTCCCGGAGCATGTCGAGTGGGAGACCGCGGCTGCCGCGCCGCTGGTCTTCCAGACGGCCTGGCGGATGTTGTTGACCCGTGGCGAACTCTCGCCCGGGGAGTCGGTTCTCGTCCTCGGAGCGAGTGGCGGCGTTGGTCACGCCGCGGTTCAGATTGCGGACTACGCCGGCGCGGAGGTGTACGCCACCGCCAGCACCGACGAGAAGCTGTCCTACGCGAGCGAGATTGGTGCCGACCACGTCATCAACTACGAGGAAGACGACTTCGCGGCCGAAATCCGGGACCGGACCGGAAAGCGTGGCGTCGACATGGTGGTCGACCACGTCGGCGCTGCGACCTGGCACGACTCCATCAAGACCCTCGCCCGCGGCGGCCGTATCGTCACCTGCGGAGCGACCACCGGCGGCCGGCCCAAGACCGACATCAACCGCATCTTCTGGAACCAGCTCGACATCATCGGGTCGACGATGGCGACGCCCGGCGAGGTTGACGACGTGCTCAAACTCGTCTGGGACGGGACCTTCGAACCACGCATCCGCGAGACGCTGCCGATGAGTGAGACAGCTGAAGCACACCGACTCCTCGAAGAACGTGAGGGTTTTGGGAAGGTAGTCGTAATCCCAGACGAGCTGTATGACGGATGAGCCAGCGGAGACGACCGACGACTCGCCCGGCGGAGGAAGAGAGCCGCCAGAGTACCCCAGCTATCGGCCGCCAGACCAGGACTCGTTCGACTGGCGGGGCTGGCTGCTGGTCGGCGTTGTCGTCTTCTCGTTTCTCGTGGTCCCCGCCGCTGTGCTCTATCTCCCGTACGCACAGGACCTCATCGCCCGAGTCGGCATCAGCTGGCGACAGGCCTATCTCACGCTGCCGATGATTCCGGCAATCTTGCTCGGCGCTGTCTCGATATGGGCTGCCGTTAGCTCCCGCAAAGAAAACTGAACGTCAGTTACTCGTCGTCTTCTTCGTCCTCGTCGACATCCTCGAAGTCTGCGTCGACGTACTCTTCACCGGCATCTGCACCGGCACCACCCATACCGCCAGGACCGCCGGCTGCGCCGCCCATTCCACCGGGGCCGCCGGCAGCGCCGCCCATACCGCCGGGACCGCCGGCCGCGGCACCCTCTCCGGCCTGGTCCTGGTACATCTGTTTCCCAATCTCCTGGAGCTCCTCGGAAAGCTCTTCTGCGGCATCCTCGAGCTCCTCTTTCGTTGCGTCTTCGTCGTCGACGACTTCCTGGAGGTCCTCGACTGCGGACTCGATGGTCTCGCGGAGGTCCTCGTCGACTGCCTCCTCGTTCTCCTCGAGAAGGGTCTCCGCGCGCTGGATGGTCGCCTCGGCCTCGTTGCGGGCCTCGATGCGCTCGCGGCGCTTTTCGTCCTCTTCGGCGTGTTTCTCGGCCTCTTCCTGCATCTGTTCTATCTCCTCGTCCGAGAGGCCCGCGCCGCCCTCGATGGTAATCTCCTCGCTCTCGCCAGAGCCTTTGTCCTCGGCGCTGACGTTGACGATGCCGTTTTCGTCAATCTCGAAGGTCACTTCAATCTGGGGGGTTCCGGCGGGCGCTGGCGGGATGCCGGTCAGGCTGAACTCACCGAGCAGTTCGTTCTCCTCGGCGATTTCGCGTTCGCCCTGGAAGACACGAATCTGGACCATCGTCTGGTTGCCCTGGGCGGTCGTGAAGATTTTGGACTCCTCGGTGGGAATGGAGGTGTTCTTGTCGATGAGTCGCTCGAAGAGGCCGCCTTTGACCTCGACACCGAGCGAAAGTGGTGTCACGTCGACGAGCACGATGTCGTCGACATCGCCCGCAAGTACGCCACCCTGGATTGCCGCGCCCAGCGCGACGGCCTCGTCGGGGTTGACGTTCTTCTTGGGCTCTTTGCCGGTCAGTTCCTCGACTTGCTCCTGTATCATCGGCATCCGCGTCGAGCCGCCGACGAGAATGACCTCGTCGATGTCAGATTGGGCCAGGCCTGCGTCTTCGAGCGCGGTTTCCGTCGGTCCGACGGTCCGCTCGACGAGGTCGCTGGTCAGAGACTCGAATTTCGCCCGGGTCAGCGAGGCCTCGAGGTCTTTCGGGCCCTCGTCGTCGGCCGCGATGAAGGGGAGATTGATGGTTGTCTCCTTGCGGTTCGAGAGCTCGATTTTCGCCTCCTCGGCGGCCTCAGTGAGCCGCTGGAGGGCCTGGCGGTCCTCTCGAAGGTCGATACCGTGTTCGGCCTCGAAATCGTCGGCAAGCCAGTCAATGACGGCCTGGTCCCAGTCGTCGCCGCCGAGATCGTTGTCCCCGTTGGTGGCGACGACCTCGTAGACGCCGCCCCCGAGGTCGAGAATAGAGACATCGAACGTGCCGCCGCCGAGGTCGTAGACGAGTACAGTCTGGTCGGATTCGTCGTCGAGGCCGTAGGCCATCGCTGCGGCCGTCGGCTCGTTGACGATGCGTTCGACCTCGAAGCCGGCGATCTCGCCGGCGTCTTTGGTCGCCTGGCGCTGCCGGTCAGAGAAATAGGCCGGCACCGTGATGACCGCACGCTCGATTTCCTCGCCGAGGTAGTCCTCGGCGTCGCGTTTGATTTTCTGGAGGGTCATCGCCGAGACCTGCTCGGGGGTGTACGCTTCGCCGTCGAGGTCAACGGTGTAGTCGTCCTCCCCCATGTGTCGTTTAACTGACTCGATTGTGTTGTCGGGATTCTGGACGGCCTGATTTTTGGCCGGTTTGCCGACAATCTGTTCGCCGTCGGAGAACGCGACAACGGAGGGAGTCGTCCGTTCACCCTCGCTGTTGACGATAATCTCCGGATCACCACCCTCCATAACCGCGAACGCGCTGTTCGTGGTCCCAAGGTCGATACCGAGAATCTTGTTGCTTGCCATGTTATCAGTAACTATCCGACTCGGTCGGTTAAAAGTTGCTAGATGCGCCAGACGTGTGTCGCCCACACAAGCCGTCATCCCGGGGATTTACCGCGGTAAGCGGGCGCTCCCCCAAAGATTATAGTTGCACCGCAAATCTACCGTTACTCCGTCTCTTCCTGGTCGCTGAGCGAGCCGTCACTGACGGCCACCTGTGCGGGACGAAGAACCTTCTCACCCATCACGTAGCCGGACCGATGAATCTGGGCGACGGTGTCCTCGGGCTGGTCCGAGGCGATGGTGGCGAGTACTTCGTGTCTGCGTGGGTCAGTCTCCTGTCCAACCTCGGGTTCGATTGGCTCGACGTTCTCGCGGTCGAGTTGCTGGTCGAACTGGTCGAGTGTCGATTCGACGCCGCCTCTGATGTCCGTGTCTTCATCCTGTTCCAAGGCGCGTTCGAGGTTATCCCGCACATCGAGCAGGCGGGTGACAAAATCCTCGGTGGCGCGCTGTTTTTCCTCTTCGAGGCGCTTTTTCTGTCGTTTCTTGTAGTTCTGGAAGTCGGCCTGCTTGCGTGCGAGTCTGGATTCGAGGTCCTCGGCCTCCGCTCTGGCTGCTTCGAGCTCCGAGCTGCGTCTGTCGAGTTCCGCCCGCAGCACCGCAACGGTCTGGGCTAGCTGTTCGGTCTGGGTGGATTCGAGCGCGGTCACGAGCTCGTCTGGGACAGTCACCTCGGCTGGGTCGAGTTGTATCTCGCCCTCGCTGTCGGCCTCCTCCTCAACTGTGCTGTCGTCTGCGACGATATCCGCGAGAACCTCGTCGATATCTTCTTCCGGTGCCTCGGCCAACTCCGAGAGAAACGCCGACACAGAGTCGGGCGCTGGCCCCGCCTCGTCTTCGACCGTCTCTCCGTCGGCGGCTGCGTCGTCCGCCACCTCCTGCTCGTCGGCCGCTTCTGGCTCTGTATCCTGGTCGTCTGCGTCCTGCTCGGTCATATGCGATACAACACTGTTCGAAGATAAAAAGGGCGCGACACCAGACGACTCGGCGAGTGATGGATATATGTCGCTCCCGGTCCAGCTATCATGTATGCAGACTCACATCGTCCCGGTCGGCTTCGACTACGACCGGGTTATCGCGCCGCTCGTGCGCGAGCAGATGGATGTCGACCACGTCGTCCTCCTCAAAGGTGACGTGGGAAGCCAGGCCAACGTCGAGTACTCCCGCCAGCTCGCCGAGAAGCTCGAACAGGACTTCCGGAGTCTGCTCGGCGCAGAGACCGAGCAGTACGTCATCGGCGACGTCTACGATTACGACGGTGCCTTCGAGCAAGCGTTCGACCTCATCCAACAGGAACTCGACCGAGGTGAGAGCGACGAAAGCGAGGTCTGGGTCAACATCTCTGCCATGCCACGGACGGTCTCATTTGCGTTCGCGATAGCGGCCCACTCCATCATGGTCGAGCGCGAGTCCGACCGCGACCGCATCCATACCTACTACACCGTTCCGGAGAAGTACCTCGAAACCGAGCTTGCAGAGGAGCTGCGCACCCAACGGGACCTGCTCGAAGAGCTCCAGGACAGCGAGCAGCCAGCGGAGGGGATGGACGACCGCATCGACGACCGACTCGAAAGCGCACAGCAACTGCTCTCGGAGTTCGACGAACGGGGGACGACAATCGGGGCGAAAGAAATCGACGGGAGCCATGTCGTCGAGCTCCCTGTTGCCTCGTTCTCGAACGTCAAGCCATTCGAGGAGGTGATTCTGTTCACACTCGGCGAACACGGGGCATTCGACTCGGTTTCGGAGCTCGCACAGCAACTCGCCCGAGAACTGGGCGAGGAGTATACCGACTCCTTTCGCTCCAAGGTCATCTACACCGTCGACAGGCTCGGCCCCGGCGGGAAGGGGTATATCGAACAGGAATCCGATGGAAAGTCCTACCACACGAAGCTCTCCCGAATCGGGCGGCTCTGGGTCCGCGCACACTCCGGGCGCGGCCGCGAGGGTCAGGAGCACAACTCCCAGCCGCTGTAGCGTTCCGGACCTGTGTTAGAACAGATAAAACCGAAGAGATTAATCTGCCAGACGTTGGACGGTGGTGTAATGGCGCGTCGAGTGACTGCGACGCTGGTTTTCGTATCTCCCGTAGTAGGGGCGTCTCTGCCCCGCTAAACCACATCCCTCGGCGCTCGTACAGTCCGCAAACACCGGCGTTCCGTTCACAGAGACGACTACAGTTACAGCCACACATGAGCGAGACAGACCAACGATCGAGCGAGGAATCGGCCACGAACAACGAGCGAGACGGCCTGAGCGGCGAGTACGACCCAGAATCGGTCGAGCCGGTCTGGCAACAGCGGTGGGTCGAGAACGAGACCTACGCATACCAGGGAGACCTGGACACCCAGTACGCCATCGACACTCCACCGCCGACGGTCTCTGGTGACCTGCATATGGGTCATCTCTACGGTCTCACCCTAATGGATTTCGTCGCCCGATTCAAGCGGATGTACGGCGATGACGTGTACTTCCCCTTTGGCTACGACGACAACGGCATCGCCTCGGAGCGACTCACCGAGCGCGAACTCGGCATCAACCACGGCGATTTCACACGGCGTGAGTTCCAGGACAAATGCCGCGATGTCTGTAAGGACTACGAGGCGGAGTTCACCGACGACGTGCAGTCACTCGCCATCTCCATCGACTGGGACAACACCTACAAGACAATCTCCCCGCAGGTCCAGCGCACCTCTCAGCTGTCTTTTCTGGACCTCTATGACAAGGGCCGGGAGTACCAACAGCGAGCCCCGACCATCTGGTGTCCCGACTGCGAGACCGCCATCTCACAGGTCGAACAGGAAGACCTCGACAAACAGACCAAATTCAACGACATCGCCTTCGAACTGGTCGAGGCAGGCGACGGCGAGACCGACCAGGAGACGTTCACTATCTCGACGACGCGACCCGAACTGTTGCCCGCGTGTGTCTCGGTGTTCGTCCATCCCGACGACGAGGCAAACCAGCATCTCGTCGGCGGCACCGCTCGGGTGCCGCTGTTCGGCCAGGAAGTGCCGATTCTCGAAGACGACCGGGTCGACCTCGAGACCGGCAGCGGTCTGGTGATGTGTTGTACCTTCGGCGACCAGACCGACATCGAGTGGTACCAGGCCCACGACCTCGATTTGCGCATTGCCATCGACGAGTCGGGGACGATGACCGACCTCGCAGACGACTACGAGGGGATGACCACCGTCGACGCTCGCGAGGCTATCATCGAGGACCTCGACGAAACCGGCTACCTGCTCGAATCGCGCGACCACGAACACACAGTCCAGGTCCACGAGCGCTGTGACGAGGAAGTCGAGTACCTCGTCACCGAACAGTGGTACGTCGAGATACTCGACAAGAAAGAGGAGTATCTCGAAGCCGGCCGGCAGATAGACTGGCACCCCGAGAAGATGTTTACCCGGTACAAACACTGGATCGAGGGGCTCGAATGGGACTGGTGTATCTCCCGTCAACGGGACTCCGGCATTCCGTTCCCGGTCTGGTACTGTGAGGAGTGTGACGAGACAGTTACGGCCGACCGCGATGCGCTTCCAGTCGACCCAATCGAGGACGAGCCGCCGGTCGATGCCTGTCCGGCGTGTGGTCACGACGAGTTCGCCGCCGAGACGGATGTCTTCGACACGTGGGCAACCTCGTCGCTGACGCCACTGGTCAACACCGGCTGGGACTGGGACACGGAGACAGAGAAGCTGACGATGGACAAGCCGGAGCTGTACCCGATGAACCTCCGGCCACAGGGCCACGATATCATCTCATTCTGGCTGTTCCACACTATCGTTAAATGCTACGAACACACCGGCGAAGCCCCCTTCCAGGATGTCATCATCCACGGAATGGTGCTCGACGAGAACCGCGAGGCGATGTCGAAATCAAAAGGTAACGTCATTCCACCGCGTGAAGTCATCCAGAAGTACCCCATCGACGCGACCCGCTACTGGACCGCGAGCGCCTCTATCGGTGACGACTTCCCGTACCGCGAGAACGCACTGGAGGCCGGCGAGCGTCTCCTCCAGAAGCTCTGGAACGCCTCCCGGCTGGTCGACCAGCTGACCGAAGACGTGGACCGCTCGATACTGGCAGAACAGAAGCCCGAGTCCGAGCTGGCCGACATCGACCGGTGGTTCCTCGCGAAGCTCGACGAGACCGTCGACGCACTGACAGAGCGGTTCAACAACTACGAGTTCGCCAAGGCACGCGACGAGCTTCGCACCTTCTTCTGGTCAACGTTCTGTGACGACTACCTCGAAATCGCCAAACAGCGCCTCGCTGGTGACGGCGACGACTCGACGGAGTACGCGCTGCTTCGCGCACACAACACGTTCCTGAAGCTGTGGGCCCCGCTGTTGCCCCACGTCACGGAGGAGCTCTACCAGCACCTCTACGACGGTGAGGAGTCGCTGCACCGCCAGGACTGGCCCGAGCCGGCCGGCTACGATGCTGACCTCGCAGCCGGTGAGACAGCAATGGAGGTCATCGGAGCACTGCGTCGCTACAAAACCGAGAACGGACTCCCCCTGAACGAGCCCCTGGCCGCGGTCGATATCTACGGTCACGTCGGCGGATTCACCGACGCTATCGCCGACGTGATGCACGTCGAGCAGACAGAGACCTTCGACGAGGAGCCGGCGGTGACGACCGAAATCAGCGATGTCGACCTGGACTACTCGCTGGTCGGACCGGAGTTCGGCTCCGAGGTTGGTGCCATCGACGACGCCATCGAGTCAGGTGCCTTCGAGGTGGACGGCGAGACACTCCGTGTTGCAGACGGTGAGTTCGAACTCGACGACGAAATGTTCGAAATCGAGAAGTCCCGAACCTACTCCGGCGAAGGGCAGATGATAGAGACCGAGCGGGCCGTGGTCATCGTCCGGTAATCTGTCGCAAGTTCTGTCGTCGGGGGCACGCTTTTTATCTGGTGGTCACTAGTCTGAGCCAGCATGGTCACCGTCGAGACGGGCGCACGCCTACACGTCGGCTTTCAAAACCTCTCGCTGGCCCACGACCGACTCTACGGCGGCATCGGACTCGGCCTCGACGAACCACGAATCAACATCGAGGTGACGCAGGCAGAGCGGCTGCGCTGCCAGGGCGACGGGCTCCGGGGGTACGCCGAGCGAGCGCTCGATGTGCTCGATGTTCCGGGCGCTCGTCTCACGGTCGAGGAACGGTTCGACCGACACGTCGGGTTGGGGAGTGGCACACAGCTCGCCCTTTCGTGTCTGGTCGGCATCGCCGAGGCGTACGGAGAGACCGTCGACCCGCGCGATGCCGCCCCTGAACTCGGGCGGGGCGGCCGGAGCGGCGTCGGTGTTGCCACCTTCGAGTCCGGCGGCTTCGCCGTCGATGCAGGCCACCCGACAGAGCGGTTCACCACAGACCCGCCAGAGCCAGGCAACTGGGAGGTGCCGTCACCGATTGTCTCCCGGCCGCTTCCGGCAGACTGGCGGTTCGTCGTCGTGACGCCGGCAGCCGAGCAGGGACGTAGCGGACCCGACGAGGACGCGAGCATGCAGTCGGCAGTCGACACTGCGGATCCGACTGTCGCCGATGATGTCGCGGCTGTCCTCACCCGCCAGCTCCTGCCGGCCATTACCGAGAGAGACATCAGTGCCTTCGGCGACGCAATCAGCCGCATCGGCCGCCTCAACGGGACGTGGTACGCCGACGAGCAGGGCGGTCTCTACCGGCCACCGGCTGGCGAAATCATCGAACAGCTCTCTCGGAACGAGGCCGTTTTCGGAGCCGGCCAGTCCTCCTGGGGGCCGACGGCCTACGGCGTGACCGACGCTGCCAGAGCAACGGAGGCCGAGGAAAGTGCAGTGGCTACCCTCGACAAACTGGGTCTTGATGGGACTGTTAGCGTGGTTGAGCCGAGTGCAGCCGGCCACACTGTCGACGACTAATCAGGGTTCTCGGCCGGTGAGTTCATCGAGTTGCTCGAAGTAGGATGGACGAGGCACCTGATAGAGGTCCCGATACGAAATCTCACCCCGGGAGAACTCACTCGCCAGCGCCATCGCGCCAGTCGTTGCGGCCTCCGCTGAGTCGAACTCCCGTTCGTCGAGGTCGATCTCGGGCTCCAGATAGAGTGTCACGTACCACGAGTCGGCTGGGTCGGGGACGTCACGCCCTGGACGACGGCCGCGTCTCCCTTTTGTCACGTAGATTGTCGGGAGACACTCGGCGGGAAACTCCTGGCTGTCGAAGATATCGGGCCGATAGGCGAGCACGGCCTTGGTCGACTCCAGACTCCAGACCTGCCAGGCCTCGTCGAGCCCCTCGAATTCCATATCGGCAGTTGTCTGGCCAGCGGTATAAACAGCAGTGTTCGACTCTCCTGGGAGGGTTTCGAGTTCTCATATATAAATAGGGGGCCTTCGTGTTAGATATTTTAACACTTCACGCGGCAACGTCACCCAAGTTCGACGCTCTGTGCGGCGATATATCGAATAGGGTAACCCAATTACAGTGACACTTATATGTGAGTAGAAGTACTATACTAAAAGGATGCGGAACAGATCGACAACCGATGGTCCCCGTGCCCTGACGGAGCCAGTTCAGAAACAGAGGCAGGTCGCCGCTGAAAGACGGCCAGATCGGGTCGCCCCCGGCCCCGGAGACAGCAACCAGACTCACGGAGTACACAAATGAGTGAACACGAACGCACCCTGGAATCGCTGAGCGAGGAGTACAGAAACACAATACCGAGTGACCTTCGCAAGCCGCGGTCGTTCGACTGGTACCTCGCCGAACTCTACGACGCGCCGCGTATCGCCCGCGGGGCACACCAGCGCGTCGCCGACATGTTCGACCACTACGGGACGACCTACGACGAGGACGAGGGCGTCGTCGAGTACCAGCTCGCTTCGGAGGACCCGCTGAACGACGGCGAAGACACCTTCTACGGCCGAATCATCCACGAGGCAATCCACGGGTTCGTCAACAAGGTCAAATCCGGGGCACGCGGACTCGGCCCCGACCGACGTATCCTCCTGTTGCTCGGCCCGGTCGGCTCCGGGAAATCGGCTTTTGACTCGCAGGTCCGGGAGTACTTCGAAGACTACACGACGCGCGACGAGGGGCGGATGTACACGTTCCGATGGACGGACCTCTGTAGCGTCATTCCCGACCAGGACCCAGCCGACGACGTGGTCCGCTCGCCGATGAACCAGGACCCGATTGTCCTGTTGCCGAGAAAACAGCGCCAGCAGGTCATCGACGACATCAACGAGCGACTCGATGCCCCATACACGATTCGAAACGAGCAGTCACTGGACCCGGCGAGCGAGTTCTACATGGACCGCCTGCTCGCCCACTACGACGACGACCTCGAAGCGGTGCTCGACAACCACGTCGAGGTCGTCCGGCTGCTCGCCGACGAGAACAAGCGACAGGCAATCGAGACCTTCGAGCCAAAAGACAAGAAAAACCAGGACGAGACCGAGCTCACCGGCGACGTCAACTACTCGAAAATCGCCGTCTACGGCGAATCAGACCCCCGCGCCTTCGACTACTCCGGAGCCTTCTGTAACTCCAACCGGGGCATCTTCTCGGGCGAAGAGCTGTTGAAGCTCCAGCGGGAGTTCCTCTATGACTTCCTGCACGCGACCCAGGAGAAGACGATAAAGCCAAAGAACAACCCCAGAATCGACATCGACCAGGTCATCGTCGGCCGAACGAACATGCCCGAGTACCGGGAGAAAAAAGGCGACGAGAAGATGGAGGCGTTCAACGACCGGACCAAACGCATCGACTTCCCCTACGTCCTCTCCTACGAGGACGAGGCCCAGATTTACCGGAAGATGCTCCAGAACGCGGATCTGCCGGACATCGGCGTCGAGCCGCATACCCTGGAGATGGCCGGCCTGTTCGGCGTGCTTACCCGCATCGAAGACCCCGACGCGGGCGGGATCGACCTGCTCCAGAAGGCGAAAGCCTACAACGGAGAGATTGACGAGACCGAGGATGTCGACGTGAAGAAGCTCCGTGAGGAGGCCGCCGAGAAGGTCGAAATCGGCGAGGGGATGGACGGCGTCTCGCCGCGGTTCATCGGTGACGAGATTGCCGAGGCAATCATGGACTCGATGCATCGCTCGCGGTCGTTCCTCTCGCCGCTGACGACGTTCAACCACCTCGAAGGCAACCTCGAAAACCACGGCTCAATCTCCTCGGACATGTTCGAGACCTACTACCGCTATCTCGAACTCGTCCGCGAGGAGTACAAAGAGCGCGCAATCGAGGATGTGCGCCACGCACTGGCCTACGATGTCGACGAGATCCAGCGCCAGGGCGAGAAGTACATGGACCACGTCATGGCCTACATCGACGACGACACCGTCGAGGACGATATCACGGGCCGCGAACAGGAGCCAGACGAACAGTTCCTCCGGAGCGTCGAAGAGAAACTCGACCTGCCCGAGGACCGCAAGGATGACTTCCGCCAGGAGGTCGCAAACTGGGTCTCCCGGCGTGCCCGCGAGGGAGTGTCTTTCGAGCCACAGGACAACGACAGGCTTCGCAGAGCGCTCGAACGCAAGCTCTGGGAGGACAAGAAACACAACATCAACTTCTCGGCGCTGGTCACCAGCGGCGATATGGACGACGACGAGCGCAACGAGTGGATAGACGCGCTCATCGAGCAGGGATACTCCGAAGAGGGGGCCAAAGAGGTCCTCGAATTCGCCGGCGCAGAGGTGGCAAAAAGCGAGATGGAGGAGTGACCAATGCACACCGACGGAAGCGGTAACGACTACATCGAGGCTGCGGACAGAACGCTCGATGCCACCTACGAGGAGCCGATGAGCCTCGGCGACTACGTCGAGACGCTCCTGTCGGCACCCCACCGCGGCGCTCACGCCCCGAAGTACCTGCTTGCGGCAATCGAATCCGCCGGCACACGAACGGTCATCGAGGAAGGCGACGAGAAAGAGCGGTATCGGTTCTTCGACGACCCCTGGAACGACGGCGAACACGCCATTCTGGGCAACACGGAGGTGCTCAACCGCTTCGTCGACGACCTCCGTTCGATTGCAGCAGGTCGTGGCAAAGACGAGAAAATCCTCTGGCTCGAGGGGCCAACGGCGACAGGCAAATCCGAGCTGAAGCGGTGTCTCGTCAACGGACTCCGGGAGTTCTCGAAGACCGACGAAGGGCGGCGCTACACCATGGAGTGGAACGTCGCCGGCCTCGACAGTTCCCCGGGATTGACCTACAGCGACGAGGGGACGATGGGAGACGAGGACGACTGGTACGAGAGTCCGGTCCAGTCTCATCCGCTGACGGTGTTTCCGGAGACGGTCAGAGACGACCTCGTCGCGGAACTGAACGAGCGCATCGACGACCACATCCCACTTCGCGTCGACGGTGAACTCGACCCCTTCTGTCGAGAGGCCTACGAGTACCTCGAAGAACAGTACCGCCGCGACGGCGTCGAGGACCTGTTCTCTGCGGCGACAGACCGCCAACACCTGCGGATAAAGAACTTCGTCGTCGACATCGGCAGGGGAATCGGCATCCTCCACTCCGAGGACGAGGGAACGCCAAAAGAGCGGCTGGTCGGCTCCTGGATGCACGGCATGTTGCGCGAACTCGACTCCCGAGGTCGCAAGAACCCACAGGCCTTTTCCTACGACGGCGTCCTCTCGCAGGGAAACGGGCTGCTCACAATCGTCGAGGACGCTTCCCAACACTCCGACCTACTCCAGAAACTGTTGAACGTTCCCGACGAGGGACGAGTCAAACTCGACAAGGGAATCGGGATGGACATCGACACCCAGCTGGTCATCATCTCGAACCCCGACCTCGAAGGCCAGCTGAACCAACACGTCGAACGGGAGGGACAGGACCCGCTCAAGGCGCTGAAGCGACGGCTCGACCGCCATCGGTTCACCTACCTGACGAACCTCTCGCTGGAGGCCGAACTGTTGCGCCGCGAGCTGACTGACGAGACCAGTGTCTGGGACGCAAGCACCTGGGACCAGCTCGAAGAGTGGATTCGCGCACCACTTTCGGTTCAGGTCCGCCGTGCCGACAACACTGTCCGGGAGCGCGAACTCGCGCCTCACACCCTCGAAGCGGCCGCGATGTACGCCGTCGTCTCCAGACTCGATACCACAGACCTGCCCGAGGACATTTCAATCGTCGACAAGGCGTTGCTGTTCGACCGGGGCTACCTGCAGGACGGTGACGAGCGAATCGACATCGAGGACGTGGAGTTCGACGGGTCGGGCAGGAACGGCGAACACGGCATCCCGGTCACCTACACGCGGGACATCATCGCGGATCTGCTCCACGAGGAGTCGGACCGATTCCACCAGGAGTTCGATGTCGAGTCGGTCATGATGCCCAGAGACGTGCTCGATGCGATGGCTGAACGGCTGGCTGATGCGCCTGTGTTCTCGACGACAGAAGCCGCAGAGTTCGAGGAACGAATCGCCCCTGTCAAGGAGTACACCTTCTCCCAGCAGGAGGAGGACGTGCTGAACGCGATGATGCGAGACAAGCGTGTCGACGAGGCGACGGTCGAAGAGTACGTCGAACACGTCTACGCCTGGGCACAGGGCGAGACACTCGAAAACGACCGCGGCGAGCGGGTCGACCCGGACCCGCTGAAGATGAAGGTGTTCGAAATCGAGCACCTCGGCCGGTTCACCGAGGACGATTACACCGGCAATCAGCCCGACGACGCCGTCGCGGAGTTCCGGACCGAGCAGATTATTACCGCGCTCAACCGCCACGCGTGGCGCAACCGCGACGAGGAGTTCCGTGTCTCGGCGGTCAATCCGAAGGAGATTCCGGTCATCAAAGCAGTGCTTGGGAATTACGACTGGGAGGATATCAAACGGACCTACGAGGACTTCGACCCACACCAGTGGGACAACCCACCGACCGGAACGCAGACGGAGCGACTCAAACAGGAGACGATACAGAACATGCAAGAGCTGTACGATTACAGCGAGGCGACGGCAGAACTGACGAGCCGTCACGTCATGAATCAGGTGAGCTACAAATGGAGCTAGTGGGACGATGGGACTGAGAGACGACCTCGACAGATACAGAGAGGTCGGCGAACAGCGCCGCCAGGACCTCGAAGAGTTCATCCAGTACGGCGACCTCGGCGAGAGCCGTCGCGACGAAGTTCGCATCCCGATCAAGATTATCGACCTCCCGGAGTTCGCTTACGACCAGCGTGAGATGGGCGGCGTCGGCCAGGGCCAGGACGGCACACCTGAGCCCGGCGACCCCGTCGGCGAGCCGGAACCCGGCGACGGCGATGAGGAGGGCGACCCCGGCGAGGAGGGTGGTGACCACGAGTACTACGAGATGGATCCCGAGGAGTTCGCCGAGGAGTTGGACGAACAACTCGGCCTGGACCTCGATCCAAAAGGGAAGAAGGTAATCGAGGAAGTCGAGGGTGATTTCACCGATATTACCCGGACCGGACCGACCGGAACACTCGATTTCGAGCGGCTGTTCAAGAAAGGCCTCAAGCGCAAACTGGCGATGGATTTCGACGAGGACTACGTGCGGGCGGCACTGAAAGTCGACGGATGGGGGCCGGCTCGTGTCTTCGAGTGGGCCCGAAGCGACGAGAACCTGCCCGTCTCGCGGATCTGGATAGAGAACGCCTACGACGAGATGCCGGCCGACGAACGGACGACTTACGAGAGTCTCGACGAGATGAACGCGGATGTCGAGCGGACTGACACCGCACAGCGGATACGCCGGGACGGTGTCGACCAGGTTCCGTTCCGGCGGGAGGATGAGCGGTACCGCTACCCCGAGATTGTCGAGGAGCGCGAGCGCAACGTGGTCGTCGTCAACATCCGCGATGTCTCCGGGAGTATGCGCCAGAAAAAGCGAGAACTCGTCGAGCGGACGTTCACGCCACTGGACTGGTATCTCCAGGGGAAGTACGACAACGCCGAGTTCGTCTACATCGCTCACGACGCAGACGCCTGGGAGGTCGACCGCGAGGAGTTCTTCGGCATCCGGTCGGGCGGCGGGACCCGCATATCGAGTGCGTACGAACTGGCACTGGAGCGACTGGACGAGGAGTACCCGTGGACAGACTGGAACCGGTATGTCTTCGCAGCGGGCGACTCGGAGAACTCCTCGAACGACACCGACAAGAACGTCATCCCGCTGATGGAGCGAATCGACGCCAACCTCCACGCCTACGTGGAGACACAGCCGTCGGGCAACGCGATCAACGCGACCCACGCCGAAGAGGTCGAGAACCACTTTGGCGACAGCAACGACGTGGCGGTGGCCTACGTCACCCGTCCAGCAGACGTGACCGACGCCATCTACGAGATACTAAGCACGGAGGAGACAGATGAGTAACAACCGGAGGAAACGCCAATGAAATCACCCGACGAAATCCGAATGCAACAGGAAGCCGAGTCGCTTCAGGAGCCGGTCGAGGCCGCGAACGACCTCGCAGAGCGACTCGGGCTGGAACCGTACAACGTGAACTACTGGGTCGTCGACTACGACGACATGAACGAACTCATCGCCTACGGCGGCTTCCAGAGCCGGTACCCGCACTGGCGGTGGGGGATGAGCTACGACCGCCAGCAGAAACAGAGTCAGTTCCTCGGGGGCAAAGCCTTCGAAATCGTCAACAACGACAACCCGGCACACGCCTTCCTGCAGACCTCGAACTCCATGGCTGACCAGAAGGCGGTCATCACCCACGTCGAGGCCCACTCTGATTTCTTCGCCAACAACGAGTGGTTCGGCATGTTTAGCCGTGACCCCGACGCCGCGGCGATGCTCTCGCGTCACGCCGAGTCAATCGAGGAGTTCATGAGCGATACCGATATCGAGCGCGCCGAGGTGGAGCGCTTTATCGACCACATCCTCTGTCTCGAGGACAACATCGACCAGTACCAGCCCTACGAGCCGATTGGCGACGCGGCCGCGGCGGAGCCGGATATCGAGTACGGCGACGTGAGCGACGAACTGGGAGATCTCGACCTCTCCGAGGAGGTCCAACGGCAGGTCTTCGACGACGAGTGGCTCGAAGCACGCCGCGAAGACGACGATGCGGCGCGGTTCCCCCCAGAGCCAGAGAAGGACATCCTCGCCTTCCTCCGCAATCACGGCAAACAGTACGACGCAGACGCCGAGAAAGCTGTCGAGATGGACGACTGGCAAGAGGAGGTCCTCGAAATCCTGCGGACAGAAGCCTACTACTTCGCACCGCAGAAAATGACAAAAATAATGAATGAAGGGTGGGCTTGTGTGGCTCCAGAAACTCAAATTTTCACCTCACGAGGTGTCGTACCGATGCGTGAGGTGGTCGATGACCACATACCGGTTTCCGACGGGGAGCAGCCCCAGGGCGTCTACAACTCTCACGTAATCGAAGATCACGATACAGTAACAATTGAGACCCGCCGCGGATTCGAGTTGACAGGCTCGAACAACCACCGGATTCGCTTACCGGACGGATCGTGGAAGCGGTTAGATAACTTCGAGCTTGGCGATGAGATAGAGATATCCGGTGGTAACGAGGTCTGGAGCACAGACCTAGTTCCGATAGAGTGGACGAATCCCGAATCAGTGACGCTCGATGACGTAGCGGAGGAGGCCGGGGTCTCTGTCTGGACAGTGATGCGCTACCGGAAAACGGGCCGAGCAGAGAAAGCTGAGGAGATCGAGTCGGCCCTAGAGAGGTACGACGGTGAATCACACGTCGAGAACCGCACGCTGATTCGAGTTCCCGACGACGTAACCGAAGAGGTAGGTCGGTTCTTGGGTCTGCTCACCGGCGACGGCCACGTGTCTTCTGCGGCGAGACAGGTAGGACTTACCGCAGGTCAGAAGAAACACGCCGAAGAGTTCGCCGGTCTCGCAGAGGAACTGTTCGGAGTCGATGCCACCGTCGAACAGGCAGATGACCGCTGGCGGGCCTACATTTACTCAGCCAATCTGGTTGAGTTGTTGATCGATGAGTTCGGGTGTCCGGATGGGAAAGCGGCCGAAATAAAGGCCGTTCCGGACGCGATTTGCCGTTCTCCTCGGCGTGTGGTCGCCGAGTTCGTCCGTGGTCTGATGGATGCTGACGGATACGCCGGCGAACAGGGCGTAATACTGAGCACAAAGAGTGAATCGTTAAGCAGCACTGCCCAGTTACTCCTGTTGAATTTCGGTGTACTCAGCCGGAGGCGCGAGCAGTCAGACGGCTGCTATCACGTCCACCTGACCGGCTCGTCTGCTGAGCGCTACCACGAAGAAATCGGGTTCGGGTACACGGAGAAAGAGGCGGCGTTGCAGACGTATCTCGACGAACTCTCGTGGCTCGAAGCTGAGGACTGGAGCGACGAAATAGTCGCAATCGAAGAGGGGACTGGAACTGTCTACGACATTTCTGTCGAAAACACACACCGGTACGCGGGCGCAGGGCTTGTCAACCACAACTCGAAATGGGAGTCGCTGATGATGGCCGACGAGAACTTCGCTGGCGCAGATGAGTTCATCACCTACGCCGACCACATGTCGAAAGTCCTCGGCTCGGGCGGATTGAACCCCTACAGCCTGGGGCTGCAGCTGTGGGAGTACATCGAGAACACCGAGAACAGACGCCACGTCATCGAGGCGCTGCTCTGTACGGAGGGCATCACCTGGCGGAACTTCCACGATACGGTGGACTTCGAGCAGGTGCTCAACCTCCTCGAACCAGACCCGGTCGTGGCGTCGGTCGACCCAGACAATCTCGAGGGGATACCGACAGACGACCCCCGAATCGACGCGGAGTCACTCAAAGCCGCCCGCGATGGCGACGTCGATGTCGCGAAATACCCCTGGAAGCTGTTCACCTACGAGGGGCTTGCAGAGCGTCATTACTCGCTGGTGAAGCCGGCAAATCGAGGCTATCTCGCGCGTATCTCGATGGAAGAACTGGAGCGAATCTCGCGGTACATGTTCGACACTGGGCGGTACGACAGCGTCGAGACGGCCCTCGCGGACGTGGATTACGCCGTCGGCTGGGACCGGATGCGCGAGATTCGGGAGAGCCACAACGACGTCACCTTCGTTGATGAGTTCCTCACCCAGGAGTTCGTGGACGAACACAACTACTTCACCTACGAGTACATGCAGTCCTCGGGGGATTACCGCGCCACCTCGACCGACTACACGGACGTGAAAAAGAAGCTGATGCTCCAGCTGACCAACTTCGGCAAGCCGACCGTCATGGTGGCCGACGGCAACTACCGAAACCGCAACGAGCTGTTGCTCGAACACCAGTACAACGGTGTTGCACTCAATATGGAGGAGGCAAAGGACACGCTCGAACGTGTCTTCCAGCTTTGGGGCCGGCCGGTCGCGCTCCGGACAATCGAGACCGTCTACGACGACCACGACATCGAGGTCGCGCGCCGTCGCGACCGCGAGCCCGAGCCCGAAGAAGTCGGACGTGAGATTCGATACGACGGGTCGGAGTTCGAGGAGATCGAACTCGACAGGTCAGAGGTCGAACACTTGACCGCAACAGATGTCGATTACGACACCAAGCCCGAAGAGTGGCTGGCCTGATAGTGATTGTTGCGAGTCTTTACCGCCGTTGGGAAACGAGACGTGGGTCTCACGCGGTGAAACACCGAGATTCGTGACGTGGTCACGAAAATAACCGCAACAATCACTATGAAAGCTCATAACAGCACCGACCGAACGCTCGGTATGGACCAGTTCGAGATTCAGACGACCGACCATCTCGATGTCGTGGACGTAACAGACCGAGTAAGTGCTGCGATTCCGTCCTCGGCATCGGGCACCGTAACAGTATTTGTCCAGCACACGACCGCCGGCGTGACGGTCAATGAGGCGGAGTCACGCCTGCTCGACGATATCGAAGATGCGCTCTCGGAGCTGATAACCGACAGCGGATGGGAACACGACCGACTCGACGGCAACGCACCCGCACACCTCCGGTCGCTGCTGGTCGGTCCAGACGTAACTATCCCGGTCGAGGACGGAACGCTCAGGCTCGGCACCTGGCAGTCCGTCCTGTTACTCGAATGCGACGGGCCACGAACGCGGACCCTGACGGTGGCCGTCGAGTAGCTCACTCATCGCCGTAGATCTCCTCAACGCGGTCTTGGTACGCGTCCAGAATGGTCCGGCGCTTTTTCTTCATCGACGGTGTCAGCAGGTCGTTCCCGGGTGTCCACTCTTCGGGGACGAGTGCGAACTTCTTGATCTGTTCGTGTTCGCTGAACTGCTCGTTACCGTCTGCAATCGTCTCCTGAATCCAGGAGATGACGCGCTCGTCGTTGACCAGTTCCTCGGGGTCATCGGAGAGGTCAAGATTGTTCGAGGCGGCCCAGGAGCGGAGTCGTTCGAAGTTCGGGACAACGAGCGCGCCGACGAACTTCCGGTTGTCGCCGAGAACCATTATCTGCTCGATGCGGTCTTCGGTGGCGAAGACATCTTCGAGTGGCTGGGGAGCGACGTTCTTCCCGGTATCCAGCACGAAGACCTGTTTGATTCGATCGTGGAAGATGAGAAAGCCGTCCGACGTGTACTCGACCAAGTCACCCGTTCTGAACCACTTGCCACTCGCTGTGAGGTCGCCCGGCGCGACCAACTCATCCCTGTCGAGGGGGTCCTCGACGAATGCCCGCTCGGTGGCACCCGGCTTGTTCCAGTAGCCACTGGTGACGTTGTCCCCACGGACCAGTAGCTCGCCGACGAGCGAATCACTGTCTTCGAGATCCTCTTCGAGCGTAGCCGACTGGTCGATAGCAACGTCGATACCTTCGAGGGGGACTCCCAGCGTCCCCGGGCGGATGTCGTCCGGGGAGTTCACAGAGATGACTGGTGCTGTCTCCGTTAGCCCGTATCCTTCGACGATAGGGACACCCATCCCGTTGAACATCTGGCAGAGATCCTTACTGAGGCTGCCACCCCCAGAGACCATGAGCTCGATGTTCCCGCCGAGACTCTCTTTGACATCACTGTAGACCAATCTGTCTGCGAGCGCGTGTTTGAGACCGAGTACTCCACCGGGGTCGTCGGCCATCTGGTACTTCTTTGCGACATCGAGTGCCCAGTTGAATATCCGTTGTTTGAGTGCACCACCGGAGCCCTCACTCGCCTGCTCGCGCATGCTGTCGAAGATACGCTCGTACACCCGGGGAACGCTAGCCCCCGACGTTGGCCCTATTTTGGCGATATCATCGGCGATGGTGTCAGTACTCTCGGCGTAGCCAATCGCCGCCCCCGAGCCGAACATCAGGAAATGGCCTGCGAGCCGCTCGAAGACGTGAGCAAGCGGGAGAAACGAGATGGCCGTCGTATGAGCATCGATCGAAAGGCGGTCGGGTTCGCCGTCGCGGGGTCCAATCCGTCGCCGAATCTGGTGGACGTTTGACCGGAAGTTCCAGTGGGTGAGTCGAACGCCCTTTGGCTTTCCTGTCGTCCCTGATGTATATATCAGGCTCGCGAGGTCCGAGGGGTGTGTCTCCTCGATCCACCCGTCGTAGGCCGTCTCGTCGAAGTTTTCAACCCCCATTTCGTGTACGTCTGCGAGGGTATAGAGCGACTCCCTGTCGTAGCTCTCGGTTGGTTCGTCGATGAGCACGATAGCCTCCAGGTCGAGTTTGTCCTCGACCTCGAAGAGGCGGTCGAGCAGCTGCTCGTTCTCGACAACGACCGCAGACCCGTTGGGATCAGACAGCAAGTACTCCACCTGTTCTGGCGAGGAGTCGGTGTAGACCGTCGTCACGACACAGCCCGCAGCCAGTAACCCGAGATCGGCCTGTGCCCACTCCATTCGTGTGTTCGAGAGGAGGCCGACTCTGTCTTTTTCTCCCAGTCCAATTTCCCGAAATCCGGTCGCTAAGTGCCTGACGATATCGTGCATCTCGCGGTACGAGATGCTCGCGTACTCGCCGACAGGAGCCGGCGAGAGGACGTCCCCCTCGATTAGTGACCGGTCGTAGATACCGCCTTTGTAGAGCTGTGCATCGCTCTGTGGCTGTCGCTCGACACTTCGTTCGAACAGTTCGGGAATCGTTCCGTACCGTTCGAGGTCGTCCTCGTACTCCCGCTCGCGCGCTAGCCAGTCGGGCTCCCGTATTTCACTCATGTAGATGCTCCCTGTGTGGACTGGTTACACAGGACACTCATAAAAAAGACCGGTGAACACCGAACAATTGACTCACAGTTCACAGACAGCGGCCACCCGTACCGGCGCGAGCGGACAGAACTCAGGTTTACTCTTCGAGCGCGTCAGCAATGCGGTCGAGCGAGCGGCGGACATCGTGCACTTCGTCGCGCAGCTTTCGGACCTCGCGAATCATCTCCTCGTCGTCGCCGGACTCCTGGCCGCGGCCGGGTGCGCCCCCCATCGGGCCGCCTGCACCGCCGGGACCGCCGCCACCGCCCATCATACCGCCCATCATCTGGGCGAATGGGTTACCGCCCATACCGCCACCGCCGCCGCCCATCATTCCCTCGGGCGGTTCTGGTCGGCCTTCTCCGTCTTCGCCTTCGCGCTCTGCGCGCTGTTCGCGAATCTCCTCGACACGCTCTCGGAAGGATTTCTCCTCGCTGTCGTCTCCCTGTTCTTCGCTGGCTTCGGTTTTCTCGTTGTCTTCGGCCATACGACCGATTTTTGCGGCGCGCCCGAAAAGCCTTCGGTCCCGGTGTAGTTGTCTGGCACCTCCTCGGTAACCTCCGAGCTGGCGTACGGTCAGGTGCCCTCCTGCGCGTTGTCAAAGGTTCGGTCAGCTTCGACTAGGAACTCTGCGATGTTGCCGACGAAGACATCGTTATCAGCACGCTGTGTGTTCTCTGGCGTCATGAACTGCGTGTCTCCGATGAGAGCGACATCGCCGTTACGGACAAGAACGGGTTTCTCGGTTTCGGCTCTGGTGACCGATAGTTCGGTCCCGTCGATGGGCACGAGACGCTCGTCGACCGTACTGGCCTGCACTGGCGTCGCGCTGTCGAGGACAACCCTATCGACACCCGCGGTCAGCATCGAATCGCCGCCCGATTGTGCGAAGATGCGCTGGTAATTCAGGTCGTTCTCTTCGAGATTGTAAACGTACCCGGGCTCGGTGTACGCGTCGAGCTCGCCGTACACCTCAGAGAGCCCTTCACCGAGGGCAAACTCCTGGCTCGGTTCGACAGTAGCTACCATCCGCCCGCCACTTTCGACGAACGAGCCGATTGCGTTGAGATCTTCGTCACTGTAGCTGTTGACGCCGATACTGATGAGGCCGTGTGCAGTCTCCAGTGCGGAGCTGAGTTCGGATTGGCTTCCGCCAACTTGGGTTGTCCGCTGGTTGACAGCGCCCTCCGAGAATCCCACGGGGCCACCGGGCTGGCTGCCGAACCCGTCAGAGATGACTGTAACGTTGTGGCCGTCTCTGACGAGTGCGTTCAGTAGTGGCGTGATTGTGCGCTTGGTCGCACTCCCGCCCATGTGTACGACGACATGGCTTTCGAAGGCGTCACTATCGAGCTGGATATCAGCCGTTCCCGGCGAGCTCTCAGAGGTCAGGCGGTCGGCATCGTACTGTGGGTTGTCGAGTTCGACGTGCTCGGGAGCGGCTCCCGGCGCTGTGTCCTGGTCCATCGACAGCCCGACGACAGCACCACCAGCGACGACGACGGCGAACACCGCGAGGAACGAAAGAATCCCCGCTGTTCTGGCTTTCATGGCTGTTCACCTCCATCGTTCTCGCTCACAGCGTTGGCAACGATTTCGTCGAGATTCGGCGATGTGACCGCTTCGAGCTCACTGATGTGTGGGATTGCTGGTTCGTAGACCATCGCGGTGCTAATTGGTCGCACATCCGCAACAGACGGATTCTCGTCGTAGATTGCGACGAGTCCGTGCTCAGTTTTGGCGAAAATCGGGAGGGTGGTGAGCCCACCGATCTCTCGCTCGGCGATTCGATACTCCTCTAGGTCTGCCCGCTCGGCGGCGTCGTCGATAGCGTCGTCGAGTGAGCCGAGCTGGTCGGCGTACCCGTTTTCGACACTGTTCACGCCGAGGAACACCTTCGCGGTCGATATCTCCTCGCGGCTAAGCTCGATGCGGTCGCCGCGTTGTTCCATGATTGTCTCGATGAAGATATTACCGAGCGTCTCCAGTTGTGCCCAGGATTGGATTACGTTCGAGCCACGCTTGTCCGGGCCGCTCGGTCCGCGAACCGGGGGCTGTGGTCGTGGAGCACCCGCAGCGAGTCCGACACTCCCGACCTGCGACGACGGCAATACGTAAATCTCCTCAGACGGCGACATCATATAATAGCCAGCGGAGGCGCTCAGCCCCTGGACGCTCGCCAGGACCGGCATCTCTTGGCTCGTCCGCTGTATCGACATATACATCCGTTCTGTCGGTTCGGGGGCACCACCGGGCGTGTTCATCTTCAGGACGACTGCGTCGATCGACTCGTTGGTTCGGATATCCCGGAGTTCGCTTTCCAGGTTCTCGCCAATCGGCTCTGCAATCGGTCCTTCAATCGAGACAACTGCGACAGTACCGTCGGCACTTGATCCACCAGCGACACCGAAAGCAAGCGTCAGGACGACCATACCGGCAAGGATGGCAGCGACAGCCGCTACCAACACAACTCCGAAAAGCTGTGAGGACTCCGTCGGTGGGCTTCCTGGTTCGGTTTCGGAGGGCGGACCTTCGGAGGTGTCTTCCTCTTCGGCCGCGTCTCGTGAACTCATTCCAGGCGTTGATTGGGAGAGATGCTATTTATAAGTTCGTAGCACGCCGATTTCCCGCGGTCGGAGTCACGAGATGGATTCGAACCCCTTTTTGCCCGAACTGTCTATGCAGTGGATAATGGAGGTACTCATCGTCGGGGCCGGCGCTATGGGTCAGTGGGTCGGCGACATTCTTTCGGGCCGTGACGTGCCATCTACCCTTCCAGCGGCCGAGAGTTGTACCGTCAGCTACTATGATCAGGATACCGCCGTTGCCGAGCGGGCGGCATCAGCGACTGGCGGAACGGCCGTCACGACCCCCGACACCACCTACGACCTCGTCTGTATTGCAGTGCCAATCGGAGCCGCTCAAGCGGCTATCGAGGCCCACGTCCCTCGGGCACAGGCGGCAGCTATCGACGTAACTGGAACGATGTCCGAGCCCGCCGAGGCGCTTTGCCGACACGCACCCGGAGTGGAGCGAGCGAGCTTTCATCCCCTGTTTTCGCCGGACAACGAGCCCGGGAACGTACCTGTCGTGGTCGACGAAGACGGGCCGACAGTTGCGTTCATCCGGGACTGTTTCGCCGAGCGCGGGAACGAAGTGTTCGAGACGACAGCGGCCGAACACGACGAGGCGATGGCGACGGTACAAAGCAAGGCACACGCTGCGATACTGGCGTACGCACTCGCGGGCGAGTCCGTTCCGGACCGGTTCCAGACGACAGTATCCGGAGAGTTACAGTCACTTGTCGGCCAGGTGGCCGGTGGGAACTCCCAGGTGTATGCCGACATCCAGGAGGCCTTCGACGGCGCGGACGACGTGGCAGCGGCGGCAACACGTCTCGCAGACGCAGACCGGGAGACGTTCGAGGCCCTGTACGAGCAACTCAGTCAATCATGAACGAGAACCAACGACAAGCGGTCCGAGACAACGCGAAGTACCTCCGGGAAGTGCGCCCTGTCGACCCTGAGGAGATTTACGAGTACGTCGACGGAACACCCCATCCAGCCGCGGTGAGACAGGTGCTCCGAGAACAGGCACCGTCACTCGGCCTCGTTGAGCGTGATGACGGCCTGTTCGAGCCGGTCGAAGCGGAGCCGGTGTCGGTTCCGTTCCACGGCGTCGATGAGCTGCCGGGGGAGCTAACGCGGGCCGTCGAGAACCGCCTCGTCGAGCGGTTTGGCCCCGGCTGGCCCGACGGAGACTCCGGCGCGATTCTCCGCTCGAAGATACGGGACTTCAAGCGCCGGTATCTCTCGGGTGCGACCGTCACCTACGACGAGGAGACCGCGCTCGGATACGCGATTTATCACCTGCCGGCGTACTTCGCTGCTGTTCAGTACGTGCTCACAGACCTCGCGGAGGATGGCCTCATCTCGAAACACCTCCGCGTTCTCGATGTCGGTGCCGGAGTCGGCGGCCCCGCACTCGGGGTCGACGAGTTCATGCCCGCAGACTCACTGGTCGACTACCACGCTGTCGAACCGAGCGAGGCCGTCACAGTACTGAGAGACCTCCTCGAAGCGACCGGTGACAACTTCCATCCGACCGTCCACGAGACGCGAATCGAGTCCTTCGACCCGGACGGGGCGTTCGATTTGATTCTGTTCGGGAACGTCCTCTCGGAACTCGACGAGCCGGCCGAAGTGGTACAGACGGCAATGGAGTGGCTCGCCCCCGACGGGACGGCGGCGATGGTTGCACCTGCCGACAAAAACACCGCAATACAGCTTAGAAAGACCGAGCGACAGGTCGAACGCGAGACCGACGCAACAATCTACGCGCCGACAGTCAGACTCTGGCCCGACGAGACGCCGGAGAGTGAGTCGTGGTCGTTCCGAGCACACCCCGAGATTGCGGCCCCGAGCTTCCAGCGCCAACTCGACGAAGGCGAGCGCACACCGGCCGAAGACGAGAGTGAACAGCCACCCAGGACAGAGGAGTTCGTCAACGCCGATGTCCAGTACGCCTACTCGCTGTTGCGACAGGACGGCGCGTCCGCAATCGACGTGCGTCCGGACCGGAGTCAGGTTGCAAAGCTCAAAGAGAGCGAGCGACACGTGACAGACCGAATCGACTGCCTGGTGGTGAAGCTGAGCCACGACCTCGCCGAGGGGGGCCATCCCCTCGTCTTGGTCGCTGACGGCAGTCAGAAAATCGACCACTTCGCGGTGGTGACAAAGGAGACAACACTGAACGCCGACCTGCAAACAGCAGCCTACGGCGAGGCGCTCTTCGTCGAGAACGTGCTCGTCCTGTGGAACGACGACGAGCAGGCGTACAACCTGGTCGTCGACGAAGAGACGATTATCGACCGGATTCCGGCGTAACAGACAACGTATGTAGCGGTCTCGGGCACAGCGGTGCGGTTCGAGGTCGCGGGTGGCTCTGGCTATTTAACAACAGCTTTTTTAGACTCAGTTGGCCTACCGGTGACATGGACAAACTCAGTGACTCGTTGCTCGACGCGCCGATTATCGAGAAAGACGGCTACCATTACTTCGTCCATCCCGTAAGCGACGGTGTTCCGATGCTAGAGCCGGGACTCCTGCGCGAGATTGTCGTCCGCATCGTCCGGAAGGCCGACCTCGTGAACGTCGACAAGATTATCGCCCCCGAGGCGATGGGGATTCACATCTCGACGGCCGTCTCGCTGGCGACGGACATCCCGCTCGTGGTTGTCCGCAAACGCCAGTACGGCCTCGACGGCGAGGTGCCGATCTCACAGGTCACCGGCTACTCGGAAAACGAGATGTACATCAACCGTGTCTCCGAGGGCGACCGGGTGCTCGTCCTTGACGATGTGCTCTCGACGGGCGGAACGCTGTCGGCGCTGCTCACCGCCCTCGATGGGCTCGGCGCGGAGGTCGTCGATACTGTCGCAGTCATCAAGAAAGTCGGCGGTGAGAACAAAGTCGAGGAGGAAGGATTCGACGCCAAGACACTGGTGAACGTCGACGTAATCGACGGCGAGGTCGTCATCGTCGACGCGGAAGGGGATGGATGATGGACGAGCGAGATCACCTGCTCTCGTCGCTCGAAGACCATCTCGAAGCGGCGGCTGAGAAAAGCGATCAGACCGAGGTCCAGACAGCAATTAAAGAAGCAAAGACGGCCACAGCCGAGGTGAAAGATGCAGACGCTGGTCGCGGTAGTTTCGAAACACTGCTCGACAGCCTCGACGCAGTCAACACCGACCAGATCGAGAACCCGGAAGTCACAGAACACATCGATGCGGCCCAGCGGGCGGCCAAGCGGGCGCGGGACCGATAGCGACCAGCGATATCAAAACGACACAGAGACACCACCCATCAGGTATTTGCCGGCCACTGGCGTAGGCCCACGTATCCATGGGTACCCTCATGGTTTCAGATTCACAATCAGTCTCCTCGTTGGGGGAGGTCACACATGCAATCTTCAGCAAAATACCTCATTCACGCAACAGTACGGACGAGCGGGGTGGTCGAACGGAGTGATGTCGTCGGCGCAATCTTCGGCCAGACCGAAGGACTACTCGGAGAGGACCTCGATTTACGCGAGCTACAGGAATCGTCAAAGCTCGGGCGTATCGACGTCGATATCGACTCCGAGGGCGGCCGGTCGGTCGGCCAGGTGACGATTTCGAGCGGCCTCGACAGGGTCGAGACAGCGGTCCTCGCGGCCGCGCTCGAGACGATGGACCGTGTTGGTCCCTGCCGAGCCGAGTGTACCGTCACCTCTATCGAAGACGCCAGAGCGGCCAAGCGCCGAGAGCTGGTCGAACGGGCTACCGAGTTGCTCACGGACCTCGAAGACGCGACCGTGACGAGCGACGAAATCGTCCAGGAGGTCCGCAAACAGGCCCGCGTCGAGGAGATAACCGAGTACCGCGGCTTCCCCGCCGGGCCACGGGTCGCAACAAGCGACGCGATCATCGTCGTCGAGGGGCGTGCAGACGTTCGCCGCCTGCTCAAGTACGGTATCAGAAACGCGGTTGCAGTCGAGGGAACCGATATTCCGACCGAAATCACCGAGCTGACCCGCGACCGAAACACCACGGCATTCCTCGACGGCGACCGGGGCGGCGACCTGATTCTCCGAGAACTTCAGCAGGTCGGGAACGTTGACTACGTCGCCTTCGCGCCCACAGACCAGTCGGTCGAGGACCTCGATAGGACCGCCATCCAGTCTGCGCTTCGCCGGAAAGTCCCAATCGAGCAAGTGACCGACGGACAGACCGCCCGGGAGGTGTTCGGGCCGACAGCAACCGAGCCGACGGTCGCCGAGGAGGCACAGACCGACGGAGAGGCCGTTCCGGACGGGTCCCCAGCCGAATCTGTAGTGTCTGCCGACGCTGAGAGCCACGAACAGACCGAGGAGCCTGAGACGCCGGTCGAGGACGAGCCGTCCCCGGACACAGAGACAACACAGACCGAGACGACAGACGATGCGGAGCCACAAGCGCCCGAAACCCTAGCCGGACACGTCGACGCAGTCATCGGCAGCGAGACGCGAACAGCCAGGTTCCTCGACCAGACGTTCAACACCATTGCAGAGACCGATGTCGAGGACGCATTCGAGTCGCTCGACACGGCCGACCCCGTGCCGGCCGTAATCGTCATCGACGGACCGCTCACTCAGCGTCTGCTCGATTTGGCCGCACAGCGCGGTGTCGGCCAGATAGTCACTACCGAAACTGGTGAGTTCGTCAAGCAGCCGACCGACGTGCGAGTCCGGGAGGCTGCCGAACTGAAAACCGGCGTGTAGCTTCCCCACGAATAAGTGGGTCCCAGACGGCAGTGTACGTATGAAGCTCACCTTTCTCGGAACCGGGAGCGCGATGCCGACAGGCGAGCGGCGACAGACTGGCCTGTTACTCGAAGATGGCGACGACACACTCCTGGTTGACTGTGGGAGCGGCGTTCTCCACGGGCTCGCGAAGACGGATATCGGATACGAAGGTATCGACACGGTGTTGTTGACACACCACCATCTCGACCACGTCTCGGACCTGCTGGTCCTGATGAAAGCCAGATGGCTCGCTGGCGAGACGGACCTCGCGATTGTCGGGCCGCCGGAGACCGAAGAGATGGTCCGCGGACTGCTCGACGTTCACGAGTATATGCAGGACCGTCTGGACCTCCAGTTCAGGGAGCTAGAGCCAGCGGAGACACCGACGACAGTTGCGGGATTCGACCTGGAGGCGATGTGGACCCGCCACTCGATGGAATGTCTGGCCTACCGCTTCGAGCACGGGGGGCCGGCATTCGTCTTCAGCGGTGACAGTGAGGCCTTCGAGGACCTCATCGAGTTCGCCGACGGCGCGGCTCTGCTCGTTCACGACTGTTCGTTCCCCGATTCGGTCGACGTCTCGAACCACCCGACACCCACACAGCTCGGCCAGGCACTCGCTGGCGCGGACAGCGAGGTCGGCCGTGTCTACCTGACACATCTCTACCCACACACGGAGGGAAACCACGAGGAGATGCTCGATGCGCTCGGCAAACAGTACGAGGGGTCGGTCAGATTCGCCGCCGACGGCATGACAGTCGACGTGACATAGTTACGCCAGATCGAGCGTGATGCGGAAGTCAGCACCGCCACGGTCGCTCTCGGCGACGGCAATGCTGCCGCCGTAGGACTCGACAAGCGTCTTTGCGAGGCCCAGACCGAAACCAGTCCCCTCGCTGTCGGGGCCTTTCTTGCCCATCTCGAAGATATCCTCGACGACTCCATCAGCGATTCCCGTTCCGTCGTCTGCGATACCGATGACGACCGTATCAGGCGTTGGCTCCTCGGCGTAGAGCCTGACGTTCACGAAGCCGTTGTTGTGGACGGCCGCGTTCGAGAGGATGTTCGTAAAGACGGAGTCGATGAGGTCGCCGACGTAAGCCCGGTACTCGAACTCCGTAGCGTCGTATTCGACAGAAAGAGATTCGTATTTGGTCTCGACATCCTCGACGACTTCCGTGAGAATCGGTCGGACCTCACACGGCTCGGCCTGGCCTTGTTCGCGGATGGTCCGGACCGTCTCGCCGACTCGTTCGATGAGTTCTGCGGCACTGTTCGAGGTGCTGAAAATCTTGTCGGCGTACTTCCCTGCCTTCGTGCCTTCGTCCAGTATATCGACCAGCGCGTCCGAAAACCCCGTGATGACCTGCAGGTCGTTCCCGAGGTCGTGTCGGAGCAGGCGCTCGTAGACCTCTATCATTTCCTTTCGTTTGGCGAGGTCGTTTCGTGCCCGCTCCAGTCGCTCCCGTGAGCGGATGTTGACGACGGCTGTTGCGACGTGTTCGGCCAGATAGTCGACGGGCTTGATGTGATGTTTATGGACGATCTCCAGCCCGTCCCAGTGAACCAACAATACCGCCCCGGAGTCGCCGATTTCGTCTGAGTACACTGTCGGTGCCGCAAGCGTGACGCCGCCGTTGCTTCCTGTCTCGTCGGGGCGAACGCGTGTCACCTCTTCGCTGTCGTATGTAACCTCGACACTGTCGTCGGCACAGAGCATCAGTTGTTCCTCCTCGTAGGCGCGTTTTGCCAGAACACCCGGGTCATCGCCGGTGTCGATGCCGGCGATCATGCTCTCGGGGATGCGCAACCCATCGCCGCGAATCTCGACGACTGCGGGAGTCGGATGTCCCTCGATTACGTGTGGCACCGCTTCGAGGGTGATCATTGCCACCTCTTCGACAGAATCGAGATTGTAGATCTCCCGACTGTACTTGACAATCTGCCCCGCGGTCTTGATTGTCTTCTCGTCGGTATCCGACTCAGCAGTAGTATCTTCCTGTCCCATTATTTTGGTATATCTTCCCTGATATAGGAATGTCGGAGACCACACAAAAAATCGTTTCGCCCCGGTTATTCGATACGGTACCGGAGCAGTGCCGCAATACCCCCCAGGTTCGCGAGCTGCTGGCCGGGGTCGAACTCATCCGAGAAGACGGTCATGTCGCCGCCTTTCTGCTCGGTCGTCTCGATGACCTCGTCGGCATCGATACTCCAGTCGCCGTCGCCGGCCCGCTCTCTTCGCAGGTCCGAATCGAGGACGAGAAGCTCCTCAACCGCGCCGAACTCGGCGGCTTCAGCGACCTGTGCTGGACCGTAAGCCATCTTGTTCCCCTCGGCGATGCGCTCGGTGAGTTCGTCTATGAGTGCCGACTCGGCGGCGATGCGGGTCTGTTGTTGGACATCCTCAACGGCACCGCGTTTCAACACCTCGTGGACACCGCGGTCGCCGACGCTGCTAGTGTTGACCGTGGTGACGGCCTCTGCAACAGCGGGTGCATTCTCCTCGATGTGTTCGAGGGCGTCCTGTTTCGTGAAGCCTGGGCCCGCGAGGATGATTGCGTCGGCACCGCTTCGTTTCAATACCGCGGTCAACTCCTCGAACAGTTCCGAGCGCGGTCGGGCGTAATCACCCTTTCCCGTCGGGCCGGTAATCGAGGCCCGTTCCTCGGTTCCGAACTGCTCGACGGTGTGGACGTGCGCCTCGCCCTCGCCGACGGTTGCGACGACCACGTCGGGGTTGTCCGTCGCCTCAACGGCCTCTTCGATTCGCTCGCGCTGGTCTGGTTTCCAGTGTTTCTCGACCTCGATTTCGTCGTGTTCCTCGACGTTGACGGTGTGATGGAGGCCGAGCTGGTCCTCGCGAGAGCAGTCTTCGATGACACCGCTGACGCGCAGGCGGTTGGCAAACCGGGCGAACTCGACATCGTCGACGCCAAGTTCGACCCAGAGGTGCTCGCGCTCGCCGCCAGTGTCCCGGAGCTGGTCGTCGTTTCGCTGGATGCGCCGCGTCGTATCTCCGGCGACGCGGTCGTCTGGCTCGATGACGTGAGAGAGATGCCAGAGGTCGTCGACGGTCTCGGGGACGAGCGTATATCGCTCTTTGCCGCCCTCGACCTGGTACCGGTCGGCGATTCGCATACCGGTTTCTCTGTCCCGGTCCGATAAGTGCGTGCTGATATCGCCCCGAATCGCTCAAGTCCGCGCCGGCCCAAGCGTCAGCGATGACCGACGACCCGACGGCAGCGGAGGCAGTCGCCACGCTTCGGGAGGACAATGCACTCGAACCGTACATCCACGAGTACGGCCAGCTCACCGTCGGCCCCGCAGACGACCTCTATCAGCGGCTCGTCGTCTCGCTGCTGCGCCAGCAGGTCTCGATAGACGCGGCGGAAGCCGTCCGCGAACGTCTGTTCAAGAGCGTCGAGGTAACTCCCGAGGGCATCGCAGCCGCTGACCCCGACCACCTCACCGACGCCGGCCTGTCGAACGCGAAAGCCGAATACGCGAAGGCTGCGGCCGACGCCTTCAGCGAGCGTGAATACTCGCTGGCGTATTTCGAAGGAATGGACGACGAGGCGGTCGTCGACGAGCTGACGACGATACGCGGCGTCGGCCCGTGGACCGCGAAGATGTTTCTGCTCTACGGCCTCGGCCGAAAAGACGTGTTTCCCGTCGAGGACCTGGGAATCCGACGAGGAATGGATATCGTCTGTGACGAGGAGTTGACGCGGACCGAGATGGTCGAGCGGGCGCGTGACTGGAAGCCCTACCGGTCGTACGCCTCGCTGTATCTCTGGCGGGCCTACGAGGGGTAGTCACTAGCTTGATGACGCTACCCGACTAAGAATAGACAGAATGAGCCGCTACGAGACCGTCATCGAGGACGACATCATCTACGTCGGGTCTCCAGACGGGCTTGTCGAAGTGGGCAAACTCGACCAGGCCCTCGATGCGGTTGGTGGCCACTCTTGGGAGATAACGTACTCGGCGGACCTGAAGGGGCGTCACCCAGAACTCGACACCTCCGACGAGGGACTCATCGTCGATGTCGTCGACATCATGCACACGATGACCCACTCGCGGCGGTTCGTCGAGACGCTCGTCGCCCAGCCGGCCGAGCCGACCGACGGCGACGAGGTCTCGCCGCGGTTGGGGTTGTTCGTGGGAAAACTCCTCGAAAACCTTGAAACCGGCGTCTCCTGACCTACAACAGGGTCTCGACCGCATCGAGGACATCGGCCGCGACCTCGGCTTCTGGTCTGCTCGCGTCGATTCGGACGAACCGCTCCGGCTCGGTGGCGATGAGACGTTCGTAGTTCTCCTGGACAGCTTCGAGATGGTTGACCGTCTCGAACTTGTTCGTCGCGCCGCTCCGTTCGGCCGCCGTCTCGGGGTCAATATCCAGATACAGCGTCGCGTCCGGCGAGCGCGTCCAGGGCTCGTGAATCTCTCTGACGAACGCCATCGCGTCCTCGAATCGGTCAGTGAGTGTTACGCCCTGGTAGGCGTACCGCGAGTCAGAGTACCGGTCGGAGATGACCGGCGTCCCGGCCGACAACGCCGGCTCGACAGTGTTCGCCACGTGGTCGGCATGGTCGGCTGTGTAGAGAAACAGCTCTGCCAGCGAGTCCGCCTCGTCGTCGTTGATAGAGCGGCGGACCGCTTCGCCGTACCACGAATGTGTCGGCTCGCGCGTAAAGACGGTCTCCTCGGGGAGGAAGTCAGCCGACCCGAGCGCGTCCATACAGGTCGTCTTCCCGCTCCCGTCCAGACCTTCGAGCGTCACCAGCATACTCGTGGGTCGACTGCGAGGCATGTAAACGCGCCGATACTCGGGTGCCGGATGACAAAGATTCATCCTCTGTCAGGCCCCACTCCCGCTCATGAGTGGCGTAATCGACCACACGATGATGCGCGTGAGCGACCTCGAACAGTCCGTCGACTGGTACGCCTCGAACCTGGAATACGAGGAGAAAGACCGGTACGAGGGCGACGGGTTCACCATCGTCTACATGGGCCCAGAAGAGATGCACGAGGAGGGCGCGATGCTCGAACTGACTGCAAACGAGGGCGAGGACGACTTCGACGTCGGTGACGGCTGGGGACATATCGCCGTCCGCGTCGAGGACGTTCACGACGCCTACTACGAACTGATGGACAAAGGCGTCGAGGACTACCGACGCCCGGAGGACAACCCCGGCTACGCTTTCGTCAAAGACCCCGACGGCCACGAAATCGAAATCGTCGAGCGCGACTTCGGCGCGCGCTGGAGCATCGACCACACGATGATTCGCGTCGAGGACGCCGACGAGGCGCTGGGGTACTGGACGCGCAAGTTCGAGTACGTCGAGACGGGCCGCTGGGAGGCCGACTCCTTCGCGAACTACTTCATGCGTCCCGAAGACGCCGCCAGAGAGGCGATGGCACTGGAACTCACCTACAACTACGACGGCCGGAGCTACAGGATGGGCGACGCCTGGGGCCATCTCTGTGTCCGCGTCGACGACCTCCATGACGACTGGGACCAGCTGATGACTCGGGAAGCCCCTGACTACCGTGACCCCGCCTCCTGTGACGACCTCTACGCGTTCACGAAAGACCCAGACGGCCACGAAATCGAACTCATAGAGCGCGACCTCGGTGCGGACTCGCTGTTCCCGTTCTAATTACTCGGTCCGCGGGAGAGAGCGTGCCGCGAGCGCGAACAGGATAACGGCGAACAGACAGAGCACACCCAAATCGAAGTAGGGGTTCGATGCCGGGAACTGCGCGAGGATTACGCCTTCCTCGACGGTCCCGTCGTAGGTGACGGCTCTGAGACCGCGTGTGAGATAGGTCATCGGCGAGAGTTCGAGCGGGAGCCAGCCAGGAAGCATATCCGCCGAGACGAAGGCCTCAGAGAGAAAGAGCAGCGGCACCGCCAGCCCGTTGCTCGCCGCGATGACGCCGTCACGCGAGTCGGTGAAGCTGCCGAGCATCGCACCGACCGCACAGAACAGGGCGGTGCCGACGACGACGAACGGAACGACGAGCCACAGCTCCATTGTCACCGGAAGTGACGCGCTCGTCCCGACGAGAAGCATCCCGAGCAACAGCAGCGACGCCAGTCCGATGACCGTCGTGTTGACAATCGTCTGTGCCAGCAGCCACTCCCAGCGCCTGAGCGGCGTCGTCGACAACTTCTCGAACTGACTGCCGTCGCGCTGGCGGCTCACCTCGCTCCCCACCCGTGAGAGCGGTGTGAAGAGGACGACAACACCGATGTAGCCGGCGATGTACCAGCTCGGCGGCTCGGCGAAGAGTCCGCCGTCCCCGGACTGGGTCTGGACGAGTACGCCGAAGATGATGACGATTATCGCCGGGAAGAAGAAGGTAAAGAAGACGGCCGTCCGCCGGCGGAGAAAGCTGTGCCAGCCCGCCCGCGTCGTCGCCGTGATACGTCCGAGGCGACTCATCGCTCACTCACCTCCGTCACCCCGAGCGACCGCCGCTCGGGACTCTTCTCTGTCAGCTCAAGATAGACATCTTCGAGGTCAGGGTCAGTCCACGTCAGCGAGTCGACGGTGCCGGCCGCTTCGACCTGGGTGACGATACCACCGATATCCGTCGGCGGCACGTTCCTGAAGGTGAGCTGTCCGTCCGCCAGCGAGCAGTCGTAATCGAGGTGAGCTGAGATGTCTGCCTCGAATTCGCCGTCGACGTAGAGGAGGCTGTCGCCGCCGTACGTCTCGATGAGTGCAGACGGTGTGTCGAGTGCGACGAGTTCTCCGTCGGCAAGCAGGCCGACGCGGTCGGCGAGTTCCTCGGCCTCTTCCATGTAGTGTGTCGTGATGAAGATTGTCGTCCCGTCGGCGGCGAGCCCGCTCAGTAGCTGCCAGAGCTGTCGCCGGCCGGCGGGGTCGATACCGGTCGTCGGTTCGTCGACGACCAGCAGGTCCGGGTCGTTGACCAGCGCCGTGGCGACACAGGTCCGGCGCTGTTGCCCGCCCGAGAGGTTCTCGTAGTACGTGTCACCGTTCCCGTCCATGCCGACGGCTTCGAGTAGCGCGTCAGTCGGTTCGGGGTCGTCGTAGAGACCACCAAAGTACGCAAGTAGCTCTCGTGGCGTCAGTCGCTCGGGTGGGTCGAAATCCTGTGGGAGGAGTCCGATACGCTCACCGTCGACAGATTTCGGCGGCTTCCCGAACAGTTCGACACGGCCGTCGACCTCGGTGGTTCCAGTCAGTGCCCGGACTAGCGTCGTCTTGCCGGCTCCGTTTGGACCGACCAGTCCGAAAATTTCGCCCTCGGAAACGTCGAGGGAGACGCCGTTGAGGGCGACAGTCTCGCCGTAGGTCCGGGAGACATCATCGGCAACGAGAACAGCCATACCTGACTGTTCGTTCGGGAGTCAAAAGGTGATTCGATTGCGTGGCGTCAGATTGCGTCCCGGACCGACCGGGCAATCTCGTCGACATCGAATTCGTCTTCCTCCTTGTCGAAGACCGTCTCGCCGTCGACGCTGACAGTGAAGACGCCGTGAGCGCCCATGACCAGCGAGAGTTCGTCCAGTTCCTCCTCGACGGCGTTGAGAATCGCCTCCTGTACGTTCAGCGCACGGTCTTTGAAGCCACACGGAACGCAGTACTCAATGACAACATCTGACATGACAGTGGGCCGTTGGCGGAGCACGGACAACAACTTTGTGTCTCTGCTATCGCTCCATCGGCGTGGAACACCGCATGCAGAGAACGCTGTCGCCGACCCAGTTGACATCCGAGGAATCACACGCAGGGCAGGTGTAGCTCGCGTTGTTGTACTCGGTCGTCCCTCGCGGCGCGGCGAAGTACCTAGACTCGATGATAGATGCAAGCAGTTCGGGGAAGCGCTGTTGTTTGAGCGTGGCTCTGCTCGCGAGGAACGGTCCGGGCGAGGAGGGGTCCCCACCGTGGAAGTCTTCCCATGTAATCGGGATTTCGCCGTTGGCAGTGCTCCGCGCGACCTGCTGGAGCAGGGTCGTCGCCGACTGGAACAGCGGTGTCGTCGACCGGAACTGCGGGTCGTCGACGGCGGTTCCCGCTTCGCGGTAGGCCTCGGCCGCATCGGCGTAGGCATTGTTGACACCGCCCATATCACCTGCCGCACGTGCGTCAGCAGCTATCTCGAGCAGGCAGGCCTGCTGTGCCGGGTGGTCGAGCGTCGCCCGAAAGTCAGACGCGACCGCGTATGCTTCGGTACCACGGTCGGCTGCACGTTTCGCATTTCCGGCGACGCGGTAACAGATTGCGCTCGTCACCAGGTGGGCGATACCCTTGCCGACCCAGCCCTTTGAATCGCTCGCGAACGGGCTCTGGTTGGACCGTGGCTCTGCAAGGGTCTGCCAGGCGGTCCGAGCGTACTGGTCACCTGCACTCTCGTACTCACGAGCAGCGAGCGAATCGACAGCTCCCTCGTAGTAGTCCTCAGCACTCATAGCTATGTGTCGGGCTGACGAGACACAAATCTTCCTGTTGATTACAGCGCCATCGCGTCGATGACGATGGCGACGAGAAAGAGCCCAAGATAGGCGTTCGAGGCGTGGAAGGCCTTGAACGCGGCCGACTCGGTCTGTTCGTGGTGGAGCCTGACGACCATCGCCAGGAAAATTGACCCGACGATGACTGTCGTTGCGGCGGTCAGCCAGCCGAGGTCCGTTGCCCAGATGAGCATGCTCCCGACCGCAAGCGTCGCGCCAAGCCAGAACAGAATGTGCTTCCGAGTGGTTGTCTCACCGCGGACCACCGGCATCATCGGGAAGCCGCCCCGCTCGTAGTCGTCTCTGTAGGCGAGCGCCAGGTTGTAGAAGTGCGACGGCGTCCAGACGAAGATGAGCGCCGCGAGCAACAATGCCGCCACGTCGATACGACCGGTGACGGCAGTCCACCCGATGAGGGCGGGCAGCGAGCCTGCGGCCCCGCCAAGCACCGTGTTCTGGACTGTGTTCGGCTTCAACACGAGTGTGTAGACGATGCTATAAAACAGGATGGCGACCAGACCGAGCGCTGCCGCAAGGATGTTCGTCTGTAAGAAGACGAACACCGACAGCCCAGTCAGAACGAACCCGAAGGCGAGCGCGTTCCACTTCGGGACCTGGTGTGTCGCCAGCGGCCGGTCGTTCGTGCGGGACATCCGCTTGTCGCGGTCGCGTTCGAGCACGTGGTTGAACGTCCCACTCGCGCCGATAGAGAGCACACCGCCGGTCAGCGTGTAGACGATACTAGGTACGTCCACCGCGAACCCGTTAGCGGCCGCAAGCGCCATCGCTGCGGCGGCGACAAGCGAGAGCAGCCACATGAGCCGCGGTTTCATCAGCCGGAAGTAGGCAAACGCCCGCTCACGCAGGCGAACGCCGAGCGAACGGTCGGCCAGCGGTGTCACCGGAGTATCGGACGATTCGTCTTCCTCGAGGGGAGCGGGTTCAAGCTCCTCGGTCGAGATGCCCGCGTCGCTGCCGCCGGTCTCCGATTCGAGATGCCAGGCCAGCGAGAGCAACAGCGCCGCGAAGATAGCAATGCCGACGAGCAGATGCAGACCAGGGGCGAACGCGAGCGACGGCGAGGTCGCCATGAACGCGCCGACGGCGACCTGAGCCGGGAACAAGACGAGCGCGAGTGCTGCGGCAGCTCGCGTTCGCCGGTCCGCGTCCGAACGAAGCACCGCGATGCCGGCAATCAGCACCAGCAGACCGACCACACCTGCGAGAATCCGGTGGCCGACTGCGACCGCAACCGCCGGGTCATTGAGTGTCCCGCTGCAGGCCGGCCAGGTCGAACAGGCCTCCGCGGCGTCCGCGAGCGAGGCCGTTGCACCGACGACCACTAGCACGTAGACACCGACGAGCGCAGCCGAGAGCCATCCCGTCGGTGTCGGCAGCCCAGACGGTACGAGCGACGAGAATCGTGACGAGAACCCACGAGTAGTCATTGCTAGCCACTTTGGGAGGAACTACTTATGTAGTGTGTTTTTTCCCAGGTGACTGGAATCCGACCCGTCTCCAATCTGGTCGAGAACAGCGGTGACGAGCGCAACACCGGAGTCGTCAACCTGACCGCCGTCGACGCGCGCTGCCACCGACTTGCGGGCGTCAGTTCTCACCTGTGCCGATGTCTCTGTGGCCTCGGCTACAAACTGGCTCCCCGGTCCGTCAGTCACAACGACAGTGTCGGCCTTTCTGGCATTTGCAACTGCCTCTTCGAGTGCATCGTCGGGCCGTTGGAACGCGGGGGCTGTCGTCACCTCGATACCGAGTTGCTGGCACAACTCACCGGCCGCATCTCCTGTCGGAACCGGGCCGACAGTCACCTCGAATCCAGCCCGCCACAGTGACCTGACCGCGGCGACACCGGGCTTGCCACCGCCGGCGACGTGGACGTGACTGTCGCGGTCGGGGCGTTCGGAGAGTGCTGCGACGGTCGGCGTTCCGGTCACTGGATTGTGGGTCACTGCGGTCTCGGTGTCGAACGCGTCTGCGAGCCGACTGTCACGGAGCACTGTCTCTGGCCGTCCCCGTGCGGCGATTGTGCCGTCGTATAACAGGACCAGCCGGTCACAAAACCGGGCCGCCAAATCGAGGTCGTGTATCGCGGCGAGTGCGGCCCGCCCTTCCTCAACGAGGTCGGCGACGAGATTCAGTACCCGTATTTGATGGTTGATGTCGAGACTCGCTGTCGGCTCGTCCAACAGGAGTGCGTCGGGTTCCTGGGCGAGTGCACGGGCGAGCAGGACTCGTTGGCGCTCGCCGCCGCTGAGGTCGTCGACGCGGCGGTCCCGGAGGTGGGTTGTCTCGGTCCGTTCGAGTGCCGCCTCGACGGGCTCACCGTCGTCTGACCAGTCCAGCCGCGACCGATGGGGTGTGCGCCCCATCTCGATAATCTCCTCTGCACGGAAGGAGAACCCGACGTGGGTGTCCTGAGGGACAGTCGCCAGCCGTCGGCTGACGGCCCGTGAAGAGAGGTCACTGAGCCGGTCACCGTCGAGAGCGACCTCTCCCTCGTCGGGGTCAAGGAGGCCGTTGATAGTTCTGAGCAGTGTCGTCTTGCCAGCGCCGTTTGGACCCACCACGGCAACGAACTCACCTGGGTCGACACGCAGGTCGATATCGTCGAGAACGGACACATCACCAAACGTTCGGGCGACACCGTCGACGCGTATCACAGCGAATGCACCTCACGTTGACGGAGCAAGAAGAGGAAAAACGGCGCGCCGACGGCCGCTGTGACAATACCGACGGGGACCTCTGCTGGGCCGGCACGGGCGACGGTGTCAGCGAGGACGAGGAAGGTCGCGCCAGCGAGTGCGCTGGTCGGGATAAGAATCCGGTGGTCGGGACCGACGACGAGTCGCATCACGTGGGGAACCACCAGCCCGACGAAACCGATTGGACCGGCAACCGCGACGCCGACTGCTGTGATAACAGCCGAGCCACCGAGCAATATTCGCTTGGTCCATTCGACATCGATACCCAGAGCGTGTGCGTCTTCCTCGCCGAGTAACATCACGTTCAGGTCACGGGCGTACGCGAGCAGTGCCACGAACAGGAGCAGCGTCAGCGGGAGTGTTATCTCGACCTCACTCCACTGGCTGTTGTTCAGGTGACCCATCAGCCAGACGACGACCTGTTTCATGCTGTTGCCGGACTGCAAGAGCATATACGAGATGAGTGCGCCGAGAAACGTCTGGACGGCGACCCCAGCGAGCAACAGTGTCGCGACCGGGGTTCGGCCCTCCTCTGTCGCGATGACGTAGACGAAGAAGGCAGTCACGAGCGCACTGGTAAACGCCGCCACCTGGAGCGGTGCCGACAACGAGAACGCGATGACCGCGACCGCGCCGACCGCCGCCCCCGAGGAGACGCCGATAATCGAGGGGTCGGCCATGGGGTTTCTGAAAAATCCCTGCATCACGGCTCCGGCCGTCGAGAGGCCGAATCCCACGACCGCCCCGAGGACAATTCGCGGGAGCCGGAGCCGCCCCACAATCAGCTGTTCCGTTTCGGGTACGTCAAACGAGAAGATACTGGTGTACGAGATGTCGACGTCCGGTGCGGGGACGGAGAGACCGGCAACCGTTGCGTCACTGAAGGCGACAGAGAGTCCCGTCGGAACTCCAAGTGTGTTGAGCGTCGCGCGAGCAACCGTCGGCACGTCGACTCTGACAGCCCCGAGCCCCGCGCTCACGAGCACGGTTACACACAGCAGGCCAAACAGCCCACTGGACCAAACAAGCGCCCGCGTCGCTACGCGCATTACTCGCAAGTGGATTTGCTTTAGGTAAATACTTGTTGCATAAACACAGAAACCGACGCATGCATCGAACAGATGTGCTCATGTTGGTGGCTGTCGTCGCCGGCCTAGTACTGGCCGGTGGCGTTGTCGCCGCAGATAGTAGTCCAGAGACGAGTACAACCGCGCAGTTGAGCTGTGAGTTCCCACAGGAGATCGAAGACGGCGGCGGTGAGACGGTGAGACTCGAGGAGGAGCCAGAGGAGGTAGTCGTCCTCGCGCCGAACAACGCCCAGCACATGTGGGAAATTGGTGCCAAAGACAAGGTCGTCGGGATGCCGGTGAACACGTTCACGTCGTACCTCGATGGGAGCGAACAGCGCACGAACGTCGTCGACCAACAAGGGTTCCCCGTTGCCGAAGAGGTTGTTGACCTCCAGCCAGACCTGGTTATCGCGGCCGACATCATCCCGGAAGACACCGTCCAGCAGCTCCGAGACGCCAATCTGACCGTCTACCAGTCTCCGCTGTTGACCGGCGTCGAGAGTATGCTGAGTGAGGTCGAGCGGGTGGGACAGCTCGTTGGCGAGTGTGAGGGTGCAACCGAGACCGTCGAGGAGACCCGCCAGCGCATGAACGAAATCGAAGACGCTGTCGCCGACGAGGAAGCGCCGACGGTCTATTACGACCTCGGCTTCCCCTTCACGGTCGGTGAAGGGACGCTCGAGAACGAACTCATCACCAAGGCCGGCGGCGACAACATCGCTCGCGAGGCCGGTCAGAGCTACTTCGAGATTAGCGAAGAGGTCATCGCGGCAAACGACCCCGAGTGGCTCGTCCTCGCAGAGGGTGCGCCAATCCCGGACGTGACAGCAATCCAGGAGTCCACCGCGGTCGCAGAAGACCAGATTGTCCGAGTCGACCCCAACTACATCAGCCAGCACGGCCCACGGAACGTCATCCCGATAGAGCAGATGGCCGAGGCGTTCCACCCGGATGCGATGGCTGAACTCGACGCGACACCAACGCCGACGGAGACGCCGACGGCAACGGCGACCGACGAGGCCTCGGAAACGCCCGAGCCGACGGCAACTGACACGCCCGAGCCAACGGCAACGGAGGCCCCGACTACGACTATGACGCCGACCGAAGACGGTGACGCGGACGACGACGGAGCAGGATTCGCGGTTGTCGGTGCGGTGATGGCGATGCTGACGGTTGGGCTGCTCGCCCGCTACCGCCGCTAACCCCAGAGCGGTGTCTACTTCTTGGAGGGTGTCGATGTCACGTCTGTGCACACGTTCGAAGACGTGACCCCTGGCGAGACCCAGGAGTTTGGTTCCTACGAGGTGAGTCGCGAGGAGATTATATCATTCGCCGAACAGTACGACCCACAGCCGTTCCACCTGGGTGACGACCACCACGCTCACTACGACTCCGTCATCGCGAGCGGCTGGCACACTGCTGCGATGACGATGCGCATGCTGGTCGAGGAGTACCTCAACGACGCGAAGACACTCGGGTCACCGGGGCTGGAAGGACTCCAGTGGCGGACTCCAGTTACCCCCGGCGACACGCTGTCGGTACGGCTGACCTTCGGCGAGACCGAGCCCTGGGACGAATCGCGCGGACTGGTGACCCAAGAGATAGAGACACGTAACCAGAACGACGAGACCGTGATGCAGATGGACGCACAGGTGCTGTACAGCCGTGAGAACTCGTGAGAGGGGGTCTGGAACTCACCCGGACGCTTCGTAATCCTTTTAGGCGAAATAGTGCCAACGTAAGGTAAGACTATGGAGATCACGATACTGGAAGAAGACGAGAACCCGATGTTGCACAGGAAAGACGTTCGATTCGAGATGACCCACGAAGAAGCCACGCCAGAGCGGCTCTCGGTGCGGGACTCGCTGGCGGCGAAGATGAACAAAGACTCGAAGGAGGTCGTGGTCCGCGAACTCGACACCAAGTTCGGGATGCGCAAGACGCTCGGTCAGGCGAAGGTCTACGAGTCGCCCGATGTGGCTCGTGACGTCGAACAGGACCACATGCTCGACCGGAACAAAATCGACAGCGAAGACGCCGAGGCGGAAGCTGAGGAGGCATAAGATGGCACACTACGAACTGTACGGCGACGACGGAAGCACCGACAACGAGCAGTGTCAGCGATGCGGCGACGCCTTCCTTGCCGACCACGGCGACCGACTCCACTGCGGGAAGTGTGGCTACATGGAGTGGACCTGACGGAGACGCCTCTTCTCGCCGACGTAACCCACGATTCCGGTCTTCCGACAGTAGCTACTTCGATAATCTGATGAACTCGTTGACGGCGACATCACTTCCGGCGACGATGAGGGTGTCGTCGGCCCTGGCAGTGTACTCCGGACCGATGTTCGTCAACAGCTCACCGTCGCGCTCGACGGCAACCACAGTTGCGCCCGTGATATCGCCGACGTCGGCCTCACCGAGGCTCCGACCTTCGAGTGCTGGGGCTGAGGTGCGAATAACCTCGAACTGCAGATCGGGGCTGAGGACCTCCTCTTCATCGATAAGTACCGACGAGAGCATCCGGCCGGTGACAGTCGACAGCGCGAGGACGTACTCGGCTCCGGCGCGGTAGAGTTTGGTCGTGTTTTCGACGTCGTTTGCGCGGGCGATGACCTCTGGGTCGGAGACGAGCTGTTCGAGCGCGACCGTCGAGTACATCGTCGTCGTGTCGTCGTCGAGTGCGAGGACGACGAACTTGGCGCTCTCGACATCTGCCTGCTGGAGCGTCTCCGGGTCGTTGACATCACCGACGACATCGATGCCGTCTCCGTCGACCGCATCGACGACAGTACTCGAGATGCCCGCCTCATCAAGTTCGGCGACGACACTCTGGCCGACGACGCCGTACCCGGCAACGACAACGCGGTCATCGTCCGATGCTTTGGGTGCAATGGTCCGACTGTTGACCTGCTGGAGCTGTTGGTGACTGCCGGCCACGAGGAGAATCGAGTTATCCTCGATACGGCGCTCGGCCTCCGGGAGCGGGATGAACTCTCCGTTGGTCCACATCCCGAGAACGGTCGCTCCGATGGTGTTCCGGAGTCCTGACTCGGCGACTGTCTGCCCGGCCAGGTCGCTGCCGGGTTTGACGAGGAGTTCGGAGAGTTCGAAATCGCCGCTGAGTTCGAGTGTCTCGTGTAGTTCCTGGGTTATCGACAGTGTCGCCTTCTTGGCCAGACTGCGGCCCAGCGCCTCCCGTGGCCGAATCACCTCGTCTGCCCCCGCGTACCGGTGGTATATCGCGTCCTGTTCACTCTCGGCGACACTGACTATCAACAGCTCCTCGTTCAACTCCCGGGCGGTGAGGATAACTGGGACGTTCTCTTCGTCCGAAACGTCGGCAACCACAGCACGCGCCTGCTCGACGTTCGCTGCCTGGAATGTCTCCTCTTCGCTGGCATCACCCAGGATGGCTTCGATGCCGTCATCGTTCAGTTCGAGGACTGTCTCTGGGTCGTCGTCGATAACGACGTGGGAAACGTCCGCCGCTTCGAGCTCCGAGCGGAGGATGTCCTCCCTGGAGTTGTACGAACAGATGATGACGTGGTCGGTCAGATCGGTCGACTCCTGTGGGCTGTCTTCGAGAGCCTGCTGGAAGAGTGGTACCACAAACAGCGGGAGCGCCAGAAAGACCAGCAACACCCCGGTGAGGTTCATAACGACGATAAGGGCGTTCATCGCGTTCGTGTTCCAGTGTTGCGTGTCTCCACCGAACCCAGCGGTGGTGAACGCTTCGATGACGACCTGGAGGGACTCGAATACCGTTATTTCGACCCCCTCGAAGGACATCATCGACCACCGATAGATGAACGTATACGCGACGACGAGCCCGAGTACCCCCAGAAGCGAGCCAACGATTCGTCGGCGCCAGCTGGTCATACAGTCGCATTCTCCGGGTCGAGATAAAGAGGTTACTAGATTGTGTCGCCACGGCGCTGGCGGCTCACCGTCCCGTGTCTCGTATCCCGGCAACGAGAAGCGCCAGCACGGGCACGATTTCGAGCCGGCCGAGCCACATCAGGACGATCATCAACATCTTCGAACTCTCCGGGAAGAAGAGGTAGTTCCCGAACGGTCCGAGGTCACCGAATCCCGGGCCGATGTTCCCGATAGTTGCGAGTGACGCGCTCATCGATTCGAGGACGGTCAGGTCGACCCCGATCCTGGCCGAGTCAAGCATGATGAACACAGCGGCAAATCCAAAGAGGAGGATATACAGCAAGGTGAACACCATGATGCCACGAATCGTGTCCTCGTCGACGACGTTGCCGCCGAGGCGCACCGGCTCGACCACGTCGGGGCGGGCACTGGTGTATAGTTCCCGGCGAATCGCCTTGAAGACGAGAAGCCACCGAATTATCTTGATACCGCCGCCGGTCGAGCCCGCAGAGCCGCCGATGAACATTGCAAACAGCAGGACGAGCTGGGCCTCGGTGCCGCCGTTTGTCCACTGTGCGAAGTCGGCCGTCGCGAACCCAGTCGAGTTCATCAGCGAGCCAATCTGGAAGGCGGCCTGCCGCAGTGCGTTCTCGGTAGCGCCGTCTGTCACCCCACCAGGACTGGTCTCCGGAACGGCACCGCCGAACAGCAGGACAGCAAGCACAGCGAATAACGCTGCGAGGAGACCCGCGTAGGTTCGGAACTCGGCGTTATCGAGCAGGGCACGGGCTTCGCCACGGAACACGTGCCAGAACAGCGCGAAGTTCACCCCGGCCACGACCATGAAGGGGATGATGACCCACTGGACGAGCGCCGAAAACGCCGCGATGCTGTCGGCCTGTGGCGAGAACCCACCGGTTGGCAGCGTCGTGAAGCCGTGTGCGACGGCGTTGTAGAGGTTCATGTTCGGAGCGAGTTCGGTTCCTGTCACTCCACCCACGACATGGAGACCATAGAGGATGACAACGAGCAAGACGGTGAAACCGAAGTAAATAATCCACAGCGCACGTGCCGTTTCGGCAATCTTCGGCGTGAGCTTCTGGAGGTCCGGGCCGGGTGCCTCCGAGCGCATCAGCTCTGCCCCGTTGACGGCTACCTCCGGCAAGATGGCAATCATCAAGACGATAATTCCCATCCCGCCGAGCCACTGGGTAAGCTGTCGCCACATCATCAGCGCGTGGGAGTGCTGTTCGAGGCTTATCTCGCCTAGGACGGTCGCGCCGGTGGTCGTGAACCCGCTCGTCGACTCGAACAGGGCGTTGACAATCGACTCGACGGCTGCGCCGAACGAACTCGTCTGTAAGCCGACCGTCGACTCAGTGCCGAACCCAGCGAGAAGGTACGGAATCGTTCCGACAATCGGCGCGGCTATCCAAGCCAGCGCGACCAACAACAGCGCCTCCTGTGGGCCGAGGTCTGGCTCTGGGTCGAGCCGTTTCAACCCCAACCCGAGGAGGACAACAAGCAGTATCGAGACCACAAACACCCAGATGTCCTCCATATAGACGACCCCCACAGCCAGCGGCACGAGCATCGTCAAGGCGAGGTAGGTCAACACCGTCCCCAGGACGCCCAGGCTAGCCTGCCAGTCGATTCGCCATACCATCTCTGACGTTACCAGGATTGCCCATGGCAGTGGCTTGAGTCCTTCGGTTACCTCTGGATGGGACAACGGGTACTGCGACAGCCAGCTCAGGCCAGACAGGTCAGCTCGCTCACGAACTCGGTTTCGACGAAGACAACGATATTGTCGCCCGGCTGGAACACCGTATCACCACGGGGAGGGATGAACGCACCGTCGCGGGTCAGCGCCCCAATCACCATCGGGAATTCAATCTCTCTGTCGAGTTCCTGAATCGGCCGTCCAATTAGCTGACTGTCCTCCTCAAGCTCGAACTCCAGAACCTCCGCCTGGTCGTGTTCGAGCACAGAGAGGTTCTCGGCGACACTCTCGAAGCTAAAGCGAATAATCTCCTCAGCGGTCACCTCCCGTGGGTTGACTGCAACGTCGATACCGATCTCCTCGAAGAGGTCGACGTACTCCAGGTTCTCGACGACAGCAACGACACGGCTGACCCCCAGCCGTTTCGCCAGCACAGCGACGAGCAGATTCTGTTCGTCGGAGTCCTTAGCAGCTAGTAACACGTCGGCCTCGTCGAGGTGTTCCCGGACCATGAAATCGGTGTCTGTCGCGTCGTGTTGCATGACGAGTGTGTCCGGAAGTTCTTCGGAGAGATGGCGCGCACGGGGCTCGTTTTCCTCGACAAGTGTCGGGCTGAGGCCGCGCTCTTCGAGCAGGCGAGCGGTGTGATACCCGATTTCGCTGCCGCCGACAATGACAATCTCGTCGGCGCTCCCCGGGGTCGTCTCGGGCGCGATGTCAAGGGCGAACGACTGGACACTTTCCGGACTTCCGATGACGACGGCTCTGTCGTTGGCCTCGATGCGCGTCTCGCCTCGCGGGATGAGTATCTCCTCGTCGCGGAACAGTCCCGCGAACGTGAGCGATTCGAACCGGTCTGCCTCGGCGATTGTCTGGCCGGTAACGGGACTTCCAGCCGATATCTCGAACTCGGCCATCTGGACGAGGCCGCCGGCGAACTGGTCGATGTCGACTGCCGCGGGCAGGCCGATGACTCGGACGATATCTTCGGCGGTGAGGAGGTCCGAACAGACCAGGAAGTCGACGCCGAACGCCGAGCGGTTCCGTTCCCAGGTATGGAGATACTCGATGCTTTTTGCTCGTGCAATCGTAAACGGTGTTCCGAGCGTTTTCGCCGTTCCACAGGCGATGAGATTCGCCCGGTCGTCGTCGGTACAGGCGATGAACAGGTCTGCCGACTCAGTCTCCGCGGTTTCCAGCGTCTCCAGTGAGGTGCCATCTCCCGAGAGCGTCAGCACGTCAAGCTGGTATTTCAGGTCCTCGGCGCGCTGTGGGTCCCTTTCGACGACAACTACGTCGTGCTCGTCAGCCAAATCCGCGGCTATCGCGGTCCCGACCTCTCCGGCTCCGATGATGACGACCCGCATTGCCGGAATCCTCTCGGCCGAGCGGTTAAGTCGTTTCCCTTTCTCCTAATTGCGAGCCGGAGGGGCTGTGTCGGCGGAAGGGGAGTCTCCCTCCCTCACTCGTCAAGGATAGAGGAATTGACTGGGCCCGCCACACGGCCCAGCGATGTCGAAAGCCTTTCGTCGCTCGCATGCTATGTACTGGCGATGGACCTGTACGGGGTTTCTGTACGCGGGTTGCTGGTCGCACTCATCGGCTTCGCTCTCACTCGGTTTACAGTGACGCTTGCGGCGACCGAGACGACCCGCGAGTTCCTTTTCACCGGGCTGATTCCGCTGGTTGTGGGTCTCTCGTTGACCGCCTTTGGCGTGGTTCTCGCCGTCGGTACGTACGACGAACTCCTGTTACAGAAGACCCTTCGGTGGTGTCTGTTGGGAACCGGCTCTATGAGCATCCTCGTGGTCGTGACAGTCGTCGGCGTCGAACCAGATGTGCTCACGGACCCAACGGTAGTTCGAGAGCAAACCTACCTCTCAAATTTCCTTATCGGCGGCTCGGTTGGTGGTGCTCTCACCGGCCTCTACGCGGCCCGGGCGGCCAGACAGCGCGAGACGCTAACACAACAGACCAACCGGCTGGTCGTCTTGAACCGCCTGCTGCGCGACAAGGTTATCAACTCGGCGATGGCAATCAAAGGTCATGCCGACGTGCTTCAGGACGGCCTCAACGACGACTCGGTCGACGTGGTCGGACGGCAAGCCGACAGCATCGTCCAGGTCATCGAGAACGTCAAGTATCTCTCGGAGACAGCCGACACGGACGACATCTCGCTGGGGCCCGTCGACGTGGGTAACTGCGTCGAATCCGAACTCGACACCCTCGAATCCCTCAATTCGGACGTGGACTGCTCGTTCGACGGCCCCGACGAGCCGGTGGAGGTTCGTGCCAACTCCCAGCTCGCGGAGGTCTTTCGGCACCTCTTCGAGAACGCTGTCGAGTACAGCGACGCGGACACACCCAGGCTGGCCGTCTCTATCGAGGCGTCGCGAACGACGGCGACGGTCCACGTCCGCGACAACGGTCCGGGCCTCTCCGACGAGCAGCAGGCTCTGCTGGAGCGCGGCGAGATAGCCGAGTACGACGACCCGACGACCGGATTTGGGATGAACATCGTTCGTCTTCTGGTCGAAGGATTCGACGGTCGTATCGAGACATCGGTCGACGAAGACGGGACCACCGTGTCGGTACAGCTTCCGCGGGTCGCCGGGGACGCCTTGGAGGGAGGGTCGACGACCTCGACGCCGGGCGTGTCGCCGGCAGAGACTGCTCTTGCCGTCCCGGTCGGACTGGCTGCGGGGCTGACGATGGCGGCAGCGATGGTGTTTGTCGGGTTCGATCTCCAGGAAGTCAGTGCGCTGTACGGTATCGAGAATAGCGTCGTCGCGATGATTACACACGAGTTCCACAGCGTCGTCTTCGCGTTGCTGTACGCTGCCGTCCTCGTCATTCTCCCGCAGGCGTACGGAAGGCGGCCCGCGCCGCGTCTGGGCATCGGTATCGTGTTCGCCCTCGGGCTCTGGGTGTTCGCTGCCGGGCTGGTAATGCCCGTGTGGCTCCGACTGGTCGGCATCGACGCGCCGCTGCCGAATGTCCCGCTCGCCTCGCTGGTCGGACACGTCACCTGGGGCGCAACCACCGCGACTCTCTTTTATTTCGGCGACCGGCTTCTCTCCGCCGAGCGCTGACAGGCTACACCGGCAGCGTCGCGGTCGCGAGATAGTAGCCGATGACGCCACGGTCGACGAACTCGTGGATGTTCGAATGTGCCTCGAAGGCCGCCACCTTCGTCGACGAGACGGCGTCGACGGCACCGAGCACCTTCCCGACGGGGCCGGCGACTTTCGAGAACTGCTGGCGGCGCTTGGTCGATTTCCGGATACCGTCGGTCATGTTTCGAATCGCTATCTCGTCGAAACCGGCCGATTCGAGCGTCTCCTCGAAATCAGTAATCGGGCCGATTCGGATGCCGAGAGCGTCGTTTATCTGCGCCAGCTTCTGTTTGTCTTCTGCAGCGAGTGGCCCGGCACCGGGCCGCAGGAAGATGTCGGTGAACGCGACTCTGCCGCCGGGTTTGAGTACGCGCGTTGCCTGTTCGAGTGCCACAGCCCTGTCGTGTGAGTGTGAGAGTGCTTCGAGCCCCCAGACCACGTCGATGCTGTCGTCCTCGACCGTCGAGAGATCGTGGAAGTCGTCGTACCGAAAGTCGGTCCGCTCCGCCACGTCGTGGTTGCGGGCGTTCTCCCGCGCCAGTTCGAGCTGCTGTTCGGAGATGTTGACGCCGATGACCGTCGCTCCGTGTGCCCGGGCATTCCAGACCGAGTCCTCGCCGGCTCCACAGCCGATGTTCAACACGGTATCGTCCTCGGTTATATCGGCGGCATTCGAGAGAATCCGCATCGTGTTCATCGCCGCAGCACCGGGCTCGGTGTGGTCGTCGTCGTAGTAGCCGAGATGCAGGCTCCGGTGGCCCTGGTGGTCCCACTGTTTCTTGTAGGTCTCCAGTAACTCGTCGTAGATGCCGGCAACTTCGTCGGTGTCGAGCGCGTCGTCGGCCATTCTGTAGAGATAGCGGTGTCTCGTGAATAAGCGTTTGCAAAACCCCCACCAAACACCTGTGCGTGGAACCGCTGGGGCATCCCACACAGGCAACCCGACATTCCGGGTGACTGTGGTTTTAATATTGTTCCCATGAGAACGAATGTGATGACAAAACTTGCCGACCGACAGTTCCTGGGGTACTGTGTCCTCTCAGCAACTCTCGGCTTTCTCGCAGCAATCTGGATATTTCCGAACAGGGGGGTGATGATGTACCTCCTCCCAGTGGTGATTCTGGCTGTCCTGATGTTTGCTGACGGCTATTTCTCTTCACCGTGATGCGTGTTTTACAGGCGGAGCAGGCCGAGGCGGTTTACTCGACAGCACGTCTGTAACAACTAGTTACCAGATTCGGCGAGTTCGTCCGGCGAGACGGGCGCGAACCGGACGATGGCGTCGAACTGCTCGACTGCGAACCGTTCGCCGTCGGTGATGCCGCGGGCATCTCGCGATTCGAGCTCGTTCGCGACGAACCGCCGAGCCACCAGCGCCAGGCGACCGTTCCCCTCGTCGAGTTCGCGCTGGGCTTGTGCGAGCAACAGCGCCCCGGCGAACACGTCGAAGATGTAGTGGGCGAGTCGCTTAGCCTTGAGTTGTGCGTACTCCTCGTCTCTGCCCGCGAGGTCGGCCATTGCGCCCAGCAGGTCGTGATACTCCGACTCGACTGTTTCGGCAGCGTCCGCGAGTGACGGGTGCTCGACACTGTCGAGATGGTCCTGGACGACCACAGCGAACGGCTCGTGTGCGGCCTCTCGGTCGAGCGCCCGGAGCACGTCCAGCGAGAGGACGTTCTCGGTTCCTTCCCAGATAGGCAACACCTGTGCGTCCCTGAGGAGTCGCTCTGTAACGTACTCCTCGACGTAGCCGTCACCGCCGCGAATCTCCATCGCGTAGGATGCCGTGTCGATTGCCATTCTGGCTGTCCGGAGCTTTGCAACCGGCGTCAACAGCCGCATCATCCTGTTTGTGGTCTCCGCTGTTTCACCATCTCGCCGTGCCTGCTCGCGCTCGGAGAAGTACCGGGCCGCCTCGAACGTGAACGCGGTCGCGGCCTCGTGGTCGACAGCCATATCCACCAGGTCCGCTTTCATGAGTGGGAACTCACCGATTGGCTGGCCGAACGCCTCGCGGTTTGCCGCGTGAATCTTGCTTTCGAGCAGTGCCCGTCCGATGATGCCACAGGCTCCCGTAGCGTTCGAGAGCCGTTCGAGGTTCAGCATCTCGGCCATCTGCTTGAAGCCCTGCTCTTGCTGGCCGACAAGGTGTGCTTTCGTCCCATCGAACTCGACCTCTCCGGTCGGAACGTTCGTCGTGCCGAGTTTGTCTTTCAGCCGTCGGTATCGCTGGTCGTTGAGCGCCTCTGGCGGCGGGTTTCCGTCGAATTCGTTACGTTTCCGGTTCGTCAGAACGCCTCCGTCTGGGTCGCCATGGGGAACCAGAAACATCGAGAGGCCGTCGGTACCCGCTGGGGCGTCTGGCGTTCGGGCGAGCGCGAGTGTGCCCTCGGCGTCGATGTTCGAGCAGAACCACTTCTCGCCCGTGAGCCGCCAGCAGTCGCTCTCCTCGTCGTACTCGGCGACGGTCTCGTTTGCGCCTACGTCGCTGCCGCCCTGTTTTTCAGTCAGGAACATCGCCCCCTCGATGAGGCTGTCGTGGTCGCGGCTGGTCAGTGCCTCGTAGTAGGGGTCGAGGTCGCCGTCGTCGAACAGTTCGAGGACGTGTGCCGCGCCGGCTGTCATCGCGGCCGGACAGACGAATCCCGACGTTTCGGCATACGAGAGCAGATACAGCATCCCAAAGTAGTGGGTGTGCGAGAGTGGCTCCTCTCGCTCAGGTGGTGCCTCGAAGGCGTCGGCAACAACACCAGCCTCGTAGGCCAGGCGCTCTGTCTCTTCGAGTGTAGCCGGATACTCGACGTAGTTCTGAACGTTCCCCTCCCGGTCGTAGGTGTGAAGCGTCGGGCCGTGTTTGTCGGCGTGGTCGGCGTTGTCCGCGACTGTCTCGCCGACAACGCCACCAAACTCCTGTAACCGCGGCTCTGCCCACTCGAACTCGCCCTCGGGAGAGACTCGTTCCAGTTCGCGCCTGAGTGTCCTGTCGAGCTCCCAGTAGTTGCAGTATCGCCCCTGGTCGTACCAGGCGTAGTCGATGGCGTCCATACCGCCGTGTCGGCGGCCACATCCTAAAATCTGTACCCGAGTCGACGGAGCTAAACCGCTGTTTCCACCAGACTCACTCATGCGTCAGTTCATCGTCGTCGGCCAAGACGCGCCGACTACCGCGGAGTTCAACCTCGACGCGCTTCCGGGCGCAGGACGGATGGACCTGCTTGCCCGATGTGTGACGGCGTCGCTCCTTCTCTCGCACGGCATCCGCGAGAACGTCAGAACCCATCTGGTGCTCGACGACAAATTCACCGTCCGCTTCGACGGGAGCGAACTCCGTCGGCTCAATCCAGACGAGCGTTCGACGGCCGCGCTTGTTCGCACAGCCCTCGAAGAGCGTGAGGAGGCTGTCGGTCACATGGCCGTCGAGACCTCACCGGGAGTCTCTCTCTCGCGACTCGGATTCGAGGCAACCCTGGAACAGGTCGCTGAGGACTCGACGGTTGTCCAGTTACACGAGCACGGGGTACCGGCCGCCGAGGCTGAGACGCCGGCAGAACCAGCGTTCGTGCTCTCAAACCACGTCGACCTCGGGGCCGACTACCAGGAAGTACTCGAAGCCACAAGCGACGAGCAACTCTCGCTCGGTCCGAACCCGATTCATGCCGACCACGCTATTACGGTCGCGCACAACTGGCTCGATACCGGCGGGTTCGCGCCGTAATCACCTGACGAGGTAGGGGTCACCGCCGGGGATGAACCGCCCGAGGTCGGATATCTGGTGGTAGTCGGCGTCACCGAGTGCCTCGACCTGGGCGACGAACCGGTCGGCGTCGTCTCTGCCCCACGTTTCGGGGCTTTTGATCGGGAGTATCAGAAACCCCGAGCCCCGCAGGTCGCTCGCGTGTCGCTCGTCCATCTCCGGCGGGTCGGCAGGGACTCGTGCGGTGTAGTTTTGAACGATATGGGCCGTCGCAGTTGGTCCGACGGGCACGAGTACGTGTGCGGTAATCGCTCGCAGTTCCGCGTCGAATAGCGGCTCCAGCCGCGCGTACGACTCCTCGTCGGGGCCGTCTGCGTCTGTTTCACACATGTGAAGATAGGAGAGAAACGTCCCGGAGGTAGTCACCGTCTCGTCGCGCGGATCAACATCCGCCAGCAGACCTGCCTGCACGAGCGTCTCGAAGAAGGTCTCTGACCACGGCTCGCCGTCGAAGGGAATTCCCGAGTCGAGGCCGCCGTGGACGCCGGGATTGTCTCCGATAATGTGAAAGTCGGCGTTCACGTCTCCGTAGCCCGGTACTGCACGGTCACAGGGCGGCGAGAGTCCGAACGGGTTTCGCGCCGTCTCGGCAACGTATTCCACACCTGCGGTAGCGACGGCCAGGACAATAAGATTGCGAACTCTGGCCGGCGCTGTCGGCTCGTTCGCGAAATAAAAGACGGGGTGAAGCGGTCGTTACTCGGAGGCGATAACGTCGTCGATGCGGACAATCATCGTCGCGGCTTCGGTCGCGCTCTGAACGGCCTCTCGCTTGACCGCAGCGGGGTCGAGAATGCCGTACTCGACGGGCTCGTCGATGACACCGGTCTCGTCAGCGGCGATGATGCCGGCAAAGGTGCCGGACTCGTGCTCGCTGCGGAGGTCAACGAGAGCATCGATGGGGTCCATCCCCGTGTTCTCGGCGAGCGTGCGCGGGAGCACGTCAAGCGCATCGGCGAAGGCCTCGGTGGCGAGCTGGCGGCGACCCTCGACGCCGGCTGCCTCCTCGCGGATGTAGTTGGCGACAGCAATCTCGGTCGCGCCGGCACCGTAGACGACACCGCCAGCGTCGACCGCGGCGGTGACGACATCCAGCGAGTCCGAGAGTGCGCGTTCGAGCTCGTCGACGACGTGTTTGGTGCCGCCGCGGGCGAAGATTGTCACAGCCTGTGCGGCCGAGCCACCTTCGATGAAGGCGAGTTCGTCGTCGCCGAACTTCTGGACGCTGACACTGTCGGCGTGACCCAGGTCGTCGTCTTCGAGCGTGTCGATGGAGCCGACGCGGGAAGCGCCGGTCGCGGCCGAGACCGACGCCGTGTCGTCCGAGCTGATGCCGTCGAAGGTCAGCAGTCCCTCGTCGGCGAGGAACGTGCTGACGCGGTCGTCGACATCGCCGGTGACGAAGACGACATCGGCTCCCGTCGCGACGAGGTCGTCGGCGTAGGCGCGGAGCTGGTCGTTCTCTGCCTCGATGGCGGCGTTGAGCTGGTCGACGTTCGAGACCTGGTACTCGGCGTCGATGTTGCTCTCCTGGATTTCGAGGTCGTCGTCGATGATGGCGACGGTTGCGTCCTCGACGCTCCGGGGCATGTCCTCGCTGCCGGGGCCCTCGTCGACGATGACGCCCTCGACGAGTTCGGTCGCGCTGGAGGAAGAGCCGACCTGCGTGTGGATGGTGATGTTGTCGCGGTCGACGCCGCCGTCACCTTCGACGTAGTCGATGGTGTCGACGACCGTCTCGGCGAGGTCCTCTGCGGTGACGCCGCCGGTTCCCTTGCCGGTCATGCTGGATTCAGCGACCTTGATAAGCTGCTCTCTGTCGAGGTCCGTCTCGACAACCTCGTTCTCGATGGCTTCGAGCGCGAGGTCGGCGGCCTCATGGTAGCCCTCGACGATTGTCGTCGGGTGGACCTCGTCGTCGAGAAGTGACTCTGCTTCCTTGAGGAGTTCGCCGGCGAGAATCGACGCCGTCGTCGTCCCGTCGCCGACCTCGTCCTCCTGGGTCTCGGCGACTTCGACCAGCATCTGGGCCGCAGGCTGTTCGATGTCCATCTCGTCGAGGATGGTCGCCCCGTCGTTTGTGATGACGACGTCGCCGTCGTCGGAGACGAGCATCTTGTCCATCCCGCGGGGGCCGAGTGTCGTCCGTACGGCCTCACTGACGGCCTTCCCTGCCGAGATGTTCGACGACTGTGCGTCGTCACCGCGTGTCCGTTCCGTATCTTCGCTGAGAATAAACATCGGCTGTCCGCCCATGCGTCGCTGATTAGACTGTGACATTGTGGATTGCCTCAGTTAAAAGGTGGTTTGCAGTTCTATATAAAGGTTATTACTCGGCAGGTCCTGCGGTAGCCGGTCACATGTGTCGAGACCCCAGCGGAGACGATACAAATTAGGTGCCGCCCCCCAAGGAGTCCAATAGATGCTGGAGTTGGAGCATAGGTTCCGAGTTGTGGATGTCCACGTCACCCTAGAACCTGACGAGAGCCGGCGACCCCGGGGGATGGGTGACCCCGAGCAGATCGAGCGCGAGATGCACCAAGCAGGAATCGTGCAGTCGCTCGCGCTTCCGGAGACACGCGAGGACGAGTATCTCCGGGTGAACAACGCCGTCGCCAGGGTCGCAGTTGACAGACCGTTCACCGCCTTCGCTCGCATCAACGGCGTCCGCGAACCAGGAACCGGAACCGGCTCGCGTCTCCGAAACGTCGCCCGGTCACGCGGTGATCATCACACGTCTCCGGACGATATCGAGCAGTACGCCTACGAGGGGCGATTCGAGGGGTTTGTCATCGACCCGGTGTCGGACGGGCTCCCAGACGCCGAGGTGCTAGAGGCGCTCGAATCGGTCGACCGTCCTGTCATCACCTACGGCGGCACCGAATTCCCCGCCGAAACCATCGAAGAGACGCTGCTACCCTACGATTTCCCGCTCATCATTGCCCACTGCGGAGGGTACGCCCTTGACGAAGAGCTGACAAACCGAACAATAGACCTCCTCGATAGCTACGATTCCTGTTATGTCGACACCAGCTTCGTCAGGCTACGGGACCCGCTTGAGCGGGCTGTGATGGAACACCCCGACAGGGTGCTCTTTGGCAGCGGCGCACCCGCCGCCCACCCGAACGTCGCGGTGATGGAGATTCTCACGCTCGATGTGCCAGAGGACGCGATGCGGAAGGTATTCTGGAAAAATGCCGCGCGCGTCATCGAGTCGCTGGCTCCTTAGCGCCAGTCGTAAATCGCGACCGCGCGGTCAGTTCGTGCCGAGCGCCCGCTTGGGTTGCGGCGGATGGTCCTGTCATGACGGCGCGCACTGAGCCCTTCTTTGATGCCTGCCGCCATATTCGTCAGCACGCCTTTGCCGGTCCCGAACCACTCCGAGGGTCGAGTATCGCCCTGGCCGACAGCCCGCAGCTCTGTCAGGCAGTCGCTGCCGGCGTGAAAAACGAGGCGTCTAAACACAGTCGGTCGAAGGCTGTAGTTTTTGACCAGACGGTACGCAAGCGACCGGTACTTCCAGCCCCAGTCGGTCCGACGCTCGCCGCCGTCGGTCCCGACCCGTCGGGTCAATTCCATACCATCGCTCCACCTGATGTCGTAGGACTGTGCTGCAAGACGGTGTGCGAGGTCCCGCGATGCCCCGATTTCGAGGAACTCGTCATAGCCGTCAAGCTCGTCGAGTACCGCGCGGTCGAAAACGACGTTTCCGGGGTTGAAGTATGAAACGTCTCTGCCGGCGATTGTCCGCGACTCGGGGGCGGTCGTCTCGTTCGTCTCGTCGGCGTGTGAGACCGTTGGTCCCGTCGCGACAGCCGCCGACCCGAGGGCTTGCTCGATGGCATCACGCCACCCCGCGGTGACCGTCGCCGTGTGATCGACGAAGGCGACCGCGTCACCCCTCGCCCGGTCGATTCCCGCGTTCCGTGCCGTCGCAATCCGTCGGTCCGCGAGCTCGACAAGCACGTCGACGTCGTCTCTGTCGCGAACCATCCCGGTCGTCCCGTCCGAGGACGGTCCGTTGACGACAATAACCTCGGCTTCGGGAGCGTGGTCGCTGAGTGCGTCCAGACAGCCCGAGAGCTGGTCGCGGGCGTTGAGCGTCGGGACCACTACCGAGGTATCCATATCTCTTTGTAGCGGCCTAGGGGTATATAATATCGGCGGGCTCGGTTCGGGACGTACTTGAAAGACGGTTGTCGTTTTGGCTGGGTGAGAATGACAGGTAGCCTTTTTGTTGTCGGTATAGAATGTGGGTCATAGCTATGAGTGAGACCGTCTCAAAGGGTTCGACTGAGTCATTCGACATTCAACGAGTGCTAGATATCATAAATCTACCCTCGTTCGCACTCGACGGGGATGGAACAGTCATCGCCTGGGACGACCAGATTGCAGACCTGCTCGGCGTATCCAGGGCGAACATTCTGGGTGAGCAAGACCTCGGCTATCAGCTCTACGAGGACGAGTCACGAAAGACCCTCGCAGAGCGTGTCCTCGAATCGCCACGCGACGCCCACGAACAGTACGACGGCGTCGGCCTCGCCGACGAGGAGTACGCGCTACTCAGTGTCGACGCTGGCAACGTCTACGAAGACAAGAGCACGCTCCGGGGGCAAAATATCTGGTTCATCGCAGCCCCGGTTTTCGAAGCAGGCGAGCTGATCGGCGTCATCGAAATCGTGCAGGACATCGATGACTCCGCCCGACACCAGCAGGAACTGGAGGAGCTGTTCGACGCGGTCATCGTCACGATGCAAGAGTTCGAGAAGGGGAACCTCGGTGCGAGCGTCCCGTTCGACACCCAGGATACGGTTCTCGGAGACGACTTTCTCCGCATCGCCGACGGTCTCGAAGCAATGGGAACACAGATTGAACAGCTCATCGAGGAGGTAGAGATGGACGTTGCCGAGCTCGACCGCGCGGCAGACGACGTTGCCGATTCCGCACAGCAAATTGATACGCTCACCACAGACCAGGTCGACGACGTCGGGCAGATTTCCTCGGAGGTCAGCAATCTGAGCGCGACCGTTGAGGAGATTGCCTCGACAGCCGAACAGGTCGAACAAACGAGCACACGAGCCGAACAGCTTGCAACACAGGGGAGCCAATCCGCGAGCCAGGCAGTCAATACGATGGAGACAGTCGGCGAGTCCGCCCACGACGTTGCGGGAGATGTCGACACACTAGAAGAGCGGATGGCCGAAATCGACGAGGTTGTCGAGGTCATCAACAACATCGCCGAACAGACGAACATGTTGGCGCTGAACGCCTCCATCGAGGCTGCTCGCGCCGGCGAGGCCGGTGAAGGGTTCGCGGTCGTCGCCGACGAGGTCAAATCGCTCGCCGAGGAGTCACAACAACATGCAAACGACATCGAGGAGATGGTTGCAAACATCCGCTCGGAGACCGCCCAGACCGTCTCGAATCTTCAGGAGACCACCGAACGGGTCGACAGCGGAGTCGACCAAGTCCAGGACGCGATGGAGCGATTCGAGGACATCGTCGAGGCAATCTCCGAGACAGCAGAGGGAATTACCCAGGTCGCCGACGCGACCGACGACCAGGCCGCAAGCGCCGAGGAAATCGCAAGCATGGTCGACGAAACGGTCAAGAAAGCCGACACTGTCTCGAAATCGGTTGAGGAGATCGTTGCCAGCACCGAAGAACAGGCGGCGATGGTGTCTGATATCAACGACTCGGTCTCTGAACTGACCGACGACGGTCCCCGCTGAGCAGGCCGCGAACTCGCAGTTAGCTCTCGTCTGTCCGCTATCGGAAGTCTCCGATAGTGGGTCGGTTGTGCTCGCCGGGGAACGCCTCAACCGGAACCTGAATCTGGTCGCCCGACTCCATCTCCTTGATCGTCAGTTCGTCGTTCGCCAGGTCCTGTTCGCCGACGATAACGACGGTTTCGGCGTTGATACTGTCGGCGTAGTCGAGCTGTGCACCAAAGCCTCGTCCTTCGACATCTCCTTCGACGATGTGGCCTCGTTCGCGGAGTTCGCGTGCGATGCCCGCCGCAACGGGGCGGGTGTCACCGACCTGGAGCACGTAGTAATCCGTGGTGAACTCCTCGTCGGGCCAGACGCCGGCCCGTTTGAGCAACAGCGGCAGCGTCGAGTTCATCACGCCCGGCGCGACGCCGACGGCCGGCATCTCCGGCCCGCCGTAGGACTCGATGAGGTCGTCGTACCGGCCGCCGCCGAAGATAGCCCGGGATATCTCGCCCTCGGCATCAAAACACTCGAAGACGACGCCAGTGTAGTAGTCGAGGCCGCGCGCAGTTTCGAGTGATACGTCACAGAACTCTCGGACGCCGTAGTCCGCTGCCGCAGAGAGCACGGCCTGCAGGTTCTCCACTGCCGGCTCGACGCTGTCTGTAAAGGCGACGAGTTCGTCCAGGTCGTCGTTGCCGGCCGCGAGCAGGTCGACAAACGTCTCGGCCTGGTCGCCACCGAGACCCGCCTCTTCAAGCAGGCGGAGATACTCGTTGCGGTCGACCTTCTCGGATTTGTCGACCGCCCGAATCGCGTTCCGAACGTCGACATCGCCGTCGAACGACCGGAGCAGTTCACCGAGAATGTCTCGGTGTGAGATCCGGAACTCGAAGTCATCTGCGGTGAGTCCGAGTCCGGTGAGGGTGTCCGCGCCGAAGGCCAGAATCTCGGCGTCTGCGGCCGGGTCCGAGGCACCGAAGATATCTACGTTCGTCTGGTAGAACTCCCGGAACCGTCCCTGCTGGGGCTCCTCGTAGCGCCAGAACGGTCGCGTCGAAAACCACTTGATCGGCTTCGCAAGCTCCTGGCTGCGACCGGCGACCATCCGAGCCACCGTCGGTGTCAGCTCGGGGGTGAGTGCGACGTGGCGACCCCCTTTGTCCTCGAAGGCGTACAGCTCTTCGACAATTTCCTCGCCGCTTTTGTCGATATACATCTCTGCCGACTCCATTGCCGGCGTCTCTATCTCCCGGAAACCGTACCCCCGGGCCGTATCCTCGACTGTGTCGATGACCTCCCGGTAGGCCGCCATCTCCTCGGGATACACCTCGGCAAATCCCTTGATACCGTCGTACATGTCTCCGGGTTCGGGCAGCGCGCGCTTGAAACCACCGTCTCGCCGGTAGTGTTCAAATACGGAGTCACAGCAATGATTGAAACGGAGAAAGCCCTCGACGCTCTCGACTCCCGCGCCTCGTTGCGCGCTTCGAGCCCTTCGGGCTCTGCAGTGCTTACGTCGTCGGGGTTCGCCGAGAGCGCCTCGCCCTTTCAATCCGCCAGGGTTCGGCTAATCGTGCGGCAGAAACTGGCTCGTTGATAGATGCTTATCTAAACACCGCCGTCCCGCTACTCACAAGATACTTACCGCATCCACGGCTCGCCGCGCCCATGGACACAAAACCCCTCTCCGACAGCGACCGCGAACTCATCGACCGAGTCATCAAGACGAACGAGCGAAGCTTCGACGATTCGTTCTTCGAGGGCGCACACATCGTGGCCGCTGGCGTCCGGACGACAGACCGAACCGTCTACGACGGCGTGAGCCTCCCAGCCGCTATCGGGCGGGCATCGCTCTGTGCGGAACCTGTCGCTATCGGTTCGGCGGTTGCTGACGGCCACAATCACGACGATATCGAGACCTGCGTTGCTATCTCGTACCCGATGGATGGCCACGACGCAGAGGACCACCGTGTCGTCCCACCCTGTGGTGTCTGTCGCGAGATGCTCGTCGATTACAACGACGAGATGCGTGTCATCGTCACAGAAGACGGAGAGCCCCGCGTCACCAGGGCGGTCGAGTTGCTCCCCGGACGGACCTGGTAGCTATTGGCGTCCGGTGACCCGTGACTGTGTGTGTTCGGGAAAGAGGTCCGCAACTCGCTCGGGGCCGTACTCCTCGGCAATGAGTGCGCGAAGTTCCGTCTCGTAGTCACCTTTTGGAACCTCGGGTGACAGGCCGGTCTCTATCTCCAGCGTCGACTCGACCATCGCGTCGATTGCCTCGCGGCCGATACCGGCAAGCGGCGCGAGATGGGAGACGCCGTGGCGGTCCTCGATGCTCTGTGCGAGCGAGCGCGGAACCGTCGGCACACGGTCGTCCCGGCGGGTCCCGTCAGCAATCCCATCAAACTCTAGCTCTGCTGTGCGTTCCAGCGCGTGTTCGTGGACGGCCTGGATGCCATTGCGCGGGAAGCCATCCTCGACTATCGTCTCGGTAGCCTCGCGGGCAACAGCCGGGTCGAGGTCAACCCGCTGAACGGGAAAGCCGACCGCCTGGCCGGCACGCTTTGCGTGTTCGTAGTCGTCTGTCAGGCCAAAGGTACAGCACAGAAGCGTTACGTCGCCGAACTGCTCCGATAGGAGCGCCGCCAGCGTCGAGTCTTTGCCGCCGCTGTAGAGGACGCCCACGTCCATCCTACCGGCGCTTGATGTCGAAACTCTTCGAGTCGGGCGTGAGTTCTTTGAGGAGTGCCTTCATCTTGTCCTCGTCAATTTTGCCCTGGATTCGCCCGCTTTGGGCAAGCGCGACGACCTGCTGTTCGACCTGTTCGCCGACCTGTGGCTTCGACATCTTCACCGTGTTGAGTCGTTTGCGCGCGCCATCGGTCAGGTTCTTACGCAGGATTGCCTTCTTCTGGGCCTCCTGCTGTTGGCGCTTCTGTTCGAGTGCCTCCTCGTCAGGTTCGCCGGCGTTCTCTTTGAGCTGCTTTTTTTTCTGTTCACGGATTCGCTCGAGCTCTTCGTCGCTAGGTTCGCCGCTCATGTCCCGATATTGGTGTGTGGTTCAGAAAACCATTACGAACCATTAGACAAGTTACCTGAGGCAAAGAATCAAAGCCACGGGGCCCTACCAATCAGACATGAGCGAACGTCAGCGCCAGCGAACCGACGAGGTCGAGGATGTCGACCTGTCGGTAGATGTTGACACAGGGCTCGACGAGCCGACGGAGCCACCGGCCGAAGACGGCTCTCGCGGAGCGGTCGGAGCGCTCTATGACCGGACGCTCGGGTCCGTGCTCTCGACTCGTGGGCTGGTCGTTGCACTCGTGGTTACGCTTGTGTTCACCGTCCTCTCTGGCCTCATCCCGTTTCTCGGATTGCTTGGGAACATCCTCGGCATCGGCGTCGCCGGCTTCGCTTACGGCGCTGTCGCCTCCGAGAGCCGGTATCTCGAACTCCTCCTTGCGGGCGGGGCGGTCGGCGGCGGCTCCGCGCTGCTCGGGAATCTGCTCGTCATCACCTTCGGATCGATGACCGGACTGCTCGGGGCAGGACTGCTCGGCGGCGCAGGCGCGGCCGTGGTAGGCCACTACTTCGGACGCGATTTTCGCAACGGACTCACACGCGAGGTCTGAGCGGTCAGGCGTCGAGCTCCCACTCGTGTCCGCTTCTGTCGACGACTCCCTCTGTGGCCAGTTCGCCGAGCACCTCCTCGACGACCGGTACGGGGGCGTCAAGCTCCTGTCCGAGCTGGTGAGCCCCCTTGCCCCCGTCTGCCAGTGACAACAATAGCTCCGAGATCAGGCGGGGGTCGCCGTTCCCGATTGCGCTCCCCAGAGCGTCACGAAGTTCGGTTATCTGCCCCTGTGTCCAGCGCTGGGCCAGCGAAAGCTCCTGTTCGAGCTGTTTCAGGTCGTGAAGGCGCTCGGTGAGGGCGATGATATCGGTGCTCGACCCCTGTATGTTGCTCTCGCTCTGGTCGCCGGTTTGTTCGGCAGGCTCTCGGAGTTCTCCTGTCGGCTCGGTACCGCCAGCGGATTGGCGGCTCTCACCGCTAGCCGCGTCCCCGTCGCCATTCCGTCTCGAAGACTCCGCTGTCCCACGTGGCGGTCGCTCTCCGGTCCTGTTCGCGGTATCTCTCTCCTCGTCGATGTCGATACTCAGCCGGTGACACGAGGTCAGGTCCAGACGAGTACTTGCCGGATAGGCGCTTTTTGTGCCGAACTCGTAGGGAGAGACCGTCACCTCTAGTCGGATATGCCGGTTTATCGAGAAGTACTTGCGTCGCCTGTCGTCGGTCCGGCTGTTGACCAGTCCCGCCTCTTCGAGCTTCCGGAGATGATCGATGACCGCCTTCGGACTCACGCCGAGGAATTCGCTGATTTCGGTCACATAACAGGGCTTCCGAGCCAGAAGCTGCAGAATCCGGCGTCGGTTCTCGTTACCCAACAGGTCCAGGAATTCCGCAGAGTCCATTTTCGTAGGGTATGCCACTTGCACTTAAAAAAGCATGGCTGTTTCGTTAGCGGACAACCACGTCAGACGACCGCAAGGAGAACATCCGAGACGCGTTCGACGGCCGCCTCCCAGAGATTGTTGTATCCGAAGATAGCCTCCGGGCCGGTCGCCATTCCCAGGAACGTATCCAGCGCGAAGAAGGTAAACAGTGCCGCACCGAACAGGTGAGCCTTCCGGAGGTCGAACTTCGTCGAGAACCGATGGAAGAAGTACGCGTTTGCCATGCTCACTGGGATGATGACGAGCATCTCACCGACCCAGATGGCGGGAGTCGCCCCGAACTGGGCAGCCAGATTGATTGTGACAAGCTGTGTCTTGTCGCCGAACTCGCCGGCGGCCATCATCGCGAAGATGGTGAGAAAGACCCCCACCTGTCCGCCGATAGTGTGTCCGAACAATTCGAAGTCGGCTTCGATGTCGCGTATCTGTGTCTCAGAAACGTCACTCTCTGTCACCGGGTCTGCGGGCATCGACCTGATAAGCAACACTGCAAACAGGAGAAAGAGCCCCGCGGTCAGCCCATCGAGGACAATCCCCGGGAGCAACCGCTGGATAGCCTCTCCGAAGATGATTTCGAGCGTCGTCCAGCCAGCGAACGCCGCTCCGGCGGCAGCAACGACGATGTAGGGCGCAAACCGTGTCGAAAGACCCGCGATAATCAACTGCACCTTCTCCCCCGGCAGGACGGTCAACTGTGCGACTACTGCGATGACGACGATATCGAGAAATGATGCCATCCTTATCTCTCACTGGCGACTGTGCTCTCGCGGTCGCCCGCTTCGCTCTCTATCATCCGAATATGGTCACATGCAACAGTTTTAGATGCGTCTAAGTAAATCCTTTGAAGACGCATATCATCGGGTAGAACGACTGGTCAATCGGGTGATACAGACTGGATTGATTCTTCTTCGTGATAAGAGTTCGCCACATCGCTTATATACCAGACTCTGCAATGTGTGTGCGTATCGCATGTTCGAGCAGTTCTCACGCGGCTACTATCTTGGCCGCCTGTACGTCGAACCGAGCAACAACGACACCGTGAAAATGTGTCGAGAGCAACACGAATCCGTCAACGAACAGCTCTATGGGAACGACGGGATTACTCGACTCGACAATCCGCTCGTAATGAAGCTCGGCTCGACACACTTCACGGTCCGCGGCGGTGAGGAGGTGCCGGCAGACACCCTCACGGTCCCGGAGAAGCTGCTCGACGAGCGCGCAGTTCGGAACCCGCCAAAGTGGAGTGAGGTGTTTCTGGCGAAAGCCGACACCGCCGCACGGTTGCTCGACATGGCAAACGGCCAGCCGACTGCGGAGTCCAACTACCAGTAGCCCGGTGTAGCAGGGGATTTTATACACTCGGGCCTTGCGTTCTCTGATGATGCTTGACGACCTGCTGGGCCGGACTGAACTCAAAGAGCGCATCGCCGAGCTCGAAGAGAATCGCGACCGGCTCGAAGACCAGCTGTCGGCAGAAAAACGGCGACGCAGCGAAGCGGCGACGGACAGACAGGAGGCTGAGCGACGGGTGAACACACTGGAAGACAAGGTAACCCAGCTCGAAGACCAGATCGAGCGTCTCCGGGACGACGAAACGACGCTCTCCCCGCGCCGAGAGGCGACGCTCTCGGGCGGCCGGCTCGATGATGTCCTCGACAGACTCGCAACCGTCGAGACAGGAGAGGAGGGAGCGCTCACGGCGTTTGTCGACGACGGCCACGACCTGCCCGGAGCGGTGCGCCAGGCGCTCGGGAACCGTGGGGCACTGGTCTCACGAGCCGCGCCCTGTCTGGTCGTTGTAGACGACGCCGGTCTGATAGCTGCCTGTCTCCGTCCGCCTCTCTCGCCGGCGCCGTTCGCCGAGTGGGGCCGGTCGTTCAGGCTCGAACGCAGTTGGTTCTGTCCTCAAGGGAGCTACACGCTCGCGCTCGTGCGCTCTGACCTCTTCGCGATGGGTACCTACGAGGCGGACCAGCGCATTGCGTTCCACGGATTCGACAGTGCGCTCAAAAGCCAGCACTCGAAGGGCGGCTTCTCGCAGTCGAGATTCGAGCGACTCCGCGACGAACAGATAGACAACCACCTCGACCGGTGTCGCGCCGCGCTCGACGAGCGAGAGGCCGACCGGTTATTCATCGTCGGTGAGCAGTCGGTGATCGGGAACTTCGAGGAAATAGCAGACGAAACCGCGACCGTCGACGCGACGGGAGACCCCGAGAGCGCGCTCGCATCCGCTTGGGCGGACTTCTGGAGTGTCCAGCTGTGGGTCGTCTGATACTGTGTGCTGTAGCTATTGTCCTGTCCAATCGTCAAGAGAGTCGGTACAGACAGTCAGACTGTCTCTCCCCGATCATGAGCTTCACGTGATTACAGCCACCAGTACGAGCACTATTTCTGTTCGACCCCGACCGGAGCCCGCATATCGTCGATTGTCAACACGAGTGCGTTGTCGGTCTCGTCTTTGCCGTCAATCTTGCCGACGATTCTGAGCCGCGACAGCGGCGTCGGCCCGACAGTTACCGTATCTCCCTCAGAAAACTGCGAGAGCGACCCCTGGAGTGTGATGTTCGCCCGGCACTTTTCGGGGTGGTGGACGCTCGTGAGGTCGATCTGCTCGACGTTCGCCGTCTCGACGTTCTCGCCGTTGTGTGAGAGCGGAACATCGGCGGCCTGGTCGAGGTCCTGGATTTCGAGGGCGTCGTAGGCCCTTGCTGTCGGCTTGTACCCCCCTTTCGGGCCCGGTACGCCCTCGACGAGCTGGAGCGCCTTGAGACTCTGCATCTGGTTGCGTACTGTCCCGGGATTCCGGTCGACTTGTTCAGCGATCTCCTCGCCTTTAATGGCCTGCTCGAACTCTTTGTAGAGGTTGACGAGCTCCTGTAAGATTGTCTGCTGGCTCGGGGTCAACTCAATAGATGACATGTTTCGAGATTCGGCGTTACGGGTATTAAAGTCGGCGGTCTGTTTAAAAATCGCGTCTGTCCGGTGTCGCCTGGTGGTCGTGAATCCTGCATACTTTTCTCTCGGCCACGCAACCCTTACGGTATGAAACGGACTGTCGAAACACTTGGTGTCCCGATGGATCTTGGAGCCGACCGACGTGGCGTCGATATGGGTCCGTCGGCGATTCGGTACGGTGGGTTAAACGCTGAGTTCGACGCAATTGAGCGGTCCATTGTCGACGGCGGTGACCTCTCGGTTCCACATCCCGAAGAAGGGGACCCCGAAGGCGGCACACAGCTGGGCGGCAAAGCGAAATACGCCGAGGAGACTCGGACCGTCTGTGAGCGGGTCGCACAGCGCGTGTCTGCTGTCCGAGATGACGGCCGATTCCCGCTCGTTCTCGGCGGCGACCACTCTATCGCCATCGGCGGCGTCAACGGCGTCACAGACGGTGAGTCGACAGGTGTCATCTGGTTCGATGCGCACGGCGACCTGAACACGCCACAGACGACGCCGAGTGGGAACATCCACGGGATGCCACTGGCGGCGCTTCTGGGACGTGGCGTGTTCGCGGACAAATCCTGGGCTCACTGCCCCGAAATCGACGAGGAGAACGTGGCGATGGTCGGCCTCCGGAGTCTCGACGAAGGAGAGCGTTCGTACATTCGTGACAGCAATATCCACGCCTATCCCATTTCAGAAATCGACCAACGCGGCATCACTGCCGTGACAGAGGAGGCAATCGATGCGGTGACGGCCGACACCGACCAGCTGTATGTCAGCCTCGATATGGACTTCCTAGATCCCGACGAAGCTCCGGGCGTCGGCACACCTGTCCGCGGCGGTGTCACCTACCGAGAGTCACACGCCGCACTGGAGATGGTCCAGGACAAAGCCGGGGACTCGCTCTGTGGGATGGACGTCGTCGAGGTAAACCCGATTCTGGACCGCGAGAACCGTACCGCCGAACTCGCCTGCGAACTCGCCGCAAGCGCGCTCGGCAAGCGGATTCTCTGAGTTACTGCGATAGTTTTCAGGCCCTGTTTCATAGTGGTTATTGCGAGTCCGGAGCAGGGTCCTGTGCAAGACACAGTCCAAGGTAGACCGCAGGGACTGGTCGCTCGTCGTCTGAGCGGTTAGTTATCGACCACGCTCGGGTGCTGTGTCGGTTCTTCGGGGTGAGAATCACTGAAGTACGACTGCATGACCTCCTGTGCTTTGTGCTCCCGTTGCCGGCGCTCTTTATCATCGATTTCCTCACACCCAGGCGGAATCTCTCGGCCACGGTCAGTAAAGTAGCCCTCCGGAGCGACCCAGTCGTGATAAAAGGGCACGTCCGAGTCTTGGATGACAGTTAGCCCGACGCGTGCACCGTCGCCTGCGGCGACGACGGCCTGGTGTGGGCTTCCGGTGATACGGCCTGCCGCGTACAGGCCGTCTACTGGCGTCGACCCGTTGTCTTCGGTCTCGATATACGTCTTGTTCCCTCTGTCGTGCATTTCCAAGGCATCTATTCCGTCGAGGTATCCGGTGTCTGCCCACGACGTACAGATGAGAGACTCTGTCTCGATTGTGGTATCCGCTGTGGTTCGGACTGTAAGCGACTCTCCATCTCTGGAGACGCTGTCCACGCGTGCGTCTCGTCGCTCGCAGCCATTTCGGTCTGCCTGGTCTTCCATCATCTCGAGCAGCTGTCGCGCGTTGACGCCAGCCGGGAACCCAGGGAAGTTCTCCAGATGTGCGTTGCGACGGAGTATCGATTCGCCAGCACTGAGAACGACAGTGTCGAGGTCTGCCCGTGCGGTGAAGACTCCGGCGGTCAATCCAGCAGGGCCTGCGCCGACGATACAGACATCTGACTCTGCCACCGACTGCTCTGTTGTACTGTCGGACATATCTGAATACCAGTGTGCAGGGTCGAAAAGCGGTGTGATTCGTCGGCAACGCTTCCAGAAGCCAAGTACCGCGCCGACGAGGAGACCGACGACGATACTCGCACCGAGTACGACGAAAAGCGCGTTTTCGAGGTCGATATCACCCGGTTCGAGTGGCTGGCGTCGCTCCAGCGTCCCCGCGACGTTGCTGTTTTCGGAGTCGCCGGCTGTCGCCTGTTCGGTCGGTGTCTCGTCGACCCCATCCGAATCAGGCAGGTCCTCTATCGAGAACCGCCACTCGTCCTCCTCGGTCTCGTCTTGTGCAGCCATATCCTGGAGTAGTATGTCGAGTGGGAAAAGATATCCGGCCTTAGCGTACGCGAGTGCCGAGTGGTGCGTCCTCGTGGGTTGTCAGCAGGTCGGCCTCCTCGCCCGCCGCAAGCACCATCCCGTTCGACTCGACGCCGAACAGTTCTGCTTTCTCCATGTTCGCAAGCAGGACGACCCGCGTTCCGGGTAGGTCGTCTGCGTCGTGGAGCTGCTTGATGCCGGCGACGACCTGGCGCGTCTCGACGCCGATGTCGACCTCTAGTCTGACGAGGTCGTCGGAGTCCTCGATTGGGTCGGCCGTCATGATTTCGCCGACTCGCATGTCGATGTCCTGGAACTGTTCGAATCCGATGCGGTCGTCCTCGATTGGGTCGATGTCTGTCATGGCTGTGGAATCATCGTCGTCTTCGTCCGTTTCCTCCGGTGTTTCGACGCGGTCGCGTAGCTGTTCGTTGAGCGCTTCGATTGTCTCGTCTTCGACCTGGGTGAATAGCTCGGTCGGCTCGTCGAACTCGGCCGCCGGCGGCTCCAGCGTGGCCGACAGGTCGGCGTCTACGACGTCGCCGTCCTCGCCAAGCTGTGTCCAGAGGTCTGCTGCCTTGCCGGGCATCACGGGCTGCATGAGGACGGCACAGGCCTTCGCGAGCTGGACGCAGTCTCTGATGACGACCGCGGCCGCCTCGGGGTCGTCACCGATGAGATTCCAGGGCTCGTTGCGCTGAATGTACTCGTTGCCGAAGTCCGCGAGGTCGATTGCCACCTCGCCAACTGTCCGAACGTCGTACTCCCGAACGGCCTCCTCGAAGGCCTCTACCGCCTCCTCGATGCGCTCGCGGACCTCGTCGCTTGGCTCTGCGTCGGGGGTTCCGTCGTAGTTGCGCTCTGCAAAGAGCAGCGCGCGGTAACAGAAATTGCCGAGGTTGCCGACGAGTTCGCCGTTGACGCGCTCGGCGAAGCGGTCCCACGAAAAGTCGATGTCCGACTCGACACCTGACCCCGTGGTGAGGTAGTACCGGAGCAGGTCCGGGTCGAAGCCGGCGTCGAGATACTCGGTGGCCCAGACGGCGCGGTTCCGAGAGGTCGACAACGACTTGCCGTCAATGCCGACGAATCCTGTCGCGATGACTGCCCGAGGTTCGTTGAACCCTGCGCCCCGGAGCATCGCAGGCCAGTAGACACAGTGGTGCTGGATGATGTCGGTTCCGATGACGTGGATAATCTCGCCGCTGTTCTCGCTCCAGTCCTCGTCCCACTCGGTCTCCGGTCGGGTCTCCCCGTCGAGCTTCCAGGCAGCCTCCCAGTCGAACACGTCGGTCCCAACGCGCTCGGAGTACTGTTTGGTCGAGGAGACGTACTCGATTGGTGCGTCGACCCAGACGTAGAGAACGAGGTCCTCACGGTCGTCGCCGGGGTAGTCGACGCCCCAGTCCATATCGCGGGTGATACAAAGGTCCTGAAGCTCGCCCTCGATCCACTCCCGTGGCTGATTTCGGGCCTTCTCGGTCCCCTCCAGCCGGTCGATGAACTCCTGGAGGTACTCCTGGAAATCTGCGAGCCGCAGGAACTTGTGGGGCTGCTCGCGGTACTCGGCAGGATTGCCCGTCGTCACACTCACCGGGTCCTCGATTTCGCCCGGCTCCAGGTGACGCTGACAACCCTCGTCACACTCGTCGCCGCGGGCTTTCTCGCCGCAGTACGGACAGGTCCCCTCGACGTACCTGTCCGGCAGCGGGTCCTCGGTTTCGGTGTCGAAGGCGACCTCGATTTCCTTCTCGACGACGTGTTCTTCGTCTATCCACGTCTCGACGAACTCCTGGGTGAGCTCGGTGTTGGTCTCGTCGTGGGTGTGGCCGTAGTTGTCGAACTCGACGTTGAACGCCGGGAACCGCCGCTCGTACTGCTCGTGGTGTTCCATCGCCAGCTCCTCTGGTTCGCGGCCCTGTTTGGCTGCGTTGACCGCGACCGGTGTACCGTGCATGTCCGAGCCACAGACGAACGCTGTCTGCTGGCCGAGACGTCGGAGTCCACGGGCGTAGGTGTCTCCCGTGATATAGCCCAGCAAGTGGCCGACGTGGAGGTCGCCGTTGGCGTATGGCAACCCCACAGTGACCACTGCCGGCTGGTCTGTGGGAATGTCTTCCTGGCTCATACCACAATGTGGGACAGCCGCTGTAAAAAGACGGCCGGTTCGAAGTAGGGGCAACAACAACCGCGAAAAACGTGTAACAATCCTTTTTCCTCTCCGCACCCTTCCATGCGTACGAATGGACGATCCATTGACGAAGCGGCGACGACTCCTCCAAACGGCCGGCACCGGCGGCGCAGCCCTCCTCGCCGGCTGTTCAGGCATTTTCGACTCACAGGACAGCGACGGCGACGACGGCGACGATGGCAGCGATGGTGACGACGGCGAGGACGGCGGAGACAGCGACGAAAGCGGTATCCAGACCGGCGAGGGTGACACCCGCGAGGTTGGAATAGTCGCAGAGCCCGATCAGCAAGCCCTCTCGGACCTCCAGCAAGAGGTTCAATCGGGCAACGTCACCCAGCAAGAGGCCGTCCAGCAACAACAGGAGATTATCGCACAGTCGATTGAGGACCTCACTGGTCTACTCGACGCCGAAACAAGCATCGAAGTGTCCGAGGAACTCCCCCAGCTCGGGGCACTCCGTGTCAGCGGCGACCCCTACGAACTCATCGACGCGATGACCGCAGACCGCGTGTCTGCACTGGTCCCCACCGGCGCACTCGACGTGCAACAGCAGCCGACCGGATAGACGCCCACTTTTATTGGTATCCGGCCCAGCGACTCCAGAGGACGAGCAGACTCGGTAACGCGATGACACTCGCGATGAACGCAGCGACAAGTGTCATCGCGATGAGCAGGCCAAACTGTTGGAGCACGGGCAGGATAGCGAAGGCGAGGACGCCAAAGCCACCCGCTGTCGTCGCGGCGCTTCCGAGCAGCGCACCGCCGGTTCCGACGACACTCGCTTCGAGTGCCCGCTCTGGGTCACCGTGCTCGTCGATTTCGTGGCCGAACCGCTCACTCATGTGGATGGCGTAATCGACGCCGAGCCCGACGGCGATGCTCCCAATAAGTGCGGTGGCGAAGCTGAACGGGAGGTCGATGAGGTACATCGCGCCCAGAATCCACGTGAGCCCAAAGAGCACGGGCGCGAGTGTCAGCGCGCCCAGACTCGCCGCCGAGCGCGCGTACCGGAACGTGACCACGAGGACGACGAGGACAGTCAGGAGCGTCACTGCCAGCCCCTCGGCTGTCGTCGTCGCCAGCTGCCGCTGAACGAGTTCGTTGGTGATTGCGTCGCCGGTCACGGTGTTGTCCCCTCCCTCAGCTACGTCGCCGATTTCACGCATCTCGTCGGCGACGGCCGAGGGGTCGGCAGTGCCGTCGACGGTGACAGTCACCTGTGCGCCCTCGTAACCATCTGCGGTCCTGTGAAGAAGCTCGTCGGCTCGGTCGGGGGCAGCCTCGTAGAAGCTATCGAGGAGGCCGTCGAGGTTCCGGTCTGGGACACCGTCACCGTCGGTATCGGCCTCGGAGAGCGTACGATTGAACTGCTCGTTGCTCGCTGCGGCAGTGTGCATCGCACTCACCGGCCCGGCCACAGCCGGCTCTCCCGTCGGGCCGTCGACTGTCACCCCGCGGGTGGCGGCATCCTGTTCTGCTGCGTCGAGGCGGTTCAGTGTCGCTGCCGTTATCTCACCCTCTGTGACGATGTGGACCTGCTGGTCTGGGGACTGGAACGAGCTATAGAGGATATCGCGCGTCTCTCTGAGGTCGTACTCACCGGGTGCGAGCGAGCCGGGCAGTTCCTGTGTCCAGTCGGGAGCATCCTCCGCAATGTAGTCCTCGGTCGAGAAGCTCGTATCGAGCTGGGTCGCGCCGGCTGCACCCAGAGAGCTGACGACCAGAACGACAGCCAGGATTGCGACCGGCCGCCGGTAGCTGACTCGGGCGAGTCGCCGCAGTGCAGTCCCCATCGCGCCCGTCGTGCCGACAGCTCTGTGCTGTCGTTCGTGGCCTCTTGCCACGAGCCACTCCTCCAGTTCGACCTTGCAGGCGGGGACAAACGCACCGAAGACGAGGACTGCTCCAACGATGCCGGCAGCCGTCACGACCCCGAAATCGACGAGCGTCGGGACACCGCTTACCCGCGTCGAGAGGAATCCGAGCATCGCCGTGACGGTGACGAGAACGAGCGCCGGCCCCAGTCCGACCAACGTCTCGCGCATGGCTTCCCGCACCGAGGTTCCTGCATCCACCTCGGCGACGCCGTTTCCTGCCCGATTCTCTCGGTAGCGCATCACAACGTGGATGGAGTAGTCAATCGAGAGGCCGATCAGCAGTATCGGGGCCGCAATCATCATGATGGAGAAGTCGATGCCGAGCCAGCCCATGATTCCGAACGTCCAGACCAACACGAGCAGGATACCGACGAGTCCGAGCGCGATATCGAGCATGTCGCGGTACGCCAGCGCGAGCGTCCCGAGGACGAACAGGAGCGCGAGCGGACCGACGAGGCTCAGGCTGTCGCTTATCGACGCCTGCTCTTCGACCAGCGAGAGGCCGTATCCCGACAGTCGGTACTCGTCACGGGTGGTGTCTTCGGCGAGCTCGTCTGCTGTGAGCTGTCCCTCTCGGACCGTCTCGGACAGCTCGGGAACCGAGGTGACGAGCCCCTCTGTCTGGTATGTTACCACGGTTATCCGTCCGTGGGCATCGGGTGATCCTGGCTCGTAATCCTGTGGTAACAGGCTAAGCGCGGCGTTACTCAGGGCGCTGCTATCACCGGGGTCAAGTAACGCCGTAATCACCGCCCGGACCTCCGCCTTGCTCATCGATTCGAGCTGGGCTATCTGCTCGGAGAGAGGGGGCAACGCGTCACGCGTCAGCGGTCCCTCGGTTGGTTCCTGCTCTCTTTGTATGGCCATCGCGGCGACAAGATTCTCGACGCCGAAGGCCGCACTGCCGTCGAGCAGCGTCGCGTTTACCGTCTCATTGTTGCGCAACGACTGCTGATACCGGAGCGATTCGAGCAACGAGTCCCTGGTAAGGACGTTCCCCGACTCGTTGCGGACCATCACCACCAGCTCGGTGGTGTTCCCCTCGTACGGCGTGAACTCTTCTTGAACGTACTCCTGTGCCTGGACCTCCGGTGGATCCTCCGAGAATAGTTCCATCTCCGGGGACTCCTCAATGTTCGCCGCCCCGGTGCCGACGACCGCCACCATCACCAGAAAGACAGCAACAACCGTCTTCGGCCGACCGGTTATCAGGCCGACAACACTGTCGAGACGGCTCACCGTCGATACACCTCCGTTCTCAGCAGTACCACACTGACTGTGGAATCGTACTCACTCATCACCTAGACGATACCGTTCGGTGGCTATCGGACTGACGTGCCACATCTGGGTAGGGTTTATATACTCGTGGTATTAGTTATCGTACGTCTATCGCTGAGGATTCAAACGAACACGGGGACGCCGACGAAGAGTGTTCGCGGCCGGTTCGCTACGGGACGTACTTGCTGAAGACTTTCGCCTCAATCGACCGGATGTGTTGCCCCACCGTCCCGTGGTCAAGATTCAGTTTCGATGCAATCTCTTCGAGAGTCGTTTCGCGGGGGTTCTCGTAGTACCCCATCTGGAGTGCGGTTTCGAGTATCTCGCGCTGTCGGTCGGTCAGATCGCTGAAGACGCCCCGAGACTCCGGAGAGTACGGCCCCATAGAGACGAGTTCGATGTTTGTGTCGCCAATTTCGAACAGCTCAGTCAACTCCAGTAGTGACTCCTCGGTCCCGATGAGCGTGAACTTTCGTGCGCCGTCAGTCGTATACTTGATCGGCATCTCGATGAGGAAGTCGCCGGCCTCCCGCCGTTCGAGCATCTCGCGTGTCTGCGGTGATGCCTCGAAGTGGCTGTAGACGTATCCGGACTTGTCGCCCGAGATGGTGAAGCCCTCGACCACGGACGAGGCATTCATAATTTCTCGGTATCTGTCGAGATCTCCCTCTATCTCGCCCAGCAGCGCAATCGTGTCGTCGTCGACAAGCTTGATTGAGTGGATTGCTTTGCGCTGAATCGCGGGTTCGGAGTCAAGTTTGTGTGCAATGGGGTGAAAGGCTCGCTCGTCCTGGTCGAGGATGACGGTCGCGTAGCGCATCGACATCGATAGTTGTAGGATCAGATATATAAGAGTACGCGACTCTCGGTTTGCTTTTGTGGACGCTCGTCGTACGGTTATGCGATGACAGATTCGGTTGACGCGCTCGTCTTCGATATCGACGGTACCATCTGTGAGTACGAGCGGACGACTGCAGACCTACTCCCGCTCGCGTTCGAGCGTGCCGGTGTCGACCAGTTTTTCACTGCTACGGAGTACATCTCACGATACGAGGAGTTCCTCGAGAGCAGCGACAGCGTCCTAGACCACCGCGAGCACTGCTTTGTCGACATCGCCCGCGAGAAAGACCGTGACATAGAACTGGCGCGTGAGGTGGCCGCTGCCTACGCCGCCGAGCGTGACCACACCCGTGTTCGCTTTCTCGACGGCGCACGCAAGACCCTCGACGCGCTCGACGGCTCATACCCCCTCGCCGCAGTCACCAACGGTGATCCAGAGATGCAGTCCCAGAAGCTCGATTCCCTGGGCGTCGACTGCTTCGAGACGGTCGTCCACGCGGGCTACGACGCTCCTGCCAAGCCCAGCCCTGAGCCATTCGAGATGGCGCTGTCGACAATCGAGACGCCGCCAGAGCGGGCAATCTACGTCGGCAACAGCCTCGGGGCAGATGTTGCAGGCGCTCACAACACCGGGATGACCGCCGCCTGGCTCGCTGACGGAACGGACGAGCCCGAGCCGGTACCGGAGTACTCACTCGACTCCCCGCGTGACGTGCTCGATATCCTCGAGTGACGCCAGACGAACGGTCTGTCGGTGAGCATCGCCGGTGAACAGTTCGGCCGTCAGCGGGCGGTCGAGGTCGAGCAGTGCCCAGTGTCCCGAAACCGGTCGGTCGGGGTGTTCCTTGCTGATGGCGTTGACCGAGAGATGTGCCACGTCCCGATGCCGGACCGCCGAGGTCTGGTGGATGTGCCCGCTGACGGTCGCTCTGGCCGCGGGACAGATTGTGTCGAGTGTCGCCTGCTGGTCGCCCAGGAACGCCCTGGCGGGCGCGTCCCAGAACCAGTGGTTCTCTTGGATCGGAAACGGCCCGACCGGGTGATGCAGGAGGACGACAGCCCCTGGCTGTACGGTCTCGGCGAGCCACTCGCGTTGGTCTCTGCCGAGTTCGCCGAGGACTCTGTGGTCGGACCGCTGTGTGTCCAGGTAGACGAACTGTGTCCCAGCCACGTCGCGGCTGCCACGGAACGTAGACTGACCAAGGAGATCGGCGATTTCTGTCCGCGAGAGCGTGACTGTGTCGTGGTTGCCGAGCAGGTATGTCACCGAAACCCCGTCAAGGAGGTCGGCGACGCGGGCAATCTGGTCTCTGTCGGTTGCCGAGTTGTCGCTGTCCTGAATAAGATCGCCGAGCACGAAGACGTGTTCGGGGTCTTCCTGTTCCAGCCTCCCACGGATGGTCTGGAGTGTCTCTGTCACGGCTGTCTGCTGGTCTTCACGCATGTGCACATCCGTGAGAATGGCGACCGTCGTCACGTCCTGTTCTGGGTGTGGTCGTTTATAGGAGCTTTCGCTTCCATCTCGACAGCAGCTGACAGAGAGTGTGTCATAGAAAGCCTCGACGTTGGTCTATCCAATCTTTGTCAAGGCACCCGTGGAAAATATAAGTCACAGTATCAGCAGTTGAGTTGACATTCTCCTCCACCTAGCCGTGGTATGACGCCTATTCAGAGTATGAATACGAAAATTAGCAATTTTCTCTATTGACAAACCAAAATAGCAGATGCAAACTAATCGGAGGACAATCAAATGTGACTTTGACAACTGAGTCCTCAGGTACGTCGTTATCGTCAGTTTCACCACGTGTCACACTGGTAAATGTCGCCGCCAGCAAAGATAGTCTCTACCACGACTGACAGAATATCTTGGGAGTCCTGTGGTTGGATGTCGCCATCCGCGATTCGATACGAGACGGCCGGCATGCCAACATGAGCATCAATAACCAAGTCTCCATCAGTTCCGGCACGCTCTTCGATAGCGCAGTGATTTACACGGAGCTGCCGGCAGCGTGGGCATCTTTGACTGCGTAGTGCCAGCTACCCGATTACTACATTCTTGGAACAGCCACACAATACTATTACAAAGGAGAGACAATAGAGGCCTGTGAGAAATTAATGACAGACATCGAACCTGACCAGACAGTCGACGCCCGCGGCGCAGCCTGTCCCGGCCCGCTAATGGACCTCATCGGGAAGATCCGAAGTGCGGACTCCGGTGACGTCGTCAAACTCCTGAGTGACAACGAACAGTCGCTCACCGACGTTCCTGAGTGGGCTGAAGAGGCCGGCAACGAACTGCTAGCAGTCGAAGAACACGACAATCACACCGAGTTCTACGTACAAAAGACATGACCGAACACGTCGTTATCGTCGGTGGCGGCACTGGTGGGGCTGTCCTCGCGAACGACCTCGCCGACCGACTCGAACGCGAACTCGACACTGGTGCAGTCCGTGTCACGCTTATCAACGACGGGCCCGACCACGTCTACAAGCCAGTCTGGCTGTACGTGCCATTTGACCAGCGCGAACCCGACGACGGTCGCCGCCCGCTCGACGAACTCGTAGACGATGCTATCGACCTTCGGATCGACCGCGTGGCAGGCATCGACACTGACAAAAAGACGCTCCGAATCGACGACAACGCTAGCCCGATCAAATACGACTACCTGGTGCTGGCGACGGGATCGACACTGGAACCAGACCAGATACCGGGCCTAGCAGAGGGCGGCCACGACTACTATAGCGAGTCAGGGGCCATTGACCTGCGAGACGAACTACTGACGTTTACCGAGGGCAACCTCGTTTTGAGCGTCATCGGAACACCCCACATGTGCCCGGCAGCACCGCTGGAGTTCGTTTTCATGATCGACGACTGGTTCCGCGAGCGTGGACTCCGCGAGGACATCGAGGTCACGTACACTTATCCGATCCAGCGCGTCCACGGCAACCCACATATCGCCGAGTGGGCCCGTCCCATCATGGCCAAACGCGCCATCCAAGTCGAGACGTTCTTCAATGCCGAGGCGGTCGATCCCGAAGCCCAAACGATAACCTCGATGGAGGGTACCACGCTCGATTACGATCTCTTTGTTTCAATCCCACCCCACCGTGGTGTCGACCTGATCGAGGATGCGGGACTCGGCGACGAGGGCTGGGTTGACGTCGACCGGCACACGCTCGAAGCCGAGGCGGCCGACGACGTGTACGCGGTCGGTGACACCGCCGACACTGGCGTCCCTAACGCGGGTAGCGTTGCCCACTATCAGGCTGGTGTCGTCGGACAGCGCCTCGCCAGTAAGGTCCGGGGTAGACCACCCACCGCGACGTACGACGGGAAGACGCTCTGTTTTATCGAGACTGGAATGGACGAAGCGTCGTTCGTCGAGTTCGACTACGAGAACGCGCCGTCGCCGGTACCGCCCTCCGAAAAGCTCCACTGGTCGAAACTGGCGTACAACGAGGCCTACTGGCTCACCGCACGAGGGTTACTCTAACCATGTCCGACGAATCAGGAGGCGCGCAAACCGACCTCGCGGCAGCGATTGAACAAAATCCCGAAGCGGTGGCCGAGTTTATGGAACACCTCGACGCGGTCAACGAACTGCTGGACGTGCTCTCGCTGGGCGAGAGCGCACTCTCCGACGAGATGGTCCGCGAACTCTCCGCTACCGGATCGACGCTCGCCGAGTCTGCAGACGGACTGGCGACCGACGAAACTGTCGCGCTGGCCGAAATGGTCGGTGAGAACGGCGACGAGTTGCAGGAGGCCCTGGAGACGCTGCTTGTCCTCCAGCGAAGTGGCACGCTCGACGAACTGGCGGAGATTGCGGCAGTCGGGTCGCTGGCCACCGCTGCGCTTGACGACGAAATGGTCACTTCACTGGCCGGCACTGGCGCCTCGCTCGGCGAGGTCGCACAGACGGCTGCAGATGATGATGTCCGCGACGGCATTGAGACGGTACTTGAGGGTCTCGGTGACGCTGAGCACGCACCACCGGAACAGGTCGGTCCCGTCGGTCTGGTCCGTGGGCTTCGCGATCCAGAGGTGCAGTACGGACTCGGCTATCTACTGGCGCTGGCGTCGGCAATCGGTCGCGAGCATGTCGATGAGGATCCAAACTGATTGTGATAGATACGCGCCCTGTATTAATCACTCGACAGTCTACCGAGGTTCAGATATATCAATTCACCACTTGGGTAGAGAGATTCTACAGAGCAGTCAAATATTGGTATGTTACGGCTCGGGAATACCCGAGAAGGGGTGATTCTGCCGTTTTATGCTTCGTTGGCACCGCATACTGTGGCGTAGTTTTACCACACACCCAGCAGTAGAGACAATTATAGTGGTGTCGTGATTTGCCAGACCGTCCAGCGGATACCACCGAGGAAGACAGGCCAGAGCGTCGGGAACAGGTGTTCCACGCAGACATTGATGAAGCCGCTTCTGAGAACAGTGTCGAACGGTTTGGCCTCACAGTTCATTCGGTCGTCTTTCCGATATCACTGCTCTGTATTCTGGTGTTTATTACCGTCACGCTCCTGTTAGGCGAGCGCGTTGCTGTGGTCTACAGGTCGGTCTTTAGGTTTACGAACACCAACTTCGGCTGGTTCTATATTCTGGCTGTCAACAGCTATCTGATCGCATTGCTTGCGATTGCGTTCAGTAGGTACGGGCAGGTTCGGCTCGGAGGGCCTGACGCGGAACCGGAGTTCTCCACGCTCGCGTGGCTCGCAATGCTGTTTAGCTCGGGGATGGGTGTCGGACTCCTGTTTTTCGGTGTCTCAGAACCTATCTACCACTTTTTGTCTGGCGGTGGGTCGTTCTTCCAGGTGCCGCCACAGACGCCCGCCGCTGGTCGCACAGCGACAGCACTGACGATGTTTCACTGGGGGTTTCACCCCTGGGCTGTTTACGGCATCGTCGGTCTTGGACTCGCGTTTTTCACTTTCAACCGTGGGCTCCCACTCAGCTTCCGGTCTATCTTCTACCCGGTGTGGGGAAGTCGGATATACGGGTGGCGGGGACACGTCGTCGATCTTATCGCAGTCATTGCGACAGTCTTCGGATTAGCAACCTCAATAGGTCTCGCTGCACTCCAGATTGACGCCGGTCTGAGTTTCGTTGCCACAAACTATCTCCCTGTTGGGCTGTTAGCCGGCACGTGGAGGCCGATTGCCGTTATCGCGGTCGTTGTCAGCGTCACGACGCTTTCGACGCTGGCCGGCATTGATGCGGGAATCAAGCGTCTGTCAAAGGTAAACATCGGTCTGATGATGGCCTTGCTCGGACTTGTCGCCGTTGCTGGCCCGACGGTTTATCTCCTTGACGTATTCAGTAGTGGGCTCGCAGCATACCTTGGGAATCTCGTCGAATTGAGCTTCTACGCTGAGGCCTTCGCTGGTGATGGCGCTGGCTGGCAACACAGCTATACGATCTTTTACTGGGGCTTTTGGATTGCCTGGTCACCGTTCGTCGGGATGTTTCTGGCACGCATCTCGAAAGGCAGGACAGTCCGTGAATTCGTTACCAGCGTCTTGTTCATCCCGTCACTGTTCTCGCTCGTGTGGATGGCTGTTTTCAACGGATCTGCACTGTTCATCGAGCTGAATCTCGCGAGCGGTGGGATCAGTGACCCCCTGCAGGCGCAGGGGCAGGCGGTAGCGCTGTTCGAACTGTTTTCGTTTTACCCGTTTACGCTGGTGATAAGCTTGCTGGCAATCGTGAATCTGGTCACGTTCATCTCGACATCGGCTGACTCCGGGGCAATTGTCACGAGCTACATAACTGCCGGTGGAAAACGAGAGACGGACACCACCCAGCGCGCCATCTGGCCGTTGGTGATTGGCAGCACCGCTGCTGTCTTGTTGTTGGGGAATGGGTTGCAAGCGCTTCAGACGGCAGTTATCGCCACCGGACTGCCATTCGGGGTGATTATCGTCTGCATGGTGTATACGCTCTACCGAGGACTCAGACGCGAACTCGCGCTCCAGCGCTCACAAACGGACGGCGACGCTCCGGACATGTATTCCGGTGATGACACCGAGACACAGTACTCACAACCATCCCAGCGAGACGAGTAATCTGGCTATGCGGCCGTCGGGAGTTCGACGACAAAGATTGCCCCCTCGGGGTCGTTGTCCTCGACTGTGATGTTACCGCCGTAGCTCTCAACGAGTGTCTTAACCAGATAGAGGCCGATGCCAGTACCGGAACTCTCCAGTCCCGTTTCGCCCTTGCCAAATACCTCCTCTTTTTGATTGTCGGGGACGCCTGGTCCGTTGTCCGCGACTCGAACGGTGACCGTGTTTTCTTCCACCTGCGCTGACACGTGTACTTCAGGGTTGTCTTTGCCGTTATGTTGAATCGCGTTCTTCAGCAAGTTCCGGAAGACTGACCCAAGCATATCGGTGGCCTGAACAGACACGCTCGGGAGTTGCGAATCAGCAGCGATTGTCGCATCCGGGAATGACAACTGTACCTCTGTGAGCTCGTCTTCGAGGACATTCCGAAGCGTGACGTGCTGTAACTCCTCGTCCGAGACCATCACGTCAGCCATGTCCCGGGCCTGGAGCGTGAGTTCGACCGCGTGGTTGGCGCTTTCGAGTACTGTCTCGATGTATTTTTCGTCGTCGTCACACTCGTCCTCTAGTAGTTCGGCATATGCCGTGATAAGCTGTAGATCATTACGGATATCATGCCGGAGCACCTGATTGAGAACGTCGAGATCGTCTCTTTGCTCCTCGAGTTGCTGTTCGTACGCTTTGCGCTCAGTAATGTCTCGCACCAGTGCGAGCAACGCTGGTTCGCCGTCGGACTGGAACTGACTCAGTTTCACCTCTGCAGGGAAGTCGGTGCCATCGACCCGTTTGTGCGTCCACTCGAAGAACGATTCACCCTCGTCGAACGCCTCTGTGATGTGCTCAAGTGCTGCGGCTTTCGAGTCGGTCCCGTCCGGCTGTGTCGGAGGTGAGAGTTCCCAGGGGGCGTATTCGACGAAGGCCTCGACTGACTCGATGCCGAACAGTTCGAGCGCCGTCTCGTTGCAGTCGAAGTACCCGTCCCTGTCGAGTAACATGAGCGCGTCGCGGGTATCCTCAAACAGCCTTCGGTATTTGGCCTCGCGCGCTTCGAGTTCCTCCTGGTATGTTTTGCGGTCGGTGATGTCCTGCGCGACAGCGACGAACTTTCGGATGGTCCCGTCGTCGTCTGTAATCGGTGCAATCGTCTGGTTGAGAACAACCTCATCACCGTCTACCCGCTCGTCACGTATCTCCGCATCCCACGTCTCGCCCGAGAGAATTGTCTCCCACAGCTCGTCGTAGAACTCGTCGTCGTATTCTCCGGACTGGAGGATACGCGGCGTCTTGCCGACTGCTTCCTCTCCGGTATAGCCCGTGACGCTCTCGAATGCAGGGTTGACGTATTCGATAGTTCCGTCGGCGTCGGTGATGTAAATCGCATGGGCGCTTTGCTGGACCGCCTCCTTGTACTGCTGTAGCTCCAGTTCGCGCCGCTTCCGTTCCGTAATGTCGATCAGGTAGCCTGTGAGAGGAGCATCCTCGTCCTGAAGGGTGTGGGTATACTCCATCACCCACCGGACATCGTCGTCAGCGGTGTGGATCCGATACGGCTCGGGGCTAAACTGGTCGTTCCCCTGTGCTCTGTGTTCGGTGACTTCCTGTACGACTCGATCGAGGTCAGCCTCGTGGATGAGATCAGCGAAGCACACACCTCCTGACTGGAGGTGCTCTGGGTCGTATCCGAACACGTCTTCGACGTTCTCCGAGACGTACTCGATAGGCCAACATTCAGTGTCATGCCACTTGAAAACGACTGCAGGCCCCGCCGTGAACAGATCCCGCTCTTCTCTGAGTGCCAGCTTGGTCCGCTTTTGTTCGTCGATGTCCTGATGGATGCCGACTGCCCGAACCGGCTTTCCGTTCTCGTCACGTTCGACAACTTTTCCCATCGTTTGGACCCATTTCCACCCACCAGTCTTCGTTTGCAGCCGATACTCACACTCGTAGTGGGCTGTCTCGTTTGCGATGTGCTCGGCGAGTGCGTCGTCGTGTCGCTGTTTTCCGTCTGGATGGACGACCTCTTCCCAGCCATTCAGGTCGTCACCCATCTCGTCTCTGGTGTAGCCGAGCATGTCGGTCAACAACTCGTCTCGTTTCACGTCGTCAGTCACCATGTTCCAGTCCCAGACGCCGAGATTCGCACCTTCCAGTGCCATCTTCATCCGCTCTTTGGTGGCGCTGAGTTCTGCCTCGCGCGTCCTGCGCTCTGTAACATCGCACATGGTCACAAGGATTCCACCGACGATATCGTCGTCGAGAAGATTCTGGATGTGTGCTTCAACCCAGCGACACGAGCCGGATTGCTCGCGCAGACGAACCTCTATTTGTTCCGTCGCTCCTGGATTGTTACGAAGAGACATGAACGCGTCTATCACCTTCTCGGCGTCCTCTGAGTAGACATACTCGCTACCACTCTCACCCATCAAGTCGGCAGGGTCATACCCGAGAAGAGACTCCACAGACGGATCGATATAGGTAATATCCCCCACAGCGTCGAGCACAGCGGTGGTGTCGTGTGACTGGTGAACGACTCGCCGATACCAGCCAGGCTCCCGATGATCTATATGACGATCCGGCTCTTCAGGATTGGTCATCTACATAGATAATATCTATTCAGTTTATTAAATTATGTGGCGCTCATCAAGATTACTGCGGGCACTCAAGTAACAAGACACAACGGCCTCATAGTGATTGTTGCGAGTCGTTACCGCCGTCGGGAAACGAGGTGTGGGTCTCACCCGTGAAACGCCGAGATTCACGATGCGGTCACGAAAATAACCGCAACAATCACTATCAAACGTTACCGCTGGGCAGACAACCCAAATCTGCTTCTCACCACATTCCAAAGGAAGCCGGTGTACTTACTCTGGCGGTATATGGTGTATCCCCGACCACAGTAAAATGTAAATAATATAGAATACATTCTGTCTGAACGTGATTTGAATGGTGAATACTGGATACAGTGCGCGGGTCTTGCATACGACGACCTACTCAAGTAGCAAACAAAAAGAACCAGTCGGCATAGTGGTCATATCAAGCAAGCCTTGCCAACGGAGAGAAATAAGAACACCTCACTCTGGGATGTAAAAGTCAGATTTCGCCTCTTGAGATGACGCATTTCTTATTTTAGCTATTTTTGAAGGGGTGCAATCTCGAACGATGACAACATCATAGGCTTGAGCCGTTGCGACTGTGCTTCCCACGCTACTTACCGTTGTCGCGAGTCGCCCGGCATTCTCACTGCCGATGAACACCATCGAAGCGTCCTCTTTTTGTGCTATCTTCCGCACCTGTTTCGCTATTGAACCAGCAGTGGCATAGCGACCCACAACGTTATGTCGGAAATCGGCACTCGGAGACAGATCGGTTACTTGTTCGTGTAATGTGGCGACGATAGTCTCCATCTCGAATTCTTCGTTCTGTTCGAGCCACCCGTGTTCTCTTGCATACTTCGGGTTTCCTTTCGGAATAACACTCACAGCAAGCACGTCTTCGTCGAAGACGCTCCCGAACGCAGTTGCGCGAACAAGCGCTGCTTCAGCGAGCTTTGATCCGTCGAAGGGAACGACTAGTGTCATACTCTCTCACCCCAAGTGTCACGACGCTTCCAGAGTTTCCTCTGTCTGTTCGTCACGGTCGTAGTCTGTGGGTAGATGGCTCGCTCGACAGTTGTGATTTCCATATGCAATATCGTCGTGGAATCTTTATTAATCTATAATCAATTCTTAAAAAGCGGGAAACAACTAATCACACATTTATCCGATATCGCATATGTATATCAGCATCAGCACCCACCGAGTGTGTTCATGATGAAACGCGACACAAAACGAAGCCAGAGACCCTCTCGTCAGTACCAGTCGAGGTCAGCGACAAACGACCGCAACATCGACCGCGTCACATGTGGCATACAGACGATACGCATCTCGCCACTGCCGGTCTTCGAGACGCGCCAGCCCCGCCCGCGGAGTTCGTCAGTCATTGGCACAGAGAGGTCGGCGGTCACCAGCGGCAAGACGGGACCGAACACGTCGTGACCTCGGGCCCGAAGCTGGTCGGCCAGCCACTCGGCGTTGTCCATCGAGCGGCGGTACTGCTCGCGGTATCCCTCCGGCCAGAGCGCCTCCATCGCCGCAACAGCACTCGCAACGCCGGCACCGCTCCGGGTTCCGGTGAGCGTGACCTGCGACGTGGTTTCGAGATAGGGCGTGTCGATAGCGAGCGGGTCGAAAACCTCCTCGGAGCGGGCAACGAGCCCTCCTGAGGGAACGGCGGCCTGGCCCACCTTGTGGGGGTCGATAGTCAGCGTATCGATATCCGCATGACCGAAGTGCCACTCGAAGTCGGTAAAGGGGAGATAGAATCCGCCCCAGGCGGCGTCAACGTGACAGAGCGCGTCGGCATCGTTTGCCAGCTCTGCGATGGCTGGTATCGGGTCGACCACGCCGTACTCCGTCGAGCCGGCAACGCCGACAAGCGCGACGGTATCCTCGTCGACGAGTTCGTTCATCGCGTCCACGTCCGCCCGGTGGTCGGCCGTCGGAGCCGTTCGGAGCTCAACCCCCAATAGCTCGGCGGCCTTCCGGAAGCTGAAATGGGCGCTCTTGGGCGCGACAACGTTCGGGTCATTGGTGTCGGCACGGTTGCGGGCAATTCTGACCGCCTGGATATTCGCCTCGGTCCCGCCGCTCGTGACGTAGCCGGCGGGGTCGTCCAGTCCGGTGACAGCGCCGAGTAGCTCGACGGCCCGCTCCTCAAGCTCGGCGACAGTCTGGTAGGTCCCAGGGTCGCCCGGATTTGTCGCAAGGAAGCGCTCGGCGGCCTCGCGGGCCGCTGGATGGGGCTCGGTACACATCGACGTGAGAACACGGTCGAAATCCTGGGGCTGCATCCCCTCGAGACCCGCCTGCTGTGCCTGCTGCATGACCACTTATTCGATCGGTTCCCGTTTAGCTTCTGTGGTCTCTACCGGACGGATTCAAGCAAAAGCCGCTGTTCGACGCGTTTGACCTCGTGTTGGATGTCTCGGACTGCGTCGATGTTGGCGCTGATCGAGGTGATTCCCTGGTCGACGAGATACCGGACCATCTCTGGGTCCGAGCCCGCCTGCCCGCAGATACTGGTATCCACATCGTGCTCGCGACAGACCTCGATTGTACGAGAAATTAAATCGAGCACGGCGGGGTGCATCGCATCGTAGCGGTCGGCGACTCGCTCGTTGTTGCGGTCGATTGCAAGAGTGTACTGGACGAGGTCGTTCGTCCCAAAGCTGACGAAGTCGACACCAGCCTCGGCGATACCCTCGACAGAGAGCGCGGCGGCCGGCGTCTCTATCATCGCTCCCCAGGTCCGCCTGTTCGTGTCGATGCCCACTTCGTGCATGAGCCGTTTCGCTCGCAGCACGTCCTCGGCGTCGTTGACGAGCGGAAGCATGATCTCGACGTTGTCGTAGCCGAGTTCGTACAGCTTCCGGAACGCGTCCAGTTCGTGTTTGAACGCCTCGGGTTTATCGAGGCTGCGCCGAATGCCGCGATAGCCGAGCATCGGATTATGCTCGACCGGCTCTGCCTCGCCGCCCTCAAGCTGGCGGAACTCGTCTGTCGGGGCATCCAGTGTCCGAACCCGTACCGGGCGAGGGTAGAACTCGTCGGCGACGGTCCGGATTCCGTCGACAAGTGCCTCGATGTACTCGCCTTTGCTGTTGTCCTCGATGAACTGCTCGGGCGTCTGTCCGAGCGAGAGAATCATATGCTCGACGCGGAGGAGCCCGACCCCGTCTGCGCCGGTCGCGGCCGCACGCTCGGCCGCAGAGGAGATCGAGACATTCACTTTCACTTCGGTGGCGGTCATCGGCTTGACCGGCGTATCTGGCCGAACCTGCTCGACCGGGTCCTCGCCGTCGTCGTCTGTGTTCGTTTCAGCCCCGGCAGTAATCGTCCCCTTGTCGCCGTCGATTGTGATGAGCTGTCCATCGTCGAGGTCTTCGGTGCCCGCCTCGGTCCCGACAACTGCTGGAACACCAAGTTCGCGCGAGACGATGGCTGCGTGTGAAGTAGTGCCCCCCTCGTCGGTGACGATGCCGGCGGCGCGTTTCATCGCCGGCACCATATCGGGGGTCGTCATCTCCGTGACGATGATATCGCCTTCCTCGATCTTGTCGAGCTGGTCGAGCTTCCGGACAACCTTTGCGTTACCAGAGGCCGAACCCGGCGTTGCACCCAGGCCAGACAGAATAAGTTCACCGGAGTCACCACCGTCATCTGGCGTTCCGCCATCAGAGACGCCCCCGGCTGCCGTCGATGCCGACTCGTCGATGGTCGTAATCGGACGTGACTGGAGCAGGTACACCTCGCCGTCGTAGATAGCCCACTCGACGTCCTGTGGCTGGCCGTAGTACTCCTCGATCATCTCGCCAGTCTCCTGAAGCTCGGCCAGCTCCTCGTCGGAGAGGACTCGTTGACTCCGTCTGTCCTCGGGTACCTCTCGCTCGACTGTCTCGCCGGTCTCTTCGTCGCGGACGAGCATCATCTTCTTCTCGGCGACTGTCTTTGCCTTCAGCTCACCTGTAATCCTGTCGATAACGTAGTTATCAGGTGTGACAGAGCCGGAGACAACAGCTTCGCCCAGCCCCCACGCCGACTCGATGGTGATCTCTGGCGCGCCCGTCGAGGGATTGCTCGTGAACATCACCCCGCTTTTGTCGGCGTCGACCATCCGCTGGACGACGACAGCGATATCGACCTCGTGGTGGTTGAATCCCTGTTCCTGACGGTAGTAGAGTGCCCGGTGGGTGAACAGCGAGGCCCAGCACTCCCGGACCCGGTCGACGACCTGCTCGCGGGTCACGTTCAGGAAGGTCTCCTGTTGACCCGCAAAGGAGGCGTCGTCGAGATCTTCGAGCGTCGCAGACGAGCGGACGGCGACAGAGGCATCCGCCCCAATACTGTCGAAGGCCTCGAGAATCTCCGCCTCGATGGAGTCGGGCATCGGCGTCTCTGTGATGAGTTCCTGTGCGGCCTCGGCTGCCTCTCCGAGGTCCGGGTCGTCAGCTGCCACGTCGACAACCTCGAACAGTTCCTCGTCGATACCTGTTTCCTCGATAAACGAACGGTACGTCGCGGTCGGGACAATAAAGGCCGGTGGAACTGGCAGATCAGCAGCCCACATCTCCCCGAGTGACGCAGCTTTCCCACCAACAGTGTCGAGGTCGTTTCCCCCGATGTCGTCCAGCCAAAGTACAGCCATGGCGTATGTGATTGAAATTCAGGTACTGTAATGAAGCTTCTGGACGGCGCAATTCAGACCGTCCGCTACACCTCAATAATGTCGTCCCCGTCGTCCTCGGGCAGTGAGATGGTCGTATCGAGTACAGTGAGGCCTCGTCCGCCGACCCGAACCGGCGCAACGAGTGTGGTTTCGACGGTGGCCGGCCGGTCGATGAACCGCCCGCATTCGACGCGGAGGGACTCCCGAGCACCGTCGAAGGCGTCGTGTTTGGCGAGATACTGCCCACAGCCTGCGGTCGCGACGCCGCTGGCAGCTCGTTCACAGCCCTCGACACCTGGGTCGAACACGCGAGCGTGCACGTCAGCGTGTCGCGAGACCGTATCGAAGGTGAAGGCAAAGACTCTGGCCGCATCCGTCTCAGTCAGTGCTGCTGCAAGCGAATCACGGTCTGGACGACAGTTGCTCAGGTCATCCAGAAATCCAACGGGAACAAACAGGGTCCCGCCGAACCCATCGGACCGCGCAATTGGTAACTCTCGGCCGACGTTCGTGATGCCCGCCGCGTCGATTCCGAGAACTGCAGCGAGACGGTCGAACGACACGGTGGTCGGCTCGGCAGTCTGTGCTGGGAGGGTCACACGAATGCCGTCGGTGTCGTGCTCGATTGTGTACTCTCGCTCGGTCCCATCGCATTCGAGAACGGTCATCTCCTCGGGGACCTCGTCGAGGGCGGTCACACCCGCAACTGCGGCTTCGGCGACGTTGTGAGCTGGCGCGCACTCGACGTACCAGAGGCCGTCATCAGTCGACACGGCACCGCTGGCTCCGAACTCTGTGGCGACGGCTCGGAGCTGTTCAGGTGTCACCTGGTCTGTGACCACCGGTACCGGAACACCACCCAGCGGCTCGTCGGCGAAAGAATCGACCAGCAGTACGGATTTCGTCTCCATGGCTGTCCAATCTCCCCGTGCAGTCAAGAAACTGTCCGTTGCTCACGTCTCTGTTGACTCCTCCGGAACAAATACGTCTCGCTGTGCGAGCCAGCGACAGACCTCGGGCCAGAGCTGTTCGTGTGCGCGCTCGGAGACGGAGATGCCGATATGCCCCGCCGAGAACGTTATCAGGCGCTCGTCCTCGCTGGCGACGACATCGTTGAGCACCTCACTGGAGGCTGGTGGGACGATATGGTCGTACTGCCCGACAATCTGGAGCAGAGGAACGTCGACATCAGCGGGGTCGACGCACTCGCCACACAGCGTTATCTCGCCGGCGATGAGGTCGTTGTTCCGATAGACATCGTCGACGAACTCCGTGAAGGCCTGTCCGGCCACGTCGACGCCGTCCCAGGTCCAGCGCTCCATCCGCGCGAACATCTCGACGAACGCCTCATCGTCGAGTTTCTCGAAGAATTGTACGTACTTTGTCAACAGATTCTCGACGGGCTCCATCATCGCGAACTGCGCGGCGAGTAGCTCCGCGGGGACGTTGCCGTACGTCTCGGCAACGACTTCGGGGTCATAAAACTGTGCCCACCGCTCCAGCAGCCCGCCGGTGTCGTCGAAGACGACTGGTGTCGCCATCAGCGAGAGGGTCCGCACCTGCTGTTGGAACCGGGCGGTGTACATGAGCGCCAGACTCCCGCCCATGCAGTACCCCAGCAGATGAACGGAGTCGACAGTCGAGCGGTCGGTGATAACCGAGACGCAGTTATCGAGGTACCGGCAGACGTAATCTTCCAGCCCGAGCGTCGTATCCAGTCGTGACGGCTCGCCCCAGTCGATGAGATACACCTCGAATCCCGCGTCGAGTAGCTGGCCGATAACGCTCCTGTCGGGCTGGAGGTCCAGGATATAGGGTCGGTTGACCAGCGCGTAGACGAGACAGATTGGCGTCTCGTGGCGTTTCTCGGCTGGCTCGTAGTAGTGGAGTTCGAGTTTGTTCTCCTCGTAGATCATCTTGCTGTCGGTATGTCCAACGTCGGGCGAAAAAAGGGTCGTCAACCGGTCTTCGGGGAGCGGTCCCTGCTCGATTGCCCTGGCAGCGAGGTGGGCCAGCCGTTGCCTGAGATGTGCCGGGAGGTCCTCACTCATTCGGGTCGCCTCCGTCGAGCGTATCCCCGGGCGGCGAGCGGCCGGTCGTTGGCGTCGCCTCGCTGCGTTCCATGGTCGGGTTTCGTCCACCCGGGTTGTAGTAGTTTTCTTCGACCCCTCAGAGACGGAAGGGGGTCGGCTGGATTGTTGTCCGAACGCCGTACGCTGCGTCCTCGACGCGTTCGGGGTAGTCCCGGTCGGGATATCGCGAGCGGAGACTCGCCAAAACAGCACTCCGTGTGCAGGCCCGGGCCGCCGAACCGACCTCGGTTGCCGAGCCGGTGTACTCTGCTGGCTCGCCATCAGGGTCGGTCGCGACGACCACAGCATCGGTCGTTGTCCCGGGGAAACCGGCCTCGGCCACAAGCGTCGCGCTCTTTGCCTCCGCGACGACCGCAAGCAGGTTGGCGAGCGCGCCGTCGCCGAGCGCTCTCGTCGTGCCGACGATGAGGTTGACTGTCCCCGGCGGCGTCTCGGGGGTCTCTTCTCCGCTGACATCGGTCGCCGAGGAGTCGACCGGCAGCGCCGCAGGGTTCGATATTCCGGCCGTGGCGTAGACCACAACGGGGCCGTGTCGTGCCCCCCGCGCGTGGTCGAGGTCGACACCGGTGAGAAGCGCCGGCCCCACCTCGGTGAATTCGGCCCTTTTCCGGCGTTTCGAGACGTACTCGTCGAGGTCTGTTCGCCCCCAGCCTTCGGGGACCGAAATATTGTACGCAGCGTCTGCCTCGGTGATGCCGCCGTCGTATCCACTCGACAGCCAGCGCGTCCCGTCTCGGGCCAACTGAAGCACCTCCGCTCGAACGGTGGCCTCAAACATCACCGAGCACCTCACACAGTCGGTCGTTCTCGGACGGGAGACGCACCGCGACTCTGATGTGAGAATCGAGTCCCCGGAAGGTTCGCGCGTCACGGACCGCGATTCCCTCGGCTCTGGTCGCTTCGAGCACTCTATCGACAGACCGCTCACCCACGTCCAGCAACAAAAACGGGGCGTCGGAGTCGAACACGTCGAACTGTTCGCCGAGCTCTGTCGTCAGTCGTTCGCGTTCTGTTCGAACCCGTTGGCGTGTCTGTTCGACGAACTCCCGCCGGCCCATGCAGTACTCGCCGACAGCGACCGCCGGAGCGCCAAGATTCCAGGTCTGTCGAGCAATCCCGAGTCGCTCGCGGGTCGTTCCGGTTGCAGCCAGAAAGCCGGCACGGATGCCCGGCAGTCCGAACATCTTGGTCAACGATCGGGCGACGACGACCCCGTTTTCTCCGGCCAATGAGGGGTGGTCGGTAAAGTCGAGAAACGCCTCGTCGACGAGCAAGACCGTGTCATGGTCGCGACAGCGGGCCGCGAACGCACGAAGCGCCGTGTCGTCGTACACTTCGCCGGTCGGATTGTTCGGGTGACAGATAATGACCATTGCATGCTCGCTCGGGTCAGCGTCGAGTATCGCGTCGTGGTCGACAAAGACGGGAGTTGCTCCCTGGAGGCGAACCTCGCGGCTGTACTCGCCGAAGCTCGGTGCTGGAAGCAGAACCGAGTCCCCTGACTGGAGTGACACCTCCATCGCCAGTCGCATCCCGGCCAGTCCCCCAGGCGTCGGCACGACGGCATTGCTCGCACAGTCCACGTAGTCGGCGGCGGCCTCGCAGAACGCTGCTGGCGGGTCCTGTGGGTACGACCGCGCTGCCCCGAGTGCCGACTGATATACCTCCGCTACACCCTCCGGGCTCTCCGGATTCGTGTTCGCACTGAAATCCAGCACGCCAGTCTTCCCGCCGTGTTCGACGCGCTCGACACCATCGACGGCATCAGGGTCCATCCGGCTCCCCTCTGTCGTCGGTGAGTTCGTCGTACACCTCTTCGATGTGTCCACGCACATCGCTCATCGGGGCCTCACGTTCTGCTGCGAACGCCAGTGCACCCCCCATGCCGACGCCCTCTTTGGCTTCTCCCTGGCAGTATTGTCTCATTGCGACGTGGTCTGTCTGGTCGAACCTGGGGTCGGTCACCGTCAGATCGATGTCGAGGGCGTCCGTCGCGTCCTGCAGGTCCTCGGTGTCCTCGTCGACGAAGACTGTCGTCGCGAGCGAGAGGTCCGCCTCCACCCCGAGGTGTCTGAGCAACGCGGCGGCGGCGACCATCTGGGTCCCACCCGCCAACGTCACTGCCGTCCCCGAGTCGAGCGCGCCGGCCGCCACACCCATCACAGTCGGCATGACCGGGTCGCCGACCAGCCGAACTGCCTCCAGTGGGTCGCCAGCTGCGTCCCCGTAGCCGACAGCGCTCGATTCGAGGCCCGCCTCAACGACTTCGGCTTTCCGGCCGAGCGGATTCTCCGGGAGCGAGGAGGAGACGCCGTACGGCTCACCAAGCGCCCGCATGACGCCGAGCGCTGTCGTCGTCCCGCCGGGAACGCTTTCGCCGATGAAAACGCGCTCCTCGGAGAGCGCACGGCCGACCGCACTGGCGCGGTCGAACAGTTCCTCGGCGTCTGGCACGGCCTCGGCTTCGCGGATGTCTGCCCCCGGGCTATCACCGACTGAAATTGTCGGTGCGGCAGTATCGACGGCCAGCCCCGCCTCGATCGCGACGGTCTCGAATCCGAGGAGGTTCCGGACGCCACGGGTGATGAGTGCGGGAGTCGGGCAGCCAGTCGGACTCATCGGCAGGATATCCGAGAACACCGGGCGGCCATAGGTCACAAGTTCGAGGTCTACGGCGGGGGTATGATACGTGAGCGCCGGGTTGGCTCCCGCGGCGCTGATACCGTCAATTGTCGCTGTCGCGGTCGACCCGCCCACCAGGACGAACGTCACAGCAACGCCTCCGCTATCTGTCCGTCTTGCTGTCTGTTCACGTTCACGGCGAATCTGCTGTCTTCGGTCACGTACATGTTGTCCTCTCTATCGTCGACGATGTTAATCCCGCTCGGAACGAGATTATGCCCGTTTCTCTCGACGGTGATATCGTAGCTCAGGCCAAGGGACGCCTTCAGGGCCGTGGGCGTGTAGACGCTGAGTGAGCTGTCTTCGTGAGCCGCTAGCACGCGGTCGACAGCCTCTTCGTCGAGCAGCGGAAGGTCGGCAGCGACGGTCAGCACAGGTGTCTCGATCTCTTCGAGGACGTGCTGGAGGTCCTCGACGTAGCCGGTCCCTTCCGTCTCAACGACGCTGACTGACTCAGCGGCGAGCGTGTTTCGGGTCGCGGGTGTCGCCGGAGAGACCGCGCCGTAGACACCGTCGACCGAGCTGGCTTCGAGCGCGGCGAGAACCCGACAGACCATCGGCTCGTCGCCGATTTCGTACAGCGGCTTCTCGACGGACGCGTCGAGTCGAGTCCCCCGACCGCCACACATCACAACTGCGTCCACGCAATCACCCCCGCATGCAGTGCGACGACCCGGGCTATCTCGTTTGCCGCGCCGAACACGTCGCCGTTGACGCCACCGAGGCGACGACGCGCCACCCGGAAAACGACAGTCACCGAGACCAGCCCGGTAACGAGGGAAACGCCTGCGGCCGGATGTGGCCACGTTGCCGCCGCGGCTGGGAGGGCAACGACGGTAGGCAGTACGAGGTCGCGAGGCGAGGATTCTGCGGTCAGCGTTGCGGCCATCCCCTCGTGTGTCGCGGTGCCCACACAGACGAGTGTCGACATCCCGAGCTTCGCGGACACCTCCGCAGCGATCACCAGTCCCAGCCCAGCGCGGGGGTCAACAGCCAGTGAGACCGCCGCGGATGCCAGGGAAGTAACGAGAACGGCCACGGCGACGACCGCGCCCACGCCGACGGTCGTATCTTTCAGCACCTCGCGGCGCGTCTCGGCCGACCCGTGGACGACCAGGGCATCACCCAGGTCAGCCAGCCCGTCGATATGCGTGATGCCGGTGAGCAGGTAGAGCCAGGCCACGTAGATGGCCGCGACAGTCGGGTCGGGTGCTGGAACGAACAGTGCCAGCCCCGCCAGCCCGCCGATTGCGTACCCGGCCAGGGGAAATGTGACAGGAGACTCCCTGAACGCAGTCCAGGCACGCTCGTCGTGGCCAACCGGAATCCGCGTCAGGAACCCAAACGCACCCCGGAGTGCACTCAGAGCCACACCATCACCTCCGCACGAGCGAGGACGGCGGCGGCCGCGACGGCCAGGACTCCCGCGATGGCGACGACTCGGAGACAGCTGTTTGCCTGCTCGACAGTCGGGTAGCGGGCGATTTCGTTCAGCGTGTACGCGCCCGGCTTCGAGAGTTTGACGCTTGCCGCGGCCGCGAGCGTCGCCATCGGCCACCCGGAGTTCGGTGAGGCAGGCCTGTCGGCCCACGGCCGGCCGCGGCCGACAGCACCGGGGTCCCAGGCTGCGAGCGCGAGCAAGACGGCACTTGCCCGTGCCGGAAGCCACATCACAAGGTCGTCGAGCCGGGCGGCCGCCGACCCGACAGGCTTGGAGTGGTAGCCGAGCATCGAGTCCATCGTATTGATTGCCTTGAGTGTCGCCGCCGCGCCGACGCCGACGGCAAGTGATAGCTGTGACCCTGCAGCGAAGGCGAGCACCGGGCCGACAAGTCCGTCGGCCAGGTTTTCGGCAGCGCTTTCGACGGCGGCACTCCGGAGTTGCTCCGGCGAGAGTGAGTCGGCGTCACGACCCACCAACGCGTGGACGTTATCCCGGGCAGTCTCGGCGTTTGACTCTGTCAGCGCTATTACCTCGCTCGCCCTCGACAGCAACATCCGGTAGCTGAACGTGCTGAACAGCGCGAGCGCCGCGACGGCGGTGCCGAAAACGGCACCAGCCCGGAACGCGATAGCAGTCAGGGCCGCCAGTGTACCGCCAGCCGCGAGTGGCAACGCCACGGCCAGAACCAAGCCGGTCGCCCGCGGCCGTCGCCACTCCCTATCGAAGCGCCCGACGACGCGTCCAAACCAGACGACAGGATGGACTCGCTCAGGAAACTCCGAGACCGTCACGTCGAGCAGAAACGCGAGAGCGAGCGCTGTCGCCGGTGAGCCAAGCGCCCGGAATATCTCGGTCGGAGTTTCGACAGCCATCGGTATCTCGTTACGGGTTGTTTGGTCGGCCATCCCTGATAAACGCTGGCAGCGAATCCAGGGAGTGCTCGTCTACGAGCGCCACAGTCGCACCGACCGCGTCCGCCCCACCGTCCGTCTCGGGGTTGTCACCGACATGGACCAGGCTCGACGGAGCGACACTGAGTTCTCGGGCGACGGCCTCGAAGGCGCGTTCGTCCGGCTTGCGCCAACCACAGTCGACGCTCGTCACCACTGTGTCGAACAGACTTGCCTCCAGGGCAGACTTCGAGAGTGTGTACTCGACCAGCCCCGGAACGCTACAGTTCGAGAGGATGCCAACCGGATATCGGTCCCGGAGCGTGCGGACCGCCTCGACGGCACCCTCACGTGTTGTTACGTCCGTCTTGAAGGCAGCGAGGACTGCCTCCTCGATGACGTCAGCCGATTCGGGCGGTGTCTCGACGGCACTTTCGGTCAGTGTCGCCCGGACGTGTTCGGGCATCGAGACTTCAGCCCCGGGTGGTGCATTTATCTGGGGCTGGCGGTACCGGCGTTGCCAGTCCTCGGGCACATCTACCCCGCGGGCCTGTAGCTCCCGGGCGACCAGTGCGGCTGGCTCCTCCGGTCGCTCGACTGCGACGAGCGTCCCGAAGAGGTCGAAGCTGACGGCAATCTCTCGGGTCACGTCGGACTCACCGTCCCGTCTGCCGGATACCCCAACTCCGCCGCGAGCCAGTCGCTGTCGATATCGGAGACGAGCGCCGCGGCGGCGTCGTACGGTGACTCTCGGTTTTCGGCGGTGGCTGGTCGCTCTTTGTTCGCACGCTCGAAGACCACGTCGAGAAACGCCTCCCGGATGGCGCGGTTCTCGAAAAGACCGTGCAGGTACGTTCCGAGCACCGACTCCGTGGCGGTACTCCCATCGTCAAGTGGCTCCGCTGCGTCTGTCAGTTGCGTCGTTCGGCCCATGTGAATCTCGTAGCCGGTGGCTCTCCCGGTCGCGCCGGCGATTGGTCCGGTCCCCTCGACGGAGACGGTCGTCTGTCTGACCGCCTTGTCAGATTGGAATCTCGTCTTCACAGGCAACAGTCCAAGTCCCTCGACGCGGTCGTGAGCCGCGGTCGATTCGACGGCGGCGTTGGTAATCTCTCTCCCGAGCATCTGATACCCGCCACAAATTCCCACTATCGGCCCCTCGAATGCCGTCAGGTGCTCGTCGAAGCCCGCCGCCTTTAGGGCGAGCAGGTCGTCGACAGTGTTCTTGGTGCCGGGGATGACGACCGCGTCGGCGTCGAGCGACGGTGTGTACAGGGGCAGATAGGCGACTCGGACTCCCGGCGCGTTCCGGAGCGGCTCCATGTCGGTGAAATTCGAGATGTGTGGCAGCCGCGGGACGCCGACGGTGACCGACTGCGCGGGAGGGTAGTCGTCCTCGCCGCGAACGGCTCGCTGTCCTTCAGGAGGCAGAGAGACGCTGTCCTCCGCCGGCAGCCCGGGGTCCTTGTAGGGGAGGACGCCGACGACCGGGACCCCGGTCAACGATTCGAGTTCCTCGATACCGGGCTCCAGCAGCGTCGGGTCGCCACGGAACTTCGTTATCAGGGTTCCGGCGACGCGGTCGCGCAGGTCCTCGGGGAGCAGTTCGAGTGTGCCATAGAGGCTGGCGAAGACGCCGCCGCGCTCGATATCGCCGACCAGAAGGACCGACGCGTCTGCGAACCGTGCCGTTTCGACGTTCGCCAGGTCCCGGTCGTGGAGGTTAATTTCTGCGATACTGCCCGCGCCTTCTGCGACAATTACCTCGTGTTCGGCCGCGAGACGATTGTATGCGTCGACGGCGGCCTCCAGTGCTTCCTCCCAGTGGCGCTCGTAGTACGACCCGGCGTCGTAATGGCCGACAGCCTCGCCGTCGAGCACGAGCTGGCTCTCGGTGTCGCCGCGGGGCTTCAACAACACTGGATTCAGGTCTGTCGTCGGCGTGATGCCAGCGGCCCGGGCCTGGACGTACTGGGAGACGCCGATTTCTCCCCAGTCGTCGCCGGAAACCACGGCCCGAGCGTTGTTGCTCATGTTCTGGGCTTTGAACGGGGCGACATCCACGCCAGCGTCGGCGAGCAGTCGACAGAGGCCGGCGACGACGGTGCTCTTGCCGACGTGACTTGCGGTCCCTGCGACCAGCAGTGTCTCGGCCATCCCTCCTCAGAACTCCGTCCCTTTTCTGGCTCGGTGCCCCGACGAGAAGGGATGTTTTTCTTTGCCTACTTCGGTGACGAGGTCTGCGTGGTCGTAGAGGTAGTCGGGTTTCTTGTGGCTTCCGGTCACGACGAGTTCGAGATTCGAGGGTTTCCCCTCGACGAGATCGAGCACGCTGTCGGGGCTGATGAGGCCGCGATTGGCCGCGTACAGAATCTCGTCGAGCACCAGCATGTGGACGCCGTCGTCGGGGTCGCCGCCGAGTTCGAGCGGCTCGCTCAGGTCGGCCTCTCCCGCAGCATCGACAAGGTCACGGGCACGCTCTAACCCCTGTTTGGCCTCGCGCTCGTGGTCGTCGTCACTGGAGTCGTCGAGGCGGCCGTGCCAGCCGTAGTGGCCCGCGTTCTCGTAGGAGATGGCGGGCATCGCTGCGATAGCGTTGTACTCGCCGCGAACGTCCTCCACGCTTCCGGTCCCGCCTTTCATGAACTGCAGGACGTGGACGCGGTAGCCGTGGCCGGCTGCCCGGAACGCCATCCCAAGCGCGGCTGTTGTCTTGCCCTTTCCGTCGCCCCACCAGGCCTGGACGAGGCCAAACTTCTCTGGGGCGTCCGGACGAATCTCCCGGTCGTCGAGACTCGACTCGGTTCCCTCTCCCTGCGTCGCGTCGTTGTCGTGTTCAGTCATCGCTGTGAGTCGCTCGTACTGTCAGTATCGTCCGGTCGGAGTATCGGTCTTGTGCTGTCTGTTCGACCGCCGCGAGAGCTGCTAGCGTCGTCTCCTCGATTGATTCGTCCGGAAGTGTCAGCTCTTCCAAGACCAGTGCGGTCGTATCGGGGTCAGCACCACGGTCCAGAAGCGCTCGGGCAATCTCCGGGGGCATCCAGTCGTACGGTCTGACAATGACGAGCAGATGTCGGCCGCGACCGAGTGCCTCGGCGAGTCGGTCGAACTCGCCGGTCAACTCCCCGCGGCGGTGGAGGCTGGCGAAGGTAGCGTACTCGAACGGAATCCGGGACCGGGAGGCCGCAATCTGTACCGACGAGATACCGGGCACAACCCGAACCGGTCGGTCGACCGCCCGCTCGACGCGGCCGAGAAACTGATAGCCAGAGATATTCGGGTCTCCCCAGAGGGCGGCGACGCCGCGCTGGCCGGCAGCGACCCGTTCGGCGAACTCGGCCAGGCGCTCTGTCTGGTCGTCGTACGAACACCGGAGTATCTCCGCGTCGCCGATGTCCGCGACTCTGTCGACGACCGTGTCGAAGCCGACGATAACGTCTGCCTCGGCGACACACTGCTGGGTGCGCTGTGTCAGAAACGCCTCGTTTCCTGGCCCGACGCCGATCGCATAGACCGGGTCTGATACCGGGTCCTGTTCTGGACTGCTGGCCGCGTGTCGAGCGAGGGTATCCGCGGTCATACCCGACCGCTCCCCCACGCAACTGAGATTGCTCGCATTAGTTCAATTAAATTTGGGATAAGTAAATAAAGATTGCTCTAGCGAGGGCGGCCTAGGTCCGGGGTCCGGTCACCGCCCGTCGGCACAGAGGTCGACGAAGTTTCGGAGAATCTGGAGCCCGGTTTCGCCCGACTTCTCGGGGTGGAACTGGGTGCCAAAGACGTTGCCCGCCTCGTTTGCGATGACACTCGGGAAATCGATCCCGTAGTCCGTCGTCGCAACGACGGCGTGTTCGTCCTCGGGGTCGGCATAGTACGAGTGGACGAAGTAGGCGTACTCGTCGTCGACGTTTCGGTCGGCACTCCCACCGGCCACGAGTGGGTGGTCGCGCTGATTCGAGAGGCGGTTCCAGCCCATCTGTGGAACCTTGACCGTGTCGGGGAATCGGCGGTTGGTTCCGGGAATCAAATCGAGGCCGCGTGCCTCGCCCTCGCCTGCGTGGTCGGCCTCCTCGCTGGTGGTCAGCAACATCTGCATCCCCAGACAGATACCAAAGAGTGGCGTTCCGGCGTTCGCTTCCTCAACGAGCAGGTCCCGGAAGGGACCGGCATTCTCCATCCCTTCGCTGAACGCACCAACGCCCGGCAAAACGATTCCATCGGCCCCGGCAATCGCGTCACGGTCGTCGGTCACGTCGACCGCTGCCCCAGCGCGTTCGAGTCCTCGGGTCACACTTCGGAGATTTCCCAGCCCATAGTCGACGACAGCAACCTCGGCGGCAGTCTGTCTCGTGCCCATAGTTGTCGTGATGGGCCCCCTGTGTAAGTGAATTCGCTTTGGCCTGTGCCACGCGCTTCGATTGACTTATTCCTACCCGGTGACTAGTCTCGTCGGGATGACTGATTCGGACTTCGCCGTCGTCGAGTTCGTGTTGACTGCACTCACCTACAACGAGGACGATGAACTCGACCCGGACGACCTTCCGCCCGCCTACCGGACGCCGTTCTGGAGCGAGGGGACCATCGAGCGGCCGCTGGCGGTCACTGTCGATACGGTAGCAAAGGCCACAGGGGCCTCACACCCATGGGAAGCGGTTTCGGGGCTCATGTTCACCGACTACGACGACTTCACCGGAGAGATCCAGTTCACCGACCGGTCGATGGCCCGGGACTGGTATCTCGACCGCGTCGAGGACGACGACCTCGAAGAGAATCCCGTTCTCACGGCGGCATACGAGGACGACCGGGACGTGAGCCACGTCCACGCCCGAGAGAAAAATCGCCCAGCGAGAGCCGACCGGGCCTTCATCGACGCACTGCTGGATGAGTACTTCGACGAGGATGAGGAAGACGAGATGCTCGACCTCGTCGACGTGCGTGCGCCCGAAGAAATCGAGATGACACTCGACGATATCATCCTCACGGGCGAACAGGAGGGCGAGATTCAGAAAATCGTCAAGGCAATCGAACACCGCGAGTACCTGGCGAACATCGGCCTCCGGGAAATCGGCAAGCTGCTGTTTGTCGGGCCACCCGGCACCGGGAAGACATCGGTCGCACGCGCACTGGCGAGCAAGCTTGGCCTCCCCTCTGTCGAGGTGAAGCTCTCGATGATTACCAGCCAGTACCTCGGCGAAACAGCCAAAAACGTCGAGAAGACCTTCGAGGTCGCCAAGCGACTCTCTCCGTGTATTCTCTTCATCGACGAGTTCGATTTCGTGGCGAAGACGCGTGCGAGCGACGAGCACGCCGCAATCAAGCGTGCAGTCAACACACTTCTCAAGAGTATCGACGAAGTATCACTTATCCGCGACGAGGTGTTGCTCATCGGCGCGACCAACCACCCAGACCAGCTCGACGCGGCTGCCTGGCGGCGCTTCGACGAGATTGTGAACTTCCCCAAACCCGACGCGCCGATGCGGGCAGGCATCCTCGAAATCGTCACACGAGACATGGAAATCGTCGATTTCGAGCCCGAAGAGCTCGCGGAGTTGACCGAGGGACTGACCGGCAGCGACCTGCGTCTGGTGCTCCGGGAAGCCGTCCTCGAGGCACTCACCGAGGAGCGGACGACACTCACCCAACAGGACCTCGTCGACGCCGTCGCCGACTTCGAGGAGCGAGATACCCTCAAGAACTTGGACATGATAGAGGGCGACCACGACGCGCTCGTCGCCGGCGGAAGCTTCGATGGCGATGGTCACGACCACAACCACTGAGCCGACCGTGCCGGAGGAAATGTAAGAAAAGAGGGTTTTGTCTGACGTACGTTTATGTGGAGTGGCAGATACTGTCATTACTATGTGTGGCAACAGAGTCGAGGAACTGGAAGCGCGCGTTCAGGAACTTGAGGCCTCTGTCGAAGGGTTGACTGACGAGCTCGTCGAGTGCAAGGTCCGACTGCGGGAGTTAGAGAACGCAGTCGACGACGAGCTCGGATTCGTCCCGGAGACTGAGAGTGAACAGACAAGCACCGAGACAATCCAATCGCCGGAGGCAGACGAAGCAACTAAAACCGAGGCCGCCGAGGAGGAAGATAACACGGAGGAGTCGGACAGCGATATTATCGTCGCCTAAGGCCGACGCTCCGCCGCGAGCACCCCTATGTATATCAAAGAGCTCGTCCTCGACAATTTCAAGAGTTTCGGCCGGAAGACTCGCATCCCGTTTTACGAGGACTTTACCACTGTGACCGGTCCGAACGGGTCGGGAAAGTCGAACGTCATCGACTCCGTTCTGTTCGCCCTTGGCCTCGCACGTACCTCTGGCATCCGGGCCGAGAAGCTGACTGACCTCATCTACAACCCCGGCCATCAGGAGGGCGAATCCTTCCAGGGCCAGCGAGAGGCGAGTGTCGAGGTCGTGATGGACAACGCGAACCGAACGCTCAGCCGCGCCCAGGTGGTCAACGCCGCCGGGAGCGACGACGTCGGCGATGTCGACGAGATAACGGTCAAACGCCGAGTCAAAGAGACCGAGGAGAACTACTACTCATATTACTACATCAACGGCCGGTCAGTCAATCTCTCCGACATCCAGGACCTGCTCGCACAGGCAGGCATCACTCCCGAAGGATACAACGTCGTGATGCAGGGCGACGTTACCGAAATCATCAACATGACACCAGGCTCTCGTCGGGAGATAATCGACGAGATTGCCGGCGTCGCGCAGTTCGACGAGAAAAAGGAGGCTGCTTTCGAGGAACTCGATGTCGTCGAAGAGCGCATCGACGAGGCAGACCTCCGTATCGAGGAGAAGACAGAGCGCCTCGACCAGCTCGAAGATGAACGCCAGACGGCACTCCAGTATCAGGAACTCCGCGAGCAAAAGGGGACCTACGAGAGCTACCGGAAGGCCGCGGAACTCGAAGACAAGCGCGCCGACCGCGAGGAGCTAGAAGAGCAAATCGCGGAGACCGCGGAGACACTCGAAAAACGCCAGGCGACACTCGACGAGCGCCAGGGCGAGTTAATGCGCGTAGAGAGTGACCTGGAACACCTCAACGGCGAAATCGAGCGGAAAGGCGAGGACGAACAGCTCGCGCTCAAACGCGAGATGGAGGAGATAAAGGGCGACATTGCCCGGCTCGAAGACAGAATCGAGAACCAGCGCGAGCGCATCGAGGACGCCGAGAACGAACGCAAACAGGCCTTCGTCGAAGTTGACCGCAAGCAGGAAGAACTCGACGAAATCGAGAGCGAGATTCGAGAGCTGAAAGTCGAGAAATCCTCGATTGCGGCCGACGTACAGGAAAAAGAGGAGTCTCTCGAAGCCGTCGAGACTCGCATCGACGAGGTCGGCGAGGAGTTCGAGGAAGTCAAAGAGGAACTCCAGGAGAAAAAGACACAGCTCGAAGAGACGAAAGCCGAGAAAAACGACCTCCAGCGCGAACAGGACCGACTGCTCGACGAGGCGCGCCGACGGTCCTCCGAGAAACGCGAAAAAAAAGAGGCAATCGAGACCGCCAGCGAGCGGATTCCCGAGCTGGAGGCGGATATCGACGACCTCGAAGTGGAACTCGACAAGGCAAGAGACAACCACGAGACAATCGGCGAGGTTGTCGACGACCTCCGAATCGAGAAACGCGAGCGACAGTCAGACCTCGACGAAATCGAGGATGAACTCAACGCGGCCCAACAAGAGTACGCCGAGCTGGAGGCCAAGGCCGGCCAGTCAGAGGGGTCGTACGGCCGAGCGGTGACGACAGTTCTGAACGCGGATATCGACGGCGTTCACGGTACCGTCGCCCAACTCGGCAGTGTTTCGAACCAGTACGCGACCGCGTGTGAGACCGCTGCTGGTGGCCGACTCGCAAACGTCGTGACCGACGACGACCAGGTCGGCCAGCGCTGCATCGAGTTTCTCAAATCCCGCAACGCTGGCCGGGCAACCTTTCTGCCGATTACGAAGATGCGCCAGCGCTCGCTGCCCTCGCTCCCGAATCACGACGGTGTCGTCGACTTCGCGTACAACCTCGTCGACTTCGGTTCGGAGTACGCCGGCATCTTCTCGTACGTGCTGGGTGATACGCTCGTCGTCGACGACATCGAGACCGCCCGCGAACTGATGGGCGAGTTCCGGATTGTCACGCTCGACGGCGACCTCGTGGAGAAATCCGGCGCGATGACCGGCGGCTCGAAGAAGGGGTCGCGGTACTCCTTCGAGGGGACCGACGGCAAACTCGAACGGGTCGCGGCCCGAATCAACGACCTCGAAGACGAGCGCCAGTCGATTCGGACAGAGGTTCGCGAACTCGAAGACCGCCTCGAAGACGCACGGGACCGCGAGACAGAGGCCGCAGAGCAAGTCAGGGATATCGAGTCCGAGATCGAGAAACGCGAGAGCGAAATTGAGGAGACAGAGGCCCGTATCGAGACGCTCAACGAGGAGCTGGCCGAAATCGAGGCCGAGCGTGAGGCAGTCTCCGAGAAGATGGACGAGCTGGAGGCGGCTATCGCCGAGCAAAACGAGGAGATTGCGGCAATCCAGTCGACAATCGAAGAACTCGAAGCAGAGGTAGAGGATTCGGAGCTACCGGAACTGACGGCCAAAGCCGAGTCGATTCGAGAGGATATCGACGACGCGAACGCCCGCATCGACGACCTCGACGGCCAGCTCAGCCAGCTCTCGCTTGAACAAGAGTACGCCGAAGAAGCAATCGAGGAGCTGAACGAGGATATCGAGGCGGCCCAGGAGCGCAAGGCAGAGGCCGAGGAGACAATAGTCGAACTCGAAACAGAGATCGACGAGAAATCCGACCGACTCGACGAGAAAGAAGCCGAGGTGGCCGAACTCGAATCCGAGCTGGCAGAGCTCAAGGCAGAGCGCGAGGAGCTCCGCGACGAGGTCGAGACCGCTCGGCGCGAGCGAGACGAAGCCAGAGAGCAGGCCGCGGCCGTCGAGAGCGAACTCGGCGAACTCAGACAGGAACGGGAGACACTCGACTGGGAGATTGAGGAGCTCGAAGCCGAGGTCGGCGACTACGACCCCGAAGAGATCCCAGACCACGAGGAAGTCGAGGCCGAAATTGCACGCCTCGAAGGTGAGATGACGGCGCTGGAGCCGGTCAACATGCTTGCAATCGAGGAGTACGACAGCGTCAAAGAGGACCTGGACGAGCTCCGAGAGCGGAAGGCGACACTCGTCGAGGAGGCAGAGGGAATCCGCGAGCGCATCGACACCTTCGAGGCACGCAAGAAAGAGACGTTCATGGACGCCTACGAGGCAATCGACGAACAGTTCCGCGATATCTTCGAGCGGCTCTCGAACGGGACGGGTCGCCTCCATCTCGAAGACGAGGACGACCCCTTCAACGGCGGCCTGACGATGAAAGCCCAGCCCGGCGACAAGCCGATTCAGCGGCTCAACGCCATGAGCGGCGGCGAAAAGTCACTGACAGCGCTCGCGTTCATCTTTGCCATCCAGCGACACAACCCCGCCCCGTTCTATGCACTTGACGAGGTGGATGCGTTCCTCGATGCGGCGAACGCCGAACTCGTCGGCGAGATGGTCGACGAACTCGCCGGCGAAGCACAGTTCGTCGTGGTCTCGCACCGCTCGGCGATGCTCGACCGCTCGGAGCGGGCAATCGGTGTCACGATGCAGGACGACAACATCTCCGCGGTGACCGGTATCGACCTCTCGGGGAGCGAGGAGGTGCCGGCGGATGACTAGAGGTGAGTTGCGTGAGTGAGGAGGTACCGCTCGATATTGCCGGCCACGAGGACCGAGAGCGACCGTCCGGCGCGAGCGACCTCCTCGGCGAAGAGGACAGCGACGAGCAGCCAGCGCCCGAGACAGCAGACGAGAGCCCCCCAGAGGAGCCAGACGAAGAGGAGGTCGAGCCTGTCGAGGTGCTGGTCCAACTGGCTGAAGACGGTGCTATCGACCCCTGGGATATCGACATCGTCGAGGTGACTGACAAGTTCCTCGACCGACTCGATGAGGCCGACCTCCGGAGTTCGGGCCGCGCGCTTTTTTATGCGAGCGTCCTCCTGCGGATGAAAAGCGACGCGATACTCGACGAGGGCGAGCCAGACGAGGAGCCGGTCGAGCCCTGGGAGCAGGCGATGGACGGCGAGAGCGTACCCGAGGAGAGTGACCCGTTTTCGACCCTCGAAGCAGAGATGGACCGGCGACTGGAGCGAAAGCGTGCGCGGGGAATGCCACAGACACTGGACGAACTCGTTCGCGACCTCCGGGACGCGGAGCGCGACAACTGGTGGAAGGAGTCTCGCGAGTACGACACGAGCGATTCACCCGAACGCTACGACCGGGGCACCCAGGAACTCGACTACCGGTCGGCCGACCAGCTCCGGATGGACGACGAGCCGACAGAAGCAGAGGTGACCGAGAAGACACACGGCGAGGATATCGACGCAATCATTGAGGATGTCGGCGCTGTTGTCCGCGAGCAGTACGAACAGGGCCGTGCCGAAGTGCTGTTCAGGGAACTCGCCGGCGTCGGCGGGTCGCGGGTGGAGACCTATCTCGGATTGCTCTTTCTCTCTCACCGGGGAGTCCTCCGCCTCGAACAGGACGACATCTTCGGCGACCTCTGGATACGCGACCCCGACGCGGTCGATTCCACGCGTGATGGGCAGCTGAGTCGGAGCACACCGGAGTGAACGCTTCCGTCGGGTGGAGACCACCGCGTACGACAGATATATTCGTCCTGTCCGGGAATCAGAGAGTATGGATCGGCGGGCGTTTCTGGCGACAGGTGTCGGACTGGTGACAGCAACGGCTGGCTGTCTCGGAACCGACGACGATATCCAGACTGGCCGAGTCACCGTCGGTGGAACCATCAGTAACGACGAGGAGACCGTCCCCAGCGGCACCGTCGCCGAAGTGGACGGTGGGACGATGCGTCTGACGGCAACCGACATACAGCGGTCTGTGGTTGCACCACAGGACGGCAACAGCGTCTACGAGCCCGACGGCACGCAGTTTCTCGTGGCTCGGCTGGATACCACAAGCGTGATCGCCGAAAACCCTGTCGAGAATCTGGGGCTGTTACTCGACGGTGAGCCACCAGAGCTGCCACAGGGCACACCGCGGGTGGTAAATCTGAGCCCCAGTGAGAGAGCAGACCGACGCGGCAGCACTGATATCGCCTTCGCCGTGCCGACCGCCGCACCGTCGTCGGTTCGCATCCAGTTCTCGGCGCTGACAGACGTTTCCTGGCAAATTCCCGACTCGCTCGTCGAAAGATTCCAGCCCAGTCCTGACTTTTTCCTGGCCGCCGCCGAGATTGTCGACCAGAGGGGAGAGACCGAACTCGCACTGACAGTCGAGAACCGCGGCGACAGGGACGGCGTCTTCCGCTGTACGACGGCAGGAGATGCCGAGCGACCCGAGCCAGTCAGATTCACTGTCCGTGCTGGCGGGAGAGTCACCGTCTCGATTACGAACGATGCCGTCGGCGGGTGGCCCCCAGATGCTCAGTTTACACATCCGATTAGCCCAGACACGCGGGCGTTCGTGGTCGACGCCTGAGAGAGCCGCTCTCCGAGCGCAATCTTTTTGACCAGTGGCGAGATAGGGGGAGGTATGATGGTAGGTGTCCGTTTTACAGGCCCGCTGTGATCGACACCTGCTTCCGTGTGCTGGTCCCGAGCAGCCACGGCGTCACTCCGTTCCTTTCCGCGTTCTCTCGGGGGAGGTATACTGATGTCACGACAAGCGTCTACCATAACTGTCGTCCTCCCGGACGGCTCGGAGATGGAGGTTGAGCACGGTGCAACGGTCGAGGATGTCGCCCACGAAATCGGTCCGGGTCTTGGCCGGGATACGGTCGCGGGTGTCGTCGACGGCGACCTGGTCGACAAGGCGACACCGCTGACCGAGGACTGTCGCCTCGAAATCGTCACCGAGAGTAGCGACGAGTACCTCGACGTGCTCCGCCACACCGGCGCTCACGTCTTCGGACAGGCACTCCAGCGGCTGTACCCCGAAGCGAACCTCGCCATCGGTCCTTCGACCGACGACGGCTTCTACTACGACATCGCGGGTGTCGACCTCGACGAGGACGACCTCGCAGAGATTGAAGCCGAAATGGAAGCGATTGTCGAGGCAGATTACGAGCTTCACAGGGAGGAACGCCCCCACGAGGAGGCGTTCGAGACCTACGACGACAACCCGTACAAGCAGGACATCCTCGACGCGGAGGCCGCCGGCGAGGAGACAGTCTCCTTCTATGTTCAAGACGACTGGGAGGATCTCTGTCAGGGTCCACACGTCGACTCGACGGGCGATATCGGCGCGATTACCCTACTTGAGATGTCCGCGGCCTACTGGCGCGGCGACGAGGAAAACGACCAGCTCACCCGCGTCTACGGCAGCGCCTTCGAGAGCGAGGACGACCTGGAGGCCTTTATCCAGCGCCGCGAGGAGGCAAAAGAGCGCGACCACCGGAAAATCGGCCGCGAGATGGACCTCTTCTCGGTGCCCGAACACTCACCGGGCTGTGTCCACTTCCACCCCAATGGGATGGAAATTCGCCGTGAGCTGGAGGAGTATATCCGGACGAAAAACGACGACCTCGGCTACGACGAGGTCTGGACGCCGGAACTGAACAAGGCGGAGCTCTGGAAGCCGACGGGCCACTACGACAACTTCAAAGAGAACGGTGAGATGTTCGCCTGGGAACAGGACGAGACCGAGTACGGCCTCAAGCCGATGAACTGCGCGAACCACGCCCATGTCTACCAGGAGGGGCAGTACTCCTACCGGGACCTCCCGGTGCGGTTCTCCGAGTTCGGCACCTGCTACCGGAACGAACAGTCCGGCGAACTCTCGGGGCTGCTCCGGGTTCGTGGATTCACGCAGGACGACGGCCACGCGTTCATCCGACGCGACCAAATCGAGGAAGAGATCACCCAGACGCTGTCGAGCATCGAAGACATCTACGACCAGTTCGGCATCGAGGTCGCATACAAGCTAGAAACCCAGGGCGACAACGCGGTCGGGAGCGACGACATCTGGGAGGAGGCGACCCAGGGACTGCGGGGATCGCTGGAATCGCTCGGCCTCGATTACGATGTCGAGCACGGCGAAGCCGCCTTCTACGGGCCGAAAATCGCACTCAACGGAATCGATGCGCTCGGCCGTGAGTGGACCATCGGCACGGTCCAGCTCGATTTCAACATCCCCGAGCGCCTCGATCTGACTTACGTCGGCAAGGATAACGAGGACCACCGGCCGGTGATGGTCCACCGTGCGCTGTTGGGCAGCATCGAGCGGTTCATGGGCGTCATGATAGAGCACTTCAACGGGAACTTCCCGACCTGGCTCGCGCCCGAACAGGTCCGGATTCTCCCAGTCTCGGACGACAATATCGGCTACGCCAAGCGGCTGAAAAACGCCGACCTCGGCCAGTTCCGGGTCGAAATCGAGGACCGCTCCTGGACCGTTGGAAAGAAGATTCAACAGGCCCACGACGACCGCGTTCCGTACATGCTCATCGTCGGCGACGACGAGGAGGAAGCCGGCACCGTCTCGGTCCGGGACCGCTTCGAGAACCAGGAGAGTGATGTCGACACCAAGGCGTTCCGCGACCACCTCAGCCAAGAGAGGAACGAGCGCCGCGTCGAACCCGACTTCCTGAAGTAGTCCGCCGGTCCCCGCAGCAATCTTATAAGTAACCACGCGGCCATAGTTTAACCAATGCCAGCAGTGGAGACGACGGGGTTGACCAAAGAGTACGGGGCAGTCCGCGCGCTCGATGGACTTGATTTGACAATCGAGCGGGGAGAGCTCTACGGCCTGTTGGGGCCCAACGGGTCGGGCAAGACCACGACAATTGAGATTCTGACAGGCCAGCGTGTCCCCACCGCCGGAGCGGTGTCGGTGCTCGGCATCGACCCCGTCGAGAATCCGCTCGACGTTCGGCGCTCTGTCGGTATCCTTCCCGAGCGCGAGGACCCACCCAGCTTCCTGACGCCGCGGGAGTATCTCCAGTTTGTCGGCGACGTGCGCGATATTCCAGACATCGAGGACCGAATCGACGAGTGGTCGACGAAACTGGAGTTTCGGGGCATCCTCGACACGCTTTCGACTGACCTCTCGGAAGGAGAACGTCAGCGGGTGATGCTCGCACAGGTGTTCATCCACGAGCCGGAACTGGTCTTCATCGACGAGCCGCTGGTAAACCTGGACCCGCTGATGCAGGCCGAGGTCAGAGAGATTCTCACGAGCTACTGCGAGGCCGGTAACACGCTCTTTCTCTCCACACATTTCATGGAGGTCGCAGAGGAGCTCTGTACGCGTGTCGGCATCATCGCCGAGGGGAAACTGCGCACCGAGCGCGACCCACAGGCACTCGACGACGAGGGCCTGCTGGAGACGTTTGCGACCGAACTCGACGACGAGTCTGCCGTGGAGGCCGGTCGGCCGTGAGGCTGAACCGCGTCCTGTTTCGCCGGATGCTCGTCGAGGAGTTCCGGATGCACACCTCGCTGTTCGGCGTCCGGCGGTTCCTGTTTTTCCCGGTCTTCGTCGCTGCCGTTGTCACTGCCGGTGCGTGGCTACTCGGGCTGACGGGTACGGCGATGGAGACCGTGGTTGCCGGCATCCATCTCCTCGTCTTTTTCTTCGGGCTGCAGGTCGGGACTGCCGGCCTCATCGGTCGGGACGCGATGCGTAACGTCCTCGGTGAAATGACGCTTCTGGTTTTCTCGGCCAGAACGCTGCCCGTCTCGCGGCGGCAGTTGTTGAGTGTCTTCCTCCTCAAGGACCTAGTCTACTACTTCGCGTTCTTTCTCACGCCGATTACAGCCGGGTTCCTGCCGCTTGTCGCCGTCGGAGAGCTGTCGGCGACGAATCTCGCGGCCCTGTGGCTCACCATCACGGGCACATTCGCCCTCGGAGCAGCGTCGAGCCTGACACTCGTCGGTATCGCCAGCCGGAGTAAGGCGGCGGTCGTTGCGGTGGTCGCTGGCGTTGTCGTCGGCATCTTCGCCGAGGCGGTTACGCTCGTCTCGTACGCCCCCTACGGGGCATATCTCGACCAGACGCCGACAGGGGTCGTGACCGGGGTGGTTCCGCTCATTGTCTTGCTCGTCGTCAGCCCACTCGTATTCAAGCCGACAGCCAGCCGGAGCGTCAGGCGCTTCGAGTCGGGACAGTTCAACCGGCTTCGCTCGCTCGGCGACGGACTCACCGCCCGGCCACTGTTAGAGGTGACACGCTCAAGTGGCTCGGTCTGGAAGGTCGCCTTCTCGCTCGGCGTGCTCTTTGGCGTGGCGGCGCTGCTGCTAGACCGCGTTGCCGTTGCCACGAGAATCGAGCCGTCTGCGGGTATCGCCTTCGGAACGTTGCTCGCGCTCGGGACCTTCACCACCTACAACTGGGTGACCCAGTTCGACGAGCCACGGGAGTATCTCCGGTACCCGGTCGGGATGAGTGCTGTCTTTCGCGGGAAACGTCGAGCGTTCTTCGTGCTCTCGTTGCCGACCGGCGTCGCGTATCTGGCGCTGGCGGCGTTCTGGTATCCGGTTGTCGACCTGCTCGCTGGCCTCATAATCTTCCCGCTCGTCTCTGTGTACGTCTACGGTGTCACCGCCTACCTGACCGGACTTTCCGCGAACGAGTTGCTTTTCGACACATCGCTGTTTGCGGCCTACGGCGCAGCACTCGCTGCCGTCGCGACGCCGCTGCTCGTCGCCGCGCTTGCGTACGGGACCGCGCCGGGACGCTCTCTCGGCGTTGCCGTCGCCATCTCTGTCTTCGCGGCGGCTATCGGAGCTGTGCTCTCGCGGCGAGTCGGACCACGCTGGCAGCGCCGACTCCGGGCCGAGTGAACCACTGCCGTTATACCACTTCAGTCGTCGGGCTATGTATGGACGGTGCCATCGTCGACCTCGACGGAACTGTGTACCGCGGCGAAACGTTGCTTCCGGGTGCTGCCGACGGCGTCGACGCGCTCCGGTCGGTGGGGCTCGATATCCTGTTTTTCTCGAACAACCCAGTTCGGGACAGCGCGGCCTACGCCACATACCTCACAGAACTCGGAATTCAGACCAAACCCGACGAGGCCTGCTCGTCTGGTGTCGTCACGACAGAGTTCCTGCGCGAGAACCACCCCAGCGACCAGATTTACTTCATCGGTGACGAGCGACTCCAAGACCAGCTACGTGGCTCTGGAGTACAGCTCACCACGATACCAGGTGAAGCCGACGTGTTGCTGGTTTCGTGGACACCGACGTTCGGCTACACTGACCTGCAAGCCGCCCTGGATGTCGACGAGTCGGTCCCGTTCTACGGTACGGACCCCGACAGGACGTTTCCCGACGAAGACGGCAGGAAGGTGCCCGGCTCGGGGGCAATGATCGGATCGGTTGCTGAGACCATCGGCCGAGAGCCCGACGCGATACTCGGGAAACCCTCCGAGACAGCACTGGAGTACGCGCTGAACCGACTCGACACTGATCCGGAGTCCTGTCTGGTCGTCGGCGACCGCTTGGATACGGACCTCCTCCTGGGGGACCGCGCAGGGATGACGACGGTGCTTGTCGAAACGGGTATCGCCGACAGCAACGATATCGAGGACAGCTCAATAACACCGGATTATGTCGTCGATTCGCTCGGGGATATCGAAGCTGTGTTGAGCCAGCTCTGAGAGTCCATCACAGACAACACGACAAGAATTCACAAACAAAAAGACAAAACCAAGCCAGAGGGGCAGAGTTGGTTTCATAGTAATTATTTCGGGTCGTTACCGCCATTGGTTCGCTTATCTCCCGTATCGGATCATGAAACAAGCGATTCACGAAAACAGGTCTGAACAGTACCGCAATAATTATTATCAGAATAGGTACAATAGCTCCGTTGATGGTCATAATAGCGAGCTATTACCGGTGTCGTGTCGCTCGTTCTATATTTCGGACCGTGAATCAACTGATCTTATAGACCTGATTGGACAGTTTCCGTCCGTCAGTTCGGTCGATACGACATCACACAGGGCCGCCAGACCCGCTGTAGTCTCAACATCCCGAAGCCAGAGAGGTAAGTAACGCATTTGGGAAGACACACTGTCTACAATCATCTAACACAGTACAGTCGTTATCAGGAGATTACCATGACAACCGTTGTCATATTCATTCGTGATAACTGGTCAATCAGATATATATCTACTAACTCATCATTCACCAGTATGGGTATGAGAAAGTACATCCCAGTGGCACTACGGAGAAGCCTCATTCGGAAGGCTGCCGTGGTCATTCTGGTTGTGACACTTGTCCTCGGGGTGTTTGGACTGTTCACGATACAAGAGGTTTCGTCCGAAGTGACGGAACAACGTGACACAGAGTTACTCACAAGTACTGAACAGGAGGCAGCGTCGTTAGAGGAGTGGATTAGTCGACAGCGATCTGCCACAACGTATCTCTCACAAGATAACAAGATTCAGACGGCAGAGCAAGGAGAGAGATCGGAGGTGCTGCAAAATCGGATTTCTAGATTAACGTCGACAGCCGTCTCAGTTCATTATGTTGATTTGTCATCAGATCAAATACTGTCTTCGACCGACGAGAGCGTTGAGGGAGCCTCATACAGTTCGTTCTCGATACCGTGGCGTGGAGAAGGTTTGAATTTCTACGGCGGAGGCGATGCTATCATGTCGAGTGTCTTTGAATATCAGGGGCAGTCAGTCGTGGCGTTCGCAAGCAAGCAGCCCGACACAGAGAATGCAATTTTCGGCTCTGGTGAATCACTAGACAGCAGCGGAACGAACCGTCAGAACTAGGGAAGTGAAGCGGGAAAGTCCGATTGATCCATGTCGAAAATCTCCCGCTTCACTCAGAGAGTGGTGACGTTAGCAAAAAATGCTGTTGGTGGCCGAGGCGAAGCTGCCGCCCCCGAAGGGGGTGGCGGCTTCGCCGATTACGCCGTCGTTTCCCTGCACTGTCTCCGGATTTACTTGGCAAAATCCTACCGCGACGCACTTGATTTGCTGAGCGAGATGCCACAAATTTTGGCCGAGATAGGGCTCGAACCGGACGAGTTGCCTGATCATTCGACGTTAGTGAAGTGGTTTGATAGAATCACGATGGCAGTCTGGCGAGTGCTCCTGCGCTGCTCCGCGCAGGAGCACGAGCCATCGGGACACGCTGCCATCGATTCGACGTATTTCGACCGCGAGAGCGCCTGCAAACACTACTGCCGCCGTACCAACTACCGTGTCCAGACGCTCAAAACAACCGCACTCGTGGACACAGATTCTCAAGCAATCCTCGATGTCCACTGCACAACCGGGAAACGCCACGACACGCAGATCGGCTGGCAGGTCGCCCTGCGCAACGCGGGCGACCTGCACAGCCTTGCCGCTGACAAGGGCTATGACTGGCAGGAGTTACGCGACAAATTGCGCGAAGAAGGCGTGAGACCACTGATCAAACATCGTGAGTTCTCTCCCATCGACCACGCACACAACGCGCGGATTGATTCGGCTGATTACGGTCAGCGATCACTCTCTGAAACAGTGTTCTCCTCGATCAAACGCACGCTCGGCCACGCCGTGCGTGCCCGAGCGTGGTACCGCGAGTTCCGCGAGATTGCCGCAATGTGTCTCGTCTACAACATCAAACGAAGCTTTACCCACCCAAATTAGGCCACGTATGGCGATTCACCAGAGCCCAATTTTCGTGTTTCATAGTGTCGAAAGACGTGGAGAAGGGTTTAGTAGGAACATCAACGGCAGTTACACGCAGGTCGTTGATATCAACGGACAAGTGCAGTTTGCAGCGGACGAGTCCGCTCTTAATGCCGAATACGGTGCTGGAACCGATGCTCCGGTGATTGCAAAGGGACTGACAACAGCAAGTGGCATTGAGTCTCGCGGCGATCTCCTGATTGGACACGCAAAGATCGCAGGTTCTGACTGGGTGCTTCTTAAGCATGCACCAAAATCAAACGCGTACGCCCTCCGACAGAGCGTTCAGACTGATATCATCATCCTGATCGTGGCTGCACTCGTCGGTATTTCGGCGCTCGTGCTTATTGTCGGCCGTGATGCATTGAGTTCACTGAGCACTCTCTCGGACCGCGCAGCGGCTATTGCAACCGGGGATATCGATACCGATATCGAAGATGAAGGGCGACTTGACGAGGTTGGACAGGTGCGAGACTCGTTCCGAGAGACACAGGAGTATCTCCAGACAGTTGCAGGACAGGCGGACGCACTTGCACAACAGCAGTTCGATGCCGATGTGCTTGACGAGGAGGTGCCAGGACGGCTGGGAGACTCACTCGACAAGATGCAGGCAGATCTTGAAACCTCGATTGCAGAGCTCGAAGAGGCACAGCAGACTGCCGAGGCATCCCGACAGGAAGCCGAAGAGCTCGCAACGGCACTGGAGTCACAGGCAGAAGATGTCCGAAATGCGGTCGAACACGCCGCTGACGGTGACTTGACACAGCGACTCGACACGGACACAAGCCACGATTCGATGGAGGCGATTGCGACGGCGTTCAACAGCCTCCTCGATGAGCTTGAACGAACAATCCATCGGATTCAAGAGTTCTCTGAAGATGTCGCCGAGTCGAGCGAACATATCAATACCAGCGCAAAGGAGGTGAAACGGGCAAGTACCGAAGTGAGCGAGACCGTTCAGGAGATGTCTGCCGACGCCCAACAGCAGGACGAGATCGTTCAGGAAGTGTCAAACGAGATGACCGACCTCTCGGCAACAATCGAAGAGATCGCGTCTTCGTCTGACGAAGTTGCCCAGCAATCCGAGAGCGCAGTGACGGTTGGCGATGACGGACGAAAACAATCAGTGAACGCCATCGAAGAGATGGAGGCAGTCGATGAACAGGCGAACAAAACCATTGCCGAGATGGAAGAGTTGGACGAGGAAATGACACAGATCGGTGAGATTGTGACACTCATCGATGACATCGCCGAGCAAACGAACATGCTCGCACTCAACGCCTCTATTGAAGCCGCCAGAGCAGGAGAAGCTGGCGAAGGGTTCGCTGTTGTCGCAGATGAGATCAAGTCACTCTCGAAGGAGACAACGGAGGCAACAAAGGAGATTGAGACGCTCATTGCCGATGTTCAGACGTCTACGAGCGATGCTGTCACCGACATGCGAGACATGGGAGAGCGCCTTACCGAGGGGATGACGACAGTCGAAGATACAGTCGAAACGCTCGAAACAATCGTTGAGCGAATTGAAGAGGCAAACGATGGCGTCCAGACAATCAACGATGCTACTGACGAGCAGGCAGCCACGACAGAAGAGGTGGTTTCGATGGTCGACGAAGTCGGATCTATCAGTGATAACACAGCGGATCGAGCGGAGGACGCGGCTGCTGCTGCAGAAGAGCAGACTGCTTCGATAACGGAGGTCACCGAACACATGCAGAGCCTCTCGACGCAGTCAGCTGACCTGTATGACCTCCTAACTCAGTTCGAAGTGAGAGAACGGAAGGCAACCGCAGACGGGGGCCAGTCTCCCAAACCAACGGCAGAGACCGACTCATCACAGGATGGGCAATAACACGAGAACCCACAATACAGAACTATGACAGATACCAACGACTACTCTCGGCGACAGCTCATGAAAGCAGCCGCGGCCAGTACAGTGGCGAGTTCGGCGCTTGCTGGTTGTAGTGGCATCCTCGGGGATGACGCCGATAGTGCAGGCGAGTGGAGAAACGAAGAGCTTGCGACGGTGACAGCGCCATCGTTTGACGAGTTGTACCAGGCCGACACCGTGGACTCGAATCCTGGGACCGTGAATCATCTGACTTGGTCAGGATACGAAGCGGCGAACGTCCAGGCTCCGTTCCAGAAAAAGTTCAACTGTGAGACAGGGCTCGACCTATTTACGTCTAATCCTGCCGCGTTTGATCGCCTCAACGGTGGCGAGTGGCAGGACTTTCACCACGCCACGTTCGATATGGCGTGGCTGCCAAATCTTGCAGAAGCGGGTTTAATTCGTCCGCTAGACTACGAGCAATGGAAGCCGTACACGTTCGATAAGTACACAGACAGGTTCCAGAAGAGCGAAGGCTACAAATACGCCTTCCTCGATGAAAGCGACTACTCTTTCGATGTCGATGGGAAAATGTATGGAGTGCCCCAGCGGTACGGATGGGCGTCGTTTGCGGTGAATACAAACACCGTCGACTCATCCGATTACAGCAGCTACGATGCAGCCTGGTCCGACGAATACGATGTTGGCGTCTACGACCTCCCGTTTTGGGGCGTTCAGATTGTGATGCTGCGCGAAGGTATCGAGCCGTACAAAAGCCATTCGGAGGCCGAAATCGAGCAAATTCGGGAGGCGACGGTTGATCTATTCGAGAACGCAAAAACTGTCGTTCCGGATATCGCGTCACTGAACGCTGCCCTGCGGAACAACGAAATCGATATTGGCTTCATCTCGGGGAGCTGGATTAACGGAAGTATTCGCCGGGGAGGCAACTTCCAGTACGAAGCCCACGTCCCCGAAGAGGGAAGTGTTATCTGGGTTGAAACGACGACGATGCTCAAAGGGGACCACCCCGCGGTATCAGACAACTATCTGGCGTACATGCAGCACGGAATTACTGCGAAGAGCCTCATGTGGCCGACGGTCGGTGGAACGAATGTCGTGCCCCACCAGTCAGCCATCGACAATCTCAATCGACGCCAGCGGGATGTATTGCGAGTGGATGATATTCCGGAGATTATCGACAGGTCAGTGTTTTACACTGGCGTCCCCGATCTGGACCGACTCATCTCGGTCTGGGAAGACGCAAAGGCGCAAGCCCAATAAATCGGCTCGTAGACAGCGAGAATCGTCTGAGGAATTATCCGACGACGACCGATCTACGGAGCCAGTTGTCGGTGCGGTGATCTGGCTGACGTTGCTGGTCGCGTTCGGACTGTTATGCACGAGTGTCGCATTATCTTGGGTCGCTTTTTGGGTCGGCTTCGGAGGCGGGTTACCGATGAATATCGAACTCATACCGAAATAGCAGCGGCAATGAGGTCATTCAGCACTGAGACAAGGGCAGGAGACACACTCAGAGTGTCATAGAAGCGCGACACACGTCGCGGACTCATCGACGAGGAGGTCGACCACCGAGTCGAGCGCCTGCGTGAGACGGAGTCCGTTCGCGACGCCCGATCGGACGCCGAGGAGATCAGTGACGATGACCGGAGAGAGCGAGAACTCGACAGAGAGTGAGCCGACCTGGCCGAGTAGTGTTCAGATAGGGTTTCAATTCGATCGAGACGAGCCAGAAAGCCCTCGCCAGTTCCAGTCCCGCGCCTCGTTGCGCGCTTCGAGCCTTTCAGGCTCTGCAGTGCTTACGTCGGCGGGATTCCCGGAACTGGCTCGCCCTTTCAGTCCGCCAGGATTCGGCTGATTGGCCGGCAGAAACTGGCCCGTTGATTGGTGCTTATCTGAACACCGCCCCTGGCCGAACCTAAAGGCATAATAGGCGAGGGTCGAACAGTAGTGTATGCTCGATTACTTCGACATCGAGGAGAAACTGACCCAAGAGGAGCGTCTCATCCGGGACGAGGCTCGTAAGTTCGTCGACGAACGGGTTCGCCCGGACATCGGCGACCACTACGAGGAGGGGACGTTCCCAACGGAGATCATCTCTGAGATGGGGGAGATGGGGTTTTACGCGCCGAATCTCGACGGCTACGGGTTGCCTGGCGTCAGCGAGACTGCCTACGGACTGCTGATGCAGGAACTGGAGGCCTGCGATTCGGGCCTGCGCTCGATGGCGAGTGTCCAGGGCGCGCTCGTGATGTACCCGATTCACGCCTACGGTTCCGACGCACAGAAAGACGAGTGGCTGCCGAAGCTCGGCGAGGGAGAGGCCGTCGGCTGTTTCGGACTCACCGAACCGGAACACGGCTCGAACCCCTCGGCGATGGAGACCCACGCCGAGAAGACCGATGAGGGGTACGTGCTCAACGGCTCGAAGACGTGGATAACGAACTCGCCGATTGCCGACGTTGCTGTCGTCTGGGCGCGAGATAAATCCGAGCCGGAGACACCTGTCCGGGGCTTCCTCGTCGAGACCGACCGAGACGGCGTGACGACGAACAAAATCGACGAGAAGCTCTCGCTACGGGCCTCCATCACGGGCGAAATCGACCTCAGCGATGTCTGGATTCCGGAGGCGAACCGACTCCCCGGCGTCGAGGGGATGAAGGGGCCGCTGTCGTGTCTCACACAGGCCCGATACGGAATCGCCTGGGGCGTAATCGGTGCGGCCCGAGACAGCTTCGAGCAGGCTCGCGAGTACGCCCTCGAACGCGACCAGTTCGACGGTCCGATTGCCCGCTTCCAGATGCAACAGGAGAAACTCGCCGAGATGGCGACACAGATTACGCTCGGCCAACTGCTCGCCGTTCGCCTGGCCGAACTCAAAGAGGCAGGCGAGATGCGTCCACAGCACGTCTCGATGGCAAAGCGCAACAACGTCCGCATGGCGCGTAACCAGTCTCGCGTCGCTCGGGAGATACTCGGCGGCAACGGGATCACGCTCGATTACTCGCCGATGCGTCACATGTCGAACATGGAGACGGTCTACACCTACGAGGGGACCCACGACATCCATACACTGATTATTGGCGAAGAGCTCACTGGCATCCCTGCCTACAACCAGTAGACAGGCCGGCTTGCAGGCCTGAACCGGGACACTCAAACGGGACCACCAGTAACCATCGACATGGCGTATCCAACAATCGACCGAGTCGATGTGGCGACCTACGGATTCATGCTCGGTCTGCTTGGATTCGTGTACTTTGTCTATCCGAACCATTTCCTCCAGGTGGCAGCGTGGTACACGAACATCATGATATTCACCTGCTGGACCGGCTACTTCTTTTATCGACTGGCGTTTGGCGAATCGCCGCTGTGAGGGTGAGTGTTTGGGGGATGCAACGTTTTACAAACACACCAGTTCAACCCACTTCCAATGCAGGACCGAACATCGGTAAGTGATATCTGGACACGGTACGAGAACGGGGAGACGCTGACGATGCTGACGGCCTACGACGCGCCGATTGCCACACAGGTCGACGCAGGCGGCGTCGACATGATTCTGGTGGGCGACTCGGCCGCGGACAACCACCTCGGTCACGACGATACGCTTCCGCTGACGATGGAGGAAGCACTCTCGAACACCGCCGCCGTCGACCGCGCTGCCGAAGATGCGATGGTGGTCGGCGATATGCCGTTTCTGTCCTACGGCGCTTCGATGGAGGAGTCAGTCGAGAACGCCGGCCGGTTCATGAAAGAAGCCGGAGCTGACGCGGTCAAGCTCGAGACGGCCCCCCACGGTGAGACGACAATCGAGATTATCGACCGGTTGACCGAGCTCGGGATTCCGACGATGGGACATATCGGATTCACGCCCCAGCGGATGCACCAGATTGGCGGCCCGTACATCCAGGGGCGCGGGCAGACGAGTTCGGCCGCAGTCGACGAACTCGTCGAGACGGCCGAGCGACTGGAGGAAGCAGGTGTGTTCACAATCGTTCTGGAGACGGTCACCGAGGAGGTCGGTAAACGGGTCACCGAGGCAGTCGACGTTCCCACCATCGGCATCGGCGCGGGCCGCTACGTCGACGGCCAGGTGCTCGTTATCACCGATATGCTGGGGCTCGGCGGCGAGGCATTCAAGCTCTCGAAACAGTACGCCGACCTCGACAGCGAAATCAGGGGCGCTGTCGAGGATTACGTCGACGACGTGAAAGAAGGCGAGTTCCCGGCCGAGGAGAACACCTACGAGCCACTGGACGAGGAGACAGATAACTGACTCCGTCGGTACCGATACGCTCAAGACAGCCGCGCCGCGAACGATGGATATGGGAATCACCGTCGAGCTCGTCGGTGAAGGGAGTCAGGAGGTCGAGGCCGACGCAGACAGCTACGGCGACCTTCTCGCCCCGTTCGACGTGAGCAAACACGAGGTCTCGATTTTCGTCGACGGCCAGCCGGTCCCGGAAGACGAACCGATAGACACGACAGTCGAGCACGTCCGCGTGCTCCGTCTCATCAAAGGCGGGTGACGATGGAAATCCGACTCGCGGCCCCCGAGGAGCGTCCGGCCGTGCGAGGTGTGGTAGATGCCGGCCTGCTCGAACTCGACTCTGAGCGACTCTCGACGGCAATCGAGCACGACGAGGTGCTCGTCGCCGTCAGCGAGACGGGAACCGTCGTCGGCGCGTTGGTTCTGGAGGAAGCTGAGATTCTCGCCGTCGCCGTCAGGAAAGGACGACAGGGACAGGAAATCGGGACGAAACTCGTCGAGGAGGCAGCGACTCATCACAATACACTGTCCGCAGAGTTCCACGAACGGGTCCGGCCGTTCTGGGAGTCACTCGGGTTCGAAATAACAACCGCCGGACAGGCGAACCGATACAGGGGAGAGCTGTCGACATTCAAGCGCGTTGAAAAGTAGAGGTGTGTTACTGGTCGCCGACGAGCGGTTCGACGACAGAGTATCCTGCATCGAGTAGTTCAGACACACGGGATTCAGCGGTTGCTTCGGCGTATATTCGGAGTTTCGGCTCGGTGCCAGACGGTCGTACGAGCACCCAGGTCCCGTCGGCGAGAACGAGTTTGACGCCGTCGACGCTACTCACGCTCTCGACTGAGGCCCCGGCGAGTTCACTGGGCAGGTTGCCTTCCAGCGCGTCGAGCACTGCGTCTTTCTGCTCGTCGGGGCAATCGACACTACGACGACCCTGGTGTATCTCACCGTGGGTTTCGAAGAGGTGGTCGATCCGCTCGTCAAGCGGTCGTTCGACGTGTGCCGTCGCCGCAATCAGGGCGACCAACACGCCGTCTTTGTTCCGGAGGTGGGCAGTCACGCCGTATCCGCCGCTCTCCTCGCCGCCGGCGAGTGCGTCGTACTCGCCCATCGCCTTGGCCACCCACTTGAATCCGACTGCTGTTTCGTAGACACTCCGGTCGTCGGCCGCCGCGATGCGGTCGACGAGGCTGCTCGTCGGGACCGTTCGTACCACGTCGCCATCGCCGTGTTCGAGGAGGAAATCGTAGACGAGCGCCAGTACGATATTCGGGTCGAGGAAGCCCCGTTCGGGCGTGACGATACCCACGCGGTCGGCGTCTCCGTCGTTGACGAAGCCGATGTCGGCACCGCCGGATGTCACGTCTTCGACGACCGCAGTTGCATTCTCGGGGGTCGGCTCCGGTGCCGTCCCGCCGAAATCCGGCGTTCGCTCACAGCGACGGCCGCTGACCGATGCACCTGCACGGGACAAGACCTCGTCGGTGACGCCGCGACCACTTCCGTGCATGGCGTCGTATGCGACGGTCAGCCCATCGAGGTTCACGTCGACGCCGAATTCCTCCCCGAGAAACGCCGAGACGTGTTCGACATACGGCGTCAGCAGGTCACGCTCGTCGCGCTCCCCTGGCGGACCGTCGGTCTCCTGAGGAGGCTCCAGGCGTTGTTCGAGTTCGTCGGTCACATCGGGGACGGCGGGTGCACCGTTTCCGGGGACGAATTTGACGCCGTTGTACGACGGCGGATTGTGCGAGGCAGTGATGACGAGCCCACCAGCGAACTCGCCGCTCGCGACAGTCCAGGCCAGCGCCGGGGTTGGACAGTCACGATTTGACAGGACAACGTCGCGCCCGTTTGCCGTGAGTACCGCCGCGAGGTCCTCGGCGAAGCCTCGCGAGTGCTCGCGGGCGTCGTAGCCGATAGCGACTGCACCAGGTTCATCATCGAGATAGGAAGCAACGGCCTGGCCGACCATCCGCACGCGCTCGCTCGTGAACGTCGAGAGCGGCGCACGCCATCCGTCTGTTCCGAAGGTTATCTCTGCTCGCGTCCCAGGGGCCTCGTTTCCCATAGGGAGTACTCCCCGGCGATGGCACTAAAATCCCCGTTCGTCGGCACGGAAATGTATAGCCAGGGGGGGTCCGCGGAGTCGGTGCGTCAAGCTTCGTGGGCACGGCGTCGTGCCGCCTCGGCGATACCCGCGTTAGCCGAACAGCTTGGACAGGCACGGATGTGCCCAGCCTCGTCGGCGAAGACGCGAGCGAAGCGGTCCGATACGTGTGCTCCACAGTGGTTACATTCAGGCATTCGTCTGGCAACCGGCCTCATTCTGCCGGCATACATCTGTACGATGGGACCATAAATACAGATAGTGCCTAACAAGTTGGGTGTGTTATCGCGGTGCCGGTCTGGCGGTGGTCTGAACGTGTAAGCGGCGTTCAGTCGTCGGGACAGACAGTGACAGAAACGGCCTGTCCGGCTTCGAGGTCTCCTGCCGTCTCTCCGACGAGCTTGATACCGAAGCTATCTCGGGCACAGTAGAGCGCAACACCTCGTACCGGCTCGCCGTTTGCTTCGACAGTCACATCGTCCCACGTTACAGTTCTGTCCGAATCGGATCCGACTTCCGTCCCCGCAAAGACCGCTCGTGTTCCGTCACCGAGGAGACCGCCCCGCTCGTAGTGGGGAAAGCCACCGTCGAGAACGCCCCCGTCACTTTCCAGCCCCACGAACGTTGAGCCGGGGTCCGGGTGGGAGGGGCTGTCGAGGCGGGCCCACGTCTCGCCGGTCTCGAGGACTGTCCCGGTCCCGTCCCACGAGAGTGGGGTGGGATTGACAGCGACAGTGAGTCGCAGCGAGCCACTCGCACGGTAGGGGTTCGCGTCGTAATCTCTGAATCCGAGGTGGATGTGGTTCGGGACCCACGGGGCGAAGAAGCCGGCCCTGACGAGTGTGCCGAGGGGATCTCCGCGTTCGATGTGGTCGCCGGCCTCGACAGTCGGCTCGACGTGGAGGAGTCTGGCGACGTGGGTTCCGGTGTCGACCAGAATCAGATGGTCGTGTGCCTCAGCGTAGGGTTTCGGCGGCGCGTCGACAGTTCGTGTGTCGATAACCTCGCCAGCGACCGGTGAGGGGGCGGTTCCCGCTTCGGGGTAGAGGTCTATCGCCGCGCCGGTGTCGTGAGCCACGTACGGCGAGTTGTAAAGGGTGAACCGACGATACTGAAAGAGCGTATCGCTGTCGAGGGAGACGGTCATCATACTTTCGTTTGCCGAGAACTCTATATGTCCGTCGGTCTCTGCCGGCTACCAGGGCTGAATGAACAGTTCTAAGCCTGCGGATTGGTGACTGTGTACCGATGGGAACTGGGAGACAAACCTCGGCAGTTCACAACGAGGAGCTATGACGACACACAGGGAGCCACTCGAGTCAGTTCTGGAAACGGTCGGTGAAACGCCGCTCGTCCGGGTGCAGAAGAGTCCTGACGATGCACCGGTCTATGCGAAACTCGAATCGTTCAACCCCGGCGCGAGTATCAAAGACCGGCTCGGCGTCTATCTCGTCGAGAAACACCTCGAACGCGGCGATATCGACCCAGGAGGGACTGTCATCGAGCCGACGGCCGGGAACACCGGTATCGGCATCGCGCTGGCAGCGACACAGATGGACGTCGAGGCCGAGTTCGTCGTCCCCGAGCGGTTTAGCGTCGAGAAGCAGACGCTGATGCGCTCGCTGGGCGCGACGATTGTCAACACCCCAACCGAGGACGGGATGAAACGCGCCATCGAGGTTGCACACGAACGCGCCGAGAAACAGGAGAACGCAATCGTCCCACAGCAGTTCTCCTCACCGCTGAACGCGGCGGCCCACAAGGCGACGACCGGCCCGGAAATCTGGGACGCTCTCGACGGCGAGGTCGGTGCAATCGTCGCCGGCTGTGGCACTGCAGGAACCCTGATGGGCATCACGCAGTACATTCGCGAGCAACAGTCAGACGTTCACGTGACCGCTGTCGAGCCGGAGGGGTCGCTGTTCGCCCGGACCAAAGGAGCGGATGTCGACCACGACGAGTACAACATCGAGGGTATCGGCACCAGCGACCTGGGGACCAACGAACTGTTCGACGAGTCACTCGTCGACGAAGTCCAGCAGGTCAGCGACCGCGACGCACAGGCCGAACTCAAACGACTCGCGCACGAAGAGGGTCAACTGGTCGGCTCGAGCGCAGGTGCTGCGAGCCTCGTTGCCCGCGACGTGGCCGACCGCATCGTCGCCGGCGACCTCGATGTGCCACACGACACGGTCGTGACAGTCTTCCCCGATTCAAGCGAGCGATATCTCTCGAAAGGAATCTACGACGACTACGAGAAGTGGGTCGGCGAGTAACCAACCAACGAAACATTCATGACACAAGACACCGACGACCACCGGTTCGAGACGGACAGCATTCACGCCGGACAGGAACCCGACTCGGAGACGGGCGCAATTATGCCGCCCATCTACGCGACGTCGACGTACATCCAGGACGGTCCCGGGGAGGACCGGGGCTACGAGTACTCACGGACGGGGAACCCGACCCGGACGGCCCTCGAAGACAACCTCGCTGCCCTCGAAGGCGCAGAGTACGGTCGCGCCTTCGCCAGCGGGATGGCGGGCATCAACACGGTTTTGAACCTGCTCGAATCGGGTGACCACGTCATCGCCGGCGACGACGTCTACGGCGGGACCCACCGTCTGTTCAGGCAGGTCTACGAGGATTACGACCTCTCGTTTTCCTTTGTCGACACGACCGACCACGACGCCGTCAGAGAGGCAATCCGCCCGGAGACCGAACTCCTGTGGGTCGAGACCCCGACGAATCCGCTGATGCGCGTCAACGACATCGAGACGCTTTCGCGCATTGCACACGACCATGACGTGCTCTGTGCTGTCGATAACACGTTTGCGACGCCGTACCTCCAGCAGCCGCTTTCTCACGGTGCCGACATTGTCTCACACTCACTGACGAAGTACCTGGGCGGACACTCGGACGTTGTCGGTGGCGCGCTGGTCACCGACGACCCCGACCTGGACGAACAGTTCGGCTTCTACCAGAACAGCGTCGGCGCAACGCCGGACCCCTTTGCGTGCTTCTTGGTCCTGCGAGGGACGAAGACGCTCCCGGTCAGGATGGACCGTCACTGCGAGAACGCACGGACACTCGCTGAGCGCCTCGACAACCACGATGCCGTCGACACCGTCTACTACCCCGGCCTGGAGTCCCATCCCAGCTACGAGCTGGCCCGCGAACAGATGGACGACTTTGGCGGGATGGTCAGCTTCGAGCTAAACGGAACACTCGAAGAGACGGCCGATTTCGTCGCCGAAACTGACGTATTTGCGCTCGCAGAGAGCCTCGGCGGCGTCGAGAGTCTCATCGAACAGCCCGCGACCATGACCCACGCCTCGATCCCCAAAGAGGAGCGACTCGCCGCCGGTCTCACAGATGGACTCGTTCGTATCAGTGTTGGCATCGAACACATCGAGGACCTCTGGGATGACCTCGACGGCGCAATCGAGACCGCTCTCTCGGGGTAGTCCACAGCAGGCGGCCGGTGTAGACCCCAGCCATTAAGAGGCTCTCAGTCAGATATTGTAGTATAGCTTCGACACCAGCAGCCAGCCGGAGGTGCCCACAGTCCGATGCAACAATGACAGACGATGAACGTGTCCTCGTCGTAGACGATGAGACCGAACTGGCGAACCTGTACACGAGGTTCCTCAAACCCGAGTACGATGTCGTGACAGCAACGAGCGGTGAAGAAGCGCTCGAAAGAGTCGATGAGGCGGTCGATGTCGTCCTACTCGACCGTCGGATGCCGAACATGTCTGGGGATGAGGTTCTCGCTAGACTCGCCGAGCGAGGAATCGACGTCCACATTGCGATGCTCACCGCCGTCGAGCCCGAGCGCGATATCGTCGACCTCCCCTTCGACGAGTACAAGACCAAGCCGGTGACGAGAGACGAGTTGCTCGCGCTGGTACAGGTGTTACTCGACCGCGCGACCTACGACAAACACAGCCAAGAGTTCTTCAGCCTCGCGGTCAAGAAGGCCACACTTGAGGCGGTCAACGAACACGGGACCGACGAGTATGAGGAGGTCGTCGAGCGACTCGACGAGCTGCGAGAGGGTATCGATATGACACTCGAAGAGGTAAGCGCCAACAGAATTCTGCTGGAAGATTCCTGACGGCCTGCCGCGATACTGGGATGCGAAACCGCTTTCAGGTAGCCTCGTCTCTCTGGGGCTATGGCGCGAGTCTGTCTCGTGGGGGCCGACGACGTAACACTGCAGTACGAGCTTCTATCCAGAGAGACATCGCGAAATGCCCTTGCGGCCTACGACCTCGAAGAGCCGTTCTACAACGCGATTGCTGTCGAGACCGTGAGCCTCGGCGCGGCAGTTGCGCTGTTGAACGACCTCGACTGGTATCTCGCCCGCTTCGTCGGGAGCGCCTTCGTGCGAGAGCCGTCAGTGAGTGAGGCCGAGTGGCTCTCGCGTGAGATGGCGACGGCGATCCGAGACGGTGAGGTAGCCCCGAACGACAGCGGACGCTTTCTCGAGATATACGGGCTCGAACCGGTCGAAAGCAGTTCAGATGACAGAGCCCAGCAGCGGCTTGTCGAGCCAATGTTGGTGGCCCGAACCGGTCAGACAGTACCAGAGTACGACCTCCGCGACGTCGAGGAGACGCTCACAGTCCGTCTGACAGAGTCCGAATTCGGCGCGTGAGTCGTAGAGCTGGGGGACCAAATCCCGTATACGCATGGCTGTATTACATAAAGCTTATCCCCCCCGTTCTGTTCTCATCTTGTAATGAGCAACTGGCGGGAACAGCTTTCCGAGGAGTCGGAATCCAAGGCGTTGGCAGCGTGGCTGGAGGAGTACTACCACCTGCCCGTCCTGCTCCTTCTCGTCGGGTTCGTTTTGTGGAATCGGTTGCGGAACTACGCCAACTTCATTGTCGACGGGACGGTCTACCTTTCCGGGAACGACCCCTTGTATCACCTTCGGATGACCGAGTACGCGGCGAACAACTTCCCATCGACGATGTCGTTCGACCCCTGGACGTATTTCCCGTACGGGTCAGCAACCCAACAGTTCGGGACGATGTTCGACCAGGTCGTCGCGCTCGTCGCGCTAATTGTTGGCTTCGGGAGCCCGAGCACGGACCTGATAAATCACGTGGCACTGATTACGCCGCCGTTCCTGGCGGCGCTTGTCTGTCTCCCCGGCTACGTCATTGGCCGTCGTCTTGGCGGTCGAATCGGGGGACTGGTCGTCGTCGGTATGGTCGCGTTCATGCCCGACCGTCTGCTCGCAGTGACCGTTGCGGGGACCTTCGACCACCACGGCTGGGAGGTGTTGATGATGTCGCTCAGCACCCTCGGTATCATGGTCGCCCTTTCGGCGAGCGAACAGGAGAAACCGGTCTTCGAACTCGTCCGGGCGCGCGAACTCGATGCGATGCGAAAGACTGTGGGCTACTCGATGCTCGCGGGTCTCGCGATGGCAATGTACGTCTGGACGTGGCCGCCCGCAGTGTGGCTGTTCGGTATTCTGGCTATCTTCTTTACGATTCAGATGAGTTTGGACCATCTCCGGGGCCAGAGCCCGGAGCACGTCGCCTTCGTCGGCGTGATTAGTACGATAACTGCGGGACTGCTCATTATGAGCACCACCCGGACACTGGAGCTGACTGGTGTGACTAGTCGGTCGCTGTTACAGCCAGGGCTGGCGTTCGTCGTCGCCGGCGGTGTGGCCTTCCTCGCCGTGTTGTCCAGACAGTTCGACAGACAGAATCTCGCCCGCTACTACTACCCGGTGACGGTCCTCGGCTTGCTCGTCTTCGGTGGCCTCGCGTCGTCACTTCTGGTGCCAGAGCTGTTCGATTTCTTCGTCAGCCAGGTTGACCGCATTTTCGGCTTCATCACGAGCCCCGGAACCGCTGCTGGCACCATCGGCGAGGCCCAGCCGATGGAGTTCAGCGGCCTCAGAAGAAGGTATCAGCTCGCCCTGTTCACCGGTGGCCTCGGCGGCGCAATCGTCCTCGTCCGACAGGCCCTCAGCAACCGGCCGAGCAGCGAGCAGCTGTTCATCGTCCTCTGGAGTCTGATGATGCTGTTCGCTACCCTCACCCAGCTTCGCTTCGCGTACTACATGACAATCGTCGTCGGTGGGCTCAATGCCGTTCTAGTCGGATTCATCTTCCAGTTCACCGGTAGTTCGGCCAGCGACTTCGAGTTCGAAACCTACCAAGTTCTCACTGTTGTGGTCCTGGTACTTGTCATCTTTGCGCCGTTCCTCGGTGTTCCGATTATCAGCGCGGACACGACCGCGACCGGATTCGCGTCGGACCGTAGCTATCCCGGCGATATCGTCGCCTGGGATGACGGTCTCCAGTTTATGAACGAGAACACGCCACAGCCGGGTCAGTTCGGCGCCCCGGATAACGACCCGATGGAGCTGTTTGGCGGTTTCGACCAGACCGATGACTACCAGTATCCGGACGGGTCGTACGGGGTCCTGTCCTGGTGGGACTACGGCCACTGGATAACCGAACGCGGCGAGCGTATTCCGACGGCGAACCCGTTCCAAGAGGGAACCGACACCGCCGCACGGTTCCTGCTCGCACAGAACGAGGACCGGGGGCTCGACGTGCTCTCGGAGATGAGTGACGGCGAGAACGCCCAGACCCGGTATGTCATGATCGACTGGCGGATGGTCGAAACCGAGACCGCACGTCCGGTCCGCGGTAAGTTCTTCGCGCCGCCGCAGTTCCACCCCGACTTCGAGCAGATGGACTTCACCACACAGCTGATGAACGTCGGTGAACGCGGCCAGCTTCAGCCGCTGGCGCGGATTCAGAAACAGCCGTACTTCAACTCGATGGTCTCGCGGCTCTATCACTACCACGGCAGTGCAAAGAGTCCAGAGCCGGTCGTCGTCGAGTGGAACGGTCAGGAACAGGAGTTCCAGCAGGAGGATCTAGAAGGGCGCTCCTACATCGAGGCACAGTCCGGCGGGAGCACCCAGGTGTTCGATACAGTCGAGCAGGCACGCAACTACGTCCAGAACACCACCTCGGCGCAGGTCGGTGGTATCGGTGCGATGCCCAGTGAACGCGTGCCCGGACTCGAACACTTCCGGCTCGTTCACATGAGCGACACAACAGCAATCGCACAGACACAGGAGGACCGCCAGATGTTAAACTACGGCGTCAACCTGGCGATGCAGCTCTCGTTCCGCCAGAACTTCAGAAACACCGGCTTCGGGCAGTCACTCATCCAGAGCCTCGACGACGGCGAAACGAGCGACGAGCAGCTCCGACAGCAAGCCTCGCGCAGGGCGATCAACATGATGTATCCCACGACGCCCGCGTTCACGAAGACGTTCGAGCGCGTGCCAGGCGCGACGATTCAGGGAACGGGACCAGCAAACGAAATCATCGACGTCTCTGCCAACCTCCAGCCGGAGAACGGCCAGCAGTTTACCTACCGCCGGCAGGTTGCCACCGACGACGAGGGTAACTTCGAGCTCACCGTTCCGTACGCAACGACCGGCTACGACGAGTACGGCGTTGAAGAGGGGTACACCAACACCTCCGTCAGGGCAGTAAGTCCGTACCAGATCACTGCGGGCCAGCTCGAACAGACCGACGACGGCGCATTCGTCCGCGAGCAGGCAACTGCGAACGTCTCTGAGGCACAGGTCATCGGCGAGGATACCGACCCGGTGACGGTCACTCTCGAAGAGGAGGAGGTCATTCCGCCACAGGACGACGGCAACGAATCCAGCGACGGTGAAGGCGACAGCGGAGACACAGACGGCGAATCCAGCGACTCCAACGGCGGCAGCGGTAACGAGACCCAGCAGATAACCCCGTCGGCAGGGCTGACGGCTGGACCGGCCGAGCCAGCGGCGAGAACGTAGCCGTGCAGTCAGCTGAAACCGTCGAAAGCGGAGAGCGACGGCCGGCACTTGTCAGTCTCGCGGTCGTCTACTGTAAGGGATTGGCGATGGGTGCCGCAGACGCCGTCCCCGGTGTCTCTGGCGGGACAATCGCCTTCATTACGGGCATCTACGAGCGCCTCATCCGAGCGGTGACATCGCTCGACCCGTCGGTGGTGCTGCTGCTGCCGTCGTTGCGTCACGAGCGTGGCCGCCGGGAGGTCGTCGCCGAGCTCAGACGGATGGACGTTCCATTCCTGGTCGCCGTCGGGATGGGGATGGTGACGGCTGTTGCCATCCTCGCCCGCCTCGTCCAGTTCGCGCTCTCGACGACGCCAGGGCCGACGTTTGCCTTCTTCTTTGGGCTCATCGGTGCGTCGGCGGTTGCGCTGTTCGAGCGTGACTGGGTACGCCACTCCGGTCCTGCGGGTGCGGCACTGGCCGGATTCAGTCTCGCCTTTCTGGTCGCCGGCGAGACCGCGACCGGCACATTTCCCCACAGTTTACCAGTTATCTTCGGCGCGGGATTGCTCGCGATCTCCGGGATGGTGCTCCCGGGCATCTCCGGCGCGTTCATCCTGCTCCTGTTAGGGCAGTACGACTATATGACGACGACGCTCAACGACTTCATCGATGAGTTCATCGCGGTAATCGGGGGCAGTTCGCCAGACGCATTCCTCGAGGCTGCGCTGACTGTCGTCGTGTTCATGAGCGGTGCGCTCGTCGGCCTGTTCACGATTGCATTTGCCGTCCGGGCCGCACTGGAGCGATACCGGATGGCGACGCTTGCCTTCCTTGTGAGTCTGATGCTCGGCGCACTTCGCTACCCCGCGTTCCGAATGATGGAGACAACAGACGGATGGACGGCCCCGCGTGTCGTCGTGCTCGCTGGCGCGCTCGTCGCCGGGCTCGGTGCTGTCCTCGTGCTCGATTACTACACGGAGGACTTTGGCTACGATGCCTGACGGGTGCGAGGCGCTAGGACCAGGAGAACACCGGTGCGTCCCGGAGCCGAGACACAAACTACTATCATCCCGGTGGACGCACTGATAGCTGAGTATGCGACGGGAGTTGACCGGCGTCGAGAGTGAATCGAGGGACGACCGCATCCGAGGCGGCGTCCGCTGGAGGTGACGATGGTCGTTTCAGAGCTGACTATCGAGATTCTGATTGCGGGGTTTGCCGGCGGGATGGTCGGCGCGGCAATCGGTGCGTTGCCTGCACTGAGCCTCGCCGGTCTCGCTATCCTTGTCGGCGAAGTGACCGGAACGCTTGGGAACCTGGAGGGCGAGGCGATTGCAGGCGTCTTCGGAGTGGATCCGGCAGCGGTGGATGTGCTCGGCCTCGGCGGTGCTATCGGGTTCGGGCCGGTGTTGGGACCACACGTCGCCTTCGCCGGTGGAACAGCGGCCGCAGCCTTCCTCGGGCGACAGCAGACCTTCGATACGACGTTCCGGTACCACCAGGCGAAAAATATCTCGAAGCCGCTGGGGTCAGAGCCGGCGACACTTCTTGTCGGCGGTGCATTCGGCGTCCTCGGCGTCCTCGTGGCCCGCCTCGCCGTGGGGCTCGAACTCCCTGTCGACCCGATCTTCCTCGCTGTGGTTCTATCTGCGTTCGTCCACCGACTCGCGCTGGGCTACCCACTGGTCGGACGGGTCCGCGGGATGAGTCGCTCGATACTCGATATGAGCCCACACGTCCGCGACGAGCGCTGGGGCGAGGAGCCCTACGAGACCGAACAGGGAACAGAGGGCCGCAGCGTCGTCGAGGTGTGGCTGCCGGACCACTACGAGCCCCAGAACGTCGCCGTGTTGGGACTGGCTGTCGGGCTTGTCTCCGGCTACATCGCGCTGATAAGCGATAGCGCCTTCCTCGCCCTCGGTATCTCGCTTTTCAGTCTTGCCTTCCTCGCCCTCGGCCAGTACTCCTTTCCCGTCACACACCACATGGCGCTTCCCGCCGGCATTGCCGCACTGGCAACAGCAAGCGAGTTCGACCCCACAGTTGGCCTCCTGGCCGCAGGCGTATTCGGTATCATCAGTGGCCTACTCGGCGAAGGTGCCCAGCGTCTCTTCTACGCTCACGGGGATACCCACGTCGACCCGCCCGCCGTCGCTATCGTCGTAACCACGCTGCTGCTTGGCCTGCTTGCGACCGCTGGCATCCTCGATCCGGAGCCGATTCCGTACCCTGTGCTGTGATAGGGCAGTGGTTCCGCTCGGGCCTACTCGACAACCACCTTGGGTGTGTCTGACTCCGCAAACCGTTCGAGACAGGAGCTGTCACTGTGGCGTGATCGGGTTGTACGTTCCTGTCACGTTCCACTCGTGGACGCAGTGACGCGTGCCGCGCTGTGGTTCCCCGTCGACAGTCGCTGCGACCCACACCGTGTTGTCGTCGTCCCACACTTCGAGACGGCCACACCGGAGACACTTGCGTTCGTTTGGGGGTGTTATCGGACTCATACAACTGGATACGACAGACACGGACTTGAATCATGTGTCCGACACCCACAGCGATTATCAGCGACCGCTTCCTACGATGGCTATGAGCGAGGAGACGAACGTTCTCGGCACGGAGCTAGAGCCCTGTAGCACCGACCCGATAACGGGCTACAAGCGAGACGGCTGTTGTCGACACGTCGACACAGACCCTGGCAGGCACGAGGTCTGTGCGGTGGTGACCGCTGACTTCCTGGAGTACAGTAAAGCGAAGGGCAACGACCTGATGACACCGCGCCCGGCGCTCGATTTCCCTGGCCTCGAACCTGGCGACCGCTGGTGTCTCTGTCTCGGCCGCTGGATAGAGGCCTTCGATGACGATGTCGCGCCGCCGGTGGTTCTTGAGGCCACGAACGAATCCGTCCTTGACTCCGTGCGCCGCTCGACGCTCGAAGCCTACGAGTACGGGGGTGAGCCAGAGGGTAGTACGACGGGCTAGCTGTCCTCAGGAGCCTCGAACTCGACGAGTGAAAGGTCACGGTCGAGTACGCAGTAGTCGTGTGGCGGGTCGCCGACGACCTCGTCGATACGGTACTCCTCGTCGAAGGAAGCGCCAGCTGGCTCGCAGTACTCGTGGCTCGGGCAGCTGGTGTGGGGACAGGGGCCTTCGAGTGCCGCTCTGCTGCCGGAGTAGGCGCTGCTCGTGGCAACGTTGGCTCGAACCGGCGTCGGTTCGACCTCGACCGCGGTGACTCCTGCATCGTGGACCGCACAGTCGAGCGTGCTCGCGTTTTCCCGAATGCCGGTGACGCGGTACTTGCGTCCCTCGGTCAGGTTGAGACACTGACTCCGATACGGACACCCCTCACAAGCCGCTGACTCCCCGTTGTAGACGAACTCGACCCCCTCCTCGGCGAGTCGCGTTCCAATAAGCGTCACCGTCGTCATGGACCACTGTTGTGCGCCCGGCCGATTAAGTCCCCCGGCTCAGAAGAGTGCGTCCTCTGCCGGAAGCACCCGTGCCGGGCCGCCGATACGCCAGCGACGGGTCTCGACGCCACAGTCACCGATAGCATCCTCGACACGGTCGACGTACTCCGCGGTCGTGTTGACGTAGACGCTCGCGCCGGTGTCGGCCGAAAAGTAGACCGGAATCTCCTCCTCGGTCCGGAGCCGCCTGACCGTATTGAACACCTCGATGGTCTCGGGCTGCCAGTAGATCCAGCCGGATGGGCCAGTCATCGTCGTTGCGGTCAGCGAGAGGGTGTCGTGCTCGGCGAGCTCGAACGTTCGATGGAAGTTTCCATCCCCGAGTGCGTCACGCATCTCCGCAATCTGACCGTGGATGTGGGCCATCCGCGCCTCGAACATGTGACTCGCGGCGGCCTCCTCGTGGGCGTGTTCTGTCTCCTTGTAGGACGGGACGAGCGCGCCGATGACCCGCAGGTCCTCCTCGAAGGCCTCAGGCGAGGAGACCGTCTCCGAGCGACAGTCCGCGTCGTTCATCCCTGCGCGAAGGTGCGAGAAGCCGCCGGTAACAGCGCGCGCCGCCGAGCAGGAGCCACGCCGGGCGATAGTGGAGATTTCGGGCAGCGTCAGGTCGAGTCCTGCAGCGTCTGCGAGCGCCGTCGCCGCCGCTGCGAACCCGGAGGCAGAGGAGCCAAAGCCGACGTTCGTCGGGAACGAGTTCTCGGACTCGAACCGAACGCGGTCGTCGGTATCGGCCAACTCGCGGACGTGGTCGACGACGTGGCGGACGCGCTCGGCCGCGCGGCCGTCGATCTCCTCGCCGTCGATGACGTAGTAATCCTCAGTGAGGGAGGAGTCGAACTCGACAGTAGTCGTCGTATTGCTCGGGGCGGTACAGAGGCTGATAGAGTCGTGATACGGGAGTCGGAGTTCCTCGTCGCGCATCCCGTGGTACTTGACGAGCCCCTCGATTGGGTGGGCTCTCGCAGTCGCCTTCATACCCTGAGCAATTCGGCGTCGGTACTTGGCAGTTTTGAACCGCGGCGTTGGTCCGCCAGTCTGGCACGGAGGAATCATCCGAAATCAGCTATTCCGGCCGAACGATTAGTTGTCCAACGAGTTATACTCGCCGGAAAGATGTTTTATGCGAGCGTGAAAGTTGTGAATATGCCGAAAAAAGCCCTCCTCATTCTGGGACTCTTGATGTTTATGTTCCTCTTTGGATATCCCGGCGGTGAACCGCAACCCTCCATCGCCGAACGTATCAACGCGTCCGATGGGCCGTGTCACCGCGACACGACAAAGGGAGACCCCAAGCCGACCTACTGCTGGCTGGAGAAGAAGCCCCCGGACATTGATGTCCGAAACTCGCACCACGAGAGTCACAACGTGACTGTTCAAATAGTCCAGGACTCGACAGTGATATACTCGGCAAATGATTCTCTGGAATCCGCCTCCGGCGGCGTCGTTAATCACCGTCTTGAGGATGTTGTGAACGAACCGGGAAACTACACGATTCGAGCGACTCTCGACGGTCAACAAACCGACTCCTACACTGATTCGGTTGAGAAAATCTACATGGGGGACGGCGGGCCGAAATGGTGGGTCAGAATTGATGAGGTCGGTACGTTACATGTGAATAGTATCCCCAGTATGTGACTCGGTTTTAGGTTGTGACGAGTTCGGCCGCGGTGTTGGCGAACTCGACGACGATACCGAAGCCGGGCAGCAACAGGACGGTGACCAGCGCTGCCAGCGCGAGCGCGGCGTACAGTCCGACTGGCTGGCTCTCGATTTCGAGGTCGTCGCTCGGCTCTTCGACCCACATGGCCTTGATGACGCGCGTGTAGTAAAACAGCGAGACGACGCTGTTGAGCACGAGGGCTATCGCCAGCAGCGCAACCTCGGCCCTGACCGACGCAATCAGGAGGTACAGCTTCGAGAAGAAGCCGCCGCCGACTGGCAGGCCCGCAAGCGAGAACAGGAACAGCGTCATCGCGCCACAGGCGAAGGGTGCCTGTGTCGCGAGGCCGTTGAAGTCCTCGATGCGGCGGCCGATACCCCAGTGTTCTGCCAGCGCGATGAAGAGGAAGGCCCCGGTGTTCATGAACGCGTACACCATGAGGTGGACCATCCCCGACCCGAGGACGAAGGCCCCGCTGGCCTCGCCGGTGAGTGCAGCCACCGCGATGAGCACGTAGCCCGCGTGACCAACCGAGGAGTACGCGAGCATGCGTTTGACCTTCTCCTGTCTGAGCGCGGCGAAGTTGGCGACGGTCATCGTGACGATAGCGAGGACCTGGAAGGCCATCACCCAGTCGACGGTCCCTTCGACGACCTCGTAGGGGAAGACATCGACGAACACGCGGAAGAGGACGACGAAGCCGGCGGCCTTCGATGCCGAAGAGATGAACGCCGACACCGGCCCCGGCGCTCCCTCGTATGCGTCGGGTGCCCAGAAGTGGAACGGCACGGCAGCAATCTTGAACCCGAAGCCGGCCAGAATCATCATGATTCCGAGCCCGAGCACTCCGCCGGTTCCATCGGCGAGCGCCTCGGTGACGGCGTCGAACTGGAGTGCGCCCGTCGAGACGTAGACCAGCGAGATACCGTAGGCCAGGATTGCAGAGGAGAGCGCGCCGACGAGGAAGTACTTCAGGCCGCCCTCGATGCTTCCCCGGTTCTCCTTGAGCGAGGCCACGAGCGCGTACGAGGGCAGCGACGAGAGCTCGATGGCGATGAAGGCGGTGACGAAGCTATTCGACATCCCGACCATCACCATCCCCGTGGCCGCCAGCAGCGTCAGCGAGTAGATTTCGGCCTGGTGTGGGTGGTCGACGAGGTAGTCGTAGCTCGCGAGTGTGACGAGCACGACAACGCTGGTGACGATAGTCGCGAAAAACAGCGACATCCCGTCGACGACCAGCGTTCCCTCGAACAGCTGGATTGCGCCGCCGCTTTCGGCCTGGCCGGTGTCGGCAAGCAGATACCAGACGCTGAGGCCGAGTCCGGTGAGCCCGCCGGTAAGCGAGATACCCGCGAACAGCTCACGTTGGGGTTCGTCGGGGTAGACCATGTCGGCGACAAACAGCGCCAGCGCGGTGAATCCAAGCGCGAGTGCCGGCCCGAGTGCTGCCCAGTCGGGGAGCGTACCGAGGTCCGTCATCGGAGCTCACCTCCCAGGTCGGCGACGAGCGCAAGCGGATCGTTCAGTGGGTTGACGGCGTTCTGTATCGCCTCGTAGATGATATCTGGCTGGACGCCCAGCGCGATTATTAGCGCGATGAGGACGAACATCGGCGCGAGGTCGTGCAGCGGCGCACGGCCGATATCGTAGTCGGTTTCGACGCTGAACTCGCCAAAGAGGGTCCGCTGCATCGCCCACAGCAGGTAGCCCGCAACGATGACGATACCGAACATCGCGGCCGCGGTAAACAGCGGCGCACCGCCAATGACAGTCGACTCGAAGGCACCGATGAATATCAGCACCTCTGCGGCGAATCCACTCATTAGCGGCAGTCCCATGTAGCCGAAGGCACCGACCACAAAGATGCCGACCGCGTACGGCATCCGGTCGGCCAGTCCCGACATGTCACCGACCATCCGGGTGTGGGTCGCGTTGTAGATGACGCCGACAGCCATGAACATCAGCCCCGAAATGAGGCCGTGACTGACCATCTGGAATGTCGCGCCGCCCATGCCGTGTGGGGAGAAGGCGACGAGTCCAAGGATGACATACCCCATCGAGGAAATCGAGGAGTAGGCGACGATACGCTTGAGGTCTTGCTGTGCGAGCGCGAGCATGGCTCCGTAGATCACACTGAGCACACCGATAGCGGCGATGAGTTCGGCGTTTGCCCGTGCCACGTCGGGAAGCATTGTGAAGTTGAACCGCAGGAGCGCGTAGGTCCCCATCTTCAGCAAGACCCCGGCCAGCATCACCGACACCGGCGTCGGGGCCTGAACGTGGGCGTCGGGCAGCCAGGTGTGGAACGGGACCACCGGAACCTTGACCGCGAACCCGAGGAACAGCAGGACGAACGCGAACAGCCGCAGCGTGTCGGGTTCCATCCCGGCGAAGCTACCCAACTCACCGGCACGGAGTGCCTGTGCAATCTCGGCGAATCCGAGCGTCGAAATTGCATCACCGAGGCCGAAGATGAGCGCGAACATCCCGACGAACATCACGAGCGAGGCGAGGTTCGTGTACAGCAGGAACTTGATTGCGGCGTACTTCCGACGGGGACCGCCCCAGACCGCGATGAGGAAGTACATCGGAATCAGGACAGCCTCCCAGAAGACGAACCACAGCAGGAAATCCAGCGTCGTGAACACGCCGATGAGGGCCGTCTCCATCAACAGCATGAGGCCATAAAACTGGGATTGACGGCCGTCGATTGGCGTCCACGACGAAATCAGCGCGAGCGTAGTAAGCACCGTCGCGAGCACCAGAAGCGGAAGACTCACGCCGTCGACGCCGACATTCCACTGCAGCGTCCACGCGTAGGTGTCGAACGTGAAGGTGAACCAGTCGACAGCGCGGTCGAAGGCGACGTTGCCGTCGGCAAGCAGGGCGTTCCCCTCGCTCGAGAACTCGGTCCACATCCAGAGACTCCCCAGCAGCGGGACCAGGCTCAGCCCAGTTGCGAGCTTGCCTGCGTACCGGTCGGGGACACCGAACACCAGCAGCGAACTCGCGAGCGTGAACGCAAGCAGTGTCTCGATTATCATCTAGAACCACCCCCCGAGGAACCCGAACACGAGAAGCAACAACACGAGTCCGAGCGACAGCAGGGCAGCGTAGTTCGTCACGATGCCGGTCTGTATTTTCCGGAACTGACTGCCCGAGAACATGCTCACGCTGCCAGCACCGTTGACGACGCCGTCGATGCCGCTCTGGTCGAACTTGTTCGCCACGCGGGCGAGCGGTGCAGTCAGCCCAGTTGCCAGCCAGACCTGGAACTCGTCGAGATAGTAGTTGTTCATGAGTAGCGTGCGAATACGACCGAGTTTCGTCATGTGAGGCGTCGGCTCGGGGGCGCGATAGAGGACGACGGCGGCCCCGATGCCGACCAGTCCGAGAACAAGCGCAAGTGCTCCGGGACCGAGCGGCGAGAGTTCGGTCACGTCGTAGCCCGCGGCGAAGTCGCTTTCGAGGATGTGGTGGTACTCCTCTGCGGAGAGTTCCCCGAGTTCGCCGTCGAGTGTCTTCCCTTCGAGCCACCGCTTCAAGAAGAGGTTCTCTGAGCCGACGAACTCCTTGAGGACGCCCATGTTGAGGACACCCGTGACGACTGAGAGTCCACCGAGGACGACCAGCGGGAACTTCATGTTCCAGCCAATCGGCTCGGGCGATTCGGCGGTGTCAGTCCGGGGCTCGCCGTGGAAGGTGAGATAGACCATCCGGAAGGTGTAGAGCGCGGTCATGACGACGGCCAGCAGCCCGAAGGCGTAGCCGATCAAGAGTAGCGGCTCGCCCGAGAGGGCGTGTTCGAGCGTCTCGAAGAGGACCTCGTCTTTGGACCAGAAGCCTGCGAACGGGAAGATGCCCGCGAGCGCGAGCGACCCAAACAGGAACGTCCAGTAGGTGACCGGCATCCGCGAGCGCAGACCGCCCATGTCCCACATGTTCTCGTTGTGGTGCATGGCGATGATGACTGCGCCGGCCCCGAGGAACAGGAGCGCCTTGAAGATGGCGTGAGTCGTGAGGTGGAACACCGCGCCCACGTAACCGCCGCCACCCAGTGCGAGCATCATGTAGCCGTACTGTGAGACTGTCGAGTACGCGAGGACCTGCTTGAGCTCCTGTTTGACCAGGGCCATTGTCGCCGCGAAGAAGGCGGTGAACCCACCCACAAGCGCGATAATGCCGAGTGCGGTCGGCGAAAGTGCATAGAACCCGTAGATTCGCATGACGAGATAGACACCCGCGGCGACCATCGTTGCGGCGTGAATCAGGGCAGAGACCGGCGTCGGGCCTTCCATCGCGTCGGGAAGCCAGGTGTGGAGCGGGAACTGCGCGGATTTACCCATGACCCCGCCGAGTACCAGCAGACCGACGACGGTAATCCAGGCCTGCTCACCCAGCCCGAGGAAGGTGTTCATCTCCCCGGTGGCGTCGGGTTCGAGCACGTGGGTGGCCTCGACGATGAACGAACTCTCACCGGCGAAGGCCGTCGTGCCGAAGGTGGCGAAGATGGCGACGACGCCGACGAGGAAGAAGTAATCCCCGAACCGAGTCACGAGAAATGCCTTCTTGGCCGCGCTCGGCGGGCCGTCTTCCCGAAACCAGAAGCCGATGAGGAGATACGAACACAGCCCCACAAGCTCGAAGAACATGAAGGCCATCAGGAGGTTGTCGCTGTAGACGAAGGCGAGCATCGAGAACGTAAAGAGGCTGAGACTCGCGTAGTACCGGCGCAGCCCGGTTTCGCCCTCGTCGTTCATATAGCCGAGCGAGAAGATATGCACTAGAAACGAGATAAGCGAGACGATAGTCAACATCAGGGCCGCCAGCGGGTCAACGAGCAGGCCAAAAGAGAGTTCGACGCCCGCGCCGTCGCCGGCGACGAAGGTGAACAGCTCCTCGTGGTAGACCTCGCCGCCGGTCGCGAGGTCGAGGACGACCAGAAGAGAGATACCGAGCGAGAAGCCAGTCGCGGCGATTCCCGAGAGTGCCCCTTTCTTTGGCATCCGGTCCCCGAGCGCGAGAACCAGGAGAAACGATACGAGCGGAACCAGTGCGATAGCCTCGACAACGTTGAACACATCTACCATCTGTTACCACCTCATCGTGACTGCCTCTGTAACGTCAATATCGCCGAAGTTGCGGTTCAACACGAGGATGATGCCGATACCGATAGCGACCTCGGCGGCGGCAAGCGCGATGCCAAAGAGCGCGAACACCTGCCCCGTCAGGTTGCCGTGTTCGAGCGAGAAGGCGACGAGATTGATATTCGCGGCGTTGAGCATCAGCTCGACGGCCATCACAAAATGAAGCGCCGACTGCCGGACGAGAACCCCGAACAGGCCGGCACAGAAGACGCCAGCCGAGAGAACCAGATACCACTCCAGAGGAGCAGTCACCGGCTCTCACCTCTGTCGTCCCGTTTAGCGAGCATGAGGGCACCATCCAGTGCCGCGTCGAGCAAGACGGCGATGAGCACGAGTGCGACGAGGAAGTCCTCGGTCGCCTCGACACCCTGTTCGGCTGCCCCGATGAGCGCGTAGCCGATTGCGCCGACGATACTCGTATCGGGGAAGCCATCAGGGTCATCGAACGCCCACTCGAATAGCGCCGTCCCATCTGCGGTCAGGAACACCGCGGACATGATGCCAAAGAGCACGACAGCGATGAGCCCCGGGAGGAGACTCCGGTCCAGCTCGATGAGGCGTGGGCCGGTCGTCATGCCGTCACCTCTCCAGTCTCTTCGGTATCGTCCTGGGTGACCATGACGCCGAAGGCGATGAGAATGAGCACACCGCCGATGTAGACCAGAACCTGCATCACAGCGATGAACTCGGCCTGTAACAGCACGTAGTGGATCGCCACGCTCGACAACGCGACACCGAGCAACAGCGCCGCGTGCCACACGTCACGGACCAGAACGACACCCAGGCTGCTGGCAAGAGTCACCAGCGCGAACAGCCCGAATGCTAATTGGTCGAGTACCATTGTTACTGTAGTGGTGTACACGGCGTGCTTTTCAAGATTCCCTTTTAATCCGTGCTCCTGTCAGATATCGGTGAAAAAACAACGGCTCAGACGTGTCTTCCGGGCGTGTTGAGGGGTCCCACGTTATCCCACATCGCCAACCGTCTGGCTTAAGAGTCGGCCAGTCAACTATTCGTATATGCACGATTTCGTCGTCGTGGGTGCCGGCCCCGCAGGCTCGCGGTTCGCACGCGGGGCGGCCCAGGCAGACCATGACGTCGTCGCCTTCGAGCAAGGCACAGTTGGGAAACCACTCGCTTGTTCGGGACACGTCAGCACCGATATCTGGGAATTCGTTCCGGAGGAGGCCCATGACCGCCTCTTTCAGAACGAGATATACGGCGCGCGCTTTCACACCGGCGGGCCGGACAGCCAGCCCTACCGCTTCTACAAGGACGAGGTCGTCTCGAACGTCATCGACAGGGTCGAACTCGACCGGACGCTGGCCGAACTCGCACGGGGGGCGGGGGCTGAGGTTCGTGAGAACCACACCGTCGTCGATCTCACAGAGCACCGCGACTACGTTGAGGTGGCTGTCCGTGGGCCCGACGGCGTCGAGACACATCGTGCGCGAATGGTCGCAGGCTGTGACGGCCCCAAGTCTCGGGTCCGACACGCCGTCGGTCTGCCCGAGCCAGACGAACTACTCCACGGCGTGCTCGGCTTCGAATCCGAGCCAGACGCCGAGGAGTTCGTCGACGTTCACCTCACTGTCCCGCGGTTTTTCGCCTGGCGCATCCCGCGGGGCGAGGCCGGAGTCGAGTACGGCCTGGCGATGCCGCCGGGCAACGACGTGAGCGACCGCTTCGAGGAGCTCACCGATGACTACGGGGTTGAGACCGACCGCCGCTGTTCGGGACTCATCCCGATTGGGCCAGCCGACTCTGTCACCACCGGGAGAGTGTTTCTCATCGGCGACGCTGCCGCCCACAACAAACCTTTCACCGGCGGGGGAATCCTCTATGGAATGACTGCCGCCGACTGCGCGGTCGACACAATCGACCCAACCGACCCCTCGACGCTTTCGGCTTACGAGTCGGCCTGGCGTTCGGAACTGCTCGGAGACATCCGGCTCGGCCATCTTATCCGCCGTGGGTACTCGGCCCCAGAGCCCATCCAAGAGACTGGGATGGGACTGTTCGAGGGCGAAATCGGCGTCCACATGGACCGGCCAACGACGCTGTTTTCGGCCGACCAGCTCCGTGCGATGCTTCCGCAGTGAGTGAGTGCTGTTTTTAGGTGTGAGGTTGTACGGGGCTACATGACGACACACGACGCCGGGTCCGGCTGGTTTGCGGGGCTCGACCGGACCGACACCGACGCTGCTGTCGCCGCAGTTCGAGAGGGTTCGGCCGCCCAACCGAGCGAGTGGCCACAGGAAGCGGTCGAAGCGGGGGCTGTTGACGACGAGTCGGCGTACTACGACTGGCTCCACGAGGTGACACTGGACGCAGGCGAGCAGACCGTCGCCGAGCGCGAGCGCGCCGACGACCAGCAGCTCATTCACGCCATCCGGTCGCTAGACGACTGCGAGCGCGTCGCAAACGAGCTAACAGAACGGGTCGCCGAGTGGGCGGGGACTCACGATAGCGACGCGGTTGTCGACACCGACTACGTCCAGGAACTCGCCAAGCGAGATGTCGACAACCCAGTCGAGGCACAGATTGTGAGCTTCGCCTCCCGTGTCGCGGCGCTCGACGATCAGGCCGGAGAGCTTCGGACATTCGTCGAGCGATGGACGCCAGATGTCGCACCGAATCTCTCGGCGCTTGCGGGCCCGGAACTGGCGGCCCGGCTCATCGCGCTAGCGGGTGGGCTGGAGGCGCTGGCGAAAAAGCCGAGCGGCACTGTCCAGGTGCTCGGAGCGGAGGAAGCGCTGTTCGCCCATCTGCGAGGGGGTGCAACATCGCCAAAACACGGCGTCATCTATCTCCACGAGGCGGTCCGAGGGACACCGCCAGAAAACCGTGGGTCGGCGGCCCGGGCACTCGCGGGGAAGCTCTCGATTGCGGCTCGTGTCGACCACTACTCCGGCGACCGAAAGCCCGAGCTAGAAGACGAACTTGCCGAGCGAATCGAGCGCATCCGCGCTCGTGATTCGGCGTGACTCTCCCCGATGGTGTCCAGCGGCGAGAAATCGACGGCGAGACTGGACTCGCTACGCGTGGCAAGCCAGTCTACGGCGAGCCGACCGACGACGGCTGGCGGCGCTGGGACCCGGGCCGCTCGAAACTGGGTGCGATGCTCGATTCCGGGATGGATGTTGGACTCACTGGCGGCGAGACGGTGCTCTATCTCGGTGCCGCGTCCGGAACGACCGTGAGTCACGTGGCTGATTTCGCGGGACCGACCTACGCGGTCGAGTTCGCGCCGCGGCCGATGCGGGACCTGCTGTCTGTTGCCGAGGACCGGCCGCGTCTGTTCCCGCTGTTGAGCGACGCCAGAGAACCAACAGAATACGCCCACGTCGTCGAACCGGTCGACGTCATCGTGCAGGATGTCGCGACACGCGGGCAGGCCCGCGTCGCCCTCGAAAACCGCCGCTTTCTCGACGACGGCAAGCTCTTGCTGGCAATCAAGGCACGGAGCGAGGACGTGACCAGACGGCCCGAGAACGTCTTCGAGGATGTGCTGGGTGAACTCCGGGAGGAATACGAGATACTGGAGACGCGCTCGCTCGAGCCGTATCACGACGACCACCTCGGCGTCGTCGCCGTCCCTGACTCGGAGACATCTTCAAGTCAATCGGGAGCCCAGTGAGAGCATGGACGAGACAGCCGGCATCTACGCGGTCGAGTCTGCGTATCTAGACCGACACGTACAGATTGGTATCGCACAGAAACGCGTGCTGTCGGTCGATTTCCCACAGACGCCTGCCGCGGATGCGTCCGACGAGCACGCTTTCCTCGACCGCATCGAGGCGTATCTCCAGGGCGAACGCGACAGCTTCGGCGATGTCGAGGTCGCGATGACGATGCCGACCGACCAGCGCGAGGTGCTCACGGCAGTCCGGCAGATACCCTACGGCGAGAGCGCGACCGTCAAACAGGTCGGTCACATGGCCGCTGGCCTCGACCCGGAGGACGACGGGCGACAGATACGGGAGGCGCTGGCGGCGAATCCGACACCCATTTTCGTACCAACACACCGGGTCAGAGACGGGCCAGGCGGGATGCCCGCAGCGGTCGAAACCCGCCTGCGGACGCTCGAAGGACTGTAATCACTCGGCTCCTGTTGGCATTCGGATGCGGACTGTGCTGCCGTCCTCGCCAGCCTCGACAATCTGGAGTTCGCCCCCGAGAAACGTCACGACCCAGTGGACCAGCCAGAGACCGAGCGAACTACTGTGTTCGAGGTCGGTCTCGTGCCCGCGTTCGAGCGTTTGGCGCTCGACTTTCGGGATTCCGGGCCCGTCATCGGCGATGTCGATTTCGACCATGGCGTCGTGTGTTGTTGAGGACTCTGCGGTGATACTGACCTCGGGCTGACTCTCGTCGTGGACGATCGCGTTCGTCACCAGCTCGCGCAGACAGATTTCGAGTGGCCCCTCAGGAACCGGAACCGATTCCTCGATGTCACTCCGGAGCGTCGCCTCGGGATACTCGTCCCGGAGGTCCGAGACCACCGATTCGACGACCACTGATATCGACGCTTTGCTGTGCTTTTGCTCGTCGGTTGTGGTCTCGACGATGCGGTTTGCGATCCGTGCCTTCTCGCTGAGGGCGAGCAAGTCCTCGATTTTGGACTGGGCCCGCTTGGCGTGGGCCCGGCCCTGTTCGGATTCCAGCTCTGAAAGCAACAGCGAGATGTTGCCGGTCACGACGTTCAGGTCGTTGCGGAGGTTGTGGCGGATGACGCGGTTCATCACTTCCAGGCGCTGTTCACGAGCTTTGAGCTCGGTGATATCAGATTCGATGATAATGAATCGCTGGAGGTCGCCATCGACCGCGACCGGTGCAACAGAGAGGTCGGCGACGAACTGGCCGCCGTCACGGCGACGCTGGACGACCTCCCGTCTGACTGTCTCGCCGCCGCTCACCCGCTTCCAGAGCCGTTCGTAGTCCTCGGCGCTGAAGGACTCAGAGGCCAATTTGTCGACAGAGCTCCCCCGCAGGCTGTCCGGTTCGTATCCGGTTATCTCATAAAACGCGGAGTTTGCGTACGTTATCCGGCCCGCGGTGTCGGTGATGGCGACGGCGGTTTCGGCCTGCTCAACCGCCGTCTGGAAGAGTTCGACCTCTCTGCGCATCTCAGTGGCCGCGAGCGCGTGGCCGATGGTCGTCCCCAGATGAGAGAGTGACTGTCTGTCAGATTCACGGAACTCTGCCCCGGACTCGCTTCCGACCACGAGCGACCCGTGGCGCTCCCCTCGATGCTCCAGTGGAACCCTCGCGATAGTCCGCTCGGCTCCGTCCGCGGATGATGTTCGACTGGTCGTGAGAGACTGTGTCTCGTCGGCGGGCCCGAGCTGTGCTCTGACAGCGTCTCTCTCGACAGCGTCAGATCCCGCCGAGCCGAGCCTCGTCCCGTCTGGCGTTTCGACCCACGCGAACGCAAACTGGTCGATATCTATCAGCTCCTGGCAGACCTGTCCGCACATCTGTTCGTGTGTGCCGGCGGTAAGCAGCTCTTGGGTCACGTTCCAGAGCTGTTCGTGAAGCACCCGCTGGCGTTCGAGACGTGCGGCGGTTCGGCGCTTCGTGACCACGTTCTCGATGCGGTTACCCAGGATGTCGAACTGGTCGTCGCCGCTCGTCTTCGGAAAGTAATCGTCGATACCGGCAGTAATCGCTCTGCTCGCGACCTCCTCGCTTCCGGCGGCGGTCAACAGAAAAAACGGCATCTCGAATCCACGCTCGCGAACGATTTCGAACAGCTCAATGCCGTCGGTCCCGGGCATGTCGTAGTCGCTGACGATGCATTCGAAGCTGTCGTCGAGATTGTCGAGGGCTTCCTGACCGCTCGTGGCCTGGACGACCTCCATGTCGTACAACCGTTCGAGTTCGCCAGAGACAAGCGTCCCAAAGAATTCACTGTCGTCGACAACCAGTACCCGGATGCGCTGGTTCACACCCGCCACTTCGCAGCAACCATTGAAAAAAGATTTCCTCGTTCCTCAGAGTTCAGTGCTGCCAACAAATTATTAGTCGGCGGCCTCACCGCGGCGGCGCGGAACTCGGCTGCCGACGCGGGTGTACATCCAACAGAGTCCAAGGCCGATGCCGTACGCGAGTGCAGCTGGGATGGCGACGATGAACATCGTCCAGAGACCGTTTGGTGACAGGAAGCCGGCTGCTGCGAAGAAGGCAAGGATGACACCGCGCCATCGCTCGCGAAGTTGACCGTAGGAGACGATGTTTCCGTGGGTGAACAACACCATCGTAACCGGAATCATCGTGAGCGCACCGACACCGACGGTCAGGTAGATGACCAGCCAGCCGAAGCTGCTGATTCGGTAGGCGACAATCATGTTGTTGAGCACAACGTCCTTGGCGAGCAAGGAGAGTAACGTCGGCGCGATATAGAGGAAGCCGAGCGCAGTTCCGCCGATGAGCGTCGCGAACAGCGTCACGGCCCAGTAGAGGATGACGTTCTGGTCGCCGTTCGAGACCCCGCGTTCCTCGATAGCGGGCCAGGCGAAATAGAGGAGAATCGGCACTGTCGCAACTACGCCAAGAAGCATCGAGAACTTGAGCATGAAGATGAGCGCCTCGACGGGATGGAGGACGACAATCTCGGGCTCCTCGACGATGGCTTCGGGCATGTTCTGGAAGAATATCTGTCGTACCTCGTCGATACCGCCCAGGTACAGCCACATGAACGAGCCGGCCATGACGACCATGAAGGTAGCGACAATCCAAATGGCCCGCGAGGTCAACGATTCCAGGATGAACCGGATGTCGTAGTAGTAGCCGCCGATATCGTCTTCGGTGGTTTCGTCCTCGGTGAACGGGTCGAGCATCCCCGCTGCCGTTGAGGTGACGAGATTCTCGTCTTCCTCCTCGTCGGGTTCCTCGTCGCTCTCGTCTTCCTGTTGTTTCTCGAACTCTTCTGCCTCGTCGAGCCTGTCGAGAATCGCCTGTGCCTTCTCGGGATTGTCGTTTTCGACTGCCTCCTCGGCGTAGGTGATGGCACGCTCGCCGTCCATCTCGACGAACGCCTCAACGCTCGCGGCCTTGATTGCCGGCGTACGCATTGCCCCGAGGTCCATCTCGGCGGGCTCGCCGGCCTCTGGTCCGTCGTCGGTTTCGGCCTGACTTGCTGCGACACTCCGTTCGAGGGCCTTTATCCGGAGATAGAACAGCGCTACCCCGACGACCGGCACGGCGGCCAGGAGGCCCGCTCCGACCGCGGTAACTGTCGGCTCGAAGCCGAAGACTCCCAGTTCGTCGGGCACGATGAGGACGCGGTACTGTGACCCGACAGTTTCGAGGAGGTCGTTCGTCACGGCGATGCCGCCTTCGAGCAGGTAGGCGTAGACGGCGACGACCGTCACAAAGATCACTCCGGCGAGCACGTTCCAGTACGACTTCGCCACATCGGCCGTCGAGACCTGCTCGCCGGCACGTTTCGAAAGAACCGCCAGCTTGGCGAACCCGAGGCTAATGAAATACAGCGAGACGAGCGGGACCCCCCACATAATCTGTGTGAAGGGGTCAGGGGGCGAGAACACTGCACCGAAGACGAAGATGCCGACGACTGCGTACCGCCACTTCTCGCGGTACGTCTCGTAGGGAATGATACCGCTTCTGGCGGTCACGCTCATGAACAGCGGGAGCTGGGCCGCGATACCAAATGACAGCGACAGGAAGAAGATGAACTCAGTCCACAGCACGATAGACCAGGTCGGCTTGAATCCGGCCTGGACAGCGTTTGCCGCCAAGAAATCGAACATGATGGGGAAAAACAGGAAGTAGGCGTAACTGACTCCCAGCAAAATTAACAGGAAGATAATCGTAACGAACGACCAGACCTTCCACCGCGGGACTTCGCCTGAAGGCCAGTACCCGCGGGCTCGAAGGGCATCACGGCTGAAGTAGACAAGTACCGGCACCGAGAGGAGCGCACCGACGACGACGCCGATTTTCACCTGCAAGAGGATGACATCGAACGGTGTCGTCACGATGATTTCCGTTGCCTCCTCCGTGCCGACATCCATCCGCTGGTAGACCAGGTCGCGTTTGAGCTGGTCCCAGACGAACGCGCGGAGCGCCCAGATTGTCAACATCATGAACGTCACGAAGACCAAAAATACCTTCTTCAGATGTGTCTGTGCCGTCGAGAGCATCGAGCCGACGGCTGCCCGGCCGTTAGCCAGCGACCGGGCTGTGTTTTCGGGAAGCGCTCCAGACATCTATTCCGCCCTAACTCGTAGTCGGTTATCAATCTATTCATACCGAAACCCGACGCCAGCGCCACTTCGCCCGAGAGAGAAGGCTTACAAGAGGCGACAAAGTACCCCGTATCGATGGCTGACGGTGACGAGGAGACGGGCGAGCCCGGGCCGAGCGGCGACGCCGACGATGTCACCCCACCAGATGGGTCGACGGATACAGAGACTGCCGAAGACGAGGCCGAGACATCTCCTGAAGACGAGAGTGTCCCCGACGAGACTGCAGACGAGGGCGACGCTGTTGCGGACGGCGAAGACGAGACACAGTCCGCCGATAGCGAAACCCAAGACCAAGGGGACAACGAGTCGACACAAGACGACGAGACGGCGAACGAGGCCGACGGAGAGTCAGACGGCCCTGAGACGCAGTACAACATCGAAGAGGAGTGGTCCGCCGGTGGAACGCCCGAAGGAGCGGCACAGGCAGCCGCGCCGGCCGGGGAGAACGACACGTTCGACGGCGCGCCCGACGACGAGGAGATGCCGCTGACCGAACACATCGAGGAGATGATTAAGCGCCTCGCGGCGGTCATCGTCGTCATGGGAGGTGTGAGTCTCCTCGTCTTCCCGGTCGCGCCCGACCTCATCAACTGGCTCTGGTACTCCTACCTGCCTGGAAGTCCCGAAGCCTGTGAGGCTGGCACGAGCAGCACGACTGCCTGCCCGCGCGTCTATCACCCGCTCGGGCTGCTGTTCTCTCGTATCAAAGTCGCCTCACTGGTTGGCTTTGTCATCGCCTTGCCGGTGTTCGTCTACCAGACCTACCTGTTCATGCGTCCGGGGCTGTACCCCCACGAGCGCCGGTACTATCTGGCGGCGGTGCCGACGAGCCTCCTGCTTGCCTTCGTCGGACTCGCCTTCTCGTATTTCCTCGTCTTGCCCGTCATCTTCACGTACTTCCTCTTTTATTCCGAGGACGTGGCCGAGATCGCCTTTGGCCTCACCGAGACCTTCGACCTCATCCTGCTGATGATGGGGATGTTCGCCGCTATCTTCCAGATACCACTCTTCATCATGCTGGCTATCATGATGGGAGTCACGACCCGACACTGGCTCGAACAGAAGCGGTACTACTTCTGGCTCGGCTTCGCAGGCTTTGCGTTCATTTTCAGCCCAGACCCGACTGGTATGGCTCCGTTCATTGTCGGCATCACGATGGTCGCCCTGTACGAGCTGACGCTGCTGTTGTTGCGCTGGACCGGACGGTAGCTCAGACCTCTCGTGGGTCTCGCAACGAGTATACGTTGTCTATTTCGAACCGCGCACCGCCCTCTTCGCTGTCGGTCACGTCTACCTGCCAGCCGTGGCCCTCGACGATATCGGCCACGATAGCCAGCCCGTATCCGGTCCCCTCCTCTGCGTGTGTCACACCCTGCTCGAACACCGCCTCTCGCTGGCCTTCGGGGATGCCGGGTCCGTCGTCAGCCACGTAGAACCCCTCCTCGGTCGTTCCCACGCGGATAGTTACGCCATCATCATCCCCGGCATGTTCGACGGCGTTGCGAAAGAGATTCTCGAAGAGCTGTTGTATCCGGTCTTGATCGGCGGTGAAGTGGGCGTCGCCGTCGAGTTTGAGCGTCGCCGTCTCCGTGTCGACGTTCTGCCAGGCCTGCTGTGCCGACTGTGTCAGCGAGAGCTGTTCTTTCTCGATTTCTTCGTCTCCGCGTGCCCGGGCAAGGATATCTTCGATGAGCGACTCCATCCGGAACAGAGACTGCTCGATTTTGTCCAGATTCTCCGTCGAGTCTTCGGATAATCGTGCGAGTTCGAGATGAGAGGAGGCGACGTTCAGCGGATTTCGGAGGTCATGTGAGACGATACTCGCGAAGTCGTTGAGTCGTTCGTTCTGGCGAGCGAGCTGTCGTTCGCGCTCGGCACGGCTGAACGCGGACTCGACAGTGCTGGAGAGGATTTTGAACAGCCGAATATCGGTCTCCTCGAACGCATCCCGCTCGTCCGAGTACGCCCCGAGAACGCCATACTCGCCGGCACACACCAGAAGTTCCGAGGTTACCTTCCCGGGGTGGTGAGAGGTTGCTGTCGTCGCCGGAATGAAGCCCATGTTTCGCATCTCACCGCTCTCGTACACCTCCCAGATGAACTCGCTGTCACGCCCCAGCGGCTCCATCTCGTCGGCACGGTCATCGATCTTGTCTGACCACGCCAGCGGATCAAGGGTGTCTGTCGACTTCTCGTAGCGCCAGACAGCAACCATCGGGAAATCGAGAATCTCCTCTGTTGCTGTGACCGTCTGTTCGGCAATCTCTCGGTCTGACTCGGCGACGACAAGCTCCCGGGTAACGTCGTGTAGCTGTTCGAGGTTCTCCTGCAGTGTGACCTGCTCGGTGATATCGCGTAGGAACACCGACAGCCCCTCACTCGAAGGGTAGGCGTTGACCTCGAGCCACCGGTCCAGTGGCCTGTAGAACTCCTCGAAGCTCGTCGGCTCCTGGGTCTCGATTGCCCTGTTGAACTCTTGGTAGAACTCGGTGCTCACCGCTGCAGGGAACGCGTCCCAGAACCGGATGCCGGTGACATCTTTCGCATCCACGTCGAGCAGGAACTCCGCCTGGCTGTTGAGAAAGACGAACCGCTCCTCGGTATCCAGCGCGAAGAAGGCGTCAGTGATTCGGTCGAGCGTCTCTTCGAAACGGGCACCAGTCCCCTCGATTCTACCGCCGGCGTTCTGGAATTCGGTCACGTCGAGTAGATACAGTTCCAGCCCGCCGTTCCCGTGGCTGAGGACCTGTGTATGGAGCCACTTGCGCGTCTCGTTGTGAAAGACTCTGAGATCCGTTTCGCCGCCCACCTCGCGAAGCTGCTCGCACTCCGTCGCCAGGTCACTGTTCTCCCAGTCCGGAAACACGTTCCACAGCGATGCCCCGACTGCCTCCGCTGGCGTCCATCCGGTCCAGTCCGTGAGGTCGGGGTCCCAGTCGATGATGGTGTCCTCGGCGTCAACCGCGAGATAGCAGTACGGCCCACGCGTCAGTTCCTGCTCTGTCTCGGCGTCAAGTACCTCGCCTAGCAGTGTCTGTATGTTGACCTGCGGGGGTGCCGTTGGGTCCAGATGGTGTATCTCGACTCCGTCCGGGACCGCCGCCACGTCCCCCGTCAGCTCGAAAATCGGCACGTCACGGGTATCGATGATATCGAACACCGCCTGCTGGATGTCGCCGTCGGTCAAGGCCGGCCCACAGAACACACAGTCGATGCGGTCGTCTGCCAGCACCGACCGGAGCCGGTTCAGTCGAATCGTCACTGCTCTGGCAGGGCGTTGGAGCCGCTGGTCGAGACTCGAAACAATGTCGAGCCCCCGTGCTTCGTCTCCCACGTATGCGATGACCAGCGGCTCTCGCATATCGTATTCATTCGTTTTCTATCGAATAATAATTGTGGAACTCGGACGTCTCGTCAACGCTGGCGGCTGACAGCCAGAAAATCGGGAAAGGAGACATAAGATGTCGTCTCAGCTACGAGCGGCTGCGGCCGCTGTCACGGTGGCTGCCCACGTTCGCGTTACCCGCCCCAGAAGTTGTCCCGGCTGCCCAGTCTCGGGTCGTCTTCCTCCTCGTCGTCCTCGTCTTGGTCATCCTCGTCGTCATCGTTGGCGTTTTCCGCTTCAGTCTCGTCCGAGTCTTCGTCCATCGGAAGCCGCTCGATCTCCTCTGCACGGGCATGATTGGACCGGACCTTGGTCACGCTGACGTTTGCTCGTGCCGGTGGGAGGACACCGTCAACCATGATGATAAATCCATCCTCAGTCCGGCCGACGCCAGCACCGCTCTCGTGGATGTCCTCGACGGTAACGACGACCTCTTCCCCGGGTTTGACTGGCTGGGATTTGAGATCCGAAATCGGCTGGTTGTAGTGGTTACACCACTCCGCGCCGCCGCGGTCACCGTAGTGTTGACATCCCATCCCCTCGATTCGTTCGCTGTAACTGGGACAGTCGTCGGCGAGTGGGCAGTCGGACATTACCTCCAATACTTCGGGGTCGGATTAAACGCTTACGCACCGGCGAACCGGCGCTCTCGTGCGGTCACGGTCTGTCCTCCGTGTGAGTCGATTGCAGAACGAACTGCCGAGGTTGTGATGCAGGCCTCAGAGTGATTGTTGCGAGGCGTCACCGCTGTCGGGAGACGGGATGTGCGTCTCACGCCGTGAAACACCGAGATTCATCATGTGGTCACGAAAATGACCGCAACAATCACGATCAGCTGTCGCCGTTAGCTGGGGTCGTAACCGGAGACTGCTGGACGGTGTTGGCCGCGTTGCCGACTCCGGTGAACGTGAACTGCGTTCCGTTCTCGACGTCGACCTGTCCGTCCCATCCGTGTCCCGACACGACGCGTTCGACAATCAACAACCCGAGTCCGAGTCCGTCTGCGTCGAAGTTACCATCGAACAGCGAGCCTGCAATGTCCGCGGGAAGCCCCGGGCCGTCGTCTGTGACACTGAATCCGTCGGCTCTCGCCCGGACCGTCACTGTTACAGTATCACCACAGTGTTCGTCGGCGTTGCGAAAGAGATTCTCGAACAGTTGTTGGAGTCGTGTTCTGTCTGCAGATATCTCTCTATCCGACTCCACGACAAGTGTTCCTTCGGGCTGGACTGTTGCCCAGGCAGATTCGGCCACAGTCCCCAGTTGCACTGCATCGCGCTCGCCGACATCTGCCCCGTCTCGGGCCAGAGCGAGCGTCTCGGTTATCAGCGTCTCCATTCGGTCGAGCGAGGCGAGCGCTGTCTTCAGATGTTCAGCATCGTCGTCTGCGACCCGTTCCGAAACGAGTTCGGTGTAGCCTCGCGCCGCAGTCAGCGGGTTGCGGAGGTCATGGGTCAGAACGCCAGCGAACTCGTCGAGGCGTTCGTTCTGTGCATCAAGTGTCGCGTAGTGTTTCTCTCGCTCCAGCTCGTAGCCAATCCACCGCGACAACAGCCGGACAAATCGCTTCTCGTCGTCGGTGAAGGGAGCCTCGCGTGGTTCGTTTCCGGAGTAACAGAGCGTCCCGTACACTTCTCCGTCGACGAGAATCGGCGCACCGATGTAACACTGGAGATTGGTCTCCTCCCGGGCGATATCGTCTCGGTACTGCGAATCGCCGGCATCAGCGACCGCGAGAATCTCCTGGCTGTCGATGACGTGTCGACACCAGGTGGTATCGACATCGTACACGGTCCCAGCCGCGTAATCGCCGCTTTCGATTGTCGAGCCGATGACCTCGTACTCACCCTCACCGGTGTACGAGAGGACTCCGTACTGGACCGAGAGACGGTCACGCCCGACAGAGATTGCCTGCGTGATCTTCTCCTCGAGGGGAATCGACGGGTCGAACCCCAACTCGTAGAGGTCGCGAAAGTAGCTCTCTGCCTCTGGAGTCTCCATGGCTTGGGATTGGGGTTCCAGTGGTTTAGCTATTCGTCATCACTCCCAGTGAATCCGGTTCGCTCCATCGCACCCCAGGATTCGACACCCCGGAGATATTCGAAGAGCCCATGCCAGGCGACGACTGTCTTCCACTGTCGGTAGCCGAAGTTCTCAAGAACACCGTACCACAACAGCCGAAGAATCTGCCAGGGGCTGTCGTAGCGGTTGAAACTCCATACCTCGCTGAACACCCCGAACCATGAGAGGAAAATGCCAAATCCGGTCGTCAACAGGAAGAACACGAGGAAGAACTCGACGTTGAGGATGCCGAGGTATATCGAAATCGGCAAAATAATGTATCCCAACCCTTCGATGAGCGGGCCGAACATCTCGGCCGCGACAAACAGTGGAAAGATAATCGTGCCGACGCGGCCGTACTTCCGTCTGAACAGCATACTCCGGTTCGTAACGACCGTTTCGACCATCCCACGATACCAGCGCCGTCGCTGGCGACCGAGAACCCGCCGCTTTGATGGTACCTCGGTCCAGGCGACCGGTTCGGGCACGAAGTCGACAGTGTACTCTTTTCCTTCGTCGATGAGGTATCGATGGAGTCGGACAACGATATCAAAGTCTTCGGTGATTGTATCGTGACGGTACCCGCCGACCTGGCGGACGGCATCAGTTTTGAACAGGCCGAACGCCCCCGAAATGAGGATGAGGCCGTTAATTCGGTTGAGGCCGAGACGTCCGGAGTAGAACGCCCTGAGGTACTCCATGACCTGGAGGCCGGGTAGTCCCGTCTTCGGCAGTGCAACGGACTTCACGACCCCCTCGTCGATTGTACACTGATTGGCAACACGAACAACTCCACCAGAGGCGATTGCCGTCTCCGGGCGCTCCAGAAACGGACGAACTAGCTGGAGCAACGCGTCCCTGTCGATAATTGTGTCCGAGTCGACGGCACAGAAAAGCGGCATATTGGTCAGCCAGATGCCGGCGTTGAGTGCGTCGCTTTTGCCACCGTTTTCCTTATCGACGACCAGCAGTTCCTCGTAGACGGTAGACCGGTAGACACCGCGAATCTTTTCTGTCGGCATGTCGACCGGAATCTCCGCCTCGACGGCCTCTAGCTCGAAGTTCTCGACCAGCAGTGATAATGTCTCGTCTGTCGAACCGTCGTTGACGACGACAATCTCGACTTCCGGATAGTTCAACGAGAGCATTGACTGGACACTCTCGACGATTGTCGTGGCTTCGTTGTAGGCTGGGACCACCACACCGATGCCTGGATAGAACGGGCTGGAGAACTCCCTGAACGGCGGGTCCCACCGTGACTCCTGTACGTCGTCTCTGAGTTCGAGCAGAGCCAGAATATGAATCGCGAAGTAGTACAGGTTGATAAGGAAGTAAAATCCCAGGACGAAGAGCCCAAACCCGATGATGAGACGGGCCAGTAGTTGGGTCAACACGACCACGTCAATCACCCGCCCGCGCCGGCTGTCTGCGCGCTCTCTCGTCGTAAGCGGCGTGTTCGGTACTCCAGACCCAGGCACGCCCCAGCGCCTCGGAATCTGGTTCGGGAAGTTCTCTCCCGCGTCCCGCAAGTGCGTTGGTTCCGTCAAGTCGTGCTCGGGGGTGGTCTTCGGTCTGCAGTGCGCGCGTGACTGTGTCAAGTGCCTGCTCGTCGCCCCACTGCGCCAGGGTCTCGTAGACTGCACCGCGTACGCGGGGGCTCGTATCGTTCATCAGTCTCTCCAGAAGCGCGACATCCCGGATATCGCTGCGCCACCCGAGATTTTCGAGTGCCTGGACAGCTACCTCACGGACGGCTTCGCTTTCGTGTTCGAGCGTCGCAGTCAGCCACGACAGGTCCTCGCTTCGGACATTTTTACCAAGGTGCTGACAGACGACGAGTACCTGTACCAGAAGCGGTTCTGACCAGTTCTGGTAGTTTTCGGCGGCAATTACGAACAGCGCCTCCGGGTCCTCGCTCGCGATTCGATAAAGCGTGTCCTGTCCAAACACCGAGAACTGTGTGCTCACACCATCCAACAGGAGTGTAATTCCTTCGGCTGCATCCTCAAGGTCGCCGCTCTCATACCGGAGTCGAGTGACGGCGGCTCGCTCTCGCGGCGTCCGAGGAGTGAATCCGGTATCTGCGAGAGCGTCCGGCCGTTCGAGCAACGAAAGCCACGTCAGCGCATACAGCCGGTCGTACTCGTTTCGTGCTGACAGCTGCTTCCGTGACCGCGCCGGAATCTCCAGCGTCTCACCCAGTTCCTTGAGTGGGGCCGCGCTCTGCCCGTCGAGTTCGCGCACATACTCGTCGAGTAACTCCTCTGTGACCCTGCGCTCGACACCAGTCAACCCCTGTGTGTACAATTCCCACCCCGAGTCTGGGTCGAATAGGGTTTCGACGAACTCCGATTCCAGCTTCTCGCGTGCCTCCTCCCGCCGGGTCGTTTGGACCGACCGATATACTGACAGGCCGATAGTCAGCCAGAACATCACGGCAAGAGCGAGCCCGATTAATAGCGCCAGCGTCACGAGGATAACGACCAGTGGGATGACGTACCCGAAGGCTGTAACGCTGTTACTCATCAGAATCCTCCGTCTCCTGTTCAGTCATCAATACACTTTTTGACGCGAGCGAGCAGTTCAGCCGCCCGGAACGGTTTGGTCACGTAGTCGTCTGCGCCGCTCTCGAAGCCCTCGAGGACGTGTTCCTCCTGCCCTCTGGAGGTGAGCATAATGATGGGCAGGTCACTGTCGACCGCGAACTCGCCGTTGCGAACCATCCGGAGGAGGCGTTTCCCGTCGAGTCGGGGCATCATGATATCGAAGATACCGAGCGACGGCTCGAACCCCTCTGCAAGCAGGTCCGCGGCCTCTCGCCCGTCCTCACAGACCCGAACGGTGTAGCCAGCACTCTCCAAGCGGTGGCTAACCAGAAGCCTGATTGGCTCGTCGTCGTCGACCACGAGTACCCCCTCTGTCATCTCAGTACATTCTTTGGGCCGAGGACGGTTATATCCCGGCTGCTATAGTCTGACATTTTATAAACAAGACAAGGATTCATCAACCGTACATTGTTGCTGTCTAGGGAATTGGAGGGGACACCGGCCGAACGAACTATTACACGGTCGCGGTAAGCCAGTATGTGGACAGGCGCCACTTTCTCGCGACGGTGGGAGCGACGGCCGCTGTGGGCACAGCAGGGTGTGGCTCCAGCGACTCCGACGAGATGCCCTTTCGGGTGGGCGACGCGACCTTCGAACGTCGTCAAGGCGGAGGGTACGAGTCGGTCTCTGTGCGCGGGGTAAATCTCGGCATGGCAAAGCCAGGTCGATTCCCCGGGGAGGCGGCAATCACACGAAAAGAGTACCAGCGCTGGCTCGGGGCCATCGGCGAGATTGCAAGCACCATCCGGACCTACACGATTCATCCCCCAGCGTTCTATCGCGCGCTGGCCGCGTATAACGACGATGCAGACGAGCCACTGCTGTTACTCCAGGGAACCTGGGTCCCCACAGCTGAGTTACTGGAAGCAGGTGACGCGACCGCGGTCTCCGAGACAGTAGACGAGGAACTCCGGCGTACCGTAGATGTCATTCACGGCGAGACGACACTTGAGGAACGACCAGGACACGCCGCAGGCCAGTACGACGCCGACGTGAGCGACTCCACTCTGGGGTTTCTATTCGGTATCGAGTGGCCACCGGAGGTCGTCACAGAGACGAACGAGCGCGCCGGAAAGGGCTTCGATGGAACATACCTGCGTACTGACGGCGCTGCACCGTTCGAAGAATGGCTGGCAGGCAGGATGGAGACACTTGTCTCACACGAGATGGACGCCTACGACCAACAGCGCCCGCTCTCGTTTGTGAACTGGGTCACGGCAGACCCACTCGACCACCCCTACGAACCATTTGTCAACGAAGATACTGTGAGTATCGACCCCGACACGATATCGCCGACACCAGAGTTCACCGCTGGGATGCTCGCCTCGTATCACGTCTATCCGTACTATCCAGATGCGCTCAACGAGACGCCGGAGTACGTCGAGTACACGGACCACCGGGGCGAGCCAAACAACTACGCAGGCTATCTGAACGACCTCGTCGACGCGACCGAACATCCGGTTCTCGTCGCCGAGTTTGGCGTGCCCAGTTCTCGGGGCATCGCTCACAAGAACGTCCACGGCCGCCACCAGGGTCGTCACACAGAGCAAGAGCAGGGCGAAATCGTCGCCGCGATGTTCGAGGATATCGAGCACGCGGATACGGCTGGTGGAATCCTCTTCAGCTGGCAAAACGAGTGGTTCAAGCGGACCTGGAACCTCGCCTCGCGGTCGGTTCCTGGGCGTCGGCCACACTGGTCGAACGTCGAAACGCCCGAACAGCGCTTTGGGTTGCTCGCTTTCGACCCGGTAGAGCGTCCACCACTCGACGGAAGCGGCGACTGGTCCGACGCGCGTACGGTACAGCCAGCAGACACTTCCCGACCGGCAGCATCGAAAACGCTCACGAAATTGGCTATTACGCACGACTTCGAAGGGTTACGGTATCGCCTTTCTCTCGGGGACTCGGCGTCGGTCGACTGGCAGGATATAACTGTGATGTTGACGGTCGGACTGACCGGGCGCACGACGGCGTTACCACTCGGCGTCGGCGCTGATGCACAGGCGGATTTCGTCGTCCACCTCGCAGGACCCGAGAACTCCCGCTTGCTCGTCGATTCCAGATATGACGCTTTCGCTCGGGAGTTCGGTGGGGTGGCTGACTTACCACTCGATTCGTACCGCGACGGAAGTGCCGGCTTCGTTCCCGTTCGAGAGACGATTAACCGGGGTTACACTGTCCCCGCCAACGGGAAAGAGGTTCCATTCGACGCTGTCGAAACAGGGATACTGCGGTACGGAAACGGAAATCCGGCTGCATCGGACTACGACTCACTCACTGATGTCCACGTGGACAGGAGTCAGAACGTCATCGAGGGGCGGCTCCCGTGGATACTGCTCAACGTCGCCGACCCGTCGACAAAACAGCGGCTGGCAACCGAGTGGGAGGCCGGGCTTGACGCTGTTCCGTTCGACTCGCTGACGGTCAGTGCGCTGACCTTCGAGCCGGATGACGACGGCCGAGCGGTCACCTCTGAGGGGGCGACGAACGTGACACACCAGATTCCGGGTCTCAATGGGTCGACCGTACAGTCGGTCGACTACTCCTGGGAGTCCTGGAACCGCCCCGAGTATCAGGAGCGGTACAAGCAGTCGTACGATGTCCTGCGCGAGCACTGGAACTCGCAGTAGGTTCGCTGGCACAGTCGAAGATTTGACTGGACACCGGAAAGCTCAAACAGCACTTTGACCCTTGAACAGAGATTAGTGACGCGACCGAGACAGCTGCAGTATGCAGCGCCGAGAACTCCTCAAGTGTGTCTCAGTCGGGGTATGTGGGGGAGTTGCTGGCTGTACATCAGAGAGCGGAGAGACGCCGACCGAAACCGCACGGACCTTCGAGCGACACGTCTCGGTCGCGGCCGTCGACCAGGCGTCAGGGGACCCGCCCGTTCGGTTCGACGTTTCTGTCTCCGACGTTGCGGTGACCTCGGAGACGACGGCCTTCCTCAGCATCTCGACAACCAACACCGACGGCACTGACTGGCGGATACAGACGCCGTTCTATAAGGGCGAGAGCGAGGATGCCAGCGAGCCGGGAGTGTTACTGTACTCTCTGGATGCGGCCGACCACCCGCCACGAGGTTACGAACCCTCTTGCTATGTCGACCCCGACCCGTCCCAGGAGTCCATCTCGTACACTGGTGAGGGACTGCCGACACACGAACTCGCGCCGGGCGAGACGGCCACAGACGAGTATATTCTCGTCAATGACCCGACCGATGCCGGCTGTTTCCCGGCCGGCGAGTATCACTTCGAGTCGTCGCCGGCGCTGTACGATAAGAACGATGACTGGGTCGAAAGCGTCGACCTGTCCTGGGGATTCGATATCACGATTGCCGCGGCTGTCGGCAGTCGATGAGTGAGAGAGGCGGCCAGTACTGCAGTCGACGCTATCGAAGACTGTATGGCACCCGTTCTACGAGGTGGTCTCCGTGTAGTCAATCGGTCATTAGCGGTGTAGAAGTACCTTTTTCCGACTCGGGTGTCCTCGTTCGCTTCGCTCACTGTGGGCACCTCTCGTCGCAAAAATCTACGCTAAAAAGGCTGAACGCTCGGCTTCACCTCGCGTTCAGTGAACCACGGCGCAAGCGCCGCGGATGCTGAAGTGCTGTGTCGGTGGCCTGGACTGAGCGGTACGACAGGCCCAATCTACGGTTCGCGAATCTGGTGTCTGTGACTCTCTCGTGTCGTTAGCTCACAACAACTACGATGCATTAGTCGCCCAGGCCAGCCACCATCGACGACACGTAGTCGAGTTCGTCCTGATTGACCGTGTGGCCCATCCCCTCGTAGAGTCGCGTCTCGACGTCGGCACCGAGGCGCTCAAACACCTCGGCGGATTCGTGGACGCGTTCTTCGGGAATGTGTGGGTCGATGTCGCTACAGCCGAAGAATGCCGGCATCTTCGCCAGGTCGCCCTCGTAGTCCTCGGGCTCCACCTCCTCGCCGATGAGGCCGCCACTGAGTGCGGCGAGACCGCCGTACCGGCGCGGGTTCCGTGCGACGTACTCGGTCGCGAGACAGCCACCCTGTGAGAACCCCATAATCAGCACCCGTTCGGGAGGTATTCCGGCGCGTTCGGCCTCAGCAAGTGCGTCCCCGATTGCCTGGAGCCCGGACGTGCGCCCGGGCTCGTTGGCCTCCACAGGAGATAGAAACGACTGTGGATACCACTCGTTTCGCTGTGCCTGTGGGGCCAGATACGCCACCCCCTCGGCGTCGAACTCGCCGGCCATGCCGAGGATTCCCCGAGCCCTCGCACCTCGTCCGTGGACCATAATCACGACGGCCTCTGCCCTGTCGAGGGACTCGCCGGCGGTCACAAGCGGCTGCCCCTGGTGTGGCCCGGTCATCCCATGTGTTCTCCCGAGGTCACGGGTCGTATTCCGGATACTCCGTTCATGCTCTCTCTGATGGGCTCTGCGAAGTTAACAGTTCCACCGCGTCCCAAAACGACTAACAGGTCCCTGGGCAGACTGTTCGGTATGGTTCGACGAACCGTTCTGTTCTCTCCCGGCGACCAGTCCGACCTGTTGCGGAAAGCACCCGACTCGGGAGCCGACGTGGTGGTGTTCGACCTCGAAGACGCAGTTGCCCCTTCAGCAAAGTCGACGGCTCGCGACTGCGTCGCTGAGGTTGTCAGCTCGCTTGACCCGGACTGTGAACTCTGTGTCCGCCTCAATCCCCTCGACGCCGGCGGCCGGGATGACCTAGACAGGCTTAGTTCCGTCCTGTCGGAGATAGATAGCGTCATGCTGCCGAAAGTCGCCGGTCGTCAGGATGTCGAGGCGGTGGCCGAGGCGATGGCAGACCACGCCGAGGTGGTTCCAGTGCTGGCGCTGCTCGAAACCGCAGCGGGTGTTCTGGCGGCACAGGAGGTCGCTGCGGCAGCGGCGACCGACGCACTGTTGTTGGGTGCCGAAGACCTCTCGGCCGACGTGGGGTTGAACCGCTCGGCAGAGGGGACCGAGATACTCTACGCCAGGGAACACGTCGTTCTCGCGGCAAGCAGCCAGGAGGTCGACGCCGTCGACACGCTGTATACCGATTTCGAGGACACCGAGGGACTCGCTGCGGACACAGAGCGGGCCATCGACCTCGGATTCGACGGCAAGATGGCGATTCACCCCGCCCAGGTGTCGGTCATCAACAAGGCGTTCACGCCCAATCAGGAGCGCATCGAGTGGGCACGTGAGGTACTCAAGAAAAAAGAGGAGGCCGAGGCGGCTGGGCGAGGCGTGTTCGCCGTCGACGGCGAGATGATAGACGCACCGCTTGTCGCACAGGCCGAAGACCTCATCAAACGAGCGGACGCTGCCGGCGCACTGGAGTAGCACAACAAACGCCCAGTTGTGTTCATCGAGTCTGTTCTATTGTGAGCGTTCGTGGTATACATTTTTTACCACGCTGGACAATATAGAAACGATGACAGACGAGGCGGGACCTTTCGAGAACTTCCAGACACAGGTACGGACTGCGGCAGAGACACTTGACCTCGATGAGGGGGTCGTCGACTATCTCACCACGCCACAGCGAGTCGAAGAGGTGAACCTGACCGTCGAACTCGATGATGGCACACTCGAAACGTTCGAGGCGTACCGCTCGCAGTTCAACGACGACAGAGGGCCGTACAAGGGCGGTATCCGGTACCATCCAAGGGTGAGTCGCGATGAGGTACGTGCGCTCTCTGGCTGGATGACCTACAAGTGCGGGGCAATCGACATCCCGTACGGCGGCGCGAAAGGTGGCATATCCTTGGACCCGGGGGCCTACTCCGAGGCCGAGATCGAGCGGATAACACGAGCATACGCCGCCGCGATTCGTCCCGTTATCGGCGTCGACCAGGACATTCCGGGACCGGACGTGAACACGGGCCAACGCGAGATGAACTGGCTCAAAGACACCTACGAGACCCTCGAAGGCCGGACCGAGCCAGGTGTCGTCACCGGCAAGGGACTCGAAAGCGGTGGAAGTGAAGGGAGGACTGAAGCAACGGGACGGTCCATCTCGCTGACGGCACGCGAGACGTTCCGACACCTCGACCGAGAACTCTCTGGCGCGACGGTCGCCGTTCAGGGGTACGGCAACGCCGGCAGCGTCGCTGCGGCATTACTCGATGACATGGGTGCCCGTCTCGTCGCCGTCTCGGACTCGAGTGGGGGAGTTTACAATCCAGAAGGGTTCGATGCCCGAGCACTCAAGCAGTTCAAACGCGAGACAGGGGCCGTCACGGGCTATCCGGAGGCGAGCGAGGAACTGACCGGCGAGGAGCTGCTGACGGCAGAGGTCGATTTGCTGATTCCGGCGGCACTGGAAAACGCTATCGACGCGAGAATCGCCGAGTCGGTCGCCGCCGAGGTCATCGTCGAGGCCGCCAACGGTCCCCTGACGACTGGGGCCGACGAGGTCCTCGAACCGCGAGACATCGTCGTTATCCCCGACATTCTCGCAAACGCCGGCGGCGTAACCGTCTCCTATTTCGAGTGGGTACAGAACCGTCAGCAGTTTTACTGGAGCAAAGACCGCGTCGTCGAGGAACTCGAAACGCACGTCGTCGACGCCTTTGAGGAGATGGTGCGGGCGAAAGAGGAACACAACGCTGCAACCTACCGGGAGGCGATGTATATCGTAGCAATCCAGCGGGTCGTCGAGGCGATGGACGAAGCAGGCCACTGGCCCTGAGAGCACAAGAGAAAGGGTCGTCGGCACCCTACAACAGGTATGCACACGTACGAACGGAGTGTCCGGGTGGCCGCGCCATTCGAGGAGGTCTGGGACTTTCACTCGACAGAGAAGGGGCTCGAAGCGCTGACTCCCGACTGGATGGGGATGGAAATCGAATCGGTGACTGGCCCGGACGGCGAGTCAGACCCGGACGTACTCGAGACGGGCGCGACTATCCACGCATCAGTACGGCCGTTCGGTGTCGGCCCGCGTCAGCGCTGGGTTTCGGAGATTGTCGCGCGAGACCGCTCGGATGGCTCCGGATTCTTCAGAGACACGATGGATGATGGACCGTTCCCGGAGTGGGAACACACGCACAACTTCTATGCCGACGGCGAGGAGACGGTAATCCGTGACCACGTCGAGTACGAACTCCCGCTTGGTCCGCTAGACGGTCTGTTCGGCCCGCTTGCAGTTGTCGGATTCGAGCCGATGTTTCGCTACAGACACCGTCAGACCCGGTCGCTGCTCGAATCGTAAGCTTCCAGGAGCGCAAAGTACATAATTCGAGGCCGTTCACGCCTACGCATGCCACGAGAAGGATATCAAGACGAACTCGACCAACTCCGGGAGGACGTTCTATTTATGAGTGAAGTTGTCCTGGAGCGGCTGAACATGGGACTGACAGCCCTCGAACAGAAAGACGAGGAGATGGCCTGGGATGTCATCGAGGGCGACGACGAGGTCAACAAGCTCTATCTCGAACTCGAACAGCAGTGTATGGATCTCATCGCGCTCCAACAGCCTGTCGCCGGCGACCTGCGGTTCATCGCCGCGTCGTTCAAGATTATCACCGATCTTGAACGGATCGCCGACCTCGCGACAAATCTCGGAGATTATACCCTCGACGCACAACAGAACCTCGCACCCGATGTCGACATCCAGTCGATCGGCGAAGCCGTCGTCGAGATGGTCGAGACCGCAATGGAGGGGTATTCTGACGAAGATGTCGAGAACTGCTATGCGATTGCAGAGCGCGACGACGAAATCGACGAGATGTGTGAGACCGCCTCAGAGACAGTCGCCCGTGACCTCATCGAGCGCGACGACGTGAACGACGGAGAGGTCGAGGCACTGATGCAGGATGTCTACCGGCTCCTCCTAACAATTCGAGACCTCGAACGCGTCGGCGACCACGCCGTCAACATCTCCGCGCGGACGCTCTATATGGTCGAATCAGACGACGAACTCCTCTATTAGCGGTCGCCAGTCTCCAATCCGTCCTCGGCAATTCTGAACTGTGCTGTGTCGCCCGCAGCTTTCGAATGGTGTTTCTCCAGTGTCGCCCGTCGGTTGCCGCCGCGAAACCGGTCCAGCCGGAGGATGATTGCCGACCAGTGGTTAAGTGTGTGTCCGCCCAGTGCGCTCGAGTTGTCGGTCTCCGGGTCGGTGTAGACCTGATTCGTGATGGCGACGGCGATATCGTGTTTCCGCGCGAGCGAGAGGAGGTGCGTGATTTGACGGGCCACGTCCCGCAGTGCCTCTCCGTCTGCCTGTTCGGTTCGTTCGAGCCGGTAGAACCCAGTCGCGCTGTCGACAGCCACGAACTCGACCTGGCTTGCGAACTCTGTCACGTCCTGGACTGCCTCGCGTTGTTCCTCGAAGTCGTGGACCTCCGTGATGATGATGTTCGAGGCGACATCGTCGACGGTCGCGTCGGGATGGGCAGCGGCGAGCTGTTCGAGCCTGTCGATGGACAACCCCTCCGTGTCGATAAGCAGAGCAGTGTCGCCGGCGGCGGCGGTGTCGACGGCAGCCGAGAGAACGAGATTCGTCTTCCCCGCAGCAGGCGAGCCGTACACCTGCGTGACGGCCCCCCGTTCGAACCCTCCCCCGAGCAGTTCGTCGACACCGACACAGCCTGTCTGAACTGGTCCAGTCACTAGATGGATGTGGGTCGTCTTCGCGGATAAGTACACGTGGTCCGTGGCCGACGCTGGCACAACTATGGCTGAGGGGAGTAAGCCCCCTTCTGTTCAGTTGACATTCAGCTCAGCGTCCGAACCGACCTTAGGGCTACCTTGTGGTTCGGACTTGCACCGGTGAGGGTTCGCCGTTCCATCCGTTCTCGCCCGTCTGTTCGCGGTCGCACGAATGTGTCGACCACGCCCTCGGTGGGTTAACTCCCCGTTGCTTCCCGGTCTGTCACCGTTTTCGCGCGGGGTTCGCACACCTCATCGGTCGGGGCGAGGGGTCTCGTTTCTGTTCCAGAGCCGGCGGTCTCCCGCCCCGGGCTTGCACCCGGTCACCTGCCCTGACGGTGGGGGGACTTTCCTCATGTCCCTTGCTCGCGGTCTGGGACACGGAAACCGACCTCCCTCTGCCAGTTCCGTCTACAACACCCAGACGTGTAAGCAGTTCGGTCGGTCCTCTTGATTCGCTGCCCCCCGGGTCCGTACCGTGCCGTGTCGCTTTGCCGTCTCTGTCATCAATATGTCTCTGAGGTATATGGGCCGACAATAGTATGAACATTCGTGCGATATTAGGCATATATTATCTCCGTTAATGAATCTTTACTCCGGAATTACGGGAAAAAGAGAAATCTATTAATGCGTGTATACGACATCAAATAACATGGAAGAGGAAGAAGCGTTCGACACGCGGGCAGTCGCAGAGTACACCGACTGGAGAGACGGAGACGTCGTTTCACCGATACACCTGTCTTCGACCTACCGTCTGGACGGCATCGACCCCGAGATGAGCCTCGAAGACGTCGATCCCGACGCTGGCGAGTTTCTGTACGGGCGGCTCTCGAATCCGACGAGACACGCCGTCGAACAACAGCTTGCAGACCTAGCCGGCGGCGAGCTCGCGTTTGCCTTTGGCTCGGGGACCGCCGCAATCGCGACGGCAGTGCTCTCGGCCGTCGAGGAGGGCGACCGTATCGTCACGTTCGACGACCTCTATGCCGGGACCCGCCGGATGTTCGAACAACTCTTCCGTGACAGACTCGGCTTCGATGTCGTGTTCGTCGATGCCCGCGAGACGGACACGGTCGCCGACGCCGTCGACGACCAGACGGGACTCGTCTGGATGGAGACCCCGACCAATCCACTGATTCAGCTCTGTGATATCGCCGCAATCGCCGATGTTGCGGCCGACCACGAGGCGGTGTTCGGCGTCGATAACACGTTCGCGAGCCCGTACTTCCAGCAGCCGCTCGAACTGGGGGCCGATGTGGTCGCACACAGCACGACCAAGTATCTCAACGGTCACAGCGACGGTATCGGCGGCGCACTCGTCACCGACGACCCCCACGTCGCCGAGGCAATCGGCTTCAACCAGCAGGTCGGGCTGGGTAACCAGATGCCGCCGTTCGACGCCTATCTCCTCTCACGGGGGATGAAAACGCTGGGGGTTCGCATGCGTACCCACGAAGAAAACGCCATGGAACTCGCCTCGTATCTCGAAGCCAGCGAGGAGGTGAGTGCAGTCTACTACCCAGGGCTGGAGAGTCACCCCCAGCACGACCTCGCCTGCGAGCAGATGAGCGGCTTCGGCGGCGTACTCTCGTTCGAACTCGCTGGCGGCATGGCGGAAGCCCAGCGCTTCGTCGAGGCCATCGAGACGATGAACCTGGCCGTCAGCCTCGGCGGCGTCGAGACGTTGGTCAACCATCCGGCGACGATGACACACGAACCAATCGGCGCAGAGCGCCGCGCAGAGCTTGGCATCTCTGACTCGCTATTCCGTGTCTCGGTCGGTATCGAGGATATCTCGGACCTGAAGGCGGATTTCGAGCGGGGCTTCCGCGCGCTCGAAGCGCCGACCGCGCCCTGACGTTACTCGACGACAATTCGCTCCTCGGGGTCGAGGGTGACGTTCGCGCCGATTGGCAGCGCGACCCCCGGATTCGTGTGGCCGAAGTCCACGTCGAAGACGACTGTTGCCTCGGGGTTGTACCGCTGGAGCTGTGACAGAATCGTTTCGCGCTGGTCGCGGCGGTACTGTTCGCGTTCGTCCGCGTCCCGAGGCTCGAACCAGGATTCGGTCGCCGGACGGCCGACAACGACGCCGTCGAATCGCCCGAGCAGTCCCCGCTCTCCCATCGCCGTCAGGAACCACCGGAGTCTGTCGGCATCAGGGAGGGTCTCTGCCGTCTCCAGCGCGAGCACGGCTCCGTCGAGACGTTCTGGGTCTGGAAGATAACGCTCGGTCATCAGGTGCCAGCGGACGATAGCGAGACAGCCACCCCACAGACGGCCGGTGACGGTCTCGTCGCTGCCGGCCCACCGCCACCCGTCGTTGTTGTGGCGGTCGGGTTCGGCGGCCGCGAACTCGGCTTTCGACTGGTTCCAGCCCTCGGTCATGTCGAACCACACCTCGGACGGTTCGAGTTCGCCCAGTGACTCCTCGAAGAGCGCACGCCGGAGATAGCGCTCGGTGTACTCGGGGAACGGTCCGGGCGTCGCGACCTCACTCAGCAGTGAGATACCGTTGTAAGAGACGATACCGTGCTTCCAGAGATACAGGGAGAGGTTCGTGTTGTCGCTGAGGCCAAAGAACCGTGTCGGATTCTCCCGCAAAACCGCGGGGTCGAGGTGTTTCAGCACGCGGAGCTGGTCGTCGCCGCCGATTGTCGCCATTACTGCGCCGACATCGGGGTCCGAGAACGTCTCGTGGATGGCTGCTGCGCGGGCTCTGGGGTGCTCGCGGAGATAGCTGTTTGACTGTCGGGCGGTCGGATGTACCCTGATATCGACGCCGAGTGTCGACTCCAGTCGTCCGATTCCCAACTCCAGGATGTGTGGTGCTTCGGCTGCGCCGCCGCTCGAAGGGGCCACGATAGCGATTTCCTCGTCTGATTGCAGGGCCGGTGGTGTAACGAACTCCGACATGTCTCCCTGTTGATGGAGGGGTCGCATAATTATTCGGCCGGAATGTGAATGCGCCGCATGCGATTGTCCCACCCGACCTAGAGACAGAGTACGAAGACCTAGAACCCAGAGATTCGACTTACCTAATGCCAATATTCAAGCATGGCGTCACGCTATAGCCGGTATGGAAACTGCCACGGAGCGTCGTCGGTTCACCCTCGCTTCGTGGGCGAACGTTCTCGGGAACGTCGCGAAGATTGTAGCCGAGGGCATCGCCGGCCTGTTGTTCGGGAGTGTCGCACTGCTCGCCGACGCCGCCCACTCCATAGGTGACCTCGTTGCCAGCATCGTCGTTCTGGTATGGGGTGACAGTCGGTTCGAGGGAGCCGACGCAGACCACCCCCACGGCCACGCCCGCATCGAGCCGCTGACCGCGTTGTTCGTGGGTGCCGTCATCGTCATCCTCGGCGCGAATCTGCTGTACGAGTCGGGACAGAGCCTGCTCTACGGCGGCCACGTCGAGTTCAGCTATCTGCTCGTCGCAGCGCTGTTGTTCTCGATGGCCGATATGTATCTGGTCTACTGGTACACGACGCGAATGAACGCCACCCTCGGCTCGACTGCGCTGAAAGCGCTCGCGGTCGACTGTCTCAACGACATGTACACGACCGTCGCCGCCCTCGTCGGCGTGGTTGGTATTGCGCTTGGATTTCCAGTTCTCGACGCCTCGGCTGGGCTGTTCGTCAGTGTGCTGGTCATCTATCAGGGGGTCGAAATTGGCAGAGAGAACCTCTCGTATCTGGCCGGGAAGGCCGCACCCGAACCACGCCGGGCCGAGATTCGGGAGACGATTCTCTCACACCCACAGATACACGGCGTCCACGACCTCGCCGTCTTCTACGACGGCCCGACACTCGAAGTAGAAGCCCACGTGGAGGTGGACGGCTCGCTCACTCTCGTCGAGGCTCACAACATCGAGAGTGGCCTGGTCCAGTCGGTGCTCGAACACGAAGAGGTGGGCGACGCCCACCTCCATCTCGACCCCGCTGGGATGGGAGAGTGGAAAGACGCGAGCGAACAGGTGACTGGAGCCCACTGACCAGCATCCCCGGGCTGTCGAAACACACCATATTCAAGCCTGTGACCACACTATTGTGAACGAGCCGTGAGCGCCTCTCTCACCTGGCCGGTCGTTCTCTCGCTGTTTGCGGGAGTGGCAACCGTCGGACTGTTTGCGTATCTGCTTACCTACCGGGAGAAGCCGGGCGCATCGTGGTTCGCGGCGACGATGGTCGCCCAGGCCGTCTTTCTCTTTGCATATGGTATCGGCCTGACCGTCTTCGAGGAGCAGCTACGACTGGCGTTCGAAGTCGTCGCGCTCGTCGGACTGAGTTGGCTCGGCCCCCCGTTCGTCGGCTTCGGGTTGGAATACACGGGACGTGGCGATATCCGACGGTCGTGGTACTACTGGCTGTTGTACCTGGTTCCAGTTTTGACGCTGGTCCTGTTACCCATAAATCACATCCACGGACTGTTCTGGACGGAGTTTGCGGTCGACCCGGTGTTCGGTGTTGCGGCGGCCTCGTACGATTTTGGCCCGCTGTTCTATGTCATGCTCATTGGCGGGCCGGGTTGGGCAGTGGTCGGCGTCCTGTTGCTCGCCGATACCGTCTGGGATTACGGCTCCCTGTTCCGGTCGGAGGCGCTGGCGGTCATCGCCAGCGCCATCTTTCCCGCTGTGGGCCTGCTCGTCTGGATGCTGGAACTGACACCGAACTCGCATTTCATCTGGGCTGCACCCCTGTTTGCGGGGCACGTTCTCTGTGATTACTATGCCTTCGTCGGCAAAGACATGTTCGAGATTTACCCCGCGACCAACCGAGCAGCCAAGCAGTCCGCGCTCGCCGATTTCCGGGCACCCGTGCTCGTCCTCGAAGCACAACACCGCATCGTCGATTTGAACCCCGCTGCCGAGGAGGAGCTTGAACTCGACCGCGAGGAGGTGGTCCTCGAACCGGCATCGGCTGTCATCCAATCACTCGACCCGGGCCGGGACAGTCCCGAGAGCTTCGACCAGTACGTCGACGGCGACGAGGAGTGGCGAATCAGCCCCCAGGTCGGCGCACAGCGCCGGGAGTACGTCATCCAGCCGTCACCACTGACCGCCGGCGGCCGCGAGCGGGTCGGCTACACCCTCCTGTTTCAGGATATCACCGACGAAGTCAGACGCGAAGAGCGTCTCTCGGTTCTCAACCGTATACTACGTCACAATCTCCGTAACGACCTTTCTATCGTCTCCGGCTACGTCTCCGCGGCCGACAGCCACACTGACGACGAGATGGTCAGAGAGATGCTCCAGAAGGTCTCGACCACCGTCGACGAACTCATCGAGACCGGCGAGATGGCCCGGGAGTTCGAACAGCTGCTTGCTGCACCAGACGGCTACTCTCGGGCAATCACCGTTGGTGACCTGACCGAGAAGCTGGCCAGCCGCCTCGCCGAGGAGCACCCCGAGGCCGATTTATCTGTCACAACAACCGAAACCGTCGTCGAGACCAATCCGGACGTTCTTCGGGCTGTCCTCTGGCAACTGCTCGAAAACGCCGCGATACACACGGACGGTCCGGCCGAGATTTCGCTGTCGGTGACCGGCTCACCGGAGAGCATCGATATCGAGGTATCCGACAACGGGTCGGGTATCCCCGACCACGAGCTACAGTCACTCGAAAGCGGCGAGGAAACAAGTCTGAAACACGGCAGCGGCTTCGGGCTCTGGCTCGCCAAGTGGGGGACCGTCCGGGTTGGTGGAGCCATCGACTTCGAGACCAGTGATGGGACGACGGTGACGGTAACGATTCCGCGCGAGGAACAGTCCGCTCAGACCAGCTCTGCGAGCGCGTAGACTGTGTTGTGACCCGTTATCCGGCAGGTGACAAAGTCACCAAGTTCGACGCCAGCAGACTGGACGCCCGGAATTGCCACCTTGCGGTGTGTCTGGTCGTAGCCGACCATCGAGTCGTCGGTGCCGTCTTCGACAACGAGCACCTCTCGCTCGGCGCCGACCATCGACTCGTAGACTTCACCGACAACCGACATTTTCAGGTCTGTCATCTCCGAAGAGCGGTTCTTCTTGATCTGGCCGCCGTGACCTTTCATCGCCGCGGCGTCGGTCCCAGGCCGTTTCGAGAACCGGGTGATGTTGATTTTCTCCGGGCGGGTCTGTTCGAGCAGGTCGAGCGTCTGCTGGTAGTCTGCATCGGTTTCGGTCGGGAAGCCGACGATGAAGTCCGTCGCGAGCGTCCACTCGTCGAGGTATTCGTCGAATGTCTCGACCACGTCGAGGTACTCCTCGACGGTGTGCTGGCGGCGCATATCGCCGAGCACGTCGTTGCTCCCCGACTGGACCGGGGCGTGAAGGAAATTATAGAGCTGGTCGTGTTCGGCAAAGACGGACGCGAGTTCCTCGCGGATACCGTGGACGCCCTTGGGATTAGCCATGCCGACACGGACCCGAAAGTCGCCGTCGATCTCCGTACAGATGCGGTCGAGCAGGACGTGGAGTTTCCGTTCGCCCTCGTCCCAGCCGTAGACACCGGTGTCCTGGCCGGTGATACGAATCTCTCTCGCGCCAGCATGGACGAGCGCCCGCGCCTTCCTGAGATTTTCCTCGACGGATGGAGAGTCGATTTTGCCCGTTGCCTCTTTGGTGATACAGTACGAGCAGTCGCTCATACAGCCCCGGGCAATCGGCAGGATGCCGACGACGCCGTCGATGACTGGCTCGGTGTCCGGTGTGTGAGTCGGACATTCGCCGTTTCTGATGTGTTCGGGAACCTCGTCCCAGTGTAGTACCTCTGCGTCGACCCCGGCCTCGTCGAATGCCTCACCCTGTGCAATCGCCATACAGCCCGTGACGACGAGGTCTCCCGGCGTCTCCTCGTCTAACTCTTTTGCCCGGGTGAGCATGTTCCGCTCTGTCTTCTCGACGACGGTACAGGTGTTGAGGATAGCGACGTCAGCTTCCTCGGGTGACTCGACAGGGTGGTGACCGCCGTCGCGGAGCGAGCGCTCAATCTGGCGGCTCTCACCCCGGTTCGAGGTGCACCCGTACGTCTCGATATGGTACCGGGCCATCTACCCCGTTGTCGGGGAGGGACAGACTAAAGCCCGGCGCTTTGGCCTGTTCTCGTCGCTTCCGACACCGACCCACGGCCGGTATATCCTGCTAGCGATTCCGGTACTCTTCGACGATGGTGACACCGCTCGACGCGCCGATGCGCTCTGCGCCCGCCTCGAAGAGTTCGCTCGCGAAGGACCACGAGCCGACGCCGCCGCTGGCTTTGACCGGTAGATGCCCACTCATCAGGCGGACATCTTCGACTGTCGCGCCCCCTTCGGTGAATCCCGTCGAGGTCTTCAGATAGTCGGCATCCCCGTCGGCCGCGGCCGCAGACGCTGCCTTGAGTTCTGTCTCCGACAGCAGCGGTGCCTCGACGATGACTTTCACCGGCAGTGGCACGGCCGCCGCCACTTCACCGACTTCGGTAGCCACATCGTCGAAGTTGCCTGCCTTGATCGAACCGATGTTCGCGACCATATCGACTTCGCCCGCCCCGGCTTCCCAGGCGTGTCTGGCTTCCTCGCATTTGGTCTCAGTGAGGTGTTGCCCGTGTGGGAACCCGACGACGGTCGCCAACTCGACATCTGGGGCGTACTCCGTGGCCTGTTCGAGATAACACGGGGGGATACACGCCCGCATACCGTACTCGTCGGCCTCGTCGAGGACTGTCTGCACAGCAGCCCAGGTCGTCTCGGGACCGAGCACCGTATGCTCGATTCGGTCTGCAATATCCTCCATACCACGTTGTGTACCGCCACAAGTAAAGTTCCCTTCGAGTTTCGGAACAATTTTTACCCGACAGGGAGCATCCACACTACATGACTGCACTCTTTGGAGACCTTGTCTTTCCGCCGCTGATCCAGTCTCTACTGTTGCTGGTCGCGATTGGTGTCATCGTCGGGCTGCTTTACGTGATACGACCGCCGGTGAACCAGCGGACTGTACTGGCGTTCGTCCCGTGGATTGTGGCTGGAGCTGTGCTCCATGTCTTCTATCGACTCGGAGAAATCCTCCAGGTTCGGATTTATCCACCGGGGATTGCGCCACTTTTTGCGACGCCTGCGGTCTATCTTATTACGTTCGTTTTTATGGGTGCGGTCTGGGTGATGTCGGCGATGATTGTTCCGGGTAAGCGGCTTCGCCAGAAGGTGCCGCAATATCTCGGAGCCACCGGATTCGGTATGGCGACACCGCTAGTGGCTCTCATCTTCTGGCAGGGGCTTGACCCGGAGGTCGCGCCGATGGAGCCCATCTGGCCAGCGTTTGGGCTCATCGTCTCACTGGTGTTGACCGCAGTTGTCTACTTCGTCATCGGTGCCTGGCGGACCTACATCATCGCTCGCGCCAGATACGTCGGCGCGCTCGTTGTCTTCGCACACATGTTCGACGGCGTTACGACCGCAATTGGTGTCGACGTACTCGGTGCGGGCGAGCGCTCGCAGGTTCCCCGGAGGGTCATGGACTTCGCCGCCGACCTCCCGACAGCCGACCTCCTCGGAGAGGGGTGGCTGTTCGTGGTGTTCAAGGTGTTCCTGGCGTCTGCTATCGTGGCGTATTTTTCGGCCGACCTCACGGAACACGAGTCACAGACGAACCTGCTGTTTGCCTTCGTCACCGCGCTCGGCCTCGGGCCAGCGGTCCATAACTTCTTTTTATTCATCCTCTCGCCGTGACCGGCGCGGGCCAACTGTTCGGTTTTTTGTGTCCGAGGACTGAACTGCGGGTATGGCGAAACAGCCCCACTTGCTTGTCGAAGCGGGAGAGTTGACAGATATCGCACTCGTTCCCGGTGACCCCGGACGTGTCGACCGTATCGCAGAACACTGTACGGATGTCGAGACAGTTGCAAGCAACCGCGAGTACAAGGTCGTCAACGCGACCTACGACGACCGACAGCTGACAATCTGTTCGACCGGTATCGGTGCGCCATCAGCGGCGATTGCCGCCGAGGAACTCGAAAGCGTCGGTGTCGAGACGGTCCTCCGTGTCGGCACCTGTGGCGCGCTCCAGTCCGACATCGAGATTGGTGATATGATTGTCGCGACCGGCGCGGCAAAGGACGAGGGGACGAGCAAGCGCTACGAGAGCGCGACCCTGCCCGCCGTTGCACACCACGAGGTGCTCTCGGAGCTGACGGCTGTTGCGAGAGGGCGTGACGAACCCGTCCACGTCGGCCCAATCGCGACAGACGACGCGTTCTACGCCGAGACAGAAGAGTACATCCAGGAGTGGGAAGACGCAGGAATGCTCGCCGTCGAGATGGAAGCTGCCGCGCTGTTCACCCTCGCGCGACGGAAGGGGATGCGGGCTGGTGCCATCTGCACCGTCGACGGCAACCTCGTCGAGGGAACCCAGAAAGGCGAGACCGAAGACAACGAGCTCCCCGAAAAGGCAAAGAACAACGTCGAACGCGCAATCAAACTGGCACTGGAAGCGACAACAGAACTCTGAGAGATAGCCCCAGTGTTTTTAATGAGGCCGTTGTACAGAGAAGCATGAACTTCATCATTGTCGGGTTCGGCCGCGTCGGAATGCGAAACGCCAGGACACTTCGCAACGAGGGCCACGAGGTTACCATCGTCGACAGCGACAGAGAGCGCGTCGAACGAGCCGAGGATGAGGGATTCACCGTCGTCGAAGGTGATGGCGGCGACGAGCACGTCCTTGAGGACGCAGGTATTACCGACGCCGATGGGCTCGGTGCGCTGACGGGCGACCTCAATACGAACTTCTCGGCCTGTGTCGTCGGAGACGCACACGGCTGTCGGACGGTCCTGCGGGTCAACGAGGACTTCAGCGAGGAGCTCTACGAGCGATACACCGACAGCGTCGACGAGGTCATCTACCCCGAACGCCTCGGCGCAGCAGGGGCGAAGACGGCGCTTCTGGGCGGGGATTTCACTGTTATCGCGGACCTGACCGAGCGACTCTCGGTGGCGAGCGTCCAGATTCCTGAGGGCTCCCCAGCTATCGGCGACCGAGTCATCGAAATCGATCTACCAGACGAAGCGCGTATCTACGCACACGGCCGCGAGGACGAGTCGATGACGATTCCGCTGCCCCAGACCAGAGTCGAGGCGGGGGATTCGCTTGCGGTGATGGCCGATCCGGAACTGCTCGCCGAGGTACGCGGGACACTCCGCGGCGAGGAACTGTCGGCCTGAGCCCAAAAGGTGGGTTCAGGGATTCGGGCGCGCTGTGGAAGGATGGGAGTTGTGGGTGTGTGTAATCGTCGGTGCGCGCCCGTCTGGTGGCTCTTCTCGCTTGTACATAAACTTCCGTCAGACAGAGGTATGACGCCGCGGTCGGTTGCTTTTTGTGGGCCGGTTGCCTGGTTTCGATATGTCCTGGGCAGGGCTGTTCGAGCGAGCAACAGCGTATGCGACGACAGCGCAAGCAATTCAGCGCAGGCGGCCGGCCGTACGAGATGTCGAACCGACAGCCGGAAACACTGACAAGGACGAGAGAACTCCAGAGTCTGGATTCCGCGTCGTCGCGGACGCAGATGTCCTCGCAGCAGACCTGCTCGTCGGGGGTGGGGCCAGAGATGCCCTCGACCATGTGCGACGGCACTCTTGGGTCCACCTCGTCGCCAGCGACAACCTACTTGCACAGGCCCGTGCGCTGATCGGCGAATTTGCACCCTCCGAGCTGGCCGAGGAGTGGTACACGACGGTGGCAGACGACCGCCTAGGCGTCGAGCATCCTCCCGAGGATCACCCGGCTCTCGCCTCTGCGTACCGCGGCGACGCGAATCACCTACTGACACTCGACGGCGAGCTGACGGGTGCCGGAGCGAACCTCTCGCTCCAGTCACACATGTCGGTCAGCATCCGGTCGCCAGACGCATTCGAGATGCTGTTCGATCCCGAGCCGGTGTACGAAAGCGAATTTGAAGCGCCCTATCCCGGCCCGGATAGAGACCCGCGGCAGTAATTACCGGTCGGCCTGACCGTACCAGTCAGCAAACTTCGCCAGCGCGCGGCCGCGATGCGAGATGGCGTTTTTCTCCTCAGTCCCCATCTCAGCGAACGTTGCTCCATCGTACTCGAAAATTGGGTCGTAGCCGAAGCCACCCTCACCGCGTGGCTCGACTATCTGTCCGCGGACGACACCCTCAAAGAGCTTCACCGGCACCGCGCCCGAATCGACCTGTTCGTCGGTCGTCGCGCTCGCCCGCTCCTCGGCCGCGAGGTCCTGGCCGCGGCGCTCGGTATCGACTGGCTCGGGGGTCGCCTCGAAGGAATCGCCGTCACAGTAGGCAACAACGCCCCGGAAGGCCGCGCGCTGGGACTCTTCGGCACGCGCGAGGTCGGCGACCCGTTCGATGCCGAGTTTGTCCTCAACGTACGACGAGAATGGTCCGGGGAAACCATCGAAGGCCTCGATGGTGAGCCCAGAGTCGTCGACGACGACAGGCTCACCGAGGTGGTCGTAGGCGGCGCGTGCGCCGTAGGCTGCAACCGTCTTGAGGTTCTCTGCCTGTGGCTCAGGGTAGTCGAACGCGACCTGTTCGACGGATTCGTCGAGGTATTCGCGTGCCTCCGCGACCTTCCCGGGGTTCGTCGTGACGAAGGTGACCATACGCCCTCTCTGGCGTGGCGCTGAAAATAGGCGTCGATTAGTCGACGACGACCTCGACGGGCTCGTCGTCGGCTTCATCGGTCGCCTCGTCGTCGCTCCGTTCCTGCTGGAACAACAGCGCGCCAGCGACCGCGAGCACAATCCAGGACCGCCAGTTTGCGAGGTTCAGCGTGTAGCCGATGCCGAACTCCTTCTCGACAAGCATTCCCTCGTCTGGTTGCCAGTGGCCGGAGAGAAGCCGTTTGAGGTCCGGGCGCTCGAAGTTGTACGGGATACCGAACAGTTCGCCAGAGGTCGGTTTGTCGGACATATCAGAGGATACGTCAGCCGGCATTAAGATGGTTACTATGGGAGTCTCGTCTCGTTGACCGCGTAAATGGTGACTGCCTCGTTCGAAAACTTCTCCCTGATACCTGCTATCTGGTCGAACGCGTTGATGTCGTCGTAGTTCTCGCGCTCGGTCGGACCGACGTAGATGTACTCGATATCGTAGCGGTCGACGATAGCCGTCGCGTTCGCGAGCGGGCCAGTGTAGAGCGCGTCGATATCTGACGCTCGCCGCTCGAAGGCTGCCGCTCCGCGATACCCCTCTTGATGGTCCCAGCCGACGACGGTCGCGGCCCCGGTGAACACCGACGTCGAGGAACTCCAGCTGTAGGTTCGCCGAGTCGGGCTCTCCGCAATCGTCGGCTGACCCTGGTCGTCGAGCCAGTACAGACCCTCCATCTCCGCCTGTTTGAACGTGTCGTGGACGGCTAGCCCATCGAGCGAGCCGTCCTCGGGCGAGAGAATGTCGGCGTTTTTGTGTATCGCAATCCCTGCAAACGGAAGACTGGTCGCGACGAGTACAGCGACTAGCAAGACCGCAAGGGCCGCCGGAATCGTCCGCCGGACCGCACTCTCCCTGGAGATTTCCGCGTCGTCGACCGCCTGTCGGACCGAGCGGAGTCGCTCGACTCCCTGCGAGAGGAGCAACGCGGCGGCTCCACCAGCAGCCAGTCCTGCGAGCGTCCACCCCTGGACGGCCACCTTCAGCGTGGTGTTCCAGCGGACCCGCTCGAAGGGGTACACCTTCGCGTGCACCAGCTCCAGTGCGAGCAACAGCCCGAGGCCGGACACCAGCAACACCGCAGTAAAGCCCGCCCTGTCGGTGCGGACGAGCCACCACGCGACCAAGAGAACGGCGACCAGAAGCGCGGTCACGGCAAACGAGGTGAGAAAGCCGACCAACAGTCCGACGAGGAGCGCAACCCCCACAGCGAGGTGAGTCGAGGACAACGCAGAGAGCGGACGACTCCTGGAGCCGAGATAGCCCGCGAACAGGACGAGAATCCCGCCGTAGAGGACAAGGAACGTATCGAGCGGCGTCCGCGGCGGCAGAAAGCCGATTCCCTCGTTGGTCGGCACCTGGCCAAAAATTAGGAACGGCGAGGCGATAGCGACGCCGACAATGCCGACCGGGACCGCCAACACGGCAGCGAGGACGACCCGCCAGGCCTCGGCGGGCAGTCGCTGTCCCAGGCTCTCCGTCTCGGGGACAAGCGCGTCAGCGACGCCCTCGGGTAACAACGAGGCAGGGTGTGGGTCGGCGGCCGCGAGCGCCAGCCACGCGAGACCGACAGCCGTCGGGAGTGCCCAGGTGTTCATGAATCCGAACACGCCCGCGACCAGTCCAAGTCCACCGTAGAGCACTCCGAGACGACGATAGCGCTGTTCGGCCGGCGTCAAGTAGTAGCTGAACGCGAGTGCCGCCGCGAGGACGATATACCCCGTCGAGAGCGTGTGTCCGTGGAGGTCAGCCTTGATGAACGAGTAGAAGGGAAACTCGTGGAGACCACCCTCAGCGGCGTATCGCTCGTAGAACCAGAGCCAGTCGCCGGTGCCGCCCTGGGAGGCGATGGCTTCCTCAAGGGACATGCCGCGTTCCTCGATGAGTCCACGAAAGACCGGCTCGCCGTACTCACGTGCCGTCTCGTCGGGGAGGCGACCGAACAGTTGCCGGAGGAACGTGACCGACGTGCCCGCGAGGGCGACGAAGACGGCACCGAACAGCCCGCCGAGGTGGAAGGACCGCCCCCGATTTTCGACGACCGCGCCGACGAGTCCGTACGCGCTCACGAACAAGACGGCATAGAACGTCGTCAGCCCGAGATAGTAGCCGTACCGGAGTTCCGTTCCCGTCAGCATCGACAGCGTCGCGACCTGAAGCTGTGTGCCGTAGTAGTACCGGAGCGGTTCGCCGGCGAACCAGAAGTCCTCGGGCGGGAGCGTGCCGGCATCGACGAGCGCGTTCGTCAGGCCGTAGTGGAGAAACTGTTCGCCGCCCTGTGGCGTTATCGCCGTCGTGTGGGCGACGTAGAACGCGAACAGGAGAAAGCCCGCGAGAAAAACCCCGTAGGCACTCGCGACCGTTCGCCACTCGGGAACGTAGCCCGCACGGTAGACAAGCGCCGAAAGCCCCCAGACAACGAGAACGCCGAAGATGATAGTGTGGAGGCCAAACGTGATCTGTCCGACGAGAAAGACGACAGTCGCCAGGACGGCGAGCGTCACCGGGAGCGAGAATGCTGCGCCGCGTCTGGGCAGTCGAGCGAAGATAGCTGTCGTGAGAGGGGCACCGATAGCGGTCAATAGAGCGAGGACGACACTCCACTTGACCAGAAGGACGTACTCCATCACCGGATGGACACAGTGCCGGCGATAAATACTTTTTCTTGCGGTTCTCGGTCAGGTTACTGGTATCTGCCCCGTCCCTCAATCTCGTCGAGCTGGTCGAGGACACTCTCGTCTCCGACCTCGGCGTACGCCCGGGTCGCAGCCGCGATGAGCCGACCGGCGTCGTCGGTCGTCCCCGCGAGACTCTGTGCGAAGACGTGGAGGTCCATCGCGTAATCCTCGGGCGCGTCCGTGTGATAGCCCAGGCCGAAATCGATGAGAAAGACCGTCTCGTCGCCGACCCTGACGTTTCGCGTCGTGGGGTCGCCGTGGACGAATCCGTCCTGGTGAATGCGCGCCAGGTGACGGGCCGTCGTCTTGACCGTATCAGTGTCAAGAGCAGCCCGGAGGTCTCTGTCGCCGACGTGCTGGAAGATGAGAGTCGACTCCTCGAGGTCGATATCCCGGACCAGTGGCGTCGGAACCCCTGCTTTGCGAGCGGCCTGGGTCAGGCGTGCCTCCTGTCTGGTCCGGCGTCTGCGGAGTCGTCCGTCGAGCGTCGGATGGCGATACTCACGGGGGTTCCGGCATTTGATTACGCGGTCACCCGCTCGCCGGACAGTCGCTTCGGCCCCTGTAACCGTCTCATCCTCGCCAGGAGCGACAGCGACCGTCTCGTCGTCGTCTCGCCAGGAGACCGCGACCTCATCGGGCCGGAAGTTTGAGTCGATGCCCGACTCCTCGATTGCAAGCGTATCGCCGGCCGCGTACATCTTTGCGCCCAGCACGGCAATCATGCCGGCGTTGTCACGGAGAAATCGGTCCTCCGGGGCAAAGAAGTCGGCTCCGCGCTGCTCGCACATCGAGGCCAGCATCGACTGCAAGCGTTGGTTCTGTCCGACGCCGCCGCCCAACACGAGCTCGGAGCTGCCAGTCAGTGAGAGCGCACGCTCGGAGACCTCTGTCAGCATCGCGAAGATGTTCTCCTGGAGACCGTGACAGACGTCCTCGACCGGGGCCTCGTCGTCGACGGCGTCTTTGGCCGCGGACATGATACCCGAAAACGAGAAATCCATCCCCTTGACGACGTAGGGTAACTCGACGTAGGAGCCGTCGGCCGCGGCCTGTTCGACCTTCGGCCCGCCGGGATGCGACCAGCCGACGTGGCGGGTGAATTTGTCGAGAGCGTTGCCAACGCCAGTGTCCATCGTCTCGCCGAGGACACGGTAACGGCCGTTGCGGTAGCCGAGCACGTGGGCGTTGGCACCGCTGGTGTTGAGACAGACCGGCGACGAGAGGCCAGACTGGTGGCGGCCGATTTCGAGGTGGGCGACCATGTGGTTGACGCCGACCAGCGGGACGTCGAGACGCTGTGCCAGTGCGCGCGCGGTCGTGCCAGCGAGGCGGAGACAGGGGCCGAGACCCGGGCCACGCGAGAACGCGACGGCGTCAATCTCGCCGTCGGCCGTTTCGAGGACCGATTCGGCGACCGTCGGAAGATGTTCGGACATGTGCTCGGCGGCTTCGCGGGGGTGGAGCCCGCCGCTTTCGGGCTGGTAGGCTTCGGTTTCGATGTGGACCAAGTCCGACGCCCCGTCGTAAAGCGCCGCGCTCGCTGCCCACGCTGTCCCCTCGATGCCAAGTACGCGAACGTCGCTTGCCGAGCCCATACTCTAAGCGTACTGGCGTGGGGAACCGAAAAGACGACTTCGATATCAGTACGACCTGACCAGATGGAGGTCGTAGGTCTCGTCGGTGGTAATCTCGCCGAATGGCGTCCGGTAGTCGGTTCCTTCTTGCTCGGCTGCGCCGACGTAGACCGCGCTCGCCTCAACCTCGTGGGCGGCCTGGCGGATGTGGCCGCCAACCCCGTTCTCGACGGTCGCGCCTGAATCGAGGAAGTTACGCTCTGACTCATCAGTCGTCTCATCAATCTTGCGCTTGAGTTCCGCCCGGGCCGAGTCGATAGCGAAATCTTCCTGGGGCTGTATCCATTTGCGGCGTTCGGCGTATTCGGCACCAGTCGGAATGAACGTGACTGCGACGACTTCTTTTTCGAGCGCCTTGCCGTGTTCGACCGCGCGGTCGAGTGCTGCTTCGGAAACGGGTGAGCCATCGTACGGAACTAGAAAGACCATGCCCGCATCTATGATACTGGAGCTATATCAATCTATGCAGGACAACCCTCAGTACTTAACTGGGTCGGCAGGGAAGGCCCCAGTATGTTCGAAAAGTCGACGTGGATTCGGTTACCCCGGAACGTGGTCGTCGGGCACGGAGTACTCGACCAGACTGGGGAAGCCATCTCCGACCTCCATCTCGGCGGGACTCCCCTGGTGGTGACCAGTCCGACACCCAGAGAAGTGGCTGGGGACCGCGTCCACCGGGAGCTGGCGGAACTCGGGGAGACTCCAGAGATGGTCATTGTTGAGGAGGCCAGCTTCGACGAGATAGAGCGCGTTATCGACGTTGTCGAGGAGATGAATCCGGGATACCTCGTCGGCGTCGGCGGCGGGAAAGCAATCGATATCGCCAAGATGGCAGCCGCCGACCAGGGTCTCGGCTTTGTCTCGGTCCCGACGGCCGCCAGTCACGACGGTATCGTCTCCGGCCGCGGGTCGGTTCCTGACGGTGGGAACCGCCACAGTGTCGCCGCCGACCCGCCGCTTGCGGTCGTTGCCGACACCGAAATTCTCGCAGACGCCCCGTGGCGGCTGACGACTGCCGGCTGTGCCGACATCATCTCGAACTACACCGCCGTCCGGGACTGGCAACTCGCTAACCGACTCCAGAATACAGAATACTCCCGGTACGCCGGGGCGCTCTCGCGGATGACCGCCGAGATGCTCGTCGAGAACGCGGACTCGCTGAAGCCGGGGCTCGAACAGTCGGCGTGGGTCGTCGTCAAGGCGCTCGTCTCCTCGGGTGTTGCGATGAGTATCGCCGACTCCTCACGGCCGGCAAGCGGGGCCGAACACCTCTTCTCACATCAACTCGACCGACTCGCGCCGGGCGAGGCCCTGCACGGCCACCAGGTCGGCGTCGGCTCGATACTGACAGCGTACCTCCAGGACGGCGAACACGGCGAGTTCCAGAACATCCGGAGTGCGCTGGCCACTATCGGCGCGCCGACGACTGCCGAGGAGTTAGGTATCGACGAAGACACTGTGCTGGAGGCGCTGACCACAGCCCACGAGATACGGGACCGGTACACGATTTTGGGCAACGGTATCGACAGAGACGCCGCTCGAGAGGCTGCGACGGCCACCGGCGTCCTCTAACTCAGGGTGTCACTATCTCCGGAAGCTCCGCACTCGAATGCCAGACCACATCAGACGTCGGCGAGCCGCTCTGGTGGGAGGCCTTGAAGACGACAGCGAGTCGAAAGACCGTCTCGTGGTCGGAATCGGTGTCGTGGATACCGAGAATCGTGGCCTGCTCGATATCCTCGATTCGAGGGACGATGCCGGTCGACTCTTCGACGGCGTCGGCTGTCACACGCTCGATGTTGCCCTCGCTCGTCCGCGCAGAGGGTAAGACAAGGTCGCCTTCATCGAGGTGCAAGACCTGGCCCTCCTCGTTTTCCACCTTCACGTAGCTATCGACGCTTCCCGCATCAGCGCGCTCGCGCTCGCGCTGGTATTCGTCAACAGAGACGGCCACTGTCGTCTGGTTGACCGGAAACGACTGATGTGACTGCTCGAGTGCCGAGAGGTACTCCTCGACAGTTTCCTGGGACTGCTCCACCACTCCCATGGGCCAACCTGTTGTTACTGTGTGATAAATCTAGTGACCAGTCTCGGAATCTAAAACTGGAGTCGGCAGTTCGCCGTCAGCGTAGCCGTCCGATAGTACGTTTTTTGAGCGTCGGTATCACAGACACATACAATGAGTGAACTCGACTACGCACAACTGGGCCTGGTTGCGGGGTTAGAAATCCACCAGCAACTCGATACAGAGACAAAGCTGTTCTGTTCCTGCCCGACGGAACTGCGCGAACCCGAGGAGGCGAGCCGCCGGTTCACCCGATATCTCCATCCGACGAAAAGCGAACTCGGCGAACTCGACCAGGCCGCCCTCGAAGAGAGTCGCGTCGACCGCGAGTTCGAGTATCTCTCGTATGACTCCACCTGTCTCGTCGAAGAGGACGACGAACCCCCAAGGCGAGTCGACGACGAGGGGCTTTCGACCGCACTGGAGATCGCACAGCTTCTGGAGATGCGAGCGGTCGACCAGATCCACGTCATGCGGAAGATTGTTGTTGACGGGTCGAACACCTCCGGCTTCCAGCGGACGATGCAGGTCGCCGTCGACGGCGAGATTGAAACCTCCGAAGGCCCTGTGGGTATCGAGGACCTGATGCTCGAAGAGGAGAGCGCACAGCGCATCGAAGAGACAGCAGAAGGCGTCCGGTACAGCCTCGACCGGCTCGGCATCCCCCTGGTCGAAATCGGTACCCGGCCCGACATCCGGACGCCCGAACAGGCCAGAGAGGCAGCCGAACAAATCGGGATGTACCTGCGCTCGACGGGCCAGGTCAAACGTGGTCTCGGTACCATCCGACAGGACGTGAACGTCTCCATCGAGGACGGCGCACGGGTCGAAATCAAGGGCGTCCAGAGTCTTGACGACATCGACGATATCGTGCGAAACGAGGCACGCAGACAGGTGGAGCTGCTCGATATTGCCGAGACGCTCCAGGAGCGGGACGCGGGCGTTGGCGACGTAACGGATATCTCGGACGTGCTGGCAGACAGCGACAGCGGCGTCATCCAGGGCGCGCTCTCGGGCAACGGCGCAGTCAAAGCTGTCGTCCTGCACGGGTTCGACGGTATCGTCGGCCGCGAACTGCTTCCGGACAGACGGCTCGGGACCGAGCTCGCAGATCACGCAAAGCGCCACGGTGCAGGCGGAATCTTCCACACCGACGAACTCCCGGCCTACGGCATCACCGACGAGGAAGTCGAAGCGGTCGCCGAGGCCGTCGGTGCGGGGCCAGACGATGCGGTCGCATTGGTCGCCGACGATGAGGAGACCGCGAGCCTCGCCATCGATGCCGTCGCCGAGCGGGCCGAAACCGCAATCGAGGGCGTGCCAGAGGAGACCCGCGGCGCGAACGAGGACGGTATGACGCGGTATCTCCGCCCGCTCCCCGGTGCGGCCCGGATGTATCCAGAGACTGACGTGCCGCCGGTCGAGCCCGACCCGGCCGCAGTCGAGACGCCGGAGCTGTTGACCGAGCGGGTACAGCGGTACCAGGACGCGTTCGGCCTCGACGAAACGCTTGCCGAGCAGGTCGCCTACGGCCGCCGAATGGGGCAGTTCGAGCGTGCAGTCGAGATGGGCGTTGACCCGACGCTGGCGGCCGGCACGCTGGAATCGACAGTGACCGAGCTCCGGCGCGACGACGTACCCGTCGAACGGCTGACCGACGACCACTTCGACGAGTTATTCGAGTTGCTCGCCGACGGAGAGCTTGCAAAGGAGGGAGTCCCGAATCTGCTCGCCGCACTGGCAGAACAGCCTGACCTCTCGGCGACAGAAGCAGCCGAGCAGGAGGGGCTGGGAAGTGCCGCCGAAGACGAGGTCCGGGAAGCAGTCGTCGAGGTCATCGAGCGAAACACGGACCAGGTCGAGTCCGAGGGGATGGGTGCGTTCTCGGCGCTGATGGGCGAGTGTATGGGCGCGCTCCGTGGCAAAGCCGACGGCGACGTGGTGAGTGACGTGCTCCGGGAGGAGATTCAGCGGCGGGCCTAGCCCCACGCGACGCGCTTGGAGGCGAGTCCGCCGACCAGAAACGCCAGCGGCCCACCGAGAACGACAAAACACAGCGCGGGGCTGAGAGACATGAACAGTACGTTTGATAGGTGAGCGATACCGCCTGCACCAGACCGTGCTAACTTTTAATCGCGGGCTGCAGACCCAGCAGCAGCCATCCCGTCTGCGAGATGCGAACACAGACGGTCGACAGCCGAGATGTACCGGATAGAGAGCAAGACCTCCCCGTCGGCATCGATCAACTCGACCCGTGTGCGGGCAGTCTCCGTTGACGCCTCCGGCACGTGGCTGGGCGTGTCCGTTGCCAGCAGAGAGACACCGTCTCCGGTGAAGCCGAGTCGACCGACAGAATCGTGGACAAGAACGTCGTCCACGTCGTCGAACGCGACCGCCGTCGTCGACGCGCTGCCGACCTCTTCGACCCTCTCCTCGTAGACCTCGTACGTTCGGTCGTCGTATCGCCGGAAGATGGCAGCCCCACGAATGAGAACAGCCCCGGCCACGAGACCGACGCCGAGGAGAAGTCCCTGTGCGGTAGAGTACCCCTGGCCCTGGAGCGCCGCAGCGAGAAAGACGGTAGGCACGAACCCAAAAAGCGGGCCGGCGAGAGCGCCGCGGGTGACTGAGGTCGTCACGGCAGCGAGGGGGTCCGGATCGACAGAGAGCCGGGGAGTCGACCGCGATTCGCCCTCGTCACGCAGACGGTCGTACACTGCGTTTGGGTTGGTAACGAACCGAAGCCGCATCGCCTCGTTTTGTCCTGTTTCCGAGGCGTCCTGGTCGTTGATGCGGATCGTCCCGACATCGAAGAACTGCTGGAACGTCGACTGCGAGAGGTGGACGTCGGTTATTTCGTCGTAGGGGAGTGCACGTGTCTTCATCCGTAACAGCCCACGGTGCTCGACTACCTCGTCGTCTGTGAGCTTGTACCGACGACGACTGTACCCGAGGACCGCAAGCGCCAGGACGAGACAGAGGGTTACCGGAGCTACCCCGAGAGCCACGACCATTCGGACCGACGACAGCGGACCAAAGAACGCGCCCGTCCACTCCCAGAATTCGACCAGATAGAGGTACGCGAAGGCCGCGAAGACGAGACCAAGAACACCGCCACGGATGGCTGCACCCGGGAGCACGGCGACCGGCGACGAGTTCGCGGCCTCTGGTCTACGCTCCATAGCAGAACCCGTTCGCGCACCCGGATAAAAGCTGGTGACCAGATTGCAGCCGACCTCCGCCTGCCTGTCCACAAATACTATGCAGCGCGGTTCTGAAACACCGGGTATGTCCTCGGGGTCGGGCGGACGGGCAGGGTTTCTCGTCGTCCTCGCGCTCGTAGTCGTCGGGGGTGGTCTCGCGACCGTCGGCTGGGTAGACTACGCCCGGACGAACGAGATAGTCGCCAGCGCCGAGGAAACGGAGGTCACAGTTCTGGAATCGTCTCTCAGCGAGTCGGGCGGGCCGGCGGAGGACCGTTCGTATACGGTCACCATCGTCTACGAGTACGAGGTCGACGGACAGACCTATCAGAGTTCGAGCGTCCGCCCCGGCCTCTCGGACCGGTCGTACTCACAGCGGCGGCGAGCACAGACCCTGGCCGATAAGTACCCAGTTGGGGAGAGACGCACGGGCTACGTCCACCCCAACGAGCCCGACCAGTCCTACCTGGAACAGCCGTCGCGGGCGGACCGGCTCCGAGACAACGCCCTCAACGCCGGAACGGTAGCCGTCGGGGGGTTGATTTTCCTGCTGAGCAGCGTCGGAGCGGTTCGGATGGCGGCAGGAATCGACAGGTGACGGTATCACCGGTTCTGGGCGTTCTCATTCGTCCTCCTCGGGCGTCCAGTCGGCGCTTCGTTCAGCCCCTCGGCGGAGCAGCCCCTGGAGGGTGCTCGTCTCTCGTGGTGTCGGGTGTGCTCTACCGAGTAGCCGGCGGAACATTCTCGCCGCCTTGTCGCGCTTTGGCTCGGGGTGGTCGACTGCGGCAACGTACTCCTCGAACTGCTCGAACAGCCGTTCGAGGTCGGCCTCGTCGGCTCGTTCGTGGAGAGAGTCAGGGTGTTGTGACTCCTCGACTGTCAGCTCGCGGAGTTCGTACAGCGTGATAGTCGCGGCCTGGCCGAGATTGAGCGACGGGTACTCCTCGCTCGCGGGAATCGAACAGAGTGCGTCGATGCGAGCGAGTTCGTCGTTTGTCAGACCGACCCGCTCGCGGCCGAAGACGAGAGCCACATCTGCGTCGACCCCACCGAGGTGCTCCGTGAGTTCGTCCGGCGTCATCGCGGGATACCGCACGTGGTTTCTGGCGTCCTCGTTCGTGGTCGCCGTACAGCCAATCGTGTAGTAGTTCTCGACCAGGTTGTCGAAGGAAATCTCGGTTGCCTCCGGGAGAATGTCCTCGCGAGCACGGCCGGCAAAGCCGTAGGCCTCTCCCTCTGGGTCGAGCGCCGGCGGGTCGACGAGCAACAGCTCGGAGAGCCCGAAGTTCTTCATTGCGCGGGCAATCGTCCCAACGTTTCCCGGCGTCTCAGCGTCGACGACGGCCACCGCTATCCCTCCGAACGACTCTGTTGTCATTGCTCGTATCTGGGACAGCGTCACGCAAAAGCAACATGATACATTCATCGGTCACCGGCAGCGTTCCCGGTGTTAGACGGCCACAGCACGCACACCATGACATTAGATACCACAACACATGATACTGCTGTTCGGTAAGAAAGCTTATACCGGAAGAGCATAAAACGACGGATGACGGCCGAAAGGGCACATGGGCAGGGGTGTCTTGTGCCATTTCGGCTCAACCCGGTTTATATGAAGGAAAGACAGGTAGCGACAGCTACATTATCGACACAGCCCAGAGGTCAGACAGTGACCGATTGGGTGCAATCATGAACTTCGAGACGTGGGAGCCGGTCTACGGGCAAATTCTCGACGACTTCGGGTACCCCAGAGAAGGCGACCAGCGGGCACGCGAGGCCCTTCGAGAGCTGGTCGAGGACCAGACGGACGGCAACGCCACAGCCGCCGTCGAGGAGACACTCGCCGGATTGGCGTTCGAGGGTGAGACGGTAGCAGTCGCAGGCGGCGCGCCGGGACTGGAAGACGACCTCGTGGCCATCGAGCGGGCGTCGGTCGTCGTAGCAGCGTCCAACGCTGCGGAAACCCTCCGCACACTCGGCGTCGATGTCGACTGCATGGTGACCGACCTCGACAAGGTGCCGGAGACAGCCCAGGAGTTGGCCACAGAGGGTGTTCCGGTCGCCGTCCACGCCCACGGTGACAACATCGACGTTATCGAGTCTATCGTGCCGGCGTTCGATATCGAGTCGGTGATTCCGACAACACAGGCCCGTCCGACTGGGCCGGTCTACAACTTCGGCGGGTTCACCGACGGCGACCGGGCGGCGTTTCTCGCAGACGCGATGGGTGCCGAGCGACTCCTGTTTCCGGGCTGGGAGTTCGACGACGAGACAGTCACCGCCGAGAAGCGACAGAAGCTCGCCTGGGCCGCGCGACTGCTTCGCTGGCTCGAACGCCGGCGAGACGAGCAGTTTGCGCTCCTGGACGGGCGGCGTACAGAACTGGATGTGAGTTCCTTCGGGTAGTTACTCCGAGAACCGCTCGCGGACGGCCGCTCGGTCGATAGTGCCGGAGGCGGTGCGCGGAAGTGACTCTTCGAAGATGAGCTGTTTGGGAACCTTGTGGCGGGCCAACTGGTCTCGGCAGACCTGTCTGAGTGTCTCGCTGTCGGGCTCTGCTCGGTCTGCCGGAACGACGAGCGCGACGACACGCTGGCCCCACTCGTCGTCCTCGACGCCGACGACTGCGGCCGCAGCGACGCTGTGATGCTCGGCGAGTACGTCGGCCACCTCTGTGGGCGAGACGAGTTCGCCGCCGGTGTTGATGACCTCGTCGACGCGGCCGGTCACCCAGAGCCGGCCATCCCGGTCACGGTATCCGAGGTCGCCCGTGTGAAAGCCGTAGTCTCCGAAGGCGTCGGCCGTCTCGGCGTCGTCGAGATAGCCGGGCGTCACGGTCGGACCGTCGACGACGATTTCGCCGCTCTCGCCCGGCCCGACCGGCTCTCCATCCGCGAGAATCGTGAGGGTCGTCCCCTGGAGCGGCTGACCGACGGTATCTGGGTACTCTCTGAGCGTCTCGGGGCGGGCTGTCGCAATCTGTGAGGCCGTTTCGGTCATCCCGTAGGTGGGGTAGACCGGAACGTTCGCCCCGGCAGCTCGCTCCAATAGCTCGGCGGTCGCCGGGGCACCACCCAGCAGAACCGTCTCCAGCGTCTCGGCGGGACGCCAGCCGCCATCGAGCAGGCATTTGAGCTGTGTCGGAACGAGTGAGACCCTCGTTATTCCCTGACTGTCGAGCAGATTCGCCGTCTCTGTTGTCTCGAAGGAGTGCTGGAGAACAAGCGTCGTTCCGTAGTGGACACATCGCACCGCCGGCGCGAGCCCGCCCATGTGCGAGACCGGTAGACAACAGAGCCACCGGTCGCTCGGGTCGACACCCAGCCGGAACGCCGACGCCGTCGCGCTCGACAGCAGATTCCCGAACGTCAGCCTGACCCCCTTCGGTCGGCCGGTCGTCCCCGAGGTGAACAGCACAAGCGCCGTCTCGTCGGGTCCCCACCGCGCTCTGGGTTCCTGCATCTCGTGTTTCTCAGCGCCGGCCAGTGACCCCGCATCCAGAGACGGACACGACAGCGCGTCACCGCCACTCTGGTTCTTGCCGACGGTTACGGCATCCAGGTCCGCGATTGCCGCGTTCCGTGCCAGCTCCTCGTCGGTGAGCTCCGTGTGGAGGCCAACGGCGGTCCACCCAAGCTCCCAGAGGGCGTACAGCGTCGTGACAAAGCTCGCAGTTGGTGCGTGGAGGTAGCCGACGCGGGGCCGGTCGGCTGACAACCCCTCGTGGGCTGAGAGTGCCTGGACCCTCTCGTCGACAGCCGCCGCGAGCTCCCGGTAGGTCAGTCGCCTCCCGTCGGTCGGGTCGTGTAGCGCAATCCTGTCGGGAGTCGTCCGTGCCCGTACCCGGAGGGGACTCTCCGTAGGCCAGTCGACGCCGTGTGTCATTGCAGCCGCTCCGGAAGCCCGAGACCCGCCCGCTGTGGAACGAGAATCTCTCCGTTCTCGACCGGTGCGGAGTCGGGGCCGAGATCGGTCTCCAGAAGCGATGCGGTCGCGAGACCACACGGAGATACGTCGGGAATCGCGGCGGCGACGTGGACTGCCCCAGTCCGCGCGACCACTGCGTCGACCGTGTTCGAGACGATGGGTTCGATCCCGGCTTCCCGCGCCCGACGGGCTGTGTCGACCGTCAGGTCGGGGCCACCGATTACCATCGGCTTCAGGACGACCACGTCTGCGGCGTCCGCCGCGACGATCTCCTCGATACTGTAGGCGGCCAGGGACTCATCAAGGGCAATGTCGACGGGACCAGAGAGCTCCGCGTGGGCGTCGAGTTCGGTCTTCGGAAGCGGCTGTTCCAGATAGGAGACATCGAGCGCCGCAAGCGAGTCGAGCGCTTTCTGGGCCTGTTCGGGCGTCCAGGCACCGTTTGCATCGACACGGAGTGCCACGTCTGCGCCAACGGCATCTCTGATGGCCCGGACGCGTTCGATGTCCTCCTCGACGCCGTTGCTCCCGACTTTGAGCTTGAGCGTCTCGAATCCCTCTTCGACGGCGCGTACGGCCGCTTCGCCGGCCGCTTCGGGTCCTGTCGAGGAGCCGAGCGTCGCGTTGACTGGAACCGTCTCGACGAACTCACCACCCAGGGCACGGTACAGCGACCAGTCCTCGGCCCTGGCGCGTGCCTCCGCAAACGCAAGCGAGAGGCCGTGGCGGGCAGCCGGCGCGTCCATCCTCCCGAGGGCGATACCCGGGTCCAGCTCGTCGGCCACTGCGCTGGCCCGCTCCAGGGCCTCACGACAGGCCTCGTAGGACTCGGTCCAGCCCGGCAGTGGTGTCGCCTCACCCACGCCGTAGTGGCCGTCGTACTCGACTGTGACCAACAGTCCGTTCCGTTCCCGAATCGGCCCCCTCGCGGTATCGAGTGGCTCGGAGAGCCTGACCTGGAACGGGTCGATGTCAATCATGCAATCACCTGACTCCCGGCCAGCGCAGCCGTCAACAGGACTGCATAGACCGCAAACAGCTTTCCAGTCTGTTCCAGTGCAGGGTTGAGCGCGTCACCGTCAGTCCGCGTACAGACCACCCTGGCGACACGGACTGCCAGTGGTAGCGACAGAAAGACGACCAGCACCGCCGGCGTATACCCCAGGCCAAGCCAGAGGACGACCGGCACGAGATAGGCCGCCCCGACCAAAGCGAGATATTCGACCCGTGACCAGCGGTAGCCAAGCATGACCGCAAGCGTTCGTTTGCCTGCTTTCTTGTCGGTCTCCCGGTCACGGATGTTGTTGACGACGAGGATAGTCGTCGAGAGGCCACCAGCCGCCACGCCAGCCAGCACAGCGCCCGCCGTCACGGTCGCAGGTGGTACCCAGAGCGGCAGCGGTGCCTCGCCGAGCGCGACTACCGCCTGGACGTAGTAGGTCCCGGCCACAGCGATGAGGCCGAAATAGAGGAAGACAAAGAGATCGCCAAGGCCGTAGTAGCCGTACGGGTACGGGCCGCCGGTGTACAACAGGCCGGCGAGGATGCTCGACAGGCCGACGACGACGATGGGGAGTCCGCCGACGTACACCAGCGAGACACCCACGACCAGCGCGAGGGCGTAGGTACCGGCCATCGCCTGTTTGACCCGCGTAGGCTCGATGAGACCGCCCGCGGTGACGCGGGTGAACCCCTCACGTTCCTCGGTGTCGGCTCCGTTGACGGCGTCGTAGTAGTCGTTCGCGAAGTTCGTCCCGACCTGGATGAGAAGCGCACCGACGAGCGCACCGATGGCAGGCCACGGCTCGAAGATGCCGTCGGCCACGGCCAGCCCGATGCCGATGAGAACGGGTGCCCCGCCAGCCGGGAGTGTCTGGGGCCGCATCGCGGCTAGCCAGGCCTCCCGACGAGAGGTCTCGACGGTCGCTGTCATTGGTACTACTTCTGTACGCGAGACCCAAAGCCACTACGGTTGTGTGCCTGTGAGTTACACGATGTCGTTCTCGTGGAGCGACTCGATGTCTGCCGCCGAGTAGCCAAACTCCGCGAGAATCTCGTCAGTCTGTTCGCCGAGCAGAGGCGGATGTTGGTCGAAGGCAGTCGCCATCCCTGTGAAGTTCATCGGCGTCCCGGGCATCTCGACCTCGCCGACCGTGGGATGGTCGATGCTCCGGCGCATGTTACGGGCCTCGACCTGCCGGTGTGAGAACACGTCGGCCATGTCGTTGACCGCCGTCGCAGGCACGTCGTGGTCGTGGAGTATCTCGACGATTTCGTCGGTGGTGTAGGCCTCGATCTCAGCCGTGAGGATTGCTTCGAGCTCCTCTCGGTTGGTGACCCGTTTTTCGTTGGTTACAAAGCGGTCGTCGTCGGCCAGGTCCTCGCGGTCGAGTGCCGCACAGAACCGCGGCCAGATGTGTTCAGAGGCACAGGCGACGACCACCCAGTCGTCTTTGGTCGGGAACGCCTGGTACGGCGTGATTGTGGGGTGGCGACTGCCCATCCGGCCCGGCGACTCGCCGTCTGCGAAGTAGTACGACGCCATGTAGGTCTGCCAGGCGACCATCGTATCGAAGAGACTCACCTCGATGCGTTCGCCGCCGGCATCGGCAAACTCTCGGCGGAACAGGCTCGCGAGAATCGCCTGTGTCGCGTACATCCCGGCTCCGATGTCGGCGATGGCGACGCCGACGCGAACCGGTTCCGAGTCGGGTTCGCCGGTAATCGACATCATCCCGCCCTCGGCCTGCATGATGAGGTCGTATGCCGGGCGGTGTTTGTCTGGGCCAGTCTCACCGTAGCCGCTGATCTTGCAGTAGACCAGGTCGGGATTGTCCGGCTTGAGGTCCTCGTATCCCAGGCCCCACTCGGCCATCTTGCCGACCCGGAAGTTCTCGACGAGCACGTCGGCCTCGCTTGCGAGGTCGCGGAACACCTCACGACCCTCCTCGCTGGCGAGGTTGAGCGTCACCGAGCGTTTGTTTCGGTTGATGCTGAGGTAGTAGGCTGCCTCCTCGGAGTCGCCGTATGTCGGCGGCGTCCAGCCGCGGGTCTGGTCGCCGGTATCAGGACGTTCTATCTTGATTACATCTGCGCCCAGGTCGCCGAGTTGCATTGTACAGAACGGCCCAGAGAGAACGCGCGACGCGTCGAGGACGGTGACCCCCTCCAAGGGTTCGGTTCCGTCGGCTGTCGGCTGTGGTGTCATGGTTCTCCCTCCGTCGTTCTCCCTAATCAAAGGCGGGTGTCTCGGTCGGTCCCAGACAGCCTGTCACAGGCGGCTTGCTATCGCAGGGGCGACGCTCACGTCACTCTCCGGCGTTTCGATGGTATCAGTCCCGATGACGGTCTCGACGCCCGCTCGTGCGAGCTTGAGGCGGGCGTTCTCTGCCAGCAGCGGGTGGACACAGGTCACCGTCACGCTGTCTGCGCCGCGCCTGTCGAGAACTGTGACCGATTCGCTCATCGTCGTCCCCGTGGCGATGATGTCATCGACGAGGACCACATCTCGTCCCTCGACGCTCGCGTCGCTGGGCTCGATCTCTACGTCTGACCCGGAGTGGCGGGTCTTCTCGAAGTGGTCTGTCTCACCGGCCCCGTACGCGTCTCGGACCGTCTCGACGAGGTCGATAGCGCCGCTGTCGGGTGCGAGAAAGAGCGGGTCGGTCAGCCCCGATAGCGGGCCCGCAAGCTGTGCCGAGCCGTCGACAGTTCGGGCCGGCACGTCGAAGAAGTCACAGACGGCCTCCTCGTGTGGGTTCACCGTCAGCACCCTGTCGGTCCCCGTCGAGATTGCCCGCGCTACCGCACGGGCAGAGACCGGCTCGCCAGCGTCGAAGGCCCTGTCCTGGCGGGCATATCCCATGTAGGGGATAACAGTCGTCACATCGGTTGCGCCGGCCTCGCGAGCAGCGTCCTGTAGCTGGAGCAGTTCGACGTGGCTACTATCCGAGACTGTCGATGCAACGACGACAGCCCGGTCGGCTTCCGCTCCGACCTGTACTGTCTGTTCGCCGTCGGGAAATGTATCGAAGGAGACCGGAGCCAGTTCCATGCCGGTCTCCTCGGCCAGCGCAACGGCGAGACGCTGGCTGTTCGACCCAGAGACAATCATGTGATAGCTCTCGCTGTCCTCAGTAAATGACCTTTCGGTCTGGTCTAGGCTCAGGAGTCAAGTGTGAACGCCCGGATTTCGCGCACACCAAGTGGCTCGGATTCCCGGCCGCCGAAGCCGTCGGTCGCGGCCGTCGGCTCCGCGGAGATGAATACGTCGCCAGCCTCGGTCACGACGTACAGACTCCGGCCCGGCGCGACCGCCGCGGCCCTCGTCCCTTCCGACAGCGAGACCTCGGTCCATAATGTGTCTGCATCCCTGAATAATTGCCCCGTTTCGGTCACGACGAAGACCGCGTCCTCGCCGGCGACGACCTGTCGAATCGGTCGGTCGAAACGTCGTAACCACTCACCGTTATCGTATTCGAAGAGGCCATCCGGACTGCCAGCAAGCAGGGACTCTCCCTGTGTCACGTCGGTGGCGCCGTCGAGCCCGAGAGCCTCGAACGCTGGAGCGACACGAACAACGCCGCTGGCGGTCGCGAGCACCGAGCCGTCGAAGGAGGACGGCCCGGAAACCTCGCCGCGTCGGTCCCACTCGGTCGCCGTTCCGTCAACGGCTGTGAGCGGTGTGGCTGCCACCGTCCCTTCTGGACTCGCCGCGTAGACAGTCTCGTCCTCGATACCGACGGCCGCCGCTGGCCCGAACCCGAGCGGCGTGAACGTCTCTCGACTCTCACCGGCGAGTAACACGTCCTCCTCGGTGGCGACAGCCAGTTCGCCACCGCCGGCAGCGATATCTGCCGCGTGACAGCGCTCGACGATGCCGAATCCTCCGAGTCGGTCCGGGGCGAGTTCGACGCGCACCACGCCCATCGCACTCGCTAAAAAGCCCGTCGCCGTCTCGCGTCGCTCGCCGAAGAGGTGTCGCTCGTCGCTGGCGTCGTCGCCCATTACAACGCCTCCTTATATGCTTCGAGGGTCTGCTCGATGTCCTCCTCGGTGTGTGCCTCACAGACGAACTGGGACTCGTACTGATTGGGCGTGAGGAAGATTCCCTGCTCTTTCATCGCTTCCCAGAACAGCCGCTCCCAGCGCTCTGTCTGGCCGTCAGCAACGTCGGAGCCGTCTTTCGGACAGTACTCGTACCGCGAGCACTCGGCCCGCTGACGACAGCCAGACTCACAGTGGTCTGTCATCTCGTCCGGCCCATCCCTGGTGAACAGTATCTTGAACATGCTGTCCGTTCCAGCAACGGTGTACTCCGGGGCCTGGTCGGCGACAATGTCGGTCAGTCCCGACCGGAGCTGTTCGCCGAGTGTGTTGACGTGGTCGTAGACGTCGTTTTTCGCGGCGTATCGAAGCGTCTCCAGCCCTGCGGCCATCGTCACGGGGTGGCCCGAAAACGTTCCCGACTGGAAGACCTCGCCCGCGGGCGTGAACTCCTCGATAATCTCGGCACGCCCACCGATTGCACCGACGGGGAACCCACCGCCGATGATTTTCCCAAACGTGGTGATATCGGGTGTCACGCCGAATTTGCTCTGTGCACAGCCGAGTCCGCCGACGCGGAAGCCAGTAATAACTTCGTCGAAAATCAGCAGGGAGCCGTGGTCCTCCGTGACCTCTCGGAGGGTCTCGTGATAGCCCTCGACCGGGTGGACGATGCCGTAGTTCCCCAAAATTGGCTCGGTCATGACCGCCGCGATGTCGTCGCCGTGGGCCTCGAAAACATCGTGAATCGCCTCCTCGTCGTTGAACGGGACCGTAATCGTGTGCTCGGCGAAGGAATCCGGAATCCCGGGACTGGAAGGCTGGGTCTCCGAACCTTCGCCCTCGACCAGGGTCGACTCCTGGGCACCGTGATAGCCACTTTCCATGACGACGATTTTGTCCCGGCCAGTGTAGCCGCGGGCGAGTCTGACTGCGGAGACGGTGGCCTCGGTGCCACTATTGACAAAGCGTATCATCTCGACGCTCGGGACGTGACGGACGACGAACTCCGCGAGTTCTACTTCCACCTCGGTGGGCGCGCCGTACATCGGCCCCTCGCTTGCCCGCTTCTGGACGGCAGACTGGACCTGTTCGGGCAGGTCATGGCCGAGCAAGAGCGGCCCGTATCCCATCGCGAAGTCGATGTACTTGTTGCCGTCAGCGTCGATGATGTGACCACCGTCGCCCTTCTCGGCGAAGAATGGATACGGCTGAATCGCCCGGACCGAGGAGTTGACTCCGCCCGGCAACACTGACAGCGCTCTGTCGTACAGTGACCGCGACTGCTCGTAGTTCATGTCTGTGGATTCGACGCGGGACAGAAAGAATGTACTGTCTCACATCTTGGGCCAGGCCCCGCCAGCTTTGTGTACGCCAGGGTTGAATCCCACGCTATGAGAGCCTACGCCGCGCTCGCTGACCGGATACTGGCCGTCTCTGGGCTGCGAGACGACCCCTCATCCCGGACGGCACTCGTCGGATTCGACTTCGAGTGTCTCGCAGCGTCCTCCCTGCGACCGGAACAGGTCTTTGCGGGGACAGTAGACGCTGGACTGCAGCGCAGCACCGACACCGGCACGACCTGGAGCGAGAGTGGCTCGTTCGACGACCGCGTGACAGCTGTCACCGTCAGCCCACACGACCCCGACACCGTCTGGGTCGGAACCGAGCCCAGTGCGGTCTATCGCTCGACCGACGGCGGGGAGAGCTGGGCCCGTCGCGGCGACCTGACCGAGCTACCGTCTGCGGGAGAGTGGTCGTTCCCGCCGCGACCACACACCCATCACGTCCGCTGGATATCGGTCGACACACAGGACCCCGAGACGCTGTACGTCGCAATCGAGGCCGGTGCCTTCCTCCGTTCGACAGACGGCGGAGAGACCTGGGAGCCACACCAAGAGGGGGCACGCAGAGACAACCACACCCTGGCGACACACCCCGACGCGCCGGGGCGAGTCTATACTGCCGCCGGCGACGGCTACGCCGAGTCCGAAGACCGCGGCGAGACCTGGCAGTATCCCCAGTCCGGCCTCGACCACGGCTACGTCTGGGGCCTGGCGGTCGACCCAGCCGACCCCGACCGCGTCGTCGTCTCGGCGGCAGACGGCGCGCGGTCAGCACACACGCCTTCGAGAGCGGCGGCGTATCTGTACCGACGGACAGCAGACGGTGGGTGGGAGCAGGCGATGGACGGCTATCCCGACCCCGAGGGGACCGTGCGGGCAGTCCTCGCCGCGGGAGAACGCGCCGGTGAGTTCGCGGCACTGACAAACCGGGGGTTGTACTGGAGCGCGGACGGGGCCCAGTCGTGGTCACGGGTGGACGTCAAGTGGCCCGAAACGAATCTCGTGGGCCGAGGCTTCGCAGTTGTCGGGTGATGATGATTGGTGCGGTTCTTGTCACGTCCATATTACGGGGGTTCAGCCAACGAGCGATGTCGTGGGTTTTCTCCCGCGTCTGGGTGATAGTTCGAACTATTAGCTGATTATCACCAACACTCGGACCGAAATCAGGTACGAGTCGACGTAATTTGGAAGAAGAGGCGGCTGAGTTAGCCGAACATCTGGCGCATCATCGGGTGCATCTCCATCAGCTGCTCTTCGGCCATCTCTTCGTAGAGCTTGTATGTGATGGAGACAGTCAGCAGCAGTCCCGTTCCAGAGACGCCGCCGATGGTCCCGAGCATGTTCGCCGCGACCGCGAGCACACCGACGAGTGCACCGCCGATGACGGTCACCTGTGGGATGTACTGCCCGAGGACGCGCTCGATGCTTTTGACGTTCTGTCGGAAGCCGGGAATCTGCATCCCGGAGTTGTGGATCTGTTTGGCGGTTGCCTCCGGCCCCATGTCGGTCGTCTTCACCCAGAAGATGGCGAAGATAGCGCCACCGAGAACCATGACCGTCAGGTCGACCCCGACGCGATCATGATGTCGATGGCCTCCTGGCCGCGGCCGCCGCCGGCAAACCACATCCAGTCGTCGGGACTCTGAATCGGAGCCACGTAGTAGAAGAACCCACTGATTGGGTTCCCGTCGGTGTTGTAGGCACCGAGCCACGAGGGCATCCCCACCCACTGCGAGTGAAGAATGCGACCCAGGAACTGGAGATTCATCTGGAGCGCCCGGACGAGAATCATCGGCAGGACACTCGCGTAGATGAGTTTTACCGGGAACCGTCCGCGTGCTCCCTTGACACGTGCGTTCGAGAGCGGAATCTCGACACGGACACTCTCGGCGTAGACGACAATCACGAAGATAGCGACTGTCGTGAAGATAGCGAGCAGTTGTCCCTGTCCGAACACAAGGTCACGGATTCCCTGTGTCGTAAGCAGGCTGCCGGAGAGGCTCTCCTGCCCGAGCAGGAGCCGGAACCACGTCGGAATGATACCGTAGGACTCGACGTTCGCGGGGGTGATGAACGGGAACTCGATGAGGCCACCAATCAGTCGCTGGCTCACGCCGGCAATGATGAACAGCCCCACACCGCTCCCGACACCCCACTTGCTCACGACCTCATCCATATAGAGGATGAGAACACCGCCGAGGAACACCTGCAGGAAGATGATCCACTGCAGGCCGGCATCCGAGATTCCGAGACTGGTCGCAAGACCCGAATCGACAGGGAGGAAGCCGCCGCTGAACACCATCGGCATCCCGGTCAGGAGAATCATCACGAACACGAGGAACTTCTGGAGCCCCTGATAGAGCTCCTGGTCTCGTGGATTGTTCTGCGTGTCGAGTCCGAGCAGGTCGGCACCGCCGAGCAACTGGAGCACGATGCTCGCAGTGACAATCGGGCCGATTCCAACCTGTAGAATCGAGCCCGACGACCCTGCGAGAATCGACCGGAACTGGCCGAAGATGTCCGTTCCTTGTCCCCGAGCGACGCCAAACAGCATGACGTTCGTCAGGAAGAAATACAGTACCAGTATCCCCGCTGTCCAGCCAAGCTTGCGTTTGAACGGGACGTGCCCGTCCGGGCGCCTGACCGAGGGCATGCGGGTGAGTACGGGTTCGGCGGTGTCCTTCCAGCTCATACTAATCCTCTGTCTCGTCGTCCTCTTTGGCTGCCCGCTCCGAGAGCTTTACGAAACCGTCTGCAGATTTGATTTTCGATTCGGCACCGTCGGAGAAGGCATCTGCGGTCACTTCCAGGCTGTTCCGGACTTGTCCGCCACCGAGCACCTTGACGGAATCGGCCTCGTGGCCGTCGTCGACAACGTCGCGTGCGTCGATGACGTACCGGTCGTTCGCTTCCTCTGCCACGCCCTCGGCGGCGTAGAGGTGGATATCCTCGTCGAGTTTCTGTACGTCGACAGTGAGGACTTCCTCTTTGACCTTCTCGGGCCGGGAGAACCCGGACTTGCCGAGCGGCGGGTGGTTGTGCATCTCGTGTTTGTCGCGGCCGGCGTCTCCGCGTCCGCCGCGGTGGCCGGCACCACGGCGGTTCTTGTGTGAGCCGCCGCCGTGCGTCCGAGAGCCGCGCTGTCGTTTCTTCTTGTTAGACATTATCGCATCGCCTCCAGTAGGGAGTCGAGGTCGTCGGTGTCGTGGACGCCAATCTGTCCGCCTGTCGAGACTGGCTGTTTGATACCGTCGTGGCCGCCGCGTGGCGGGTGCAGCCGGAGCGTCGGCGACAGTCCTGCCTCCTGCAGGGTCGTCTCCTCGTCGACCAGTGCGCCTGCAAGCTCCTCGACGGAATCGTAGTCGGTGTTCGCTGTGACCCACTCGTCGTCGATGTCGGCCTCGCCCGAGTCGGGCTCGCCGCGCTCGCGGAGCAGGAGTGAAACGGTCTCCTCGCTTGGCTGGCCGTGAGCCACGTAGTCGTTGACCTTCGTCACCATCCCCTCGTAGGTCGGCTCCTCCGGAACGAGCGTCGCGTGGTTGACACGGCCGAGATTGAGCATCTCGAGGGTGTCAACGATGTCGCCGTTGATGTTGATTTCACCGCGAAGCTGGACGATTGCTTTCATTCGACCACCTCCTGCTGTTCCATGGCGTGTTCGGGCACACGTGTCTCGGCGGTCTTCTCCAGGGCGTTGAACGTCGCCTTCGCGAAGTTGACCGTGGTGCGAGTGTTTCCATCGCTGCGGGTCCAGGCGTCCTGAACGCCGGCGAGTTCGAGCACCTTCCGGGGCGTCTCGGCTGCGGCAAGTCCCAGACCGCGGGGTGCCGGGCGCAGTTCGACGGTAACGCTACCGGCTTTCCCCTCGGTGTTCCGGACCAGGGAGTTCGTCCCGCCGGGGCGGTCCTCCCAGGAGCCACTGCCCAGTGGAATCTTCACCAGATTCAGCTTGCCGATGTCGATGGCCTTCTGAATCGCACCGCCGACCTGATCGTCACGGCCCTCGGCATAGCCGATGAGACCGTTGCGGTTGCCGACAACAACGACACAGCGGAACTTCACGCGCCGCCCCGAGTCGGTCATCCGCTGGACCATGTTGATGTCCAGAACCTCGTCTTCGAGGTCCGGGACGAGCTGGTCCACGAGTTCGGGTTCTTTCAGCGGAAGGCCCGAGTTCAGGGCAGCTTCCATCGAGTCGATTTCGCCGTCGGCGACTTTTCGTCCGAGTCGCGTCTGTGGTTCCCATCCTTCGGCACTCATAGTTCAACCTCTGCGTCCAGCAGTGTCTCGCGCATCTCGTCGAAATGCGCTGGCAGGTCTGTTGCGTCGAACTCCCCGCTGTAGAGGCCGTCCTGCTGGTCGGCGTACTCGGCGATATGCTCGCCGCGCGTGCGCGGCCATTCGGCCAGCACGTCGTCGTTGTGGGGAATGTCGAGTCCGGCGTCGATTGCGCCTTCCTGTACTGCAAATACCTTGCTCCCCGGTGTCGGGGAGTTCAGGCCGATATCGAGTACGGCCTCGTCGAGGCCGGCCTCTTGGGCACGCAGGCCCGCGAGCAGTCCGGTCAGGTAGGCCGCCGGCATGTTGCCGGTCGGGGCTTCCCAGCCGTACTCCTCGAGGTCCTGTGAGTGTGCGCTCGCGACGGTCTCGTCGCCGCTTGGGCCGGTCACGACCAGCTGCGCCCTGACGTGGCTGTTGCTCTTACGAGCAACGAGACGTGGTTTGCCTGATTTCAGCAGGCGCAACCGCTGATGGTAATCCGTTCGGGCCTCGCGGCGACGCCGCATCGGCACCGTGTATCGTGGTCCTGTTGCCATTATGCATCACCGTAAGTTTCGTTGATGTATCGTTCGAGGTCGGCAACCGAGTCAAACTCGCCGCCACCGGCCTTGTCGTACAGGTCGCGGTACTGCGAGCGATCGAGTTCGTCATCGTCGCGAAGCTCTCGCAGGTGATTGCGGAGCGCGCGGATGCTCGACTGCCACTGATCTGTCTCGTTCTGGCGGCCACCGGCCTTGCCCTTCCGGGAGCCAGGCCCTTGCTGGTGGCCGTAAGACTGCTTCTTCTGTCGTTCGCGTGCTCGGCCGCGGGAGTTCCCCTTCGGTGGGTCTGCTCTGATGACTCCCTCGTCGACCAGTTCACGAATGTCTTCGCGGGTAATCGCTTCCGCGATATCACCCTGTCGGTCAGGGTCGAACCAGAGCTTGTTCTTCCCGACATCGAGCACGTCCGATGCGAGTCGTTTCTGTGCTGAGAGGTCTGTCATTCTAGTTCAACCTCCTCGTAGGTTGGGTTCAGTACCCGAATCTCTCGCTCCTCGGCGAGCTCTTCGATCTGCTCGCGCTTGCGACCGCCAACCTTCGAGGCGATACGGACTGCCTCGGTGTCGGGGTCGACGCCCTCGAGGTCGTCCGTGTTGTGCACACGGACCTCCTCGAAGCCAGAGGGGTGCAGACCGCGCACCGCTTCTGGCTGGCGGTAGCCCGCCTCGACGGTCGCGCCTTTGCCTTTGACGCCGCGGCGCTGTTTCGAGAGCTGGCCACGCGGCCGTCGCCACGAGGTGGGGACGCGCTTTTTCTTGTGGTAGTCCTGCCGGTTGAACTGCGGCTTGCTGCCGCGGTCGCGCTCGGTGAGGAGCCGTTCGGTCTCCTCGTCGAGTTCCGGCGTCTTGTCGACGAGACCACGGGGCTGTAGCTCCGTCTCGACTGTCTCGTCTGTCTCTGGCTCGTCGGCCTCGATTTCGGCCTCGACATCCTCACTGACTTCGAGGTCGCCGATATCGGCCTTGATACGGGCGGCGAGTGCCATCCCGATACCGTCGACGTCTGCCAGTTCGTCCTGGCTTGCGCCTTTGACCTTAGCGACGGTGTCGTAGCCGGCCTCGCGCAGAGCCTCGGCCTTGGAGTCGCCGACGCCGCTGATGTCGGTCAGCCCCTCGATTTCGTCGTCGTCGGCCTCGTCGGCCTCGTCGTCGGCCGCTTCGGCTTCGTCGCCGGCGTCGTCTTCGCCGATTTCAGCTTCGACGTCGTCGCTGACCTCGACCTCGTCGGTCTCGGCTTTGATTCGGGCGGCCAGCGCGGTGCTGATGCCCTCGACGTCCTGCAGCTGGTCCTGGCTCGCGGCGCTGACGTGTTCGACAGTCTCGAACCCAGCCTCACTCAGGGCCTCGGCTTTCTCCTCGCCGACGCCACCAAGGTCGGTCAGTTCCTGCTCGTTCGCTTCCTCGTCGACGTCGTCGTGTTCGTCACTCATTAGGCGTCACCTCGGGTCGGTTTCGCGGTGATGTAGACGCCGTCCTGGAAGACGCGAACGTCCTTGTCTGTCACGCGCGTCAGCTGTTCGATATCGGCAGCGGTCTGACCGACTGCCTCGATGTCGGGGCCACTCAGCGTGATTTCTTCGCCGTCGACCTCGACATCGGTGTTCCCGTGAATCGGGGCCCGCCGTGGGGCGCGCTCGCCGAGGAAGTTCTCGATGACCACGGCGCCGTTTTCGATGTCGACCTGCATCGGGAAGTGAGAGTAGAAGACTTCCATCTCGTACTCCCAGCCCTCGGTAACGCCGTGGAACATGTTCTCGATGTGACTCTCGAACGTTCCGAGCGTCGACATCGTCTTCGCGTCCTCGGCCTCGCTCTCGATGACGACCTCGTCGCCGTCGACCGAGACCGAGACATCGGGATACCACAGTCGGCGTGTGACACTGCCGTTCGGTCCCTCGACGGTGAGCTCGAGATGGTCCATCTCCGCGCTCACCTCCGTCGGTATTTCGAGTCGTACTTCTGGCATTGTTAGTAGACGTATGCGATGACCTGGCCGCCAATCCCTGCGTCACGCGCCTCATAGTGGCTCATGACGCCCTGTGATGTGGTGACGATGATTGTCCCGTAGTCACGGGCCGGGAGGAACCGCTTTTCCCATTTCTCGTACTCGTCAGCACCCACAGAGTATCGGGGTTTGACGGGGCCACACTCATTGATGGCTCCTTTCAGTTCGACCTCGAACTGGCCTGCTTTGCCGTCGTCGACGTGCTGGAAGCCGTCGATGTACCCGCGGTCGTAGAAGACCTCAAGTACGCTGCCAATCTCGTTCGAGGCGGGCTGTACCACCTGCTTCAGATGCCCCACGCCCTCTGCGTTGTCGATAGAGGAGAGCGCGTCGGCGAGTGGGTCGTTTCCTGTCATGAGTATTTCTTGAATCCCATGCTTCGGGACACCTCACGGAAGCACTGCCGGCAGAGGTAGATCTCGTACTTGCTGACCAGACCCTGCTTTCGGTTACAGCGCTGGCACTCCCGGAGCTGGTCCGTCCGCTTTGCGGCTTGCTCGCCGGTGGTGGGCTCTTCGGTTTCGCTTTCGCTCATGCTGTCACCTCCACGTCGAACGTGGATTCGATAAAGGCAACCGCGTCGTCTGTATTCAGTCGGTGCGCCGACGGAATCGGGGTCGATGCTTTGTCCCGTTTGGCGACCCGGTAGCCGGGCCGGACCAAGTTCACCGTTACGTCGAGCCCGTAGATACCAATCGTTGGGTCGTACTCCTGGCTCGGGAAGTCGGTGTGGTCCTCGATACCGAAGCTGAAGTTGCCGGTCTCGTCGAACTGGCTTTCCGAGAGGTCGACGAGCGAGAGCGCCGTCTCGAGGAACTCACGAGCGTCCTCGTGGCGCAGTGTGACCTTCGTTCCGATTGGGTCACCCTCGCGGATGCCGAACTCCGGCTCTGTCTTTTTCGCCGTCGTCCGGACCGACGCCTGCTCGGTCAGTTCCTCCATAATCTCCTCGGCTTCGCCGAGTTCGCGGCCACCCTGGCCGACGCCCATGTGGACGACGACCTTCTCGATACGTGGCTCACGCATCTCGTGGAACTCAGTCGAGCTCATTCATCTCCCTCCTCGTCTGCGTCGACGAAGTTTTCGTCAATCGTGACGATGTACTCTTCGACCGTCTCGAAGGTGTCGTCGCCGTCGTACGCCGAGAGAATGACATCGTTCGGAGAACTGCTTTTCGTCACCTGAATCTCCTCGATGGTGCCGATCTGGCCGGCGTGTTTGCCGGCAACGGCAGTCGCCAGCGCGCCCTCTTCGTACTCGAAGTGAGCGACGATGTCGCCGTCCTCGTTGCCGACAACCAGCGAGTCACCGACGCTGTAGTCGCTGTCGTCCTCGACGAGCAGCGTCTGCCCATCGTGGAGCGTCAGCTGCACGTCGCCGCCGGGGACGTTTCGTTTGCCCTCGATTTTGCCCAGCTTGCTCCCTGCCGAGTCTGCGTCCAGGGGCGTCAGCGTCAGCCGACCACCCTCGTCGGGGAACACGCGGTAGTACTCTTCGCGCTCGCTGAAGGCGATGATGTCGAACATCCCGACGGGCCGTTCTTCGTCGCTCACGGCCTTGCCGTTGATGTGGATGCTGTCCTGGTTCAGCGCGTAGCGGGCTTCTTTCCGGCTGTCGACGTAGCCAAGTACGTCCCGCAGGAGAATCAGGAGCGGGACCCCTGACTCCCCGTGTGGGCCTGCATCCGCCTTGACGGTGAACATCTCCTCTTTCCGTTCGACTGGCCAGCTCTTGGGAACTGACAGTCGTTTCTGGTGGTTCGTCATTCGTTATCCTCCTCCAGTCGCTCGATACGCCGCGAGTCCGAGCGGTCGAGGCTCGTGACGCGAAGGTTGCTCGCGTCGAGTGGCTTGGGCGTCTCCTCACCGTCGACGGTCTCGACGGTCACGTCTTCGACGTGGACGACTGCCTCGCGCAGGTCGACATCGACGACATCGCCTTCTTCGCCGGCGAAGTCGCCGCGCAACACTTCGACTGTGTCGTCGGTGTTGACACGGACAGAGCGCTGTCCGAGCTCCTCGCGGAGGTCATCGGACAGCGTCGCTTTCACCTGCTCGTGTCGCTCGTGCAGCGGCGCGTCTCGCTCGCGTTTTCGCTGTTTGTGTGGTTGGCGCGTCATACTATCATCGTAGCTGTTGAGGCGATTGCACCGAAGCGCTCTGCAACTTCGCGCGCAATCGGTCCCTTGATTTCGGTTCCGCGGGGGTCCTCGTTGTCGTCGACGATGACGGCGGCGTTGTCCTCGAAGGACATCCGCGTGCCATCGGGGCGACGAATCGGCTTGCGCTGTCGAACAACAACAGCTTCGAGCACCTGGCGGCGCATCTCGGGCGTTCCTTTGGTGACCGAGACAGTGATCTTGTCTCCAAGACCCGCCTTTGGCTGGCGGTTGTGCGTCCCGGTGTAGTTGTGGACGCTGATGACCTTCAGCTCACGAGCGCCGGTGTTGTCGGCACACGTGATGAGCGAGCCCTTCTTGAGGCCCTGGGTCACGTCGGCTTTCATCGCTTCCATCAGTGGTCACCTCCTGCGCTCTCGGTCACTTCGACGACGACATGTGATTTCGTCTTCGAGAGTGGCCGCGTCTCCGCGATTTTAACGCTGTCGCCTTCCGACAGCGGCTCCAGCACCTCCGGCACGTGGGCCGGGATGCGGGAGCGTCGTTTCATCTTTCGGTCGTATTTCGGCACGTTCACGTCGTACTCTCGCTCGACGACGACCGTTCGGTCCATCTCTGTCGAGACGACTTCGCCTTCGAGAATCTGTCCGCGTACCGGCAACTCGCCGTAGAACGGACAGGTCTCGTAGTCGTAGTCGTCCGGATTGTCGGGTTCTGGTGGTGTCTTTACGTCTAATCCTATTCCCATTTCGAATCACCCTTCTGTTCGGTGCGCCTGGCTGGGCGGGCGATGAGTGTCTCTCCCGCCGTCTCAATCAGTTCCCCTGAGGGGAGCGTCCATTCGAAGGTGGCGCAGTCCTTCGGTACGAGTGACACCCCGCCCTCGTGCTCGATGCCGAGTGTCCGTGTCGTCTCCGAGACGACTCGACCGTCGAGGTCGATAACGTCCGGATTCGACGCAGCGACGACTCGTACGTCGAGACCGACGAGTTCGTGACGCGTCAGCGTCTGGGGTGTCACTGTCATACTCATTCGAGGTCGCCTTCTTCCTGCTGGATCGTCTTGATGCGTGCGATGGCGCGACGGAGCTCCTTGATGCGGGCGGGGTTTTCTGGCATTCCACCGGTCGCTTTCACCGCCTCGGCGTTGAGGAGTTCCGTCTCCAGATCTTCGAGTTCGACCTCCCGCTCGGCGGGGGTCATGTCCCGAATCTCGGCAGCGTGCAGGACCGTCATTCTGCATCACCGTCCTCGCCGGACTCCATCTCATCCATCAGTTCGTCGGCTTCGGCCTCGGTCTCTTCGTCGAGCTCTTCCTCAACTGCGGCGTCGAGGTCGTCGAGTTCTTCTTCGACCTCGTCCTCGTCAGGAACCTCTGGCTCGTCGTAGTCGGCCGCCTCTTCGACGACCTCCTCGTCGACGACTTCCTCTTCGGCAACATCTTCGTCGGCCTCGTCGTCAGACGGCGGCGCGCCGGTCTCAGGCTCGTCACCGTCCTCGTCGGGCTCGCCCGCGAGCAGGTCGTCGACGCTGTCGCCTTCGGCGACGTAGTCCTCGACCTCGACATCCTCGTGAATCTCGAAGTCGTCGGGTAGCTCGGCGTTTGGCGGGATGATTTTGACCTGCACCCCGATGGTGCCAAGTTTCATCACTGCGGTGCCGACGCCGTGGTCGACAATCTCCTCTGCGGGTTCACCGTTGTGCTTGATGTAGCCACGGTTGAACTTCTCGACGCGTGAGCGTGCGCCCGTGACCTTGCCCGAGAGGACAATCTCGGCGCCGAGTGCGCCGGATTCCATAATGCGGTCGATTGTCGTGTGACCGGCTTTGCGGAAGTACCAGCCGCGTTCGAGCGCGTTCCCCAGCTTGTCGGCGACGATGCGCGCGTTGAGGTCCGGCTCGTCGACCTCCTGAACGTCGACCTGTGGGTCTTCGAGCCCGAACTCGTTTTCGAGCGTGCTGGTGATCTTGCGGATGTTCTTTCCGCCCTTTCCGATGACCATGCCGGGTTTTTCGGCCTTGAGCACGATTTGGGTGCCCATCGGCGTCTTGGCGATCTCCATACCGCCGTAGCCCGCACGGCCGAGTTCATCCTGGAAGAACTCGTCAATCTGCGTGCGCTGGAGGCCGTTCTCGACGAACTGGAGTTCGTCTGCCATTACTCCTCACCTCCTTCTTCGAGGATGAGCTCCACGTCACACTCTGGGGTGTTCCAGGGCGAAGCACGTCCCTGTGCGCGGGGCTGGCGCCCCTCGCTCTCGCCAACCTTGTGGGGAGCAATGTGCATAATCTCCATCGACCCGCCGTCGAAACCCTGGTTGTCGGCGTTCGCAATCCCGTTGTTGACGAGATCGAGGAAGGCGTTTGCTGCCTTCTCCGGGAAGCGGCCGGCGTCCCAGCCGTCGATGTTCTTCCGGTGACCGACGCCCGTGTTGTGTTCGCGAAAGGGTACGACCTCGTCGCCGTCGACGACGCCTTCGAGGAACTCGACTGCCTCGCTGGCGGTCATACCCTTGAGCTCACGGGCGATAGCCTTGCTGTGCTTGATACTGATGGGCCGCTCTCGGAGCATGGCTTTCGCCGTCGTCTCCGGGTCGGCCTCGACTGAGTAGCTGATTCCCATGGTTTATTTCAAGGGTACGAACTTCGAGGAGCGTGTGGCTCCGATGCCAGCCTGTCCGTGTTCGACGCTCGTTCGCGTCAGCTGGAACTCGCCCAGGTAGTGGCCGAGCATCTCCGGCTCGACCTTGACGCGCTCGAAGCTCTGCCCGTTGTGGACCGCGAAGGTCACGTCGACCATCTCCGGGAAAATCGGCATATCCCGGAGGTGTGTCCGAATCGGGTTGTTGGCGCTTTCTTCCTCGCCAGCTTCGCGTGCCTCTTCGAGCAGTTGTTCGTGCTCGTAGGACAGGCCACGTTCAATAGTTCGCCGCTGTCGCGCGGGAAGCAGTTCCGCTACCTCGTCAACGTCCAACTCCTGCAGTTCCTCAAGCGTGTGACCACGGTAGGTAAACTCGCCCTCGTGGCCAATCTGGTATTCGTCAGAACTCATGTGTCACCACCTCGGCCGGTTCGGCGCGAGGAGATGTCGCCGACCTTCCGTCCCGGCGGGGCGTCCCGCGAGACACTTTTCGGTCGGCCCGGGTGCTGGCGGCCGCCGCCACCGAACGGGTGGTCGACGGCGTTCATCGCAACACCACGGACGCGTGGCCAGACCATACCGCGGGCCTTGGCCTTGTGGTGTTTGTTGCCGGCCTTGAGCATCGGTTTCTCTGTTCGGCCGCCACCGGCGACGACTCCGATTGTCGCCCGGCAGTCTGGGTCGAGGCGTTTCATCTCGCCACTTGGCAGCTCGACGACCGCAACCGCCCGGTCGTGGGTCAACAGCGTGGCGTAGACACCCGAGGCGCGGGCGAATCGACCGCCGTCGCCCGGGTTCGCCTCAACGTTACAGACCGGAACGCCCTCCGGAATCTCGGCGAGTGGAAGCGTGTTCCCCGGCTCGATTGCCGCGGAGACGCCCACCTGAATGGTGTCGCCGACCGTGATTCCTTCTGGAGCGAGCACGAGGCGCTGGTCTCCGTCGTCGAACTCGACGGCGGCGACCGGTGCGCTCCGTGCAGGATCGTGTTCGATGTCCACGACCGTTCCGGAAACGAGATCGTCGTCCTCGACGGTCCGGTGGGAGAGCTCTGCTTTGTACCTGTGTGACGGGGCACGGAACGTCGGTGTGCCGCGTCCGCGTCGTTGTCCGCGAATTCGTCGTCCCATCGTTAGAACACCCCAATTCGCGACGCAATCTCCTGTGCGTCGTGGTCGTCAGTCAGCTGAATCTCTGCCTTTTTCGTGCCATCTGTCGTTATCATCGTGTTGATGCCCTCCGTCTCGACGTCGAACTGCGACTCGACCTCCTCGACGATTTCGCCCTGCTCGGCGTCGGACTGACAGATGAACACCATCTTGTTCTCGAAGTCCATCTTGTCGACGGACTTCTCGGTCACGTGCGGGTGGAGGATTGCGTCCATCATCGGTCGGCCACCTCCTCGACTGCACTTTCGGTCCAGACCGTAAGCCGCCCGGCGTCCGTGCCGGGTGCGAGGTCCTCTGCGTCGAGTTCGGTTGCCGTCGTCACGTCCGCACCGGCGAGATTCCGGGCGGCGCGTGATTCGGACTCGCTCGTGACGAACAGAATCGACTTCGGTCGAGTGTACTTCCGACCGCGAGTCGTGCCCTGTCCGGCGCGAATCTTCGTCTCGTCGGCGCGCTCGATGTCGGCGCGGATGCCGAGCGATTCGAGTGCGTCGACTGCGTCCTGGGTCTTCGTCAGGTCTTCGAACTCGTCGCTCACGACGAGTGGAAGGTCGACATCATCGTCAAACTCGTGACCGCGCTCGCGCACGATCTCGGCGTCGGTCGTGGCCGCGATGGCCGACCGAATCGCCTTCTGGCGCTCTTTGTCGTTGATGTCGTACGAGCGGTCCTTCTCTGCTTTGGGCGGGTGTGCGGGGCGACCCCCAACCGTCTGGGGGACGCGTCGGGCCTGTCCGCCTTCGCGGGGGACGTGGGCCTGGCCGCGTCCGCTGCCGAACGATTCGGCGGGCGTTCGAAGGCCGGCGTACTCGTCTGCACCGTAGTCCTGTTTGCGGTTCGCCTGTGCAGCAAGCACCGCACGCCGGATGAGGTCCGGTCGGAACTCACTGTCGAAGACGGCGGGAAGCTCTGTCTCCCCGTCCGCGTCACCGTCGAGTGTGTGTACTGGTACTTGCATTGTTTATCCCTGGTTCGAGGCTGTCGAAACGTAGCGCACCTCGGGGTCGAGGCGCGGTTGGTCGTTGGGACGCACTGCGGGACGGAGCCGAACCAGCCGTTTCTTCGGACCAGGAACCGAACCTTTCACGAGCGTGTACTCGCCGTCGACTTCGCCGTAGTTGACGAAGCCGCCGTCGACGCTCGAATCGTCGCCGTCGCCGATGTCGACGAGGCGCTTGTTGAGTTCGGTCCGCTGGTGGTAGCCGGTCTGGCCCAGCTGGGGCACCGTCGACCGCACGCGCGAGGGGTTCCAGGGGCCGAGGTTGCCGATACGGCGACGCCAGCCCTGGCGTTTGTGTTTCCCCTTGCGCTTCTGGACACCCCATCGCTTGACGGGGCCCTGTGTGCCTTTGCCCTTGGTGACGGCTGCCACGTCGGCGTACTCGCCGGCGCGGAACACGTCGTTGACGTTGTACTCGCCCTCTTCGAGGAGGGTGAGTCCGTACTCGACGCGGTCGGCGAGCGAGCCGCCGCCGATGCGGTTTTCCATCACGTCGGGGCGTTTCTTGGGCACACCGTCGAGCACTTCCGGCGTGGTGTGCGTAATCGCACGAACCTCGCCGAGACTGCCCGAATCGAGTGCGTGTTGAATCTGTTCCTCCGCAGCGGCCGCGTCATGGTCTTCGGGAAGGTCCAGAGCGCGTTCGAGTTCAGGGTCGAACTCGTCGGCCCAGACCTCCGTCAGCGGTCGCTGTCCGTACGGCGTCTCTTCGTAGGCTCGAATGGCGACGACCTGCATCGGGGGTGTCTCGACGACGGTTACCGGCACCGTCTCTTCCATCCCCTCGCGTGCAGACTCGGGCTGGTCGTTAATCATGACGACGTGGCTCATCCCGGCCTTGTAGCCGGCAATACCCTGTAGCGAGGGTTGGCCGTCGTCATCGGGCCAGCTGTTGAACCGCGGTGTCTCACTGGCCGCTCGCCCGCGCGGGCCGAAGCCCAACGAGCCTTTGCGTGGTCGTTCTGGTTGTGGCATGTGCGTTCACTCCATGAGGTTCAGGCAGGCAAGCGTTGCGAACAGTGCTTCTTCCGTTCGCACCACGTCGCTGCCCTGGTTCGGAACCGTATTGAGCCAGAGGTCAAACCGTCCTGTCTCGTCGTGGCCGTCTTCGCTGACCGCCTCGGGCGAAATTCCAAGCACGGCCGGCAGGCCGCGCTCGGGTGCGCCAAAGGCGACCGTGTACTCCCGTTCGCCGGTTTCGGCCGCCAGCTCATCGAGCTGGCGCGGGCACAGGCAGTCACCGTGCCTCGAAGAGGCGATAGTGAGTCCTGCGTCGGTACGGGTAACTGCGGTATCCAGGTCCGTAGTGTCGACGACATAGCCAGGTTGTGGCTCGTCGACGAGCTTCGCTCGGACCGGCTCTCGCGAAGAGACCCTGACGGAGACGCGTTCCCCCTTGACCAGTTCCGTACCGTCCGGAACGGGCAGGGAGACCGGGTGTTGCAGTCCGCAATTGACCCGCACGCGCCCATCAGCTCCGACCTCGGTCACGATTCCCTGTCTTAACGACCCCGAACCCTCGGATCCGGAGCCGGTCTGTGTCGCCACGCGGAGCGGCGGCAGGACGCCCGCGTACTCTAGTTCGTCCCGCGTCCCCCAGACCTCCTTTCGGAGGTGCGGAGGCGTCGCGGCGTACCGAAGTACGGTTTCGACGAACCCGTCGTCATGATGTCGTTGCCCACCAGGGTCCGGATAGACCGTGAGACGGTCGACCCGGAAGACCGTGGCCGCGCGGGCCACGTATCCGAGCTTGCGAGTTGCCTCGCGTTTGTCGGTTGCTTCCCTGGCGAGTGACGACGGCACGAGCACGCTGACGGTCATGCCGTAACGCTTCCACGTCGCGCCACTAGACTGTAGCGATTAGTCTCTCATACATACTTAAAAAGAGTCCGTTTTGGCCTCGTGCTGGGATGGATTCACATGGCGGAATGAGCGTCTCTCTGCCGATATTATCGGCTCAGTCCGGGTCGAGTCCCTGCTGTGCGACGCGTTTGCTCGCGCGCTCGACGAACTCCTCGGGCAGGTCACCAATCTCGCCGGCCTGAATCCGCCAGAGATTCGCGTAGAGACCGTTGGCCGCGAGCAGGTCGTCGTGGGTACCGCGTTCGACTATCTTGCCGTCCTCGATGACAAATATCCGGTCGGCGTCACGGACCGTCGACAGACGGTGGGCGATAACGAAGGCCGTCCGGTCGGCCGCGAGGTCGTCGATAGAGCGCTGGATAAGCATCTCCGTCTCCGTGTCGACAGCAGAGGTCGCCTCGTCGAAGACCAGAATCTCGGGGTGCTGGAGGATAGTGCGCGCGATGGCGACGCGCTGGCGCTGGCCGCCGGAGAGTTTCACGCCACGTTCGCCGACCTCCGTGTCGTACCCTTCGGGCATGTTGGTGATGAATTCGTGGGCCTGTGCCCGTTTGGCAGCCTCCACGACCTCCTCGCGGCTAGCGTCGAACGCACCGTATTTGATGTTCTCGGCGACGCTGCCGTCGAACAGAAAGTTATTCTGGCCGACGTATCCCATCGATTTCCGGAGACTCGACAGTGTGATATCGCGCACGTCGTGGTCATCGACCCGGACCGACCCCTCTGTGGTATCGTAGAGCCGAAGGAGGAGCTTGACAATCGTCGTCTTGCCTGCCCCTGTCGGCCCGACGAGTCCGACCGTCTCACCTGGCTGGACCTCGAAGTCGATGTCTTCGAGCACTGACTCCTCGTCGTATCCGAAGGTCACGTCGTCGAACGCCACCCGCCCGTCGACGGCGTCGAGTTCCATCGCATCCTCGTTGTCTTCGATATTGACTGGGAGGTTCATGACGCCGAGAATCCGCTTGAGCGAGGCGTTGGCGTCCTCGTAGCGGTCGATGATGTTGCTCATCTGTGCGAGGGGGTCGACGAGTCGCTGGGTGAGCAACAGGAAGATGACGAGCGTCCCCTCGGTCAACTCACCAGACAGCGGCCCCGGCGGCCCGTCAAGAATCCAGACGCCGCCGACGACGAAGGTCGCGATAAACGCAAGCGAAGTCAGCGCCTGCAGACCGGGTCGATAGATGAAGTTCAGGCGGAGCGCGAGCCAGTCGAGGCGGAAGTACCGGTAGGAGTGGTCTCTGACGCGCTCGTCCTCGTAGTCCTCGGTGTTCGAGGCCTTGATGACCTGGATGCCGTTGATGTTGTTCTCCAGTCGGCTGTTGAGGTCGCCGACCGACTCACGCACGTCGGAGTACCGTTCCTCGACAAAGCGCATGAACCAGTAGGTGAAAGCGGCCGCAATCGGGACGACAACGAGCGTGACGAGCGCGAGCTGTGGATTGAACCAGAACAACACGACTGTGATACCGACAATGAGGACAGTCAGCTGGATGGCTTGCCCGAACATGTCGTCGAGAAACTGCTCCAGACGGTTGGTGTCGTTCGAGAGAATCGACATCAGTTCTCCGGTCTGGACCTCGTTGAAAAACTCCATGTCGAGCCGTTGCATCTGCTGGTATGTCGCGGTCCGTACCTCGTGTTTGACGCGGTGGGAGAAGAGATTGAGCGAGGACATCCGGACGAAGTTCAGAAACGCCCGGCCAATCATCGCGACTCCCATGAACGCGACGAGGAACCAGAACTGTTCCATCGTCTCGGTCGGCAACCATTCCTGGGGAACCAGCGGCAGGTCGAAGGCCTGGTCGTCCCGGAAGATGGCGTCGATGGCGACGCCAAGCAAGATTGGTGGAACGAGCGAGGCGAATCGCGCGCCGATGGAGGCAAAGATGCCCAGCACGAACCACCGCCTGCTGCCGTGGCCGTATTTCTGGAACAGCGTATACAGCGGCCGTTCGACGCGGTCACGATGCTCGCGGAGATACTCGACATCAATCTGGTCGGTGCTCATTCGCGGTGATGTGCCGGTATCAAGAGTCTTCCCGTGTTAACTGTTCGGACACCGTTCACCCAGTCTGTATATCTGGCCGACACGTCTTCGGCTGTTGTGACCAATACGCAGACGGCATTCGGAACGCTTTTATTACTCACCCCAGTACGGTAGGATGCGCGCTGGTGGTGTAGTGGTATCACAGGACCCTGCCACGGTCCTAACCCGAGTTCAAATCTCGGCCAGCGCACTTCCATCCTCCCGCCTTCTTGCACTTTTCAGCGACCTACAGGTATGAAATAAACATGCACCTCAAGGGTTCTAACGTGGGTCCCAGACTCACGCAACCGCGCAGTATAGCGATTAGAACAAACACTCGGGGTTCTGACCAGTACCCCACCAAAACCTCGACTCAGTTAATGTCTGAGGATAATGCCTCAGACTAATGGCTGACCGAGTTGCGGGTGCGCCCGTCATCATCGACAAGGTCCGGGACGCACTCACCGAGAAACAACTGATCGACTGGAAAGACTACAAGACCGACGTGCTCCAGTGGGCCGCACGGATGGGTAAAGAGCCCAAAAAAGCCGAAGGCTACTCCGACTCCGTCGTGCGACAGATGAGCTACCAAGTCAGCCTGTTCTACAGATGGCTCTGGGAAGACAAAGACAAGTACACGACCACAGTCACCGTCGAAGACATCAACCGCTTCATGAGCGACGTGGCGATGCGTGACACGTCCAACTCCGCGAAGGGAACGAAGCAGAAGTGCATGAAGCGGCTCGTCAAGTACCAGGAACATCGCCGAGGTCGAGAGATGGACTGGGAAGCAAGCTACTCGTTCCACGAGCCCCATAACAAGCCCCGAGACTTCTTGACCAAAGACGAGCGCAAGAAGATTCGTGAAGCCGCGCTTGAGTATGGGTCAGTTCCGAGCTACCATTCGGTGACGCCGGAGGAACGGGATAACTGGAAGTCGTACCTCGCCCAAAGGTTCGGCAAGAGTAAGCGAGATGTATCGCCCGATGACTTCGACCGCGCCAATGGCTGGAAGCTCACGAGTCTGTTCTGGACGACCCTCGACGCTGGACTTAGGCCCGTTGAGGTTCGTCGAGCTCGTGTCCATTGGGTTGATGTGGAGAACAACATGCTCCGGATTCCTCATGACGAGTCGAGCAAGGGCTCGGAGAATTGGACCGTCGCTATCTCGGATCGGACAGCTTCTTCGTTGGAGCGATGGCTTGAGGAGCGGGAGTATTACGAGAAGTACGACGAGTCTGACCGCATTTGGTTGTCGCGTGAGGGGACGCCGTACACGTCAATGTCTTTGGGACGCCATCTCCGGAATCTCTGTGAGGAGGCGGAAATCCCAATCGAGAATCGCCAGATGTCGTGGTATGCCATCAGACACAGTGTTGGGACGTATTTTACGAGGGAGGAAGACCTCGCGGCGGCCCAGGCCCAACTCCGTCACAAGAGCCCGGAGACGACGATGAAGTATGACCAAGCCCCTGTCGAGGACCGCCGCGACGCCCTAGATAAGATGGGCTGATTATGTGTGAAAACGACGAACGCCGTTACCTGACCTACGAGGATACGGAGTACATCCTAAAGCACGTCGAGATCGATGACCCGATGGCGAAACTCATCTTGATTAAACCTCGCCTCCTCAGAGGGATGGAACAGTCGGACACAGAAGTATAAGAAGGGTTACATAATATCACCGTCTATCTTCTAATGGGCCCACTAATAGGCACACGCAAGTCACCTGGGTTCCAGCCCTTCTGACAGGGTGCCATGTGCCAGTCTGAATTTCGGAAGGTGGAGCTGGCCCTGTGGAGGCCAGCGTTCCGTTTTCTTCTCGCACTGGAGTTACTCGTTCTTAGGATTTGATGGCATCCATCATTCGATTTGAGCCGATCTATTCACCGATTGGGATAACTTCTGACATCACCCCCGAAGATGTAGGGTCATGCCGACTCCAAGTTACAGAAGGCTGTAGTGATCGCACGAAAGTGAGTACGGACCACGCTGGCCCGGCCGGAGCCTCTGATCTATCCCTCGAACGGCCGATCCTGGCCATCGGGAGAGACAGCCCGACTCAGCCAACACGTTGCTGGCTCCCCTGCTGTGGGGCGGCAATCCCACCAAAGAGGTCGACAACGCTAACCCATCCAATCGCCCAACCAACCACCCCGACCGTTGTTTCGGCCCGTCGTCGCCCTCCGCACTTGCTAATCGTTAGTGACGAGAACTTCGTGTCCAGTCTCCACCAGCTTCACGAACTCATCGGCGACTTCCGCTAAGAAGTCCTCGTCGTTTAGTACTCCCGGGGAATCAGTCTCCCAGTTGCCAACGACGATGCGGTCACGGGATCGATCTTTCACAGTGAACCCACGCTCCGCGAACAGATCGGAATTCTGTCCGAGAGCGTCGAGAACCCCGGCATCATCCCCGAAGTAATCGATAGCCACCAGCACAGATCCCCAGGTGGCGGGTCGGAAATAAAGCGTATATCGGACGTCAGCCGGATGGTCCGGGTGTGGCGATGCGAAGTACGGGCGGTAACCATCCAAGTCCTGAAATACGATTCTGGATGAATCAGTACCGACGACAGAACTCAACCTCGGTGAGACAAGTTCGGCAAGAGTCCGTGCCACGTCGGGATACGTCGGATTCGATTCCCGCTCCGGACGGACACGTGATAGGCTGTAATCGACGACCGTGTTGGTACCGAGGACCGTCTGACCAGCCGCTTCTGATTCAAACATCTGTACCTCGGCACATTGCATATCGAGACCTTTGTCGAGGAGATAGCGGGTGTTCTGACGCGTCTGTGATGTAATTTGTTCGGCGACAATCACTATCCGCTGTGCCGCGTTGAAGTCTTCCGGATCCAGCGTGTCACCGAACACAGCTTCAAACGCTGAGGCGAGGTCTTGTGCGGGTGTAGCCGCGTCGCTGACGCTCCACTGGCCGCTTGCGACGTCCTCACGGTATTGTTGATAAATATCGTTCAGGCGGTCGTACGTGCACGAGGCGAGGTCTTGCGCGTAGTTCTGTGGTTGGCTGAGGATCGTTTCTTCGCTTGCACTTCCGGATCCGCTCTGACCGATCTTGAGCTCAAAAATAAGGAGATTTCCATACTGATCGAGCCCCAGAAGATCAAGGATTCCGCTTTCGACGGATGTCTGGCGACCGAATATGAACACGGTCTCGTCCAACAGCACCTGAGGATTGGCATGGAGAATCGATTCAAGCACGGACTCGTTTTCAATGTTAGACCTCGCCAACTCGTCAGCGGCAAATTCTGAGTTGCTCTGAGCGAGGTCAAAAGTGCGCATGGAACCTCCATCGACAACCATCAATATATTTCTGGTGTGTTGTATATTCTAACCGGTTGTAATTTCTTTTATAATACGTGTTTACCCCCAGAACGATTTCGCCACTCTCTCGTAAGTTGCCCCTGATCTCACGGTAGAGCAATGCAGACGACAGGGTGTTACCCGAGGGACGGTCTCCGGCAGGGAGACCGTCCCGCGTCGTCTGCACTGGTCAGGAGGTGTTGTCATGGTCAGTGACAAGAAAGTGGACCAACTGCTTGAGCGAATCACTGCTCTTGAAGATCGTGTTGATGACCTTGAACAAGAGAATGAAGAGCTCAAGCAAGAGAATCAGCAACTCCGTAAGGAAAACAAGCGCCTCAGAGCCAAACTTCGATGGTACGAAGGGCCGCATACACCACCGAGCAAGGATCAAGCAAATCAAGACGAGTCGTCCTCGTCTGATGGAGACGAGGACGACGAACAGCCACGTACTGACGGTGGCAGTCCTGGTCGAAATCCCGGACACGATCCAGAGTGGCGAACTGCACCTGATCCGGATCGAGAAATCGAGGTTACCTGTGACTGCTGTCCAGACTGTGGTGAAGTGTTTGACGAGTCGGCGGGCGTCAGCCCCCGACTCGTCGAAGAAATCCCGGACCCACAGCCACCGGAAGTTACACAGTACAACCGCCACCACTACGAGTGCCACTCTTGCGGGTCCGAAACTGTTGCTTCACACCCCGACTGCCCCGATGAGGGGCAGTTCGGGGTGAATGTCATCGCACAAGCCGCTCTGTCTCGATACGATCACCGCCTCCCATACCGGAAGATCGCTGATCGCTTCGAACAACTACACGGACTGGAGTTCACGGGCGCGTCCGCGTGGCACGCGACCGAGCGCGCTGCGCGCGCCGGTCGCTGTGAATACGAGCGAATACGCCAGCACATTCAGGACGCTGAGGTCGTTCACGTTGATGAGACAGGAATCAAACGAGATGGCGAACAGGCGTGGATCTGGACGTTCACCACGGAAGAGCACACGCTCTACGCGGTTAGGGAGAGTCGAGGAAGCGATGTTCCCGCGGAAGTCCTCGGCGAGGACTTCGCAGGAACGGTCATCTGTGATGGATGGAGGGCATATCCAGCCTTCAGCGAGACGCTTCAGCGGTGTTGGGCACATATTCTTCGGGAAGCTGAACAAGCCGCTGAACAGCAGGACGAAGGCGAACCAATCTACCGTGCTCTCAAACAGCTGTACGTTGCTCTCCAGACTCAGCTGGAGAGCGACTTGTCACTGCGCGAACGGGCAGAACTCCAGCGTGTAGCACGGAGAGAGCTTGAATCGTTGATTGAGCGGTCAGTTCCCGACGGACCAGTGGCAACACTACTCGGGAAGATCGAAGGAGGTCTCGACCACTGGCTCACCTTCGTCGGTGAGCCAGCGGTCTCTCCAACGAACAACGCTGCAGAAAACGCGCTTCGTGAACCGGTGGTTCTCCGGAAACTCATCGGTACGCTTCGAAATGACCGAGGCATGTTCGTTCACGAGACGCTGCTGTCCCTGCTGGCGACGTGGAGCCAGCAGGGACGCAATCTCTACGAGGAACTCAAGCGAGTTGCTCGGGACAACGAAATGATTTCACGGGCTCACGCCGTGCCAGTTGTTGCATCCTCGGGGTAAACACGTACGATTGGTTTATTCACCTCAAAGACAGAGATACACAGGCGCACCTCTTCGTCGACTGGATTCGGCCTTGGGTTATACTGGCATATAGCCTCACGACTACTCACCCAGTCGCAGGGTCTTTATTACAGACTCTCGAAAGGAAGGTATGGCACAAGAATCCGCAACAGTCAGTATCGAAATGGACGGAGACAGCGACGAGTTCGAGATTCCCCTCGCCCTCACCGAGGCCCTGAGCGAGGACGAGGAGAGCTCCGCAGAGGTCGTCGGCAACCTCGCTCTTCTAGGACTGGCACAGCAGGCCCACGGCATCGTCCACCACGGCCACGGCGATGTCGGCGAGGCACTCGAAGCCGCAGAGGAGGCAACCCTGGACGAGTTCGAAGAGCGGTTCGGCCAGAGCTTCCAGGAGATGACCGGCCACAACCACTAAGCCGGCACGTCGTACTCTAGAACGACACCCGAGTCGACACGCTCGACGCGTTCGAGGTCGAGCTGTGGGAAATCCTCGACGAAGCCGTCGCCGTCGGAAAGCGTCGGCGCGTCTCTGCCGCCGATGACCACCGAGCCGACGAACACCGAGAGGCGGTCGACGAGTCCTTCTTCGAACAGCGAGAAAATAATCGCCGCCGCCCTCGACGAACAGCCGCTCGATGCCGTGAGACTGGAGTTCGTCGAAGGCACCAGCCAGGTCGGCTCTGTTCTCGCCGGTCGCGATGACGGTCGCATCCTGTTCTTCCATCTGGGCGACGAAATCCGAGGGTGCAGCCTCGCTGACGAGGAGGTACGTCTCGGCGCTGTCGTCGAGCACCGTCGCGTTCGGCGGCGTCCGGATATGTGAGTCGGCTACAACCCGGGCGGGATTTTCAGCTGCTCCTTCTCACGGCGGTTCTCACGGCGGTCGGCGCTGTCGATAGTGAGCGATGGGTCATCGGCAAGAATCGTCCCGACACCGACCATCACCGCGTCGCTCTCTGCGCGCAGGCGGTCGACACGGTCGAAATCATCGTCGCCGCTGATGGCGATCTGTTCGCGCCGCCGCGACGAGTTTCCCGTCGGCGCTGATTGCGGCGTTTACTCTGACGTGCATACCGCATTCTCCGTGGCTCCAGACAAAAAGTCGTCTTTTCGCAGTCGTCGAGCTATATAAACCGGAACGTTTCGAGGTTCTTCGGTGCGAAGGTCCGCATGTTGAAGTCGTGGTACAGTGCCGACGAGAGGTCCTGTGTCGAGCGTTCGTCGCCGTGGACACAGAGGACTTTCTCCGGACGGGGGTTCATTGTTCGCACGAAGTTCTCAAGTCCTTGCCGGTCGGCGTGGCCGGAGAAGCCGTCGACAGTCTCGACATCCATATCCAGTGTCAGCGAACTCCCACGGCCGTTCCGACCGCCGATAGGAATCTCGCGACGACCGCTCTGGATACGGCTTCCGAGCGTGCCCTCGGCCTGGTAGCCGACGAAGACGAGTGTCGAGTCCTCTTCCGAGCCGAGATGTTCGAGCCAGGACATAATCGGCCCACCCTCCATCATTCCCGAGGTCGAGAGGACGATACAGGGCCCGTCGTCGGCGACTTCCTGCCGTTCGTCCTCGCCGCCGTCGATATGGTTGAACTGGTCGGCGAGGAAGGGGTTGGCGTCGTCGTGGAAGATGCGCTCGCGGAGGTCGTCGCGCAGGTACTCGGGGTAGGTGGTGTGAATCGCCGTCGCCTCCCATATCATCCCGTCGAGATGGACTGGGACGGTGGGGATTTCGCCCTCGCGCATTGCCTCTTCGAGCACGAGCATGATTTCTTGTGACCGACCGACTGCGAAGGCGGGAATCACGACCTTTCCGTCGCGTTCGAGCGTGTTCTTGATGACGTGTTTCAGCTTCCGTTCTGAGTCTTCCTGGTCGGTCTGGTAGTCGTTGCGGCCGCCGTAGGTCGACTCCAGCACGAGCGTCTCGACCCGTGGGAAGTCGTTGACAGCGCCGTTGAACAACCGCGTGTCGTCGTAGTGGATGTCTCCCGAGAAGGCGACGTTGTAGAGCCCGTCCCCGATGTGGAAATGCGAGATGGAGGAGCCGAGGATGTGACCAGCGTTGTGGAACGTGAGCTTGATATCCGGCGCGATGTCGGTCACGTCGCCGTACTCGAGCGGGATGGTATGTTTGATTGCCTCCCGGACCATCTCAGACTCGTACGGCGGCGCACGCCCTTCCTTGGCGGCGACATCGAGGTAGTCGAGCGTCAGCAGCCCCATCAGGTCCCGCGTCGGCTCTGTCGTGTAAATCGGGCCGTCGTAGCCGTACTTGAACAGAAGCGGAATCAGCGCAGAGTGGTCGAGGTGGGCGTGTGTCAGGACGACAGCGTCGAGCGAGTTCGCACCCGACCCGAGCGCCTCGGGAACTTGGAGGTACGGCACCTCGTCCTCGGAGCCTGGCTTGTCGCCACAGTCGACAAGAACACGGGTCTCCGGCGTCGAGAGGATGAACGATGCCCGACCGACCTCACGACAGCAGCCGAGCGTCGTGATACGGACCCACTGGTCGTCCGACATCTCCTCGCGGTGAATCTGTCTGCCGATGCGTTCGAGGATATCCCGACGTTCGTTGCGTTCCTGTTTGAGGAAGTTCCGGACGTTTTTGACCGTCGAGGATTCGATTGGCGGCGTCCGGACGACCTCGGGCGTCCAGCCGGTCTCCTGGGTAATCTCACGGAGGGTCGTGCCGTGGCGTCCGATGACCATTCCCGGCTTCTCCGCCTCGA